>NZ_CP063656.1:665000-1865000 GCF_015209725.1 Lysobacter ciconiae | reverse complement strand
GCGTTCGACCTGTTCGGCATCGTGTTCGAGGGCCACCCGGACCTGCGTCGCATCCTCACCGACTACGGTTTCATCGGCCACCCGTTCCGCAAGGATTTCCCGTTGATCGGCAACGTCGAAGTGCGATACGACGCCGAGCGCAAGCGCGTGATCTACGAGCCGGTCTCCATCGAGCCGCGCGTGCTGGTCCCGCGCGTGATCCGCGATGACTCGCGTTACCTGACCGCCGCCGATGAAACGGCCACGCGTCTGGGGTTGAAGCCATGAGCACGCCTGCCACCACCATGCCGTTGATCAACGAGACCACCGACAATCCGCACGGCGGCGTCACCGGCTCGGCGGAGATCCGCAACTACACCATGAACTTCGGTCCGCAGCATCCGGCCGCCCATGGCGTGCTGCGCCTGATCATGGAGATGGACGGCGAGGTCGTGCAGCGCGTCGACCCGCATGTCGGTCTGTTGCACCGCGGCACCGAGAAGCTCGCCGAATCCAAGCCGTTCAACCAGTCCATCGGTTACATGGACCGCCTCGATTACGTCTCGATGATGTGCAACGAGCACGCCTACGTGCGCGCCATCGAGAACCTGATGGGGCTGGAGGTGCCGGAGCGTGCGCAGTACATCCGCACCATGTTCGACGAGATCACCCGGCTGCTGAACCACCTGATGTGGCTGGGCTCCAACGCCCTCGATCTGGGCGCGATGGCGGTGATGCTGTATGCGTTCCGCGAGCGCGAAGAGCTGATGGACGTCTACGAGGCGGTGTCGGGCGCGCGCATGCACGCGACCTACTACCGTCCCGGCGGCGTCTACCGCGACCTGCCCGACGTCATGCCGCGTTACAAGGAGTCGCCGTGGCGAAAGGGCGGCAAGCTCAAGCGCTTCAACGCCTGGCGCGAAGGCTCGATGCTGGACTACCTGGACTCCTTCTGCGACGACTTCCCGCACCGCGTCGACGAATACGAGACCCTGCTCACCGACAACCGGATATGGAAGCAGCGCACCGTCGGCATCGGCGTGGTCAGCCCGGAACTGGCCAAGGCCTGGGGCATGTCGGGCGTGATGCTGCGCGGTTCGGGCATCGAATGGGACCTGCGCAAGAAGCAGCCCTACGCCAAGTACGCGGAGTTGGATTTCGATATCCCGCTGGGCACCGAAGGCGACTGCTATGACCGCTACCTGGTCCGCGTCGCCGAGATGCGCCAGTCCACGCGGATCATCAAGCAGTGCGTCGCCTGGCTGCGGGTCAATCCCGGCCCGGTGATGGTCGACAACTACAAGGTCCGGCCACCGGCGCGCGAGGAGATGAAGGAGTCGATGGAAGCGTTGATTCATCACTTCAAGTTCTTCACCGAAAGCTACTGCGTGCCTGCCGGCGAGACCTACTGCGCGGTCGAGGCGCCCAAGGGCGAGTTCGGTTGCTACCTGGTGTCGGACGGCGCGAACAAGCCGTTCCGGGTCAAGCTGCGCGCGCCGGGCTTTGCCCACCTGTCCTCGATGGACGCCGTGATCCGCGGGCACATGCTGGCCGACGCGGTGGCGATGATCGGTACCTATGACCTCGTGTTTGGCGAGGTGGATCGCTGAGAAGGCGATCGCTGAGGATCTGAACGAATGAAAGCGACTGGAAATTTCGAGGCGTGCCGCAACGTCGACCCGATGGTCGTGCTGTCCGATGCGACGCGCGCGTTCATTGACCACTGGGTGGCCAAGTTCCCGGCCGACCGCAAGCGCTCGGCGGTGATCCAGGGGCTGTTTGCGACCCAGGAGCAGAACGGCGGCTGGCTGAGCGACGAGCTGATCGCCGCCGTGGCCCGCTACCTGGGCCTGCCGCCGGTGCTGGCCTACGAGGTGGCGACCTTCTACTCGATGTTCGTGCTCGAGCCGGTGGGCCGCAACAACGTCGCCTTTTGCACCAACATCAGCTGCTGGCTCAACGGCGCCGAAGAACTGGTCGCCCATGCGGAGAAGACGCTGGGCTGCAAGCTGGGCGAGTCCAGCCCCGATGGCCGGGTGTTCCTCAAGCGCGAGGAGGAGTGTGTCGCCGCCTGCTGCGGTGCCCCGGTGATGCTGGTCAACGGTCATTACCACGAGAAGCTCGACGCCGCTGCCGTCGACGCGATCTTCGCTGGTCTGGAGTGAGGCAGAACATGTCCCACCACGATTATTCCAAGAGCACCGGCCCGGTGGGCCCGGCTCCCCAGGAGCACAACGTGGTCTACACCACGTTGCACTTCGACACGCCCTGGTCCTACGACAACTATGTCGAGATCGGTGGCTATGAAGCCTGGCGCAGGATCCTGGCCGAGAAGATCCCGCGCGCGGACATCATCGAGATGGTCAAGCAGTCGGGCCTGCGCGGTCGCGGCGGCGCGGGCTTCCCGACCGGCCTGAAGTGGAGCTTCATGCCCAAGGACGACGGGGTGCAGAAGTACATCCTCTGCAACTCCGACGAGTCCGAGCCGGGTACGTGCAAGGACCGCGACATCCTGCGCTACAACCCGCACGCGGTGCTCGAGGGCATCCTGATCGCGTGCTACGCGACGGGCTCCACGGTGGCCTACAACTACATGCGCGGCGAGTTCCACCACGAGCCTTTCGAGCGCATCGAGCAGGCGCTCAAGGACGCCTACGCCAACGGCCTGGTCGGCAGGAACGTTCTCGGCTCAGGCATCGACGTCGACATCTACAACGCGCTGGGCGCGGGCGCCTACATCTGCGGTGAGGAAACCGCGCTGATGGAGTCGCTGGAAGGCAAGAAGGGCCAGCCGCGCTACAAGCCGCCGTTCCCGGCCAACTTCGGCCTGTTCGGCAAGCCGACCACGATCAACAACACCGAGACCTATGCCTCGGTGCCGGCGATCATCCGCAACGGCGCGGAGTGGTTCCTGAACCTGGGCAAGCCCAACAATGGCGGCGCGAAGGCGTTCTCGGTGTCGGGCCATGTCAACAAGCCCGGCAACTACGAGGTCCGCCTGGGAACGCCGTTCGCCGAGCTGCTGGAAATCGCCGGCGGCATGCGCAACGGCAACAGGATCAAGGGTGTGATCCCCGGCGGTTCCTCCATGCCGGTGTTGCCGGGCGAGACCATGATGGGCCTGACCATGGATTACGACGCGCTGCAGAAGGCCGGCTCCGGCCTGGGCTCCGGCGCGGTGATCGTGATGGACGAGACCACCTGCATGGTCCGCGCCTGCCAGCGCATCTCCCGTTTTTACTACCAGGAAAGCTGTGGCCAGTGCACCCCGTGCCGTGAAGGTACCGGCTGGATGTACCGGATGATCAGCCGCGTGGTCGACATGCGGGCGACCGTCGAGGACCTGCACGTGCTGCGCGAATCGGCCGGCCAGATCGAAGGCCACACCATCTGCGCGTTCGGTGAGGCCGCGGCGTGGCCGGTGCAGGGCTTCCTGCGCCATTACTGGAACGAATTCGAGTACGCAATCTTGAACAAGCGTTTCCTGGTCGATGACCAGCGCGACGGCCGGGTAGTGGGGGCAGCGGCATGAGCACGACTCCGGACAAGCCGACCGAAGACGCGCCCGTCGTGCCCGAAGGCTACGTGTCGATCGAAATCGACGGCGTGGCCACCTTTGCGCCCAAGGGCTCGATGATCATCCAGGCCGCCGACAAGATCGGTATCCCGATCCCACGTTTTTGCTACCACGACAAGCTGTCGATCGCCGCCAACTGCCGGATGTGCCTGGTCGACGTCGACAAGATGGGCAAGCCGGCACCGGCCTGCGCCACGCCGGTCATGGACAACATGAAGGTCCACACGCGCAGCGAAAAGGCGCTCAAGTCGCAGCGCAACGTGATGGAATTCCTGCTGATCAACCATCCGCTGGACTGCCCAGTCTGCGACCAGGGCGGCGAGTGCGAGTTGCAGGACCTGTCGCTGGGTTACGGGCGCTCGGTGAGCCGCTTCAACGAGCGCAAGCGGGTGGTGGCCGACGAGGACATCGGGCCGCTGGTCGCCACCGAGATGACCCGCTGCATCCACTGCACCCGCTGCGTCCGCTTTACCGCGGAGATTGCCGGCACCTACGAGCTGGGCGGCATGTACCGCGGCGAGGACCTGCAGATCGGCACCTACGACGGCAAGCCGCTGACCACCGAGCTGTCAGGCAACGTGATCGATGTCTGCCCGGTGGGCGCGCTGACCAACAAGCCGTTCCAGTTCCGCGCCCGCGCGTGGGAAATGGTCGCCCGCGAGTCGCTGGGCTACCACGACGCGCTGGGCAGCAACCTGTTCCTGCACGTGCGCCGGGGCGAGGTCATGCGCACCGTGCCGCGCGACAACGAGATGGTCAACGAATGCTGGCTGTCCGATCGCGACCGCTATTCGCACCAGGGCCTGTACGCCGCCGATCGGGCGATTGCGCCGATGCTCAAGGAAGGCGGCCAGTGGCGCGAGGCGACCTGGGAGGAGGCTCTTGCCGAGGCCATCCGCGTGCTTCGCGACAATGCCGGTGACAACCTCGGCGTGCTGGTCCATCCCGCCACCTCGAATGAAGAGGGCGCGCTGCTGGCGCGCCTGGCGGATGCGCTGGGCACCGGCAACCTCGACCACCGCCTCAGCCAGGCCGACCTGTCGGATGCGGCCGTGGCGCAGGTCTTCGCCGCCCGCGTTGCCGACATCGGGCAAGCGGACGCGATCGTGATCGTCGGTTGCAACCTGCGCCACGAGCTGCCGCTGGTGAATGCGCGCGTGCGCAAGGCATGGCAGAACGGTGCGAAGGTCCATGTCGTCAATCCGGTCGATTTCGAGCAGACCTTTGACCTGACCAGCAAGCACATCGTCGCACCGTCGCAAATGGCTGCCGCCCTGGCGGACGCCGGCTTGCGCGAGGCCCTCAACGGCACAGAGAACGCGCTTGTGTTTGTGGGCGCGCTGGCCGAGAACGGTCCGCATGCCGCCGCCATCCGCGCCGCGGTCGGCGACTTCGCCGCCGCAACCGGCGCGAGCGTGTGCCGCATCCCGCAGGGGGCCAATGCGGTCGGCCTGTCCGATCATGGCGTGCTCCCGACCTCGCGCGACGCGATGGGCATGCTCGCCGAGGCGCGCGCCGCGTACGTCCTGTACGGCGTCGAGCCCGGCCTCGATTTTGCCGATACCGCGACCGCGATGAAGGCACTCTCCGGTGCGCAGGTCGTGGCGTTCAGCCATTTCGCCTGCGAATCCACGCTGGCGGTGGCGGACGTCATCCTGCCGATCGGCTTGCTGCCGGAGATCGACGCGACCCTGACCAATCTGGAAGGGCGCGAGCAGATTACCGTGGCCGGCGGCAAGCTGCCGGGCCAGGCGCAGCCGGGCTGGCGGGTGCTGCGGGCACTGGCGGGCGATCTGGCGCTGGCGGACTTCGACTTCATCGATCTGGCCGGTTTGCGCGCCAGCTTGGTCAAGCGTGATGTCACGCCGGTCGCGGGCAAGTCGCCTGCGCCGGGTAGCGACGGGCTGGAGCTGGCAGTGGGAACGGCCATCTACCGCTGCGACGCGGTCGTGCGTCGCGCCGCCGCGCTGCAGGCCCATCCACTGAATGTCGGCCCGCATGTGCGCCTGCACCCCGAGGACGCTCGCGAGCTCGGCCTCCAGGATGGCGCGACCGGCAGCTTCGGTAGCGCAGCGGGTACCGCGTCGCTGCCCGTGCTGGTCACCGACATGGTGGCGCGCGGCACGGCGTGGATCGAGAGCGGCCACGGCGCCACCGCGCCGCTGGGTTCGGATCGGGTCACGGTCGGGAGGGCGTCGGCATGATGAACAGCGTTATCGACCCGTTCCACGGCTGGCTCGTCTCGTTCGGCGCCGTGGGGACGATTGCGTGGCTGGTGCTGATGATCGTGGCGATCTGCGTGCCGCTGATCCTCGCGGTCGCGTTTTACGTGCTCTGGGAGCGCAAGCTGATCGGCTGGATGCACGTGCGCGTTGGGCCGAAATATGTCGGTTTCGGCGGCTTCCTGCAGACCTTTGCCGACGTCTTCAAGCTGCTGTTCAAGGAGATGCTGCAGCCGTCCGCCGCATCGCCGTTCCTGTACCGGCTCGCGCCGATGCTGGCGCTGGTACCGGCGCTGGCGACCTGGGCGGTCATCCCCTTCGATGCCAAGGTGGTGTTGTCCAACGCCAACGCCGGTCTGCTCTACATCCTGGCGATGACCTCGCTGGGCGTATACGGCGTGATCCTGGCCGGTTGGGCGACCAACTCCAAGTACGCCCTGCTGGGCGCGATGCGCGGTGCAGCGCAGATGGTCGCCTACGAGATCGCGATGGGCTTCTCCCTGGTGGGCGTGATGCTCGCTGCCGGCAGCCTGAACCTGACCGAGATCGTGATGGCGCAGTCCGGCAACGCCGGCCTGTTCGAGTGGTTCTGGCTGCCGCTGCTGCCGCTGTTCGTGATCTATTTCGTGTCCGGTGTCGCCGAGACCAACCGCCTGCCCTTCGACATGGTCGAGGGCGAGTCGGAGATCACCGGTGGCCATCTGGTCGAGTACTCCGGCGCCGGGTTCGCACTGTTCTTCCTGGCCGAATACGCCAACATGATCCTGATCAGCTTCCTGGTCTCGATCTTCTTCCTTGGCGGCTGGCTCAGCCCGTTGCAGGGCCTGGGCATCCCACTGCTGTCGGTAGACGGCTGGTGGTGGCTGATGGCCAAGGTGTTCTTCTTCGCCAGTTGCTTCATCTGGTTCCGCGCCTCTTTCCCCCGCTACCGCTATGACCAGATCATGCGGTTGGGCTGGAAGGTTTTCGTTCCGCTGGCGATCGCCTGGATCGCGGTGGTGGCGGTCATGGCGTATTTCGGCGTGTTCGAGCCGGGGCAATAGGGTAGAGGCATGAATCGCATCGTTTCCTTTTTCAAAAGCCTGCTGCTCATCGAGCTGGTGCGTGGCATGGGCCTGACGCTGAAATACGCGTTCAAGCCCAAGTACACGCTGATGTATCCGATGGAGAAGACGCCGCAGTCGGTGCGCTTCCGCGGTATCCACGCGCTGCGCCGCTACCCCAACGGCGAAGAGCGCTGCATCGCGTGCAAACTGTGCGAGGCGGTGTGCCCAGCGCTGGCGATCACGATCGACTCGGAGCGCCGCGAGGATGGCACCCGCCGCACCACGCGCTACGACATCGACCTGTTCAAGTGCATCTATTGCGGCTTCTGCGAGGAGTCGTGCCCGGTGGACTCGATCGTCGAGACCCACATCCACGAGTACCACTTCGACCAGCGCGGACAGAACATCGTCACCAAGCCGCAGCTGCTGGCAATTGGCGACCGGCTCGAGGCCGAGATTGCCGAACGTCGCGCCTCCGACGCGCCCTACCGCTGAGTGCACCCCATGGATTTCGTCTTCATCGCGTTCATCACTTTTTCCATCGCCGCCGTCGCGGCGGCGGTCGCCGTCATCAGCGTGCGCAACCCGGTGCACTCGGCGCTGTCGCTGGTGCTCACCTTCTTCTCGGTCGCCTGTGTGTGGATCGTGGGGGGCGCGGAGTTCCTTGGCGTGGCCCTGGTCGTCATCTACGTCGGTGCGGTGATGGTGCTGTTCCTGTTCGTGGTCATGATGCTGGACATCGATATCGTCGGCATGCGCGAGGGCTACGTGCGCTACCTGCCGGTCGGTCTGGTGGTGGCGGTGGTGATGCTGGTCGAGATGCTGATGCTGATCGGCGCGCGCGCCAAGATGGCCGAGCCGTTCCCGGCCGACCCCGCCCTGGCCGCCGGCGTGGGCAATACCGAGTGGGTCGCGACCGAGCTGTTCACGCGGTTCCTGCTGCCGTTTGAAACCGCGGCGGTGATCCTGACCGTGGCGGTGATCGCGGCGGTGACCCTGACCCTGCGGCCGATCCGCGAGGGCGGCAAGAAGCAGAACCCCAGCCACCAGGTCAAGGTGCGCGTCGCCGACCGCCTGCGCGTCGTGCAGATGGGTTCGTCCACGCCCGCCAACCTGCATGACCCTGTGGCACCCGACGTCAATCCGGAGGAGGGCGCGTAATGGAAATGGTCGCTTCCAGCCTGGCCCTGGGCCACTACCTCGCATTGGGTGCGGTGCTGTTCTGCATCTCCGTTGCGGGCATCTTCCTCAACCGCAAGAACGTCATCGTCCTGATCATGTCGATCGAGCTGATGCTGCTCGCGGTCAATATCAATTTCGTGGGTTTCTCGCGTCAGTTCGGCGACCCTTCCGGCCAGGTATTCGTGTTCTTCATCCTGACCGTGGCTGCGGCTGAAGCCGCCATTGGCCTGGCGATCCTCGTCACGCTGTTCCGTAACAGGCGCACGATCAACGTCGCCGAAATCGATTTGATGAAGGGCTGATCCGATGTCGGGTATGGAATTCGTCGTTTCCAAGTCGGCGCTGCTGGCCATCGTCCTCGCGCCGCTGGTGGGCACGATCATCGCCGGGTTCTTTGGCCGCCGGATCGGCCGCGCCGGGGCGCACAGCGTCACCATCCTGGGCGTGGCGATCAGCTGCGCGCTGTCGGGCTGGGTGCTGTGGCAGCTGGTGGGGCAGGGTGCTGCACCGTTCAACGAGAACCTCTACACCTGGTTCAAGGTCGGCGGCTTCGAGGCCCACATCGGCTTCATGGTCGACAAGCTCACCGCGATGATGATGGTGGTGGTGACCTTCGTCTCGCTGCTGGTGCACATCTACAGCATCGGCTACATGGCCGGCGACGACGGCTACCAGCGCTTCTTCAGCTACATCAGCCTGTTCACCTTCTCCATGCTGGCGCTGGTGATGAGCAACAACTTCCTGCAGCTGTTCTTCGGCTGGGAAGCGGTGGGTCTCGTCTCGTACCTGCTGATCGGGTTCTGGTTCAAGCGTCCGACCGCGGTGTTCGCCAACTTCAAGGCGTTCATGGTCAACCGGGTAGGTGATTTCGGCTTCATCCTGGGCATCGCCGCGGTGGCCTGGCACTTTGGATCGCTGGACTACGCGACCGTGTTCGCTAATTCGACCAGCCTGGTCGGCCAGACGATGTCGGTGATCGACGGGCACGAGTGGTCGATCGCGACGGTGATCGGCATCTGCCTGTTCATCGGCGCGATGGGCAAGTCCGCGCAGGTGCCGCTGCACGTGTGGTTGCCCGATTCCATGGAAGGCCCGACGCCGATCTCCGCGTTGATCCATGCCGCGACGATGGTCACCGCCGGCATCTTCATGGTGGCGCGGATGTCGCCGTTGTTCGAGCTGTCGGATACCGCGCTGCAGTTCATCCTCTTCATCGGTGCGACCACCGCGTTCTTCACCGGCCTGATCGGCATCGTGCAGAACGACATCAAGCGGGTGATCGCGTATTCCACGCTGTCCCAGCTGGGCTACATGACCGTCGCGCTGGGCGTGTCGGCGTACAGCGCGGGCGTCTTCCACCTGATGACCCACGCCTTCTTCAAGGCGCTGCTGTTCCTGGGCGCCGGCTCGGTGATCATCGGCATGCACCACGAGCAGGACATGCGCCGCATGGGCGGCCTGCGCAGGTACATGCCGGTCACCTACTGGACGATGCTGATCGGTACGCTGGCGCTGGTCGGCACGCCGTTCCTCAGCGGTTTCTATTCCAAGGACACCATCATCGAGGCGGCGCACCACGCCAGCGCCGGTGGCAGCTGGGTCCACCAGTACGCGTACTGGGCGGTGCTGCTGGGCGCGTTCGTGACCGCGTTCTACAGCTTCCGCCTGCTGTACCTGACCTTCCATGGCAAGGAGCGCTTCCGCGACGCGCCGGCCGCCGGCCACGCTGACGCCCTCCCGCACGCGCACCACGACGTCCACGAGCCACACGAGTCGCCGCTGTCGGTGACCGTGCCGCTGGTCCTGCTGGCGATCCCCTCGGTGCTGATCGGCTTCTTCACTGCCGGCCCGATGCTGTTCGGCACCAACTGGAGCGGCAACATCGAACAGGCGCCGTTCTTCCTCGGCTCCATCGATGTCAGCGCCGCGCGTGACGTGGTTGCCGCGCTCGCGGCCGAGGTCTGGCATGGCCCGGTCCAGTTCGCGCTGCATGGCCTGACCGCGCCGACGTTCTGGCTCGCCCTGGGCGGGTTCGCACTGGCCACGGTGATGTACGTCTGGAAGCCGGACCTGCCTGCCAAGGCCCGCGCAACACTGGCCGTGCCGGTCCGCATCCTCGAGGAGAAGTACGGTTTCGACACCCTGTGGATCAAGGGCCTGGCCGGTGGCAGCCTCAAGGTCGGCCAGGCATCCAGCGTGGTGGACAGCAAGTTGATCGACGGCCTGTTCGTCAACGGCAGCGTCCGGGTGGTCGAGCTGGTTGCCAACCTGAGCCGCCGGATCCAGTCCGGCTACCTGTACCACTACGCCTTTGTGATGATTGTTGGCCTGATCGTGATGCTGGCCGCGCTCATCCGTAACCTGATCTGACAAGGACCGCGACGTGACCCCCGAGCCCTTCCAGAGCGCGCTTCCTTTGCTGAGCCTGCTTGTTTGGCTGCCGATCATCGGCGGCCTGATCACCCTCGCCCTCGGCAACGAGCGTGCGGTCCCCGCCCGCTGGTTTGCCACCGGCGTGGCCGCCGTCACCTTCGTGCTCAGCCTGCTGCTGTTCACCGGATTCGACTACAGCACCGCGGCGATGCAGTTCGTCGAGAACAAGCCGTGGATTCCGGCCTTCGACATCCGCTACCACTTCGGCGTGGACGGGTTCTCGGTGCCGCTGATCGGCCTGACTGCGCTGACCTCGGTGCTGGTGCTGATCGGCGCGTGGGGCGTGGACAAGCGCGTCAGCCAGTACTACGCCTCCTTCCTGATCCTGGAAGGGCTGATGATCGGCATCTTCTGTGCGCTCGACTCGATGCTGTTCTACGTGTTCTTCGAGTGCATGCTGATTCCGATGTTCATCATCATCGGCGTCTGGGGCGGTCCGCGTCGGGTCTACGCCGCGCTGAAGTTCTTCATCTACACCTTCCTCGGGTCGGTGTTCATGCTGGTGGCGCTGATCTACCTGTACATGAAGGGCGGCAGCTGGCAGATCGCCGACATGGTGCAGCTGTCGCTGTCGGCCACCGAGCAGACGTGGATATTCTTCGGCTTCCTGCTGGGCTTCGCGATCAAGATCCCGATGTTCCCGGTGCACACCTGGTTGCCGGACGCGCACGTCGAGGCGCCGACCGCCGGCTCGGTGATCCTGGCCGCGATCATGCTGAAGATCGGTGGCTACGGGTTCCTGCGTTTCGCGCTGCCGATCGTGCCTGACGCCGGTGCCGAGTGGGCGTGGCTGCTGATCGCGCTGAGCCTGATCGCGGTGGTCTACGTGGGTCTGGTGGCGCTGGCGCAGTCGGACATGAAGCGGCTGATTGCCTACTCCTCGGTCGCGCATATGGGTTTTGTGACCCTGGGCACCTTCATCGCCTTCAGCCTGGTGCGCGACTTCGGCAACGTCGATGCGGCACGTCTCGGCCTGCAGGGTGCGATGGTGCAGATGGTCAGCCACGGCTTCATTTCCGCGGCGCTGTTCACCAGCATCGGCGTGCTCTATGACCGCCTGCACACGCGCCGGATCAGCGATTACGGCGGCGTGGCGAACCTGATGCCGGCGTTCGCCGTGTTCTACGTGTTGTTCGCGATGGCCAACTCCGGTCTGCCGGGCACGTCCGGCTTCGTCGGCGAGTTCATGGTCATCGTCGCCAGCTTCCAGAAGCACCCGCTGATCGCCCTGGTGGCGGCGCTGACCCTGATCATCAGCGCCGGTTACAGCCTGTGGCTGGTCAAGCGCGTGCTGTGGGGTCCGGTCGCCAATGACAAGGTCGCTGCGATGAAGGACCTCAACGGCCGCGAGATGTTCGTGCTGGGCGTGTTTGCCGTCTTTACCCTGGCGCTGGGCGTATGGCCCAAGCCGCTGACCGACATGATGGAACCCACCATCGCCAATCTGGCGATGCAGATCGCCGCATCCAAGTTCTAAGCAGGTTGCAACCCGTCCAGTCGGCCAATCGCGCGACCTGCGCCTGACCAATCAGAGATAGCCAATGATCCACGTACGTTCCGCCGCCGAATTGCTGCCGTTGTTGCCAGAGCTGGTCCTGGTCGGCGGCGCCTTCGCGCTGCTGATGCTCGACCTGTTCCTGGACGAGACCCGCCGCGCCGTCACCCATGTGCTGTCGATGGTCCTGTTGCTGGGCGTGGCGGCGATGATCGCCGCGGGCGCGGGAGGGCACGGAGTCGTCTTCGACGGCATGTTCGTGCGCGACACGCTGGCGGACGTGCTGAAGATCGGCATCGCGCTGGCGTCGGCCTTGTCGATGGTCTACCTGTGGCCGTTCATGCGCGAGCGGGGCATCTACAAGGGCGAGATGTCCGTGCTGATGCTGTTCGCGACCCTGGGCATGATGCTGCTGGTATCGGCCGGCAACCTGGTGATGATCTACATCGGCCTGGAGATGCTCGCGCTGTGCTCGTACGCGCTGGTGGCCATCGATCGCGACAATTCCATGGCGTCCGAGGCCGGCATCAAGTACTTCGTGCTGGGCTCGCTCGCATCCGGCTTGCTGCTCTACGGCCTGTCGCTGATCTACGGCGCGACCGGCGCCCTGGACATCCAAGCGGTCGCACTGGCTGCGCAGGACACCGAATCGCCGACGCTGCTGGCCACGGGGCTGGTGTTCGTGGTCGCCGGCATCGCCTTCAAGTTCGGCGCCGCGCCTTTCCACATGTGGCTGCCCGACGTGTACCACGGCGCGCCCACGCCGATCACGCTGTTCATCGGCTCGGCGCCCAAGCTGGCGGCGTTCGGCCTGACCTACCGCCTGCTGGAGCAGGGGATGGGGCCGCTGGATGACCATTGGCGGCTCATGCTGGGCGTGTTGGTGGTGCTGTCGCTGGCGATCGGCAACCTCGGCGCGCTCATGCAGGTCAACCTGAAGCGGATGCTGGCGTACTCGACCATTTCCCACGTCGGCTTCCTGCTGATCGGTTTCGCCGCCGCCACGCCCGGCGGTTACGCGGCGGCGATGTTCTACGCGATCAGCTACGCGCTCATGGCGGCGGCCGCCTTCGGCGCCATCGTGGTGATGTCACGCCGGGGCTTCGAGGCCGACGAGATCATCGACTACCGCGGCCTGAACTCGCGCAATCCGTGGATGGCCTTGATGATCCTGCTGGTGATGTTCTCGCTCGCCGGCGTGCCGCCCTTCATCGGCTTCTGGGCCAAGCTTGCGGTGCTGCAGGCCGCGGTGCAGGGCGACATGCTCTGGTTGGCGATCGTCGGTATCGTTTTCGCGGTGATCGGCGCGTTCTACTACCTGCGCGTGGTCAAGGTGATGTACTTCGATGAGCCGGTGGGCGCGGTGCATCCGCCGTCCAGCAACCGGCCGCTGCGGATCGTGTTCGGCGTGAACGCAATGATCCTGCTTGCCCTGGGCCTGGCCTGGAGCCCGGTGATGGAGTGGTGCCAGCGTTCCTTCGGCATCTGAGTCGGCGCGCCGGACGTCGCGCGCGACGTTCGATGCTCCGGGTGGCGACGCAAACCGATTGTTGTTCCCATTTGGGCGGCGAGCGGTTATGATGCTCGGCCCGAGAGGGTACGAAGTCCGGTAACAAGGGCTTCGGGCAACACCGGCGGACATCGTCCGTCGGGCAGGAAGTCCCCCAGAGGTCTTGCCGGGCTCTTGCGAAGTTTCAAGTCCGCCGATACAATGGGCGGCCTGATGCGGGGTGGAGCAGTCTGGCAGCTCGTCGGGCTCATAACCCGAAGGTCGCAGGTTCAAATCCTGCCCCCGCTACCAGCTTCAGATCAGGATCGCCCGAACAACGGCGTTCCGCGGGCCAGCCTCCATGGAGTCGTCCGTGATGATCGAAGCCTGGGCTTGGTGACACGCTCTGCTCGCGTGTCGCACCGACATCCAGGTGTTTGGACAAGGGGCCCATCGGGTCCTTTGTTGTTTTTGCTGGAATGGTTTGCAGATACCCACGTGCCACTCGCCACCGCAAGGAGTCAGCCACGCGTGACGGACAAAGCCGCCGAAATCAGCCGCCTTCTCGCCCCCACCGTGGCTTCGCTGGGAGTCGAGTTGCTTGGCATCGAGTACCTCCCTTCGCCGGGCGGTGCGGTCGTGCGGTTGTACATCGACGTGCCGGCCGACGAGGCTGCGCCCGCGCAGACCGGCAACGGTGACGAACTGCCGCGGTCGGTGTCGATCGAGGACTGCGAGGCGGTGAGTCGCGAGGTGTCCGCCCAGCTCGACGTAGAAGACCCGATCTCCGGCAATTACACCCTTGAGGTGTCCTCCCCCGGGCTCGATCGTCCGCTGTTCACGCAGGCGCAGTTCGCCCGCTTCATCGGCGAGACCGCCAAGGTCACCCTGCGCCTGCCGATGGATGGCCGGCGGCGGCTGACCGGCGTCATTACGCGGGTCGACGGGGAAGGCGTATCGTTCCTGGTGGACGGTGCCGACCTGCTTGTGGAGGCGGACAATATCGACAAGGCGCGCCTGGTCCCCGACTGGGCCGCGCTGGGGCTGGCGCCAAGCAAGCCCGGTGCCAAGCCGGGTGCTCGAAAGAATCCAACCGGAAAATCAACCAACAAGCCGACGGCGGACGAACCGCCCGCGGCGGAGTGACGAGATGAGCAAGGAACTGTTGCTGGTCGTGGACGCGGTCGCCCATGAGAAGGGCGTGCCGGAGTCGGTGATCCTCGATGCGATCGAGGCGGCGCTGGCCTCCGCGGCGAAGAAGCGCTACCTCGACGAAGACGTGCTGGTCCGGGTCAAGATCAATCCCGAGGACGGCAGCTACGAGACCTTCCGGCGCATGGAAGTGGTCGCCGATGACGTGGTCATGGAGTCTCCCGATCGCCAGATCCGCCTGATGGATGCCGTCGACGAGGTCGAGGGAGTCGAGGTCGGCGACTACATCGACGAGCAGATCGACAACCCGGAGTTCGGACGCATTGCCGCGCAGGCCGCCAAGCAGGTGATCGTGCAGCGCGTGCGCGAGGCCGAGCGCGCGCAGGTCATCGATGCCTGGAAGGACCGCGTCGGCGAGCTGGTGACCGGCATCGTCAAGCGTGTCGAGCGCGGCAACATTTACGTCGACCTGGGCGGCAACGCTGAGGCGATCATCACCAAGGACAAGGGCATTCCCCGTGACGTCCTGCGTGCCGGCGACCGCGTGCGCGGCTACCTTTACGACGTGCGCAGCGAGCCGCGTGGGCCGCAGCTGTTCATCAGCCGCGCCGCCCCCGAGTTCATGATGGAACTGTTCAAGCTCGAGGTGCCCGAGGTGGGCCAAGGCCTGGTCTCGATCATGGGCTGCGCGCGCGATCCGGGCGACCGCGCCAAGATCGCGGTGCTCGCACACGACAACCGGACGGATCCGATCGGTGCCTGCATCGGCATGCGTGGTTCGCGCGTGCAGGCGGTCACCAACGAGCTCAACGGCGAGCGCGTGGATATCGTGCTGTGGTCCGACAATCCGGCCCAGTTCGTGATCAACGCAATGGCGCCCGCCGAGGTCCAGTCGATCATCGTCGACGAGGACAAGCACTCGATGGACCTGGCAGTCGCCGAGGACCGCCTCGCCCAGGCGATCGGCAAGGGCGGGCAGAACGTGCGCCTCGCCAGCCGTCTGTCGGGCTGGCAGCTCAACGTGATGACCCAGGACCAGGTCACCGAGAAGTCGGAGGCCGAGCAGTCCGCTGCGCGCCAGCTGTTCCAGGAGAAGCTGGAGGTCGACGAGGAAATCGCGTCGATCCTCGTCGCCGAAGGTTTCAACACGATCGAGGAGATCGCCTACGTTCCCGTGGGCGAGCTGCTGGCCGTGGAGGGCTTCGACGAGGACATCGTCGAGGAGCTGCGCACCCGCGCCCGCGACGCGCTGCTCGACGACGCGCTGGCCGCGGAAGAGGCGGTGGAGGACGAGGGCGCGCCCTCGCAGGACCTGCTCACCCTCGAGGGCATGGACGAGGATCTCGCCCTGGCGCTGGCAGCGCGGGGCATCGTCACCCGGGATGACCTGGCCGACCTTGCCACCGACGAGCTCGCCGACGTGGAAGGTCTGGACGAGGCACGCGCCTCGGCCCTGATCATGGAAGCGCGCAAGCACTGGTTCGAGTAACGCGGCGGGGTTTTTGACCGGGTTCAGGTAACCCAGCCGCTACAATGCATCATCACGCACGGGCACTGGTCCCGTGCCACAGGACACGGAAACCGAATGTCGCAGCAAACCACCATCCGCAAGTTGGCCCAACTGGTGAATACGCCGGTCGAGAAGTTGCTGGAGCAGTTGGCCGAGGCCGGCATGCCCTTCAGTGGCCCGGACCAGGCCGTCACCAGCACCGAGAAGGTCAAATTGCTCGGGTTCCTGCGTCGCACCCATGGCAAGCCGGAAACCGCGGACGCCAAGGGCGAGGCCCCGAAAAAGATCACCCTCAACCGCAGTCGTCGGCAGGAACTGACCGTCGGCGGTGGCAAGAGCCGGTCGACGGTGGATGTCGTCGTGCGCAAGAAGGTCACCGTGGTCCGGCCCGATGCCGGCGTGGTGGATCCGACCGATGAGCGCGCCGAGATCCTGCGCAAGCTGGAGGAGTCCCGTCAGCGCAACCTGGCCGAGCAGAAGGCACTGGCCGAGGCGGACAAGCGCCGCGCTGAAGAGGCCGAGCAGGCCAAGCGCGACGCCGAAGACGCCGCGCGCCGTAAGATCGAGGAAGCCAAGGCTGCCGAGGCTGCGCCCGTCGTGGTTTCGCCTGACGAGGTGCCCGAGCCGGCGCCGACCCACGGCCACGGCCATCCCAAGCCACCCGCGCGCGGCGACGACCGTCCTGCCGCCCCGCGCAAGGGTCGCGGTGCAGCCGCCCCGGCGGGCCGCGACGAGGATCGCGGCGGCAAGCGCTTCGCCGGCCAGATGCACCTGAGTGCATCCGACCGCGCGCGCCGCTCGACCAATACCCGTGGCCGCGCCAAGCCGCGCCGCCAGAGCGACCAGAGCCGTACCGGTACGGGCTTCACCCGGCCCACGGCGCCGATCGTGCGTGACGTCGCCATTGGCGAGACCATCACGGTTGCCGATCTGGCCCAGAAGATGTCGCTGAAGGGCGGCGAAGTGGTCAAGGCGCTGTTCAAGATGGGCGTCATGGCGACAATCACCCAGAGCATCGACCACGACACCGCCGCGCTGGTGACCGAGGAACTCGGCCACAACGTGGTCCGCGCCGACGCCGCCGACGTGGAAAACGTCCTGCTGGCCCACGTCGAGAACCTCGACGCCGAGCAGAGCAGCCGTCCGCCGGTCGTGACCATCATGGGTCACGTCGACCACGGCAAGACCTCGTTGCTGGATTACATCCGCCGCACCAAGATCGCCACCGGCGAGGCGGGCGGCATCACCCAGCACATCGGCGCGTATCACGTCGAAACCGACAAGGGCATCATCAGCTTCCTGGATACCCCGGGCCACGCGGCGTTCTCCTCGATGCGCTCGCGCGGTGCCAAGCTGACCGACATCATCGTGCTCGTGGTTGCCGCCGACGATGGCGTGAAGCCGCAGACGGTGGAAGCGGTGCAGCATGCCAAGGCCGCCGGCGTTCCGCTGATCGTGGCGATCAACAAGATCGACAAGTCCGAAGCCGACCCGCTGCGGGTCAAGAACGAGTTGCTCGAGCACGAGGTTGTCGCCGAGGAGTTCGGTGGTGACACCCAGTTCGTCGAGCTCTCGGCCAAGACCGGCCAGAACATCGACGGCCTGCTGGACGCCATCACGCTGCAGGCCGAGTTCCTCGAGCTGTCGGCGGTTGCCGACGGCCGCGCCAGCGGCGTGGTGATCGAGTCCGCGCTCGACAAGGGCCGCGGTGCCGTGGCCACCGTGCTGGTGCAGCAGGGCGAGCTGAAGAAGGGCGATTACCTGGTCTGTGGCGTGCAGTACGGCCGCGTCCGTGCCCTGTTCAACGAGGCCGGCGAGCAGGTCGAGTCGGCTGGGCCGTCCATTCCGGTCCAGGTGCTGGGCCTGTCGGGTGTACCTGATGCCGGCGACGATTTCGTCGTCGTGGAGGACGAGCGCCTGGCCAAGGACGTCGCCGAGCAGCGCGACGCCCAGCGCCGCGAGTCGCGCCTGGTCGCCCAGAGCGGCAACCGGATGGAAGACATCATGGCGCAGATCGGGCAGGGCGATCAGCTCAGCCTGCCCTTGATCGTCAAGGCGGACGTGCAGGGCTCGGTGCAGGCACTGCGCGAGGCCCTGACCGCGCTGTCGACCGACGATATCCGCATCAACGTCATCGGTTCCGGCGTGGGTGGCATCAACGAGTCCGACGCCCAGCTGGCGTCGACCTCCAAGGCCACCATCATCGGCTTCAACGTGCGTGCCGACGCATCGGCGCGCAAGGTCATCGAGACCAACGGCGTCGACCTGCGTTACTTCTCGATCATCTATGACGTGATCGACCAGGTGAAGCAGGTTGCGTCGGGCATCCTGGGCGTGGAGATCCGCGAGGAGATCATCGGCAACGCCGAGGTCCGCGACGTCTTCCGCAGCTCCAAGTTCGGCGCCGTGGCCGGCTGCATGGTCACCGAGGGCGTGGTCAAGCGCACCAAGCCGATCCGCGTGCTGCGCGACAGCGTGGTGATCTTCGAGGGCGAGCTGGAATCCCTGCGTCGCTTCAAGGACAACGTGGACGAAGTGCGCAGCGGCACGGAGTGCGGTATCGGCGTGAAGCAGTACAACGACGTGCAGCCGGGCGACGTCATCGAATGCTTCGAGCGCATCGAAGTCCAGCGCACGCTGTGATCGCATGAAGACCTTCCACCGATCCGACCGCGTTTCCGCCCAGCTCCGCCGTGAGCTGGGCACGCTCGTGCACGCCGCCGTGCGCGAGCATGGCCTGCCGTCGGTCAGCGTGTCCGATGTGGAGGTCACCCGCGACCTCGCCCACGCCAAGGTGTTCGTGACCGCGTTGCAGGCCGAGCGTTCCCAGGAGGCGATGGCCGGCCTGAAGGAACTCGTCAAGCCGTTGCGTTACGATTTGGGCCGGGCGATGAAGCTGCGCCACGTACCCGAACTGCATTTCCACTACGACGACTCGGTCGACCGCGGCGAGCGTATCGACAACCTGTTGCGTGACAATCCGCCGCTGCCCGTGGACGACGGCGAAGACCAGCAGGAATGACCCACGCGGGTAAACGTCCGCGGACGCGGTTTCGCTCCCTGGACGGCCTGCTGCTGCTGGACAAGCCCGCTGGCCTGAGCTCCAACCAGGCGATGCAGCGTGCGCGTCATCTCTTTCGTGCCCGCAAGGCGGGTCACACCGGCAGCCTGGACCCGCTGGCGACCGGCCTGCTGCCCATCTGCTTTGGCGAGGCGACCAAGATCGCCGGCCTGCTGCTGGGGGCCGACAAGGCGTATCTGGCCACGGCGGTGCTTGGCGTCACCACCGATACCGACGATGCCGACGGCGCGGTACTTCGCGAGCGCTCCGTCCCTGCGTTGACCGATGCCGATATCGAGGCCGCACTGTCGCCGCTGCGCGGTGGGATCGAGCAGCGCGCACCGATCTATTCCGCGCTCAAGCAGGGCGGCGAACCGCTGTATGCCAAGGCCCGGCGCGGCGAGGCGATCGAGGCGCCGGTACGCGAGGTAACCGTGCACTCCCTGGAATTGCTCGGGCGCAGCGCGCAGCGCCTCCAGCTCGGCGTGGAATGCGGTTCGGGTACGTACATCCGCAGCCTCGTGCGAGACCTGGGCGAAACGCTGGGGTGCGGGGCGCATGTCGAGCAGCTCCGGCGCACGTGGGTCGATCCCTTCCTGCAACCGCGGATGTTCACCCTCGAGGCGCTGGAGGCACTGGCCGCGCAGGGCGACGCGTTTCTGGACGCCGCGCTCCTGCCCATCGAGGCCGGGCTGGCGGACTTCGCGCGGGTCGATGTCGATGAGGTGCAGGCACGCGCCATGAGCTACGGGCAACCTGCCGTACCGATGACACCCTGCGTCGCGGACGGCACGGTAGCGGTCCACGACCCGTCCGGGCGCGTGCTGGGCATCGGTCGCCTGGACGACGCCGGTCGGGTCCATCCGCAGCGACTGTTCGCATGGGCGACAGCGCCACAGGGCTGAGATGGCTCCCCGGCGCCTTGTTGTCATCTGGGCAGGGGGCTACAATTCCCCTTGCCTTACACAGGCTTCCTTCGTTCCAACAATTCCTACCATCCAGCGGCGGACCATTGTGGTGCGCCGGCGCTTTTTTCCAGTGCCGGCAGCGTTCTGCGGGTCGCGCGTCTACGAGGCAACACATGTCCATCGATACCCAGAAAGTCATTGAAGAGAACAAGCGCGGCGAAAACGACACCGGCTCCCCGGAAGTCCAGGTTGCCCTGCTTACCGCACGCATCGAGATGCTCCAGGGGCACTTCAAGGAGCACAAACAGGACCACCACAGCCGTCGTGGCCTGCTGATGATGGTCAACCGCCGTCGCAGCCTGCTGGATTATCTGCACCGCAAGGACGTGGCGCGTTACAAGGCGTTGATCGCGAAGCTCGGACTTCGCCGCTAAACCTTTTCCCATCGCGGCGCTCACGAGCGCCGCGATGCGTTTCCGCGGTCGGAAGATCGTGGTAGAACCAGCAACAGGTCGCCAGCCGGTGACCGACCGGGCCCGCCCGGCCGATCCCGCATCGCACCCGCACCGATAGGAATCAAACGTGTCAAAAATTACCAAGACCTTCCAGTACGGCAAGCACCAGGTCACCCTGGAAACCGGTGAGATCGCCCGCCAGGCCGGCGGCGCAGTAATCGTCCGCGTTGAAGACACCGTGCTGCTGGTCAGCGCGGTTGCCAACAAGACCGCGCGCGAGGGCCAGGATTTCTTCCCCCTGACCGTCGACTATCAGGAAAAGTTCTACGCCGGCGGCCGCATCCCCGGCGGCTTCTTCAAGCGCGAAGGTCGCCAGACCGAGAAGGAGACCCTGATCTCCCGCCTGATCGATCGTCCGATCCGCCCGCTGTTCCCGGATGGCTTCCGCAACGAGGTCCAGATCATCGCCACGGTGATGTCGCTGAACCCGGAGATCGACGGTGACATCCCGGCCTTGATCGGCGCCTCCGCCGCGCTCGCCCTGTCGGGTGCGCCGTTTGATGGCCCGATCGCCGCCGCCAAGGTCGGCTACAAGGACGGTGAGTACATCCTCAACCCCACGGTCTCGGAGCTGGAGGATTCCAAGCTAGAGCTCGTCGTGGCCGGTACTGCCGATGCGGTGCTGATGGTCGAGTCCGAAGCCGATGTGCTGTCCGAGGACGTCATGCTGGGCGCGGTGATGTTCGGCCACCAGCAGATGCAGGTCGCGATCAATGCGATCAACGAGCTGGTTGCCGAAGCCGGCAAGCCCAAGTGGACCTGGTCCGCGCCGGCGGCCGACGAGTCGCTGGTCGCTGCGCTGAAGTCCGCGCTGGGCGATCGCCTGACCCAGGCGTTTGCGGTGAGTGACAAGCTCGAGCGCAAGGACGCCATCTCGGCGCTGAAGAAGGACGTGCTGGCCTCGATGGCCGAGCAGATGGAAGCCAACGGCTGGACCCCGGGCGACGTCTCCAAGCAGTTCTCGCAGCTGGAATACAGCACCCTGCGTGGCACCGTGCTCAGCACCAAGGTCCGCATCGACGGACGTGCCCCCGACGCGGTGCGCGGAATCAGCTCCAAGGTCAGCATCCTGCCGCGCGTGCACGGCTCGGCGCTGTTCACACGTGGCGAGACCCAGGCGATCGTTGCGGTCACCCTGGGTACCGCGCGCGATGGCCAGGTCATCGACGCGGTCGGTGGCGAGTACAAGGACCACTTCCTGTTCCACTACAACTTCCCTCCTTACTCGGTGGGCGAAGCCGGCCGCATGATGGGCCCGAAGCGCCGCGAGATCGGCCACGGCCGTCTGGCCAAGCGCGGCGTGCTCGCCGTGATGCCGACCATGGAAGCGTTCCCGTACACCATCCGCGTGGTCTCGGAGATCACCGAATCCAACGGTTCCTCCTCGATGGCGTCGGTCTGCGGCAGCTCGCTGGCGCTGATGGATGCCGGCGTGCCGATCAAGGCACCGGTGGCCGGTATCGCGATGGGTCTGGTCAAGGAGGGCAATGACTACGTCGTGCTGTCCGACATTCTCGGCGACGAGGATCACCTGGGCGACATGGACTTCAAGGTGGCCGGTACCAGCGAGGGCATTTCGGCCCTGCAGATGGACATCAAGATCCAGGGCATCACCGAGGAGATCATGAAGGCCGCGCTGCAGCAGGCCAAGGCCGGTCGCTTGCACATCCTGGGCGAGATGGCCAACGCGATGACCAGCCCGCGTGGCGAGCTGAGCGAGTTCGCGCCGCGCCTGATCACCATCAAGATCCATCCCGACAAGATCCGCGAAGTGATCGGCAAGGGTGGCTCCGTCATCCAGGCCATCACCAAGGAAACCGGCACCCAGATCGACATCCAGGACGACGGCACGATCACCATCGCCTCGGTCAACGCGATCGCCGGCCAGGCTGCCAAGGACCGGATCGAGCAGATCACCTCGGACGTCGAGCCGGGCCGCATCTACGAAGGCAAGGTCGCCAAGATCATGGACTTCGGCGCGTTCGTGACGATCTCCCCCGGGAAGGACGGTCTGGTCCACGTGTCGCAGATCTCCAACGACCGCGTCGAGAAGGTCAGCGACGTGCTCAAGGAAGGCGACATGGTCAAGGTCAAGGTGCTGGAAGTCGACAAGCAGGGCCGCATCCGCCTGTCGATGAAAGCCGTCGAGGAAGGCGAGGGCGCCGCGGCGGAGTAATCCGTCCGGGCGCCAGCGCTTGATGGCAGAAAAGCGGGCTTCGGCCCGCTTTTTTCATGCGCCGGTTTTGGGTCCGCGTCCGGTGAAATGGTCCATCGAGGAGTAGACGCGGAACACCCTGTCGGCCAGCACGTCCCACAAGGGCAGCGGTAGCACTCCGCGCAGGGCGCCGCTGAGCCAGACCGACCACGGCATCATCAGGCGTGGCTTGCCGTGTTTCATCGCCCGCCAGGCGCGGTCGACGACATCCTCCGGCGCCATCAGCGGGGTCAGCAGCGGCGGCCGCGCACCGGCGAACATGCCGGTGGTGATGTAGCTGGGGATCAGGGTCGTGACGCGCACGTGGCCGTGGCCTGCGCGCAGCAGCTCCAGTCGCAGCGAATCGCTCCAGCCGATCACCGCCCATTTGGACGCGGCGTAGACGCTCATCCGCGGCACCGACAGCATCCCGGAGGCGGAGGCCACGTTGAGCAGCCGGGCGGGCCCGGGGTTGGCGATCATCGCCGGCAGGAACTCACGGGCGATGTGCATCAGCGCCAGCACGTTAATGTCCATCACCGCCGCGATGTCGCGGCTGTGGTCGTGCTCCCAGAACAGCTTGCTGCGCACGATGCCGGCGTTGTTGATGACCACCTCCGGATCGCCGACCTCGCTGCGCACCCGCGCCGCGGCGGTGGTGATGTCGGAGAGGGAGGCGACGTCGACAACATGGGCGTGCACCTGCGTGCCCGCCCGGCCGATCTCGTCCCGGGTGGCCGCCAGTGCCGGTCCGTCCAGGTCCCAGAGCACCACCGACCTGGCGCCCTCGGCGATGGCACGCTCGGCGTAGAGCCGGCCCATGCCCATCGCCGCGCCGGTGACCAGGACAATTTTTCCCTCTACTGACTGCATGCCCGCTCCCCTTGCATCGGTCGATTGTGCACGAGCGGCGGGCTGGTCGCGCCTCAGCCCGATTGCAGGGACGACGGCAGGCCGAACAGTCGCTCGGCATTGGCCGAGGTGGCGGCCGCCAGTTCCTGCGGCGCGATTTCGCGCAAACCGGCGATCGTGTCCAGCACGTGGGTGAGGCGCGCAGGTTCGTTGCGCTTGCCCCGATGGGCGGCATCGGGCTGGTCGGGGGCGTCGGTTTCCAGCAGCAGCCATTCCAGCGGCATGGTCGCGACGATCCGGCGCAGCCGCCTGGCTCGCTCGTAGGTGACCGGCCCGCCGATTCCGAGCATGAAGCCGTGCTCCCAGAGGATCTCCGCCTGCTGCTGGCTGCCGGGAAAGCTGTGGACGACACCGCGAAGATTGCCGATCCGGCGGATCGCGGCGATGACCTGATCCACCGCGCGGCGCGCGTGCACGATCACCGGCAGGTCGAAGTCGCGGGCCAGTTTGAGCTGGGCATCGAAGTACCACGCCTGCTCATCCCGGTCCGGATCGGGGATGTAGAAGTCCAGCCCGCATTCGCCGACGGCTGCCGGCTTCTCACGCTCGATCCACTGCTCCAGCTGCGCCATGTGCTCGCGCCGGTGTGCGTCCAGGAACATCGGGTGCAGACCGTAGGCGGGGTGCAGCCCCTCACGGGAGGCACAGACATCGCGCAAGCCCGGCCAGCCTGCGGCAATCGTCGCCGGCACCACCTGCCGGGTCACGCCGGCGGCGAGGGCGCGCTCGATCACCGCCGTGCGGTCCGGGTCGAACTCGGGGGCATCCAGGTGGCAATGCGTGTCTACCAGCACGGGGTGTCTACCAGCACGGCGCGGCTACCGGGCCGGCCGGGTCAACGCCGCACCTTTGGCGGCGCGTCGATCACCTGCCCGCGCTGCTTCCATTGCGCAAACATCAGGGTGCCCAGCCCCAGCAGGATCTCGTCCACGAACGGCACGGGATCGGGAATCAGTAGCGATAGCAGGAACAGCGCAGCGGTGATCTTGAACAGGGTGGGGAAGCGCAGCTTCCGCGCCCAGCCCATGAAGGGTGAAACAAGGGGGTTGGCCATGGGTGTCCTCGTATGCGGGTGCGACCGTCATCAGTATCGCAACTGCCATGTTGCCGCTGTGCAGACGCATTTTGGCAACATGTGACGCAAAGTGCGGTTCCGTTCAGCCGGGTGATGGTGGAATGGGCCCAGTCGAAATCGCGGGCGGGTCCCGTACGGATGAGGTGGAGAGATGAACAAGAACATGCTTGCCGTTGCCGTTGCTGCCCTGATGGTCGGTGGCGTCGCGGTTGCCGCCTACAATTCGTTCGACAGATCACCGGCCGATACCCATGCCGCGGCGGATCTTTCGCCTGTTCCAGGGAACTCGCTGATCGGGTTCTCCGGCGATTCGCGGGCCGACGGCTCGATCGCCGCGCTGGACCCCGCACCGGCGGGGCTGCTTGCGTACGCGCAGGTGGTCGACGTGGAGGAAGTGACGGAAAAGGAACCCATGTACGCGGTCGTCACCGGGGTGGATCCGGTCCGTGAAACCAGCACGGTGTCCAATCCGCGCCAGGTGTGCAACGACGTGGTGGTGCAGGAGCGCCTGCCCGAACGCGATGGCAACGTCGGCGGGACGGTTGCCGGTGCGGTGATCGGCGGCGTCCTGGGCAACCAGGTCGGCAAGGGCAACGGGCGGAAGGCAGCGACCGCGGCCGGCGCCGTAGCCGGTGGTTTTGTAGGTAACCGCGTCGACCGCAATCATGTCGGTGGGCGGGTCGTGGAGCGGGTGGACCGGCAGTGCCGCACCGTTGCCGACACCTCCCAGTCCAGCCGTGTGGTCGGCTACGACGTCTCGTTTCGCAATCCGGACGGCACGACGGGCAGCAAGCGCATGGGCAGCAAGCCCGGCGAGCGCATTTCGCTGGGCAGTCGGGATGAGGTGGTGGGCTACGATGTCACCTACCGCTTCGACGGCCAAGAGCGCACCGTGCGCATGAACGATCGCCCTGGTGACCGCCTGCCCGTGATCGATGGCGAGGTGGTGGTGCAGACGGCGTCCGTGGCCGGTACTCCGCGCGGCTGATCGCGATCACAGCTGGCGGTAATACGCCCAAGGGGCCGGATATTCCGGCCCCTTCGCGTTTGGCCAGAGGCGAGCAGGGTGCGCTCCGTCGGGCGTGCTGCTTACAATGGTCGTTTTCGCGCACGAGTCCGCCATGTCCCTCAATCCCTACGACCTGTACGACACCCGCTCCCTGCTGAGCCAGGAGGAGCGCGCCGTGCATGACACGGTGGCGCGGTTCACCGACGAGCGCGTGCTGCCGATCATCGGCGACGCCTTCGATGAGGGCCGCTTTCCGCGCGAGCTGATTCCCGAGATCGCCGAGCTGGGCCTGCTGGGTTCATCGCTGCCGGAGGAGTACGGCGGTGGCGGCCTGAACTCGGTGTCCTACGGCCTGATCTGCCAGGAGCTGGAGCGCGGCGATTCGGGCATCCGCAGCTTCGTCTCGGTGCAGTCCTCGCTGTGCATGTACCCGATCTTCGCCTATGGCACGCAGGAGCAGAAGCAGCGCTGGCTGCCCTCGATGGCGCGCGGGGAGACCATCGGCTGCTTCGGCCTGACCGAACCGCACGGCGGCTCCGACCCGGCCAACATGAAGACCAGCGCAAAAAAAGATGGCGGCGACTGGGTGCTCAACGGCAGCAAGATGTGGATCACCAACGGCAACCTGGCCGACATCGCGATTGTCTGGGCGCAGACCGATGAGGGCATCCAGGGCTTCGTGGTCGAGAAGGGCATGCCGGGGTTTGCCGCCCAGGAGATCAAGCACAAGATGAGCCTGCGCGCCTCGGTCACCAGCGGCCTGTTCTTCGACAACGTGCGCGTGCCCGATGCCAACCGCCTGCCCAACGTGAAGGGCCTGAAGGGTCCGCTGGGCTGCCTGACCCAGGCCCGCTACGGCATCACCTGGGGCCCGATCGGCGCGGCGATTGCCTGCCTTGACGAAGTGCTGGGCTACACCAAGGAGCGCATCCTGTTCGGCCGCCCGGTGGCCGCGACCCAGTCGGCCCAATTGAAGATGGCCGACATGGCGCGTCGCATCACCATGGCGCAGCTCCTGGTGGTCCAGCTGGGCCGGCTCAAGGATGCCGGCACGATGGCTCCGACCCAGGTCAGCCTGGCCAAGTGGAACAACTGCCGCATGGCGATCGACATCGCCCGCCAGTGCCGCGACCTGCTGGGCGGCGCCGGCATCACCACCGAGCACTGCGCGATCCGCCACGCGATGAACCTGGAGTCGGTGATCACCTACGAGGGCACCGAGACCATCCACCAGCTGGTGGTGGGACGGGAGCTGACGGGGATCAACGCGTTCTGACCGTGCGGCACGCCTGAGTTGCCCGCCTGACGAAACTCCAGACCTTCCTATTGCAGCCTCGCGCCGACCGGCCGAGGCGGAGCCCTGATGATGTCGAGCCTGTCCAGCCCCATTCCCGCACGCATGCGGGGCCTCAACCGCGCCGAGATCTGCGATGTGAATTTCACCGAGTTCGTCCGGTCCTGGGACGGGCAGGCAGGCGGTGCTCCGGACGCCGGGGCGCCGGTGCTGGCGGGAAGCGCGCTGGATGCCCAGGGTTTCCTGGAGCTGTTCGAATCGCAGCTGGTCAGCCGGCACCTGGACCTCATGGCGCGCGTGCTTCGGGTGCAGAACAAGGTCTTCTATACGATCGGTTCGTCCGGGCACGAGGGCAACGCCATGGTCGCGCGCGCCACCCGGCATACCGATCCGGCCTTCCTGCACTACCGCAGCGGCGGCTTCATGGCCGAGCGTTTCCGCAAACTGCCCGGGATGGATCCGGCGATGGACTCCGCGCTGAGCTTTGCCGCCAGCAAGGACGACCCGGCCAGCGGCGGCCGCCACAAGGTCTGGGGCAGCAAGCCCTTGTGGGTGCTCCCGCAGACCTCGACCATCGCCTCGCACCTGCCCAAGGCGCTCGGCACGGCGATCGCGATCGAGGCCGGTCGACGCCTTGGGCACGAGCTGCCGATTCCCGACGACAGCATCACCATCTGCTCCTTCGGCGATGCGTCCAGCAACCATGCGACCGCGCAGACCGCCTTCAACGCGGCCGCTTGGACCGCCTACCAGAAGCTCCCGGCACCGGCGCTGTTCGTGTGCGAGGACAACGGCATCGGCATCTCGGTGAAGACGCCGTCGGGCTGGATCGCACGTAATTTCTCCCAGCGCGCCGACCTGGACTACTTCGCCGCCGACGGCCTGGACCTGGCCAACGGCTATGCCGATGTCCAGCGCGCCGTCGAGCACTGCCGGACCACCCGCCGGCCGACCTTCCTGCACCTGCGCACGACGCGGATCATGGGTCACGCCGGGACCGACTTCGAGATCGAGTGGCGGTCGCTCGAGGAACTGTGCGCCGTCGAGGCGACCGATCCGCTGCTGCGGTCCGCGGCGATCGCGCTGGAATCCGGGCTCATGTCCAGGGATGAGGTGCTGGAGCTTTACGAACGCACGCGCAAGCGCTGTTTCGCGGCTGCCGAGGAAGCCGATCGCCGACCCAAACTCGAAGCGCTGGCCGACGTCATCGCGCCGTTGGCTCCGTACTCTCCCGACAAGGTCATGGCCGAGGCTGGGCGCACCGACTTCGATGAGCGTCGCCTGGAGGTCTTCGGCGGCGAGGCGAAGCTGCCGGAAAACCTGCCGCCACGCCACATGGCCATCCAGATCAACCAGGCGCTGCACGAGACCTTCGCCAAGTATCCCGAGGCGCTGCTGTTCGGCGAGGACGTGGCCCAGAAGGGCGGCGTCTATACCGTCACCAAGGGGCTGCAGAAGGCCTTCGGGCCGCGCCGCGTGTTCAATACGCTGCTTGACGAGACCATGATCCTTGGCATGGCCCAGGGCTTTGCCAACGTCGGGATGCTGCCGATCCCGGAAATCCAGTACCTCGCCTATTTCCACAACGCCTGCGACCAGATCCGCGGCGAGGCGGCGAGCCTGCAGTTTTTCAGCAACAACCAGTACGCCAATCCGATGGTGGTGCGCATCGCCGGGCTGGGTTACCAGCGCGGCTTCGGCGGCCATTTCCACAACGACAACTCAATCACCGCGTTGCGCGACATCCCGGGCCTGGTGGTCGGCTGCCCGTCGCGCGGCGACGATGCGGTGACGATGCTGCGGACGCTGACCGCGCTGGCCAAGGTGGACGGGCGGGTCAGTGTGTTCCTGGAGCCCATCGCGCTGTACATGACCAAGGACCTGCAAGAAGCGGGCGACGGCGGCTGGCTTACCGGATACCCCGCGCGCGGGGAGGCCATGGTGATCGGCGAAGGCCGGGTGTACCCGCCTGAAAGCGACGCGGGCGCAGATGCCGATGTCGGCGACGGCGATGGGCGCGATGACCTTGTGGTGTTCACCTACGGCAACGGCGTGCCGATGAGCCTGCGCGCCGCCCGCAGCATCCGCGAGGCGCACGGCTGGCGGACGCGGGTGGTGGATCTGCGCTGGCTGGTACCGCTCAATGACGCCTGGATCGTCGAGCAGGCCCGCGGTGCGCGCCGGATCCTCATTGTCGACGAAGGCCGCCACAGCGCCGGCGTGGGCGAGGGCGTCATCACCGCGATCGCCGAAGGCGGGCTGGGTACCATCCCGTTTGAGCGGGTGGTGGGCGTGGACACCTACACGCCGCTCGCCGGCGCGGCGTTCCTGGTCATTCCCGGCGAAGAGGACGTCGTCGAAGCAGCCGCGCGTCTGGCAGCAGGCGACTGAGCCCAGTCATTCCGGCCAAAACCGGGCCGCTGCGGAGCGAGGCGTCGCGCCAGCGAGGAACCGCGTGCAGTTACCGGACAACATGGTCGCTCAGCGCGCAAGACCATCCCGTAGCGGCGCCTCGACCACATTGGCGCCGTCCACCATCAGCTGGGACGGCGCCACGTCGGCCTGCGCTCGCTCCAGCGGCACCACGGCCAGCGCCACGTGCGCGTCGGACGTGCTGGCGGTCGACATCACCCGGCCCAGCGATTTCCCGTCGGACATGACATCGCTGCCGACGGCGATCGGCGAACCCGACTCCAACAGCGCCAGGCCGCGCTTGGCCTTGCCCAGGAAATGCGTGCGCGCAACAATTTCCTGGCCGGGATAGCAGCCTTTCTTCACGCTGAAGGCCTGCAGTCGCTCCAGCGACAACTGCTGCGGCGTCCACTGCTCGCGCTCTGTGTCCACCAGCCGCGGCAGGCCGTCCTGCAGGTCGGCCATGCGCCAACGCGCGATGGCGTCGTCGTCGGGCAAGACGTCCAGATCGGAACTGATCACCAAGCTGCGCGCATGAGCGCCCGTGCCCAAGCCCAGCTCCACGTTGCCGCCGTCATCGGCAAAGGCGTTGCCCCGCGCTTGCGACGCCTCGGCGAAGCGGCCGCCCACCTTCAGCTCATCATCGATACCGATGGTGACTTTGCTGCGGAACAGGTAACCGCGCAGTCGCTGCGCGATCGCCTCCGCGTCGCCATCGGGCAACACCAGCCAAAGGGTTTCCGGATCCCGCCGCAGCAGCGCAAACAGCGCGATCACCCGTCCCTTGGGCGTCAACCAGCCACTCCAGTGCCACTGGCCGTCGGCGAGGGCGGCGACGTCGTTCATGAACTGGGCCTGCGAAAATGCGATCGCGTCGCGGCCCTGGAAGGTGATTACGGCGTGCCCGGGCAACGCAATCAGCGGGCCGGCGGCGGAGGATGACTTGTCAGACATGGGGGCGGCAACTAAGCTAGGACGCAGTGATGATAGGCCAAACCACCTCCGAGACCGATCCTGCCGCGCCTGCCGAGGCACCCGTGGACACGATTGTGAACCCGCCGGAGCAGACCTCCCAGATTCCCGAGCACGGTGGCCGCGATGGCCTGAACCCGACCCGGTACGGCGATTGGGAGAAGAACGGCCGCTGCATCGATTTCTGACGTCGCCTGACGTCCAGTCCCCAGCATGTTTCGCCACGCGGCCCCGCCGCCCAGCCCAGAGAGCGCCGTTGCCATGGCCAGTCGCCAACGTCCCATATCCCCGCATATCCAGGTCTACCGCTGGCAGGTCCAGATGGTCACCTCGATCCTCCACCGTGCGACCGGCATCGTCCTGGTCGCCGGCAGCCTGCTGTTCGTGTGGGGCCTGTGGGCGCTCGCGGCGGGTCCTTCGCAGTGGGCCGATTTCAGCCGGTGCGCGCGCTCGATTCCCGGCTTCCTGGTGCTGTTCGGCTGGAGCTGGGCGTTCGCGTACCACCTCGCCAACGGCATCCGCCACGTGCTCCAGGATGCGGGCTGGGGTTTCCGCATTCCCGACTTCGTCCGCAACAGCTGGACCACCATCATCGTGAGCCTGGTGATCACTGCGCTGGTCTGGCTCGCGGCAATGCAGCAGTGGGGTGCCGCATGAACAGCAACAACCTGCAGGGCGACCTGCGCAATCCGCTCAAGCGTGCTCGCGGGCTGGGTTCGGCGAAGGAAGGCACCGGGCACTTCATCGTCCAGCGCGTCACCGCGATCGCGCTGGTGTTCCTGTCTCTCTACGTGCTCTATCTGCTGCTGTCCGTGGTGGGTGGCGACTATGCCAGCGTCCGCGCGACGGTTGCCGCGCCGGTCAATGCCCTCCTGCTGATCGCGTTCCTGATTGCGTCCTTCTGGCACGCCAAGCTGGGCATGCAGGTCGTCATCGAGGATTACGTGCACACCGCCTGGTTGTCGGTCACGGCCCAGATGGCGGTCGTCTTCATCTGCGTACTCGCGGCACTTGCCAGCGTGTTCGCGGTCATTCGCATCGCGTTCGGGGGCTGATCGTGCCGGCTTACAAGATCCAGGAACACAAATTCGACATGGTCGTGGTCGGTGCCGGTGGCGCCGGACTGCGCGCGACCTTCGGTCTGGCCCAGAAGGGCCTCAAGACCGCATGCATCACCAAGGTCTTCCCGACCCGCTCGCACACCGTGGCCGCCCAGGGTGGCGTCGCCGCGGCGCTGGGCAACATGGGCGAGGACGACTGGCGCTACCATTTCTACGACACCGTGAAGGGGTCCGACTGGCTGGGCGACCAGGACGCGATCGAGTACATGTGCCGCGAGGCCATCCCGGCGATCATCGAGCTGGAGCACCAGGGCGTGCCGTTCTCGCGCACCCCCGAGGGCAAGATCTACCAGCGCCCCTTCGGTGGCATGACCACCAAGTACGGCGAGGGCCCGCCGGCGCAGCGCACCTGCGCGGCCGCCGACCGCACCGGTCACGCGATCCTGCACACGCTGTACCAGCAGTCGCTGGCGCACCACGCCGAGTTCTTCATCGAGTACTTCGCGCTCGACCTGATCATGGATGCCGACGGCGTGTGCCGCGGGGTGCTCGCGCTGGACATGGCCGAGGGCACGCTGCACCTGTTCCGTTCGCAGGGCACGGTGCTGGCGACCGGCGGTTACGGGCGCGCGTACTTCTCGGCGACCTCCGCGCACACCTGTACCGGCGACGGCAACGGCATGGCGCTGCGGGCCGGACTGGCACTGCAGGACATGGAGTTCGTGCAGTTCCACCCGACCGGTATCTACGGCGCTGGCTGCCTGATCACCGAGGGCGTCCGCGGTGAAGGCGGCATCCTGCGCAACGCCGCCGGCGAGCGCTTCATGGAGCGCTACGCGCCATCGGCGAAGGACCTGGCGTCGCGTGACGTGGTCAGCCGCGCGATGACCATGGAAATCCGCGAAGGCCGCGGTGTCGGCGAGCACAAGGACCACATGCTGCTCGACCTGACCCACCTGGGCCCGGAAGTGATCCACGACAAGCTGCCCGGCATCGCCGAGTCGGCGCGCATCTTTGCCAACGTCGATGTGGAAAAGCAGCCGATCCCGGTCATCCCCACCGTGCACTACAACATGGGCGGCGTGCCGACCAACTACCACGGCGAAGTCGTGCAGCTGAAGAACGGTGATCCTGATGCCGTGGTTCCGGGCCTGTACGCGATCGGCGAGGCGGCCTGCGTATCCGTGCATGGCGCCAACCGGCTGGGTTCCAACTCGCTGCTCGACCTGGTGGTGTTCGGTCGCGCGGTGGCCAATCGCTGCGCCGAGACGCTCACCCCGGGCGCGAGCCATCCCGACCTTCCCGCCGATGCCTGCGATGCGTCGCTGGCGCACCTGGACAAGCTGCGCAACGCCAACGGCAGCACGCCGACCGCCGTCATCCGCGACCAGATGCAGCGCGCGATGCAGGCCGACGCAGCCGTGTTCCGCACCGAGGAAACCCTGGCCGAGGGCGTGAGCCGGATCCGCGAGATCCGCGCCTCCTTCGAGGACGTCAAGGTCACCGACCGCTCGCTGATCTGGAACTCCGACCTGGTTGAAACCTTCGAGCTGTCCAACCTGCTGGGCCAGGCGCTGTCGACGATCGTCTGCGCGGAGAACCGCACCGAATCCCGCGGCGCCCACGCTCGCGACGACTACCCCGAGCGCGATGACACGAACTGGCACAAGCACTCGCTGTGCTGGGTCGACGATGCGGGCAATACGAAGATCGACTACCGGCCGGTCCACATGTACACGCTGACTGACGACGTGGCCGTGGTCCCGCCTGCAAAGCGGGTCTACTGATCGTTTTCACCAATCACCCCGCGGGCCGCACACCGGTCCGCGGTGCCGGCTGAGACCGGCTTCCAGGGCGGAACCACCGATGGCCGATTTCAACCTTCCCAAAAACTCGACGATCCAGAAGGGCAAGCACTACGAGACGCCCGGGGCCAAGCAGCCGCGTACGTTCCGCGTCTACCGCTGGAATCCCGACGACGACCAGAACCCGCGCGTGGACACCTACGAGGTGGACATGGCGAGCTGCGGCCCGATGGTTCTGGACGCGCTGATCAAGATCAAGAACGAGATCGACCCGACGCTGACCTTCCGCCGCTCCTGCCGCGAGGGCATCTGCGGGTCGTGCGCAATGAACATCGACGGCACCAACACCCTGGCCTGCACCAAGGCGATCGAGGATTGCAGCGGTGGCGACGTGCCGATCTACCCGCTGCCGGCGATGGAAGTGGTCAAGGACCTGGTGCCGGACCTGACCCATTTCTACGCGCAGTACGCGTCGATCAAGCCCTGGATCCGCACCGCCAGCCCGGCACCCAGCGACCGCGAGCGCCTGCAGTCGCCGGCGGACCGCAAGAAGCTCGACGGCCTGTACGAGTGCATCCTGTGCGCCTGCTGCACCGCCGGTTGCCCCAGCCATTGGTGGAACGGCGACCGCTATCTCGGCCCGGCCGTCCTGCTCCAGGCGTATCGCTGGATTTCCGACAGCCGCGACGAGGACACCGGTGCGCGCCTGGATGACCTGGAAGATCCGTTCAAGCTGTACCGCTGCCACACCATCCTCAACTGCACGCGCACCTGCCCCAAGGGGCTGAACCCCGCGCGTGCGATTGCCGAGATCAAGAAGCTGATGGTGGCGCGCCGGACCTGATCCGGGCCGCAGCCATGCAACTGAGCCCGGAAGATGAGGTCGAGCTGCGTCGTCTGCGCTGGAAGTGCCGGCGCGGCATGCGCGAGCTGGACCAGCTGTTTGGGCGTTATCTGGACCGCGAATGGCGGCAGGCGTCCGTAGCCGATCGGGCGGTTTTCCTACGCCTGCTGGGCTGCGAGGACGATAAGCTCTGGCACTGGTTCATGGGTCACGAGGTCGCCCCGGATGCCGAACTCGCAACGCTCGTCAGCGCCATCCGCCAGCTGCCGCCTTGAGTGGCGGCCATCGGCCTGGTTGATGGCCGCGCTGCCGCTCATGGCCGTGCTGGCCGCCCTCTCGCTGCTGGTCTCCGGTTTTCCCCGGGTAGTGACGTGGCCCGGCGCCGTCCTTGCTGTGGCATGGGGCGTACGTGAGTGGCGCCGCGAAATGGCGACTCCGGTCGTCGAAATCGAGATTGACGGGCCCATCGTGCAGGTCGACGACGAACCGGTCACCGACTTCCAGGTGTTCTGGCGCGGGCCTCTGAGCTTCGCGCGCTGGCGCGATGCGGAGCGGCGCGTGCATCGTCTGGCATGGTGGCCCGACACGCTGGACGCAGCCAGCCGGCGCGAACTGCGGCTCGCATTGCCGGCACAAACTCCTGCTCGCGGGCGCCGTTCGGTGGCACCATAGCGGGCTATGTTCAAACCCATCCCAGTAGCCATCGGCCTGCGCTACCTGCGCGCCAAACGCCGCAATGGTTTCATCTCTTTTATTTCGCTGGCCTCCATCCTCGGCATCGCCCTGGGCGTGGCGGCCTTGATCACCACCCTGGCGGTGATGAGCGGCTTCCAGCAGGAAATTCGCGACCGCATGCTGCAGATGGCCGCGCACGCGACCGTCAGTGCCTTCGGCGAACCGCTGGACAACTGGCAGCAGGCGGTCGACCTCGCGCTGACCGATCCGCGGGTCGCCGGAGCGGCACCGTATGTGGAAAAAGAAGCCCTGCTCAACGGACCGCGCCAGCAACCGGCGATGGTCCGCGGCGTGGTCCCCGCGGACGAGCGCACCGTCTCGGTTCTGGGCGACAAGATGGTGTCGGGCACGCTGGAGTCGCTGGCGCCGGGTGAGTTCAATATCGTGCTGGGGCGTGAATTGGCTGCGTGGCTGGGAGTCGGCGTCGGCGACAAGGTGGTCATGACGATCGCCGAGTTCAACAGCACGCCGGTCGGTGCGATGCCGCGGGTCAAGCGGTTCACCGTCAGCGGCATCTTCGAGGTCGGGTACAACGAATACGACCGCAGCATGGCGTTCACCAGCATGTCCGACATGCAGCGCTTGATGCGCCTGCAGGACGGGGTGACCGGGGTGCGCCTGCGCCTGGTCGACATGAACCAGGCCTGGGATGTCGCCCGCGACCTGGCGTCCAAGCTGGGCGGCCTGCAGGTCAGCGACTGGACCACCGACAACGCCAACATGTTCCGCGCGCTGAAGATGGAGAAGACCCTGATGGCGATCCTGCTGTCGCTGATCATCGCGATGGGCGCATTCAACCTGGTCTCCTCCCAGGTGATGCTGGTCACCGACAAGCAGGCCGATATCGCGATCATGCGTACCTTCGGCCTGTCGCCCAAAGGAGTGATGCAGGTGTTCATGGTGCAGGGCAGCCTGATTGGCGTGATTGGCACCGTCCTGGGCGTGGTCGGCGGCATCGTGCTGACCCTGAACCTGGAGAACATCCTGTTTGCGATCGAGCGGGTGTTTGGCGTCAGCCTGCTGCCGGAGGATGTCTACTACATCACCGGGCTGCCGACCGACCTCAAGCCGGAGGATGTGCTCGCGATCACCGCGGTGGCGCTGGTGATGGCGTTCCTGGCCACGATCTATCCAGCCTGGCGTGCCGCGCGCACCCCTCCGGCAGAGGCGCTTCGCTATGAATGAGCCTGTCTGGCAGCCCGGCGATGACGTGGTCCTCGGATGTACCGGCCTGGGCATGGTCTATGCCGAAGGCAAGATGCGCACGCCGGTATTCGACGGCCTCGGGCTGGAGGTCCGCAGGGGCGAGACCGTCGCCATCGTCGGCGCGTCCGGGGCAGGCAAGAGCACCTTGCTGCACCTGCTTGGCGGGCTGGATACGCCGACCGCCGGCGACGTCTACGTCGACGGGCACTGGATGAGTGCGCTGTCGGATACGGCGCGCGGGCAACTACGCAACCGGGCACTGGGGTTCGTCTACCAGTTCCATCATCTGCTGCCGGAGTTCACCGCGCTGGAGAACGTGATGTTGCCGGTGCTGTTGGGTGGCGAGAAAGTGGCCACCGCGCGCGATCGTGCGCGCGACCTGCTGGAGTCGGTTGGGTTGGGGCACCGCCTTGAGCACAAGCCGGGTGAACTCTCCGGCGGTGAGCGTCAGCGTGCGGCGGTGGCGCGCGCGCTGGTCAACCGCCCGGCCTGCGTTCTGGGCGATGAGCCGACGGGCAACCTGGACGAGAAGACCGCCGCGCACGTGTTCGACCAGATGCTGGAACTCAACCGCGAGCACCGCACCAGCCTCGTCCTGGTGACCCACGACCGGCGTCTGGCCAGCCGGCTGGACCGGGTGCTGGAACTGCACCAGGGCCGCCTGCGCGAACTGGTGGCAAGCGACATGTAGGCACTCCGGCGCAGCGTGCTGGTGCGCCGGCCCAGCGACAATCTTCACCACATGGAAGTACGCCATGAGCAATGCGGCAGGGACGCCGCCGTCCAGTCCAAGTATTGACGCCGACGATGGAATGCCCGCCGGCCCCGGCGCAGGCGCGGTTGGCGGTGATCGCGTGGCGACGCGGCAGGCACATTCACGTCCACTTGGCGTGCCAGTGGCGGGCGGGCTGCTCGCGGGTGTATCGCTGGCCTTGTGGCTGCCCTGGCTGGCGCCGCTCTGGCTCTTGCTGCTTGCCCTGACCATTGGCGTGCCAGCGTGGTGGCGGCCCTGGCGAGGGCGTTGGCTGGGTGCGTGCCTCGTTGGTTTCGCCCTCGCAGGCGTGCACGCCACCCATGCCTTGTCTGTCCAGCTTCCCGCGGATTGGGAGAAGCGCGACGTGGTGGTTTCCGGACGGATCATCGAGCTGCCGCAGCATCAGCCGCGGCGCACCGCATTCGCGCTCCGGGTCGATCGCGCGAGCGACCAGTCCGAGCCTTTGCGCGGCCGGCTGCTGAGACTGTCGTGGTTCGACGAACGCGACGGCACGGGCACCGGACGTGAGCGGGTCCAGGCGGGTCAGCGCTGGCAGATGACCGTGCGGCTGCGCGCGCCGCGCGGCCTGCGAAATCCGGGCGGGTTCGACAGCGAAAAGCACGCCTTCGCTGGCCGGGTGACTGCCACCGGATATGTCCGCGATCCCGGGCAGGCGCACCTTCAGCAGGCAGGAAGAGGGATCAACGCCTGGCGTGGCGCCATGTCGCAGCGCATCGCGGCGTCCGTCGCCCCCGAGTCGGCGCGCTTCCTGTCCGCCTTTGCGCTCGGCGATACCCGCGGTCTGGACGATGAGGACTGGCACGTCCTGCGTGCCAATGGCCTGAGCCATCTGGTGGCGATTTCCGGCATGCACGTCGGAATCGTCGCCGGATTCTTCGCGCTGGCGATGGCTGGGGTGTGGTGGCTGTTCCCTGGTCTGGGCCGACGCGTTCCGCGCCCAATGGCGGCCGCCATCGGCGGTCTTGTCGGAGCGGTTTTGTATGCAGCGGTGGCAGGGTTCGCGCTGCCGACAGTGCGGACGGTCCTGATGGTGGCCGTGGTCGCCGGCATGCGCATCCAGCGGCGACGCTCCACGACGCTGGAGGTGCTGGCTTTGGCGATGATCGCGGTGCTGATCGTCGACCCGTTGTCGGCGCTGACCGCGGGGTTCTGGCTGAGCTTTTTCGGTGTCGCCTGGCTGGTCTGGTGCCTGCCGGAGGCCGGTCGCCGTCCTCTGCGCGACCTTGTATCGGCCCAGGGCGTGGCCACCATCGGCCTGCTACCCCTCACGGCCGTGCTCTTCGACCAGGCCTCGCTCGCAGGACCGCTGGCAAACCTGGTGGCGGTGCCGTGGTGGACCCTCGTGGTCGTGCCGCTGTCGCTGGTGGGTACATCGCTGGAATTGCTGCACGCCGGATGGGGGCTGTGGGCCTGGGACGCAGCCGCGCGGTGCTTCCAGCTCAGCTGGCCGCTTTTCGACACGATGGCCGCGAGCGATAGAGCCCTGTGGTGGCTGCGCGAGTCGCGCTGGTATGCCCTGCCACTGGCCCTGGTCGGTGCGTTCTGGCTGCTGCTGCCCCGCGGACTGCCCGGGCGTCCGCTGGCGTTGCTGCTGTGGCTGCCCCTGTTGTGGCCCGCGCGCGACCTGCCTGAGCCCGGCGAGGTGGACATCCAGGTGCTCGACGTGGGGCAGGGGTCCTCCGTGCTGGTCCGCACGAGCGCACACACGCTGCTGTACGACATGGGCCCGTCGACTCCGGACGGTTTCGACAGCGGCGAGCGCGTGGTCATTCCGGCCATGCGCGCGCTCGGGGTCGCGCGACTGGCCCGCGCGGTGGTCAGCCATGCCGACAACGATCACAGCGGCGGGTTCGAGGCGGTGCGCAGCCGTACCGGCATCGATATCGCCAACGCGCCGGAAGACTCCGGCATCGCCGCCACGCTGCCGTGCGTCGCTGGCGAGCAGTGGGAATGGGACGGGGTGTCGTTCCGTTTCATGCACCCGCCGCCGTACTTCCCCTACCTTGGCAACGACGCCAGTTGCGTGCTCCGGGTCACCGGAAAATACGGCACCGCGCTCCTGCTGGGCGATGTGGGCAACGTCATCGAGCGCGATCTGGTCCGCCGCAGCCGGCTGGATGAGGCGTCGTCGATCAAGGCCGAAGTGGTACTCGTGTCCCACCACGGCGCCGCCACCGCGTCCGATCCGGCGCTGGTGGAGGCGAGCGGGGCACAACTGGCGATCATGTCCAGCGGGCATGGCAACCGCTACGGCCACCCGCGCGCCGAGGTGACCCGACGCTGGCAGGACGCAGGCGCTGCCACGCCGGACACGGCGCAGGACGGGGCGATCCGCATTCGCATGGGAAAAGCCGGCATCGCCGTGGAAACGCGACGGGCCGCACGTCCACGGCTGTGGGATGCGGCCCGGCGCGAGAATAAGACCCTGGTGGAGGCTGCGGCTGGGCTATCCTATCGACCGGATTGAATCGGCCCCAGGCCGGAGGTTGGCGCGTGCTGGAACTGGTCAAGGCGGGTGGATGGCCGATGATTCCTATCCTGATGCTGTCGGCGCTGGCCGTGGCGCTGATCGTGGAGCGCGCCTGGACGCTGCGACGCGCGCATGTCCTGCCACCCGGTCTGGGCAACGAAGTCCGAACCTGGGCGAGTGGCGGAGCGCTCGACCCGGCCCACATCGAATCACTGCGCGCGACATCGCCACTAGGCGAATTGCTGGCCGCCGCGCTGGACGTGCGTGAGCGCCCGCGCGAGCAGATCCGCGAGCGCATCGAGGATGTCGGCCGCCATCTGGTGCACAAGATGGAGCGCTACCTCAACACGCTCGGCTCGGTGGCCTCCGCCGGCCCTCTGCTTGGTCTGTTCGGCACCGTGGTGGGCATGATCCAGCTGTTCCTGGGAATCCTTGATCACGGCATCGGCGACGTGAACCAGCTGGCCGGCGGCATCGGCAAGGCGCTGGTCTGCACGGCCGCCGGCATGGTGGTCGCCATTCCGGCACTGATGGCGCATCGCTGGTACCGCGGCCGCATCGCCGGTTACATCGTCGAGATGGAACACGAGGCGATCCAGTTGCTGGACACCCTGGAAAACACGCGCCCCGCCGCGCCGGCGGTGAAAGCGCAGCTGCGCACGCCCGCCCTGGTGGACTGACCGTCCATGCGCATCCGCGACCATCGGGCCGATGACGAGCCGGAGATCAGCCTTGTTCCGCTGATCGACGTGATCCTGGTGATGATCATCTTCTTCGTGGTCACCGCCACGTTCGACGCGCGCTCGGTCATCCAGCTGGAGCTGCCGCGCGCGACCGGCGAGCAGGTCGAGGCGACCCAGCCGCTGGTGGTGCTGGTCAATGCGGACGGGCGCTACTTCGTCGATGACCGCGAGGTGCTGCGCAACGACGTTGATTCGTTGAAAGCCACAATCTCGGAAGTCGCGGGCGCGGAGCGCGAGCGCCCGGTGATGCTGCGGGCCGATGCGCGCACGCCCTACCAGGCCGTGGTGACGGTGTATGACGCGCTGGGCCAGCTGGGCTTCCGCCGGATCATGACCGCCACGGCCACGCCGGAAGCGGATGCTGCCGCCCAGGATCCGATCCAGTGACCGAAGCCACCTCGCCCTGGCAGATCTACCGCCGGTTGCTGACCCTGTCCAGGCCCTATCGCGCCCTGCTCGGGGTCGGCCTGGTGGGCATGGTGATCGAGGCGCTGGCCGGCGGCGGTTTCACCTGGCTGATGCGCCCGATCATCAACCAGACCTTTATTGCCAGGGACGCCGCGGCCAGTCTGGTGCTGCCGCTCGCCATCGTCGGCCTGTTCGTGGCCCGCGGCATTGCCGGCTACCTGACCGACGTCAGCATGGCGCGGGCGGGCCGCAGCATCGCCCGCGACCTGCGCGTGCAGGTGCTCGGCAAATACCTGCGCTTGCCCGGCCAGCGCTTCGATGCCGAGCCCGTCCCCTCGATGCTGGTCAAGCTCAGCTCCGACAGTGACCAGGTCGCGCAGGCCGCCATCGATGCAATGAAGGTCATGCTGCAGCAGTCCCTGCAGGCCATCGTGATGGTCGGGGTGATGCTGTGGACGAGCTGGCAGGTCACCATCCTGATCCTGATCCTCGCGCCGCCGCTGGGGTGGGTGATGGACAAGGTCGGCCGGCGCTATCGGCGGGTCAGCCACCGCATCCAGGAAAGCGGCGCGCAGCTGCTGCAGTCGGCCGACCAGGCGCTGGCGAACCAGCAGGAGGTCAAGGTCTACGGCGCGCAGGGCGTCGAGCTGGAGCGCTACACCGAACAGGCCAACCACCATCTGAAGCTGAGCATGAAGGTGGAGTCGACCCGCAGCATCTCCTCGGCGCTGGTGCAGCTGATGGGCGCGGTGGGCCTGGCGATGCTGCTGTTCTTTGCCGGCCGCGAGGCGCAGGCGGGCCGGATGGACGCGGGCAGCTTCGTGGTCCTGATGACCTCGATGATGGCCATCATCCCGGCGCTGAAGCAGCTCACCAACGTTCAGGGCATGCTCCAGCGCGGGGTGGCATCCGCGCAGCGCCTGTTTGACGTCATCGACGCCGACGACGAGCCCGACGCGGGCACCCAGCCCCTGCAGCGCGCCCGCGGCAAGATCGAATTCCGCGACGTGTCTGCGCGCTATCCCGGCCAGGCCAGCAATGCACTCAGCGATGTCAGTTTCACCGCCAGGCCGGGCACGGTCACGGCGATCGTCGGCCGCTCCGGGAGCGGCAAATCGACGCTGATCAAGCTGATCCCGCGCTTCTACGAGGTCGAGTCCGGCCAGATCCTGATCGATGACCAGCCGCTCGACGCCTACCGGCTGGCGGACCTGCGTCGGCAGATTGCGCTGGTCGGCCAGCACGTGATGCTGTTCGACGGCACCATCGCCGCCAACGTGGCCTACGGCGAGCTCGAGCAGCCGCCGGCGGACCGCCTGGAGGCGGCCATACGCGGTGCCAACGCGACCGAGTTCGTCGAGCGGCTGCCGGGCGGCGTCAACAGCTCGATCGGTGCCAAGGGCAGCAGCCTCTCGGGCGGCCAGCGGCAGCGCCTGGCGATTGCCAGGGCGATGTTGAAGGACGCGCCGATCCTGATCCTTGACGAGGCAACCGCGGCCCTGGATACCGAGTCGGAACGACTGGTGCAGGACGCTCTGGAGCGACTGATGCCCGACCGCACCACGCTGGTGATCGCCCACCGCCTGTCGACCATCGAACACGCCGACCAGGTGCTGGTGCTGGACGAGGGCCGGATCGTCGAGCGCGGCACCCACCACGAACTGCTGGCGCGCGACGGTCTGTACGCCCACCTGCACCGCATGCAGTTCCGGGAGCCGCAATGAGTACTGGTCCCGCGCGGCGGCGCGAGCATCAGCCGGCGTACTGGTACAGCGACCTGCCGGTGCCGCTGTTCGCGCGCGCCCTGGCGTGGCTGTACGGCATCCTGACCGGGCTCCGGCGCTGGTTCTATCGCGTCGGCCTGTTGCGGCGTCGCCATCCGGGTGTCCCCGTCCTGGTGGTGGGCAACATCACCGCCGGCGGCGCCGGCAAGACGCCGTTGACCATCGCGCTGGCGAACCGGCTGCAGCAGGAGGGCTGGACGCCGGGCATCGCCAGCCGCGGCTACGGCCGCACCGACGCGGGATCGCCGGTGTGGGTGGAGGCGAGCACCGCGCCGACCGTCGGAGGTGACGAGCCGGTGCTGATGGCGCGCCGCACCGGCGTCAAGCTGCGCGCCGACCGGGACCGGGCGGCAGCGGCGGCGGCGCTGGCAAAGGCCGGCTGCGACATCATCCTGTGCGACGACGGCCTGCAGCACTACCGGCTCAAACGCGACATCGAGATCGAGGTGGTCGATGGCGCACGCCGTTACGGCAACGGCCGCCTGCTTCCGGCCGGGCCGCTGCGCGAGCTGCCGCCGCGTGGCGATGCCTGTGACTTCCGGGTCATCAACGTCGCCAACGCGCCGGCCAGCGACGTCAACGGCACCGGGTTCGGCGAGTGGCCGATGCGGCTGGCCAGCCACGATGCCGTCCCCGTGTTGGGGGGCAGGCCGCGTCCGTTGGCCGCTTTTGCCGGCCACCGCGTGCACGCCGTCGCGGGGATCGGCAATCCCGAGCGTTTCTTCGCGATGCTGCGGGCGCTGGACATCGCGGTCGTGCCGCATGCCTTCGCCGACCACCATCGCTATCGCGCCGAGGACTTCCAGTTCGGCAGTCCGCTGCCGGTCCTGATGACCGAGAAGGACGCGGTCAAGTGCGCGGGCTTCGCGACCGACGCGTTCTTCAGCGTGCCGGTCAGCGCGGAGCTGCCGGAAGGGTTCTGGGTGTCGCTGCTGGACCGGATCGGGCAGGTGGGCAAGGCATGAGCCGGGCGACCGGCATGAGAGCGGATAACGCTCTCGACTTCGTTGTCGCGATCCCGGCACGGCATGACGCGACCCGGCTGCCCGGCAAGCCGCTGCGCCTGATCGCGGGCGAGCCGATGGTGCTGCACGTCGCCCGGCGCGCGCTGGCGGCGGGAGCACGCGAAGTCTGGGTCGCGGCCGATGACCTGCGCATTGCCGAGGCGCTGGAGGGCGCCGGCGTGCAGGTGGCGATGACCTCCACCGCGCACGCCTCCGGCACCGACCGGCTTGCCGAGTGCGCGCGCATCGCCGGCTGGAGCGAGGACACCATCGTGGTGAACCTGCAGGGTGACGAGCCGTTCGCACCCGCGGCGGGGATTCGCGCGGTGGCTGCATTGCTTGCCAGCAGCGGCGCGGAAATGGCGACCCTGGCGGCGCCGATTGATGAGGTCGGTACCCTGCTGGACCCGAACGCGGTCAAGCTGGTGCGTGCCAGCGACGGCGACGCGCTCTACTTCAGCCGCGCGCCGGTGCCGTGGCCGCGCCAGGCCTTTGCCGCCGATCGCACGCGGATGCCTGAAGGCGGTCCGTGGCTGCGACACATCGGCATCTACGCGTACCGGGCCGGATTCCTGCAGCGTTTCGCGGCCATGCCACCGGGTCGCCTGGAGCAGATCGAGCTGCTGGAGCAGTTGCGCGTGCTCGAGGCCGGGCACCGCATCGCCGTGGCGCTGACGCCCGAGCCCTTCCCGCCCGGCGTGGATACGGCCGAGGACCTTGCCCGGGCCGAAACCCTGATGCGGTCCGTGGGTTGGACGCGCTAGACGCCCGCAGCTTCATCCTTGCGCTGGAACACGTGCTTCATCACGAAGTCCGGGGTCACTTCCTCGCCGCTGAGCAGCATCGCGGTCAGTTCACCGCCCAGCACCTGCGGTGAGATCACCACGTCGGGCTGGGCCAGCTTGACCCGGCTCAGGTGCCTGGCGTCGTTGACGGCGGCCACGGTGCGCGCCGTGCCGCCGAGCTCCTTCACCGCAAGGATCACGAAGGCGTTCTCCGAGTCGTCCACCAGCATCGCCAGCACCGCCTCGGCGCGGTCTGCGCCGGCCTCGCGCAACACCTCGGTACTGCTGGGATCGCCGATGACGATATCCATCTCGCGGCTGTCGCTGTCTTCGGGCGGCGCGCGCAGCAGGCGGGTCACCTTGTTGCCGCGGCGCGCGAGTTCACGCGCGGTATTGATCGCCAGCGAGCCGCTGCCGATGACGACGAAATGGTCTTCCCGTTTCATGCGTGTCCCCTTTTGCGTAACGATGCGTTTCAGGCTGTTGCTGACCATCGGCGCGATGACGGCGGTCAGGGAGGTCGCGAACACCGCCACGCCCAGCACGATCACCGAGATCGTGAACAGCTTGGTTTCCGACGTCTGCGGCGTGATGTCGCCGAAGCCGACGGTGCTCATCGTGACCATGGCGTAGTAGAGCGCGCTGACCAGATCGGTGATCGGCGGGTCGAAATCGCCGCCCAGGTAGTAGGCGCCAAAGGTCGCGTACATCAGCAGCATGACCACGGAGGTCACGGCGAACAGGGTGCTGGCGGCAACGCTGCTGCGGTCGAACTGCCGCCAGGCGATGAACAGTGCCAGCAGCATGACCACGAAGTAGGCCAGCAGCATGTGCGAACGGGCCTGTCCCAGCAGCAGGCTGGTGACGCCGGTGAGCGCGAACAGCAGCGCCATGCTCCAGGCCAACCGGGAGCGCGACAGCAGGCCTCCGGCCATGATCAGCATGCCGCCGCCGATCAACAGTCCCGGCAGCCGCTGGGGGCGGACGGCGAAGTGGCCGTCCAGCATTCCGTACAGGTAGGTCCGCCAGTCCGCGCCGAAGTCCAGGCGCAGCAGCAGCACACCGCCGATGGCGAGGGCCAGTGCGAGCGGAACGTGCGGAAACCAGCGCTCGCCGTGCAGCACGGAGTACCAGCGGCGCATGAGTGCCCGCATCCGTGCGACCGGTCGCACCGCGATCCTGCCGGCGGGGTCACCGGCGATCATGCGAGCCACTCGATCAGGCGGACCGTCGCGTACAGCAGTCCGCCGATGAGCGCGCCGATCGCGGTGCCGTTGTAGCGGATGTACTGCAGGTCGCTGCCGACGCTCAATTCCAGTTCGCGCACCAGCTCGCGGGTGTCCCAGCGCTCCACGCGTTCGACGATGAAGTCGCGGATATTGCCGCGATACTTCTCGATCAGCGGGCCGAGGGTGTCCAGCACCCACTGGTTCAGCCAAGCCTGCACGGCTGGATCGCTGGCCAGCTTGTCGCCGACCGCGCGCGACGCGTCAGACACCTTTCCCGCGATCGCCGAGTCGTGTCGCTGCAGATCATCGCGCACCCAGTCCAGCACCTGGATCCAGGACTCGCGCAGATAGCGCGCCAGCGCCGGATCATCCAGCACCCGGTCGCGCAGCGCCGAAACCTTGTCCTGCAGCGACGGATCCGTGCGCAGGCGATCGATGAATGCGTCCACGTAGTTGTCAAAGCGCTGGCGCAGCTCGTGTTCCTGGTCCTCGGCCATGTCGGTGATCAGGTCGCTGACACCGGCGATGATCCTGGCCGCAAGCTTCTCCGCCACGGCGTCATCGAGGCGGGTCAGCCGCAGCACCGACCACAAGCGCGGCGAGATCTTGCCGGCGATCAGGTGCTGGGTGTCTTCGTTGGCGAGCAGGTCGCCGACATCGCGCAGGACGCTGTCCAGCAGCGCCTGGTGGCGGCGGTCCTGGGTCATCACCTCGAGCAGCTGGCTGCCCAGCTCGGCGATATCAGCGCGCTGCAACTGCTCGCGGACCAGTCCCAGCAGGAACCGATGCAGTCGCTCGCTGTCCATCAGCTGCAGCAGGTGGGGCGCGACGCTGACCACGAACGCGCCGATCCGGTCCGCGTGCACCGGATTGGCCAGCGCGGTTGCCAAGCGCTGGCCCGGGTTGAACTCCTCCACCCGCCGCAGCACCTCGCCGCTTTCCAGGAAGTGGTCGCTGATGAAGTTCGCCAGCGAGCGGCCCAACGCCACCTTCTTGTTGGGAATGATGGCGGTGTGCGGAATCCAGCGCTGTCCCAGCGGGTGCCGGAACAGCGCCACCACCGCGAACCAGTCCGCCAGGCCGCCGACCATCGCCGCCTCGGCCATGGCCACCAGCAGGTCGAAACCCCAATGCGGGTGGGTGATCCGCAGCCAGGTGCCGATGCCGAACACCGCCGCAGCGACGGCAAGCATGCTGACGGCGATGCGTTTACGACGTGCCAGCGCCGCTGCGCGGGGCTCGCCGGCAAGCCTGGCCGGCGGCGGAGGCGGGGGGTCTGGTGCGGGCGGTGGCGGATCGGGTTCGGCTGTCATCGTTGGGCGGGTTGTCCTGGTTGCGGGTGCTGACGGGCCTGCCGGGGCTTGCCCTGACGCATAATCTGCCCCATCCATGGAGTGCATGCTTACCCCTTCATCCTTTGCCCTTTGCAATGAGCCGCGCGAGCTCGTGGACAGCATCCGCACGTGTGCCGGGACTGGATTGCCATCCAGCACGATGAGCCCGGTGGCATGAAACAGGCAACTCCCGCGTTCGATGGCAAGGCGTTCGCCAGGACATTGAGCACTGCGCCGGGTGTGTACCGGATGATCAGTGCCGATGACAAGGCGCTGTACGTGGGCAAGGCGAGCGCGTTGCGGAGCCGTGTCTCGAGCTATTTCAACGCGACGCCGAAGTCGGCGCGGATCATGTCCATGCTCGCCCAGACCGCGCGCATGGAAGTCACCGTCACCCGCACCGAGACGGAGGCGCTGATCCTCGAGAACGAGCTGATCAAGTCGCTAAGACCGCGTTACAACGTGCTGCTGCGCGACGATAAAAGCTACCCCTATGTCCTGCTGACCAACGAGGAATGGCCGCGCATCGCGATGCATCGCGGGCCGCGCTCGGTGCCGGGTCGGTATTTCGGTCCCTACGCCAGCGTCGGTGCCGTGCGCGACACGCTCAACCTCGTGCACAAGCTGTTCAAGCTGCGCAGCTGCGAGGACAGCGTGTTCGCCAACCGCACCCGACCGTGCCTGCAGTACCAGATCGGGCGCTGCAGCGGCCCCTGCGTCGGCCTGGTCGACGCGGACGCCTACGCCGAAAGCGTGCGCCGCGCCGTGCTGATGCTGGAAGGCCGCAGCGACGAGCTGACCGACGAGGTGGGCCGCGCCATGGAGGCCGCCAGCGCTCGCCTGGCCTTCGAGGAGGCGGCGCGCCTGCGTGACCTGCTCGGCTCCATCCGCACGCTGCAGGCACGTCAGTACGTCGACGGGCGTGCGGCCGACCTGGACGTACTGGCCGTGGCGATGCAGGGCAGCGCGGCCTGCGTGATGCTGCTGGCCTTCCGCGATGGTCGCAATCTGGGCACCCGCTCGTTCTTCCCGCGCACCAACGGCAGCGAGAGCGCCGAGGAAGTGCTGGCGGCGTTCGTCTCCCAGTACTACGGCGAGCATCTGCCGCCGGGGGAGATCGTGCTGGACCGCGATATCCCCGATCGCGAGTTGATCGAGGCCGCGCTGTCGCACGCCGGGGATCGGCGCGTGCAGCTGCGCTGGAACGTGCGCGGCGACCGTGCCGGCTACCTGGGCCTGGCACGCCGCAACGCCCAGATCACCCTGGCCAGCGAGCGCACCAGCCACGCCGCCCAGCTCGCACGCGCCCAGGATCTGCAGACGATGCTCGGCATGGACGAACTCCCCGAGCGCATCGAATGTTTCGATATCAGCCACACCATGGGCGAGGCGGCGGTCGCCTCGTGCGTGGTGTTCGACGCCGAAGGGCCGGTGCGTGGCCAGTACCGGCGCTTCAACATCGCCGGCATCGAGCCGGGCGATGACTACGCCGCCATGCACCAGGCGCTGAGCCGGCGCTTCAAGCGCGCCATCGCCGCGCAGGGCAAGCCGGCCGGAGTGTTGCCCGACATCCTGTTGCTCGACGGCGGGGCGGGGCAGGTCGCGCAGGCGCGGGCAGTGCTGGACGAGTTGGACATCCACAGCGTCGTGCTGGTGGGCGTGGCCAAGGGTCCGGCCCGGCGTCCGGGCGATGAGGACCTGCTGCTGCCCGACGGGCGCACGCTGCACCCGGGCGCCGACTCGCCGGCATTGCAGCTGGTCCAGCAGGTGCGCGACGAGGCGCACCGCTTCGCGATCACCGGCCACCGGGGGCGTCGCCAGAAAGCACGCAGTTCGAGCCGGCTGGAGGATATTCCCGGTATCGGCCCGCGTCGACGCGGTAACCTGTTGCGGCACTTCGGCGGCCTGGGTGGACTCAAGGCGGCCGGGGTGGAAGAAATCTCGCGGGTCGAGGGCATCAATGCCGCTTTGGCCGAGCGTATCTACGCAAGCTTGCACGGGCTGGAAGAGGCGGGCGGCGCGCCGGATGACGGCACACGGAGCAACGGATGAAGTTGACGGTACCCACCATGCTGACCCTGCTGCGGATCGCGCTGATCCCGGTGCTGGTGGTCGTTTTCTACCTGCCGTTCAAGTGGACGAGCCTGGCGGCGGCGGCGATCTTCGCGTTTGCCTCGTTCACCGACTGGGCGGATGGCTGGATCGCGCGTCGCTACAACCAGTTCTCCGCGTTTGGCGCCTTCCTCGATCCCGTAGCCGACAAGTTGATGGTCGCGGTGGCCCTGATGCTGACGGTGCAGAAGCATCCCACCGTCTGGATGACCCTGTGGGCGGCGGTGATCATCGGGCGCGAGATCGCGGTCTCCGCGCTGCGCGAGTGGATGGCCGAGCTGGGCCAGCGGGCGAAGGTGAAGGTCGCCACCCTGGGCAAGATCAAGACCGTCGTGCAGATGTTGGCGCTGGTGTTCCTGCTCTACCAGAAGCCCCTGTTCGGCTTGCCCATTTTCACCATCGGCGAGTGGTTGCTCGCGGCCGCGGCATTGCTTACGCTCTGGTCCGGTTTTGCGTATCTGCGAGCCGCGTGGCCGTCGATGAAAGAAGATTCACGAGGCAGTTGACAGTTCTGTCTGCATGCCTACAATAGTCGGCTCAGTCAGCGGGAATAGCTCAGTTGGTAGAGCACGACCTTGCCAAGGTCGGGGTCGCGAGTTCGAGTCTCGTTTCCCGCTCCAAACATGGCACCACGGTACGCCGGGGTGGCACCGAACAAGGCCCCGGTTTCGGGGTTTTGTTTTTTCAGGGGATTGCCCAGTGCAACTCCCGCCGCAAGGGTTATCCTTGTGGCACACGTCATCCGGCCGGGTGGCAGAGTGGTCATGCAGCGGACTGCAAATCCGCGTACGCCGGTTCGATTCCGACCTCGGCCTCCATTGTTAAACCCCTGACTCGTCAGGGGTTTTTTTATTGGCCGCGGGAAGCGCCCGGTCAGGCCTTTTTAGTGCCCAGACGCAGCGCGTTGGCCACCACCGACACCGAGCTCAGGCTCATCGCCAGCGCGGCGATCATCGGACTCAGCAGCAGGCCGGTGAACGGGTACAGCACGCCCGCGGCGATCGGCACGCCCATCGCGTTGTACATAAACGCAAAGCCCAGGTTCTGCTTCATGTTGGCGACGGTGTCCCTGGAGATCGCCAGCGCCCGCGTGATGCCGCGCAGGTCGCCTTTCACCAGCGTCACTTGCGCGCTGGACATCGCCACGTCGGTTCCGGTGCCCATCGCGATGCCGACGTCGGCGCCGGCGAGGGCAGGAGCGTCGTTGATGCCATCACCGGCCATCGCGACCTTGCGGCCTTCGGCTTGCAGCTTCTGCACCAGTTCAATCTTGTCCTGCGGGCGGACCTCCCCGTGTACCTCGTCGATGCCGAGTGTTTCCGCGACTGCCTTGGCGGTGGTGACGCCGTCGCCGGTGGCCATAACGATCTTCAGGTCCGCCTCGTGCAGCGACTTGATGGCATCGCCGGTGGTCGCCTTGATCGGGTCGGAGACCGCGAGCAGGCCGGCCAGGGCCCCGTCGACCGCCAGGTACATGACGCTGGCGCCTTCCCGGCGCAACGCTTCGGCCGGTTTCGCGAGCACCGACGCATCCACGCCGACCTCGTCCATCAGCGCGGTGTTGCCAATCGCCAGGGTGGCGCCGCCGACCTTGCCGCGTACGCCGATGCCGGTGGACGACTCGAACGCCTCCGGGGTTTCCAGCGTCATCTCGCGCCGGCGCGCCTCGGCGACGATCGCATCCGCCAGGGGATGCTCGCTCCCCTGGTCGAGGCTGGCGGCCAGGCGCAGCACGTCGTCCTCCGTGAAGCCTTCGGCCGCCAGGGTCGAGTGGAACGCCGGGCGTCCTTCGGTCAGGGTCCCGGTCTTGTCGACAATCAGGACGTCGATCTTGCGCAGGTTCTCGATGGCTTCCGCGTCGCGGAACAGCACGCCTTCCGCGGCGGCGCGGCCGGTCGCCACCATGATCGACATCGGTGTCGCCAGCCCGAGCGCGCAGGGGCAGGCGATGATCAGCACCGAGATCGAGTTGACGATCGCAAAGGTCCACGAGGGCTCGGGGCCGAAGAATCCCCAGACGACGAAGGTCGCAATGGCAATCGCGATGACCGCCAGCACGAACCAGAACGAGACCTTGTCGGCCATGCGCTGCATCGGCGCGCGCGAGCGTTGCGCCTGGGAGACCAGCTGCACGATCTGCGAAAGGACGGTCTCCGAGCCCACTTTTTCCGCGCGGATCACCAGCGCGCCGCTTTCGTTGAGCGTGGCGCCGATGACCTTGGAGCCGGGGCTCTTCTCGATCGGGATGGGCTCGCCGGTGAGCATCGACTCGTCCACGTTGGAGCTGCCCTCGATCACCTCGCCATCCACCGGTACCTTCTCGCCTGGGCGGACCCGCAGGCGATCGCCAACGTGGACGTGGCTGAGCTCGACATCCTCTTCCGTGCCGTCATCGTTCAGCCGGCGCGCGGTCTTCGGGGCGAGTCCCAGCAGTGCCTTCAGCGCCGTGGAGGTCTTGGACCGGGCGCGCAGCTCGAGCATCTGGCCAAGCAGCGTCAGCGAGATGATCATCGAGGCGGCTTCGAAGTAGACCCCGACCCGGCCGTGCTCGTGGAACGATTCCGGGAACAGATCGGGTGCCAGCGTGGCCACGACGCTGTAGCCGAACGCCGCGCCCACGCCCATGCTGATCAGCGTCCACATGTTGGGACTGCGGTTGCGGACCGACTGCACGCCGCGCACGAAGAACGGCGCGCCTGCCCACAGCACCACCGGCAGGGTCAGCGCGAATTCGATCCAGGTGCGCGTCTCCACTGACAATGCGGGGAAGCGGTGGCCAAACATGGCCAGCACCATCACGACGACCGAAAGTGGCAGGGTCCACCAGAAGCGCCGGCTGAAATCACGCAGCTCAGGATTTTCCTCATCGTCCAGACCCGGCATTTCCGGTTCCAGCGCCATGCCGCAGATCGGGCAGGTGCCGGGTCCTTCCTGACGGATCTCGGGATGCATGGGGCAGGTGTAGATCGCCCCTTCCGGTGCTGGCGGGGCGGCGTCTTCGGCTTGCGGGTCAAGATAGCGTGCCGGATCAGCGATGAAGCGCTCCCGGCAGCGGGCCGAGCAGAAGTGGCGGGTCGTGCCTTCGTGCTCGGCGTGGTGTGCGGTCGTCTCAGGATCCACCTGCATGCCACAGACCGGATCGGTGACCGCGCTCCCCTCAGCGGAGTCCTTCTGGTGATGGGGGTTGTTCATGGGTCCCTCCCGGGGCGGCGATGGCGATGGCAGGATCTGCGAGGCTGGGTGTGTGCGGCGCGGCTCAATCCCCGTGGCGGGAAAACTCCGACGTGGTGCCGTCGTTGGCGACCAGCTCGACGACATAGGGCTGCACGCGTCCGTCGGGGAGCTCCATGCCCGGCGAGCCGGCCGGCATGCCGGGCACGACCAGGCCCTTGGCATCGGGGCGCTCGGCGAGCAGGCGCTTGATGTCGTCGGCGGGGACATGGCCCTCGACGAAATAGCCGCCGACTTCCGCGGTGTGGCACGAGCCCTTGCGGTAGGGGACGCCAACGCGCTCCTTGATGGGATTGAGGTCTTCGGTATTCACAACCTCCACCGTGAAGCCGGCCTTCTGCATGTGTTCCACCCACAGGTGGCAGCAGCCGCAGCTCGCGCTCTTGCTGACGACCATCATCGGCAGCGCCGATTCGTCCGGGACCGAAGTGTGGACGGCGGTTTGCGATGGGCTTGTGGGTGTCGCTGCAGTAGCCATCGCGGGATTGTTGTCCGGCGCTGCGGCACACGCCGTGAGCGCATGCACGGAGGCGAGGGCGAGGGTCAGGAAGACGAGTCGATTGCGTTGCATGATCGGTGCTCCATTAGAACCAGATGCGCACGCCCGCTACCAGGCGGGTGTCACGGGTGTCCTCGCCGTCTGCGCGGCGAAGGTCGGCGGTGTTGCCAAAAACACGTTCGTGGGCCACCCCCACATACGGGGCGAACCTGCGATTGATCTCATATCGCAGGCGCGCTCCGGCTTCCACCGAGCTCAATCCGGAACCGACGCCGCGCTGAGGATCGTCCTTGCCGAACGCGGTGATCTCGACCAGGGGCTGCAGGATCAACCGGTTGGTCAGCAGCAGTTCGTATTCCGCCTCCAGGTTGGCTGCGGTCTGGCCGGAATCGCCTACGTAGGCGGTGGCCGAGACGTCGAATTTCATCGGGGCCAGACCCTGCACGCCGAACGCCGCCCAGGTCTGTGAGTCGCCCGGCTGGAAGTCGTGCTTGATGCCCGCCAGGACATCCCACCACGTCGACACGCTGCGACCGTAGAAGACCTCCAGTTCCGCCGCATCGGTCCTGCCGCCGCTGCGCTCGACTTCGCTGCGCAGCCAGAGTCGATTGAGGTCGCTGCCAATCCAGGCTTCGCCCTCCCAGGCCTGGCCGGTTCCCGGGTCAGCGTCCCACGCCTCCAGCCGGTTGAAAACGACGTAGCTGTTGATCTCCGGCGCGTGTTCCATTGGCCGGTGCAGCACCGGGAATGCGGCCGCGCGATCGATGTCGGTTACGGCAGGAATCGGCGTGATCGGCTCGCTGTTCGCCGCTTGCGCCCCATGTCCCATGGTCGAGTGATCCATTGCGCCATCGTCTATCGCGGCGTGATCCATCGAGCCGTGGTCCATCGCATCGTGCCCCGTGGCCGCGTGATCCGTGCCTTTTTCGGGGGAGGCGCTTTTCGGAGTCCCATGCCCAGAATGATCGACTGGCGCTGACTTCTTTTTGGCCTTTTTCGCCGGCTGGGCCGGTTGGTTGGCGTCGTTTTGGGCGACAGGTGCCGGTGTCGACGCGTCGTGACCGTGATGGTGCTGCGCACCGGCGGTGCCATGCAGTGCCAGACCCAGCGCGAGTGCCAACCCGGCGGGAATATTTACGCGGCTCATTCCTCGACCCTCACTTCGCGCATCATTCCGGCTTCCATGTGGTAAAGCAGGTGGCAGTGGAAGGCCCAGCGGCCCAGTGCGTCGGCGCGGACGCGGTAGCTGCGCTTGGTGCCCGGCGGGATATCCACGGTGTGCTTGCGCAGGTGGAAATTGCCGTTCTCGTCCTCCAGGTCACTCCACATGCCGTGCAGGTGGATCGGGTGGCCCATCATGGTGTCGTTGACCAGCACGATGCGCATGCGCTCGCCGTAGTTGAGTCGCAGCGGTTCGACATCCGCGAACTTGAGCCCGTCGAACGACCAGGCGAACTTCTCCATATGCCCGGTCAGGTGCAGCTCGACCTCGCGGCTGGGCTCGCGGCCGTCGGGATCGTCGAACAGGCTCTTCATGACGCCGTAGGTCAGGACCTTCCGGCCGTTGTCACGCAGGCCCATGCCCGGATCGTCCAGCTTCGGAGCCAGTGACATCGCCTGCATGTCGACCAGCGGGTTGCCGGTCTCGCTGGCAGGATGCTGCTGCATGCCGTCGGCCGAGTGGTCCATGCCGGCCATTGCACTCATGTCGTGGCCGGAATGGTCCATGCCAGCGTGTCCGCCATCGGCCGGGCTCGCCGCTGCACCCGCGCTGCCACTGCCGTGATCCATGCTGCGGTGATCCATCCCACCATGTCCCATGTCGTCCATGGTCAGCAGGGGCCGGGGATCCAGCGGTGGCACAGGCGGCTGCAACCCTTGCCGCACGGCCAGCGTGCCGCGCGCGTAGCCGGTACGGCCCATGTCCTGGGCGAAGATCGCAAACGCGTCCGCACCGGACGGCTCGATCAGCACATCGAAGGTTTCGGCCACCGCAATGCGGAACTCGTCGACGGAAACCGGGTGGATGTACTGCCCGTCGGCGGCGACCACGATCATTTTCAGGCCCGGGATACGCACGTCGAAATAGGTCATCGCCGAGCCGTTGATGAAGCGCAGCAGGACTTTTTCGCCGGGCTTGAACAGGCCGGTCCAGTTGCCCGACGGCGCGGTGCCATTCATCAGGAAGGTGTAGGTGTGGCCGTTGATGTCGGAGATGTCGGACGGCGTCATCCGCATCTGTCCCCACATCCTGCGGTCCTGCAGCGTCGCCGACAGGCCGTCCTCGCGCACGTCGCGGACAAAGTCGCCGACGGTGCGCTGATAGTAGTTGTCGAAGCTGGAGTCCTTCTTCATGCGCCGGAACAGCGCGGTGGGATCCATGTCGGTCCAGTCCGACAGCAGAACCACATGCTCGCGATCGTAGTGATACGGCGCCGGAGCACGCGGTTCAACGATGATAGGGCCGTACAGCCCGGCCTGCTCCTGGAACATCGAGTGGCTGTGGTACCAGTAGGTACCGGACTGCTGCAGCTGGAATTTGTAGGTGTAGGTCTCGCCGGGAGCGATGCCGTCGAAGCTGAGGCCCGGAACCCCGTCCATGTTGGCTGGCAGCAGGATGCCGTGCCAATGGATGGAGGAATACGCATCGCGCAGCCGGTTGGTCACACGCACCGTCACCGTGTCGCCTTCGCGCCAGCGCAGCAGCGGAGCCGGCAAAGTGCCATTGACGGTGACGGCGGGCCGCGCGCTGCCGGTGAAATTGACCATCGAGCCGCCAATGGACAGGTCGAAATCGGTGCCGCTGAGGGTCTGCAGCCCCGGTGCCTGGCCTGCGGCGGCGAACGCGGGCAGCCGCCAGAGGCCCATGCCGGCAGCGAGGCCGCCAGCGGCCAGGCCCGTGACGAAACGTCGTCGGGAAGGCGCCGCCGGAGGCCGGCCGGAAGAATCGGTAGACATGGATCACTCCGCGAATTCGGATAAGTCGTGGTCCGCGCAAAAGCGGAATCGCTCGACACTTGCCGCCACCGCGTCGAGCACGCGCGCATGGAAGGCAAATGGAAACGGCCGCCGCGCGGGCGACCGGACTTAACCGATCGGAGGTCGGTATCGACCCTGCAGCACCGGCGCCGCGTGGTCGGAGATCGTTTGGTGGTCGACCAGCACCTGCGGCGCCAGGCGCCAGGCCTGCGCCGGTACTGTCACGGTCCACAGCATCCCTGCCGGGCAGGCCGCGTCACACGACGAGTCCTCACAGCAATCTGCCGCCAGGGAATGGCTGTCGCAGGCTGCGCCGGCAAGGTCAGGTAATGCCCGCTGCGCGTGACCAGCGCAGTCCTCGTGGTCATCCGTGGCGGACACCGCATCGGCCATGCCGACGTGCTGCACATGCATCTGCGTCGCAGCCACGGCGAGTCCCGATCCATTGAGGACCAGCGCCAGGCAAAGCAGGACACGCAGTAGCAGGTGTGGGATTGGCATCGCTGTCTACTTTAAAGCAAAGAAATGACGCCCGCGCCGCAGCTATTCAGGCTGCACCGGCGGCAGGTCCGGAGCACCCTTCGGCACCGGGTTGGCCTCCAGGTCCTTGATGAGCGTCTTCATCTCGTCGATCTCGCGGACCTGCGCCTCGATGATGCCGTCGGCAAGTTCGCGCACACGCGGATCGCGAATGTGGGCGCGGCCGCTGGTGAGGATGGCGATCGAGTGATGCGGAATCATCGCCCGCATGTAGGAGACGTCGTCCACGGTCTCCTGGCTGCGGACCAGCCACAAGGCAAGCGCGAAAACGGCCACGCTGCCGACCAGAATGGCGACGTTGGTTGCGGCGCTCTCATACATCTTGAGCATGAAGAGCAGCATCACGATGGCCATGGATGCTCCCATGACGATCGCCATGTAAAGGCGGGTCTCGCTGAAGAAGATGTGGTCGGTCGCGTAGGTGTTGAGGTACATCAGGATGAACATCACCACCGTGGACGTGGCGATCATGGCGCCGAACTTCATGTACTTGGACATCGATGATTCCCTCCGGGTGTGGGCCGGTTTGGTGCCGGCGGGCGTCAACAAATACGGCAGGTTGGAATGCCCGTATCACGGACACTGTCTCGCCCCAACCGGTGCGCATCCCGTGAAACACCGGTGCCGCGAAATCGGCAAACCGCCGCATGAGCGGCCGAAAGTTCTCGGAGCCGAGCCGCGTCCGTACAATGACGTTGCTGCAGCGCGCCTCCTCAGCCCGGATGGCGGAACTGGTAGACGCAACGGACTTAAAATCCGTCAGCCGCAAGGCTATCCGGGTTCGATTCCCGGTCCGGGCACCACGTCGCAGCGTCGGATGCGGCTTGCTGAACCGATCCTCGCGCCGTTGCTGCCGGACGATGCGAACATGGGCGCCATCCCCCGACTCTCGCGATGCTGCCCATGTCCCGTTCCCGGTCTGTTTCCTGTGTGCTGGCTGCGCTCGGCGCGCTCGCTCTTCCGCTGCAGGCGTCTGCATCGCCTGCCAATGAGTCCTATGACAGCGCTGCTTTCGATCGCTGCATCGCCGGGGTGCGCACGCAGGCGCTCGGGGCCGGCATAAGCGCTGCGGTATTCGACCAGCACGTTGGTACCGTGACCCCGGACGTGTCGGTGCTGCCGCTGCTGGACAGCCAGCCCGAGTTCAAGACGCCGATCTGGGACTATCTCGCAGGTCTTGTCGATGCGGAGCGCGTCCAGGACGGGCAGGCGATGCTGCGCGAGCACGCCGCCACGCTGAAACGGGTCGAGAGCCAGCACGGCGTGGACCCGGCGACGGTGGTCGCGGTCTGGGGCGTGGAAAGCAACTTCGGCAAGACCTTCGGCAAGCGGCCGTTGCTGACGTCGCTGACTACGCTCTCGTGCATGGGCCGCCGGCAGCCGTTCTTCCGCGGCGAGCTGATCGCGACGCTGCAGATCGTCCAGGCCGGCGACGTGGCGGCGGACAATTTGGTCGGCTCCTGGGCAGGCGCCTTCGGGCACACCCAGTTCATGCCGTCCACCTACCGGCGCATCGCGGTGGACTTTGACGGCGACGGCCGACGCGACCTGGTCGGCAGCGTTCCCGATGCGCTGGCTTCCACGGCCAACTATCTGAAGCGCTCGGGCTGGCGCACCGGTGAGCCCTGGGGCTACGAAGTGCGGCTGCCAGCCGAGTTCGACGCGTCGGTTGCCGGGCGGACCTCGCGCAAGCCGCTCTCGTTTTGGACCGGCCGTGGCGTCACTCGCATGGATGGAGCGCCGCTGACCGGATCGGACAAGGCGACGGCGCTCATGTTGCCGGCGGGCAAGTCGGGGCCGGCGTTCCTGGTGTTCAAGAACTTCGACGCGATCTACTCCTACAACGCGGCGGAGAGCTACGCCTTCGCGATCGCGCTGCTGAGTGACCGCCTGCGCGGGCAGGGCGGACTGGTCACCGCATGGCCGACCGATGATCCGGGGCTGTCGCGCCTCGAGCGCCGCGAATTGCAGGCGTTGCTGCTGCAACGCGGTCACGATATCGGCGAGGTCGACGGCATGATCGGCAGCGCCAGTCGCGCCGCGATCAAGCTTGAGCAGGAGCGCCTGGGCATGAGCGCCGACGGACGCGCGGGGCAAAAGATCCTCCGCGCGCTGCAACGGGCGACCGGCGGCCCTGAGGTCGGCGCGCATGGTTAAGCGCACCAAGGCATCAACCGGGTCTCCACCGCTGCCGGTTATCCTCGTGGCCTGACCTGAACCATCCGACCTGACCGGACCACCCGCATGCTGCGTTACCTGCCGTATTTCCTGAGCATCCTGTTGACCGTGCTGACCGGCCTGCTTGCCGTGCTGGTGGCACCGGGATGGGGCTGGGCGGCGCTGGTGTTTGGCTGCATCGCTGCCTTGGGTACCGCTGACGTCCTGCAACGGACCAGCGCGTTGCGGCAGAACTATCCGGTGATCGCGCACTTCCGCTACGGCCTGGAATCCATTGGTCCGGAGATGCGCCAGTACTTCATCCAGGCCGATACCGCCGAGGTGCCGTTCTCGCGCCTGCAGCGCGCGCTGGTCTACCAGCGTGCCAAATCGGTCAACGACACCCGCCCGTTTGGCACCATGCAGGACGTCTACGCCAACGATTACGAGTGGATCAACCACTCGATGGCGCCCGTGCCCCATGGCGATCCGAACTTCCGCGTGCTGATCGGCCCCAATACCGCGCAACCGTACCTGGCCAGCGTGTTCAACATCTCGGCGATGAGCTTCGGCTCGCTGTCGGCCAATGCCATCCGCGCCCTCAACAAGGGCGCGATGATGGGCGGCTTCTACCACGACACCGGCGAGGGCTCGATCTCGCCCTACCACCGCGAACACGGCGGCGACCTGGTCTGGGAAATCGGCTCGGGCTACTTCGGCTGCCGCAACCCGGATGGCAGCTTCAACGCCGAGCGCTTCGCCGCCAACGCCACCGAGCCGCAGGTGAAGATGATCGAGATCAAGCTGTCCCAGGGCGCCAAACCGGGCCACGGCGGGGTGCTGCCGGCGGCGAAGGTCACGCCCGAGATTGCCGTCACCCGCGGTGTCGAGGCGGGGGTTGAGTGCGTGTCTCCCGCGCGTCACAGCGCGTTCTCGACCCCGGTGGAACTGCTGCAGTTCGTGGCGAGGCTGCGCGAGTTGTCCGGCGGCAAGCCGACCGGCTTCAAGCTCGCGATCGGCCATCCGTGGGAGTGGTTCGCGATCGCCAAGGCGATGCACGAGACCGGGTTGCTGCCAGACTTCATCGTCGTGGATGGCGCAGAGGGCGGCACCGGCGCGGCGCCGGCGGAGTTCATGAACCACGTCGGCGTGCCGATGCACGAGGCCCTGATGCTGGTCCACAACACCCTGGTCGGGCTGAACCTGCGCGACGACATCCGCCTGGGTGGGGCGGGGCGGATCATCAGTGCGTTCGATATCGTGCGCACGCTGGCGATGGGCGCGGACTGGTGCAACTCGGGGCGCGGCTTCATGTTCGCGGTGGGCTGCATCCAGGCCCAGAGTTGCCATACCGATCGCTGCCCGACCGGCGTGGCCACCCAGGATCCGGCGCGCTGGAAGGGCCTGGACGTGACCGACAAATCGATCCGCGTGCAGGGATTCCACCGCAACACGCTCAATGCCCTGCGTGACCTGCTGTGCGCGGCCGGCCTGAGCGATCCCAGGGAGGTCGGGCCCGAACACATCCTGCGGCGGGTTTCGCCCACCGAGGTGCGATCGCTGGCGGCGCTGTACAACTTCCTCGAGCCCGGCCAATTGCTGTCCGGCATCCCCGACCACGCCGTGTTCCAGTCCTACTGGGCGAGCGCGCGCAGCGACTCTTTCGACGCGCCGCAGCAGGTGATGTCGATGCGCGAAAGCAAGGCGCGCTGAGCGCCGTCAGAGGATCTGCAGCACGTTCTCCGGCGGCCGGCCAATCACGGCGCGCCCGTTGTGGACGAAGATCGGGCGCTCGATCAGGCGCGGGTGGGTTGTCATCGCCTCGATGATCTCTTCATCGGACTTGCCCGGATCGGCCAGGCCAAGTTCGGCGTACTCGATCTCGCCGGTGCGCAGCAACGCGCGCGGCGGCATGTCGAGCATCTCCAGCAGCGAGCGCAACTCGCCGGCATCGGGCGGGTTGTCCAGATACAGGATGACCTCGGGCTGGATGCCTTTTTCCTCCAGCAGCTCGAGGGTACCGCGCGACTTTGAGCAGCGCGGGTTGTGGTAGAGGCGGGTGTTTTTCATGACGGATCCGTTGAGATGATCGGAGAATCATCCTAGCGTCGCAGTCGTTGCGCTGACATCGCCTTACGTTCAATCCGTCCTTGCCCCCAACACGCGACGCCAGCGGAGGATCGGGCACAAAAAAGGCCACCCCGCAGGGTGGCCTCTGTACACAATCTGGTGGGCGGTGCAGGGATCGAACCTGCGACCCTTGCCGTGTGAAGGCAATGCTCTACCGCTGAGCTAACCGCCCGAAATCCGTTGTCCGGATCATCCGGCCGATTATACGGCAGCCCTGAATCCGCGCAACCGTTGTGTGGCCCCGACTTGCACGCCGCGCTTCGTGGCGACACGGGCACGGCTGCGTGAGCAGGTGCGACAGCGACCATGACGCGCTCTTGCAGCCAACCGGTCGAACATGGGCCACCCAGACCGGAGTGGCCGATGAGTGATGCCCCTGCGCCGAAGCCCGCCTCGTCCGTCCGCATCGGCTGCGCGGGCTGGTCGATCCCAACGCGTGCGGCGCACCTGTTCGGTGCCGGGGACAGTCATCTCGAGCGTTACGCGACCCGCTTCGACGTCGTCGAGATCAACTCGTCGTTCTACCGGCCACATCAGTCGAAGACGTATTCGCGCTGGGCGGACACGGTGCCATCGGGGTTCCGGTTTTCAGTGAAGCTGCCGCGGCAGATCACCCACGAGGCGCGGTTGGTCGAAGCCGACACGCTGCTGGGTGAGTTTCTGGATCAGGTCGCCGGCCTGGGCGCGAAGCTCGGCGGGTTCCTCGTGCAGCTGCCGCCGAGCCTTGTCCTCGACATGCGGGTGGCGAAGGCATTCTTCGGCTTGATGCGTCAACGCGTGGAGGTTCCCATCGCTTGCGAGCCACGCCACCCGAGCTGGTTTGACGCCGACGCCACGGACCTGTGGGAGGGTTTTTCGCTCACCCGCGTGGGCGCAGACCCGGCACGCGTGGCCGGAGCGGAGTCGCCCGCCGGCCCGAAGTCCGCGCGCTGGAGCTACTGGCGCCTGCACGGCTCGCCGCGCATGTATTACAGCCGCTACGAAGACCCGGTGCTCGAGCAACTGGCGCCGCGGCTTGTCCAGCGCGGCACGGCGACAGCGCAGGCGTGGTGCATTTTTGACAACACTGCTGGCGGCCACGCGGTGGAGGACGCGGCAAGACTGCAACAGCTGGTTTCCGATGACTCCACCCGCTGAGAGGAGAGACCCATGCGTTACGAGCTCTATTACTGGCCGCAGATACAGGGACGGGGCGAGTTCGTGCGCCTGTCCCTTGAGGAAGGCGGCGCGGACTACGTGGATGTCGGCAATGACGAGTCCGCGGGCGGCGTGGAAGCGGTGCAAGGCTGGCTGGAAGACGCTGCCGCGGTGCATCCACCGTTCGCGCCTCCCTTCCTCAAGGCCGGCGCCACCGTGGTCGCCCAGGTCGCCAACATCCTGCAATTCCTCGGCCCGCGTCTTGGGCTGGTCGGGGATAACCCGGACCACGCGCTGTGGACGCATCAACTGGAACTGACTATTACCGACATCGTCGCCGAGGCGCATGATGCGCACCATCCGCTGGGCGCCGGAAGGTATTACGAGGACCAGAAGGCCGAGGCGGCGAAGCGTGCGCATGAATTCCGCGAGCAGCGAATTCCCAAGTACCTGGGCTACTTCGAGCGCGTGCTGGCCAACAATCCGCAAGGCCCCGAGCACCTGGTCGGCGCGCAGCGGTCCTACGTTGACCTGTCACTGTTCCAGCTGGTCGCCGGCCTGCGCTACGCGTTTCCACGGGCGATGAAGCGGATCCAGAAAGACGTGCCGAAGGTGGTTGCGCTTGCCGACGCAGTCGCCGCGCGGCCCCGGATAGCTGCCTACCTGGAATCCGAACGGCGTATGCCCTTCAGCGAGGACGGCATTTTCCGCCACTACCCTGAGCTGGACGGCTGACGGGAACGCACCTGCGGCGACGGATCGAGTCCGTGGCCGCACCTTCACCCCCGCGGGGCGTAGGCGATCAGGGCGATGGCCAAAATCGCCAGCGCGATCGCCAGGCGGTTCCAGCGGCTGGTCGGCTCGCGGAACACCGCGACACCGACCAGCGTTCCCAGCACCACCACGCCGATGTTCATCGCCGCGAACACCACCGCCGGGCTTTCGGGCAACGCCTGGTGCGCGCGCACGTAGAAGACGATGTTGCCGAAGTTGAGCAGTCCCAGCAGCAGTCCGGCGGCGAAGCTGGACCTGTCCAACCGCGCGGTTCCACGCGCATGACGGGTGACCTGCCAGCCGGCCATGAGCACGAATGCCAGCACGAAGGCGACCTGCAGCGAGGCCATCGACGGCGTGCCCGACTGGGCGACAAGTTTCAGCAGCACGTCCACGCAGGCGAACCCTACCCAAACCGTGAGCAGCGGCATCCACACCATCCTTCCGTTGCCGGCTGACGCGGGGCGGGCAAGGATGCCGGCGACGGCGACCATTCCCAAGGCGAGACCCACCAGTTTGACGACGCTGGCGGTCTCGCCGAACACGGTGAACGCGGCAACCAGCGAGAGCAGCAGGGAAAGGCGCTGGGCGACGTCGGTCCGCACGATGCCGGCCTGGCGCACGGCGCTGGCAAGCACCAGGAACAGCGACGGCAGCAAAACGCCCAGTCCCAGCAACACCCACCAGTGGCCGCCGGCGCTGCGCAGGCTGCCCAGGTCCGGGCGCAGCAGCAGCGCGCACAGCACCGCGGCAACCAGGTAGTTCCAGGTCACCATCTGGGCGACATCAAGACGCTTGCGCGGAGCGATTTTCAGCAGTACCGAGACGAGGACGCTGCACAGGACGCTGAGGCCGATCAGGTGCATGCGTGCGTCCGGTCGGAGCAGGAGACAGGGAATTTCATTGGCGACATTGTCGGTTCGAGCCGCCGTTTCCGCCAGCACGCGCGTGCGCGGGTGGCACTGGCGGTCCTGCCGCCGCGCCTTCCGACTGCGCCTGTCGTCCGCGCGTCCTGCCACCGGCTGCTATTCGCGCCAACCTGCGCGACAATAGGCGCTCGAGTCGACGCGCGTCTGCGCCCGATCTCGCCATCCATCCCACGTGCCGCGCTGCGGCCGTCAAACCCCCTTCCTCCACAGGAGCTGGACATGTTCAGCCATTTGCCGCTTTACGCGGGCGACCCGATCCTTTCGCTGCAGCAGGCGTACCTGGCCGAGACGCGCGCAGACAAGGTCAACCTCGGCATTGGCGCCTACCAGGACGCGAACGGTGCCATTCCCACGCTGCGCTCCGTGGCGGCGGTTCGCCCGCAGATCGCGGCCGATCTGGGCGCGACACCGTACCTCCCGATTGCCGGATCAAAGACCTATCGCGACGCGGTGACCGAGCTGGTGCTGGGCACTGAGCGCTACGGAAAAGTGGCCGAGCGCGCGGTGGCCATCCAGTCGCTGGGTGGCTCGGGTGCCTTGAAGGTTGGCTGCGACATGCTCAAGCGCCACTTTCCCGATTCCGAGGTTTTCATCAGCGCGCCGTCGTGGCCGAACCACCAGGCCATCTTCGAGACGGCGGGGTTCAAGGTCGGCAGCTACCGCTATTTCGATGCCGCGACCAACGGCGTGGATTTCGACGGCATGCTCGCCGACCTGGAGCAGATGCCCGCGCGCAGCATCGTCATCCTGCATCCAGCCTGCCACAACCCGACCGGCGCAGACCTGACCCGCGCGCAGTGGGATGCGGTGGTCACCGTGGTGGCCGAGCGCGGCCTGCTGCCGTTCCTCGACATGGCCTACCAGGGCTTCGCCGAAGGCATCGACGCCGATGCCTACGCCGTGCACGCCATGGTCGATGCCGGGATCGTGCTGCTGCTGAGCGTGTCCTTCTCCAAGACCTTCTCGCTGTACGGCGAGCGGGTCGGCGCGCTGTTGGCGGTGTGCGATGACGCCGACGTTGCGCGTCGCGTGCTGAGCCAGATGGAGATGTCCATCCGCGCCAACTACTCCAGTCCGCCGACGTTCGGTGGCCGCATTGTCACCAGCGTCCTCACCGACGCGGCCCTGCGCAAGGACTGGAAGAACGAGGTCGAGGAGATGCGATCCCGGATGCTGCAGATGCGCGAGCGGCTGCATGCCGGCATGAAGGCGCGGGTGCCGTCGCTCGATGTCGACTACCTGCTGACCCAGCGCGGCATGTTCAGCTACACCGGCCTCAATCCGGCCCAGGTCGAGCGCCTGCGCGCCGAGCACGCCATCTATGCGGTGGGGTCCGGGCGCATCTGCGTCGCCGGCCTGCGCGATGAGAACGTGGACCGGGTCGCCGATGCGTTCGCGCAGGTGATGGACGACCCGGGGGCGGGCTGATGGGCAAGCCGCGCGGACAACTCAAACTCGACGGTTTCAACCACCTCACCAAGTCGCTGAGCTTCAACATCTACGACATCTCCTACGCGGTGTCGGAGACCCAGCGCCAGCGCTACATCGAGTACATCGACGAGGAGTACGACGCCGACCGGCTGACCGAGATCCTGCTCAAGGTCGCCGACATCATCGGTGGCACCGTGCTGGACGTCGCGCGCCAGGATTACGATCCGCAGGGCGCATCGGTGACGATCCTGATGTCGGACCGTCCCGCCGCCGTGCCGCCGCCCGGGCGGGGAAGCACCGTGGGGCACATGGACAAGAGCCACATCACCGTCCACACCTATCCGGAGATGCACCCCGACAACGGCATCGCGACGTTCCGGGTCGACATTGACGTGGCCACCTGCGGGCTGACCTCGCCGCTGGAAGCGCTGGACTACCTGATCAAGCAGTTCGACTCGGACGTGGTGATCTGCGACTACCGGGTGCGCGGGTTCACCCGCAACGCCAAGGGCAAGAAGCACTTCATCGACCACAAGATCAACTCGATCCAGGAGTCGATCCACAAGCGCCTGCTGGACAAGTACGAGTGCCGCGACGTCAACGTGTACCAGGAAAATATCTTCCACACCAAGATGCACCTGAAGAATTTCAACCTGGACGACTACCTTTTCAGCGAGATGGCCCAGCAGCTGTCGTTCCGCGAGCGCATGCGCATCGAGCATCTGCTGCGCAAGGAGATCATCGAGCTCTACCAGGGCTCGCCGGTCGAATAGGGGAACTGCATACGCAGGCGTAACCGGGCAGGCGGCATCCTGAGCGGGAAATTCCTGCAGAGTGCCGTTGACCATGGACCTTGATGCGCTGCTGCTGTCGCGGATCCAGTTCGCCTTCACCATCTCGTTCCACATCATCTTCCCGGCCATCACCATCGGCCTGGCGAGTTACCTGACGGTCCTGGAAGGTGCCTGGCTGTACACCAAGCGCCGCGTCTACCTGGACCTGTACCAGTTCTGGATCAAGATATTCGCCGTCGCCTTCGGCATGGGCGTGGTGTCCGGGGTGGTGATGGCCTACCAGTTCGGCACCAACTGGAGCGAGTTCTCGCGCTTCGCCGGTGGCATCACCGGCCCGCTGCTGGCCTACGAGGTGTTGACCGCGTTCTTCCTGGAGGCCGGCTTCCTGGGCGTGATGCTGTTCGGGATGAAGCGCGTCGGCCCCGGCCTGCACATGTTCTCCACCGCCGCCGTGGCGGTGGGCACGCTGATCTCCTCGACCTGGATCATCGCCTCCAACAGCTGGATGCACACGCCGCAGGGCCACGAAATCATCGACGGCATCGTGGTGCCGGTGGACTGGGTGGCGGTGATCCTCAATCCGTCGTTCCCGTACCGGCTGACCCACATGGTGATCGCCGCCTTCCTGGCCACCGCGCTGCTGGTCGGTGCCAGCGCGGCCTGGCAGATGCTGCGCAGGCACGACAACCCCGCGGTGCGGACGATGTGGTCGATGGCCCTGTGGATGGTGCTGGCGACGGCGCCGCTGCAGGCGATCGTAGGCGACTTCCACGGCCTGAACACGCTTGAGCACCAGCCAGCAAAAATTGCCGCAATGGAGGGCCACTGGGAAAACACGCCGGGCGAAGGCGTGCCGCTGACCCTGTTCGCCATCCCGGACATGGAGCAGGAGCGCAACCGCTACGCGGTGGACATCCCGAACCTGGGCAGCCTGATCCTCACCCACAGTTGGGACGGGCAGTTCGCCGGACTCAAGGAGTTCGCGCCCGAGGACCGGCCCAATTCGACGATCGTGTTCTGGACCTTCCGCGTCATGGTGGGACTGGGCCTGCTGATGATTGCGCTCGGGCTGTGGGGCGCGTGGAGCCGGCTTCGCGGGAAGCTGCACAGCTCGCGCGGCTTGATGCGTTTCGCGCTGCTGATGGGTCCGGCGGGACTGGTCGCCATCCTCGCCGGCTGGTTCACCACCGAGATCGGCCGCCAGCCCTGGATTGTGCAGGGCCTGATGCGTACCTCCGAGGCGGTGTCGGCGCACGCCGCCGGGCAGGTGGGCCTTTCGCTGGCGATCTTCGTGGTGGTGTATTTCCTGCTGTTCGGAGCGGGTACCGTCTACATCCTGCGCATCATTGACAGGGGCCCGGAGCCCGGTGACGGCGACGCGCCGCCGGAAGGCGGTCCGGGCCTGCATAACCAGCCGGGACGGCCGATGTCCGCCGCCAGCGGGCGCAGCGCAGACGGCGGTGACGCTGGCACCGGCGGGCGAACGCCCGAGCTGCAGCCGGTCGCCGCCAACCGTGGAGGGATGGTGTGATGGGTATCGACCTGCCGCTGATCTGGGGCGTGATCATCATCTTCTCGATCATGATGTACGTGGTCATGGACGGCTTCGACCTCGGCATCGGCATGCTGTTTCCGTTTTTTCCGCACAAGCATGACCGCGACGTCATGATGAACACCGTCGCGCCGATCTGGGACGGCAACGAGACCTGGCTTGTGATGGGTGGGGCCGGCCTGCTGGCCGCTTTCCCCCTGGCCTACGCAGTGGTTCTCAGCGCGCTCTACCTGCCGCTGATCTTCATGCTGGTGGCGCTGATTTTCCGCGGCGTGGCCTTCGAGTTCCGCTTCAAGGCGGAGGCCGGCAAGGAGCGCGCGTGGGACTGGGCGTTCATCGCCGGATCCTACGGCGCGACGTTCTTCCAGGGCGTGGTGCTGGGTGCTTTCATCAACGGGTTCGCGATGGATGGCGACCGCTTCGTCGGCGGCGCGTTCGACTGGTTCACCCCGTTCTCGATGTTCACCGGTGTCGGCCTCGTCGTCGCCTACATGCTGCTGGGCAGCACCTGGTTGCTGATCAAGACCGAAGGCGAGCTGCACGACGACCTGCGCCTGCGTACGCGCCACTGGGTCTGGGCACTGCTCGGGGCGATCGTCGTGGTGAGCATCTGGACCGCGATGTCGCAGCCGGCCATTGCCGAGCGCTGGTTCAGCATGCCCAATCTCCTGTTCTTCGCGCCGGTGCCGCTGCTGGTCGCGGCCGTGATGTTCTGGCTGATGCGGTCGCTGAGCGGCGAGTCGCATACCTCGCCGTTCCTGCTGACGCTTGCGCTGGTGTTCCTGGGATACAGCGGGCTGGGCATCAGCATCTGGCCGAACATCCTGCCGCCCGATATCAGCTTTTGGGAGGCCGCCGGCCCGCCGCAGAGCCTGGGCTTCACCCTCGTGGGGGCGCTGCTGATCATTCCGATCATCCTGGGCTACACCGGGCTGGCGTACTGGGTATTCCGCGGCAAGGTGCGCGCCGGAGAGGGTTACCACTGATGGCCGGCGGCGCCGACGGTGCGTCGCGACGCCGCCCCTGGGGCAAACGGCTGGCGTGGCTGGTGCTGATCTGGTCGGCGAGCGTCGCGGCCCTGGCGCTGGTGGCGCTGCTGATCAAGCTGGTCATGCGCGCGGTGGGCATGACGACCTGAGGCAATCAGGCGCGGCGTTTGCCGGTCAGTTCCAGGTGCACTGCAGGAACCGCACCGGGGATTCACTGCCCGGCGGTGGTTGCAGCTGCACGCGCGAATAGCGCAGGTCGCCATACGGCGACAGGACTTTGCAGATGCCATCGATCTGGCGGTCACTGGCGCCGGCGTCCAGCAGCGCGACCAGCGTGGACCGCGTCGCCCAGGATGCGCGGGCAATCCCCGGCAACCGCGCGACGGCGGCAGCGATGTCGCGGCGCTGCTCGTCCTCGGTGCCGGCGATCGCAGGCACTTCCGCCGGTGCGGGCGCGGCGGAACTGCTCTCGCTGTCTCGTGGCGCGAGCACTTCGGTCGTAGCGGCGGCGCTGTCGCGCGCCGGATCAACCACCGCCTCGGGGATCAGCAGCGACGCCAGGAACCCCACCAGCAGGGCGAGGATCCACGCAACGCCGGTGGCGCGAACCGTGCGGCGCCGCGAGCGCGCCACGATGTCCTCGTGCAGGCTGGGTGGCAGCAGCGGACTGATCAGCGGCCACAGGGTGGCTCCATCGATCAGCTCGATCCCTTGCGGGTGCTTGCGCACCTCGGGGTTGATCGTGCCCAGCGTGGCGACGATGCCGCCGCTGGCATTGCTGTCGCGCACCGCCGCTGCGAGCTGGCTGACGATGCCCGGTTCGACGCGGTAATCAACGCCCTGCTTGAAACTGAGCAGCCAGGTCTGTTCGCCGCGGTTGAGCAGGAGGTCGGCGTTCTGGCCGCGGTCGGCATCGGGGGCCAGGCGGCTCGCGCTGAAGCCCTGGCTTTCCAGCGCCTCGATGACGAAGCGCGACGATTCGCGCCAGCGCATCGCTGCCAGCGCCTTCAGGCCCAGCGCGATGACCGTCGCCCGGTTGTGGACCAGCCAGAGCCACGCGCTGCCCGCCGTGCCCAGAATCAGCGCAATCAACAATGCGGTGGTCATCGGTGAAGCAGTCAGCATGGCGGATCTTCGGGCGCGAGCCGGAGCAGGTCGACCGGTCAATATACCCGGGGCAGACTTTGTCTCAGCTGAATCGCTTGTCCAGCACGCGGCGCAGTTCGGACTCGATCGGGGCCTTCATCGCGGCGAACAGGAATCCCAGGTCGGCGGTGACATGCAGCGCGGTGGGCAGCAGCTGGATTTTGCCCTCGATGCCCGAGCGGTCGAAATGCAACGAATCGCTGTCCCAGCGGCAGGTCACCCCGAAACGCTCGGTCAACTTGTCGGCGATCTCCTGCACGGCCGCGCGCGCCTGCTGCGGCTCCATGGTGTGCGGGTGACGGATATCGATATCGGGCATGCGGATCTCCATTGGCAGGTCCCAGTGTTGGGGACGGAAACGCCAGCCTCAAGTCGATGGCGTCCAGTGCCCAAGCGCGGCGCGCGCATGCTAGATTCCGCCGCAGTGAATATCCTACGACTGCGATTCGCCAAGGGTGAGCGGGACGACCTGGTGCTCGGCGCCGGCGTGCATGCTGTGGGCCAGGACGAGGAAGGGCGCCCCTGCCTGGTGGAGGACGCCCACGACGCCCGGTTGCAGGTGTCGGTGGATCGCCGCGGGATCTGGTTGCAGTTGCGCGAGCACGCGCAAAGCATGCATGTAAACGGCCGTCCGGTGCGACGGATGGCGATGCTGCGCCCCGGCGACACGCTGCACATGGACGGGGTGGACCTGGTGCTGGTTGGTGCGCGGCCGGGCGCGGTGCCGTCCCGGCATGATCCCGACCCGCCCAAGGCACGCGCGGTCCTGCGTGCACTCGGCGGCACCCATCATGGCCGCTGCTTCGATGTCGACCGCCCGTGCTCGGTGGGCAGCCAGGCCGACGCAGGAGTGCACATTGCCGAGCCGGGCATGCCCGCCGAGCATTCCGTGCTCGAACCGCACGCCGACGGCGTCAGCATCCGGACCGTGGATCCAGCGGCAACCATCGAGGTCAACGGGCACCGGCTTACCGAGGGGCTTCTCCTGGCCGGGGACCAGGTGGTGTTCAACACCAGCCACCGCTTCGTGCTGGAGGCGCCGCGTGTGCCCACCGGCCCGGCACAGCCGCTGCCGGAAGTGCTGGTTGCGCCGCCAGTGGCACCCACGCCGCGTCGATCACCGCTGGTGCATTCGCTGCGGCGGATCCCGTGGCTGCTGCTCGCGGCGCTGCTGATGGCCGGCGCGCTGGCGTTGCTGCTGCTTTACGGGGCGCGCTGAGCGACCGCCAGCCGGCGGTCTTTACATCGTGCTGCAGTGCGGCATACCGTGGGGGTCACGCCCCACTGGATCGCCCCCATGTCCCGTCCGTACAACTTCAGCGCCGGCCCTGCGGCCCTTCCCGAAGCCGTCCTCGAGCAAGCCCGCGAGGAGTTGCTGGACTGGAACGGCGCCGGCGCCTCGGTGCTGGAGCTGAGCCATCGGGGTCCGGAATTCATGCGTGCCGCGGAGAAGGCCGAGGCGGACCTGCGCACATTGCTGTCGGTGCCCGATGACTACGCGGTCCTGTTCCTGCAGGGCGGGGCAACCACCCAGCAGGCGCTGATACCGCTCAACTTCGCCGCAGCCGGCCAGCCCGCCGACTACGTACTGACCGGTCACTGGGGCGCGACCGCCATCAAGCAGGCCCAGCCCTGTGTGGACGCCCGCGTAGCGGCCGATACTGCCGATGGCGGGTACCGGGGTTTGCCCGCACGCGCGGACTGGGCGTTGTCGGAAGGTGCGGCCTATGTGCACTACACCGCCAACGAGACGATCCACGGCGTCGAGTTCGACCACATTCCCGAGGTCGGCGAGGTGCCGCTGATCGGTGATTTCAGCTCCAGCATCGCGTCCGGCCCGCTGGATGTGTCGCGCTTCGGGGTGATCTACGCCGGCGCCCAGAAGAACCTCGGGCCGGTCGGCCTGACGGTGGTGATTATCCGCCGCGACCTGCTGACGCGCACCGGCCAGGCGCGCGCGCCGATCCTGGATTATGCCGCGCACGAGCGCGCGGGCTCCATGCTCAACACGCCGCCCACCCTTAACTGGTACCTGGCCGGGCTGATGTTCCAGTGGATGCTGGACGAGGGCGGGGTGGAGGAATTTGCCCGGCGCAGCGCGGTCAAGTCGCAAATGCTGTACGCGGCGATCGACGGGTCCGGCGGGTTCTATCGCAACACGGTCGAGCGCAGTGCGCGGTCGCGGATGAACGTGGTTTTCTCCTTGCACGACGAGAACCTGGACGCGCGCTTTCTCGAACAGGCCCGCGCGGTGGGGCTGATCTCGCTGAAGGGCCACCGCGTGCTGGGCGGCATGCGCGCATCGATCTACAACGCGATGCCGGTCTCCGGTGCGCAGGCATTGGCCGAGTTCATGGCTGACTTCCAGCAGAGGAACGGCTGATGGCCGCGAAGGGCAAGCCGCCTGCGAAGAACGCGGGCCGGGATGTGGTGCCCAAAAAGCCGCCCGCGCCGAAACTTGCCGAACTGCGCGAGCGCGTCGACGGCATCGATCGCAGCATCCAGTACCTGATCGCCGAGCGCGCGCGCTTCGCCAGCCAGATCGGCAAGGCCAAGGGCCCGCTGGCGGCGGCCATCGACTACTACCGCCCCGAGCGCGAGGCGCAGGTGCTGCGGCGGGTGGTCGACCGCAACGAGGGTCCGCTGGAGGGCGAGGTGCTGGTGCGCGTGTTCCGCGAGATCATGTCGGCCTGCCTGGCCCAGCAGGAGCCGCTGAAGATCGGCTTCCTCGGTCCGGCCGGCACCCATTCGGAGCAGGCGGCGTACAAGCACTTCGGGCACTCCGTCCTCGGCCTGCCACTGGGCAGCATCGAGGAGGTGTTCGGCGAGGTGGAATCCGGCGCGGCCGACTTCGGCGTGGTGCCGGTGGAGAACTCCACCCAGGGCACGATCCAGTCCACCCTGGACACCTTCCTGGGCACCGACGTCAAGATCTGTGGCGAAGTCGAGCTGCGCGTGCACCAGCACCTGCTCTCGCGCAGCGGCCGCTTCGAGGACATCGAGCGCGTGTACTCGCATCCGCAGTCCTTCGCCCAGTGCAAAGCCTGGTTGCGCCAGCACCTGCCCGACGCCGAGAAGATTCCGTTGGCGAGCAATGCCGAGGCGGCCCGTCGCGCCCGCAACGCCGATGACGCCGCGGCGATCGCCGGACTCAGCGCGGCGAATGTCTATGGCCTGAAATCGGTGGCCGGCCCGATCGAGGACCGGCCCGACAACACCACCCGCTTCCTGGTGCTCGGGCGCGAGCTGTTCCCGGCCTCGGGCAATGACCGCACCTCGCTGCTGATCTTCATCAAGGACCAGCCAGGCGCGCTGTTCCAGGTGCTGGCGCCGTTCGCGCGCCACGGCTTGAGCATGAACCGGATCGAGTCGCGGCCCGGCCACGGCGGGCGCTGGCAGTACGCGTTCTTCGTCGATGTCGGCGGGCACATCGAGCAGGAAGCGATGCGCCTGGCGCTGGCGGAGGTCGATGAGTTCGCCGAGCAGGTGCGCGTGCTGGGTTCCTACCCGGTCGCGATCGTATGAGCGAGGCGGTGCGGCAGGACTGGCTCGCCGGCAAGGGGACCGCGCTGCAGGGCAGCCTGCGCGTGCCCGGCGACAAGTCCATTTCCCATCGCGCGGTGATGCTGGGGGCGCTGGCGGAAGGCATCACGCAGATCCACGGTTTTCTCGAGGGTGAGGACACCCGGGCCACGGCGCGGATCTTCACCCAGCTCGGCGTCCGCATCGATACCCCGGCGCCGACGGTCTGCGTGGTACACGGGGTCCGCCTGCATGGGCTGCGCGGCACCGATGAGGTACTTGACTGCGGCAACGCCGGCACCGGCATGCGCCTGCTCGCAGGTGTGCTGGCGGGGCAGGCGTTCGACAGCGTGCTGATCGGCGACGCGTCGCTGACCAAGCGTCCGATGCGCCGTGTCACCGATCCGCTCACGGCAATGGGCGCGCGGATCGACACCGGCGAGGGCGGCACGCCACCGCTGCGTGTGCAAGCCAGTACAGGTCTGCAGGGCATCGACTATGCGTTGCCGGTTGCCAGCGCGCAGGTGAAGTCCGCCGTGCTGCTGGCGGGCCTGTACGCCGAGGGCGAGACCGTCGTGCGCGAGCCGCACCCAACGCGTGACTACACCGAGCGGATGCTGGCCACTTTCGGTTGGCCGGTGGAGACCGGACCTGGCGTCGTCCGCCTGAGCGGGGGCCATCGCCTGCGCGCCGCCCGCGTCGACGTACCCGCGGATTTTTCCTCGGCGGCGTTCTTCATTGTTGCCGCAACGATCATTCCGGGATCCGAGCTGCGACTGGAGGCGGTCGGCATCAATCCGCGCCGTACTGGCCTGCTGCAGGTCCTGCGCCTGATGGGCGCCGACATCCGCGAAGCGAACCGCCGCGGCGACGGCGGCGAGCCGGTTGCCGACCTGCTGGTCCGCCACGCGCCGCTGCATGGCATCGAAGTGCCGTCTGCGCTGGTGGCGGACATGATCGACGAGTTCCCGATCCTGTTCGTCGCCGCCGCCTGCGCCAGCGGGCGCACGGTGGTCCGCGACGCCGCCGAGCTGCGGGTCAAGGAGTCCGACCGCATTGCGACCATGGCGACCGGGCTGCGCACGCTCGGCATCAGCGTCGAGGAGACGCCCGATGGCGCCGTCATCGAAGGCGGGCGACTGGGCGGCGGCAGCATCGACACCCACGATGACCACCGCATCGCGATGAGCTTTGCGGTCGCCGCGCAGCGCGCTTCGGGCGAGGTCCGCATCAACGACATCGCGACCGTCGCGACGTCATTCCCGGGATTTGTCGAACTGGCGCGGGCCGCGGGAATGGCCATCGACGCGATTGCGGGGCCGCGCGCGCTGTAGTGCCCACACCGTCCTGCCGGATCGACCGACACCCGCATCGCTGTCTTTGAGCAGGACGGCAAAACCCTTGCCTCGCGCTATGCTCCGGCGATGCTGAGCTTCACTCCCGTCGCCCTCGCGAGCCTTGCCTGGCTTGGACTGATGTTCGGCGCCGCGCTGTATGCCGAGCGGCGTCCGGCGCTGTTCGCCGGTCACTGGCGACACGTCTATGCACTGTCGCTGGCGGTGCACTGCACCTCGTGGACCTTCTACGGCACGGTCACCCAGGCGGCGCGCTACGGCTGGCCGCTGCCGCCGACCTTCCTCGGCGCGATCCTGCTCTACGTGCTGGCCGTGGGCTTCATGATCAAGCTGGTGCGCCTGGCCCGCGAGACCAACGCGACCTCCATCGCCGACCTGATCGCCACGCGCTTGGGCAAGGACGCGTGGCTGGCCGCCACCGTCACCCTGGTCGCTGCGCTCGGGTTGATCCCCTACATTGCGCTGCAGCTGAAAGCGGTGGCGATGAGTTTCGCGATGCTGACCGCGCGCGATGCGGGGCTGGCGACACCGCCGTGGCAGGACAGCGCGCTGTACGTCGCACTGGCGATGGCGGTGTTTGCGATGCTGTTCGGCACCCGGCGCGCGAGCGCCACCGAACACAACCGCGGCCTGGTGCTGGCCATGGCGTTCGAGTCCGTGTTCAAGCTTGGCGCGATGCTCGCCATCGGCGCGTTTGTCTGGTTCGGGCTGGACAGCGGCACCGGTGCCTCGCCGCAGATCCCGGTGCAGTCGATACCGACCATGCCCGCGGCGCCGTCCGCCGGATTCCTCCCGCTGGTCCTGCTGGGCGCGCTGGCGATGTTCATCATGCCGCACCAGTTCCATATCGGAGTGGTCGAGTGCCGCGACGAGCGCGACGTACGCACCGCGCGCTGGCAGTTTCCGCTGTACCTGATCCTGATCGCCTTGCCGGTCCTGCCACTGGCCACCGCCGGTGCGGCCTTGCTCGGCGACTCGGTGCCCTCCGACATGTACGTGCTGGCGCTGCCGTTGTCGCAGGGCCACGAGGGCCTGGCGCTGTTCGCGTTCCTCGGCGGCTTGAGCGCCGCCACCGGCATGGTCGTGGTCAGCACCCTGACGCTGGGACTGATGATCGGCAACCACTGGTTCGCGCCGGGGCTGCTGCGCGGCGCCTGGTCGCGCAACGATGGCAGCGACCTTCGCGGCAGCGTGTTGATGCTGCGACGATTCGGCATCGTCGCGATCATGCTGCTGGCCTGGGCCTACAGCCGGTTGGTAGGAGGCAACGAAGCGCTGGCCGACGTCGGTGCGGTGTCGTTCTCGGCACTGGCGACGCTCGCGCCTGCGCTGGGGTTCGCGGTGTGGCGGCCGCAGACGCCGCCGCGGGCAGCGGTGATCGGTGTGGTGGTGGGTTTTGCGGCCTGGGCCTGGGTACTGCTGCTGCCGATGGTGTTCGAAGTGGTCGGGCATCGCCCCGCATGGCTGGAGTCGGGGCCGCTGGGCTTGCACATGCTGGCGCCGGACGGCCTGTTCGGCCTGACCGGCTGGAGCCGGCTGGGGCGCGCGGTCGGGGTCAGTCTATTCCTTGGCACGCTGGCCACGGTGCTCGGCTGGACCTGGAGTTGGCGTCGCGATACGCCGAGGCGCAGTTACCGCGGCATGGATGCACAAAGCCTGCGCGACGCGGGCATGCGGTTCCTGCCGCGCAACCGTGTCCAGCAACTGCTGCAGAAGGCCCCGGCGACGGGCCCGGTGCCAGCGGCGGTGGAGGCGGGCATCGAGCGTGAGTTGGCGGCGGTACTCGGCTCCGCGTCGGCGCGCGTGCTGCTGGATGCCGCGCGCAGCGAGAGCGGGCGCGGGCTGGACACGGTGGCGGCGATCGTCGGCGAGGCGTCGGCGGACCTGCGTTTCAACCAGCGTGTCCTGGAAGCGGCGTTGCACAACATGAGCCAGGGCATCAGCGTGGTGGATGCGCAGCTGCGGCTGGTGGCCTGGAACCGGCGCTACGCCGAGCTGTTCCAGTATCCCGCCGAGTTGCTGCAGGTGGGGCGTCCGATCGCCGATCTGTCGCGCTGGGCGATGATGCAGGGCGCACCTCCTGCAGGCGGGCTGGAGCGCGCACTGGAGCGGAGGCTGGCCTTCATGCGTGCCGGTTCACCGCACCTCACCGAACGCATCCTCGCCGACGGCAGCATCCTGGAGATCCGTGGCAACCCCATGCCCGGTGGCGGCTTCGTGGCGACCTTCACCGACGTCACCGATTTCCGCCGCGCGGAGGCCGCGCTGCTGCAATCCAACGAGACCTTGGAGCAGCGCGTCATCGAGCGCACGGCCGATCTGCAGATCGCCACGCGGGAGGCCGAGCGCGCGAATGATGCCAAAAGCCGGTTCCTTGCCGCGATCGGCCACGACCTGATGCAGCCGCTGCATGCCGCGCAGCTGTTCACCGACGCGATGTCGGTGCAGGCCGCCGACGATGCACAGCGCGCGATGCTCGCCCAGATCGGCGGCGCCCTGGATTCCACCGGCGACCTGCTCACCGGTCTGCTGGAGATGTCGCGCCTGGAGGCCGGCGGCCTGGTGCCGGAGCCGCGGGCCTTCGCCCTGGCCGAAGTGCTCGAGCCGCTGGCTTCGGAATTCAGCGCCATCGCCGCTGCGCGCGGACTTGGGTTCCGTTTCGTGCCAACCCAGGCGTGGGTGCACAGCGACCCGCAACTGCTGCGGCGCGCACTGCAGAACTTCCTTGCCAACGCGGTGCGGTACACCACCAGTGGTCGTGTCCTGCTGGGCGTGCGCCGCCGCGGCGACGGGCTGCGGATCGAGGTCCATGACACAGGCCCCGGCATCGACGCAGGCATGCAGCAGGCCATTTTTGAGGAGTTCCGGCGCGGCACCGATGCACCCGGGCAAGGGCTTGGCCTGGGGCTGTCGATCGCCGATCGGATTGCCCACCTGCTCGAGGCTCCGCTGACCCTGCGCAGCAGCCCGGGGCAGGGCACGATGTTCGCGATGCAGGTCGCGCGCGTCGAGGCGCGGCTGCCGGCGGTCGCCAGCGCATCCCGCGGTCTTGCCGGCCTGCGCGTGCTGCTGGTCGACAACGATGCGCAGGCGCTGGCGGCACTGGCCGCGATCCTGCGCGGATGGGGCTGTGAGGTGTTGACGGCGGCGGACCGCGAGGGCGCGCGCCGGCACGTTGCTCATCAACCGGCCGCGCTGTGGCTGTTCGATTGCCACCTCGACGACGGTGACACCGGGGTGGCGCTGGCCGAAGCGCTGGCCGTCGAACACGGCGCCCGGCCGACTCTCATCCTCAGCGCCGATACCGGCCACGTGGTCCGACGCGCAGTGCTGGATGCGGGGCAGTCGTTGCTGTCCAAGCCGCTCAAGCCACTCGCGCTGAAGTCCGTGCTGGACCGGATGCTGGCCGCGAGTGCGCTGCGCGGGGAGCCGGTGGCTGTCGAGGAAGACTGAGCGCGATCCGCTCAGTCTGCGACCACCCGAGCCGGGTCGACGAGTTCCAGGCTCCGCAGGATCACCCCCGCCTGGGTGCGGTTGCGCACGCCCAGACGCTCGAAGATCGCTGACAGGTGCGCCTTGACGGTGCGTTCCTGGACCGCGAGGCGGTCGGCGATCTGCTTGTTCAACAGACCTTCGGCAACAAAGCTGAGCACGCGGAACTGTTGCGGCGACAGGCTGGCAAGCCGCGCCGCCAGCTCGGCATCGTTGGGCGAGCTGCGGGTGTGGGAGACCGAGGCGCGCAGCGCCGGCGGCAACCATTGCTCGCACGCCAGCACGGCGCGGATGGCGTCGCGAAGCTCGTCCAGTCCCGAGCTCTTGGGTAGATAACCGGCCGCGCCGTGGTCCAGCGCCCGCCGGATCACGCGCGGGTCGTCGTTGGCCGACACGACCACCACCGCGACGCCCGGGTACTGGGCGCGGATCGCCGCCAGACCGGCGAGGCCGTGGTTGCCGGGCATGTGCAGGTCCAGCAGGATCAGGTCGATGTCCGGCTCCGCCTCCAGCAGCGCCAGCACGGTCGGCAGCGAGTCGGCTTCGTGCACGGTCAGGTCGGCCACCGCATCCGCCGCGGCGCCGCGCAATGCGGCCCGGAACAGCGGGTGGTCGTCGGCAATAAGGAGGGAAGGCATCCGCGCCAGATTAGCAACTGTGCGGGGCCGGGGCGTGGTACGAAAGTACGATGAGCGGGCTGCTCCGGTCTTGCTAATGTCGGTGCATGAAAACTTCCCTGCTTGCCGTCGCCCTGCCTGCCGTCCTGTCCGTCGCCGCCGGCTGCGCGACCACACCCAATCCAGGAAACACCGCCATGGCAGCGACCGCTTTCGGCCCGGTGCGTGTCACCGAACACCGCGGCAACGATGACCTGCTCACCGCCGGCCTGGGTCTGGACGGCTTGCGCGCCATGACCGCACCGGCGTTAGCCGACCCGGAAAGCCCCACGGCCGTGGAAGTGCGCCGGCGCGCCGTCTGGAGCAACTGGCGCGGCATCGCGGATCTCGCGCCGGGAGGCGGCTATGCGGAGCTTTACGGCAGCGTCGCGCCATCGCCGGGCCGGGAGTTCCAGACGCTGGCGCGGCTGCCGGGCGCGAAGCAACCACATCGGGTGCTGGTGCAGGTGCCCGACAACTTTGACCAGCAGGCGCGTTGCGTCGTGCTGGCACCGGCCTCCGGGTCGCGCGGTGTCCTCGGCGCGATTGCCGTCGCCGGCCCGTGGGCGCTGCCCAGGGGCTGCGCGATCGCGTACACCGACAAGGGCGCCGGCAGCGATTACTACGACCTGGACGCCGGGCTCGGGGTGCAACTGGACGGCACCATCGGTGGACCGGACGCCGCTCTGGCATTCCAGCCGGAGCAGGCGCCGGCCACGGGCGTCGCCTTCAAACATGCGCATTCCGGCGACAACCCCGAAGCGCACTGGGGCGAGCACGTGCGCCAGTCAGCCGAATTTGCGCTCAAAGTCCTCACCGAAGCGTTCCCGGACGCCGCCCCCTACCGCTTCGACAACACCCGCGTTATAGCGGTCGGCATATCCAATGGCGGCGGCGCGGTACTGCAGGCGGCCCAGTCGGCGTCTGCGGGCGACTGGCTGGATGCGGTCGTCGCGGCGGAACCGAATGTGACGGTCGCCGGCGCGCGCCCCATCTACGACTACACCACCGAGGCGGCGCTGCTGATGCCGTGCGCGCTGCCCGTGCTGGGAATCCCGGCGCTGCCGACCGCGGACGCGCAGTGTGCGGCGCTGGCAACGGCCGGCCTGATCCAGGGCGACACCCTGGGCGAGCAGCAGCAGTCCGCCTATCAGGCCCTGCGTGCCAATGGCTGGACCGACGAAGCGCTTCGTGCCGGCTCGATCAGCGTTGCCTTCGACCTGTGGCGCTCGGTCGCGGTGACCTACGCCTCGGCCTACGGCCGCCTCCCGGCCGGAGCACATCCGTGCGGCTATTCATTCTCGGCGGTGGCCAAAGATGGAACGCCCCGTCCGGCGACCGCGACCGAGCGCGCCGCGTGGTCATCGGAGGCCGCTGGAATACCTCCGGGCGCGGGCGTTGCCATCGTCGCACGAGTGATCGACCCGGCCAATCCGGTCGCGGGCCTGCAGTGCCTGCGTGCGCTGTGGGACGGGCAGGGTGCGGATGCCGATCGCGTGCGCCAGGGCATCAGTGAATTGCAGGTTGCCCCGCCTGCCGCCGGACTGCCGGTGATGGTGATCCACGGCTTGGATGATGGATTGATCCCGCCTGCATTCACCAGCACGCCGTATGTCGCGGCCGCGCGCAGCGCCGGCGCGGACGTGCACCACTGGCAGGTGCGGAACGTGCAGCACTTCGACGCCTTCCTTGGCGTGCCCGTGTACGCCGGGATCTACCTGCCGCTGTTGCCCTATGTCTACGAGGCGCTGGACCGCACGTGGGCGCACCTGGAGAACGGTGCGCCGATGCCGGTCGATGCGGTCATCGCGACCACGCCGCGCGGTGCGGGCAAGCCCCTGCAGGCCGGGCACCTGGCGATCCCGCGCTGAGCGACGGGATCGACGAACATCAGTTCAACATCTGCAGGCCAACAATGGTCGCCAATACCGCGGCGATGATCGCGACGCTGCCGTCGCTGCGCCGGTAGCCGTAGTCATAGCGGTTGCCATAGCCGTCCTGGTATCCGCGCTGGAGAAGGTTCGACACGCGATCTCTGCGCGGGAGCCTGCGATTCCGCCCGCGCGCTCTGCCGCGGGCGGGATGTTTCGGAAACGGCCTCCGGAACGTGTCCGGTTCGAAACCATGACGTCGTATCAGGGAACAGAGCGCATCAGGCCCATGCCGGTGCACGCCTGCGTCGCTGGTGGCCGCATGCGGCAGCGGGACCCAGTGATTACCCGGGCGGGACGCCCGACAGGGGAGTGCAATGAAAGCAACACGTTTACTGTTTATCGCCTTGCTCGCGCTGCTTCACAGCGGTTGCGCAACCGTGAGCCAGGGCGACTGCCTGAGCGGCAACTGGTCCCGCATCGGCTATGACGACGGTGTCGCCGGGTATCCGTCATCCCGTCTGGGCAACCACGAGCAGGCGTGCGCGGCGTACGGGGTGGGCGTGGATGCCCGCACCTACCTGGAGGCGCGCGAGCGTGGGCTGGAGGTCTACTGCACGCCTTATCGCGGCTTCACTGCGGCGGCCAACGGCCGCAATTACGCCGGTGTGTGCCCGAGCCACCTGGAACCCGGCTTCCTGGCCGGGTTTGGCGACGGCCGCTTCGTCCACGACGCCAAGCAGCGCCTTGATGACGTGAGTTCGGACGTGGGCTCGATCGAGTACCGCATCCGCAAGGCCGACAAGGACATCGGCAAGGCGCAGAAGCGACTCGACCGCGCCGAAAGCGATGATGAGCGGAGACGCCTGCGCAGGGAAATCAGCGATCTGCGCGCCGACATCCGGCGTGCCGACGAGGATTTGCGGCACGCCCGTCGCCGCGAGGATATGGCCCGGCGCGACCTGGACCATGTCAGCCGCCGCTTCGCACCAATCTACGGGCACTGGTAAGGCACACGACCGATCAGCCGCTGGCGGCGCGTGCCGCTTTGCCGCGGAGTTACCCGCACACGCAGGGAAAAAGGACATCGCCATGATTCGACTTATCGCAATGGGACTGCTGCTCGGGCTGACCGGCCTGAGCCTGCCCGCACTCGCCCAGGACACGTCCGCTGCTGGCGACACGATCCTGGTGTTCGACGCGTCCGGATCCATGTGGGGCCAGATAGACGGAGTGCCCAAGATCACCATCGCGCGCGACGTGGTGAAGGAATTGCTGGACGACCTGCCGCCCGAGCGCCGGCTTGGTCTCGTTGCCTACGGTCATCGCCGCAAAGGCGACTGCAAGGACATCCAGACGCTAGTGCCGGTCGGTGGCGACCGCGCCGCCATCGCCAAGGCCATCGCCGGGATGAATCCCGTCGGCAAAACGCCGATGACCGCTGCGGTGCAGCAGGCCGCCGAGGCCGTGAAATTCACCGAGAACGAAGCCACCGTCATTCTGGTGTCTGACGGTCAGGAAACCTGTCACGCAGATCCGTGTGCGGCCGCCGCAAAGCTGGCGACGATGGGCATTGGTCTGACCGTGCATACGGTGGGCTTTGGCTTGGGCGAAGAAGAGGCCGGGGCGAAGGGCGAGCTGAAGTGCATGGCCGATGCGACCGGAGGCCGTTTCTTCGTCGCCGATGACGCCAAAGAGTTGAAGTACGCCTTGGCGCAAATCAGTGTCGCGCCATCCACGAAGGCAAAAGCGGCGGAACCCGCGCCGGCAAAAGCCGAGCCTGCACCCGCCCCCGACCCCGCGGCAATACCGACTGGCAAGGCAAGTCTGGAGGCGACCGACCAGCAAGGCGGCCCGGTGATCAGGCAGGATCTGGTGTGGACCGTTCGCCATGGTGCGACCGGTGAGGTTCTGCATGAGTCCGACGCAACCGGCAAGCTCGAGGTAGAACTTCCGCGCGGCGTGCATGACGTATCGGTTATCCGCGGATCGGATGGTGCGACCGCGGAGGGGGAGATCAAACTCACGGGTGACCGTGCCAGCCTTACGTTGCCGATCGTGGTCGAGCTCAAGGCCACGCTGAAGGTGCCTGCTACCGCCGCCGCGGGTTCGAAGGTCCGCGTCATCTGGACGGGGCCGGGTGAGGGCGATGACTACATTTCTGTAGGCCCCGCGGATGCGGGCAACAGCAGACATGCCAACTACACCCGTACCAAAGACGGCAACCCGCTGCAGTTGTTGATGCCGCCCACTGCCGGCACCTACGAGGTCCGCTATGTGAGCGCCAAGAATCACAACGTGCTCACACGCGAGAGCATTGACGTGAGTGAGGTTGGCGCCAGCGTGGAGGTTCCCGCGAAGGCACCGGCGGGTTCGACCCTGCGCGTTGCATGGACCGGACCGAACTATGCGAATGACTACATTTCCGTAGCGAAGGTCGGCTCCGCCGGGAGGTCCGAGGTGAACTACACGCGCACTTCGGCAGGTAATCCACTGAAGCTGCTGATGCCCGCCGAGCCGGGTCCTTATGAGGTGCGCTACGTCCAGTCCCAGTCGCACAAGATTCTCGCCAGCCAACCCATTGAAACCACCAAGGTCAGCGCGACGTTGGACGCCCCGGATTCAGGAGCTGGAGGAACCAGGATCAAGGTCTCCTGGACCGGCCCCGACTATGCCAATGACTACGTCTCGATAGCGAAAGTTGGCTCGGCGGGCCGCAGTGAGGTGGGCTATCAGCGGACGTCGCGAGGATCTCCGCTGGAACTGACTCTGCCAGACGACCCCGGTAGCTACGAACTGCGCTATGTCCAAAGTCAGACCCACAGGATTCTTGCGAGCAAGCCAGTCACTGTGACTGCTGCTCAGTAACGGCTGACACCCGTCTCCAGAGACGGCCGGTCAGGCAATGAAAAAGGCACCCGTCAGGGTGCCTTTTTCTGTAAACGTTCCGGCAACTCAGCTGCCGCTGCGCGAGCCACCGCGGCCACTGCCGGGACGGCCGCCGCCCCGCGGACCGCCGGGTCGCGGGCCACCCGGACCGGCGCGACGACCGGCCGGTTTGCCGGCGCCGGGCTTGCCGGCCGGCCGGTTGCCGCCGGGGCCGCGCGGCTTGTCGCCGTAGGGATTGAAGCCGCCCGGGTTGGCGTGGTCGGAGGGAAAGCTGGGGGCGCCATCGGGGTGCCCGTACGGTGGGCGCGGTCCGCCCGCAGGCGCCCGGCCCTTGTAACCGCCGGCCGGCTTGTTGCCGTAGGGCTTTTTCGGGCCACGACTGTCGGCGTTGCGGTGACCGCTGGGGCCGGTGTTGACGCCATCGGGCACATACCAGGTGCGGAACGCCGCGGGATTGCCGTCGGGCAGCGGCTGCTGTCCTTTGGGTGCGCGCTGCTTGTAGGGCCGCTGCGACTGCTTGGCGGCGGCCTCGCCGCTCACGGTCAGTCCGCCGTGGCGCTTGGGGGCACCGCGGCCACGGCCGCGATCCTCGCGCACGTTGTCGAAGCGGCGCAGTTCGCGCCCCTCATCAGCGCTGGTGACGTGGCCACCGACATAGCCCGGGCTCTGCGCCCGACCGGTCAGGTTGATGGTGGAACGGGCCGCCTTGCGCTGGCCGATCACCGGCAGCAGGGTCAGCGCGGACGGCGTGCCGTCCTCCAGTCCCAACTCCTTGCGCAGGGCGTCCACCCGCTCGGTCGGCATTTCGATGGACTGGCCGCGGAGCAATTCGCGCGGCAGGTCGACCGAGCCGTACTTGATCCGCTTCAGGCGGCTGACCTGGCAGCCCTGCGATTCCCACAAGCGACGAACTTCGCGGTTGCGGCCTTCCTTGACCACCACCCGGAACCAGTCGTGCGAGTCCGCACCGCCGATCCGCTCGACATCGTCAAATCTGGCCGGGCCGTCCTCCAGCGACACCCCGCGCTTGAGCCGCGCGACGACCGCATCCTCCACCCGTTCCTCGCCTTCGGGCGCCCGCACCCGGCACACGTACTCGCGCGACACTTCGTGCGAGGGGTGCATCAGGGTGTTGGCCAACTCACCGTCGGTGGTCAGCATCAGCAGGCCGGTGGTGTTGATGTCCAGGCGGCCCACGGCAATCCAGCGCGAGCCTTTCAGGGCGGGCAGGGCGTCGAAAATGGTCGGGCGACCCTCGGGATCCTCCCGCGTGGTGACCTCGCCTTCGGGCTTGTTGTACAACAGCACCCGCGACGGCTCGGTCAGGGCGCTGGCAACAAATTGCCGGCCATCCAGTTCCACCTTGTCGCCGCTGCCGATGGAGACGCCGACCTGGGCCACTTCGCCGTTGACCTTGACCAGGCCGTCGGCGATGCGCTGCTCCAGCGCCCGGCGCGAGCCCAGCCCGGCCTGGGCCAGGACCTTGTGCAGGCGCTCCTGCAGGCGCGGGGTCGCGGTGCCGGCGTCGTCCTTGCCGTGCTTGAGGGACAGCTTGCTGCGTGTTTCTTCAGTCATTTGGGTAACTCCGACGAGGCCTCTTCGGCATCGTCATCTTCGAGTGATCCGTGGCGTTCCATCGTCTCGATGGCGTCGTCCGCGGTGTTGGAATCGTCGGCCGGCTGTTCCCGTGCGGGAACGTCGACGGCGTCGGCATCGTTCTGGTCCAGCGCCGGGTCGGTGGCAATGCCACCGGCAGCGATGGATCCGGGTGCTTCAGGGGTATCGCGAGGTTCGAACTGCAGTTGCGGTTCCAGCTCGCCGATTTCCCCCAGTTCCGCCAATGGCGGCAGTTCATCCAGGCGTTTCAGGCCGAAATAGTCGAGGAACGTGCGGGTCGTGCCCAGCAGCGCGGGCTTGCCCGGCACATCGCGGTGCCCGACCACGCGGATCCACTCGCGCTCCTCCAGCGAACGGATTATGTTGCTGCTGACCGACACGCCGCGTACCTGTTCGATTTCCCCGCGGGTGATCGGCTGGCGGTAGGCGATCAGCGCCAGCGTTTCCAGGGTCGCTCGGGTGTAGCGCGTCTGGCGTTCGGTCCACAGCCGGGCGACCCAGGGATGCACGTCGGCGCGGACCTGGTAGCGGTATCCCGATGCCAGCTCCACCAGTTCGACGCCGCGTCCTTCGCAGTCATCCTGCAGGGCCTGCAGCGCCCGCGCAAGGTCGCCGGCGGGCATCGGCTGCTCGTCGTCGCCGGCGAGCAAATCGCCCAGTTGGGCAGCGCTCACCGGCTGGTGGGCGGCCAGCAGGATGGCTTCGATGATGCGTTTGGTCAGGGTCTGGTCCATGCAGCGTGTCGTTGTGTGGTTGGTGCGGTGCGCTCAGGGCGCGTCGTCGTTGGCAGCGTCGTCGAATTCGCTGCTGAGCTGGATCTCTTCGGGCGCGGTGCCAATGGCCAGTGACCTGATGTAGATCGGTGCCAGCGGCGCCTCCTGCACGATGTCCACCAGTTGTTCCTTGGCCAGGGTGAGGATGCCCAGGAAGCTCACCACCACCCCGATCCGCCCTTCGCTGGCCTCGAACAGCGACTCGAAGGGATGGAATTCGCCGTCATCGAGCCGGGCCAGCAGTTCGCCCATGCGCTGGCGGACACTGAGGGCATCGCGCTTGATCGCGTGCTGGGTATACAGCTCGGCGCGCTTGAACACGTCGTGCAGCGCCAGCAGCATCTCGCGCAGATCGACCTCGGGCGGAAGCCTCACCGCGGCGCGATCCGGAACGAAGGCCTGCGCCGGAACGGTGTCGCGATCCTGCCGGGGCAGCGCATCGATGTCCTGCGCGGCTTTCTTGAAGCGTTCGTACTCCTGCAATCGACGCACCAGCTCCGCGCGTGGATCCTCCTCGTCGTCCTCTTCCGACACCGCCCGCGGCAGCAGCATCCGCGACTTGATCTCGGCCAGGATCGCGGCCATCACCAGGTATTCGGCTGCCAGTTCGAAGCGCAGGTGATGCATGGCCTGGATGTAATCGACGTACTGGCGGGTGATCTCCGCGACCGGGATGTCGAGGATTTCCAGGTTCTGCCGGCGGATCAGGTAGAGCAGCAGGTCCAGCGGGCCTTCGAATGCATCCAGGATGATTTCGAGGGCATCGGGCGGAATGTAGAGGTCCTGCGGAATCTGCAGCACCGGTTGCCCGTGGACCATCGCCAGTGGCATTTCCTGCTGTCGCGGCGACAGCCGTGCCGGGATCTCCCCGTCCAGTGGCGGAGTGGCCTGGCCTTGATCGGACACGTTGTCATCGGACGCGTTGTCATCGGTCGCGACGGGCGCGGAAACGTTTGTCATGCGGTGCCGGCCCCTCCGGGCCGTGGCGCTGCGTTGTTGCGGTTGCGTCGGAACATCACGACTCGATCAGGGGCGCGCTGGACACGGAAGGCGTCAGAGGCCCGGCACCGGACCGGACTACTGCCTGGCGGCGGCAGGAATACGGCCCAGCCATCGTCGGGTTGCGACGATGATCACGCGATGTTGGACATGCAGCAGTAAAGCCCGATCTGCTGACAGTTGAATCGATCTGGGGTGAACACCGCTGTGGCAGACGCGGCCATGGCATCGCGAAGATCGTTACGGCGGCAGGGCCGTAAGGGACGCGACGTCTTTATCCAACTCAGGTTCCGAACAGGTTACGGGCTGCACCGGGCGCTGTCCAGCGTTGCTCCGCGAGGACGTGGGGAGCGTGGGGCGCGCAAGGGTTGGCCTACAATCGTTGGTTGGCTTGTCGGCTGGAAATGAAACCATGCTCTACGTGATCGAGGGATACGACGGCGAGGACGTGCTGGCATTGCGCGGCAAGGCGCGGCCGGCGCACCTGGCCAGGCTGGAGGCATTGCGCGACGCCGGCCGGTTGCTGCTGGCGGGCCCATGCCCGGCGATTGACGCCGAGGACCCGGGCCCGGCCGGGTTCAGTGGCAGCCTGGTGGTGGCGGAATTCGAGTCCCTCGAAGCTGCGTGCGAGTGGGCCGATGCCGACCCCTATGTGGACGCGGGCGTGTACGAGCGCACCCAGGTCCGGCCATTCCGCCGGGTCCTGCCGTGACCGGCGGCCTGCCGCGCGACCAGCGCGTGCCCGCGATCCGCGCAGCGATCGAAGCTGCGCTGGCGCCGGTCTCCGTGTCCGTCGAGGATGACAGCGCCCGCCATGCCGGCCATGCCGGCGCCCGCGACGGACGTGGTCACTTCAATGTCGAGGTCGTCAGCGACGCGTTCCGCGGGCTCGCTCCGCTGGCGCGGCACCGGCGCGTGTACGAGGCCGTCGGCGCGATGATGGAAACCGACATCCACGCGCTGTCGATTGTCGCCCGCACGCCGGACGAAGCGGGCTAGCCCGGCCCGCCCAGCGGGCACCGTCCAGCGACCGCTATACTCGCGGGCGGCTGCTGGTTTGCCGGCTTCCTGACATCCACCGCAGCGCCGCATGCGGCGCGCAATGAGGCTCCCGCGACGCATGCGTCTGTCAACGATCAAGCTGTCGGGCTTCAAGTCCTTCGTCGATCCCACCACCCTGCATCTGCCGACCAACATGACCGCGGTCGTGGGGCCGAACGGCTGTGGCAAGTCGAACATCATCGACGCGGTGCGCTGGGTGATGGGCGAGAGTTCGGCCAGCCGCCTGCGAGGTGACTCGCTGACCGACGTGATCTTCGCTGGATCGTCGACCCGAAAGCCGGTCTCCCAGGCCACCGTCGAGCTGGTATTCGACAACTCCGACCACACCATCACCGGCGAGTACGGCGCGTTCGACGAGATCTCGGTCAAGCGGCTGGTCAGTCGTGACGGCGCCAGCCAGTACTACCTCAACGGCGCCAAGTGCCGTCGCCGGGACATCACCGACCTGTTCCTGGGGACCGGCCTGGGACCGCGCAGCTACTCGATCATCGAGCAGGGGATGATCAGCCAGATCATCGAAGCGCGCCCCGAGGACCTGCGGGTCTATCTGGAAGAGGCGGCCGGCATCTCCAAGTACAAGGAGCGCCGCAGGGAGACGGAGACCCGCATCCGCCATACCCGCGAGAACCTCGACCGGCTCAGCGACCTGCGCGACGAGGTTGGCAAGCAGCTCGGCCACCTGAACCGCCAGGCGCGGCAGGCCGAGCAGTACCAGGCCATCCAGGAGGATCGCCGGGTCCGCGACGCGGAATGGAAGGCGCTGGAGCACCGGGCGCTGGATCGCAAGCTGGCCGGCCAGCGCGAGAAGCTGGCGCAGCAGGAGACCCGCCTGCAGCAATTGATCGCCGAGCAGCGCGAGGCCGAGCGCGAGATCGAGACCGGTCGCGTACGCCGCGAGGAAGCCGCCGAGGCGCTGAACAAGGCGCAGGCAGACAGTTACGAGGTCGGCGGGGCGCTCGCGCGCATCGAGCAGCAGATCCAGCACCAGCGCGAGATGGCCGAGCGCCTGCTGAAGGCCCGCGACGAGGCCCGCCACCAGCTGGCCGAGGTCGCCGAGCACATCGGCAACGACCAGTCACGGCTGGAGGTGCTGAGCGCGGCGCTGGAAGTAGACGAGCCCCGCCTGGAGGAGTTGCGCGAGCAGGATCTGGATCGCCAGGAAGCGCTGCGCGCGGCCGAGGCGGCGCTGTCATCGTGGCAGCAGCGCTGGGACGACCACAGTCGCGCCCAATCCGAGGCGACCCGCTCGGCGGAGGTCGAGCGCACCCGGATCGAGCATCTGGAGCGCCAGGCGATGGACGCCGAGCGTCGCCGGCAGGCCCTGCAGTCCGAGCGCGAGGGACTGGACCTGACCACGCTGGCCGAGGCCTTCGCCGAGCTGGAAGAACAGCACGAGACCCACAAGGTCTCGCTGGACAGCCTTGGCGACGTGCTGGAGCTGCGCAAAAGCGGTGTCGATACGCTGCAAGAGCAACAGCGCGAAGCGCAGTCGGCATTGGCGGACGTGCGCAAGCAGGCGCAGGGCGCGCGCGGCCGCTTGTCCTCGCTGGAGACGCTGCAGAACGCCGCATTGGGGCAGGAGGACGGCGCCGCGCTGGGATGGCTGAAGGCGCGCGGCCTGGACTCCGCGGTCCGCGTTGGCGAGGCACTGGTGGTGGAGGAGGGCTGGGAAGACGCCGTCGAGACCGCGCTGGGCCAGATCATTGAAGGCGCCCTGGTGGACTCGCCTGAAGCGCTGGTGGACGCGATCGGCGAGCTGGACCACGGCCGGCTGGCGCTGGTGGCCTCGGCCGAGGCGCCGGTCGACTGCGCGCCCACCTCGCTGGCCGGCAAGGTACGGGGTCCGGCCGCCGTGCGACGCCTGCTGGTGCCGCTGCACGCGGCCGACGACCTGTCCGCCGCGCGCGCCCTGCTGCCGGCCCTGGCCGATGGCGAGTCGGTGATCACCCCCAATGGCGAGCGCCTGGGCAGCGGCTGGGTGCGCGTGCTGCGTTCGGGCGCGGTCAAGCAGGGCGCGCTGTTGCGCGAGAAAGAGATCCATGCGCTGCGCAGCCAGATCGAGACGCTGCAGGAGCGCGAGCACGAACTCGAAGGCAGCCTGACCCGGCTGCGCGAACAGAATCTGGCCGCCGAGCAGCAGCGCGAGGAAGCGCAGCGCGCGCTCCACGTCGCCCATCGCAGCGTCGCGGAGCTGGCCGGCCGGCTGCACAGCCAGCAGGGGCGGCTGGACTCGGCACGCAGCCGGATCGAGCGCATCGATGCCGAGATCGCCCAACTGACCGAATCCGCGCAACTGCTCGCCGGGCAGGCGCGCGAGGCCCGCACCCGCCAGGAAGAGGCGGTCATGCGCATGACCGAGCTGGAAGACACCCGCCTGGCGCTGGACAGTGACCGCCGCCGCCTCGGCGACGCGCGCGACCAGGCCCGCAACATGGCCCGCGAATCCCGCGACGCCGCGCATGCACTGGCCCTGACCCTGGAATCGCACCGCGCCCAGATCGCCTCGCTGACCCAGGCCCTGCAGCGAATGAGCGGCCAGCGCGGCCAGCTGGACAACCGCCTTGTGGAGATTTCCAGCCAGCTCACCGACGGCTCCAGCCCGGTGGATGAGCTGGAGCAGCAGCGCCAGGCCGCGCTGGAGCGGCGGGTGCAGGCGGGCGAGGTCCTCAGCGCCGCCCGCAGCGCGCTGGACGGGATCGACCAGGAGCTTCGCCGCTTCGAGCAGGTCCGCCAGCAACGCGACGAGCAGGCGCTCGCCCAGCGCGAAGGCATCGGTCAGCGCCGGCTCGAGCAGCAGGCCCTGGTCCTGAAGGCCGAGTCGCTGGTGGAGGCGATCAGCGAGGCGGGTTTCGTGCTCGACGACGTGGTCAACACCCTGACCGACCAGATGGAGCCGGCGGCGTGGGAACGCACCGTGCAGGAGCTGGACGCCAAATTGCGCCGGCTGGAACCGGTCAACCTGGCCGCCATCGCCGAACACGCGGAAGCCAGCCAGCGCAAGGAGTACCTCGACGCGCAGGACGCTGACCTGTGCACCGCGCTGGAAACCCTGGAAGACGCGATCCGCAAGATCGACCGCGAAACCCGCGGCCGCTTCAAGGAGACGTTCGACCGCGTCAATGCCGGCGTGCAGGCGCTGTATCCGCGTCTGTTCGGCGGCGGCCACGCGTATCTGGAGCTCACCGGCGAGGATCTGCTCGACACCGGCGTGGCGATCATGGCCCGCCCGCCGGGCAAGCGCGTATCCAACATCTCGCTGCTGTCGGGCGGCGAGAAGGCGATGACCGCGGTCGCGCTGGTGTTCGCCATCTTCCAGCTCAATCCGGCGCCGTTCTGCCTGCTCGACGAGGTCGACGCGCCGCTGGACGAAGCCAATGTCGGCCGGCTCGCGGCGATGGTCAGCGAGATGAGTGAACAGGTACAGTTCCTGTTCGTGAGCCACAACAAGGCGACGATGGAAGCCGCACAGCAACTGGCCGGCGTGACGATGCGCGAGCCCGGTGTCAGCCGGCTGGTGAGCGTAGACCTCACCGAGGCGACGCGCCTGGTGGGCGCCGCCTGAACCGCGGGCGCCGGATCGTCGTGTCACCACGGCGTTCCCGACGCCCACCCATGCAACAAACGGAGTACCAAAGCTGATGTCGGACGAAACCCTGTTGCGGATCGGAATCCTGATCGCCGGGCTGTTTGTGGTCGGCGCGATCCTGTTTTTTGGCCGGCCACGCAAGCCCGGACAGGGCCGCCGCGTTGCGCGCGCCGCCGACGGCAGCGGGTCCAGGCGTGAGCCGACCCTGGGCGAGCAGCTTGAGGACGAGGCAGCCGCAGACATGGGTGCCTCAGGCGAGGATCCGACCGCGCAGGCGGAGCTGGACCTGTTTGAACGCAGTCTCGACGGCAGCGCGAGCACCGAGCTCGGCAAGCGCGTCAGCGACGAATTCGACAAGATCGTGACGGTCTATCTGGCCGCCCGCGCCGGCGAGAAGCTGCACGGCCCGGACATCGTCGTGGCGGCGGAAAAGGCCGGCCTGGTCTACGGGCACATGGGCGTCTACCACCGCCTGATCGAGCAGCAGCCCGAGCGCGGGCCGGTGTTCAGCGTGGCCAACATCGTCAAACCGGGCAACTTCGACATGGCCACCATCCAAGAGCTGGAAACTCCGGCGATCGCGTTCTTCCTGACCCTGCCGGCGCCGGTCGCCGCGCTGGATGCGTGGGAGGCCATGCTGCCGACCGCGGAGCGGATGGCCGAACTGCTCGGCGGCCTGTTGCTGGACGAGCAGCGCAACAACCTGGGTCGCCAGCGCATCGGCCACATCCGCGACGAACTGCGGGCCTATGACCGCGAGCGCGAAGCGCCGCCGTTGAGCAAGCCCAGCCGCTGGTAGCAGGTCCCGATGTCCGCGCCCGATCCCGCCGCCCGCGTGGCCGAGCTGCGCCGTCAGCTCGACGACGCCAGCTACCGCTATTACGTCCTCGACGACGCGGCGATTCCGGACGCGGAGTACGACGCCCTGCTGCGCGAGCTGGAGGGCCTGGAGGCGGCCCATCCCGAACTGGCCGGCGCGGATTCCCCGACCCAGCGCGTCGGTGCGCCGCCGTCGGGTGCCTTCGCCAGCGTCACCCACGCCATTCCCATGCTCTCGTTGGGCAACGCCTTCAGCGACGACGAGGTGGCCGATTTCGTCCAGCGCATCGAGCAGCGGCTGGAGCGCAGCGACCCGGTGTTTTCGGTGGAGCCCAAGCTGGACGGCCTGGCCATCAGCCTGCGCTATGAGGATGGCCGCTTCGTCCAGGGCGCGACCCGCGGCGATGGCGCCACCGGTGAGGACGTCACTGCCAACCTGCGCACGGTCAAGGCAATCCCGCTGGCACTGCGGAGGACGGATTGGCCGGCGGTGCTGGAGGTCCGTGGCGAGGTCTACATGCCGCTGGCGGGCTTCCATCGCTACAACGAGCGCATGCGCGCCGAGGGTGGCAAGCCGCTGGCCAACCCGCGCAACGGCGCCGCCGGGTCCCTGCGACAGCTGGACCCGCGCATCACCGCGCGCCGGCCGCTGGCGTTCTACGCCTACGCGGTCGGCCTAGTGGAAGGCGCCGAGCTGCCGCCGACGCACTCGGCGACGCTGCGGCAACTGCGCGACTGGGGGTTCCCGGTCAGCGCGGAGAGCCGCGTCGCCACCGGCCTGGCCGGCCTTCTGGCGTACTACCGCGATATCGGCGAGCGGCGCGACCGCCTGGCCTTCGACATCGACGGCGTGGTCTACAAGCTCGACGACTACGCGGGGCAGCTGGAACTGGGTTTTGTCTCGCGCGCCCCGCGCTGGGCGCTGGCGCACAAGTTCCCGGCCCAAGAGCAGTCCACGGTACTGGAGGCCATCGAGGTCAACATCGGTCGCACCGGTGCGGCGACGCCGCTGGCCCGGCTCACCCCGGTGCAGGTCGGCGGGGTCGAGGTCAGCAGGGCGACCCTGCACAACGCCGACCAGGTGGCCCGGCTGGACGTCCGCGTCGGCGACACGGTGATCGTGCGTCGCGCCGGCGACGTGATTCCCGAGATCGTGCGCGTGGTGCCCGGCATGCGCGCGCCGGATGCGCAGCCCTGGCAGATGCCGACCGTGTGCCCGGTGTGCGGCTCCGATCTTGTGCGCGAGGAGGGCGGGGTGGTCTGGCGCTGCTCCGGTGAGCTGATCTGCCCGGCCCAGCGCAAGGAGGCGATCGAGCATTTCGCCTCACGCCGGGCCATGGACATTGACGGGCTGGGCGAGCGCTACGTCGAGGACCTGGTGGATTTCGGCTACGTCACTTCCGTCGCCGACCTGTACACGCTGTCCCTGGACGACCTGCTGGAGATGAAGTGCCGCGGTGACGAGCGCGACGGCACGACGCCGGACACCGTCAGGGCGGGCAAGGTGGCGACCCGCTGGGCGGAGAACCTGATCGCGGCCATCCAGGGCAGCCGCAGGACGACCCTGGCGCGCTACCTGTTCGGTCTGGGCATCCAGCACGTCGGCGAGAGCACCGCCAAGGCGCTGGCGGAGTGGTTCGGCGATCTGGCGGTGATCCGGAGGCTGCCGTGGCCGCTGTTCAAGCGGGTGCCCGACATCGGCTCGGAGGTGGCCCATTCGATCGGCCAGTTCTTCGACCAGGCGGGAAACCAGAAGGTGATCGACGAGCTGCTGGCTGGCGGCGTCGAAATTACTGACGCCCGGCCACCGTCCGCGCAATTGCGGGGCGCACTCGGGCTGGCCGACCTGCTGGTGGACCTGGAGATCCCGAAACTCACCCGCCTGCGCGCCGAGCAGCTGGCGGGCGTCTTTGCCGAGGCGTCCGCGCTGCTGGACGCGCCCGTGCACCGCTTCATCGCCGCCGGCCTGCCCAACGACACCGCCTCGGCGCTGGAGACCTGGCTGGAGGACGCGGAAAACGCCGGCCTGCTGGCGCGGTGCGGGGAAGCGATTGCAACGCTGGAGAAGTTGATTCCCGAAGCGGATGCCACCAGCGCCGGTCCGCTGGAAGGTCGAACCGTCGTGCTCACCGGGACCTTGGCCGCGATGACGCGCGACGAGGCGAAATCGCGCCTGGAAGCGCTGGGCGCGAAGTCGGCCGGCAGCGTGTCGAAGAAGACCGGGTTCGTGGTCGCTGGCGAGGCGGCCGGTTCCAAGCTGGCCAAGGCCGAGGAACTCGGCATCGAGATCTGGGACGAGGCGAAGCTGCTGGCCTTCCTCGGCAAGCACGAGTGAACGCTCCGCACGCCGCTGGCGATCCGGCTACAGACTGGGCGCCGAAAGCGTCGTTCCCGGCATTGAAGTTGCGGGCGGCCCTCAACGCGCGGATCCGTGGATTCTTCGCCGACCGTGACGTGGTCGAGGTGGAAACCCCGGTGATGTCAGTAGCCGGAAACACCGAGCCGAACATCGACTCGTTCACCACCGATTTCAGCGGCCGCAGCGACGGCGGCCCCCGTACCCGCTGGCTGCGCACCTCGCCCGAGTACCCGCTCAAGCGGCTGCTCGCGGCGGGCTTTGGCGATTGCTACGAGCTGGGTCGGGTGTTCCGCAACGGCGAGGCCGGCGCGCGCCACAATCCCGAATTCACGATGCTGGAGTGGTACCGCGTGGGCTGGGACCATCGCCGGCTGGCACGCGAAACCGCCGAGGTCATCAACCTGGGCCTGGCTCTGGTCGGTCGCCAGGTGCCGTTGGTGCAGGTGCGCTACCGCGACCTCTACCACGACCGGCTGGGCCTGGACCCCCTGACCGCGAGCGAGGAAGTCCTTCGCAACGCCTTGGGCGACGTGGTCCTCGACCCGACGGGTCTGGTCCGTGATGACTGGCTGGACCTGCTGATGACGCACCGGCTGCAGCCCGGCTTCAGCGACGAGACCATGCTGGCCGTGCACGACTATCCGGCCACCCAGTGCGCGCTGGCGCGGATGCGCGATGATGGCGACGGCTCACCGCCGGTGGCGGAGCGCTTCGAGCTCTACCTGGGCCCGCTGGAGCTGGCCAACGGCTACCACGAGCTGACCGATGCAGCCGAGCAGGGTGCCCGCTTCCAGCGCGATGGCCGCATCCGCCAGACGCGCGCCGACCGGATCCCGCCGACTGACCCGCGTTTTCTTGCCGCGCTGGAAGCCGGATTGCCCGACTGCGCCGGCGTCGCCCTCGGCGTGGATCGGCTCATGATGGCGATGCTGCGCACCGACCGCATCGCCGATGTGATCGCCTTTGACTTTTTCCGCGCCTGATCCCGTTTCGCGCGACCTGTGGACCATGCCGCCATGAACGACACCTTCGACTTCGACCGTTACGACCGCGTTCGTCCGATCCGCTGGACCGGCGACGCGCTCGAATTGCTCGACCAGCGCCGCTTGCCTTTCCACGTCGAGTACGTCCGCTGCGAGACCAGTGAAGACGTGTTCGACTCGATCCGCGCGCTAACCGTGCGCGGCGCGCCGGCGATTGGCATCGCCGCTGCATGGGGACTCGTTCTGGCCGCGCGCGAAATCAAGGCGGAGGACGGTGCGGCCGCGGTGCTCGCGCTGGAGCCGGCCATCACCCATCTGAACGATGCCCGCCCGACGGCCGTGAACCTGGCCTGGGCGCTGGCACGCATGCGACGTGTGCTCGCGTCCGCCGGGAGTGACTGGCGCGAGGTGCTGGAACGCGAAGCAGGCGCCATTGCCGATGAGGACCTGGCCGCCAACCGTCATATGGGGTCGCTGGGCGCGGCATTGATCGCCCCGGGCAGCGGCGTGCTGACCCACTGCAACACCGGCTCGCTCGCGACCGCCGGCTTCGGCACCGCGCTGGGCGTGATCCGTGCCGGCGTCGCCCAGCAACGCATAGCGCAGGTGTTTGCCGGTGAAACGCGGCCCTGGCTGCAGGGCGCCCGCCTGACCGCCTGGGAACTGCAGCAGGACGGCATCGCGCCGGTGCTGGTGGCCGATTCGGCGGCCGCGCACCTGATGACAACCGGCCAGGTGCAGTGGGTCATCGTCGGCGCCGACCGCATCTGCGCCAACGGCGACACCGCCAACAAGATCGGCACCTACCAGCTGGCCATCGCCGCCCGCCACCACGGTGTGAAGTTCATGGTCGCCGCACCTTCTTCAACCGTGGACATGGCGATGCCGGATGGTGCCGGGATCGATATCGAAGAGCGCGATGCCGCCGAACTGTTCCATCTGGGCGGCGTCGCCACCGCAGCGGGCGGGATCACCGCCTGGAATCCGGTGTTCGACATCACCCCGCACGGATTGATCGATGCCATCGTGACCGAGCGGGGCGTGATCATGCAGCCGGATGCGACCGCCATGCAGGCCGCTTTTGGCGCGTAAGTCCTTGTTTCTCTGGAAAAACAGCGGGGCATGAGGATGCGTTCCGTGCTATAATTCGCTGTCTTTTTCCCCGGTATTGCCGCGGATCGGATTCTCCCTTGTGCCGGCCTGTTTCCAGTGGGCCCGTCGGCGCATGTTCGCCCGCACCGCGGTAACCACCTCAGCTCAAATACGGAAACCTGATGGCCGATCTTGCCAAGGAAATCATCCCGGTAAACCTCGAAGACGAGATGCGTCGCAGCTACCTCGATTACGCCATGAGCGTGATCGTCGGCCGCGCGCTTCCCGACGTCCGCGACGGGCTCAAGCCCGTGCACCGGCGCGTGCTGTACGCGATGAGCGTGTTGGGGGCGCATTCCAACAAGCCGTACTTCAAGTCGGCGCGAATCGTCGGTGACGTGATCGGTAAATACCATCCGCATGGCGACCAGTCGGTGTACGACACGCTGGTGCGCATGGCGCAGCCGTTCTCGCTGCGATACATGCTGGTGGACGGGCAGGGCAACTTCGGCTCGGTCGATGGCGATTCCGCGGCGGCTATGCGTTACACCGAAGCGCGCATGGCCAAGATCACCCACGAGTTGATGGCGGACATCGAGAAGGAAACCGTCGACTTCCAGCCCAACTACGATGAGAAGGAGTTCGAGCCCACGGTGATGCCCACGCGCATCCCGAACCTCCTGATCAACGGCTCGGCCGGTATCGCGGTCGGCATGGCAACCAACATCCCGCCGCACAACCTCAGCGAGATCATCGACGCGACGATTGCGTTGATCGACGACCCGGACATCGACGTCGACGGCCTGATGGTGCACGTGCCCGGGCCGGACTTCCCGACCGCCGGCATCATCAACGGCACCTCGGGCATCATCAACGCCTACCACACCGGTCGTGGCCGGGTGCGCATGCGCGCGCGCGCCGAGATCGAGGTGGCCGACAACGGCCGCGAGGCGATCGCCGTCAGCGAGATCCCCTACCAGGTCAACAAGGCGCGCCTGATCGAGAAGATCGCCGAGTTGGTCAAGGAAAAGAAGCTCGAAGGCATCAGCGAGCTGCGCGACGAGTCCGACAAGGACGGCATGCGCATCTACATCGAGGTCAAGCGCGGCGATTCGGCCGACGTGGTGCTGAACAACCTCTACCAGCAGACCCAGATGGAGTCGTCCTTCAGCTTCAACATGGTCGCGCTGGTTGATGGCCGCCCGCAGCTGCTGAACCTCAAGCAGATCCTGCAGGCCTTCGTGCGCCATCGCCGCGAGGTGGTCACCCGCCGGACGATCTTCGACCTGCGCAAGGCGCGTGCGCGCGCCCACGTGCTGGAAGGGCTGACCGTCGCGCTGGCCAACATCGACGAGATGATCGAGCTGATCAAGACCTCGGCGAATCCCAACGAGGCGCGCGAGCGCATGCTGGCCAAGACCTGGGAGCCCGGGCTTGTCGGTGCGCTGCTGTCGGCAGCCGGCGCGGAGGCCTCGCAGCCGGAGGACCTGCCGCGCGGCGTGGGACTGGTCACCGGCGCCAACGACAGCAGGTTCTACCAGCTGACCGAGATCCAGGCCCAGCAGATCCTGGAGATGCGCCTGCACCGCCTGACCGGGCTGGAGCAGGAGAAGCTGACCGAGGAATACAAGCTGTTGCTGGACACCATCCGCGGCCTGATCGAGATCCTCGAGGATCCGAACGTGCTGCTGCGCGTGATCCGCGAGGAGCTGGAGAACGTCAAGGCGGAGTTCGGCGACGAGCGCCGCAGCGAGATCCGCGAGAGCGAGGAAGACCTCGACATCCTCGACCTGATCGCGCCCGAAGACGTGGTGGTGACGCTGTCCCATTCCGGTTACGCCAAGCGCCAGCCGGTCAGCAGCTACCGGGCGCAGAAGCGCGGCGGTCGCGGCCGCAACGCGGCCACCACCAAGGACGAGGACTTCATCGACAGCCTGTGGCTGGTCAATACCCACGACACCCTGCTGACCTTCACCAGCGCGGGCCGGGTTTTCTGGCTGCCGGTGTACCAGTTGCCCGATGCCGGCCCGAACGCACGTGGACGTCCGATCATCAACTGGATTCCGCTGGAAGCCGGCGAGCAGGTGCAGGCCGTGGTGCCGGTGCGTGACTACGACGGTGACCGCCATGTCTTCTTCGCGACCCGCAACGGCGTGGTGAAGAAGACGCCGTTGAGCGAGTACTCCTACCGCCTGCAGCGCGGCAAGATCGCGATCAACCTGGATGAGGGCGATGCGCTGATCGGCGTCGAACTCTCCGACGGGCATTCGGACATCATGCTGTTCTCCAGCGAGGGCAAGGCGGTCCGGTTCTCCGGCGAGACCGTGCGCTCGATGGGCCGTACCGCACGCGGCGTGCGCGGCATGCGCCTGGGCGCGGACGGCAAGGTGGTCAGCCTGATCGTGGTGCAGGGGGACGGCGATATCCTCACCGCCAGCGAGCGCGGCTATGGCAAGCGCACGCCGGTCGACGAGTACCCGTGCAAGGGCCGGGGCACGCAGGGGGTGATCGCGCTGAAGACCAGCGACCGCAACGGCCTGCTGGTCGGCGCGATCCAGCTCAGCGACAACCACGAGGTGCTGTTGATCTCAGACGGTGGCACGCTGGTGCGTACACGCGCCTCGGAGATCTCCCAGGTCAGCCGCAACACCCAGGGCGTGACCCTGATGCGCTTGGCGGCCGATGAGACGCTGCAGGCGGTGGAGCGCCTGGATGCATCGCTGGACGACGAGCTCCTGGACGACGACATCGACCCGGAGATCGACGCCACCGCGGCCAGCGTGCCCGGGCTCACGCGCGACGGCGGGACGGCCAGCGACTCGCCCACAGGCGAATCGCCGGCCTGATGCACGGCTGAGCCACCGACGCCGTCCAGGGCTCTGGCCCGGCGAGCGGATGGCCTGAAGCAGGAACGCCGCCTTATCTGGGCGGCGTTCCTGTATGCGGCTGATGAGGACGGGTCAGCGACCGGTCCAGCCGTCCAGCATGTCCGACAACTCGTCGGCATGCTCCTCTTCCTGCGCGAGGATGGACTCGAGGATGCGCTTGGTGGTGGTGTCCTTGTCGCCGATGTAGTTGATCATCTGGCGGTAGCTGTCGATCGCGATGCGCTCGGCGACCAGATCTTCCTTGACCATGTCACGCAGGTCGGTGCCCTCCACGTACTCCGCGTGCGCACGCTTGCTGAGGATGTCCGGGTTGAAGTCGGGCTCACCGCCCAGTTGCACGATGCGCTCGGCGAGCATGTCGCCATGCGCTTCCTCTTCGCGTGCATGCTCGAGGAATTCGGCCTTGATGGAGTCCGCCATCAGGCCGCTGGCCATGAAGTAATGACGTTTGTAGCGCAGAACGCACACCAGTTCGGTGGCCAGCGCCTCGTTGAGGAGGCGGATCACGACCTCGCGGTTGGCGGTGTAGCTGTCGGTGATCGCGCCTTTTTCGATGTGCTGGCGCGCGCGTTCGCGGATGGTCGCAAGATCGGTGGCGAACGGCGAGGCACTGGCGTCCGGGCCGGCGCTGGAGTCAGGGGGCGTGTTCATGGGGTTCTCCGGGCAAGTGTTGGAGCGGGCAGGGTGGGAGGGTCAGGAAATCTGCGACAGCATGTGTTCGGCCGACGACACGCGGAACTCGCCGGGCGCCTCGACATTGAGCTGTTTCACCACGCCTTGCTCGGCATAGATCGCGAAACGCTTGGCGCGCACGCCCATGCCATAGGCGCTTGCGTCCAGTTCCAGTCCCAGCGCGCGGGCAAAGTCGGCGTTGCCGTCTGAGAGCATCATCAAGCCGTCCGGCACGTTCTGGCTCTGGCCCCACGCCTGCATCACGAACGGATCGTTGACCGCGACGCACGCGACCTCGATCCCCTTGTCGTGGAACTGCTGGTAGTGCTCGATGAACCCGGGCAGGTGCTTCTCCGAGCAGGTCGGGGTAAAGGCGCCGGGCACGGCGAAAATTACCACCTTGGTATCACCGAACAAGGTCTTGGTGTCCACGCTCTCGACGCCGTCGCCGATGCGCTGCAGTACCACTTCGGGGAGGCGATCGCCTACCTGGATGCTCATGCGTTTCTCCTGAATGAGGCGCCAGTCTAGGCGCGCTGTTCTAAAAACCACGTCAACGGTGTCCGGCGTGACAGGTTGCCGGGCCGGTGGAGAAAGCGGACGGCGGAGCTTGAACCGGCGCGATGTCGCAACCATATCGACCGCGAGGCGTGATCCGGCGCCGCGCAACGAATATCCTGTGTGGCGCCGTCATGCCGCGTCATGGCCGGCACCGCCACCATCCCTGCGCTGCACCGCAACGGTGCAGGCACTGGAGTTACGAATGCATTTCAAGGATTACTACGACACCCTCGGCGTGGAACCCAGCGCCGGCGAAGCGGAGATCAAGACCGCGTACCGCCGCCTGGCACGCAAATACCATCCGGACGTCAGCAAGGAGTCCAACGCCGAGGAGAAGTTCAAGGCGGTCAACGAGGCCTACGAAGCGCTGCGGGATCCGCAGAAGCGGGCGGCCTATGACCAGCTGCGCTCGCGCGGTTACCGGCCGGGCGACGAGGTCCGGGCGCCTCCGGGCGGCTTCGATTTTGGCGGCGGCCAAGGCGGTCCCGACTTTGAGGAAGTGTTTGCCGGCGGCGGCGCGGGCGGCGGTTTCAGCGACTTCTTCGAGACCCTGTTCCGGCGCGGCCAGGCCGGCCACGGCGACCCGTTCGGGGCGCAGCGCGGTCGACCGGGCGCCGGTCCGCAGCGCACGCCTGACACGCGGGCGAAACTGTCCGTGTCGCTGGAGACCGTATACGCCGGCGACACCGTGCGCGTCAGCGTGCATGGCAAGACCCTGGACGTGAAGATTCCCAAGGGCATTGGTCCAGGACAGGTCATCCGGCTGGCCGGGCAAGGCGCGAACGGCGGTGCCCTGCTGTTGGAGATCGAGTACTCCGCCCATCCACAGTTCGAGGTTGACGGACGCAACATCATCCACGTGCTGCCGATTGCGCCCTGGGAAGCGGCGCTGGGAGCGACGGTCAGCGTGCCGACGCTGGGCGGGGCGGTGGAGTTGAAGATCCCGGCGAAGTCAGAGGCGGGCGCAAAATTGCGTCTTCGCGGTCGGGGCTTGCCGGCGGCAGCCGGCGCCGGCGATCAGATCGTCGAGCTGGAGGTGCTGGCTCCGGCGGCGAAGACGAAGCAGCAGGAAGCGGCCTACGTGGCGATGCGCGAGGCTTTCGGCAACGACTGGCGCCGGGCCTGACCGGCGCGGCTGCACTTAGGCCGGCAGCAACTGCTCCAGCACCTCGCCAAGCTGCGCTTCGTTGAAGGGCTTGGTGATGTAGGCGCGGGCGCCCTGGCGCATGCCCCAGACCCGGTCGGTTTCCTGGTCCTTCGTCGTCACCAGGACCACCGGGATATGCTTGGTGGTGGCGTCGCGACAGATCGAGCGGGTGGCCTGGAAGCCGTTGAGGTTGGGCATCACCACGTCCATCAGCACCAGGTCGGGCAGCTCGCGGCGCGCCACCTCCACGCCCGCGGCGCCGTCCTCTGCCACCAGGGTGTCGTGCCCGAGCTTCTCGACGATGCGCTGGATACCCATCAACTGCGACGGTGAGTCGTCGACGATCAGAATGCGAGCCATGACTTTCCCCAAAGTGACTGCCGGATTGTAGCGGCGTCCGGTCGGAGCGCCAAACAATTCAGATCCGGACCAGTGTGTCAGATCCGGACCAGCGTGCGACCCAGCGACCCGCCGGCCAGCATGATGTCAAACACGTCGGGAAGTTCGGCAAGGGTCGCTTCGCGGGTGCAGATGGTGTCCAGGTGCGCCGGCTTCCAGTCGCTGGCCAGGTGCTGCCAGACCGCTTCGCGCACATCGCGGGCGGTGCCTGCCGAGGCGACCCCCAAAAGCGAGACGCCGCGGATGATGAACGGCATGACGGTGGCGTCCAGCTCGGCGGACGCGGCCAGCCCGGCGCTGGCGACGTTGCCGTAGGGCGCGCACTGGGCGAGCAGGCTGGTGAGCATCGGTCCGCCGACGTTGTCGAGGCCACCGCCAAAGCGCGCCGATTCCATCGCCCGGCCGGGTGCCAGTGCGTCGCGGCCGAGCACTTCGGTGGCGCCAAGCCCCTTGAGGTAGGCGTGCTGGTCCTGCTTGCCGCTGATGGCGTGCACCTCGAACCCGGCGCGGGTGAAGATGTCGATCGCCAGCGAGCCCACACCGCCGCTGGCGCCGGTGACGGCCAGCGGGCCCATGTCGGGCTTCTGGCGGTTTTCCACCATCCGGAACAGCGCCAGCGCGGCGGTGAAGCCGGCGGTGCCGATGATCATGCTTTCGCGCAGTTCAAGCCCGGCAGGCAGCGCAATCGCCCACTTCGACTCCAGGCGGGCGAACTCGGAGTACCCACCGTCGCGGGTCTCGCTCAGCCCGCTGCCGGTGGCAAGCACGCGGTCGCCTTCCTTGAACGCCGGATCGGTCGAGGCCACCACGTGGCCGGCCACGTCGATACCGCCGACCAGCGGAAAGCGGCGCAGGATCCTGCCCTTGCCGGTCCCGGCCAGGGCGTCCTTGTAGTTGACCGATGAGTACGCAGCCTTGATCACCACCTCGCCGGGCGCGAGATCGTCCAACGACAGGGCTTCGATACCGCTGCGGTAGCCCTGTTCGTCGTTGTGGATGCGGAAGGCGTTGAAACGGTCTGGAATGGCGTTGGACATGAGTTCCTCTCGAAATTTCCACTCGAAACGGGTTTTGTCGCCGGACTGGTGAAGACTGCCGACGGGGCTTTCTTCCGGGGCGTGCGATCCGGGTCAGCGCGCGACGCTCAGACGCTTCTCCTCCAGCCACTTGTCCGCATTGGCCGGGCGGTAGGAGTGCATCCACTCAAGCATCGTATCGATCTCCTCGCCGTGCCACAGGTCGTCGCGCTGCTCGGCGTTGACGAAGTGCTCGGCGACCATCCGGTCCATCATGCCGATCAACGGCTCGTAGAAGCCTTCCACGTCGAGGAATGCGCACGGCTTGTCGCCGATGCCCAGCTGGCGCCAGGTCAGCATCTCGAACATCTCGTCCAGGGTGCCGAAGCCGCCGGGCAGCGCGATGAACCCATCCGAGAGCTCGAACATTCGCGCCTTGCGCAGGTGCATGCTCGGCACGACTTCCAGACGGGTCAGCCGCGGATGGGCGACTTCCCAGTTGACCAGTTGCTCGGGTATCACGCCGATCACCTCGCCACCCGCCTCGAGCACCGCGTCGGCCATGACGCCCATCAGGCCGACGTTGCCGCCGCCGTAGATGACACTGATGCCGCTTTCCGCCAGTTGCCGGCCAAGGCGGCGGGCGCGCTCGGCGTAGATCGGTCGGGAGCCGGAATGGGAGCCGCAGTAAACGCAGACCGATTGCATGGGCATGGGGCATAGCCTTGAGTTGGGATGGAGGAAACCAGAACGGCGCACCGTGGGTGCGCCGTCTGTGGAGATGCGATGTCCGGCGGCGGTATTCGCCGCCGGTCGCCGCGGCTCAGTTCGCCTTGTGGATGGCCCGCTTGTCGACGGCCAGCGCGGCTTCGTGGACCACTTCCGACAGGGCCGGGTGGGCGAAGCAGATGCGCGCCAGATCGTCCGCGGCACCCTGGAACTCCATGGTGATCACGCCGCTGTGGACCAGCTCGGACACGTTCGGGCCGCACAGGTGGACGCCCAGCACGCGGTCGGTCTCGGCGTGCGCGATCACCTTGACCAGGCCGGCCGGCTCGTTCATCGCCACGGCACGGCCGTTGGCGGCAAACGGGAAGCTGCCGGTCTTCACCGGAATACCCTCTTCCTTGCACTGGGCTTCGGTCTTGCCGACCCAGGCAATTTCCGGCTCGGTGTAGATCGCCCACGGCACGGTATCCAGGTTGACGTGGCCGGGCAGGCCCGCAATCAGTTCCGCCACGGCAACGCCTTCCTCGGACGCCTTGTGCGCGAGCATCGGGCCGCGCACGCAGTCGCCGATCGCCCAGACGCCGTCGACGCCGGTGTGGCAATGCTCGTCCACCTCGACCTGGCCACGCTCGTTGAGCTTGACGGCCACGCCTTCGCCGAGCAGCTTGGCGGTCGCGGCGCGGCGACCCACGGCCACCAGCAACTTGTCCACGACCAGCGTCTGCTCGCCCTTGGCGTCGTCATAGGTCAGGTGCACACCGTCCTTCTTGACCTCGGCCTTGCTGACCTTCGCGCCCAGCTTGATGTCCAGGCCCTGCTTCTTGAACTCGCGCGCTGCCACCTTGCTGATGTCGGCATCGGCGGCGGCGAGGAACGTGGGAAGCGCCTCCAGGATGGTGACTTCGGCGCCCAGACGGTTCCACACGCTGCCCAGCTCCAGGCCGATCACGCCGGCACCGATGACGCCGAGGCGCTTGGGCACCGCGTCGAAATCCAAGCCACCGACGTTGTCGACGATGCGGTCACCGTCGAATTTGGCGAACGGCAACTCGATGGAATCCGAGCCCGTCGCGATGATGACGTTGGCCGCCTTCAGCTCGACCTCGCTGCCGTCGTGCTGCCTGACCTTGACCAGGTTGTCCTTGTGCAGGGTGCCGAAACCGTAGAACGGGGTGACCTTGTTGGCCTTGAACAGCATGGTGATGCCGCCGGTGAACTGGCTGACAATCTTGTCCTTGCGGCCGACCATCACGCCCACGTCCATCTTCGGTTTCTCCGCCGAGATGCCGTGGTCGGCGAAGCCGTGCAGCAGGTTGTGGAACTGGCGCGAGCTGTCCAGCAGGGCCTTGGACGGGATGCAACCCACGCGCAGGCAGGTGCCGCCCAGGGCCGGCTTGCCGTCCTTGCCCAGTCCCGCGTCGACGCAGGCGACCTTCAGGCCCAACTGTGCGGCGCGGATGGCGGCGACATAACCGCCGGGACCGCCGCCGATCACGACGACATCGAAGTTCTGTTGTTCGCTCATCTCAAAAAGATCCTTGGCTTGGTGCGGAAGGCCCCGGCGCGTCGGCGCGGGGCTCCGGGTGGGAGTGGTCCCGTGGGATCACATGCCCAGCAGCATGCGGTGCGGGTTCTCGAGCTGGTTCTTGATGTCGACCAGGAACAGCACCGCGTCCTTGCCGTCGATGATGCGGTGGTCGTAGCTCAGCGCGATGTACATCATCGGCGCGGCCACCACCTTGCCGTCCTCGACGATCGCGCGCTCCTTGATGGTGTGCATTCCCAGGATGGCGCTCTGCGGCGGGTTGATGATCGGGGTGGAGAACAGCGAGCCGAAGGTGCCACCGTTGGTGATGGTGAAGGTGCCGCCCTGCAGGTCTTCCAGCTTCAGGCCACCTTCGCGCGCGGCGAGAGCGTAATCGTTGATCGCCTGCTCGGCCTCGGCAAAGCTCATCGACTCGGCGTTGCGCAGGACCGGCGTGACCAGGCCACGGTCGGTGGACACGGCGATCGAGATGTCGGCATAGCCGTGGTAGATCACGTCCTTGTCGTCGATCGAGGCGTTCACGGCCGGGTAGCGCTGCAGCGCGTTGGCGCAGGCCTTCACGAAGAAGCTCATGAAGCCCAGCTTGATGCCGTAGGCCTTCTGGAACGCGTCGCCCTGCGACTTGCGCATGGCCATGACCGCGGACATGTTGACCTCGTTGGAGGAGGTCAGCATCGCGGTGGTGTTCTTGGACTCCATCAGGCGCTCGGCGATGCGCTGGCGCATGCGGGTCATCGGTACGCGCTCTTCCGGGCGGTTGCCGCTGGCCCGGCCGACGCCGGCATTGCGGGCGTAGTTGACCAGGTCCTCCTTGGTCACCGCGCCGCGACGGCCGGTGCCTTCCACGTTGGCCGGGTCGATGCCTTCCTTCTGGGCGGTGAAGCGCGCGCCCGGCGGCAGCTCGGCCGATCCGCCCCTGGACGGGGCAGGGGTGCCCGCGGCAGCCTTCGCCTGCACCGGCTGGGCCACATCGCTGGCGGCGGCGTCGTTCTTGGCGTCGATGGCCTTGTCGGATTTTTCCGGCTTGGCTTCGGTTGCAGCCGCGCCTTCTTCGACGATCGCCAGCAGCTGCTCGCTGGTGACGGTGTCGCCGCTGTCGAACTTGATCTCCTTGAGCACGCCATCCACCGGCGAGGGAACTTCCAGGACGACCTTGTCGGTTTCGAGGTCGACCAGGTTCTCGTCACGCTTGACGGCATCGCCGGGCTTCTTGTGCCAGGTGGCGATGGTGGCGTCGGAGACGGATTCGGGCAGAACCGGAACTTTGATCTCGGTGCTCATGGGGAAAATATCCTGGGTAACTGTGGAGTGGGTCGAATGAGGTGGACTATCGGTTGTGCAATCGGAAGCGGGTGGCACGGCAGGTGATGCGGTTCCGGCCCGGGTGTTCCGGGCCGGATGGGCAGCGATCACTCGTCGGCGGGCTCGCCCTGCAGCGGATTCACCAGCGCATCGGCGACCAGCTTGGCCTGCTCGATCACGTGATCGGACATGTGGCCGACCGCAGGGGACGGCGAGCTGGGGCGACCGGCGTAGTGCAGCGCATGGCGCGAGGCGACGCAGAAGTTCAGGTGGTGGCGGATCTGGTACCACGCGCCCTGGTTCTGCGGCTCTTCCTGGCACCACACCACGTCCTCGACGGAGGCGTAGCGCTCCAGTTCGGTGCGCAGCGCCTCGCGCGGGAACGGATACAGCTGTTCCACGCGTATCAGGGCGACGTCGTCGGCTTCGCGCTTGATCATGTCCTCGAGCAGGTCGTAGTAGACCTTGCCGCCGCAGACCACGACGCGCTTGACCTTCTTCGGGTCGGCCTTGGCGTCGGGGATCAGGGTCTGGAAGCTGCCGTTGGCAAGCTCGTCCAGGGTCGATACGGCGAGCTTGTGGCGCAGCAGGGACTTGGGCGTCATCACCACCAGCGGCTTGCGGGTCTGGATCAGCATCTGGCGGCGGATCATGTGGTACGCCTGCGCCGGGGTGGTCGGCGTGCACACCATCATGTTGTCGAGCGCGCACAGCTGCAGGAAACGCTCCAGTCGCGCCGAGCTGTGCTCCGGGCCCTGGCCCTCGTAACCGTGCGGGAGGAACAGCGCCAGACCGCACAGGCGGCCCCACTTGGCCTCACCCGAGGACAGGAACTGGTCGATCACCACCTGCGCGCCGTTGGCGAAGTCGCCGAACTGCGCTTCCCAGATCGCCAGGGTGTCCGGATCGGCCGTGGCGTGGCCGTACTCGAACGCCATCACCGCTTCCTCGCTCAGCAGCGAGTCGATGATCTCCACGTCCATCGGATCCTTGCCCAGCTCCTGCAGGGGCAGGTAGTAATCGTCGCTGGTCTGCTCGTGCAGGATCGCGTGGCGGTGGAAGAAGGTGCCACGGCCCGAGTCCTGGCCGACCAGGCGCAGCTTGTAGCCTTCGGTGAGCAACGTCGCGTAGGCGAGGTTTTCAGCAAAACCCCAGTCGCCGCTCTGCTCGCCGGCTGCCATCTTACGGCGGTCCTCGTAGATCTTCTGCACGCGCGCGTGCAGCTTGACCTCGTCGGGAATCGCGTTGATGCGCTCGGCGAGGGCCTTCAGATCGGCCGCATCGAAGCGGGTATCGACCTCGTCGGAGAGCTTGCCCTTGAGGAACTTGTTCCAGTCCACCGTGAACTCGTCGGGCTTGACCGCCACCATCTCGGTGGTGACCTCGCCCGCGTCGAGCTTGTCGCGGTAGGTATCGACGATCGCCTTGGCCTCATCGGCGCTCAGCGTGCCTTCGGCGATGAGGCGGTCCGCGTACAGCTCGCGCGGGGTCTTGTGCTTGCGGATGGTCTGGTACATCAGCGGCTGGGTGGCCGCCGGCTCGTCGGCTTCGTTGTGGCCGTGGCGGCGGTAGCAGACCAGGTCGATGACCACGTCCTTGGCGAAGGTGTTGCGGAAGTCCAGCGCAAGCTCGGCGCAGAACGCCACCGCTTCGGGATCATCGCCGTTGACGTGCAGGATCGGCGCACCGACCATCTTCGCCACGTCGGTGCAGTACAGGGTGGAACGGGCGTCCTCGCGGGCGCTGGTGGTGAAGCCGACCTGGTTGTTGACCACGATGTGGACGGTGCCACCGACGCGGAAACCGCGCGCCTGCGACATCTGGAACAGCTCCATCACCACGCCCTGACCGGCAAACGCGGCATCGCCGTGGATCAGGATCGGCAACACCTGCTTGCGCGTGTCCTTGCCGCCGCGGCGGGTCTGGCGCGAGCGCACCGATCCGGCCACGACCGGGTTGACGATCTCGAGGTGCGACGGGTTGAACGCCAGCGCCAGGTGCACGGGGCCGCCGGGGGTGGCCACGTCGGCGCTGAAGCCCATGTGGTATTTGACGTCGCCGGCCAGGGCCAGCTCGTTGTGCTCGAACTTGCCCTCGAACTCGTCAAACAGCGTGCGCGGCGACTTGCCCAAGGTGTTGACCAGCACGTTGAGGCGGCCGCGGTGGGCCATGCCGATGACCACGTCCTTGGCGCCCTGCTCACCGGCGCGACGCACGGTGGTGTCCATCAGCGGGATCAGCGCATCGCCGCCTTCCAGCGAGAAGCGCTTCTGGCCCACGTAGCGCGTGTGCAGGTAGCGCTCCAGGCCTTCGGCGGCCGTCAGGCGCTCCAGGATCCGGCGCTTCTGCTCGGCGTTGCGGCCGTACTTGCCGCCGGCCTTTTCCAGGCGCTCGTAGAGCCAGCGACGCTGCGGGGCGTCGGCGATGTGCATGAACTCGGCGCCGATGGAACCGGTGTAGGTGGCCTTGAGCAGGTCGAAAAGCTTGCCCAGGTTCATCCGGTCCATGCCGGCCACGCCGCCGGTGCTGAATTCATCGCCCAGGTCGGCCTTGGACAGGCCGTGGAACTCCAGCTCCAGGTCCGGCGCCGGCGGAGCTTCCAGAAAGCCCAGCGGGTCGATGTCCGCGCCCAGGTGGCCGCGCGAGCGGTAGGCGGTGATCAGCTTGCCGACGAAGCGCTCGCGCTCATCGGCGGCGCCGTGTGCGGATTTGCCCGCATGGCGCGCCGCTTCAATGATGGTGTCGATGACAGCCGAGTGCGGCACATCGCCCGCCTCCCGGCCGTGGAAACCGTCGAAATAGGTTTTCCATTCGACCCCGACACTTTCAGGGGAGACCAGGTACTGCTCGTACAGGTCTTCGATGTAGGCGCCGCTGGAACCCAGCTGCGATGACTGCGAGAACTGCTTCAGGAGATTGGCCACGGTGGCGTCGCTAAACTCGAATAGGGGGAGTGGGTGTGCCGGTGGGGCGGAAAATGCCGGTTCAGGCACGCGAGTATTCGAATTATAGCCTCTCGCGGACTCACGGGCGGGCACCAGGCGGGCGCTGACGGCGATATCGCGACAGCCCCGGGCGCCGGGGTTCATCCCTGTTCAGTTTCGCCTGACGGCTCAGATGCCCAGTGCGCGGTACTCGCTGCAGGGCCGGGCGCGTTCCCAGACGGGGCTGAACAGGTTGAGCAGATGGCGCGCGCGGGAGCGATCGTCCAGCCGCGTGTCGCCTTCCATGCGCGATGCGATGGGTCGAAAGTAGTAGCCGCCGCCGTCGTTGCAGGTGTAGGCGGAAGCGTAGGAACGGTCGAAGGGCTCCTCCACCGCGCGAAACGCGATCGTGCTGGGCAGCCGCTGGTGCAGGGCGATGAGCGGGCTCTGATGACGCTGGGGCGCCGCCGCATCGTGCAGCAGGATCCGGATCTCGCCCTTGTCGATCGCAAACCCCCGCAAGGCGGTGATGATCTCCGGGGCGTCCAGCACGCCGGTGTCCAGCTCCGGGCTGTAGATGAGTAGGAGTCGTCTCGCACTGGCGATGACACCCAGGGTGGCGGCGATCGCGCCCGCCCGGTCGCCCACCGGATTGGTGGCGCCTGGATGCAGCGCCATCATCTGGTGGTCGATGCCGGCCTCGTCAAACCGCGGGCCGACCGGCAGGAAGCCGTGGCGCGCATAGAAGGGGATGGCATGCACCTGTGCGTGCAGCGAGATTTTGTCCCAGCCCAGCTCGACGGCGCGGGCAAGCAGCGTGCGAAGCATCGCGTCACCCACGCCGCGGCCGCGCCACGGGGAGAGTACCGCCATCCGGCCGATGTGCCGCTCGGGTGTCAGCCGCGCCGTACCAATGGGCGTGCCGGCGGAATTGCGGGCGATCACGTGGTGCGAGGCGGGATCCAGCGCGTCCCATTCCAGCTCGAGCGGTACGCCTTGCTCCTGCACGAACACCGCTTCGCGCACGGCTCGCAGATCGCTCAGGCCGGACTCGTATTCGATCGCCTCGACCTTGAAATCGGACGTGGCCCTGCTCATTCGTCATCTTCCTCCGTGACCAGGTGGTAGTGGCCGGCGTCCATCAGTTCGATCAGGCAATCCCGGCCTTGCTCGCCCAGCGAGGCGTAATCGCTGCCGTTGATGACGTCGGCGTTCGCCAGCAGTGTCGCGTCCTGGATCGGTAGCGGGTGGCTCTCGCCGTTGGCGTGCAGCACCGCGCCCGGGCCGGTGCGTCGCCAGGCCATCCGCGAGTAGGGATGGCGTTGCAGACGACCGCCGTGCTGCAGGTCCCACTCGACCTCGATGCGCGAGCGCGGCTGTTGGCCTTCTTCCAGCTGCGGCGGGATTACCTCGACGGCGTTGCGGTAGCGGGTGATGAAATTGCCGAACCACTCGGCCAGTTGTTCGGGACGATCACCGCGCAGCGCATCCAGTGCGCGGACCACGCGCGCCATCGCCGCCGCGTCGATCTCGCCAGGATCGGCGGCAGGCGCCAGGTCGGGATCGTGGTAGCGCAGCGCGTCGTCCGCCTCCGCGGTCAGCGTGTCGACCAGGTCGCCCAGCAGTTCGGCCGAGGAGGGCGCGCGCATGCCGAAGGAGAACGTCAGGCAGGCATCCTCGGCGACGCCGTGATGGGGCACGCCGGGCGGGAGGTAGAGCATGTCCCCCGGCCCCAGCACCCAGTCGTGGCTGGGATCGAACTCACGCAGCAGGCGCAACTCGACATCATCGCGGTAGGCCAGCGGAGGATTGTCGCGCGCGTCGATCTGCCAGCGCCGATGGCCGACCGCCTGCAGCAGGAACACGTCGTACTGGTCGACGTGGGCCCCGACCGAGCCGCCGGGCGCGGCGAAGGACACCATCACGTCGTCGATCCGCCAGCGCGGCAGGAACGCGAAGTGGCGGATCAGCGCGGCGACATCGACATCCCACTTGTCGACGTCCTGCACCAGCAAGGTCCAGTCCGCGCCGGGCAGCGAGGGGAACATCTCCTCGGGGAACGGGCCGTGGCTGACGCTCCAGCTGTCGTCGTTGCGATCCTGGCGGATCAGGCGCGACAGCGCTCCCTCCTCGCAGGCCAGGCCGGCCAGGTCGTCGGGGTCCATCGGCGATTGCAGGTCGGGGAAGGCGTTGCGGATCAGCAGCGGTTTTTTCTGCCAGTAGTCGCGCAGGAAATCCGCCGGTGACATGCCCAGTGGCGGCTTCGTACTCGCGTCGACTTCTATCGGCGGCGGCAGAGCCAGTGAGTCACTGCCGGGCTTGCTGCCCGGGGAGCGGGTGGAACCAGACGCCGCGGCCTTGGAGTTGTGCATTACGCGTCCTGCTGTTGGGCCGGAACGGCCGGCCACTGGTGATGTGGCCGACCGCGAACCCGCGGGTCGGCCCGGCAAAGCGCTAGATGTTGCGAGCCAGCGCTTCGGCTTGGCCGACGTACCTGGCCGGGGTCATTTCGAGCAGGCGCCGGCGTGCGTCCTCGGGCAGGTCCAGCCCGCTGATGAACCCGCGCATCGAGGTCTCGTTGATGCCGTGGCCACGCGTCAGCGCCTTGAGCTGCTCGTACGGGTTGGGCAGGCCATGGCGACGCATCACGGTTTGCACCGCTTCGGCGAGCACTTCCCAGGACGCGTCGAGGTCGGCGGCCAGGCGCTCCTCGTTGGCCGAGAGCTTGCCCAGTCCGCGCATCAAGGCATCCAGTCCGATCAGCGCATGGCCGAACGCGGTACCCAGCGCGCGCAGCACGGTGGAGTCGGTCAGGTCGCGCTGCCAGCGGCTGATCGGAAGCTTGATGGCGAAGTGTTCAAACAGCGCGTTGGCGATGCCGAAATTGCCCTCGGCGTTCTCGAAGTCGATCGGGTTGACCTTGTGCGGCATGGTCGAGCTGCCGACCTCGCCGGCCTTGACCGACTGCTTGAAGTAGCCCAGCGAGATGTAGCCCCAGATGTCGCGGCACAGGTCGATGGCGATGGTGTCGATGCGTTTCTGCGCGTCGCACAGCTCGGCGATGCCATCGTGCGGCTCGATCTGGGTGGTGTAGGGCTGCCAGGCCAGGCCGAGCGAGGTGACGAACTTCTCCGAGAACGCCGGCCAATCGATATCCGGGTATGCGGCCAGGTGGGCGTTGTAGTTGCCGACCGCCCCATTGATCTTGCCCGGCGTGGGCGCATCCACCAGGGTCTGGCGCTGGCGCTGCAGGCGGGCGACCACGTTGGCGATTTCCTTGCCGACCGTGGTGGGCGAGGCGGTCTGGCCGTGGGTGCGCGAGAGCATCGGCAGCGCGGCGTACCGGTGCGCCATGGCGCGAAGTTGCTCGATCAGCTCGTCCAGCCGCGGCACCATCACGGTGTTGCGCGCCTCGTTGAGCATCAGCGAGTAGCTCAGGTTGTTGATGTCCTCGGAGGTGCAGGCGAAGTGCACGAATTCCAGCGCCGGGCCGAGCTCGGCGTCGTCGGTGAGGCGCTCCTTGATCAGGTACTCCACAGCCTTGACGTCGTGGTTGGTGGTGCGCTCGATCTCCTTGACCCGCGCTGCATCCGCCACCGACAGGCCGTCGGCCAGTTGGCGCAGGCGCGCGGTGGCGGCGGCCGAGAACGGCGCCAGTTCCTCGATCGCCGCCTCGTTGGCCAGCGCCAGCAGCCACTCGACCTCGACCCTGACCCGGGCCTTGATCAGTCCGAACTCGGAGAATATCGGTCGCAGCGCGTCGACCTTGCCGGCGTAGCGGCCATCGAGCGGAGACAGGGCGAGCAACCGGGATTCGTCGTTGGCGGGCATGGCAGGCGAGATTGGCAGGGGGCTGGGCATTCTAGCGCGAGCCCCGCCGCGCCGGCGGCGGCCGCGGCGTATCCTCAGGCGATTGCCACCATTACGCAGGAGCACGCCATGGCCAAGCAGGATTTCCGCACCGAGCACGACAGCATGGGCGAGTTGCAGGTGCCCGCCGACGCGCTGTGGGGCGCGCAGACCCAGCGCGCGGTCGACAACTTTCCGGTGTCCGGTCGGCCGATGCCGCGCGGGTTCATCCGCGCGCTGGGACTGGTCAAGGCCGCGGCCGCGACCGTCAATGCCGACCTCGGGCTGCTGCCCAAGGGCCGTGCCGCATCGATCCGGAAGGCCGCAATGGCGGTGGCCGATGGCACCCACGACGCGCAGTTTCCGGTCGACATCTTCCAGACCGGCTCCGGCACCTCCAGCAACATGAATGCCAACGAGGTGATCGCCACGCTGGCCTCGCGCGCCGCCCGCAGCAAGCCCGTGCATCCCAATGACGATGTCAACCTGGGACAGAGCTCCAACGACGTGGTGCCGACTGCCCTGCGCGTGTCCGCCCAGCTGGCGACGGTGGACACCCTGCTGCCGGCGATCAAGCACCTGCGCCGGGTCATCGACCGTCGGGCCAAGTCGCTGGACAAGGTGACCAAGACCGGCCGCACCCACCTGATGGACGCGATGCCGCTGACCTTCGGCCAGGAATTCGGTGCGTGGTCGGCCCAGCTTGCCTCGGCGCAGGCGCGCATCGAGGACTGCCTGAAGCGGTTGCGCCGGCTGCCCATCGGCGGCACGGCCATCGGCACCGGCATCAATGCCGACCCGCGCTTTGACAAGGCGATGGCAAAAGCGCTCTCCTCCTTGGCCGGATCGAAGTTCGAGGCCGCTGAAAACAAGTTCGAAGGGCTGGCGTCGCAGGACGACGCGGTGGAGCTGTCGGGCCAGTTGAACGTGCTCGCGGTGGCCCTGATGAAGATCGCCAACGACCTGCGCTGGATGAACTCCGGGCCGCTGGCCGGCCTGGGCGAGGTGGAGCTGCCCGAGTTGCAGCCGGGCAGCTCGATCATGCCCGGCAAGGTGAACCCGGTGCTGCCCGAGGCGGTCGCGATGGTGTGCGCGCAGGTCATGGGGCACAACGCGGCGATTACCATTGCCGGCCAGAGCGGCAATTTCCAGCTCAACGTGATGCTGCCGCTGATCGCGTCCAACCTGCTGGATTCGATCAACCTGCTGGCCAATTCGATGCGCCTGCTGGCCGACAAGGTCATCGCCGGCCTCAAGGTCCGCCAGGACGTGGTCGCCGGGGCGTTGCAGCGCAATCCGATCTTGGTGACCGCGCTGAACCCGGTGATCGGCTACGAGAAGGCCGCGGCGATCGCCAAACAGGCCTACGCGCAGCAGCGCCCGGTCCTGGAAGTCGCTGTCGAGCTCACCGGCATGGCGGAGGATGAGCTCGCCCGCCTGCTGGATCCGGTCGCGTTGACGCGTGGCGGCGTGTCGCGCGGCGCAACTACGGGTCCGAAGTAACGCTCGCCCCCGTGGTGTCGGAACGGCAGTCGGCGACGTCATCCGCGTCGGCGTTGGCGTAGGGCGCAAACTCGGGCAACGCGGCCGCCAGCCTGTCCTGGGTGGCGATGAACGCCGGCAGGCGGTCGCACAGCTTGCCGGCGTCCTCCTTGAGTCCGCTGGCCTGGGCTTCGATGGAACGCTCGATTTCGGCCTCGCTGGCCCCGCTGAACGCACCCTTGAGTGCCTCGCCGACCGCCGTCATCGCCACGCCCGCGCCCTTGAGCCCGATGTCGGCGCCGGCCTGGGCGATCTCCTCGAGCTGCCCGCGGTAGTCCCGCAACAGCGCCTGCTGGGCCGGATTGGTCGCGACCTTCCTGCCGTCGATGAGCAGCTCGCCCTGCGGCGTGATCACGGCCTTGGGCGCCGTCTTGTCATCGCTGGAGAGATCGATATCGCCGGTGCGGATTTCCTCGCGCACCTTGTCGGAGGCATTGGCGATCTTGCCCGCGACGGCGTTCAGGCCGGTGGCCAGCGTGCCGTCCGACGACTGGGTCGGGCCGGAGCACGCAGCGAGCGGGAGGAGGCACAAGGCCAGCAGCAGAGCGCGGGAGAGAGGTCGAACGGTCATGGTCTGCTCCAGGAAAAGGGAGGTGGTGAGGGGACAGCAAAGCGGCGCGCAGGGCGGTTGTGCAGCCCTGCGCCCGGTATTCAGCCTTCGTCGCGCCAGCGGCGCAGACGGATCGCGACAAGGATCATTGCCGCGCCGGCCAGCGCGCCAATCCACAGCGACGGCAGTGCCAGGCTGGCCAGAATGTTGCTGGCCGACAGGTGGGCCAGCACGTCCTGCAGGCCTTCGCTGCCGCCCTGGACTTGCCCCGGCGCCTGCAGCAGCTGGGTTCCCGACACCGTACCGAGCAACATGCGGCCAACGATGTTGGACCAGAACCATCCAGCGTCGAGATCGAACAGCTCCATCACCTTGAACCAGCTGACCGCGATGCCGGCCAGCAGCGGCACCATCAGGGCCCACAGGAAGGGTTTGGTCCGTGCCCATGACGAGCACAGCATCAGCCAGCCGAAGGTCGGCAGTCCCCACAGCGCAAACACGGGGATCGAGGCCACCAGGCCGGCCGCAAGCCTCATCGGACTGGCCGGGCCCCACAGCAGCTCGACCGGGTTGCCGCCGTGGATCATGACCATGCCGCTTAGCAGCAGCATGTAGCTGCCCATGGTCAGCAGGGCGATCACCACCGCGATGGCGGGTGCGACCAGGGCGGCACTGGCCAGCTTGGACAGCACGGTCTGCGCGTCCGACACCGGCAGCGACTTCCAGAACAGCACGCTGCGGTCCTTGCGGTCGTCGTACAGCGAACCCAGGCAGTAGAAGAACACCACGAAGGCGAGCACCACGAACGGCCAGAACGCGGCCATCACCAGCGACAGGTCGATGCCGTGGGCCAGCTGCTGCATCTTGTCCGCATCCAGCGTGCGCGTCAGGGCGCCCAGGTCGAGGCCGTTGACGATCACCTCGCCGTCGATCCTGAGCTGGCCGCTGCTGATCGCGCGGCGCGCGGCGACCTCGGCGAAGACGAATGCCACCGCCGTCAGCACCAGGGAGATCGCGCCGGCAATCAGCGGCGCCCACAAAAAGCCGCCCCGGTGCTCCCAATACTCGCGCTTGAGCAGCATCTTGAAGGTGTGGGTGGAATGGACCGGCGCAAAGCTGCGCGCGGTGGTCGGCAGGGAGGAGTCGGCGGCGTTCATTCGTAGGTCCCTTGCATGGTGGCGACAAACAGGTCGGCCAAGCCCGGCGTGCGGATCTCGCCGAAGGCGGCGAGCTGCTCGCGCGGCGTGCCGTCAAACAGCATCACGGTCTTGCCGAACGGCATCGAGCGCAGGTGGACGGGTTCCAGCGCGCGGGCCGCTTCGGCCCGGTCCGGGTTGACCAGCACTTCGGTGAAGCGCTCGCCCACGTCGTCCATCGCGCTTTCCATCACGATCCGGCCGTCGTTGATGAACATGACATCGGTGAGGATGTGCTCGATCTCCTCCACCTGGTGGGTGGTAATGAGAATGGTCTTCTCCTCGTCGAAGTAATCCTCCAGCAACCGCTGGTAGAACTGCTTGCGGTAGAGGATGTCCAGGCCCAGGGTGGGCTCGTCCAGCACCAGCAGCTTGGCGTCGATGGCCATGACCAGGGCGAGGTGGAGCTGCACGATCATGCCCTTGGACAGTTCGCGCACACGCATCTTCGGCGTCAGCTTGGTGCCCTTGAGGAAGCGGTCGCAGCGCGCGCGGTCAAAGCGCGGGTGCACGCCGGCGACGAACTCGATCGCTTCCTGCACCCGGATCCAGCGCGGCAGCACCGCGACGTCGGCGATGAAGCACACGTCGCGCATCAGCTCGTCGCGGGCGCTGCGCGGATCGCGGCCGAGGACGGTCATCTCGCCCTCAAACGGGATCAGGCCGAGCATGGCCTTCAGCGCGGTGGTCTTGCCCGCGCCGTTGGGACCGATCAGGCCGACGATCCGGCCCGCCGGAATCTGGAAGCTGGCGCCGTCCAGGGCCGGCCTGCCTTTTTTGTAGACCTTGCGCAGGTTGCGGGCGTTGACCACGGTTGCCGGGGTGGTGGCGAGGGGGGCGTTCATCAGGCACCTGCCTTGGTCGGATCGGGAGTTACCAGCTGTTCCAGGTTCAGGCCCAGGCGGGTGATGCGTTCCAGCACCAACGGCCATTCCTCGGTCAGGAACCGGTCGCGCTCGCTTGCCAGGAGTTTTTCGGCTGCTCCTTCAGTCATGTACATACCAAGACCCCTGCGTTTTTCGACAAGTGACTCGTCCACCAGTTCCTGGTAGGCGCGAGAGACGGTGATCGGATTGAGCTGATAGTCGGCGGCGACCTGGCGGACCGAAGGCAGCGCGTCGCCGGGCTTGAGCTCGCCATCGAGCATCAGTGCCACGACACGCTCCTTCAGTTGCCGATAGATCGGAGCGCCATCACTCCATTGGACTGCGGTCATTGGGTTATCCCCGTGGAACAAATGAGAAGTAGGGCATGAGGAGCGCCTGCCGGAAGTGGGCGTTTCCATCGGTCGAACCGGAGCCGCGTGCGTCCGGTGGTTCGCCGGTGCGGGCACTGACCGGGCCGGCTGTGGCCGTCGAAGCGAGGCGATCCGTGGCAGGCTGGACTCCCAGTGGGCTCAAGCCGAACACCACGGTGCTCACCAGTACCGCGCCGGTGATGGCCAGGGCAGACAACGAATTGTTGAGCTTCCGGTTCATGGCGTCGTCCCCGCAGTGGGTCAGTCGGTGTTGTATGCGACTATAACACCGAAACACGTGCAGTCAACAGTTTTGTGCCGTGATTGCCCCACGACGCCGCGACCGCGACAATAGGCGTTTTCGCCGCCACCCCGGCGACCCAATGGAGCAATCCGGATGAAGGCTTTCGTGCGCGGCAGTGCCGTGTTGTTCACCACCGTCTCGCTGCTGGGTGCCACGGTGGCGCTTCCCGTTGCTGCCGCCGCGCAGAACGCTCCAGCCCAGGAGAAGAATTTGCTCACCACCGATCGCGCCAAGGTCAGCTACATGGTTGGCCATGACATCGCCCGTTCCATCACCCCCGCCGCGCCGGACATGGACCTGGCCGCTTTTGAGCGGGCCATCAGCAATGCCTTCAACGGTCAGCCGCCGTTGATCGCCGAGGGCGAAGTGCAGCAGGTCGGCCAGGCCCTGATGATGCGCATCGCCTCGCGGGCCGGAAAGGCGCCTGCCGACGCCAGGATTCCCGAGGTCGACAAGCAGAAGGTCGCCTACCTGGTGGGCGCCGATGTCGGCCGCAACCTGGCGCCCATCAAGGGCGAGCTGGACCTGCCGGAACTGCTGCAGGGCGTGCGCGCCACGTTTGCCGGCGACAAGCTGGCCCTGAGCGATGACCAGCTCAACGCCGTCCGCGACAGCTTCTCGCAGAAGATGCAGGGCCAGGCGGAGAAGCAGCAGGGCGAGATGGCAGCCCAGGCCAAGGTGCAGGGCGAGGCCAACCGCAGCGAAGGCGAGAAGTTCCTGGCCGAGAACAAGCAGAAGAAGGGCGTGTTCTCCACCGCTTCGGGCCTGCAGTACATGGTGTTGCGCCAGGGCTCGGGCGAGCGGCCGCTGCCGTCGGACCGGGTCCGCGTCCACTACGAGGGCAAGCTGCTGGACGGCACGGTGTTCGACAGTTCCTACAAGCGCGGCGAGCCGACCGAGTTCGGCCTCAACCAGGTCATTGCAGGCTGGACGGAAGGGCTGGGCCTGATGCCGGTCGGCGCCAAGTACCGGTTCTGGATTCCGGGCAGCCTCGCCTACGGCAGCAAGGGCACCCCGGGCGGCCCGATCGGGCCGAACGCGACCCTGGAGTTCGATGTCGAGCTGCAGGCGATCATCAAGTAAGGCGGCGGCTGCGCCTGCGGGCCCAAGCCCCGGCGCGGCTGCGTATCCTTCCTTCCACTGCCAACGCCCCGGTCCCGTACCGGGGCGTCTTGCCCCAAGGAGTCCAGATTCCATGATTCATTTCCCCCGTACCGCGCTGCTTGCCGCGTCCATGGCGCTCGCGCTGGTGGCCTGCCAGTCCGATGACAAGACCGCGCCAAAAACCGACGCCGCTGACGCCACCACTGCCCAGGGACAGCCGCTGAAGATCAAGGGCCTAGCCACCGAGAAGGAACAGGTCAGCTACATGATCGGCCTGGACTTGGCCAAGGCGCTGGAGCAGGTCAAGGACGAGGTCGACGTGGACACGCTGGCCAAGGCGATCAAGATCGAACTGGACGGCGGCGAGTCGCTGATGACCGACGAGCAGGCCGCGCAGGTGGCCGAGGCCTTCGGCCAGAAGCTGCAGGCCAAGCGCGCCGCCGAGGCCGCCGCGATCGGCAATGCGAACAAGGCCGAAGGCGAGGCATTCCTGACGGAGAACGCCAAAAAGCCGGGCGTCGTGGTGACCGATTCGGGCCTGCAGTACCAGGTGCTGGAGGAGGGCAAGGGCCCCAAGCCGACCGTGGATGACATGGTCCGCGTCCACTACAAGGGCACGTTGCTGGATGGCGAGACCTTCGACAGCTCCTATGACCGCGGTGAACCGACCGACCTTCCGCTGCAGCAGGTGGTTCCCGGTTGGCAGGAAGGCATCGTGCTGATGCCGGTGGGGAGCAAGTACCGCTTCTGGATCCCGTCCGAGCTGGGTTACGGCGAAGTGGGCCCGCCCGGCAGCGCGATCGGTCCGAACGCGGTCCTCGTTTTCGAAGTCGAGCTGCTCGACATCGTCAAGGACAGCGCGGGCGAATAACCGCTCCGCACCCCGTCGTCGGGTCGGTCTTCCCGCGGGCGGGACAGGAGAAACACCATGCGCGTCAGTATTTTCGGTACCGGCTATGTCGGACTGGTCACCGGCACCTGCCTGGCAGAAGTCGGCCATGAGGTGATCTGCGTGGACATCGACCAGGCCAAGGTCGATGGGCTGAAGCGGGGCGAGGTGTCGATCTTCGAGCCGGGTCTGGCGCCGATGGTGCGCGCCAACCACGACGCCGGGCGCCTGCACTTCACCACCGATCCAGTACGGGCCATTGCCCACGCCGAGGTGGTCTTCATCGCCGTCGGCACGCCGCCCGACGAGGACGGCAGCGCCGACCTGCAGTACGTGCTCGCGGTGGCCAGGACGATCGGTCAGCACCTGAACCAGCCGACCCTGGTAGTCGACAAGTCGACGGTGCCCGTGGGTACGGCCGACAAGGTGCGCGCGACCATCGCCGATGAGCTCGCGCGGCGTGGCGCCGGGATCGACTTTACCGTCGTGTCCAACCCCGAGTTCCTCAAGGAAGGCGATGCGGTCAACGACTTCATGCGTCCGGACCGCATCATCATCGGGACCGACGACGCCGAGGCGTCGGAGAAGATGCGCCGCCTGTACGCGCCCTTCGTGCGCAGCCGCGAGCGCTTCGTGGTGATGGACGTGCGTTCGGCCGAGCTGACCAAGTACGCGGCCAACGCGATGCTGGCGACCAAGATCAGCTTCATGAACGAGATCGCGACCATTGCCGAACGCGTTGGCGCGGACGTGGAAATGGTGCGCCAAGGCATCGGTTCGGATCCGCGCATCGGCTGGCAGTTCATCTACCCCGGCGCCGGATATGGTGGCTCGTGTTTTCCCAAGGACGTGCAGGCACTTGCCCGCACCGCGCACCAGCACGGCCTGCAGCCTCGACTGCTGGATGCGGTGGAGGCGGTCAACGAGCGCCAGAAGGAGCACCTGTTTGAACTGGTCCAGCGCCATTACGGCGACACCCTCGCTGGCAAGACGTTTGCCCTGTGGGGATTGGCGTTCAAGCCCAATACCGACGACATGCGCGCCGCCCCCAGCCGGCGCCTGCTGGAGCAGCTGTGGGCCGCCGGCGCGCAGGTACGCGCATTTGATCCGGAGGCGTCCAGCGAGGCGCAGCGCATCTTTGGCGAGCGCAGCGATCTGGTGCTGTGCGATTCGGAGTACGACGCGCTGGAAGGCGCCGACGCGTTGATCCTGATCACCGAGTGGAAACAGTTCCGCAGCCCCGATTTCGGGCGCATTGCCGGTGCATTGACTGATTCGGTGATCTTCGACGGGCGCAATCTCTATGATCCCGACGAACTCGAAGAAGCCGGCATCGCCTACTACGGCATCGGTCGCGGTCGCTCGTTGACGCGTTCCGGGCCGCCTGGAGTGATCGCATGAGCGGTTCCGATCCCAGCCTCGAGCAGCGCCTGATCGACCTGGAAACCCGGCTCTCGTTCCAGGAGCATCATCTGGGCGAGCTCAGTGATGCGCTGGCCGCCGCTCGCGACGAGGAGGCGCGCAACGCGTTGCTGCTGCACCGCGCCCTGGAAGACCTGCGCCAGCTGCGCCTGTCGGTCGCGGCAAATCCGCATTCCGCCGATCCGGCGGGCGAGCCCCCACCGCCGCATTATTGAGCGCGCGACCCATCTGCCGTCCCCTGTCTGCTGAAGAACACCATGAATGACACCCTGCGCAACCAGTTGATGGGCCTTGGCTTCAAGCCTGCGCCCGAGCCCGAGCGCCGTCCCGCGAAGAAGCGCGATGGCAGCCCGGAGCGCAAAGGCGGCAATGCCGGGGCAGGGCGCGGCGCAGAGAGGCGGGGAAATCCGGCGGCGCACGGCCGGGTCGCCAAACTATCCGACAAGCGCCAGCGGCAAGGTGCGCCAGGACAGGCGCGTCCGCCCCGCAACCCGGCGCGCTCGCGCGAGGACATCGACCTGGCGAAGGCGTACGCGATCCGCGCCCAGCGCGAGAAGGACGAGCGCATCGCGGCGGAAAAGGCCAAGCAGGATGCCGCCCGCGAACGGCGCGAAGCACGCGCAAAACTGACCCAACTGGTGCAGGGCAAGGCGCTGAATTCCCTCGACGCGGACATCGCCCGGCATTTCGAGTACGGCGGCAAGATCAAGCGCATCCACGTCACCACCGAGCAGCTCAAAGCGCTCAATGCCGGCGAGTTGGGCGTGCTGCAGACCGACGGCCGTTACCTGCTGGTCGATGCGGCGTTGCTGGCCGAGGCCGAGCGGGTGTTCGCCCCGGCGGTCGCGCTGAAGGTCGACCCGGACGCCCCGGCGGCCGACGACCCTTACGCGGACCCGCAATACCAGGTGCCTGACGATCTGGTCTGGTGATATTTGCGCCGGAGCGCCGGGAGCGGAGGCCTTGGGGTGTGAATGTCCCCCGGCACCGATGAAGCCGGTGCCTCCTCCTTTATTTCACACCCCAAGGCCTCCGCTCCCGTCCATCCAGCATCCGGGTGATTGGCGAAGCGACCTGCAGACCTTCGCGGCGAAATAGAGGAGGAGGCGCCCGCCGCAGGCGGGTGCCGGGGGACATTCGCCGCGAAGGCCTGCAGGTCGCAAAAACAACCCTACTCCGGGTCGTAATCCAGGTTGGAGGCCAGCAGTCGCTCCCCCTGGGCCAGGGTCAACCCCTTGCGCGCGGCATAATCCATCACCTGCTCGCGCGTCACGCGACCGACCACGAAATACTGGCTGCGCGGATGGCTGAAGTAGTAGCCCGACACCGCCGCGGCGGGCGTCATGGCGAAGTTTTCGGTCAGCTGCATGCCGGCGTTTTTTGCCGGATCGAGCAGGCGGAAGATCGTCGCCTTCTCGCTGTGTTCCGGGCATGCCGGATAGCCGGGCGCAGGCCGGATGCCGCGGTACTTCTCGTCGATGAGCGCGTCGGTATCGAGCGACTCATCGGCCGCGTAACCCCAGAATTCGGTGCGCACCCGCTGGTGCACGCGCTCGGCCAGGGTCTCGGCCAGGCGGTCGGCCAGGGCTTTCAGCAGGATGGCGTTGTAGTCGTCGTGGTCGTCCTCGTAGCGCTGCACGTGGGGCTCGATGCCCAGCCCGGCGGTCACGGCGAATGCACCGATCCAGTCCTGGCGTCCGCTGTCACGGGGCGCGACAAAATCGGCCAGGCACAGGTTGGGCCGCTCCGGCGGCTTGTCCGCCTGCTGGCGCAGGAAGTGGATCGGCTCGGCGCGGCCATCGACCTGGGCGATCACATCGTCGCCATCGCTGTTGGCCGGCCACAGCGCGAACACGGCCTTGGCGGTCAGCCACTTCTCATCGACGATGCGCTTGAGCATCGCCTGGGCGTCCCGGAACAGGTCGCTGGCGGAGGCACCGACGACCTCGTCGGTCAGGATCGCCGGGTAGCGTCCCGCCAGCTCCCAGGCCTGGAAGAACGGCGTCCAGTCGATCAGCTCCACCAGTTCGTCCAGCGGATAGTCGTCGAACACATGCAGGCCCGGCTGCAGCGGCGCCGGCGGTTCATACTCGTCCCAGCCGCCCTCGAAACGGTTGCCGCGGGCGTGTTCCAGCGATACCAGCCGCTTGCCGCTGCCGCGGGTGCGGTGGCGCTCGCGGATCTGCGCGTAGTCGGACGCGTTGGCGGCCACGAAGGCATCGCGCAGCTCGACGCTGAGCAGGTTCTGGGCGACGCCGACCGCGCGCGAGGCATCCTTCACCCATACCGTTGCCGGCTTGTAGAACGGATCGATCTTCAGCGCCGTGTGCGCACGTGACGTGGTCGCGCCGCCGATCAGCAAGGGCATGCTGAAGCCCTGGCGCTGCATCTCGCGGGCAACGTGGCCCATCTCCTCCAGTGACGGCGTGATCAGCCCTGACAGCCCGATCATGTCGGCGTTCTCGGCGATCGCGCGGTCCAGGATCACCTGCGAGGGCACCATAACGCCCAGGTCGATCACCTCGAAGTTGTTGCAGGCCAGCACCACGCCGACGATGTTCTTGCCGATGTCGTGGACGTCGCCCTTGACCGTGGCCATGACGATCTTGCCGTTGGTTTTGCCGGTATCGCCGGTGCGCAGCTTTTCGGCCTCGATGAAGGGCAGCAGGTGGGCCACGGCCTTCTTCATCACCCGCGCCGACTTGACCACCTGCGGCAGGAACATCTTGCCGGCGCCAAACAGGTCGCCGACGACGTTCATGCCGTCCATCAGCGCGCCCTCGATCACGTCCAGCGGTCGGGCTGCAGCCAGCCGGGCCTGCTCGGTGTCCTCGACGATCCACTGGTCGATGCCCTGCACCAGCGAATGGCTCAGGCGTGCGCTGACCGGCTGCTCGCGCCAGCCCAGGTCCTCGACCCTCTTCTCGCCCTTGCGGCCGCGGTAGCTTTCGGCCAGTTCCAGCAGTGTCTCGGTGGCCTCGGGGTTGCGGTTGAGCACCACGTCCTCGACCGCCTCGCGCAGCTTCGGGTCCAGGGTGTCGTACAGCGGCAGCGCGCCGGCGTTGACGATGCCCATGTCCATGCCCGCCTTGATCGCGTGGTACAGGAACACGACGTGGATCGCCTGGCGGACCAGCTCGTTGCCGCGGAACGCGAAGCTGACGTTGGAGACCCCGCCGGAGATGTGGCAATGCGGGAAACGTCGGCGGATTTCGGCCGTCGCCTTGATGAAGGCCACCGCGTAATCGTTGTGCTCCTCGATGCCCGTCGCGATGGCGAACACGTTGGGATCGAAAATGATGTCCTCGGGCGGGAACCCGATCTCCTCGGTCAGCAGCTTGTAGGCGCGTGCGCAGATCTCGACCTTGCGCTCGACGGTGTCGGCCTGACCGATCTCGTCGAAGGCCATCACCACGACCGCGGCACCGTAGCGGCGCACCAGCCGCGCCTGGCGCAGGAATTCCTCCTCGCCTTCCTTCATCGAGATCGAGTTGACGATCCCCTTGCCCTGCAGGCACTTCAGCCCGGCCTCGATCACGCTCCACTTGGAGCTGTCGACCATCACCGGGATCCGCGCGATGTCCGGCTCGGCGGCGATCAGGTTCAGGTATTTCACCATCGCCTGCTCGGAATCCAGCAGTCCCTCGTCCATGTTGACGTCGAGCACCTGCGCGCCGTTCTCCACCTGTTGCCGGGCGACGGCAACCGCCTCGTCGTAACGGTCGTCCTTGATGAGCTTCTTGAACTGCGCGCTGCCGGTGACGTTGGTGCGTTCGCCGACGTTGATGAAGTTGCTTTCCGGGCTGATGACCAGTGGCTCAAGGCCGCTGAGGCGGGTGTAGCGGGGGAGGGTGCTCATCGTTTGAACCTCAGGCCACGTCGGCGATGCGCGGTGGCTGCCGCGGCGGCAGGCCGCGCACGGCCTCGGCGATCGCCGCGATGTGTTCGGGGGTGGTGCCGCAGCAGCCGCCGACGAAATTCACCAGGCCCGATTGGGCGAACTCGCGCAGCATGCCGGCGGTGTCCTCGGGGGTCTCGTCGTAGCCGCCAAAGGCATTCGGCAGGCCGGCGTTCGGGTGCGCGCTGACCGCGACCTCGGCGATCCGCGACAGCGTGTCCACGTGGGGCCGCAGATCCTTCGCGCCCAGCGCGCAGTTGAGGCCGATCGACAGCGGTCGCGCGTGCCGCAGCGAGTACCAGAACGCTTCGGCGGTCTGCCCCGACAGGGTGCGACCCGAGGCATCGGTGATCGTGCCCGAGACCATCACCGGCAGCCGCGCGCCGCGCCCTTCGAATACTTCGGCGATGGCGAACAATGCCGCCTTGGCGTTGAGGGTGTCGAACACGGTTTCCACCATCAGCACGTCCGCGCCGCCGTCGATCAGGCCCTCGGCCGCCTCGCGATAGGCCAGGCGCAGGTCGTCGAAACTGGTCGCGCGGAAGCCGGGGCGGTTGACGTCCGGACTCAGGGACGCGGTACGGCTGGTCGGACCGATCACGCCGATGGCGAAGCATTGCCGGCCCGGCGTCTGCTGTTCGGCTGCGTCGCAGGCGGCGCGGGCGAGCCGCGCTCCGGCCGCATTTAGTTCGCGCGCCAGGTGCTGCAGCCCGTAATCGGCCAGCGAGGTCCGGGTGGAGTTGAAGGTGTTGCTTTCCACCATGTCGGCGCCGGCTGCGAGGTAGGCGGCGTGGATATCCAGGATCAGGTCCGGACGGCTCAGGCTGAGCAGGTCGTTGTTGCCGCGCTGGTCGCGGGCGCAGCCGCAGTCGGCACCGTGCACGTGGTCGGCGATGTCGTGTTGACGGTCGTAGCCGTCCACGAACCGCTCGCCGCGGTAGTCGGCTTCCTCCAGCCCGTGGCGCTGGATCATCGTGCCCATCGCGCCGTCGATCACCAGGATGCGCTCACGCAGTTGCGCCTGAAGCGCCTCGGCGCGCGCGGGGTTCAGCCAGGGCAGTTCGTTGTTCATGATTCCGGCTCGCTCTTGCGGCGCGTCTTGGGTGCTTTCGATCGCGCACCTTCCGCGGGTTTGCGCGCGAGCAGGGCGATCACCTCGAAATGCGGCGGGCGTCGCTCGCGGGTCACGACCTCACAACTCTCCACGCCCAGCCCGGCCTTGCCGACCATGTTGCGCAGCTCGGCCGGCGCAAAGCCGAGATTGACGTGGCCGTATGCTTCCACCACCGAGCGGTGGCCGTGCCCGGCCAGGCTGGTCAGCAGCATGCGACCGCCCGGCCGCACCACGCGCGCCGCCTCCGCCACGGCCTCGGCGGGGTGGTCGGCGTAGGACAGCGCGTGCATCAACACGACCAGGTCAAAGCTGGCATCCGCGAAGGGCAGCTCGTGCATGTCGCCTTCCTGGACCTCGACATTTTCCAGCCGGCGCAGGCGCTCGGAGGCGGCTAGCACCATCTTGGTGCTGGAATCCAGGCACACGTAGCGGTGCGAATGCGGCGCCAGCAGCTCGGCCAGCACGCCATCGCCGGAGGCCACATCGAGCACGTCGCCGGTCTCCAGCAGCGGCAACGCGGAGCGCGCCATCGCTTCCCAGGTGCGGCCGGGCGAGTAGTGACGCTCCATGTCGCCGGCGACCGAGTCGGCCCAGTTCTGGTCGGCGGCGCGCATTGCCAGCACCTGCCGGACCTGTTCGGCGTCTTGGCGCAGCAGCGGATCGTCGCTGCCCTCGCGCAGGGTGTTCCACAGGGCGCGTTGAGCTGGGTCCAAGGCCGCCTCGTCGAACCGGTAGTACGCCGACACGCCGGCGCGCCGGTCACGCACCAGCCCGGCATCCTTGAGCCGCGCCAGATGGGTGGAAACCCGCGGCTGGGCGAGCCGGGTGATGGCCGAAAGCTCCGCAACGGTGAGCTCTTCACGTTCCAGCAATGTGAGCAGCCGCACCCGTGTGGCGTCGGCAAACACCTTGAGCCGTGACGACCAGCCTTCCAGATCCATATTCATCTACCTATCGCGATGCAGCGATAAGTGTGCGGACGGGCGCTGCAGAGGTCAAGCACGCCGGGGCGCAGCGGTTCGGTTTAGTGGGCGGGCAGGGCTACAATTGCCGGATTGTTTACCAGCCAGAGGTGCGGACGTGGATTTCGGATTCAGCGATGAGCAGTTGATGATCCAGGACGTGGCGCGTCGTATCGCGCAGGAAAAAATTGCTCCCAGCGCGGAGCACCACGACCGCACCGGCGAGTTCCCGCTGGAGAACATCCGCACCCTGGGCGAGAACGGCCTGATGGGCATCGAGGTGCCGGCCGAGTACGGCGGTGCCGGCATGGACCCGATCGCCTACGTGCTGGCGATGGTCGAGATCGCCGCCGCCGATGCCGCCCATTCCACCATCGTCTCGGTCAACAACTCGCTGTTCTGCAACGGCATCCTGACCTTCGGCAACGAGGAGCAGAAGCAGCTCTACGTGCGCGCCATCGCCGAAGGTCGCGAGATCGGCGCCTTCGCGCTGACCGAGCCGCAGTCGGGCTCCGATGCCACCGCGATGCGCTGCAAGGCCACCCTGCAGGACGATGGCACCTACCTGGTCAACGGCAAGAAGAGCTGGATCACTTCCGGCCCGGTCGCCAAATACATCGTGCTGTTTGCCATGACCGACATGGACAAGGGCGCGCGCGGCATCACCGCGTTCATGGTCGACACCGAGCGCGAGGGATTCCACCGCGGCAAGACCGAGCCGAAGATGGGCATCCGCGCCTCGGCCACCTGCGAGATCGAATTCACCGACTACGTGATCAAGCCCGAGGAAGTCCTGGGCGCGGAAGGCGAGGGCTTCAAGATCGCCATGAGCGTGCTCGACGCCGGCCGCATCGGCATCGCCAGCCAGGCCATCGGCATCGCCCGTGCCGCCTATGAAGCCACGCTGGAGTACGTCCGTGAGCGCAAGGCCTTCGGCCAGCCGATCGGCGCCTTCCAGATGACCCAGGCCAAGATCGCCGACATGAAGTGCAAGCTCGACGCCTCCCTGTTGCTGACGCTGCGCGCGGCCTGGAAGAAGGGCGAGACCGAGAAGCACGGCGGACGTTTCAGCACCGAAGCGGCGGTGGCCAAGCTGACCGCGTCCGAGGCGGCGATGTGGATCACCCACCAGGCGCTGCAGATCCACGGCGGCATGGGCTATTCCAAGGAACTGCCGATCGAGCGTTACTTCCGCGACGCCAAGATCACCGAAATCTACGAGGGCACCAGCGAGATCCAGCGCCTGGTGATCGCCCGCAACGAGACCGGCCTGCGCTGAAAATGCACCCCCACACCCGTCTGGTGTACCGACTCCTGAGCCTTGGCCCGTGTGTAACAACGCGGGCCTCACTGCATTGGAAACCACATTCGCATGAGCACTGAACGCAAAACCCCCGCCCGCCGCACCGGCAAGACATCCGCTGCCCCCGCCAAGGGCGCGACCAGCACCGCTGTCGCCACTCTCGCAGGCGGGTCGTCCGCGACAGGCGACGTGTCGCTGGACACGATCCTGGCCGCGATCCGCAAGCAGGCGCCCAAGAAGGAGCAGGTCCAGACCGAGGCCTTCGCCAAGGCGTTCTACGAGCGCATGGGCCAGGACGAATGGTCCCAGCACTCCGCGCAGGGCTGGGCCGCGCTTGCGGTCGACATGCTGGATTTTGTCCGCCAGCGCAAGCCGGGCACGGCCAGCATCCGCCTGTTCAACCCGACCCTGGACAGCCACGGCTGGGAGTCGCCGCACACGGTGCTGCAGATCGTCAACGACGACATGCCGTTTCTGGTTGACTCGGTGTCGATGGCATTGGCCGAGGCCGACATCGGCGTGCACGTGCTGGGCCACCCGGTCATGCCGGTCACCCGCGACAAGGCGGGCAAGCTGACGGCCATCGGCGAGGGTGAGGCCGAGTCGATCATGCACCTGGAGATCGACCGCCAGTCCAAGGCGTCGATGGCGGGGATCGAGAAGAAGCTGGCGACCGTGCTGGACGACGTGCGCGCGATCGTCGCGGACTGGCGCGAGATGCGCGACAAGATGCTGGAGGTCGCCGACGACCTGGCCACCCGCACCCTGCCGGTGGACGATGCCGGCCGCAACGAGGGGCGCGAGTTCCTGCACTGGGTCGCCGATGACCACTTCACCTTCCTGGGCTACCGCGAATACGACGTGGTCGAGCAGGGCGGCGAAGACGTGCTGCGCGCGGTCAAGGGCAGCGGGCTGGGCCTGCTGCGCGGCAAGGACAACCACAAGCCGCGTTCGCTTTCTTCCCTGGCGGCGACGCGCATGCCCAACTCGGGCTCGGTCGACGCGCTGATCCTGACCAAGACCAACGCGCGCGCCACCGTGCACCGTCGCGGCTACATGGACTACATCGGCGTACTGAGCTTCGACGACAGCGGCAAGCCGGTGCGCGAGGAGCGCTTCCTGGGCCTGTACACCTCCAGTGCCTACACCCGCCGCCCGTGGGACATCCCGCTGGTGCGCGAGCGTCACGACTTCGTCATGCAGCACTCGGGCTTCGCCGACGACAGCCACAGCGGCAAGGCGCTGCGCCACATCCTGGAGACCCTGCCGCGCGACGAGTTGTTCCAGTCCAGCGGCGAGGAGCTGCTGAAGACCGCCACCGGCATCCTTGGCCTGCAGGAGCGCGTGCGCAGCAAGCTGTTCCTGCGCCGCGACCGTTTCGGCCGGTTCTTCTCCGGCCTGGTCTACATCCCGCGCGAGCGCTTCAACACCGACGTGCGCCTGCGCATCGAGGCCATGCTCAAGCGCGAACTGCATGGCGAGCACATCGACACCACCGTGATGCTGAGCGACTCGCCGCTGGCCCAGCTGCACGTGCTGGTCCGCCCCAAGCCGGGCGCGCTGGGCGTGGAAGGCATGCCGCAGGTGGACAACGCCCTCATCGAGGCGGAACTGGCGGAAATCGTCCGTGACTGGCGCGACGACCTGGCCGGCGTGCTCGCCGAGCGCCATGGCGAGGAGCGCGGTCTGGAGATGGCGGCCACCTTCGGCAACGCGCTGCCGGCGGGCTACATCGAGAACGTGTCGCTGCCCGTGGCCGCGGCCGACGTGGAGCACCTGGCCGCGCTGACGGGCCCCGAGGACCTGCGCCTGAGCCTGTATCGCAGCCGCCCGGGCACCGGCGGCCTGCGCTTCAAGTTCTACCGCCAGCACGACGACATCTCGCTGTCGGACGCGTTGCCGATGATGGAGAACATGGGGCTGCGCGTGATCGCCGAGCATCCCTACCGCCTGCACGCCGGTGGCGAAGTGGTCTACATCCAGGACTTCGAGGTCGAGACCGGCACGCCGGATGTCGACGTCGAGGGAATCGGTGACAACTTCGAGGACGCGTTTTCGCGCACCTGGCGTGGCGAGGCCGAGAATGACGGCTTCAACCGCCTGATCCTCGCCGCCGGCCTGACCTGGCGCCAGGTCGCGATGCTGCGCGCCTACGCCAAGTTCCTGCTGCAGGTGGGCGTGCCGTTCTCGCAGAGCTACGTCGAGGAGACCTTCGCGCGTTACCCGGTCCTCGCCCGACTGCTGGTTGAGCTGTTCGAAGCCCGCTTCGATCCCAGCACCGGCAACGAGGACAAGGCCGACATCAAGGCCGGCCAGGCGTCGCTGCAGCAGCAGCTCGAACGCCTGAGCGGCGGTGACGAGACCGTCGTGACCGCGCTGGCACCGGTGGTCGCGGCCCGCGGCGGCAAGCGCGAGGCGCAGACCGAAGCCGCGTCGACCGCGTTGAAGACGCTGCTGGATCGCGTCTCCAGCCTCGACGAGGACCGCATCCTGCGCAGCTTCATGGACGTGATCGAGGCGACCCTGCGCACGAGCTACTACCAGTGCGGCGTGGGCGGGGCCGATTGCGGCTACGTGGCCTTCAAGTTCGATTCCGCGCTGGTGCCCGACCTGCCCAAGCCGCGTCCGTACCGCGAGATCTTCGTCTACGGACCGCGCGTGGAAGGCATCCACCTGCGCTTCGGCCCGGTGGCCCGCGGCGGCCTGCGGTGGTCGGACCGGCGCGAGGATTTCCGCACCGAGGTGCTCGGCCTGGTCAAGGCGCAGATGGTCAAGAACACCATCATCGTGCCGGTCGGCGCCAAGGGCGGCTTCATCGTCAAGCGCCCGCCGTCCGATCGCGCCGCGCTGCAGGCCGAGGGCGTGGCCTGCTACCAGATGTTCATCAACGGCCTGCTCGACATCAGCGACAACCTGGTCGATGGCAAGGTCGTGCATCCCGACAACGTGGTCCGCCACGACGGCGATGACGCCTACATGGTGGTGGCCGCCGACAAGGGCACCGCGCGCTTCTCCGACATCGCCAATGCGATCTCGGCCGACCACAACTTCTGGATGGGCGATGCGTTCGCCTCCGGCGGCTCGGTCGGCTACGACCACAAGGGCATGGGCATCACCGCGCGCGGCGCGTGGGAGTCGGTCAAGCGCCACTTCCGCGCCCTGGGCGTGAACACCCAGAAGGAGGACTTCACCGCGGTCGGCATCGGCGACATGTCCGGCGACGTGTTCGGCAACGGCATGCTGCTGTCCAAGCACATCCGCCTGGTGGCCGCGTTCGACCACCGTCACATCTTCCTGGATCCCGATCCGGTGGCGGCCACGTCCTACAAGGAGCGCCAGCGCCTGTTCAAGCTGGCCGGTTCCAGCTGGGACGATTACAAGCGCGAGCTGATCAGCGCGGGCGGCGGCGTGTTCCCGCGCAGCGCCAAGTCGATCGACCTGACCCCGCAGGTCAAGGCCGTGCTCGGCATCGATGAGTCGATCCAGTCGATGAGCCCCAACGAGCTGATGAGCGCGATCCTCAAGGCGCCCGTCGACCTGCTGTGGAACGGCGGCATCGGCACCTATATCAAGGCCAGCACCGAGAGCCATGCCGACGTGGGTGACCGCGGCAACAACGGCCTGCGCATCGACGGCCGCGACGTGCGCTGCAAGGTGATCGGCGAGGGCGGCAACCTGGGCATGACACAGCTGGGCCGCATCGAGGCCGCCCAGGCGGGCGCGCTGCTCAACGCCGACTTCATCGACAACTCCGCCGGCGTGGGTACCTCCGACCGCGAGGTCAACATCAAGATCCTGCTCAACGAGCAGGTCAAGCTGAAGAAGCTCACCCTGCCGGCGCGCAACAAGCTGCTGGCGGAGATGACCGACGAGCTGGCCGGGCTGGTGTTGGTGGACAACTACCGCCAGAACCAGGCCATCAGCCTGATGGAGCGCATGAGTGCGCCGCGCCTGGGTTCCAAGCAGCACTTCATCCAGACCCTGGAATCGCAGGGCCTGCTGGACCGCCAGATCGAGTACCTGCCATCGGATGCCGAATTCGCCGACCGCAAGGCGCGGGGACTGGGCCTGACCCGGCCGGAGCTGGCGGTGCTGCTGTCCTACAGCAAGCTGGTGCTGTTCCAGCAGCTGGTGGATTCGGACGTGCCCGAGGATCCCTACCTGTCCAAGGAACTGGTGCGCTACTTCCCCAAACCGCTGCAGGCCAAGTACGCCAAGGCGATGGAAGGCCACCGCCTGAAGCGCGAGATCATCGCCACCGCCGTGACCAACTCGATGGTCAACCGCATGGGCGCCACGTTCACCCTGCGCATGCAGGAGGACACCGGCCGCAGCCCCGGCGAGATCGCCGAGGCCTACACCATCGCCCGCGAGGCGCTGGATGCCCGCGCGCTGTGGGCGCAGATCGACGCCCTCGACGGCAAGGTGCTGGAGTCGGTGCAGATCGACGCCCTGCAGACGATCTGGACCCTGCTGCGTACGGTCACCCGCTGGCTGCTGTCGCGTCCGGGCCCGATGCCGGAGATCACCAAGGGCATGGCGCGCTTCGGCGACGGCTTCAAGGCCGTGCACGCGGCGCTGCCGGAGACGATGTCGCCCGTGCGCCGCGAGAAGTTCAACGCCCAGCTGGCCGAGTGGAAGGCCAAGGGCGTGCCGTCGGCGCTGGCGGAGCATCTGGCGGCGTTGCCGGTGCTGGAGTTCGCCTGCGACATCATCGAGATCGCCAACGCCCGCAAGGTGTCGGCGCTGGAAGCGTCGCGCGCGTACTTCGAACTGGGCGCCGCGTTCCAGCTGCCGTGGCTGCACGAGCAGATCAACGCCCTGCCGGTGGAGGGACGCTGGCAGGCGCTCGCCCGCGGCGCGATGCGTGACGAACTGGCGGCGCAGCAGCGGGCGCTGGTCGGGCAGATCCTCGCCAGCGGCGGCAAGAAGCCGGCGGCGGCGAAGGTCGAGGCCTGGCTGGCGCGCGATGACCAGGGCCTGCGTTTCACCCTGTCGATGCTCGCCGAGCTGGTGAACCAGAAGAACCTGGATTACCCGACCGTGTCGGTCGCGGTGCGTCGCCTGGCGCAGCTGGCAGAAGCGGCGGCCTGATCCCGGTGGTCTGAAAAACCGGCGGTGGCCCTCGGGCTCCCGCCGGTTTTTTTTTGCGTGCCGCAGCCACGCTATCCTGCGGGCAATGATTCCGGAGCGGCCAATGACTTCATCCCCGCGTTTTGCCTTCCTTGCCAGCATTGCCGAAGAGGCGCAGGCGGCGCGCAGCGAGCTGGTGGACCTGCACGGCGATCACGCACCGGACGAGGCCGACGTGCTGGTGCCGCTCGGCGGCGACGGCTTCATGCTGCAGACGCTGCACCGCTACGGCGAGCTGGGCAAACCGGTGTACGGCATGCGCCAGGGCACGGTCGGCTTCCTGATGAACCACTACAGCGCCGGTCAACTGATCGAGCGCGTGCACGCGGCCAAGCCATCGGTCCTGCGACCGCTGGAGATGATGGCCGAGACCGATTCGGGCGCACGGGTGCGGTCGCTGGCCTACAACGAGGTCTCGCTGCTGCGCCAGACCCGCCAGGCCGCGCACCTCTCGATTGACCTGCACGGACAGCGCCGGCTGGAGGAGTTGATCTGCGATGGCGTGCTGGTCGCCACCCCGGCCGGCAGCACGGCTTACAACTTCTCCGCCGGCGGGCCGATCCTGCCGCTGGACACCCAGGTGGTGGCGCTGACGCCGATCGCAGCATTCCGGCCCCGGCGTTGGCGCGGCGCCGTGCTCAAGGCCGACACCGAAGTGCGACTGCGCGTGCTGGACCCCTACAAGCGCCCCGTGAGCGCGACGGCCGACTCGCACGAGGTCCGCGATGTGGTCCAGGTGACCGTGCGCGAGTCCAGCGAACACACCGTCACCCTGTTGTTCGACCCCGAGCACAGCCTGGAAGAGCGGATGCTGACCGAGCAGTTTGTCGGCGGTTAGCGTTGCCGCGACGAGGAATTCGTCGCGGATCCGGTCGGCACGGCACAGCCACGCACACTTGCGAGGCACCCCGCGCTCCCATCGCAGCCCCTGCGACGCCGATCGCGCACAATATCGCCATGCCCGATAACCAAGCCGACCCGCTGATCGTCGCGATCTCCTCGCGCACCCTGTTCGACCTGGAGGACAGCCATTCGTTGTTCGCCAGCGAGGGACTGGACGCCTACGCGGCCTACCAGCTCAGCCGCGAGGACGAACTGCTCGAGCCCGGCGTTGCGTTTCCGCTGGTGCGCAAGCTGCTCGCGCTCAACGAGGACTCGCCGCCGGAAGCGCCCCGGGTCGAGGTCATCCTGATCTCGCGCAACTCCGCCGACACCGGCCTGCGGATATTCAACTCGATTGCCCACCACGGCCTGGCGATCCGCCGCGCCGCTTTCAGCAACGGGGCGCCGCCGTTTCCTTACATCCGCCCGTTCGGCGCCGACCTATTCCTCTCCACCCACGCGCAGGACGTGCGCAACGCGCTGGCCGCCGGCATCGCCGCAGCAACGCTGCTGCCCGCCAAGGCGCTGCCGGAGCGCCAGCACCAGCTCCGGATCGCCTTTGATGGGGATGCCGTGATCTTTGGCGACGAGAGCGAGCGCGTCTCGCGCGAGGGCGGGCTGGAGGCGTTTTCCCAGCACGAGCTCGACCGTGCCGGCGAGCCGCTGTCGGGCGGCCCGTTCCGCGGCTTCCTGGACGCACTGCACCGGCTCCAGGACGCGTTTCCGATGGGCCAGGAAGCGCCGATCCGCACCGCCCTGGTCACCGCACGTTCGGTACCCGCGCACGAGCGGGTGATCCGCACGCTGCGCGATTGGGACATCCGACTTGACGAGGCGCTGTTCCTCGGTGGCCGTCCCAAGGGACCGTTCCTGGAGGCTTTCGGCGCCGATATCTTCTTTGACGATTCCGAGCACAACATCGAGTCGGCGCGTGGCCTGGTCACCGCCGGCCACGTGCCCCACGGGGTCGCCAACCCGGATTGATCCGGACGGGCAGTAGATCGGCGCCTTGATCGCTTAGCACGGGCAGCGTCACGGGTGAGTGTGATGGCCGCAAAAATGGCATGGCCGTTGCATTTGTGTTAACATTGTCCGTTGATGTAAAGCCCCCATTCAAGCCGTATTTCATGCGGTTCGGCGGTGTACTCGCCGCAACGACGGGAGGGGAATCCCGTCTTTTTTTCGCCTCGCGGGCGATCCAGGTCAACGGCACGATGCCGGTCGACCGTGGACGCGGCGCACCTGCGCTGGCGGTTTCGGGCTGAGCGTCCGGGTCACTGATTGGTGACCGGAGAGGGCCACTACGGACTTTCGTTCCGTCTCTCGACGGATTCATGTGTTCGTGTGCGCTGCCGCCCGATTCACGCGCCCCATCGCGGTTGTTTCCCGCCGCCAGACAACAGGAGTTTCCATTGAGTAACAAACGTATTGCGATCCTAGGCGCCGGCCCCAGCGGCCTTGCCCAGTTGCGCGCCTTCGAGGCTGCCGCGAATGCAGGCGCCGAGATTCCCGAAATCGTCTGCTATGAAAAGCAGAACGACGTGGGCGGCATGTGGAACTACACGTGGCGCACCGGCGTGGGCGCCTATGGCGAGCCCGTGCACGGCAGCATGTACCGCTACCTGTGGTCCAACGGCCCCAAGGAATGTCTCGAGTTCGCCGACTACAGTTTCGAGGAGCACTTCGGCAAGCCGATCGCTTCCTACCCGCCGCGCGCCGTGCTGCGCGACTACATCATGGGCCGGGTGGAGAAAATCGACCTGCGCCGCAGCATCCGCTTCCATACCGAAGTGCAGTGGGTCGATTATTCGGAGGAGACCGGCAAGTTCTCCGTCACCGTGCGTGACCTGAAGGCCGATGAGCTCTCCACCGAGGAGTTCGACTACGTGATCGTGGCGACCGGCCACTTCTCGACCCCCAACGCACCCTATTTCGAAGGTCTGGAGCAGTTCCCGGGCCGCGTCCTCCACGCGCATGATTTCCGCGACGCCTGCGAGTTCACCGACAAGGACCTGCTGCTGGTCGGCAGCAGCTATTCCGCCGAAGACATCGGCACCCAGTGCCACAAGTACGGCGCCAAGTCGGTGTCCTTCAGCTACCGCACCTCGCCGATGGGCTATGACTGGCCGCCCGAATTCCGCGAATACCCGCTGCTGACCCGCGTGGAGGGTTCCACCGCGCACTTCGTCGATGGCAGCACGCGCGATGTCGACGCGATCATCCTGTGCACGGGCTATCAGCATTACTTCCCGTTCCTGCCGGATGACCTGACCCTTCGCACCTACAACCGGCTGTACCCGGAGGACCTCTACAAGGGCATCTTCTGGATCGACAACCCCAAGCTGATCTACTTGGGCATGCAGGACCAGTACTACACCTTCAACATGTTCGACGCCCAGGCCTGGTATGCCCGCGACGTGATCCTGGGCAAGCTGGCGTTGCCGTCGAGGGGCGAGATGGTCGCCGACTCGCGCAAGTGGGTGGAGAAGGAAGAGAAGGCGGACGATGCGTTTTCCCATATCGACTTCCAGGCCGAATACATCCGCGATCTGGTCGGCCCGACCGACTACCCCGAGTTCGACATCGAGGGCATGGGCGTGCTGTTCAAGGAATGGATCCGCGACAAGCAGAAGGACATCCTGGGCTACCGCAACAAGAGCTACCGCTCGACGATGACCGGGACCGTCGCGCCGCCCCACCACACGCCGTGGATGGAGGCGATGGACGACTCGCTGGAAGCCTTCCTGGCCGGGGACGGCGAAACCGCCGCCGAGGTGCGCAAGGCGAACCTGGCGCGCGCCGATGTGGCGGGCGTTGCCGACGCCGAGCCGGCGGTCAAGGAGCGCAAGAGCGCCTGACGTTGACTGGTCTCGGGCAGGGCGCGCAGATGCGTCCGACCCGGTAACAGTTCAGCCGCGACAGCGGAATCAGGGGCGCCGCATCAGCGCGTCCCTGGCCGGCTCCGACAGGCGGATATCGCTGAGTTTCCAGCGCAGGCCCTGGCGGGTCAGGACCAGCGTGATGTCCTCACCGTCTTCACCCGGAACGGTGGCGCTGAAGCGCGACAGCGATTCGAACCGGTAGCTGGGATCGCGCAGCGGGTTGGTCGGCCGGGCAGGGCGATAGGGATCCGGCCCGGTGTCCCCGGCGACACGATGCACCACCGCGCGGCCTTCCAGGATCGCCGCCAGTCCTGCCGGGGTAATCATGGTGTCCACCGCCGCGCCGGCCACGCCGCTGGCCACGCGCACGGCGAACACGCCAAGCAGGCTGGACTGCATGTCCGGTCCCGCCCGGCGGACCATGTAGTCGTCCAGCTGCAGCTTCAGGTTGGTCCGCAGCTGCGGGAAATCAACCTGGCGCGAGAGCTTGGCGGTGTCCTTGGATTCCACCGCGTCGCGGATCGCGGTGTAGGTGATGTACGGGCCGGCGGCGACGTAGCCCACCAGCGCCAGCACGATCAGGATTGCCGCCAGCAGCCATTTCTTCATCGTCGATCCTCGTCGGTCATGGACGAAGCCTGCCGCAAAAGCGCTGCCGCAGGGTGAACCACAACCGCGCGCGGCGCCCTTGCCGTCGCAACCGGTGCGATCCATTGCGGATTGAATGGCCCGGAACAGGGCCGGCAGGCACACTGGCCGGTCTTTGCCACTTCCGGCGCGCCTTGGCGCCCACGCTTTTCCGGGGACCCGCACCGCATGCGTCTGCTGCACACCTCCGATCTCCATCTTGGCCAGAACTTTCTCGGCCAATCGCGCGAAGCCGAGCATGCGGCGTTCCTGGACTGGCTGGTCGAGCAGGTGCAGCAGCACCGCGTGGATGCAGTGCTGGTGGCCGGCGACGTGTTCGATACCGGCACCCCGCCCAGCTACGCGCGCGAGCAGTACAACCGCTTCATTGTCGGCATTCGCGACGCGGGTGCGCGCCTGATCGTGCTGGGCGGCAACCACGACTCACCGGCGATGCTGGCGGAATCGCGCGGCCTGCTGGCGCGGCTGGACACGCTGGTGGTGCCGACGCTGATGCAGTCGCCGGAAGAGCACGTGCACCGGATCCCCGGCCGCGATGGCGGTCCGGGGATGATCCTGTGCGCGGTGCCCTTCATCCGCTCGCGCGATGTCTCCCGCAGCGAGGCCGGGCAGAGCGCCGAGGACAAGCGCGGCGCGATGATGGACGGGATCGCCTCCCACTACGCGCGCATCCACGAGGCCGCCGTCGCGATGCGCGAGGCCGCCGGCGAGCCTCTGCCAATCATCGCCAGCGGCCACCTGACCACCGTGGGCGCCAGCACCAGCGACTCGGTGCGCGAGATCTATGTCGGCTCGCTCAACGCCTTTCCCACCAGTGCGTTTCCGCCGGCCGCCTACATCGCGCTGGGGCATATCCACCAGCCGCAGAAGGTCGGCGGGCTGGACCATATCCGCTACAGCGGCTCGCCGATTCCGCTCAGCTTTGACGAGATCGGCCAGGCCAAGCAGGTGCTGCTGGTCGAGCTGCAGGGCGAGCAGTTGCATGAGGTCACACCGTTGCCGGTGCCGCGCTTCCGCGTGCTGGCGCGGGCGGCCGGCACGCTCGCCAGCCTGCCGGCGCAACTGGCCGCTATCGCCGGCGAGGTGCCGGACGGCGGGCTCGGCTGGGTCGAGGTCATGGTCGAGGTGGATGACTATCTGCCCGACCTGCAGAACCGGGTCGCCGAGCTGGTCGAAGCGCTGCCGCTGGAGGTGTTGCGCATCCGCCGCAAGCGCAGCGCAGCCCATGCGGTGATCGATGCCGCCGACGGCCAGCACCTGGACGAGCTGCAGCCGCGTGAGGTGTTCGCCCAGCGCCTGGCCCAGGAGGAGGACCTGACGGACGCGCGCGTTGAACGGCTGCACGCGTGTTTCGATGAGGTGCTGGCCGACATCGAAGGGGGGGAGCCGGCATGAAAATCCTCTCGCTGCGCCTGAAGAACCTCAACTCGCTCAAGGGCGAGACCGCGATCGACTTCACCGCCCCTGCGTTTGCCGACGGGCTGTTCGCGATCACCGGGCCTACCGGCGCCGGCAAGACCACGCTGCTGGACGCGATCTGTCTGGCGCTGTTCCACCGCACCCCGCGCATGCCCACCATCTCGGCCTCGCAGAATCCGCTGATGACGGAGCACACGGCGGACTGCCTGGCCGAGGTGGAGTTCGAGAGCCGTGGCCAGCGCTACCGCGCGTTCTGGTCGCAGCGGCGCGCGCATGGCAAGGCGGGCGGCAAGCTGCAGGCGCCGCAGGTCGAGCTGGCGCTGGCCGACGGCAGCATCGTCACCACCTCGATCAAGGAGAAGCTGGACGAGACCGAGGCCCGCACCGGGCTGGGTTTCGACCGCTTCACCCGCTCGGTACTGCTCGCGCAGGGCGAGTTCGCTAGCTTCCTGCACAGCAAGGACAACGAGCGCGCCGAGCTGCTGGAGCAGCTGACCGGCACGGACATCTACAGCGAGATCTCGCAGCGGGTGTACGCGCAGACCGACCGGATCAAGCGCGAGGTCGACCAGCTGCAGGCGACGGCCGGCGGCGTGCAACTGCTGCCAGAGGAGGCGCTCGCGGCCATGCAGGAGCAGCTGCAGGCAGTGACCGAAGAGGTGGGGCGTCTGGTGGTCGCGCGGCAGCGCAGCCGCGAAGCGCTGGCGTGGCGGCAGGACTTGGACAAGGTGCAGGCGCAGCTGCGCACCGTTGACGATCAGGAGCGCGCCGCGCAGGAAGCACTGAGCGCCGCCGCCCCGGCGCGAGAGCGCCTGCGACAGGCCCAACCTGCCGAAGCCGCGTGGCCGTCCTACACCCAATGGCAGAACGCGACCCAGGGCGTTGCCGACGCAAAGACACACCGCGAGCAGGCGCAGGAACAGCACGCCGGGCAGCTCGGCTTGGAGCGCAACGGCCTTTGGCAATGCCTGCAGCTCGCGAAGCAGTGCGCGCAGGCCAGCGCGCTGGCGCTGCACACCGACCAGCAGCGCTTTGACGAATTGCAGTCCACCCAGACGGATTTGAGCGCACACGCGCAGCTGGGCGAGAAGCTGCCGGGCTGGCGCGCCGGATTCGCCCAATTGCAGACCGCCACCCAACAGGAAGCGCACGCCAGGCAGGCTCTGGCCGACGCGTCCGAAAGGCACGAGCAATCCCGAGCGCTGCTGAAGTCCGCCGAAGAGGAGAGGGCAGGGCTGGCGACGGCCCTGGCTGAAGCCAGCGCGCAGGTGGACGCGGACACCGCGCGGTTCGCGACCGCCAGCGCCGGCACCAGCCTGGACGCACTGCGCGAGGCGCGCGACGGCCTTCGCGAGCGATACGCCGCCTTGCGCGATCTGTCGCCGCTGACCGAGCAGCGGCAAACGCTGCGCACGCAGATCACTGACGAACAGGCGCGATTGGAGTCGTTGAAGGCCCTGCTCGTCAGCGATGCCGAGCAACTGGCAAAGGCGAAATCGGCACTGGATGTTGCCAAGACCATCCTGCAGGACCGTCAGCGCATCGTTGCGCTGGAGCGCCAGATCATGGACCTGGCGGGCCACCGCGCGGCCCTGGAAGAGGGGCAGGCGTGCCTGCTTTGCGGCGCCACCGAGCACCCGGCCATCGACGAGTACCGGCAGCTCGACCCCAGCCAGTCGCAGGCCGATGCCAGCGCAGCCGAGCTGCAGCTCCAGCAGGCCAGTGAGCGTCACCGGCGCTGTGAGGTCCAGCATGCGTCCAGGCAAGCCGACCTGACCCGTACCGAACACCACCTGCAGGCATTGGGCGCGCAAAACGCCACGCTCGCCGAAGAATGGGCGTCACGCTGCGCCGCGCTGCGGCTGACCTTTGCCGACGGCGACGAGCAGTCGGCATTGGCCGTCGAACTCACCGCCGTCGGCATGCAGGGCAAACAGGCGAGCGAGCAGGTCGCCAAGCTGGAGCAATGGCACGCCGCCGTGCAGGTCGCGAACAAGCAACGCGACGAACAGCAATTGGCGTTGGAGCGTCACGACACCCGACTCCATGTCCTGCGCGAATCGCTGACGATGGCCGCGGGCCGTGAGCAGGAGCAGCGTGAGCGTCACGATGCAGCCGTTAGCGAAGCCGAGCGCCTGCGTCAGCAGCTGTCCGCCGACCTGCCGGACCGTGCGCTGCCCACCGACGCGGAAGCATGGCTGAGCGAGCGCGGGCACGAGTGGTCGCAATGGCGCCAACGCGATTCCGAACTGCAGCGCCTGCAGCACGCGCTGGTCGAGCACCGCAGCAAAGCAAAACAGGCGGGCGAGCAGGGCGGGCATTGGCAGCAGCGCTGGGATCAAAGCGGCCACGCAGCAACACCCGGTGAGGCGCTCGCCCCGGTAGCCGAGCCCGCCGCCGCGCTACGCCACGCCGTCACCGAGCTGGAGCAGGTGCAGCGACAGGTGCAGCGCGCCGCGTCAGCGTTGCATGCGGCCGAGGTGTTGTTGGAGAGCCGTTCGCAGGATCTCGCCCACACCACAAGCCAGCTCGAAGCGGCGCTCCAGCAACGCGGCTTCGCCCACCACGATGCACTGTTGGCCGCGCGGCTGCCGCCGGAAGAACGCGAACGGCTGCAGACCCAGCAGGACGCGCTGACCCAGACACTCGCCGACATCCGCAGCCGTGCCACGCAACTGCGCGAGCGCTGCGACGAACTGCAGGCCACGCCCCGCAGCGACGCGGATCTGGCGCAACTCATTGCGGACGCACAGACCAGCGAAGCCGCCGTGGAGCAGGCGCGCGATCAGGCCACGCAGATCCGTACCCAGCTGGCGCTGGATCACGCCCAGCGCAGCGGCCTGCAGGCGCTGCACACGCAGATCGCCGAGGCCGGCGAGAGGCTGGAGGAATGGCAGCACCTCAATGGCCTGATCGGCTCGGCGCAGGGCGACAGGTTCCGCACCTTCGCCCAGGGGCTGACCCTGGACCAGCTGGTGTGCCTGGCCAACCAGCACCTGCAGCGGCTCGACGGCGGCCGCTACCTGCTGGCCCGCGACGGCAAAGGGCTGGCCCTGAGCGTGCTCGACACCTGGCAAGCCGACGCCCAGCGCGACACCCGCACCCTGTCCGGCGGCGAGAGCTTCCTGGTCAGCCTCGCGCTGGCACTGGGCCTGTCGGATCTGGTCAGCCACAAGACCCGCATCGATTCCTTCTTCCTCGACGAAGGCTTCGGCAGCCTGGACCCGGACTCACTCGACGTCGCCCTGGACGCGCTCGACAGCCTCAACGCCCAGGGCAAGCTGATCGGCGTGATCAGCCATGTGGATGCGGTGAAAGAGCGCATCCCGGTGCAGATCCAGGTGCGCAAGACCCGCGGGATGGGGCATAGCGCGGTGGTGTGCCCCTGACAGTGAGCCGCCGGACGGGCATGCCCGCACTGCTACGCTACGGACGCAGATCCATTCCCAAAAGCCGACCTGAATGACACCAGACGAATCCGGCTCCGTGCACAACGAGCAAGCCCCCTCGGCGCTGTCGCCATTGCGTTACCCGGTGTTCCGTGGGGTCTGGGCCGCCAGCACGGTCAGCAACCTAGGCGTGCTCATCCAGTCGGTCGGCGCTTCCTGGCTGATGATTGCGATCGCGCCATCGGCCGATATGGTCGCGTTGGTGCTGGCGTCGGTCTATTTGCCGATCACGTTGTTCTCATTGGTCGCCGGGGCGGTCGCCGACAATCTCGATCGACGCAAGGTGATGCTCGCCGCGCAGGGCTTCATGCTGATCGTGTCGGCCACGCTGGCGGGATTCGCATGGAGCGGATGGATCACGCCGTGGCTGCTGCTGATTTTCACTTTCCTGATGGGCTGCGGCAGCGCCTTCAACGGGCCGGCGTGGCAGGCGTCCGTCGGGGACATGGTGCCGCGGGCAGAGTTGCCGGGCGCGGTGGCGCTCAACAGCATGGGTTTCAACATCGCCCGCAGCGCGGGTCCCGCGATCGGCGGCGCGATCGTTGCGGCCGCCGGTGCCGCGGCGGCGTTCGCGGTGAGCGCGGTCAGCAACATCGGGTTGATCGTCGTGCTGCTGCGCTGGCGTCCACCCGCGAACCCGCAGACGCTGCCGCGCGAAACGCTCGGCATCGCCATGGGCGCGGGCGTCCGTTTTGTCGCCGGATCGCCCGCCATTCGCACGGTTCTGGTGCGCAGCGCGGTGTTCTGTATCGCGGCAAGCGGACTCATGGCGCTGATGCCGCTGCTCGCCAAGGACAGGCTCGGCGGCGGACCGCTCACCTATGGCCTGCTGCTCGGTGCGTTTGGCGTGGGCGCGGTGGCCGGCGCCGTCGGGAACGCGAAGCTGCGCCAACGGATGTCGACCGGGGCCATCGTGGGCTGGACCAGTGTCGCGTTTGCCCTCGCCGGGTCGATCGCCGCTGTCAGTACGCAGCTGCTGGTGACGATGGCCGCGTTGCTGGTGGCCGGCGCCGGGTGGCTGTTGGCGCTTGCCACGTTCAACGTCGCCGTGCAGATGTCGGCGCCACGCTGGGTGGTCGCGCGCGCGTTGTCGATCTACCAGATGGCGGCGTTTGGCGGCCTGGCGAGTGGAAGCTGGCTGTGGGGTGAAGTCGCGGCAGACACGAGCGTCACCCTGGCACTGCTGGCGGCATCCGTCGTCATGCTAGGCGGCGCGGCGCTCGGACGCTGGTGGCCGGTGGCGCAGACGAAAGAACTCAATCTCGATTTGCTGCACTTGTGGAAAGAGCCGAGCACGGCCGTCCCCGTGGACGGGCGAACGGGTCCGGTCGTGATTACCATCGAATACGCGATTCGTGAGACGGATCTCGGGGAGTTCATGGGCGCGATGGTCGAGCGACGTCGCGTCCGGCGCCGCGACGGGGCGCGCAACTGGACCCTGCTGCGCGATCTCGCCGACCCCGAGGTCTGGATCGAGCGTTACGAGACGCCTACGTGGCTCGACTACGTGCGCCACAACAGTCGCATGACTCACCACGACGCGGCCATATCCGAGCGCATCCGGACACTCCACTGCGGTCGCGATGCGCCTGTCGTGCGACGCATGATCGAACGCCAGTGCGCACCGATTGCCCCCAGACCGGCGCGCGAGCGGCTGATTGATCCAACGCGGTTGCCATAGGCCACAAGACCCGTACCGACGCGTTGTTCCACGACGAAGGCTTCGGCAGCCTCGATCCGGATTCGCTCGACGTCGCGCTGGACGCGCTCGACAGCCTCAATGCGCAAGGCAAGCTGATCGGGGTGATCAGCGATGTGGATGCGGGCGGCGCAAGACGCGGTGGTTGGGGACATAAGGCGGTGGTATGCCAGTGGCTGTGGAGCTGTTGCGAGGGAAGTTGGTTGCGTTCGAAATGAAAGTTCTTGTCAAGCGGCGACACGTCGCGCAAGGCGGAGGCTCTGACAGCCCGCGTCATTGCAATTCAAGCGAGTACCCGTTTCGTCAAGGCACGAATAAAGTGAAACCGCACAACTGCGTATCGTCAATCAGCGCGGCTTCCGAAGGTGGTGGGGTCGAAGCGTACGCAGTAACATCCACTCGAAGAAGGCCGAAGGTAGGTGCATCGTGAAGTTAAAGCGGGAAGCCAAAACTCTGAAAGCCAACGCTATAGCTTCACTGAAACGTGGATTGGAAGCGTTCAATAGCCACAACGACGACGGAAGGTCTGAAGCAGTGTTGCTAATGCTCCAGCACGCCAGCGAAATGCTGGTTAAGGCGTTGTTGGTACTGAAGGGCCAGAGCGTATTTGATAAGGCGAAGGGAACTTCTATTGGTATTGAGAGGGCGGTGAGCATAGCTCAGGCCAGAGGCTGGATTTACGGTGCGCAAGGCGGGGCTATCCGCGTCATAGACGCAATGCGTGACCAAGCGCAACACTGGATGATCGTTGTTCCTGAAGATACTCTCTACATCAATTCCAGATCTTTGATCACAGCTCTCGACGAAATCTTGGTTGCACATTTTCAAGATACGCTAGCCGACAACCTGCCGGCGCGAGTCTTACCCCTCTCCACCCAGCCACTTCCAGATTTCTTGATGCTGGTTAACCGGGAATATGCCCAGATTCGCGACCTGCTGTCGCCGGGGCGAAGAGCAAGAGACGAAGCTAGGGGCCGAATTACCACTCTTCTAGCGATGGAGGCCCATGTGAGCGACGAAGTGGCTATCTCCAAAAGGGATTTGGACCGTATTGAAGAAGCTATCAAGGCGCACACGGCTGTAGAAGAGGTGTTCCCGAGGCTGACGACCCTTACAACACACGTGGAGGGAGTCGGCCCGACCGTTCGCGTTCGAATCACAAGGTCAGTGGATGCACCAGCGGTTCGATACGTATCAGGGGATGACCCTGAGGGCGCCGCTGCGATCCGTGAAGTGGACCTCCAGAAAAAATACCACTGGAGTCCCAGTGCGTTGGCGGAAAAGCTAGGATTGACACCTACTAAGGTCAAGGCTATCCGCGACTTTTTGCGTATAGACGAAGACCCGACTAATGTTATGGTGTTTGAGTTTGGCTCGCAAAAGCACCCTCGATATTCTGACAATGCCCTCCGGGTGCTTCGTGAGACCATCACTCCGGAACTGACTGAGCGCGCTTGGCGCGAGCGGCCATTGCATCGCCGCAGATAACTTTTGATTGCCCAACAGGTGACGAAATCTTCTTATCAACGCGAGCTACACAAAAGCACCCATCGTAGAAGAAGAGGGCGTTCGTCATAAGCCCGTCCCACAAGAAAGGACCTCTTTCTCCCACGGGCCAGAACGTTACACATGATGAGTTTGAGTTTTGTCGGGCCTCGCGCCATCGTCCCTTTGGAGGTGTTTCCATGGGACAAATTGGGCCGCGAGCCGGGTGCTGGGTTGTTAGGCCACGGCATCTCACCCTGTTTGGGTGCTGCTCGGTAAAATATGGCAAAATGGTGCGACCTTCCCACGTAACGCGTTGAGGTTATCGTGCACCGCTTAATGCTAGCCTTTTTCCTTATTGTCATGCTTGCTTGTGTGCAAGCCTTCGCTGCTTCGCCGAACGCCAGCCTTACGGGCGAAGAGTTGCAAGTATTTCCGGGCGATAAGTTCTACGTTGAAGGAGACACTACGGACCTTCAGACGTACCGGATATCTGAGCCTTTTGAAAGCAGAATGCCAGGGGCGTTGCGTCTTCCCTTCAGTTTCGCAATCGACGCGACAGATCTGCACTTTTCTCACAGAGATAGTAAGTGGGACTATTACACTCCTGTGGAAGGCAAGGGCCGCGCTTGGCACGGACTGCTGGGCAATGTATTGGCGAAGGGCGATACAGTCGGTCTACGAGTTCATCGCACCAACGGTGACAGGGAGTGGTTTGTCGACAATAGCGGCTACAACGGGTATCAAACTATTTGGAATCGGCGTGTGAAGGGAAAGGACGTCGAGGTGACGGAAGAAGGAATTCGTTCGATTCTGCTAGAAAACAATAGATTGCGAGCGCTCGAATATATGGGGGTTCGTGATGGACAGTTGCGAGTGCGATATACCGAGGTCGGGCCAAACCCTCGCAGCGAGGAATTTACGTTTCCTATCGAGGGGCATGAGCCGATACTGATTGGTGCGATGGGAGTTCGCGCTGAGGTAAGGAACATTAGTGGCGCTTCCGCCCACATCAAGGTCCTACGCGGATTCCAAGGAGAAGGGTGGGCAGAACCCAAGCTGTCGCCTCGCCTAAAGTGAGCCTCGACTTAGGGACAATGCTTGGAGTTAACCAAAACGTCTACGCTGGTCGAAGAGGGCAGTGTGTCGAATGCGTAGTTCGCCCTGAGTCGAAAAAGCGGTAGTGGCTCGGGACGCTGAGGAGTCTTTTGTTTGGGCAGACAAACTCAAAACTCCAAATCCAACCCCGCACACAAATAATCCACAAACGGCCCCAGCATCACAAGATCGCCCGCAATAGTCTCGCGCAGCTTCGTCCCCGTCATCGTCGCGTCGTCCAGCGGCCGCACGAACACCCAGTTGCGGTGTTTCAGGTCGTCGATGAATTCAAAATCGGCGGGGAAGCCGCGCGGTGGTCGCACCAGTTTGTTCTCCTGCCCGAAGTCGAAGCATTTGCGCAGCTTTGGCGAATGCGCGGTGGCTTTCCAGCTGACGGGGTTGTCGAGGATGAAGTGGCGGATGCGGAGCTGGGTTTTGGGTTCGGGATGCCACAGACCGGCGCCGACGAAGCTCGCGCCGGGCTGCAGGTGGATGTAGAACGACGGCGCGGCCACTTCGCGGCGGCGTTCGTGGAACAGGCGCGCGCCTTGCCAGCTTTTGTACGGGGACTTGTCGTGCGAGAAGCGGGCGTCGCGGTAGATGCGGAACATCGAGCCGCCAACGGTGCGCGGGTCGGCGCGGAAGTGCTGGCTGACCGCGGCCAGATCCGGTTGCAGGTCGGTGATCAGGCGCAGGAACGGCTGGCGCACGTGCGCCTCGTACTGCGGCTTGTGCTCGTTGAACCAGGGCTTGTTGTTGTGCAGCGCCAGTCCACGCAGGAACTTCAGGCTGGCATCGCTGAAGTAGGCGGTCATAGTGATTGATGCAGCTGTTCGCCCCATTGCTGCAGGTGGTCCAGCAGCGCGAGGCGGTCGGGTTGGTCGTGGTGTTCGGCGCGCAGGGCGTCGATCTGGGCGAAATACTGCGGCAGGCTCTGCTCGCCCAAGCGTGCGGCCTCATCCAACAGGCGCCGGCGTCGGTAGTCGTCCCACCGCACGCGTTCCGGGTCTGACAGGTGCTCCGGAAAATTGCGTGCGCGGTAGCGGAACAGCAACTCGGGCAGGCGCGCATCGCGGAAGCCGAAGTCGCGCTCGGCCAGCGCCTGCGGGTCGCTGGTCCGGATCTCCGCAAACACGCGCTTGTCGGCGCCGTCCAGGAAGCCGTCGTAGAGGCTGGCATCGATATCGGAGGGCGGATGTTCGCGGTCGTTGCTGAAGACCGCGCGGATCTTTTCCGCCAGTGCCGGCCCGGCGTCGCGCAGGCGTGCGGCCCGTGACTCGACCAGCTCGCGGTCGATGCAGAGGCGTTCGAAATCCGCCGGCCGCAGATGCGCCCAGGCCGACAGCGCCGGGCTGCGGTTGAGGTGGATCTCCTTGAGCGCGACGCGCTCCACATCCTCGGGCAGGTCGGCGGCACGCACGTACAGGCGCGCGGCGATCTGTTCGGGGTCCAGCGTGAGCAGGCTGTCGGGGTCCTGGCCGAGGTCGAACACGATGACCCGGCTGTCGATGTGCGGATGGCGGGCGAGCGGGATCACCGGGGCGGCGCACAGGCGGCTGGCCGGGAAGCGCTGCGATACGTTCAGCACGGGCGTCATCGCGACCACGTCCAGCAGGCTGGCCGCGTAGCGCTTGTCGCGCAGGCGCAGGGCGTAGTCCCACAGGCGCGGCTGCGCGGTCTTGAGTTTGCGTGCCAGGCCGATCAGCGCGCGGACATCCGACAGTGCCTCATGCGCGTCGCCCTCGCGCACGCCGTTGGCCTCGGCCAGGTGCTCGAGCTTGAAGGAGGTCGCGCCGTCCTCGCGCTTGGGCCAGACGATGCCGTCCGGGCGCAGGGCGTGGGCGAAGCGCATCACGTCCAGCAGGTCCCAGCGCGAATTGCCGCCGCGCCATTCGCGCTCGTAGGGATCAAAGAAGTTGCGGAACAGGCCGTGGCGGACAAACTCGTCGTCAAAACGCAGCGAGTTGTAGCCCAGCGTGCAGGTTTCCGGCCGCGCCATCTCATCAAAGATCAGCGCCAGCGCGTCGCGCTCGGCCATGCCTTCGCGCAGCGCGTGCTGCGGGGTGATCCCGGTGATCAGGGTGGCGATGGGCGAGGGCAGCAGGTCGTCGGCGGGTTTGACGAAGATGCTGATCGGCTCGTCGATCGGGTTGAGGTCGGCATCGGTGCGGATCGCGGCGAACTGTGCGATGCGCGTGCGACGGGGATCGGAGCCGAAGGTTTCCAGGTCGTAGAACAGGAAGCTGGCCGCCACGTCTCAGTAGTCCTCAGGCAACGGCGGCAGGCGGGCTTCGACCAGCGCGTCGGCGGCATCCCAGTCGAAGCCGTCCAAGGACGTGCGGTCCCGGGTCAGCTCCACCAGCATCTCGTGCTGGGTCTCGCCACGCGCCAGCGCGACGGCGTAGGGCAGGTGGGTGAAGGTCACCATGGCGTAGCGCGGCAGGAACCGCTGCGGGTGGCGCTCGGCCAGGCGGTTGCCCAGCTCGCGCTGCAGCAGGTAGTCGTCGTCATCGACGTGGTCGCGCATCTCCAGGTAGTTCTCCAGCGCCATCTGCTGGATCGCGCGGGCATTGGGCAGGCGCTCGGCCTGGAAGCCGGCGAACGCCTCGCCGCGGGCGGTGGTCTGCAGGAGGTGGTTGGCGAGCGCGACGCAATCCTCGAACGCGCAGTTCATGCCCTGGCCGTGGAAGGGCACCATCGCGTGCGCTGCGTCGCCGATCAGCACCGCGCGGTGGTCCAGGTGCCAGCGGTCCAGGTACAGCGTACCGAGGACGCCGGTCGGGTTGTGGTCGAAATCGTGTTCGAGCGCGGGGATCAGTCGGGATGCGTCAGGGAAGTCGCGATCGAAGAACGCCCGCGCCTGCGCGCCGGTGGTGATGGTGTCGAAGCCGGGTGCTGGGTGCGTGCCGGGTTTGGTGACATTGGTCGTGTCGCCGTGATCCCCGTCGACGCCGTTGAGTGTGCCAGCGTCGGGGGCGCCACGGTTCGGCAAAAACAGGGTGACGGTAAAAGTGCCCTCATCATTGGGCAGCGCGATGCACATGTAGCGCCCTCGCGGCCAGATATGCAGCGCATGGGGCTCGATCTGGAAGCCGCCGTCCGGACCGGGCGGGATCTCCAGCTCCTTGTAGGAGTGGCCGAGGAACTCGCTGCGATCGCCCAGTTCGCAGACCTCCGCCATCGCCTGGCGCAGGGACGAGCCGGCGCCATCGGCACCGACCAGGGTGTCGAAGTGGATCTCGCGCACGGTGTCGCCGCGATCATCGCCAAACTTTGCGATCCGGGCCTCGAAGTCGACGCTGTCGAGGCGATGGTGGAAGTGGATGCGCGCGCCGGCCTCCTCGGCGATGTCGAGCAGCGCCTCGTTGAGCTCGCCGCGGTGCACCGACCAGATCACCTCGGTGTCGTCGCGGCCGTAGCGCTGCAGGTCCAGGTGCCCGTCGGCGAAATGCACCATGCGGCCGCGCATCATCACCGTCTTCGCCATCACCGCGTCGTCGGCGTCGGCCTGTCGCAGGGCGTGCCGGCCGCGTTCTGCGAGCGCCAGGTTGATCGAGCGGCCGCGCTCGTAACCGAGTTCGCGCAGGTCGCCGCGCTTCTCGTAGACATCGATGCTCCAGCCACGCTGGGCGAGCAGGATGGCCAGCAGCGCGCCTGCCAGACCGGCACCGACGATGGTCAGGTGCGGCGCGACGGCGCCATCGCCGGACACCGGTGGCGCTTCGGTTGCGGCCGAAGTGCCGGCGGGGATGGGTTCGGCCATGGTCAGCGGGTCTTCCGCCACGCGTCCACGCCGTCGGCGAAGCGCAGGACGTCGTGATGGGTGTTGTAGAGCGGGGCGGGGGAGATGCGGATCACGTCGGGCTCGCGCCAGTCACCGAGCACGCCGTTGGCCGCCAGATGGTCGAACAGCGAGCGGCCCTCGTCGCGTCCGCCGCGCACGCGGAGCGACAGCTGGCAGCCGCGCTCGGCCGGGTCGGCCGGGCTCAGCACCTCCAGGGTGTCGGCCAGGCGCTGCTGGATCAGCGACTCCAGATAACCGGTCAGGCGCAGGGATTTTTCCCGCAGCGCCGGCATGCCGACCTGATCGAACAGGTCCAGCGACGCGCGCAGTGGCGCCAGCCCGAGGATCGGCGGATTGCTCAGCTGCCAGCCCTCCGCGCCCGGCGTCGGCTGGAAGTCGGGACCCATCTGGAAACGCGTAGCCGCGTCGTGGCCCCACCAGCCGGCAAAACGCGGCGCATCGGTCCGAGCGTGGCGTTCGTGGACGAAACAGCCGGCGACCGCGCCCGGCCCGCTGTTGAGGTACTTGTAGTGGCACCAGACCGCGAAATCGACGTCGCTGTCGTGCAGTTCCAGCGGGATGTTGCCGACCGCGTGGGCGAGGTCGACGCCGCACAGCGCGCCCTGCGCATGGGCGATGCGGGTGATTTCGGTGACGTCGAAGGCCTGGCCGGTGCGGTACTGGACGCCCGGCCAGAGCACCAGCGCCAGGCGATGGCCGTGCTCGGTGATTGCCTGCTCGATCGCCGCCATCGAGAACAACCCGCCCGGCAAGTCGGCGGCGACTTCGATCAGGTCCGTGCCCGGGTCGAACCCGTGGAAGGCGATCTGCGATTCGACCGCGTAGCGATCGCTGGGAAACGAGCCGGCCTCGATCAGGATCGCCGGGCGCTCGGCTGTCGGCCGGTAGAAGCTGACCATCATCAGATGCAGGTTGGCGGTCAGCGAGTTCATCGCGACCACTTCCTCGGGCTGCGCGCCGACGATCCGCGCCAGCGGCTCGCGCATCAGCTGGTGGTAGCGCATCCACTGCGAGTTGCCGCGGAAATGGCCTTCGACCGCTTCCATCGACCACTTGTCCAGCACGTCCTCGACCTGGGCACGCACGCCGCGCGGCTGCAGGCCCAGCGAGTTGCCGACGAAGTAGGCCTGGTCGCCGTCCGCGTGCTGCGGGATGTGGAACTGCGCGCGCAAGGTGGGCAGCGGATCGGCCGCGTCGAGGGCGAAAGCGTGCTCGGAGGAGTGAAGTTCGGTCATCAGGTCGTGGATCCCAACAGGTGAGGGCGCGCGCTCGGCGCGAGTCATTCGAAACGCGACTTCGGCAGGCCAAGCCATTCCAGCGCGGTGCCGTGGTACAGGCGTTGTTGTTCTTTTTCCGCCAGGCCGAGCGCGTCGATGGCGGCGCCCGGCGACTGCTCGCCCAGCGGGAAGGGATAGTCGGTGCCCAGCATCACGCGGTCGACCCCGCAGGTGTCGAGCAGGTAGCGCAGCGCGGCATCGTCGGCGACCCAGGAATCGAAGTACAGCCGGCGCAGGTACTCGCGCGGGTTGCGCGGATTGTCGGTGGCGACCAGATCGGGGCGCATGTTGAAGCCGTGCTCGATGCGGCCGATCGTGTACGGGAAACTACCGCCGCCGTGGGCCAGGCAGACCTTCAGCTTCGGCAGCCGCTCCAGCACGCCGCCGAACACGAGGCAGCAGGCGGCGCGCGACTGTTCGGCGGGCATGCCCACCAGCCACGGCAGCCAGTACTTGGGCATGCTCGCGGTGCCCATCATGTCCCACGGATGCACCAGGATCGCCGCGCCCAGTTCGCTGGCGGCCTGGAAGAACTCGAACAGCTCGGGCGCGTCCAGGTTCCAGTGTTCGTCAGGCGACCTGCTCACGTGGCTGCCGATCTGCACGCCCTGCAGGCCGAGCTGATCCATGCAGCGCTCCAGCTCCTGCACCGCCAGGCGCGGCGACTGCAGCGGCACGGTTCCGATGCCCGCGTAATGGCGCGGGTAGTCGCGACACGTCGCCGCCATGTGGTCGTTGAGCGCCTGGTGCAGCTCCAGCGCGTGATGCGGCCGCGCCCAGTAGGAGAACATCACCGGCACCGTGCTCAGCACCTGCACCTGCACGCCGAAGCTGGCGTAGTCGTCGATGCGTTCCTGCGGGTCCCAGGTCTTGGACCAGATTTCGCGGAAGAATTTGCCGTCCTTATAGATCCGGTGACGCCCGTCCTCGGTGTGGTGGATTACCGGAAACCGCAGGTCGCCGTACTTGCGCGCGAGGTCGGGCCAGTTCTGCGGCAGGTAGTGGGCGTGGGTGTCGATCTTGAGCATGGGAGCAGTCTATCCGCCCGGCTCAGGTGTCCGGCATCACGTACTTGTCGGGGGCCGGGTTAAGGTGCCCGCACTGCCCGCAGCTGCGATGTTCGGTGGACGCGTAGAAGCGGTCGAACACCGGCGGCAGGTCGATTTCGATGTCCTGCAGGTGGAAGAACTCCTCGTAGAGCTTGTGGTTGCAGCGCTCGCAGAACCACATCAGGCCGTCGTCCTCGTGCGCCAGGCGGCGGCGCTCGATCACCACCCCGATCGAGTCGGGCATCCGCTGCGGGGAGTGCGGGACACGCGGCGGCAACAGGAACATCTCGCCGGCCCGGATCGGGATGTCGCGCGGCGCCATCACCCCGTCCGCGTTGGTCTCCTGGATGCGCAAGACCATCTCGCCTTCGAGCTGGAAGAACCACTCGGGCCCCTCGTCGAAGTGGTAGTCAGTGCGCACGTTCGGACCGCCGACGACCATCACGATGAAGTCGCCGTCGTAGACGACCTTGTTGCCCACCGGCGGCTTCAGCAGGTGGCGGTGTTCCTCGATCCAGGCCTGCAGGTTCAGGGGATTGGGCAGCATGGTCAGTCCTCCACGACAGCGATGCACTTCAGTTCGATGGCGATCGGCGTGGGCAGGGCATCAACGCCCACCGTGGTCCGGCACGGCGCGCTGCCTGCGTCCGGAAAGTGCTCGGCCCAGATCGCGTTGAAGGTGTGGAAGTCCGAATCCATCCGGGTCAGGTAGACGGTGACGTCCACCAGGTCCTCCCAGCGCGCGCCGCTGGCGGCGAGCACCGCGCGCACGTTGGCAAAGGTCGCCAGCACCTGCGCGCGGATGTCGTGCGAGACCAGCCCGCCTTCGGCGTCCACCACGTTGCCCGGCACCGTGTTGTCGACCGGGTTGCGCGGGCCGATGCCGGACAGGAACAGCAGTCCGCCGACGCGCCGCGCATGCGGGTAATGGCCCACCGCACGCGGCGCCGCATCCGCCTGCACCCCGGTCGCCATCTCAGCGGTCCTCGCGGTCGGCGTAGATGCGCGCCAGCGCGGCCGAATGGCGCGCGGGCATGGTGTCGAGGTTGTCCATGTCGATGCCCAGGTCGTGCACGCGCCCATCGCGCAGGGTGTAGACCCAGCCGTGCACGGCGAGCGGCTGGCCGCGCTCCCAGCAATCGCGCACTACCGTGGAATGGCAGACGTTGATGACCTGCTCCAGCACGTTCAGCTCGCACAGGCGGTCATGGCGCAGCTCCTCGCTGCACAGCTGGCTGAGGAAGGATGCGTGGGTTTCGGCGACGTTGGTGACGTGCCGGATCCAGTTGTCCGACAGGCCCACGCGCTGGTCGGTCAGCGCCGCGTGCACGCCGCCGCAGCCGTAATGGCCGACCACCAGGATGTGCTTGACCTTCAGCACGTCCACGGCGAACTGGATCACCGACAGGCAGTTGAGATCGCTCTGCACCACCACGTTGGCGATGTTGCGGTGGACGAAGACCTCGCCGGGGGCGACGTCGATGATCTGGTTGGCCGGTACGCGCGAGTCGGAGCAGCCGATCCACAGGTATTCGGGCGCCTGCTGGCGCGACAGGCGTTCAAAGAAGGTCGGGTCTTCGGCGCGGATGCGCTCGGCCCATTGGGTGTTCCTGCGCAGCAGTTCGGGGATCGAATTCATCGTGTCTCTAGTCCAGGTGGATGCCGACGTTGCGCACGTCGGTAAAGAATCGCATGGCCTCCAGGCCGCCTTCGCGGCCGAGGCCGGATGCACCGCTGCCGCCAAACGGCGTGCGCAGGTCGCGCTGCATCCAGGTGTTGATCCAGACCACCCCGGCGCGCAGTTGCGCAGCCAAGCGGTGGGCGCGGTTGAGGTCGCGCGTCCACACCGACGCGGCCAGGCCGTAATCGCCGGCGTTGGCCAGCGCCAGCGCGTGCGAATCGTCGTCGAAAGGCTGCAAGGTGACGACGGGGCCGAAGATTTCCTCGCGGTTGGTCGCGCAGTCCGGGCCCAGGCCTTCCAGCACGGTCGGGCCGATGAACCAACCCGCCAGCTCCAGCGCCTGGCCGCCGCACAGCACGGTGGCGCCTTCCCGGCGCGCGCGGTCGATCGCGGCGGTGACCTTGTCGAAGTGGACCTGCGACACCAGCGGTCCCAGATCGGTGTCGGGACGCTGCGGGTCGCCGACGCGCAGCGCGTTGGCGCGTTCAACCAGCGCGTCGCGGAATTCGGGATAGATACTGCGTTCGACCAGCATGCGCGAACCGCACAGGCAGATCTGGCCGGAGTTCTGGAAGGCGGAGCGCACCAGCAGGTCGAGATTCCTGCGCCAGTCGCTGTCGGCGAATACCAGGGTCGGATTCTTGCCGCCCAGCTCCAGCGACGTCCGGCGCAGCAGCGGGCCGGTCAACCCGGCGATGCGGCGGCCAACGGTGGTGCTGCCGGTGAAGGTCACCGCCTTGATCTGCGGGTGTGTCACCAGCGGCTCGCCGACCCCAGCGCCCGTGCCGTGGACGATGTTCAGCACGCCGGCCGGAAACCCGATCGACGCCGCCAGCTCGCCCAGCATCGTCGCCGTCAGCGGGGTGACTTCCGAGGGCTTGGCGACGACCGTGTTGCCGGCCGCCAGCGCGGGCGCGATCTTCCAGGTCAGCAGGTACAGCGGCAGGTTCCACGGCGTGATCGCCGCGACCACGCCAAGCGGCGGGCGCAGCGTGTAGTTCAGCCCGGCCTGGCCGTGATGGGATTCGCTGGCGAACTGGGTTGCCGCATGGGCGAAGAACCGCAGGTTGCTGACCGCGCGCGGCACTTCGATCTCGCGCGCCAAGCGGATGGGCTTGCCACCGTCGCGGCATTCGGCCGCCGCGAAATCCTCCAGCCGGTCCTCCAGCGCTGTGGCCAGCCTAGCCAGCCACGCGGCGCGCTCGGTGCTGGGCAGCGCCGACCAGTGCGGAAACGCGTCGGACGCGGCCGCTACCGCGCGATCAACGGTTCCGCTGTCGCCGGCCGCGACGCCCGCAAATACCTCGCCGGTGGCGGGATTGGCGACATCGATCCGCGTCTCGGCGTGTTCGGCCTGGCCGTTGATCCAGTGGGGCAGCTGCATCCGGGAAGCTTACCGCTGCGCCGCGGTCACAACGAGCGCGTGCGGCCGCCGTCCACCGGCAGGTTGACCCCGGTGATGTAGGCCGCCGCCGGCGAGCACAGGAAGGCGATGGCCGCCGCGGTCTCCTCGGGGCGGGCGAACCGGCCCATCGGGATCTCCTCGACCATGTCGCTGTAGACATCGGCGCGCGAGCGGCCGCTGCGCTGCATCGTGGTCTCGATGATCTGGTCGATGCGCGGGGTCTGGGTCGAGCCCGGCAGGACGTTGTTGACGGTGATGCCCCGCGGGGCCAGCTCAGTGGCCAGGGTCTTGGCCCAGCTGGCGACCGCCCAGCGCGTGGTGTTGGACACGCCCAGGCCCTGGATGGGCTCCTTCACCGAGGTCGAGATGACGTTCACGATGCGGCCGTAGCTGTCGCTTTCCATGCCCGGGATCACCGCCTCGGTGACGACATGGTTGGCCAGCAGGTGCTGGCGCAACGCGACCTCGAAGGCGACCACGTCGGTGCCGTGCACGCTGCCCGGCGGCGGGCCGCCGCTGTTGTTGACCAGGATGTGGACCGGTTTGCCGGCCACCAGCGCCTGCACCTGTGCCTGGAGCGCGTCGATGTCCTCGGAGTCCGCCGCCAGCCAGCCGTGGGACTGTGTTGTCTGCGGTCGCGGCAGTTCGGCCGACAGCTCCAGCAGCAGCTGGCCGCGACGCGCCACCATGGTGACGTCCGCGCCCAGCGTCGCCAGCGCCCGCGCCGTCGCCAGGCCGATGCCCTGTGACGCGCCACGCACCAGGGCGTGGCGACCGGTGAGGTTGAGGTCCATGTCGCTCTCCTGTCAGTGGGCGCGCGGCAGCGTCTGGACCATCAGCGCGCGCAGGCGGTCATCGTCCTCAGCGTACGGAACCACCAGTTCATCCAGCGCGAAACCGCGGTCGGCGGCGTCCTCGGCGTCCATCCCGTCGAGCGCGGCGAACTCCGCGTCCATCAGCGCCGCCCTGGCGGTGTCGGGGCTGTCGTAGGACAACGTGTTGCCGTCACTGTCCAGCACTTCCGCCGTCCCGGCGTCCAGCTCGCGCAGACGCGCCCAGACGATCGTGCGCCCCAGCGCCGCCAGCCACCACTGGTCATTGTTCATGGCATCACCGTCGCAATCGCGTACAGCACGCCCGAGCTCACCAGCCCGGCAAGGATGGTCAGCAGCGATATCCGCGCCGGCGCTGCCAGTCCGCTCAGGTTGCGGTCGCCGGCGGCGCGGTATCCGCCGCGCATCAGCCACGCCCACGCCGACGGGCTGATGAAGGCGCTGGGCCCGAACTCCGCCAGCAGCTCCGGCTGCCGGTCGCGCATGTGCACCAGCGTCAGCGGCCAGAAGATCACGAACGCCGTCGCGCCGGCGATGGCGGCCGCCAGGCAGAGCAGGGCGAAGAACAGGATCACCGGCGGTCACCTCGTAGCGTATTCGGCATCAGAATTCCGCCTGGCCCGGCGCACGCGGGAAGGCGATCGCGTCGCGGATGTTGGTCAGCCCGCAGACGTACACCACCAGCCGCTCGAAGCCCAGACCGAAGCCGGCATGCGGCACGGAACCGTAGCGGCGGAAGTCGCGGTACCACTGGTAGGTCTCCGGATCCAGGCCGAACTGGGCCATGCGCTTGTCCAGCACGTCCAGGCGTTCCTCACGCTGGCTGCCGCCGATGATCTCGCCGATGCCCGGTGCCAGCACGTCCATCGCCGCCACCGTTTTGCCATCGTCGTTCAGGCGCATATAGAACGCCTTGATCTGCTCGGGGTAGTTGGTGACCACTACCGGCCGGCCCACGTGCTGCTCGGTCAGCCAGCGCTCGTGCTCCGTCTGCAGGTCCAGGCCCCACTCGACCGGGAACTCGAACTTGTGCCCGGACTTCTGCAGCAGGCTCACCGCGTCGGTGTAGTCGATCTGCTCGAAGGGCGCGTTGATGAAGCCTTCCAGGCGGGTGATCGCGTCCTTCTGCACGCGCTCGGCGATGAAGGCCATGTCGTCGCCGCGCTCGTCCAGCACCGCGCGGAACAGGTATTTCAGGAACTCCTCGGCCACGCGCGCGTCCTCGGCCAGGTCGGCGAAGGCGATTTCCGGCTCCACCATCCAGAACTCGGCCAGGTGGCGGGTGGTGTGGGAATTCTCGGCGCGGAAGGTCGGCCCGAAGGTGTAGACCTTGCTCAGGGCCAGCGCGTAGGCCTCGGCGTTGAGCTGGCCGGACACGGTCAGGAAGGTCTCCTGGCCGAAGAAGTCGCGGCTGAAGTCCACGCCGCCGGCCTTGTTGCGTGGCGCGTTGGCCATGTCCAGCGTGGACACGCGGAACATCTGGCCGGCACCTTCAGCATCGGAGGTGGTGATGATCGGCGTGCTGATCCAGAAGTAGCCGTCTTCGTGGAAGTAGCGGTGCACCGCCTGGGCCAGGCAGTGGCGGATGCGGGTGACCGCACCGAACAGGTTGGTGCGCGGCCGCAGGTGGGCGACCTCGCGCAGGAACTCCAGCGAGTGCGCCTTGGGCTGGATCGGGTAGGTCTCCGGGTCATCCACCCAGCCCACCACTTCAACGCTCTCGGCGCGGATCTCGAAGCCCTGGCCCTTGCCCTGCGAGGCGACCAGCTCGCCGGTGACGATCACCGAGCAGCCGGCGGTGAGGTGCTTCACCTCGCTGTCGTAGTTGGCCAGCGTATTGGGCGCAACGACCTGGATGGGCGAGAAGCAGGAGCCATCGCTGACATTGACGAAGCTCAGGCCGGCTTTCGAGTCGCGCCGGGTGCGCACCCAGCCGCGGACCGTGATCTCGCCGCCCACCGGCAACTTGCCGGCCAGCGCGTGTTCGATGCTGATAATGGTCATGCTCGCACCGCCGTCATGCCTTGAATCCTTGCCTGTTGGGGCCAATATTGAAAGCGTTGGAGTTTACCGGAGAGCTTGCGTGAACGCCGATCCGGCCCCGTCGCCACTCCCCGGTATCATGGCCCCATCGCAGCAGGAGATTTCATGAGCATCACCCTGACACCCGCCGCGCTGGCACGCGTCCAGCGCTTCCTCGCCGAGAGCCCCGACGCCATCGGCCTTCGCTTCGGTGCCAAGAAAACCGGCTGTTCGGGCTGGCAGCACTTCGCCGACCTGGCCACCGACGAGCGCGCCGGCGACAGCGTGTACGAAGACGGCGGCGTGAAGATCTACGTCGACATGCTGAGCCTGCCCCAGGTGGACGGCACCCAGATCGACGTGGTCAAGCATCGCCTCGGCGACCAGTTCATGTTCCGCAACCCCAATGCCAACGCCGAATGCGGCTGCGGCGAGAGCTTCACGACGTCCGCCGACCTGGCCTGATCGTCGCCCCGCTGGTTGCGGTGCCATAAAGCTGCGATAATTCGCGGCTTCCCTCGGCCTTGCCGACGGGAACCTTGCCCCACCGTGCCATATCGGTTGCGGGGGGCTGACCGGTCGCAAGACCGACATCCACAAGGACACCACACATGCGTCATTACGAAATCGTGTTCCTGGTCCACCCCGACCAGAGCGAGCAGGTGCCTGCCATGATCGAGCGCTACAAGGGCGTGATCGAGGCCGGCGAAGGCAAGGTCCACCGTCTGGAGGACTGGGGTCGCCGCCAGCTGGCGTACCCGATCGTCAACCTGGTCAAGGCCCATTACGTGCTCATGAACATCGAGTGCAGCCAGACCGTCCTGAACGAGCTGGTCGACAGCTTCCGCTTCAACGACGCGATCCTGCGCCACCTGGTGATCAAGCGCGACGAGGCCGACACCGAGCAGTCGCTGATCATGAAGTTCAAGGACGAGAAGAGCGACAAGCCGGAGCGTTCCGACCGGGGCGAGCGCCGTCGTCGTGACGACGACGATACCGATGGCGACGACAAGTCCGATGACAAGTCCGACGCCGACAAAGACGACGCAGACTCGTCCGACGCCGCCTAATCCGCCTGATCACGCCCCTCCAGGAGCAGCATTCCCATGTCCAAATTTTTCCGCCGCCGCAAGTTCTGCAAGTTCACCGCTGAAGGCGTGAAGGAGATCGATTACAAGGATCTCAACACCCTGCGCCAGAACATCACCGAGACCGGCAAGATCGTTCCCAGCCGCGTCACCGGCACCAAGGCGCGCTACCAGCGCCAGCTGGCCACGGCGATCAAGCGCGCGCGCTACCTCGCCCTGATCCCGTACACCGACAACCACAACGCCTGATCCCGGCGCCTCCGCCTGCGGAGGCAGGGCACGCGCCCGTTCGGACAGCCACAGTTGCGGGGCCTTTCGCCCCGCTAACGAATACGGAGCAACACCATGCAACTGATCCTCCTCCAAAGCGTGCAGAACCTGGGCCAGCTCGGCGACAAGGTCGACGTCAAGCCCGGCTACGGCCGCAACTACCTGGTGCCGCAGGGCAAGGCCACGCCGGCCACCGCCGCCAACCTGGCCGACTTCGAGGCGCGCCGCGCCGAGTACGAAGCCAAGGCCAAGGCGCAGCACGCCGACGCCGAGAGCCGCCAGGCCAAGCTGGAAGGTGCTGAAGTCACCATCCGCGCCAACGCATCCACCGAAGGCAAGCTGTACGGTTCGGTGACCACCCGCGACGTCGCCGAGGCGCTGACCAAGGCCGGCTACGCGGTCGAGAAGTCCGAGGTGATCATGGGCGAGGGCGCGATCCGCCACACCGGCACCTACGAGGTGGTCATCCACCTGCACGCCGATGTGGAGAGCACCGTCTCGGTGATCGTCGAAGGCGAGCTGGCCTGATCAAGGCCGCGGCCGGGCCTCAAGCCCGGTCCTCCAGATCGTCCGAGCGAAGGGCACCGCAAGGTGCCTTTCGCGTTTCCGCGATATAGATGCGGATCTCCAGCGTCGCGGTCGCGCCCGGTGCGACACCGCGGGGACAGGCTCGTGGGACGTTGTCCCGCGCTGTCCACCGGTTATCCACAGACTTGTCTGCAACCCTCCCGCTCGTCCGGCCCTAGGATGGGCGCTCGGCCGCGTCGACCGCGACGCGCGGCCCCTGTCAGGAATTTCCCCTCGATGAGTGCACGTCCCGGCTACCGCGGTGAACACCGCGGCGATTCCCGCTTCGAGAGCCGCGCCGACCAGCGGCTCGACCAGCTGCGCGTGCCGCCCCAGTCGATCGAGGCCGAGCAGGCGGTGCTAGGCGGATTGATGCTTGCGCCCGAGGCGTACGACATCGTCGGTGACAGCATCGGCGAGCACGACTTCTACCGCCGCGACCATCAGCTGATCTTCCGGGCGATCCGCGAGCTGGCCGAAAAGAGCAAGCCGTTCGACGCGGTCACGCTGGGCGAGTGGTTCGAGTCGATCGGCGAGGGCGAGCAGGTCGCCGGCGGCGCCTACCTGATCGAGCTGGCGAGCACGACCCCCTCGGCTGCCAACATCAAGGCCTACGCCGAGATCGTTCGCGACAAGGCGGTGCTGCGCAAATTGATCGAGGTCGGCACCACGATCGTCAACGACGGCTTCCAGCCCGAGGGGCGCGAGAGCAGCGAGATCCTGTCGGCGGCCGAGCAGCAGGTCTTTGCAATCGCCGAGGCTGGCGCACGCGGGCGCACCGATTTCACCGCGATCAACACCGCGCTGTCGGAAGCCTTCGACGTGCTGCAGACGCGCTACGCGGCGGGCGGCTCGGTCACCGGCCTGTCCACCGGCTACACCGAGCTGGACGAGATGACCGCCGGCCTGCAGCCGACCGACCTGCTGATCCTGGCGGCGCGCCCGGCGATGGGGAAAACCACGCTGGCACTCAATATCGCCGAGTACGCGGCGATCAAGAGCAAGAAGGCGGTCGCGGTGTTCTCGATGGAGATGTCGGCCAGCCAGCTCGCCTTGCGCCTGATTTCCTCCAACGGCCGCGTCAACGCGCAGCGCCTGCGCACCGGCCAGCTGGAGGACGAGGACTGGAGCCGGGTCACCAGCGCGATCCGGATGCTGAAGGAATCCAAGATCTTCATCGACGATACGCCCGGCCTGTCGCCCGACTCGCTGCGGGCCAAGGCGCGCCGTCTCAAGCGCGAGCACGACCTGGGCCTGGTGGTGGTCGACTACCTGCAGCTGATGGCGGTGCCGGGCAACACCGAGAACCGTGCGACGGAGATCTCGGAGATCTCCCGCTCGCTGAAGCACCTCGCCAAGGAACTCAACGTCCCGGTGATCGCGCTGTCCCAGCTCAACCGATCGCTGGAGACCCGCACCGACAAGCGCCCGGTGATGGCCGATCTGCGCGAGTCCGGCGCCATCGAGCAGGACGCGGACGTGATCATGTTCATCTACCGGGATGACTACTACAACAAGGAAAACTCGCCCGACAAGGGCCTGGCCGAGATCATCATCGGCAAGCAGCGAAACGGCCCGACCGGATCGATCAAGCTGAAATTCTTCGGCGAATACACGCGTTTCGACAACCTCTCGCACGACGCGGCGGGCAGCTTCGAATAACGTCAGTCACCGGCCCGCTTGCGGGCGGTGCAGAGGAAGTGCCGACCCCGCTGGATATGGATGTCGGTGAATCCTGCCTTCCGCAGGCCGCGTCGCATGCCGCCCACGGTCTGGAATGACTCGCAGCGCTGGTTGAACGGGAATCGCAGCTGCCTGCCGAGGCAATGGAAGAGCAGCCCGTTGGCCATGACATAGCCGCGAAACACGACATCGCGAAAATCGCCGCCGCGCAGCGATTGAACGAAGTGCAACCACGTCGTGGCAAACGGGTGCAGGGTCAGCCAGACCCGTCCGTTGGGAACCAGTACCCGCGCGATCTCGTCCAGCGATCGGCCAAGGTCGGAATACGGCAACGCGACGCGCGAAACCGCCAGGTCGAACGCCCCGTCCTGGAACGGCAGCCGTTCGGCCCTGCCGACGACGAAGTCAATGTGCGCGAACCGCCGGGCTCCGTAGTCCAAGCACTCACGGTCGACGTCCAGGCCCACCAGCCGCCGACCGGGCACGGTGCCGCACGCGGCGAGTGTCTGGCCGATGCCGCAGCCGATGTCCAGCACCGCACGGTCTGCGCCCCGCACGTCCGGCATCGCATGCAGCGGCGACTGCGGATCGAGCGCGATCGCCAGTTCGCGCAGGTGGTAGGCGAGGGCGGACGGATTGGCCATGCGGCGTGCGTTTCCCTTGGGTGACCGCGGCGGTGAGCGCGCGGCGCCGCATTCCCTCTCTCACGCAGTGCGCGGCGCGGTCCGGACAGACGCGTGGTTTTCCGGACGGAAACTGAACGCGGCGGGGATCGTCACCCCGTTCATACTTGTGAGTCGGTACCGTTGCCCTGGTATCCATGTCATCCCGACTGAATAGGACGTGCTCATGAAAAATCCGACCAAATACATTCTTGCCGCTGCCGTCATGGGCGCGATGCTCGCCGGTTGTGCCACCACTGGTGGCGGTTACTACGGCGGCCAGGACCCGTACGGCCAGCAGCAGCCGCATGATCCCAACGCGAAGACCAAGCAGGGCGCGGCAATTGGCGCGGTTGCGGGCGTCGTCGCCGGCCTGCTGAGCGGCAGTGACGCCACCGAGCGTCGCCAGCGCGCGCTGGTCGGTGCGGGCGTCGGCGGCCTGGCCGGCGGCGCGATCGGCAACTACCAGGACCGCCAGGAGCGCGCGCTGCGCGACCAGATGGCCGGAACCGGCGTGGACATCGTGCGCCAGGGCGACAACATCACCCTGAACATGCCCGACAACATCACCTTCGGTTTTGACAAGAGCGACCTGCAGCCGCAGTTCTACCCGGTGCTGGACAACCTGGCGCGCACCCTGAGCGAGTACAACCAGACCATCATCGAGGTCGCCGGCCACACTGACAGCGTGGGCTCGGATTCCTACAACCAGGCCCTGTCGGTGCGTCGCGCCGAGTCGGTGGGCAACTATCTGATGTCGCGCGGTGTGGTGCGTGACCGGTTCATCATCACTGGCGCGGGCAAGTCGCGGCCGATCGCGAGCAACGACACCGAGTCGGGCCGTGCGATGAACCGCCGCGTGGAGTTGACGCTGGTGCCGCTGCGCTCGTGATCGCACAGCGTTCGCCAGCGTAATGAAACGGGCCCTGCGGGGCCCGTTTCCTGTTGTATGTACGGACAAAGATTGACAGCCCGGCGTGTTGCGGTGCAGCATGAATTGAGCTCATTCATGGAATGCCGATGGCCAACACGTTCCAGTCCGCAGGCGATTTCCTGGCCTACGTTGCCGAGCGAAACCCGGGCGAGACCGAGTTCCTGCAAGCGGTCACCGAAGTGGTGGCGAGCGTCTGGCCGTTCATTGAGAACCACCCGAAGTACGTCCGCTACGGGGTGCTGGAGCGGATGGTCGAGCCGGAGCGGACGATCATCTTCCGCGTGCCCTGGGTCGACGACCACGGGCAGGTGCGGGTCAATCGCGGCTATCGGGTCCAGCACAGTCTCGCGCTGGGACCCTACAAGGGCGGCCTGCGTTTCCACCCGTCGGTCAACCTTTCGGTACTGAAGTTCCTGGCCTTCGAGCAGACCTTCAAGAACGCGCTGACCATGCTGCCGATGGGCGGCGCCAAGGGCGGCTCGGACTTTGATCCCAAGGGCAAGAGTCCTTTCGAGATCATGCGTTTCTGCCAGGCCTTCATTACCGAGCTGTACCGGCATATCGGCGCGAACACCGACATTCCGGCCGGCGACATCGGCGTGGGCAGCCGCGAGATCGGCTACATGGTCGGCATGATGAAAAAGCTCGGCAACCGGGCCGACTGCGTATTCACCGGCAAGGGCCTCTCGCATGGCGGTTCACTGATCCGACCGCAGGCCACCGGCTACGGCACCGTGTATTTCGTCGAGGAGATGCTGGCGCGCAAGGGCGCCTCGCTGGACGGCCTGCGCGTCTCGGTGTCGGGCTCGGGCAACGTCGCCCAGTACGCGATCGAGAAGGCGATGGAGCTCGGGGCGAAGGTGGTCACGGTGTCAGACTCCAGCGGCACGGTGATCGACGATGAGGGTTTCACGCCCGACAAGCTGGCCGAGCTGATGGACATCAAGAACGAGCACTACGGCCGCGTCAGCGAATACGCCGAGCGCATCGGTGCGCGCTTCGTGCCCGGCGTGCGCCCCTGGAGCGTGCCGGTGGATGTGGCCCTGCCGTGCGCGACCCAGAACGAGATCGACCACGATGACGCCCAACTGCTGATCCGCAACGGCGTGATCTGCGTGGCCGAAGGCGCGAACATGCCGTCTTCGCTGGAGGCTGCGCGGGCGTTTGAGGAAGCCGGCGTGCTGTATGCGCCGGGCAAGGCGAGCAACGCCGGCGGGGTCGCCACCTCGGGGCTGGAGATGAGCCAGAACGCCGCGCGCCTGTGCTGGTCCGCCGAGGAGGTGGACCTTCGCCTGCACCAGATCATGAAGGGCATCCACGCCGCCTGCGTCGAGCACGGCATGCACAAGGCCGGGAATTTGAGCTATCTGGACGGCGCCAACGTGGCCGGGTTTGTCCGCGTCGCCGATTCGATGCTGGCGCAGGGCGTGGTCTGAGGTCCGGCGAGAACGGCCCCGACTAGCCGGCGTCGACGTGTTCCTTGCGGAACTTGCCTTCCATCCACTTCAGCACGGTCAACACCAGCAGCGTCAGCACCGTCGCCGAGATCGCCAACAGGTAGTACTGCAACCCGGTCGCAATGCCGATCACCGCCACCATCAGCAAGGATGCGGCGGTGGTGATGCCGACGACCGCCTTGGACGCGCGGCTGGCGAAGATCGTGCCCGCACCGATGAATGCCACGCCGGCGATCACCGATTCCACCAGGCGCAGCGGATCCATCCGCAGTTGCTCCGGCGGCAGGACTCCAACAACGTTCGGGTTGTGCAGGCTCATCAGTCCGATGCCGACAAGCAACGCCGCCGCGCCGGCCACCAGCATGTGGGTGCGGAAGCCTGCGGGGCGGTTCTTGAGCTCGCGCTCGAAACCGACCATCCCGCCCAGCACCATCGCGATGGCGGTGCCCATGATCACGTGCAGCTGCGCGCTCCAATCCATTTCCGTCTCCCGGACCAAGCCGTCGTTTTTACCATTTCCTGCGCCTGTGCGTGCGTGAAGCCGATCTGTGAAAATATCGTCACTGGACGTGCGGTAGCGTCTCAAAAATTTGACAGGCGATCCTGCGCATCCGGTGGCAGGTTCGGGGGGAAGGAAACGTGGACGATAATGCCCGGCGCGCGGCGCGCGCCGACGACGATGATGTGACCGACAACCACGTGGACCGCCGCCTTCTGCAGGCGTTGTGCGCAGTCCGCGACGGGGATTTCTCCGTCCAGCTTCCGGTCCACTGGGACGGCACGGCGGGCAAGATTGCCGACTGCTTCAACGCGATCGTCATCCGCAACCGGCATCTGGCCGACGAGCTCGCGCGTGTCGGCACCGCGGTCGGCCGCGACGGCCAGACCGGCAAGCGCCTGGTGATGGGCAACCACGACGGCGCCTGGCAGGGCATGCAGCGCTCGGTGAACGGCCTGATCGACGACCTGGTGCGGCCGATCGAGACGATGACCGAGGCCATGACCGGCGTAGCCAAGGGCGACCTGACCCACACCGTGCCGCTGGAAGCCGACGGCCGCCCGCTGAAAGGCGAGTTCCTGCGCTCGGCGAAGATCGTCAACCGCATGATCGGGCAGATGAGCGAGTTCAGCGCCGAGGTGACCCGTGTCGCCCTCGAGGTGGGCACCGCCGGTCGGCTGGGCGGCCAGGCCAAGGTCAAGGGCGTGTCCGGGGTGTGGAAGGAGCTGACCGATTCGGTCAACCAGCTCGCTTCCAACCTGACCACCCAGGTGCGCAACATCTCCGAGGTCACCATCGCGGTGGCCGACGGCGACCTGTCGCGCAAGATCACCGCCGACGTGCGCGGCGAGATGGCGCAGTTGAAGGAAGCCATCAACGGCATGGTTGACCAGCTGCGCGGATTCGCCTCCGAGGTGACCCGCGTCGCGCGCGAGGTCGGCACCGAAGGCAAGCTGGGCGGCCAGGCGGTGGTGCCCGGCGTCGCCGGTACCTGGAAGGACCTGACCGACTCGGTCAACGCGATGGCGTCCAACCTGACCAGCCAGGTCCGCAACATCGCCGAGGTGACCACCGCGGTGGCCAAGGGCGACCTCTCGCGCAAGATCGGCGTGGACGCGCAGGGCGAGATCCTCGCGCTCAAGAACACCATCAACACGATGGTGGACCAGCTCAACGGCTTCGCCGCGGAAGTGACCCGAGTGGCGCGCGAGGTCGGTACCGAAGGCAAGCTCGGCGGCCAGGCGCAGGTGCCCGATGTCGCCGGCACCTGGAAGGACCTGACCGACCACGTCAACTCGATGGCCTCCAACCTGACCCTGCAGGTGCGCAACATCGCCGAGGTCACCACCGCGGTGGCCAAGGGCGACCTGTCGCGCAAGATCACGGTCGACGTGCGCGGCGAGATGCTGGAGCTCAAGAACACCCTCAACACGATGGTCGACCAGCTCAACAGCTTCGCCGCCGAGGTGACCCGCGTGGCGCGCGAGGTCGGCACCGAAGGCAAGCTGGGCGGCCAGGCCACCGTACCGGGTGTCGACGGCACCTGGGCCGACCTGACCGACTCGGTCAACGCGATGGCCTCCAACCTGACCAGCCAGGTACGCAACATCGCCGAGGTCACCACCGCGGTGGCCAAGGGCGACCTGTCGCGCAAGATCGCGGTCGATGCCCAGGGCGAGATTTTGCAGCTGAAGGACACCATCAACACGATGGTCGACCAGCTCAACAGCTTCGCCGCCGAGGTGACGCGCGTGGCGCGCGAGGTCGGTACCGAAGGCAAGCTCGGCGGTCAGGCGACCGTGCCGGGCGTGGCGGGGACGTGGGCGGACCTGACCGACAACGTCAACGCGATGGCTTCCAACCTCACCAGCCAGGTGCGCAACATCGCCGAGGTGACCACCGCGGTGGCCAAGGGCGACCTGTCGCGCAAGATCGGCGTGGACGTCAAGGGCGAGATGCTCGAGCTCAAGGACACCATCAACACGATGGTCGACCAGCTCAACAGCTTCGCCGCCGAGGTGACCCGCGTGGCCCGCGAGGTCGGCACCGAAGGCAAGCTGGGCGGCCAGGCGGCCGTGCCCGGCGTGGCCGGCACCTGGAAGGATCTGACCGACAACGTCAACTCGATGGCGTCCAACCTGACCAGCCAGGTGCGCAACATCGCCGAAGTCGCCACCGCGGTCGCCAAGGGCGACCTGTCGCGCAAGATCGGCGTGGATGCGCAGGGCGAGATCCTGCAGCTCAAGGACACCCTCAACACGATGGTGGACCAGCTCAACAGCTTCGCCGCCGAGGTGACCCGCGTGGCGCGTGAGGTGGGTACCGAGGGCAAGCTGGGCGGGCAGGCGAGGGTGCCCGGCGTGGCCGGCACCTGGGCCAACCTGACCGACAACGTCAACTCGATGGCCACCAACCTCACCACCCAGGTGCGCGGCATCGCCCAGGTGGTGACCGCGGTCGCCACCGGCGACCTGAGCAAGAAGCTCACCGTGGAGGCCAAGGGCGAGATCGCCGAGCTGGCCGACACCATCAACTCGATGACCGACACGCTGGCGATCTTCGCCGACCAGGTGACCACGGTCGCGCGCGAGGTCGGCGTCGAGGGCCGGCTGGGCGGCCAGGCCAAGGTGCCCGGCACCGCGGGCATCTGGGAGAACCTCACCGGCAACGTCAACCAGCTGGCGGCCAACCTGACCACCCAGGTGCGCGCCATCGCCGAGGTGGCGACCGCGGTGACCCAGGGCGACCTGACCCGCTCGATCCAGGTCGATGTGAGCGGCGAGCTCGCCGACCTGAAGGACAACATCAACGCCATGATCGGCACCCTGCGCGCGACCACCGAGAGCGGTCGCGAGCAGGACTGGCTGAAGACCAACATGGCGACCTTCAGCGGCATGATGCAGGGCCAGCGCGACCTGATCACGCTGGGCAACATGCTGCTTTCCGAACTTGCGCCGCTGATCAACGCCCACAAGGGGCTGATGTACGTCGTGGAGGACGACGAGGCCGGCGGCAAGCGCCGGTTGCGCCAGTTGGCCGGCTACGCCAGCCGCTCCTCCGCGGAGGCCAGGACGGTCATCGAGTTCGGCGAAGGCCTGGTGGGCCAGTGCGCCGCGCAGGGCCGGATGATCGTGATCGATTCGGTCGAGCCGGGCACCCTGCAGATCCGCACCGGCCTGCTCGACCTGGTGCCGCGCAGCGTTATCGTCCTGCCGGTGCTATTCGAGGACCAGGTCAAGGCGGTCATCGAGCTGGCCTCGCTGTCGGAGTTCACCGTCTCCCACCGGGCCTTCCTCGACCAGCTCTCGCGCAGCATCGGCATCGTCCTCAACACCATCGAGGCGACCATGCGCACCGAGCGCCTGCTGGCGCAGTCGCAGCAGCTGGCCGGCGAACTGCAGGCCCAGCAGAAGACCCTGCGCCAGACCAACGAGGACATCGCGCTCAAGGCCGCGCTGCTGGCGGAGCAGAAGAACGAGGTCGAAGGCAAGAACCTGCAGATCGAGCACGCCCGCCGCGCGCTGGAGGAAAAAGCCGCCGAGCTCGCGCTGACCTCGCGTTACAAGTCCGAATTCCTGGCCAACATGTCGCACGAGCTGCGCACGCCGCTGAACTCAATCCTGATCCTGGGCCAGCAGCTGGCCGAGAACGTCGAGACCAACCTGACCCCGCGCCAGGTCGAGTTCGCCACCACGATCCACGCCGCCGGCACCGACCTGCTGAACCTGATCAGCGACATCCTGGACCTGTCCAAGATCGAATCGGGCACGGTGACGGTCGACAACGAAGAGATGAGCTTCCGCCACCTGCGCGAGAACATGGAGCGGACGTTCCGCCACGAGGCCGAGCGGCGCAAGCTGGAGTTCTCGGTCGAGTTCGAGCCCGCGCTGGGCCGCGCGCTGGACACCGATCCCAAACGCCTGCAGCAGATCCTCAAGAACCTGCTGTCGAATGCGTTCAAGTTCACCGCCAACGGCAGCGTGCGCCTGATCGGGCGTGCGGCCAAGGACGGCTGGACCCCCGGGCACGCCGTGCTGGATGCGGCGCCGACGGTGGTCGCCTTTGACGTCACCGACACCGGCATCGGCATATCGGCGGACAAGCAGCGCATCGTGTTCGAGGCTTTCCAGCAGGCCGACGCCGGCACCTCGCGCCAGTACGGTGGCACCGGGCTGGGTCTGGCGATCAGCCGCGAGATCGCGGGCCTGCTGGGCGGGGAGCTGCGCCTGCGAAGCGAGGCGGGCGCCGGCAGTACCTTCACCCTGTACCTGCCGCTGTCCTACGCCGGCGCCGACGGCACCCAGGAAGCGCGCGCCGCGGCGGCCCACGACCGGGCCCGGCAGGCCTTTCCGCGCCTGCCGCAGGAGCTTGCGGAGACGGCGGTCGAGACGGTCGATGACGATCGCGATGTGTGCGTCGACGGCGAGCCGCTGTTGCTGCTGGTCGAAGACGACCCGCGCTACGCCACCGTGCTGCGCGACCTGGCCCGCTCCCGCGGGTTCCGGGTGATCGTCGCCAACCGCGGCAGCGAAGCCCTGCGCCTCGTTCGCGAATACCGGCCCACCGCGATCTCGCTCGACATCCTGCTGCCCGACATGCTCGGCTGGACCGTGCTGGCGCGCCTGAAGCAGGACTCGGCGACCCGGCACATCCCGGTGCAGATCGTCACCATCGAGGAGGAGCGCCACCAGAGCATCGAACGCGGCGCCTTCGCCTACCTTGCCAAGCCGGCCACCACCCAGACCATCGGCGCGGCCATGCAGCGCATCAAGGAATACAGCGAGCCGCGTGTGAAGCGGCTGCTGGTGGTGGAGGACAACGCCGCCGAGCGCATGAGCATCAAGGAGCTGATCAGCCACGACGACATCGACATCGATACCGTCGGCACCGGCGAGGAGGCGCTGCGCCTGATGAGGGAAGGGCGCTACGACTGCGTGCTGCTGGACCTGCGCCTGCCCGACATGACCGGCTTCGAACTGCTCGACAGCATCCAGGCCGAGTCGGAGCTGCGCGACGTGCCGGTGGTCGTGTTCACCGGCAAGGATCTCACCGCCGACGACGACCGCCGCCTGCGCAAGGTCGCCAAGAGCGTGGTGATCAAGGACGTGGAATCGCCCGAGCGCCTGCTCGACGAGACCGCCCTGTTCCTGCACCGCGTCATCGCCGACCTGCCCGAGGCCAAGCAGCGCATGGTCGAGAGCCTGCACACGTCAAACCATTCCCTGCGCGACAAGCGCGTGCTGGTGGTCGACGACGACGTGCGCAACATCTTCGCGATGTCCAGCATGCTGGAGCGCCACGGAATGGACGTGGTGACTGCCGGCAACGGCGCCGAGGCGATCGAGAAGGTGCTCGCCGACGACACCATCGCCCTGGTGCTGATGGACATCATGATGCCGGGAATGGATGGCTACCAGACGATGCGCGCGATCCGTGAGCGCCCTGATCTGCGCGCGTTGCCGATCATCGCCGTCACCGCCAAAGCGATGAAGGGCGACCGCGAGAAATGCCTGGAGGCCGGCGCGTCCGACTACCTTGCCAAGCCGGTCGTGACCGACCAGTTGCTTGGCGTCCTGCGCCAATGGCTGCACCGGTGAGCGTCCCCTGCGAAGCCGCGGCCACCAGCGCGCCGGTCAAGATCCTGCTGGTCGATGACCAGCCCGGCAGGCTGCTGACCTACCGCGCGATCCTGGAGCCCTTGGGCGAGGAACTGGTCGATGCCCGCTCCGGTGTCGAAGCGCTGGGCCGCCTCATGGAGGACGACTACGCGCTGATCCTGCTGGACGTCAACATGCCCGGGATGGACGGGTTTGAGACCGCCAGCATGATCCACCAGCACCCGCGTTTCGAAAAAACCCCGATCATTTTCGTCACCGCCGTGAATGTCACCGACATGGATCGCCTGCGCGGCTACAAGCTGGGCGCGGTGGACTACGTGATGGTGCCGGTGATCCCGGAGATCCTGCGCAGCAAGGTCGTGGTGCTGGCCGAATTGCATCGCAAGCGGCTGGAACTGGAAGCCACCAACGCCCAGCTCGAATCGGCCAACCTGGCCCTGCAGACCGAGAAGGCGCGCGAGCTTGCGGTGCTGAACGAATCGCTGCGCAGTGCCAACGCGACCCTGGAGATCCAGAACAGCGTGCTGCAGGACGAGGTGGCCGAGCGCGGCCGCATCGAGCAGTTGCTCAGGGAAGTGGGGCGGCGCAAGGACGAGTTCCTCGCGACGCTGGCGCACGAGCTGCGCAACCCGCTGGCACCGCTGCAGAACGCGCTGGCCGTGCTGCGCATGTCCACCCCGGTGGACGGCGAGCTGTTGGCACTGATGGAGCGGCAGCTGGCGCTGATGGTGCGACTGATCGATGACCTGCTCGACATTGCGCGGATCAGCCAGGCCAAGCTCACCCTGCGCAAGGACGCGACATCGCTGCGCGAGATCGTGGAATGCGCCGTCGAGACCGCGCGTCCGTTGATCGAACAAGGCCGGCACGCGCTGGTGGTGCACCTGCCCGAGCAGGCCGTGCCGCTGGTCGCCGACCAGGCGCGGTTGTCGCAGGTGTTCGCCAACCTGCTCAACAACGCCGCCAAGTACTCCGAACCCGACGGCCGCATCGAGCTGCGCGCGCGCGTGCTCGGCGACCGCGCGCAGGTGGAGGTCCGTGACTCCGGGATTGGCCTGGAAGCCGGCGAGGTGGAACGCATCTTCGAGATGTTCTCGCAGGTGGAGACCGCGGTCGACCGGACCCACGGTGGACTCGGCATCGGCCTGACGCTGGTGCGCCGGCTGGCGGAGCTGCACGGCGGCGAGGTCTCTGTCTCCAGTGAGGGCATCGGTCGCGGCGCCACCTTCACGGTCACGCTCCCCCTGCTGGCGCCGGCCTCCGTCGAGGAGCCGGTAACCATGCCGCTGCCGGAGTCGTCCGGCAATGTGGCCCGGCGCGTGCTGGTGGTCGACGACAACCGCGACGCGGCCGACACGCTGGCGATGATGGTGCAGCTGCTCGGCCACGACGTGCGGCGCCTGTACGACCCGCACGCGGTGGTCGCCGAAGTGCAGGCGTTCCGCCCGGAACTCGTCTTCCTGGATGTCGGCATGCCCGGCCTGAGCGGCTACGACCTGGCACCGCAGCTGCGCGGCTTGCCAGGTGTGCCCGAGCCGACGATCGTCGCGGTAACCGGTTGGGGCCAGCCCGAGGACCGGCTGCGCACGCATGAGGCGGGCTTTGACGAGCACCTGGTCAAGCCGCCGTTGCTGGAAGCCATCGAGCGGCTGTGCAGCGCGCCACCGCGCGCCTGCTGTGTCGGAGGATCCGCCAATGGCTGAGCCTTCGAAGCTCGATCCCCCGCTGACCACGGAAGACGGGGACTTCAGCGCTTCCGACCTGCTGCTGGATCGCCTGGCGCACGACCTGCGCGGACCGCTCTCGCCGCTGCAGACCGCGACCTATCTGCTCCGTCGTCCCGAGCTGGAAGCGGCGCAACGCGATGAGCTGCTGTCGATCATCGACCGCCAGACCACGCGCCTGAGCACCATGGTGCAGGAGGTGTCGGACTGGATGCGCGCGCGCCGCTCACGCCTGGTCGGGCGAAGGGTGCCGGTCGCACCGGCGCTGGTCGTGGATCTGGCCGCCGCTTCCTCCGGCCCCGCCGTGGACATCACCGTGGACACCGCGCTGGAGGAGGTCGCCATCGACGGCGATGCCCAGCGGCTGGTGCAGATGCTCGCCACCCTGTTCGCCTTCATGCAGGCCCGCGACCCGGACGGTGCGGTTTCGCTACGCGCCCATGCCCACGGTAATGAGGTGGTGCTGGAGATCGCAACGCCCGCTGCCCGCTGGGCCGCCGGTGAGCGCGCAGGGCTGTTCGCCGTTGCCGAGGCCGCGCCATTTGACGAAGGGCTGGGCATGCGCCTGTTGATCGCGCGCGAAATCGCGATCGCCCACGGCGGCGAGATCCAGGCGGCGGACACAGCGCAGGGCAACGCCCTGATCCGGGTGCGGCTGCCAACCGCGCCAGCCGAAGTCGAAGGCTAGCGCGCAGACGCGAGGACGCAAACGCAAACGGGCCGCTGTGGGCGGCCCGTTTGCGTTGCAGATTGGTGGAGGTGGGGGGATTCGAACCCCCGTCCGAAGGCACTCCATCCCCGGCACTACATGCTTAGCTCACCGTTGGATCTCGTTCCCGAACAGCACGGTGCGCGAAGCGCATCCGGGAACCAGCCTGCTTTGGGTTAACCGGGTGCTGACAGGCAACCACTCCCGGCGATTCCGTGATAATTACCCTACGTCGCGAGCACGGACACAAGCGATTTCGGGGCTTAGGCCTTAAGCGGCCAGTGCGTAGTTGTCGTCGTTGGCAACTAGAAGTTTGCAGCTGGATTTACGAGGAAAGCTACCCCCTCGGCATGCGCCAAGCGATTTCGCGACCCCCGTCGAAGCCAATGCACCCCCGGGGACTACAAGATTGCTGACCTGCCCAGTATAGGGCCGCCGGTAGCGTTCACAAGCGCCGTCGAGGTTTGCACGCGGTGGCGTTCATCCGCGTCGCGGTGCCATGCCGCCGTTGCGCTTGTATGCTTTGCGGATGCCGAAATCGACCCGAGAGAATCCAGCCGACGCCATCCGCCGTCGATTGCGTCCGTTGCGCGGGCAGGTGTGGGCGCTGGGCGTGCTGGTCGCTTCCCTGACCCTGGTGGTCGTGCTGTGGAAGATGGCCTACGACCGTGAACTGCGCACGAGCGAGGAGACATTCATCTCGCAGACGCAGGACGCCGCCGACCTGTTGCGCCAGCGCATGGTGAACTTCGAGCTCGTCGCGGGCGGCGGAATTTCGCTGTTTGCTTCGGTGGCCAGGCCGACGCCGGACCAGTGGTTCGGCTACGTGGACGGCATGGAGCTGCACCGGCGCTTCCCCAGCGTGGCCGGGCTGGGTTTCACCGGCTACCTGCGTCAGTCGCGGCTGGATGAGCTGCAGGACGAGTGGCACCAGGCCGGTTGGGGCGATCTCAAGGTGCGGCCGAACCTGGGCGGCGACAGACTGGCGGTGGTGCTCTATCTGGAGCCGAGAACCCCCGAGAACCTGGCGGTGATCGGCTTCGACATGTTTTCCGACCCGGTCCGGCGGCAGGCGATGGAGCAGGCCATGAGCTCGGGCGAGCCGACCTTGTCGGGACCGGTGCCGCTGGTCCAGGGCGACGGCCAGCACAGCTCCGACACCGGCCTGCTGCTGTATCGGCCGGTCTACCGCGGACCGGAGGCGCCGGCGACCCCGGAGGCGCGCCGCGAATCGATCCTGGGCTGGGTCTACGTTCCTTTCTGGGTCGAGGACTTCGTCAGCGAGGTGCTTCCCGAGCGCGACCTGAGCTTCACCATCGACGACATCACCGATGGTTCGCCCGAGCGGATTTTCAGCCGGCGCCCCGAGTCCGCCAAGCCACCGGCGTTTTCCAATGCGGTCGAGTTCGAGAACTACGGCCGCCGCTGGCGCGTGCAATTTGAATCCGCGCCGCTGGCCAAGGCCGCGCCGCGGCTGTCCAGCCTGCAGAGCATCCTGTCCCTCGGCCTGCTTGCCTCGCTGCTGATGTACGCCATCGCCTGGATGCTGGCACGCACCGAAGCGCGCGCCCAATCCATTGCCCGGCGCCTGACCGAGGAATACCGCCATAGCGAAGAGCGCTTCCGTACCGCGATGGAGTACTCCGCCATAGGCAAGGCGCTTATGGACGCGCGCGGAACGATCGTGCAGGCCAATCCGGCGTTCGGCGCGATTGTCGGCGTGGAGCCCGACCAGTTGGAGGGGCGCCCCTTCGATGACCTGTTCGAGGACCCGCCGGGGTATCGCCAGACAAACGACCCGGTCCAGGCCGACGATGGCGACGGCGTGCGCCGGGAAACCCGCCGCCTGCATCGTCAGGGCGGCGAGCCACGCCACGTCCAGCTGACCTATGCCCCCATCCCGGGCGGGGAAGGTACGGCGGTCAGCGGACTGGTCCAGATCGAAGACGTGACCGATCGCCTGCGTGCCGAGGCGCGTGTGCGCGCGCTCAACCGCACGCTGGAGGCGCGCGTGGCGCTGCGTACGCGCGAGCTGAGCCAGAGCAACGAGGAGCTGGAAGCGTTCGCCTACAGCGTCTCCCACGACCTGCGCGCGCCGCTGCGGGCGATCGACGGTTTCAGCCGCGTGCTGGTGGAGCGCTACGGCGATGCGATGGACGAGTCCGGGCGCGACTACCTGGGCCGTGTGCGCAGCGCGGCCGGCCGGATGGGCGAGCTCATCGACGCGTTGTTGAAGATGTCGCGTGTCGGCCGTGGCGCGCTGAAGACCGAAGCGGTGGATCTATCGCGCATGGCCAGGGAGATCATCGACGACCTGCGCGCCGGCGATCCGGAGCGGGCGGACCGGGTGGAGGTGGTCATCGAGCCCGGCCTGCAGGCGAGCGGTGATGCGGCCCTGCTGCGCAACCTGCTAGTCAACCTGCTGGGGAATGCGTGGAAATTCACCCGCGACCGGGACTCGGCGCGCATTGAACTGGGCCGGGAAGGGGATGAATTCTTCGTCCGCGACAACGGCGCGGGATTCCCGCAGGACTACGTGGGCAAGCTGTTCCGACCGTTCCAGCGCCTGCACGCGCAGTCGGAGTTCGACGGGCACGGCATCGGTCTGGCCTCGGCGAAGCGGGTCGTCCAGCGCCACGGCGGGGTGATCTTCGCGGAAGGAAACGAGGGGCAGGGCGCCTGCTTCCGCTTCACCCTGGCCACCGCCTCGGATGAGGCGGACTGAGCCGGGCCGCAGCGCGGCGGGCGTGACGCGGACAGGAGTCGACGCGCTTCGGCCGGCTCAGGCGTTCTTGTTGTGCTGGCGCAGGGTGCGCTGCTTCTCGCGTGCCCAGTCGCGGTCCTTGCTGGTCTGGCGCTTGTCGTGGCTCTGCTTGCCCTTGGCCAGCGCCAGCTCAAGCTTGACCTTGCCGGCTTTCCAGTACATCGAGGTCGGGATGACGGTATAGCCGTCGCGCTCGATCTGGCCGATCAACTTGTCGATCTCGCGCCGGTGCAGCAGCAGCTTGCGGGTGCGCATCGGATCGGCGACGACATGGCTGGAGGTGGAAATCACCGGCGTCATCTGCGCGCCGAACAGGAACATCTCGCCGTTGCGGACGACCGCGTAGCTCTCGCCGATGTTGGCGCGGCCGGCACGGATCGACTTCACTTCCCAGCCCTGCAGCGACAGCCCGGCTTCGAAACGCTCTTCAAGGTGGTAGTCGAAGCGGGCGCGCTTGTTCAGTGCAATGGTGCCGCCGCCCGACTTTCCCTTATCCTTGTCGCTCTTGTTGGTTTTGTTCTTCGTCATTGCGCCTATTGTGTCCGATCCGGAGCGCGCCGTGATACCGGATGATGGCTGTTGCTCCCATGACCACGATCCACCGCACCGCCCTTGTTGCCCATTCGGCTGCACGCATGTTCGAACTGGTCAACGACGTGGAGGCGTACCCGCGACGTTTTGACTGGTGCCATCAGGCGCAGGTGCTCGAGTCCGGCGACAACCACGTGGTCGCGCGCCTGGACCTGGGCCTGGGCGCGTTGAAGACGTGGTTCACCACCCGCAACACGTTCAGCGCGCCGGAGAGTATCGACCTGGCGCTGGTGGACGGGCCGTTCCGCAAGCTGTCGGGACGCTGGGAATTCACCGCGCTGGAAGAATCGGCCAGCCGGATCAGCCTGACCCTCAAGTTCGAGCCGGCCATCCGCCTGCTCGGACCGGCGATGGCGATCGGTTTCCAGAAGCTGGCCGACCGCATGGTCGATGACTTCATCCGCGCCGCGGATCGCGATCCGTCGTGAAGGTCGAAGTCGTGAAGGTCGAAGTGGTGCGGGCGTGGCCGGATCGCTTCGAGAGTGTCGACCTCGAACTGCCGGCGGGGGCCGTGGTGGCCGATGCGCTGCGCGCGTCGGGCATGGTGCCGGAAGAGCAGGCCGATGCGACTGCGGTGGCGGTGTTCGGCGTGGTCTGCGGCCTGCAGGACGCGCTGCGCGATGGCGACCGCGTGGAGTTGCTCAGGCCGCTGTTGATCGACCCCAAACAGGCCCGGCGCCGCCGCGCAAAGGCGGCCAGAACGCCGGGATGAGAAGGCGCCTCAGCGCTTCTTCTTTTCCTTGGCGAGGTTGCGGCCGAACTGCTTGACCGAGTTCTTCGCCAGTTCCGCGTCCTGGTTGGGAAAGTAGTCACCTTCCCATTTCACCAATTCGTCGTTCGCGTCAAACCACAGGGTCAGGTTCTTGATGCGGGTGCGCGCCAGACGATCGGTGCGCTCGCTGGCGGTGTAATCCCAGCGATCAGGATGGTAGGGGTCCTGGATGGACGGGGTCCCCAGCAGGCCGGCCACCTGTTGCTTGGCCATGCCCACCTGCAGCTGCTCCACCGCGTTCTCCTTCAGCAGGTTGCCCTGGTAGATGGGTTGGCGGTAGACGATGCCGCATCCGGCCGTGGTCGCGGCAACGGCAAGGACGAGCAGGATCGTGCGCAATGGGTGCTTGGTCATCGGTGTCTGCAGCAGGTGGATAACGGGGGCGATGATACACTGCCGCCGCCGCGCCGCGGCTGCACCCTGTCCACGTTCATCCAGTGTTGCAGGGCGCTCGTCGCCCGCCACGGATCCCGCAAGGAGCCCTTGATGGAATCCCAGAACCTTCGTAACGCGGGTCTCAAGGTGACCCATCCGCGCATGCGGATCCTGCAGTTTCTCGAGCAGAGCAAGCCCCGCCACGTCACTGCCGAGGACATCTACCGGCAGTTGCTCGACCAGGGCGAGGATATCGGTCTGGCCACCGTGTACCGCGTGCTGACCCAGTTCGAGGCGGTCGGGCTGGTGCTCAAGCACAACTTCGAGGCCGGCCAGTCGGTGTACGAGCTTGACCGCGGCGGCCACCACGACCACATGGTCGACGTGGACACCGGCAAGGTGATCGAGTTCGAGAACGAGGAGATCGAGCGCCTCCAGCACGTCATCGCGGCGCAGTACGGCTACGAGATCGAGGACCACACGCTGGTCCTGTACGTGCGCAAGAAAGGCTCGCGTTAACGCGTCAGCGTCGCCGGCTGGGCTGCGCCCGCCTTCAGGTCACGTCATCGAGCAGGCGCTGCGCGGCCGCGCGGGCCTCTCGCGTGAGTTCCACGCCGCCCAGCATCCGTGCCAGCTCCTCCTGGCGCTGCCCAGCATCCAGTTGCTGCACCTGGCTCTGGGTGACGCCGTCGGCGGCCGCCTTGCTGACCCGGTAGTGCGCATGCCCCTGCGCCGCGACCTGCGGCAGGTGGGTGACGCACAGGACCTGGCGATTGGCACCCAACGCGCGCAGTTTGCGGCCGACGATGTCGGCCACCGCGCCGCCGATCCCGGAATCGACCTCGTCGAACACCATCGTGGGCACCGCATCCAACCCCAGCGCGGCGACCTCGATCGCCAGCGAGATCCGCGACAGCTCGCCACCGGACGCAACCTTGCGCAGCGGGCGCGGCGGCTGGCCGGGGTTGGCGGCGACCATGAACTCGATGCGCTCGCCGCCGTTGGGATCGGGCTTGTCGGCAGGCAGCGGCTCGACCTCGATATCGAAGTGTCCGCCGCCCATGCCCAGTTCGCCGATCAACGCCGTGGTGGCCTTGGCGAGTTTGCCCGCGGCTTTGCGCCGCTTGGCGCCCAGCGCGTCCGCCGCCGTCCGCCAGGCTTGGCGGGCTTTGGCAATGTCGCCATCGAGTCGTTCCAGCCGGCGATCGGCCCCGCGCAGCGTATCCAGCTCCGCCTCGATCGCATCGCGATGCGTGGCCAGCCCTTCCGGCGCCACACGGTGCTTGCGGGCCAGGTCATGCAGGCGGGCCAGGCGCTGCTCGATCGACTCGAACAGCGACGGATCGATGTCCAGGTCGTCGCGGATGCGGTCCAGCAGGCTGCCTGCCTCGTCGATCTGGATCGCGGCGGCGGCGAGCATGCCGTCCACTTCGGTCAGGCGGGGTTCGTGGGTGGCCACGCGCTGCAGTTCGTGGCGCACCTGCTGCAGCGCGCGCGATACGGAGGCATCGTCGCTGCCACCGAGTTGCGCGAACGCGCTCTCGCTGGCCGCAATCAAGTCGCTGGCGTGGGCCTGGCGACGGTGGTCCAGCAGTAACTGGGCGATGGAATCGGCATCCAGCGTTTCCCGCTCCAGCTCAAGGAACTGGTGTTCCAGCCATTCGATGCGGTCGCTGACGTCGCCCTTGGCGACCAGTTCGTCGCGCTCGCGCAGCAGCGCGCTCCACTGCATGGTGGCCTCGGCCACCTGCGCCCGCTCGGGTGCGGTGGCGGCGTAGGCGTCGAGCAGGGCGAGCTGGCTGCCGCGCGCCATCAGGGCCTGGTGCTCGTGCTGGCCGTGGATCTCCACCAGGTGTGCGGTGAACTCGGCCAGCTGCGTCATCGTCACCGGCCGCCCGTTGATCCAGGCGCGGGAACCGCCGTCGGCGCGGATCACCCGTCGTACGAGGCAGCCCGAACCTGACGGCACATCGGCCTCGTCGAGCTCATGCTCCTGCAGCCACGCGACGGCGGCAGGCACATCGTCCAGCCTGAATTCGCCTGCCAGTTCGGCGCGCTCCGCCCCATGGCGCACCACGCCGCTGTCGGCGCGGATGCCCGACAGCAGGCCCAGGGCATCGACCAGCAGGGACTTGCCCGCACCGGTTTCCCCGGAGATGACGGTGAGCCCCGGTCCGAAGACGAGTTCGGCCTGGCGGACGACGGCGAAATGCTTGAGTGAGAGATGGGTAAGCATGAGGCGCGAGTCTAATCGGGACGGCGCCCGCACGGAATTGTCTTGAATTGGTCCGCGCTGGCCCCATTGCTGAGTCAGTCAAGGACCAAGCGTCCCCGTATCGTCAGGACCAGAGCAGATATGACCACCGAACCCAACCAGGATCCGGCAGCACAGTCGGCCCCAGTCGAAAGCGACAACCACGATCCGGAAAGCCAGCTGGCGGCCCAGCTGGACGCGGCCAACCAGGAGCTCAACAACCTGCGCGAGAGCATGTTGCGCGAGCGTGCCGATCTGGAAAACCAGCGCAAACGCCTGACCCGCGATGTTGAGATGGCGCGCAAGTTCGCCAACGAACGCCTGCTGTCGGCGTTGCTGCCGGTAATCGACAGCCTGGAGGCGGGTCTGCAGGCGTCCGGCGACGACGCCGATGCCCTGCGCCAGGGCGTCGAGCTGACCCTGAAGCAATTGCTCAAGGTCACCGGCGACAACGGTCTGGTCGAGGTCAATCCCGCCGGCCAGCCGTTCAATCCGGAACACCACGAGGCGATGAGCACCGTGGCCAGCGCCGAGCACCCGCCCGGCCACGTGGTGCAGGTCTACCAGAAGGGCTGGCTGCTCAATGAACGTTTGTTGCGGCCGGCATTGGTTGTTGTCAGCGGCGACGCTTGAACCGGCGGGCCGCGACCCCCAGATAACTGACATGAGCGGCAGCAAGTGTGGCCGCCCCCGTCTATCGGCATCAAATCCAATATCAAAGGAATAAACAGCATGGGCAAGATCATCGGTATCGACCTGGGCACGACCAACTCGTGTGTCGCGGTGATGGAAGGCGGCAAGGCGAAGGTCATCGAGAACGCGGAGGGTGATCGCACCACTCCGTCCATCGTCGCCTACACCAAGGACGGCGAGATCCTCGTGGGCGCCTCGGCCAAGCGCCAGGCCGTCACCAACCCCAAGAACACCTTCTTCGCGGTGAAGCGCCTGATCGGCCGCAAATTCACCGACGCCGAAGTGCAGAAGGACCTGGACCACGTCTCCTACAGCGTCATCGCCCATGACAACGGCGATGCGTGGGTGGAGACCGGCGACAACAAGAAGATGGCGCCCCAGCAGATCTCCGCCGAGATCCTGTCCAAGATGAAGAAAACCGCCGAGGATTACCTGGGCGAGAAGGTCACCGAGGCGGTCATCACCGTGCCGGCGTACTTCAACGACAGCCAGCGCCAGGCGACCAAGGATGCCGGCAAGATCGCGGGCCTGGACGTCAAGCGCATCATCAACGAGCCGACCGCGGCCGCGCTGGCCTACGGCATGGACAAGAAGGGCGGCGACCGCAAGGTGGCCGTGTATGACCTGGGCGGCGGTACCTTCGACGTCTCGATCATCGAGATCGCCTCGGTCGATGGCGAGATGCAGGTCGAGGTGCTCGCCACCAACGGCGACACCTTCCTGGGTGGTGAGGACTTCGACAACCGTGTCATCGCCTACCTGGTCGAGGAGTTCAACAAGGACCAGGGCATCGACCTGCGCAAGGACCCGCTGGCCCTGCAGCGCCTGAAGGATTCCGCCGAGCGCGCCAAGATCGAGCTGTCCACCGCGCAGCAGACCGAGGTCAACCTGCCGTACGTGACCGCCGACGCGTCGGGTCCGAAGCATCTGAACATCAAGCTGACCCGCGCCAAGCTGGAGTCGCTGGTGGAGGACCTGGTCAAGAAGTCGATCGATCCGTGCCGTACCGCGCTCAATGACGCCGGCGTGCGCGCCAGCGAGATCGACGAGGTGATCCTGGTCGGTGGCCAGACCCGCATGCCGAAGGTGCAGCAGGCGGTCACCGAGTTCTTCGGCAAGGAGCCGCGCAAGGACGTCAACCCCGACGAGGCCGTCGCCGTGGGTGCCGCGATCCAGGGCGGCGTGCTGGCCGGCGACGTCAAGGACGTGCTGCTGCTGGACGTGACCCCGCTGAGCCTGGGCATCGAGACCCTGGGCGGCGTGTTCACCAAGATCATCGAGAAGAACACCACGGTGCCGACCAAGGCCTCGCAGACGTTCTCGACCGCGGAGGACAATCAGTCCGCCGTGACCGTGCACGTGCTGCAGGGTGAGCGCGAGCAGGCCCGCTACAACAAGTCGCTGGCGCGCTTCGACCTGTCGGGCATCGAGCCCGCGCCGCGCGGCCTGCCGCAGGTGGAGGTGTCGTTTGACATCGACGCCAACGGCATCGTCCACGTCACCGCCAAGGACAAGAAGACCGGCAAGGAACAGAAGGTCGAGATCAAGGCCGGCTCGGGCCTGTCCGAGGAAGAGATCCAGAAGATGGTCCAGGACGCCGAGGCCAACCGCGAGGAGGACCAGAAGTTCCACGAGCTGGTGCAGGCGCGCAACCAGGCCGACGGCCTGGTGCATTCGGCGCGCACCGCGATCAAGGAGAACGGCGACAAGCTGCCGGGCGAGTTGATCGGCGCGACGGAAGCGGCGATTGCCGAAGTCGAGACCGCCATGAAGGGCGACGACAAGGGCCAGATCGAAGCCAAGAGCAAGGCGCTCGAGGAAGCGGCCCAGGCCCTGTTTGCGGCGGTCCAGTCGCAGCAGGCCGGCGCCGACGCGGCCGGTGGCGACGCCAGCGCAGACACGGCGGCCGACGATGTGGTCGACGCCGAGTTCACCGAAGTGAAGGACGACGACAAGAAGCAGTAAGCGATCCGCTCCCGCAGATGAGCGCGGGTTGGGCGCGAGGGTTCGGGATCGATGCGTGGTCCCGGACCCTCGTTGTTTGAGTGGCTCGTTCCGACAAATTTTTGAACCAGACCGCGCGGACGTTGGTCCGACGGGCAGGGGAAGTGGCAGTACATGAGCAAACGCGACTATTACGAGGTCCTGGGCGTATCCCGGACGGCAAGCAGCGACGAGCTGAAGAAGGCTTACCGGCGTTGTGCGATGAAATACCACCCGGACCGCAACCCGGACGACGCAACCGCCGAGGCCAGCTTCAAGGAGTGCAAGGAAGCCTACGAAGTGCTTTCCGATGACTCGCGCCGGCGCATGTACGACCAGCACGGCCACGCGGCGTTCGAGCACGGCATGGGCGGCGGTGGCGGCGGGTATTCCGACGACATGGGCGACATCTTCGGCGACATCTTCGGCAACATCTTCGGAGGTGGCGGCGGTGGACGCGGTCCGCGCCGCGGCGCCGATGTCGGCTATGTGATGGAGCTGTCGCTGGAAGATGCGGTGGCCGGCATCGAGAAGCGCATCGAGATCCCGACCCTGGACTCGTGCGCAAAGTGCAAGGGCAGCGGTTCCGCCGACGGCAAGCTGCATACGTGCAATACCTGCCACGGTCGGGGCCAGGTGCGCATCCAGCGCGGCATCTTCTCGATGCAGCAGGCCTGCCCGCATTGCGGCGGCCGCGGCCAGTCCATCGAAAACCCGTGTGGCGACTGCCACGGACAGGGACGCATCGAAGGCAGCAAGAGCCTGCAGGTCAAGATCCCGGCCGGCGTGGACAACGGTGACCGCATCCGCCTGTCCGGCGAGGGCGAGGCCGGCCCTGCCGGATCGCCGCCGGGCGACCTGTACGTCGAGGTCCGCGTGCGCGAGCACGAGTTCTTCCAGCGCGACGGCGACGACCTGCATTGCGACGTGCCGATCCGGCTGGGCCAGGCGGCGCTGGGTGCCTCCATCCGGGTGCCGACCCTGGGCGGTGACGTGGAACTGAAGGTTCCCGCCGAGACGCAGACTGGCAAGGTGTTCCGCCTGCGCGACAAGGGCGTGCAATCGGTCCGCAGCCGCCGGCCCGGCGACCTGTATTGCCGCGTGGTCATCGAGACGCCGGTCAACCTCACCAACGAGCAGCGCGAATTGCTGCAGAAGCTGGAAACCAGTTTCACCGGCGAGCACGCCAGCCGGCACTCGCCGCGCTCCTCGACGTTCATGGATGGCGTCAAAGGTTTCTGGGACCGGATGACCTCCTCCTGAGTCGCCGTTCCGGGTTGAAACACCGGCCGTGACCGGAACGTCGCGGCCTCGTTGTCCATCCGCCGTGAAAGAATGGCCGCGGCGATTGCAGGAGGCCTTGGACGATGACGGACGGCGGACGTATCAGAACCACTCGCAGCGGGCGCTTTTCGGCCGCTTGGCTGCTGGTTGCGGTGCTTTGTGTGGCCTTGGTCGCGTGTTCCACCGACAAAGCGCCGGTCGAGCCCGCCGACTGGCCGGGCGCGCCGGAGAAGTTTTCCCGGGTCCAGCCGTGGCCGCTGCCTGTCACCGGCGAAGCGGCGCATCCCGACCTCGTTGCCACACCGCAGGGCGATTTGCTGCTCAGCTGGATGCAGCCCGCGCCCGACGATCATCGTGAGCTGCGGATTGCCCGGTTGGCGTCACCCGCGCCCGGTGCCCCGGGTGCCTGGGCGGATCCACTCAGCGCAGGCACCGGCGGCAACTGGTTCCTCAACTGGGCGGACACGCCCCACGTCTACGCGCTGCCGGACGGTTCAGTCTGGGCGCACTGGCTGCGGCAGACCGGTGAGGGACGTACGGATTACGGGATCGATCTGGTGCGTTCCGGCGACGGCGGCCGGACGTGGTCTCCGCCAACGCTGGTGAGCCTTCCCGATCTGCCGGGCGACAACGGATTCGTGACCTTCTGGCCCCAGACATCCGATGAGCTGGGGATGGCTTGGCTGGACAGCCGGCAGAAGGCCACGGCATCCAGCTCGGCCGACACGGAAACCGCGCCGACCGCCAACGATCAGCACCCCGGCAGCGCGCCGGCCGACGACGGCCACGGCCACGGAGACGGCGCGATGATGCTGCGCGCCGCCATCTACCGCGCGCCCGCGTCCAACACGCTTGGCGCCGCCGCGTCGAAATCGAGCGAGTGGCCGCTGGACGTCTCTACCTGCGACTGCTGCACCACGGCCTCGGCAATCACCTCGCGCGGTCCTGTCGTTGTCTACCGCGGGCGCAGCGCCGGCGACATCCGCGACATCCGCCTGGTGCGCCTGGAGGGCGGGGCGTGGACCGCGCCGCGCGACGTGCACGCCGATGGCTGGTGGATGACGGGCTGTCCGGTCAACGGCCCGGTGGTCGTTGCCGAGGGCGATACCGTATGGGTGGCCTGGTACACCGAGGCCGATGGCCACTCCGAGCTGCGACTCGCCCGTTCCGACGATGCCGGCGACAGTTTCGGTCCGCCACTCGCGGTCGCCAATGGGCCGCAGGTGCTGGGGCGGCTGGGGCTTGGGCTTGCGCAAGGGCATGTGCTGCTGTCCTGGCTGCAGGAGCGCGACGGTGGCGACGGCCAGCAATTGATGCTCTCGCGTATCGATCGCGAGCTCGGCGCTGCCCACAGCATTCCGGTCGCGGCCTTGGCCGCGCGCGGCCGTGCCAGTGGAATCCCCAGGCTGGCGGTGCTCGACGAGGCCGCGTGGCTCGTCTGGGGAGAGGTGGTGGACGGAACACCCACCCTGAAGGGCGCTCTCGTCCAGTGACCCTCTGCGGTCCGCAAGCTCCTGCGGAAACGGTGGTGCAGACGTCCCGCGCCGCTTGCCCGCGCGGCCGCGCAGCCTATAGCCTGCGGGCATGAAGCAATCGTCCGATGTCACCCGTGTCCTGATCCACGGCGCCTCCGGCCGGATGGGTCAGGCCCTGCTGCGTCTGCTGGCGACGCGTGAGGATTTGCGAGCGGTCGCGGCTGTCTCGCGCAGCAAGCCGGCGCAACGCGTGGTCGACGGTCTGCCGTACTTTGCCGTGACCGAACTGCATGGCGTGCCCGCGTTCGATGTCGCGATCGATTTCAGCCTGCCCGATGGCCTGGAAGCGATCCTGGGCCTGTGCGTTGAGCGCGGCGTGCCGCTGGTCTCCGGGACCACAGGCCTGAGCGCATCCGGCGAGCGCGCGCTGGACGCAGCCGCCACGACGGTGCCGGTGCTGCTGGCCGCCAATTTCAGTCTCGGCGTGACCGTGCTGGGTGATCTGGTCGAACGCGCCGCGAGGCTGCTGCAAACCTGGGATTGCGACATCGTCGAATCCCATCACAAGCACAAGCTGGATGCGCCGTCCGGCACTGCACTCGCCCTGGGCGCGCGCGCGGAGCAGGGCGGTGCGCAGCCGAGTTACGCATCGCTGCGCGCCGGCGATATCGTCGGTGAGCATACGGTCCAGTTCGCCGGGCCGGGTGAGCGGATCGAACTGGTCCACCGCGCGACCAGTCGCGATGTCTTTGCCCGCGGCGCACTGCATGCCGCGGCGTGGCTTGCCGGGCAGGCGCCGGGCCGGTATCAGCTGCGCGACATGCTGCGGTAGCGCCGCCTTTTTTCGCCGGCGGCTGTGCTTACCGCCGGCGGTGGGATGCGCAGCACTGGCACTCGCAGCGCTTCATCGCTAGAATTCCCGTTCGCCTGAACCCCATTTGTCGGACCGGAACCCCCACCGCGTCCGCGCTTTGCTGCAGCCGGTATTTGGCCAGTGTTGCGCTCGATGGACTCAGCATCCCCTGGCAGACAAGGCGATTTTTCCGTGACCCAACCCGCAATCCTTGCGCTCGAAGACGGCACCATCTTCGAAGGCGTTTCCGTAGGCGCACCCGGCCTGTCCGTTGGTGAGGTGGTTTTCAACACCGCCATGACCGGCTACCAGGAGGTCCTCACCGACCCTTCGTACGCGCGCCAGCTGGTGACGCTGACCTACCCGCATATCGGCAATACCGGCATCAATGACCAGGACAACGAGTCCTCGCGGATCTGGGCCGCCGGCCTGATCGTGCGCAACGTGCCGCGCCGTCCCAGCAGCTGGCGCAGCCAGGTCGCGCTGCCGCAGTGGCTGCAGGACCAGGGCGTGGTCGCGATCGCCGATGTGGACACCCGCAAGCTGACCCGGATCCTCAGCAGCCACGGCTCGCAGAGCGGGGCGCTGATGGCCGGCGATGGCATCAACGCGGACCATGCCGTCGAGGCGGCGCGCAAGTTCCCCGGCCTGCAGGGCATGGACCTCGCCCGCGAGGTCAGCACGCACGAGCGCTACGAATGGAACGAGGGCCAGCTCGACCTGGACAGCAACGAATTCGCCCAGGGCGAAGGCCGCTTCCACGTGGTCGCCTACGACTTCGGCATCAAGCGCAACATCCTGCGCATGCTCGCCCAGCGCGGCTGCCGGGTCACGGTTGTGCCGGCACAGACACCCGCTGCCGATGTACTCGCCCTGCGGCCCGACGGCGTGTTCCTGTCCAATGGTCCTGGCGACCCGGAACCGTGTGACTACGCGATCGCCGCGATCCGCGAGTTGATCGCCCAGCGCATCCCCATGTTCGGCATCTGCCTGGGCCACCAGTTGCTCGGGCTGGCCAGTGGCGCGAAGACGATGAAGATGAAGTCCGGCCACCACGGCGCCAACCATCCCGTGCAGGCGCTCGACGACGGCGGCCGGGTCATGATCACCAGCCAGAACCACGGCTTTGCGATAGACGAAGCCACCCTGCCTGCCAGCCTGCGCACCACCCACCGCTCGCTGTTCGACGGTTCCAACCAGGGCATCGAGATCCCCGGTGCACCCGTTTTCGGCTTCCAGGGCCACCCCGAGGCGAGTCCGGGTCCGCAGGATGTCGCCCCTTTGTTCGACCGGTTTGTTGCGCTGATGGAGGCCAACTGACATGCCAAAGCGCACCGACATCAAGACCGTCCTTATCATCGGCGCCGGCCCGATCGTGATCGGCCAGGCCTGCGAGTTCGACTATTCCGGCGCGCAGGCCTGCAAGGCCCTGCGTGAGGAGGGCTACCGGGTCGTGCTGGTCAACAGCAACCCGGCCACGATCATGACCGACCCGGACATGGCCGACGCGGTCTACATCGAGCCGATCAACTGGCGCACGGTGGAGAAGATCATCGCGAAGGAGCGCCCCGACGCGCTGCTGCCGACCATGGGTGGCCAGACCGCGCTCAACTGCGCGCTCGACCTGGACGACCACGGCGTGCTGGCGAAGTACAACGTCGAGCTGATCGGCGCCCGGCGCGAGGCGATCATGATGGCCGAGGACCGCGAGCTGTTCCGCGTCGCCATGGCCGAGATCGGCCTGGAATGCCCGAAGGCGGCGATCGCCAAGACCTTCGAGCAGGCGGTCGAGATCCAGGCCACGGTTGGCTACCCGACCATCATCCGGCCGTCCTTCACCCTGGGCGGCAGCGGCGGCGGCATCGCCTACAACCGCGAGGAGTTCGAGGAGATCGTCAAGGGCGGCCTGGAGCTGTCGCCGACCAACGAGGTGCTGATCGAGGAATCGGTGCTGGGCTGGAAGGAATTCGAGATGGAGGTGGTCCGCGACACGGCGGACAACTGCATCATCGTCTGCTCGATCGAGAACTTCGACGCGATGGGCGTGCACACCGGCGACTCGATCACCGTCGCCCCGGCGCAGACCCTGACCGACAAGGAATACCAGCGCCTGCGCGATGCCTCCCTGGCGGTGCTGCGCAAGATCGGCGTGGACACCGGCGGCTCCAACGTGCAGTTCGGCATCAATGCCGAGACGGGCCGCGTGGTCGTGATCGAGATGAACCCGCGCGTGTCGCGTTCCTCGGCGCTGGCCTCCAAGGCGACCGGCTTCCCGATTGCCAAGATCGCCGCCAAGCTGGCGGTGGGCTACACGCTGGACGAGTTGCGCAATGACATCACCGGCGGCGCGACGCCGGCGTCGTTCGAGCCAACGATCGACTACGTGGTGACCAAGATTCCGCGGTTCGCCTTCGAGAAGTTCCCCCAGGCCGACTCGCGCCTGACCACCCAGATGAAGTCGGTGGGCGAGGTGATGGCGATGGGCCGCACCTTTCAGGAGTCGCTGCAGAAAGCCCTGCGCGGGCTGGAGACCGACAAGGTCGGCCTCGACCCGACCGGCATCGACCTGGCCACCGATGAAGGCATGGCCACGATCCGCCGCGAGCTCAAGGAGCCGGGCCCGGAGCGGATCTTCCACATCGGCGATGCCTTCCGCGCCGGGATGAGCGTGGAGGACGTGCACGCGCTGTCCTTCGTCGATCCGTGGTTCCTCGACCAGATGGAGGAGATCATCGCCGCCGAGAAGGACGTCGCCGCGCATGGTCTGTCCGCCCTCGACGCCGGCCGCATGCGCGAGCTCAAGCGCATGGGCTTCTCCGACGCGCGCCTGGCCCAGCTGACCGGCACCGACGAGACCGCCGTGCGCTCGCTGCGCCGCGCCTTCGGGGTGCGCCCGGTGTACAAGCGCGTGGATTCCTGCGCCGCCGAGTTCGCCACCACCACCGCCTACATGTACTCGACCTACGAGGACGAGTGCGAGTCCAATCCGACGGACCGCGACAAGATCATGGTCCTGGGTGGCGGTCCCAACCGGATCGGCCAGGGCATCGAGTTCGACTACTGCTGCGTGCACGCGTCCCTGGCGCTGCGCGAGGACGGGTTCGAGACCATCATGGTCAACTGCAACCCGGAAACCGTATCCACCGACTACGACACCTCCGACCGCCTGTACTTCGAGTCGCTGACGCTGGAAGACGTGCTGGAGATCTGCGAGCTGGAGAAGCCCAAGGGCGTGATCGTCCAGTACGGCGGCCAGACCCCGCTGAAGCTGGCGCAGGCGCTCGAGGCCGCCGGCGTGCCGATCATCGGCACCAGCCCCGACAGCATCGACCTGGCCGAGGACCGCGAGCGTTTCCAGCAGCTGGTCGACAAGCTGGGCCTGAAGCAGCCGCCCAACCGCATCGCCCGCAACGCCGAGGAGTCCGTCGTGCTCGCGCGCGAGGTCGGTTATCCGCTGGTCGTGCGCCCAAGCTACGTGCTCGGTGGCCGGGCGATGGAAGTGGTGCATTCCGATGCCGACCTGGAGCGCTACATCCGCGATGCGGTGCGCGTCTCGGAGAAGTCGCCGGTGCTGCTGGACCGCTTCCTCGACAACGCCATCGAGGTGGACGTGGACATCATTGCCGACAAGGACGGCAACGTCCTGATCGGCGGCGTGATGGAGCACATCGAGGAGGCCGGCGTGCACTCCGGGGATTCCTCCTGCTCGCTGCCGCCGTACTCGTTGTCGGCGCAGACCCAGGCGCGCCTGCGCGAGCAGGTGACGGCGCTGGCCAAGGCGCTCAACGTGGTCGGCCTGATGAACACCCAGTTCGCGATCCAGAACGACGGCAACGGCGAGGACACGATCTACCTGCTGGAAGTGAACCCGCGCGCGTCGCGCACGGTGCCGTTCGTGTCCAAGGCCACCGGCATGGCGCTGGCGAAGATCGCCGCGCGCTGCATGGCCGGCAAAACCCTGGCCGAGCAGGGCGCAACGGGCGAGATCATTCCGGACTACTACTCGGTCAAGGAAGCGATCTTCCCGTTCGCCAAGTTCCAGGGCGTCGATCCCATCCTAGGGCCGGAAATGCGCTCCACCGGCGAGGTGATGGGCGTGGGCCGCAGCTTCGGCGCGGCCATGGCACGCGCGCAGGAGGCCGCCAGCATCAAGGCGCTGCCCGACGGCGGCAAGGTCTTCGTCTCCGTGCGTGATCCGGACAAACAGCGCGTGCTGCCGGTGGCCCAGGATCTGGTCGCCCGCGGCTACTCGCTGGTCGCCACCAGCGGCACGGCGAAGTTCCTGCGCGCGCAGGGCCTGGAATGCCAGGCGATCAACAAGGTCAATGAAGGCCGCCCGCACATCGTGGACCTGATCAAGAACGGCGAGATCGTCTACATCGTCAATACCACCGAGGGCAGCCAGGCGATTTCGGATTCGTTTTCGATCCGTCGCGAGGCCCTTCAGCAGCGCATTACCTATTCGACCACCATCGCCGGCGCACGCGCATTGCTGCAGTCGCTGGAGTTCCGTGATGCCGGGCCGGTGCTGTCGCTGCAGGAACTGCACGCGACCGTGAAGACCACCGCCTAGCTTTGCCCCGGCGCTCCCGGGCACAATCGGGACGTCGCAGAAAAACCAGTGCCGGCCACGCGCCGGCCCGAGGACCATTCCATGCAAGCACCCCTTACCGCCAAGGGTGCGCAGCGTCTGCGCACCGAACTTGAGCAGCTGAAATCCGTCAAGCGGCCGGCCGTCATCGCCGCCATTGCCGACGCCCGTGAACACGGCGATCTCAAGGAGAACGCCGAATACCACGCCGCGCGTGACCAGCAGAGCTTCATCGAAGGCCGCATCAAGCAGCTTGAGAGCGAGCTGTCGAACTCGCAGATCATCGACATCGCCGCGCTGAACGTGGGCGACAAGATCGTGTTCGGCGCAACCGTCGACCTGGTCGATACCGAGAGCGACGAGGAGCGGACCTACCAGATCGTTGGCGACCTGGAGGCCGACATCAAGCTGGGCCTGATCGCGATTTCCTCGCCGGTCGCGCGCGCGCTGATCGGTCGCCACGAGGGCGACAGCATCATCATCGATGCACCGGGCGGCACCCGCGAATACGACATCGTCGCCGTCCGTTACGTCGTCTGAGGATGACCCGACGGGCGGTCACCCTGCTGATGCCGGCGCGCAGCCGCTTCGGCGGCCAGCGACTGTCGGAAAGCGCGGGTCGCTGGTTCGCCCGCGCCGACCGTTCCGATCCCGGCGGCGAGGTGGTGCAGCGCCAGTTTGACGTGCTGCCGCGCGGCTGGCCGGTCGCCGCCGTCACCCGTCAGCGCGACGCGGGCGACGCGGCGGGATCGGCCTGGATGCGCGCGGACCCGGTCTATATCCAGCCGGAGATCAACGGCGCACGCCTGATGGCGCACGGCGACGCGCTGTCGCTGAGCGAGGCGGACACCGCCGCGTTCCTGCCGGCGCTGAAGCCGTACTTCGGCGATGGCGGGACCTTGCTGGATGCGCCGGTGCCGTCACGCTGGTACCTGCAAATGCCCGCCGGCGCGAAGCTGCCGACGATGGCATCGCTGGACAACGCGCTGGGCGCCGATCTGTTCGAGCAATTGCCCGACGGCCCGGACGGGCGTCGCTGGCGGGCGCTGCTGAGCGAGGCGCAGGTGATCCTGCACAACCATCCGCGCAATGCCGAACGGGCAGCGCTGGGTCTGGCGCCAGTGAATTCGCTGTGGTTCTGGGGCGCCGGCACGCTGCCGGACCACGTGCGCACCGTGCATGCGCGGATCGCCAGCGACGACGACACCCTTACCGCGTTCGCGACCGCCGCCGGCGTGCCGGCCGGTCCGCTCCCCGCGCGCTGGGCGCAGGATGGCGAGGGACTGTTCGACCTGCGTCATCTGCGGGATCTGGCGGTGTTCGATCGCGACTGGTGGCAGCTCTTGTCGGTGCAGCTGGGGTCGGGCGGCATTGCGTCGCTGGACGTTGAGTTCGCCGACGGCCACCGTCTGGACATGCGTCCGCGCAACCGCTGGCGTTTCTGGCGGCGGCCCATGCGGTCTTTCGTCAATCCGGCGCCGGACTCCGTGCAGTGAGCCGCGGCGGGATCGTTCGTCGCCCGGCCGGTGCCGGGTCCGGACCGTGGCCGGACAGCATTCCGCCACTGCTCCGGCGCATCTACGGCGCCCGGGGCGCGCTTAACGAGGCACAGGCGCGTCCTCGCCTGGCCCATCTCCTGCCGCCCGACGGCCTGCTCGGGCTGGACGCCGCCACCGCGCTGCTGGCTGAGGCGATCGCCGGTGACCGCCACATCCTGGTGGTCGGTGACTTCGACTGCGACGGGGCGACCGCGTGTGCGGTCGCGGTTCGGGGTTTGCGCATGCTCGGCGCGCGGCGCGTTTCCCACGCCGTCCCCAACCGCGCGGTTCATGGCTACGGGCTGTCGCCCGCGCTGGTCGCCGAGCTCGCACCGCTGCAGCCGGACCTTCTGGTCACCGTGGACCACGGCATCGCCTGTCACCCGGGCATCGCCGCGGCCAAGGCGCTGGAGTGGAAGGTGCTGGTCACGGACCACCATCTGCCCGGCGACACGCTGCCGCCCGCCGATGCGATCGTCGATCCGAGCCAGCCCGGTGACACCTTCCCCAGCAAGGTGCTGGCCGGCGTCGGAGTGATGTTCTACGTGCTGCTGGCCCTGCGTCGACGTCTGCTCGCGGACGGCTCGCTGACCGGCGGCAGCAACGGGCGCGGCCCCGACCTCAGCCGGTTGCTTGACCTGGTAGCGGTCGGCACCGTCGCCGATCTGGTGCCGCTGGACGCCAACAACCGCGCCCTCGTCGCGGCCGGGCTGCGCCAGTTGCGGGCAGGCAAAGGATGCGCAGGCCTGCAGGCGCTGATCGAGGCCGCCCAGCGGGATCCGGCGCGGTTGAGCGCCAGCGATATCGGTTTCGCCATCGCCCCGCGCCTGAACGCGGCGGGCCGGTTGGAGGACATGGCCGTCGGCATCGAGTGCCTGCTGACTGACGACCTGACCCAGGCGCGGGAGATTGCCACCACGCTCAACCGCATCAACACCGAGCGCCGCGCGGTCCAGCAGCAGATGACCGACGAAACCGAGCAGGCGTTTGCCCGGGTGGCTTTGGACACCAGCGACGTGCCGCTGGCCGCATGCCTGTTCGATCCGGGGTGGCACCCGGGCGTGGTCGGGCTGGTCGCCTCCAAGATGAAGGAGCGGCTGCACCGCCCGGCCATCGCCTTTGCACCGGCCGAGCCGGGCGGCGACATGTTGCGCGGTTCGGCGCGCTCGATTCCCGGCTTCCATATCCGCGATGCACTGGCCACGGTCGATGTGCGCAACCCCGGCCTGATCGAGCGCTTTGGCGGGCATGCGATGGCCGCCGGGCTTTCCCTGCCGCTCGCCTCGCTGGAAGCGTTCGAGCATGCGTTCCGCAAATGCGTCGAGCTGACCCTGTCGCCCGAGTTGCTGCATCTGCAGATTCCCAGTGACGGCGAATTGGCCGCCGACGAGTTCACCCGCCACAGCGCCGATGCACTGCGCCACGGCGGCCCGTGGGGACAGGGCTTCCCCGAGCCCCAGTTCGACGGCGAATTCGATGTGCTCGGCTGGCGCATCGTCGGCCAGAAGCACCTGAAGCTCGAGCTCGCGCTCGCTGGCCGGCGGGTCAACGCCATCCATTTCGGTGGCTGGGACGAGCAGGAACCGCCGCCCCGGGTGCGGATCGCGTACCGGCTGGAAGCGGACGACTACCGTGGCGGCGACGCGATCCAGCTGGTCGTGGTCCATCGCGAAGCGGCGTGACGGGACGCCTCAGTCGACCTGCAGCGGTGCTGCCTTTGGCCGTCGTTCAAGCCGCGCGCCCCGCGGCACCAGTCCGAGTCCGAACAGTGGCCGCAGCACTGCGACGCGACGGATCACCAGTTCGTGCAGCAACGCGCAGCCCGCGATCGTCAGCACTGTCACCAGCGCTGGTTCCAGCACGGGCCCGATCTGCAGAGGGATCAGCCAGTACGCGGCCAGCACCATCAGGCTCTGGTGCAGGATGTACCACGGGTACACGGCTTCGGTGGCGTAGGGGAGCCAGCGCATCGGGCGGTTCAACAGCGCGTGGCCCCAGGCAAAGATCGCCAGCAGCGCCGACCACATGTACAGCGCACGCGCGGCTCGTTCCATCGTGCCCCAGGGCACATGCTGCGCCCAGAGCGGGACCTCGCCGGCGGGCAGGTACTGGCCCGCTGCCTTGAGGCTCAGCTCCACCGAAATGCAGGCCACCGCGATGGCCAACAACGGCTTTCGCAGGCGGGTCAGGCCGGTCCAGATCGCGGCTTTGTCGGCGACAGCGAAACCGAGTACGAAGACCGGGAAGTACTCCGCGTGCAGGTACCAGTCGCCGACCAGCGCGTGGGTCTCCGGAAAACGCGGTTTCAGGATCACCAGGAAAGCAAAGAACATCGCCGCGGGCATCAGCAGCCAGGCAAGCCCGCGCGGGCGGACCAGCCATTCGATGGCCCGCTGTGCGGGGGTGGAGCGGAGCAGCGGCGCCAACGCCAGCAGCACCAACGTGTACACCCACAGATAGGCCAGGTACCACAGGTGGTTCCACGTGATCCCGTGGGTGGACCCCGCGAAAGTGCCTGCCGGCCACGGGCGCAGTTGCAGATACCGCCACATGAAGGCGGCATAGCCGGTTTCGATCGTTCCCTTGCTGATCCCTTCGCAGTACGCCTGCGCGGACACAATGAACAGCATGCCGAAAACGAGCGGGACCAGCAGGCGCCAGGTGCGGGCAAGCATGAAGCTGCGCGGGTTCCGTCCCCGCAGCGCCAGCCCGAGGGCAATGCCGGAGATGGCGAAGATCAGTGGCATCCGCCAGCGATTGAACACGATCCGGACATAATCCAGCCAGCTGTTCTGGTAGCTGCTGACAATGTGGAAATCCGAGTCGCGCTGATACACCCCGCTGACGTGATAGAGGATCAGGATGGCGAAGGCGATGACGCGCAACGCATCGATGTCATGGCGGCGGGGCATGCGGCGGTCCCTGGTGAGTTCGCCAACCGTACTGCAATCCTGAGGCACCGCGCATCTTGACGGACGTCAGCGGCGCCCATTCATCCTCTGCTGATGCATCCAGCAGGCGATGCTCAGCCGGTTGCGCGTGGCCGGCAGCACCTCATGTTCGAATTGCGCCGAGAGAAACAGCACCAGCCTGCCGGCCTGCGGAAGGATGTTGCGATGCGATCCGTCGTCGAGGTACAGCCTCAGTGCGCCACCGTCTGACTCGCGCCACGCCTCATTGAGGTAGTACACCGCGGACACGACGCGTGCGTCATCGTCGTGAATGCGGTCGAGATGTCGCGCATAACCTGTCCCGGGAGGGTAGACGGCGTAATGCGATTCGCAATCGACCAGGCCGAGCATCAATTCGTGATTCAGTGCGATCCGCAGGGCGTTCATGCGGTCGATGAAGGCCCGCTGGGCCGCGCTTTCCGTGCTGGTGGAGAACCAGTGGATACGGTCACCGCGCAGCAACGATACGGTGCGGGCGGCACCGATCCGCGCCAGCGACAGCGCATCGGCACCGTGCATGGCGGCGCACTCATCCGCCAGCGCCCGCGTCTGTCCGGGGTGCATCAGGTGCGCCAGCACGTACCATCCGTCGGCGGCGAGCGTCCGGGCGGCAACATGGAACTCGTCGTGGGAGAGGTTCATCGAGTGCCTGTCGCAGGGGAAGGATTGGAACTGTCGTTACCAAAGCCGATGCCAGTATGGGCGCCCCGTACCGCCACGCACATGCGCAAGCGGATTCGCCTTCTCCGGTCACGGGCGCGGGACGCCCTCAGCCCTTGCGCCTGCTAGACTTGGCGGTCATTTTTCGCATGAAACCACGGACATGATCGAACTGAATCCCGTCCACGAGCGCATCGACGATCTCAAGGATCGTTTGCAGGCGCTCAGGGGGTATCTTTGACTTCGACACCAAGGTCGAACGTCTGGAAGAAGTCAGCCGCGAGCTGGAAAGCCCGGACGTCTGGGACGACGCCGAGCGCGCGCAGTCGCTGGGTCGCGAACGCGCTTCGCTGGACCGCGTGGTCAATGGCATCCGCAGCCTGACCGAGAGCGTCACCGGCGCCGAGGAGCTGCTTGAGCTGGCGGAAATGGAAGGCGACGACGACACCGCCCAGGCGGTGATCGAGGACGTTGAAACCTATGCGAAGGCCGTCGACGAGCTCGAGTTCCGGCGGATGTTCTCCGGCGAGATGGACAACGCGGCTGCGTTCGTCGACATCCAGGCCGGTGCCGGCGGCACCGAGGCCCAGGACTGGGCCGAGATCCTGTTGCGGATGTACCTGCGCTGGGCCGAATCGCGCGGCTGGAAGGCCGAGCTGATGGAAGTCAGCGGCGGCGACGTGGCCGGCGTGAAGTCGGCGACCTTCCGCGTCGAGGGTGAGTTCGCCTACGGCTGGCTGAAGACCGAGACCGGCGTGCATCGGCTGGTGCGCAAGTCGCCGTTCGACTCCGACAACCGCCGCCACACCAGTTTCACCTCGGTGTTCGTCGCGCCGGAAGTGGACGACAACATCGAGATCGACATCAATCCGGCCGACCTGAAGACCGACGTCTACCGCTCCTCCGGCGCCGGCGGCCAGCACGTCAACAAGACCGAGTCGGCCGTGCGCATCACCCACGTGCCGACCGGTACGGTGGTGGCCTGCCAGACCGAGCGCAGCCAGCACGCCAACCGCGACCGGGCAATGAAAATGCTGGCCGGAAAGCTCTATGAGCTGGAGATCCAGAAGCGCAATGCCGAGCGCGACGCGGTGGAGGCGACCAAGTCCGACATCGGCTGGGGCAGCCAGATCCGCAACTACGTGCTCGACCAGAGCCGGATCAAGGACCTGCGCACCGGTATCGAGCGCAGCGATACCCAGAACGTCCTCGATGGCGACCTTGACGAGTTCGTCTCGGCCAGCCTCAAGGCGGGCCTGGCGGTGGGCGCGAAACGCTCCGACGCCACCTGAACCGAGCCCCGCGACCGTTGCACCCCATGCATCACCTCTAAGACATGACCATGACCGATTCCGCTCCAGCCCCTGCCGACGCCACGACCGCCGACGCCCGTCCCGACGAGAACAAGCTGGTGGCCGAGCGCCGGGCCAAACTCGCCGAGCTGCGGGAGCAGGGCATCGCGTTTCCCAACGACTTCCGCCGTCATGACTACGCCGGTGACCTGCAGGCCGAATACGCCGACGCGGAGCAGTGGAGCGCGGAGGCGCTGGACGCGAAGCAGCACCGGGTCGCGGTCGCCGGACGCATCGTGCTGAAGCGGGTGATGGGCAAGGCGAGTTTCGTCCAGATCCAGGACGAGTCCGGCCGCCTGCAGCTGTTCCTGCAGGCGAACACGCTGGGCGAGACCTATGCCGCGTTCAAGGGCTGGGACGTGGGCGACATCGTCGGCGCGCAGGGCGTACTCACGCGCACCCGCACCGGCGAGCTGTCGGTGCGGGTCGACCAGTTGCGCCTGCTGACCAAGTCCCTGCGACCGCTGCCGGACAAGTTCCACGGCCTGTCGGACGTGGAGCAGCGCTACCGCCAGCGCTATGTGGACCTGATCGTGTCGCCGGAAGCGCGCGAGGTGTTCATCAAGCGCTCGCGGATCATCCGGGCGATGCGCGAGTGGCTCGACAGCCGGCGCTTCCTGGAAGTCGAGACGCCGATGATGCACCACATCCCCGGCGGCGCCACGGCCAAGCCGTTCAAGACCCACCACAACGCGCTCGACCTGGACCTGTACCTGCGCGTCGCGCCCGAGCTGTACCTCAAGCGCCTGGTGGTCGGCGGCCTGGAGCGCGTCTACGAGATCAACCGCAACTTCCGCAACGAGGGCGTGTCCACCCGGCACAACCCCGAGTTCACGATGCTGGAGCTGTACGAGGCCTATGCGACCTACAACGAGGTCATGGACCTGACCGAAGCGATGATCCGCGACATTGCGGTGTCGGTGCCGGGCACCACTCAGCTCGAATGGGATGGGGAATCGATCGACGTCGGCCCGGCGTTCCGGCGCTGGACGATGAGCGACGCGGTGCTGGAACACAACCCGGAAATCAGCGCCGCCGACCTGCGCGATGTGGATGCGATGCGCGCCCATTGCGAGCGTCTGAAGATCCCGCTGAAGCCCGGCTATGGCTGGGGCAAGATGCTGCTGGAGATCTTTGAGGAAACCGTCGAGCACACCCTGATCCAGCCGACCTTCATCACACGCCATCCCGTCGAGGTCAGCCCGCTTGCCCGCGAGAGCGACGACGATGCCGGCATGACCGACCGCTTCGAGCTGTTCATCGGCGGCAAGGAGCTGGCGAACGGCTTCTCCGAACTCAACGACGCCGAGGACCAGGTCGCCCGCTTCAAGGCGCAGGTCGCGGCCAAGGACAGCGGCGACGACGAGGCCATGCATTTTGACGCCGACTACATCCGCGCGCTGGAGATCGGGCTGCCGCCGACCGGCGGACTGGGTGTGGGCATCGACCGTCTCGTCATGCTGATGACGGGTTCCTCCTCGATCCGCGACGTGCTGCTGTTCCCGTACATGCGGCCGGAATCGGCGAGCTAGCCACGCCGGTTTCCGGTAAATCGGCGAGGTTCGCTCTGCGCAGCCACGCGGGTTGCACCGGTACTGCCACGCATCGGCAACGCCCGCGCACCCGCACGCGTTGCTGGATGTTCCCCGCCTCTTAGAACCGCTCGCTGACCGGCATGTAGCGCCACTGTCCGACGGGCATCTTGTTCAGGCCGATGCGGCCGATGCGCAGGCGTCGGATTGCCACCACCCGCAGTCCCACCTGCGCGCACATGTCGCGCAACTGACCGGGCCGGACATCCTTGATCGCAAAGCGCAGGCGGATCTCGTTCTGCCAGCTGACCTTGCACGTCGGTAGCGTGCGACCTTCGTAGCTCAGTCCGCGCGCCAACCGGCTCAAGGTGTAGGGACCCGCCTGGCCGTCGATCTCGACCAGGTACTCCTGCTCCAGTTTCGCCCCGTCCTCTTTCAGGCGCCGGGCGGTGCGGGGGTCCTGGCTGGCCACGACCAGCCCACTGGCATCGTCATCCAGCGGCATCAGCGGTTGCAGGTGGGAAAAATGGCGCTGCAGCGTGCGGATGCCGCGACGCTCGTCGCCTTCGATGCGGTTCGCCTCGGTGATCAACGACACCGAATCGGAAAACGCCAGGTCAGCCGGCTTGTGCAGCAACATCGTCGCCGGTTCGCTGGCTTCCAGGCGCGCGTCCGGGTCCAGCTCCACGCACTGCGCATCGACCATGAATTGCGGCGACTCGACCACTTCGCCGTCGACCTTGACCCAGCCCCCCTCGATGTACTGTTCGGCCTGCGCGCGCGAGCACGCCGCCAGGTCGGATACCTTGCGGGAGAGTCGCTCAGGGGATGGGGCGGGGTGATCGGACATCGGCGGCACCTGGGTACGGCCGACCAGTGTAGATCGACCCGGCCATAAAGGCCGGGTCGCGTTCGTGCTGCCGCCCGTTGCAGGCGGCGCGGCTCGTGTCAGGAAGCGTCGGCGATGTCCTTGATGGCCTGGTCCAGCACCGGCGCATCCGCGCCGGGCGCGACGTGGTGCGGCTTGCGCTCATCGGCGGCCAGCTTGCCCAGCGAGCTCTCCAGCTTGCTCTTGAGCTTCTGCGCGGCGCCGTTGATCGACTCCTGCACGGTGGCGGCCTCGGCGGTGACGGCGACCGGGTCGCGCGACGCCAGGCGCGCTTCCATCAGGCAGCGCTTGTCATTCTGGCCGGACTTGTCCGCGTTCAGGTCGCTCAGGTGAACCTCGATCCGGGTGATCTGGCTGGCGAAGCGCGACAGCACGTTGTTGACGACCTTGTCGACGTGGGCCGCGACCGATTCGTCGCCCTGGATGTTTCTGTCGGTGTTGAGCTGGATCTTCATTCAGACGTATCTCCGTCGGTGGGGTCGGCGTTGTCGCCGGGTCACAGGCAACAATAGTCCATTGCATGTTGACCGGGTGACAACGGAGCCTTGGACGCCGGGGCGGCCGCCGAAGTTCCCTCCGCGCCGACCGCGGCGGCCGCCACAAAGCCAGTGGCCCCGGTAAAATCGGCGGATGAAGGTCATCAATATCGCCGCCTACCACTTCACCCCCATAGCCGACCCTGACGCGCTCGCCGAGCGTCTGCACAGCCGTGCGGCCGAGGCGGATCTGCGCGGTACCGTGCTGGTGGCGCCGGAAGGTCTCAATATCTTCCTGGCCGGCGCGGCGGAAGGCATTGACGCCTTCCTGTCGCCTCTGCGGGACGACCCGCGCTTTGCGGGCATGCCGGTCAAGACCAGCCGCAGCCGCCACCAGCCGTTTGCCCGGCTGAAGGTGAAGGTCAAGCCGGAAATCATCGCCTGGCGACGCGACGATGGGGCGCCGCTCGCGCATCCGCGGGCGCCGACGGTGGCGCCGGTGGATCTGGCGCGCTGGATCGAGTGCGGCGTCGATGACGATGGTCGCCCGGTGGTGCTGCTGGACACCCGCAATCGCGAGGAAGTCGCCTACGGCAGCTTCCGCGACGCGCTGACCCTGCCGATCGACAACTTCACCGATCTGGTGGGGGCGCTGGCGCCGCACCGCGAGGCGCTTGCCGGTGCGACGGTGGTGAGCTTCTGCACCGGCGGCATCCGCTGCGAGAAAGCCGCGCTGACGCTGCGGGCGGACGGCATGGACAACGTCCTCCAGCTGGACGGCGGCATCCTCGGCTACTTCGAGCAGGTCGGCGGCGGCGGTTATGAAGGCCGCTGTTTCGTCTTCGATGAGCGCGTGGCGCTGGATCCGTCGCTGCAACCACTCGTGGACGGGGATCCACTCCGGCCGGCCGCCTGAGCGCGACGTGGCAACCGGCGCCATCGTCCCCATATCGGGCGCTGGGAGTCTGGCGAAAAGGCTCGCTCAAGCGGAGAAATCACGACTGTGTTGCGGCTGGGTGTGGAAGGAATGTCCTGCGCGTCCTGCGTGGGCCGGGTCGAGAAGGCCTTGTCGAAGGTCGCCGGGGTGCGCGCGGTCAGCGTGAACCTGGCCACCGAAATGGCCGAGGTGGACGCGGGCGACGATGTCTCGCTGTCGACCCTGGTCGATGCGGTGGCAGCGGGCGGCTACGCGGTCCGCGACGAGTCGATCGACCTGGCGATTGAGGGCATGACCTGTGCGTCGTGTGCTGGGCGGGTCGAGAAGGCGCTGGCCGCGGTTCCCGGCGTGCTGGAGGTCAACGTCAACCTGGCGACCGAACAGGCCCGCGTGCGCATACTTGCGGGGTGTGACGCTTCGGCGCTGGTCGATGCGGTGAGGGCTGCCGGCTACGGAGCGCGCATCCCCGCGACGGATGCGGCCACCGACGGCGACCCGGATACCGCAGGGCACCCGCCACGCGACAGCCGCCACTCGCGTGAATTGCGCCACCTGCTGATCGCCATCGCCTTGTCGGCGCCACTGATGCTGCCGATGCTGGCGATGCCGTTCGGCCGCGACTGGATGCTGCCGGGCTGGGTGCAGTTCGCGCTGGCCACGCCGGTGCAGTTCTGGCTGGGTGCGCGTTTCTACCGCGCCGGCTGGGGCGCGCTGAAGGCCGGCGCCGGCAACATGGACCTGCTGGTGGCGCTGGGCACCAGTGCGGGCTATGGCTTGAGCGTGTACCACCTGTTTGCGGATGCCGGGCCGGGCGGCGCGCACCTGTACTTCGAGGCCTCCGCGGTCGTGATCACCTTGGTGCTGCTGGGCAAGGGGCTGGAGGCGCGGGCCAAACGACAGACGACGGAGGCGATCCGCGCGCTGCAGGCCTTGCGCCCCGACACGGCGCGCGTGGTGCGCGATGGCGTGGAGCGCGAGCTGCCGCTGGAAGAGGTGCGGGTCGATGACGAGGTGGTGGTGCTGCCGGGCGAGCGCATTCCGGTGGATGCGCAGATCATCGAGGGCCGCAGCCACGCCGACGAGTCGCTGATCACCGGTGAGTCGCTGTCGGTGGCCAAGGAGCCGGGTGATCGCGTCACCGGCGGTGCGGTCAACGGCGAAGGCCGCCTGCGCCTGCGCACGGTCGCGATCGGCGCTGAAACTGCGCTGGCGCGGATCATCCGTCTGGTCGAGGACGCGCAGGCGAAGAAGGCGCCGATCCAGCGCATGGTCGACAAGGTCAGCGCGGTGTTCGTGCCCGTGGTGGTGGCGATCGGTGTGCTGACGCTGCTCGGCTGGGGCTTGATTGGCGGCGACTGGAACGTGGCGATCCTCAACGCGGTCGCGGTGTTGGTGATTGCCTGTCCCTGCGCGCTGGGACTGGCGACGCCGACGGCAATCATGGCCGGCACCGGCGTCGCGGCGCGCGCGGGCATCCTGATCAAGGACGCCGAGGTGCTGGAGACCGCCCGCTCGCTGAAGGTCATCGCCTTCGACAAGACCGGCACCTTGACCGTGGGCCGACCGACGCTGGCGCAACACATCGGCGCGGACGGCGACGACGCGACGGTGCTGCGCCTGGCGGCTGCGCTGCAGACCGGCAGCGAGCATCCGCTGGCCAGCGCGGTGCTGCAGGCCGCGAGCGATATCGACATTCCACGCGCTGCCAACGTGCGAGCCTTGGCAGGCCGCGGACTGGAAGGCGAGGTCGAGGGTCGCGACCTGCTGCTGGGAAGCTCGCGCCTGATGCAGGAAAGCGGCGTTGATCTCACGTCCATGCAATTGCAGGGCGGGGATTTGGCCGCACACGGTCACAGCGTCTCGTGGCTGGCCGAGCGCCAGCCCGACGGGGTGCGTTTGCTGGGCCTGCTCGCGTTCTGCGACGAGCCGCGACCCCAGGCCCGCGACGCCATCCGGACGCTGCACGCACAAGGCCTGCGCACGGCGATGATTTCCGGGGACAACCTCGGCGCGGCGCGGGCGGTGGCCGATGCGCTTGGAATCGATGACGTGCGCGCCGAGGTGCTGCCCGGTGACAAGGCCGACGCGGTGAATGATCTGAAGGCCGCGGGACCGGTGGCGATGGTCGGCGACGGCATCAACGATGCGCCCGCACTGACAGCAGCAGATGTGGGCATCGCTATGGGCGGTGGCAGTGACGTGGCGATGCACGCGGCGGGGATCACCCTGATGCGCTCGGACCCGCGACTGGTGTCGGACGCGATCGCCATCTCCCGCCGCACCAGCGCCAAGATCCGGCAGAACCTGTTCTGGGCGTTCATCTACAACGTGATCGGCATTCCGCTGGCGGCCGCCGGATTGCTCGATCCGGTGGTCGCCGGCGCCGCCATGGCCTTCTCCAGCGTCAGCGTGGTTTCCAATACGCTGCTGTTGCGACGCTGGAAACCGCAGTCGGCGAGTCAGCCCGCGGCGGAGTGACGCTCGCTGCGAGCGCTCAGCCTCGGATGTCGGTGGAGCGCGCCAGCCAATCCACCGCGCCCAACCCGGCGCGGCGGCCGCTGGCGAAGCTGGCGTTGAGCAGGTAGCCACCGGTCGGTGCTTCCCAGTCCACCATCTCGCCGGCGCAGAACATGCCGGGCAGGGCATTGAGCATGAGCGCCTCGTTCATCGCCTCCAGCCGAACGCCGCCGGCGCTGCTGATCACCTCGTCGATCGGGCGCGGGCGCAGCAGTGTCAAGGGCAGGCGTTTGATCGTACGGGCGACCCGGTCCGCATCACCCAGTCCCTCCTTGCCCAGCACCTCGTAAAGCAGCGCGGTTTTGACGCCGTTGAGTCCGGCTTGCCGGCGCAGGTGGTCGCTCATGCTGCGCCCGTTGCGGGGTTTGGCGAGGTCGGCACGCAGGCGGTCGAGATCGCGACCGGGCGCGAGATCCAGTGTCAGCACGGCCCGGCCGTCGCGCGCGATCGCGTCGCGCAGTGGGGCGGAGATCGCGTAGACCAGGCTGCCTTCGATGCCGTCGGCGGTGACCACGCACTCGCCCTGCAGCGCATGGTCCGCACCGTCCTCCTGCCAGTGCGCGATGACCGGCTTCAGCGGTGCGCCGGCATGGCGCTGGACGAAGTGCGCACTCCAGTCGATGTCGAAACCGCAGTTGGCGGAGACCAGAGGCGCCATGTCCACGCCGCGCGCAGCCAGCCAGGGTTGCCAGGCGCCGTCCGAGCCGAGCTGGGGCCAGCTGGCGCCGCCCAGGGCAAGCACGATGGCGCCGTGACGCGCCGCTACTTCGCCCGTAGGCGTCCAGAATCGGAGCGCGCCGTCACTGTCCCAGCCCTCCCAACGGTGCTGCACATGGAAACGGACGCCCTGATCGCGCAGTCGCCGCACCCAGCCGCGCAGCAGCGGCGCCGCCTTGCGATCCAGCGGGAAGACCCGGCCGGAACTGCCGACGTAGGTCTCCACTCCCAAGCCGCGCGCCCACTCCCTCAACGCAGCGGCATCGAAGTCGTCCAGCCACGCGCCGACCGCCTCGCTGCGCTCCCGGTATCGCCGGTCGAACCCCGGGCGGTCCTCGCCGTGGGTGAGGTTCAAGCCGCCCTTGCCGGCAATCAGGAACTTGCGCCCGACCGAGCCCTTGGCCTCGTAGAGGTCGACCTCGATGCCGGCCGCGCGGGCGGTTTCGGCGGCCATCAGGCCGGCCGGGCCACCGCCGATGACGGCCACGCCGGGTAGGGCGGTGGGGTCTGACATGAAGCAGCTCCGGGCGGCGCAGCGGGGCGCTGCATTATGCCGTGCTGGGGTATCTTCAGCCCTTCGGATTTCAGGGGACACGGACACAGATGCCTATCACCAACCTCAGCCGGCTTGGTACCGGAAAATGCCTCGCCCTTGCCGTCGCGCTGGCCGTCGCCCTTGCGCTGGTCCCCGCCGCGCACGCGCAGGATGCCGCGACGGAGACGGCGGCACCCGAAGCAAAGGCGCGCCCCGACCTCGCTATTTTCGTCGACACGCCCGCCGGATTGCCCGGCCAGCTCGCCGACTTCGACGCCTACATCGATGACATCCGCGAGCGCTTCGAGGTGCCGGCGATGGCGGTGGCGATCGTCAAGGACGGGCGCGTCGTACTGGAGCGCGGCTATGGCACGCGCGACCTGGACAGCAAGGTCCCGGTCGACGAGCACACCCTGTTCGCCATCGCCTCCAATACCAAGGCATTCACCGCCGCCTCGCTGTCGATGCTGGCCGACGAGGGCAAGCTGAAAATGGACGATCGCGTGGTCGACCACCTGCCGTGGTTCCGCATGTCGGATGCCTACGTGACCGGCGAGATGCGCATCCGCGACCTGCTCGCCCACCGCAGCGGGCTCGGCCTGGGCGCCGGGGACCTGCTGTACTGGCCGGGCTCGAAATACACCACGGAAGAAGTCGCGCGCCGCTTGAAGGCTGTCCCGCTCAAGGGCGGATTCCGCGACCGCTACGCCTACGACAACATCCTGTTCGGCGTCGCGCAGCTGGTGGTCGAGTCGGCCAGCGGCCAGCCGTTCCGGGAGTTCCTGCAGAGCCGGATCTTCCGTCCGCTGGGCATGGACGACACCCGCTTCAACAGCGACTACCTGCAGCCGGGCGACAACGTTGCGACGGGCTATGCGCAGGCCGATTTCACCAGGCTGGTGGCGGCGCCGCGCGTGAGCTGGGGCAACGTCTCCGGCGCCGGCGGCATCTATTCCAGCGTCCACGACCTGACCCACTGGGTACGTGTGCAGCTCGATGGCGGGGTGATTTCCGGCGAAGGCGACAGTGCCCGGCGCCTGTTCAGCGAGAAGCGCCAGCGCGAGATGTGGTCGATGATCACCCCGATCCCGGTACCAAAGCCGTCGGTGCCCGCGCTGGCCGCCGCCACGCCCAACTACGCCGGCTATGGCGAAGGCTGGTCGCTGTCGGACTACCGCGGCAGCAAGCTGGTCTGGCACACCGGCGGCTGGCCGGGTTTCGTCTCCCGCATCACCCTGGTGCCCGAACACGATCTGGGCATCATCGTGCTGACCAGCGCCGAGCAGGGCGGGGCGTTCCAGGCGGCGACGTTGCGCGTGCTGGATGCGTACCTGGGCGGGCCGCGTACCGACTGGACCGGCGCCTATCTGTCGGCGCGCGGCAATGCGCAGGAAAAGGCCGACAAGTCCTGGCAGGAGCACATCGCCAAGCGTGACCTGCGCTCCAGGTCGTCTCTGCCGCTGAGTGGCTACGCCGCGACCTACCGCGACCCCTGGTACGGCGACATCATCATCGAACGAAGCGGCGAGAAGCTGCGGATCCGTTTCGACAAGACGCCCGATCTGGTCGGCACCCTCAGCCACTGGCAGCACGACACCTTTGTGGTGCGCTGGGACGAGCGCTGGCTCAACGCCGACGCCTTCCTGACGTTCGCGCTTGAGCCCGACGGGGCGGTGCGCGAGGCGCGCATGCAGGCGATCTCGCCGCTGACCGACTTCAGCTTCGACTTCCACGACCTGCGGCTGGTGCCGCTCAGGCCGGACGCGGAGTAGCGCGCCGATTCGCTAGGCGGTGCCGGTCGGGGCCTCCGGCTCGAACACGACCACGTGCTCCAGGTCGAGGCGGATGCCGATGTCCTGCCCGACCGCGTGGTCGTGGTGGGATGGCACCAGCGCCTGCACCTGCTCGCCATCGTCCACCTGCAGGGTGTAGAGGAAATCGGCGCCGCGGAAATGGCGCCGCACGATCCGCGCCTGCATCGGAGCGTCGTCGTCGTGGATGACGTCATCCGGGCGCAGCAGCATCTGCACCTGTGAGCCGGGCGCGCTGAGCAGCCGGTGGTCGGACGTGAGCACGCCAAACCCGGTTCCCACGTGCATGTCGTCCACCACGCGTGCCGGCAGCAGCACGCCTTCGCCGACAAAGCCGGCCACGAACGGGTTGGCCGGGCGGTGATAAAGATCGTAGGCGGTGGTCCACTGCTGCAGGCGGCCTTCGCCGATCACGCCGACCAGGTCCGCCATGGCAAAGGCCTCCGCCTGCGAGTGGGTGACCATCAGGGCGCCGATCCCGGTCGCCTTCAGCGCGGCGCGGACCTGGATCGCCAGGCGTTCGCGCAGGTCGGGATCAAGGCTGGAAAACGGCTCGTCCAGCAGCACCATGCGTGGCTCCGGCGCCAGCGCCCGGGCCAGGGCGACGCGTTGCTGCTGGCCCCCGGAGAGCTGGTGCGGCGGGCGTCTGGCGTAATCGGCCAGGCCGACCAGGTCGAGCATCGCTTCCGCGCGCGACTTCGCCTTCGCACGCGGCCAGCGGAACAGGCCGAAGCGGACGTTGTCGATCACGCTGAGGTGGGGCAACAGGGCGTGATCCTGGAACACCATGCCCATCTGGCGTTTTTCCGGCGCCAGGTGCACGCCGTTGCCGACCAGCACCTCGCCGTCGGCGCGGATGGAGCCGGCGGCAAGCGGCTCGAACCCGGCGACCGCACGCAGCAACGTGGTCTTGCCCGCGCCCGAGGGGCCGATCAGGCATCCGATCTGGCCGTCGGCCAGCTCCAGGCTGGCTCCGGAAAGCACTACGCGGCCGTCGTAGCCGACCGCGGCATTGTCGATCTCAAGCCGCATCGCGTCCTCTACGGGTCAGGGCAATCACGGGAATCAGCCCCGCCAGCGCGATGGCCAGCGAGGGCAGGGCAGCGCGGGCGTACTCGCCTTCATTGGTCAACTCGAACACGCGGGTGGCCAGGGTGTCCCAGCCGAACGGACGCATCATGAGGGTGATCGGCATTTCCTTCATGGTGTCGACCAGCACCAGCAGGCCGGCGGTTGCGAAGCTGCCGCGCAGCAGCGGCCAGTGCACGACGCGCAACTGGCGGGCGCCGGTGACGCCCATGCTGCGGCTGGCCTCCAGCAACTGGGGCCGGACCCGCAACAGCCCGCCAGCGACCGGCGCATGCGCCACCGCGAGGAAGCGGATGCCGTAGGCCACCAGCAACAGCACCAGCCCACCTTCCAGAGGGACGTCCCAGCCGCGGGTCTCGGCGAGCCAGGTGGAGAAGCGGGCGACAGGTACATACAGCCCGATGGCCAGCAGTGCGCCCGGAAGTCCGTAGCCCAGCGTGGAGATGCGGGTGGCGGTGGCGGTGAGCATGCCCGGTTGCTCGCGCGCGGCCAGGGCGATGACGAAGGCCACTGCGGTGGTCAGCGCCGCGGCCATGGCCGACAACGACAGCGCGTTGCGCAGGCTCGCGAAATAGCGCGGATCCAGGTCGTCCAGATGGGCCAGCGCCTGCCAGCCCAGCTGCGAGAGCGGCAAGCCGAGCGCGACGACCAACACCAACGCGCACAGCGCCGTTGCCCACCAGCCCCTGCGTCCCGTCTGCAGGCGTGGCGCCTTGGCGTGGCCGACGGAGACGAACGACTGGCGTCGCCGCGACGCGGTTTCCAGGCCGACCAGCACCAGCACCGCGACGAGCAGCACCGCGGCGATCTGCAGGGCCGTGTCGGTCGAGAACAGCGCAAACCACGCCTTGTAAATCGCGGTGGTGAACGTGTCGTAATTGAACGCGGACACCGCGCCGAAGTCGGCCAGGGTCTCCATCATCACCAGCAGCGTGCCGCCGGCGATCCACGGCCGCGCCATCGGCAGGCTGGCGCGGAAAAACGCGCGCCACGGACCCATGCCCAGCGCGCGGGCCGCCTCAAGCGCGCGAGCGCCCTGGCTGGCAAACGCCTCGCGGGCGACCAGGTACACATACGGGTACAGCGCCAGCGTCATGACCGCGATCAGGCCGGCGCGCGAGCGGATGTCCGGCAGCTGCAGCGAGGCGTGCTCACGCAGCCAGGCGGTGAACGGCGCGCCGTAGTCGAACAGGCCGATGAAGGCGACCGCGAGCACGTAGCCGGGCATCGCCAACGGCAACACCAGCAGCCAGGCAAACCAGCGCCGGCCGGGGAATTCGCACAGCGCCACCAGCGCCGCCAGCGCAGTACCCAGGATCGCGCTTCCCGCGCCCACCCCCAGCAGCAGCCACGCGGTATTGCCGGCGACCTGCGGCAGTACGTACTGCCACAGGTGCTGCAGCGTCTCCCTATCAGGTCGCGCCAGTGCCGCCAGGGTCGCCCCCAGCGGAATCAGGCTGGGAAGCGTCAGCGCGACCGCCAACCACGTCCATCCGCGCGGAACCGGCAGCGCACGCGCGTGGCGCCCGCCGCCGGCCACTTCCGGCACCGGTGAAACCGTGAACGGCTCAGCGATAGCCGGCACGGTCCATGAGCTTGACGGCGTCGGCCTGCATCGCCCCGGCTTGGGAGACGTTGATCAGGTCCTGGCGGTAATCGCCCCAGGCCTTGATCAGCGGGTCGGTGGCGATCTTCGGGTTGGCGGGATATTCCAGGTTCTCGCCGGCGAACAGCTCCTGCGCGTCACCGTCGGAAAGCCACTCGATGAACTCGCGTGCCGCCTGCGGATGCGGTGCATGGCGGGTCACGCCTGCGCCCGATACGTTGACGTGCACGCCGCGCTCGCCCTCGGCCTGGTTGGGCCAGAAAACGGTGACCGGCAGCGCCTCGTCCTTGCGCAACGCGCGACCCAGGTAATAGGTGTTGCTGATACCCACGGCGCAGCGGCCGGCAGCGATCGCCTCGATCACCTCGTTGTCGCTGGCCATCGGCGGCGCCGCCAGGTTGGCCACCCAGCCGCGCACGACCTCTTCGGTCTTCTCCGCGCCCAGGCTGGCCATCATCGTGGCGATCAGGCTCTGGTTGTAGACCGAGTTGCTGGTGCGCAGGCACAGCTTGCCCTTCCATTTCGGGTCGGCGAGGTCTTCATACGTCGACAGCGTGTCCGCGGGGGCCTTGGCCGGATCGTGGATGATCGTGCGTGCGCGCACCGAGAGGCCGAACCAGCGGTTCTCCGGGTCGCGCAGGTTTTCCGGGATGTTGTCGCGCAGGCGCTGGGAGTCCACCGGCTGCAGCAGGTCCATGTTGGTGGCCTGCCACAGGTTGCCGGCGTCCACGGTGATGAACACGTCGGCCTTGCTGCGGCTGCCTTCGGCCTTGAGGCGCTCCATCAGCGGCGGCGCCTTGTCGGTCAGATAGGTGATCTTGACTCCGGTCTCCTCGGTGTAACGGTCGAACAGGGGCTTCAGCAGCTGCTCGTTGCGCGAGGTATAGACCACCAGTTCGGTTGCGGCATCGCTGGCCGGGGCGTCGGTGCCGGCATCGCTGGAAGGCGGCTTGTCGGCGGAGCAGGCGGCAAGCGCGGCCAGGATGACAGCGGTCAGGGGGAGCAGTCGCACGGAGGCACCTCGGCTGGGTACAAATGAGAATCGCTATTATCTACGAACCGGCGGCGGAAGTATCGGCAGGCAGGTTGGCAAAACCGTCGCGGCGGCCCCATGTAAAGGGCACTGGACCATCCCCCGCGAGTCTTCCCCATGATTCCCTATTCCCTGCTCGACCTTGCCCCCGTCACCGAGGGCAGCGATATCCCCCAAGCGTTTGCCAACACGCTGGACCTGGCGCGCAACGCCGAGCGCCTGGGCTACCAGCGCTTCTGGCTCGCCGAACACCACAACATGCCCGGCATCGCGAGCGCGGCGACCGCGGTCCTGATCGGCTATGTCGCCGGCGGCACCTCGACCATCCGCGTCGGCGCCGGCGGCATCATGCTGCCCAACCACTCACCGCTGCAGGTCGCCGAGCAGTTTGGCACCCTGGCGTCGCTGTACCCGGACCGCATCGACCTTGGATTGGGCCGAGCGCCCGGAACCGATCAGGCGACCGTGCGCGCGCTGCGGCGCTACCACGAGGGCGCCGACGCGTTCCCGCACGACGTCGCCGAGCTGCTCGGCTTCTTCCGTCCGGCCAAACCGGGTCAACCGGTGCGCGCCGTGCCCGGTGCCGGGATCCAGGTCCCGGTCTGGTTGCTGGGCTCCAGTCTGTTCAGTGCGCGGCTGTCGGCGGCGATGGGCCTGCCGTTCGCATTCGCATCGCATTTTGCGCCCGACGCGATGGACGACGCGCTGGCGCTGTACCACGGCGAGTTCACGCCGTCGGCGCGCCTGGACAAGCCGCACGCGATGCTGGCGCTCAACGTGGTCGCCGCCGAGACCGACGCCGAGGCGCGACGCCTGTTCACCACCCAGCAGCAGGCGTTCGCGAAGCTGCGTCGGGGCGACATCGGCCTGGTGCCGCCGCCGATCGACGACATCGACGCGTGGTGGACACCGCAGGATAAGGAAGGCGTGGGCCGCGCGCTGGCCTGCGCGGTGGTCGGTGATATCGACACCGTTCGCAAGGGCATCGCCGCCTTCATCGAACGTCATCGGCCCGATGAGTTGCTGCTTACCGCGAACATCTTCGACCACGCGGCGCGGGTGCGCTCGTTCGAGATTGCCGCCGAAGCGATGGCGAAGAACTGACGCTCGATCCGCGGCCGGGCGCCGGCTCAGTGCTTCTTGCTGACGTCCATCAGTTCGACCTCGAACACCAGCGAGGCGTCCGGCGGAATCACGCCGCCGGCGCCCCGGCTGCCGTAGCCCTGTGCGGCGGGTATCAGCAGCACGCGCTTGCCGCCGACCCGCATGCCGGCGACGCCGTCATCCCAGCCGCGGATCACCCGGCCGGCGCCCAGGACGAACTCGATAGGCGTGCCGCGCTCGCGCGAGCTGTCGAATTGCGCGCCTCGGTTTTCCGGCGCGTCCTGGTCGTACACCCAGCCGGTGTAGTGGACGCTGACCTCATCGCCCGCGGCCGCCACCGCGCCGGTGCCGTCGACCAGATCGATGCGCTGCTGTTCGGCCACGCTGCCGTTGGGCGGCGCCGGCAGTGTGGATGGCGAGCACCCGGCCAGCACGGTGCCGGCGAGGGCAAGTCCGAGCAGAAAGGTGGATGCGGCGCGCGCGGGTGTGCGGGTCGAAAAGGGTTTCAAGGTAACGGCTTCGCTGGCGGCTTCGGGAGGCCAACGATACCGCCCATCGGGAGCCGGTTCAGCGCGATCCGGGCCAGATCGCGGCCAATCGACCATACTGGCCGGCCGTCCAAGGCCGAACGTCAAACATGAAGACCCCCGCCGGCTTGCAGCCGTTGATCGATGAAGGCGTGATCGACGAAGTGCTGCGCCCGCTCAAGAGCGGCAAGGAAGCAGACGTCTACGTGGTCCGTTCCGGTGACGAGATCCTGTGCGCCAAGGTCTACAAGGACATGGCCCAGCGCAGCTTCCAGCAGCGCGTGCAGTACCAGGAAGGACGCAAGGTCCGCGGCAGCCGCGAGCAGCGCGCGATCACCAAGGCGAGCAAGTTCGGCCGCAAGGAGCAGGAGGCCGCCTGGAAGAACACCGAGGTCGACGCGCTGTATCGCCTGGCCGATGCCGGGGTGCGGGTTCCTGCGCCGCGCGGCTATTACAACGGCGTGCTGGTGATGGAGCTGGTCACCGACGCCGAGGGCCATTCCGCCGCGCGCCTGGGCGAGGTCGAGCTGACTGCCGCGCAGGCCCGCGAATACCACGCCTTCCTGGTGCGCCAGGTCGTCCTGATGCTGTGCATCGACCTGATCCACGGCGATCTGTCCGAGTACAACGTGCTGGTCGGGCCGGACGGTCCGGTGGTGATCGATTTCCCGCAGGTGGTCAGCGCATCGGGCAACAACGCCGCGCGCAAGATGCTCCAGCGTGACGTCAACAACCTCACCCTCAGCCTGGGCGGGGTCGCCCCCGAGCTGCTGTCGACCCACTACGCCGAGGAGATGTGGGCGCTGTACGAGAAGGGCGAGCTGCGGCCCGACAGCGAGCTGACCGGCCAGTTCGCATTCGATGAATCCAGCGCGGACCTGGACAGCGTCCAGCTGGCCATCCGCGATGCCCGCGAGGAAGCGCTGATCCGCCAGCAGGGACGCGAGGCGGCGGCCGAGGAGTACTGACGTCGGCCTGACTGGTCGCGCGGTCGTTGCCCGTCCCACCATTCACCGGGTCTTTTCGTCACATGCGATTGGATGGTTGCCTTGCCGCCCGTTGAGCGGCCTCCGGAGTCTTCCATGAGCACACCCAGCATCGACCGCGCCGCCCACATCAAGCACCTGGCCGAACTGATCCACGACGTGGACGTGGCGATGATGACCACCATCGCCCGCGACGGCCGACTGGTCAGTCGACCGCTGGGCACGCAGGAGGTCGAGTTCGATGGCGACCTCTGGTTTGCCACCGGCCGGAACAGCGACAAGGTCGCCGAGATCACCGCCAATCCGCAGGTCAACGTCTCCTACGCGTCCACCAGCAAGAACAGCTACCTGTCCGTGGCGGGGCGCGCGTCCATCGTCAATGACCGGGCGAAGATCGACGAGCTGTGGTCGCCAGCGATGAAGCTGTTTTTCCCGGGCGGCAAGGACGATCCCGACCTGTGCCTGATCCGGGTCGAAGTGGACAGCGCCGAATACTGGGACGGTCCGGGCAGCATTTTTGGCAAGGCGCTCTACATCGCCCTGACCGCAGTCACCAACGATCCCGCCAGCCTGTCGGAGAACGAGCGTTTCGAGCTCTAGACCGCGCTGCCGGCGGCGTGTCCCGATGCCCACGCCCACTGGAAGTTGTAGCCGCCCAGCCAGCCGGTGACGTCCAGCACCTCGCCGATGAAATACAGGCCCGGCACGTGGCGGGACTCCATCGTGGTCGAGGACACGCCATGGGTATCCACGCCGCCCAGGGTCACCTCGGCGGTGCGGTAGCCCTCCGTGCCGCTGGCCACCAGCGGCAAACGGTGCAGCACAGCGGCGACTTCCTGCAGCTCAGGCAGGTTGAACTGGCGGATGGGCCGGGCGGGCTGCAGATGGCCCAGCCACGCCTCGCACAGGCGCTGGGCAAAGCGCTTGGGGAAGAGCTCGGCCAGCAACGTTTTCAGCTCGGCCGCGGGACGCGCGCGCTGCATATGCTGCAGGGTGGCCAGAGCATCGGTATCGGGCAGCAGGTCCAGCTGCAGGTCGTCGCCGGGCTGCCAGTAGGACGAGACCTGCAGGATCGCCGGGCCACTGATGCCACGGTGGGTGACCAGCATGAAGTTGCTGAAGGACTGACCGCCGGCGGTGGCGGTAACAGCCAGCGAGACGCCGCTCAGATCGGCCAGGCGCTCCTGGTGCTTGCCGCTGAGGGTCAGCGGAACGAGGCCGGCGCGCAGCGGAAGGACGGCGTGGCCGAACTGCTTGGCCACTTCGTAGCCGAAACCGCTGGCACCCATGCTGGGGATGGACAGGCCGCCACTGGCGACAACCAGCGCCTGCGCGCGGAGTTGGGCTAGGCTTGTGTCGACCACGAACCCGTCCTGCCCACTCCCCGGGACGTCGCCGGGCGCGCCGAGCCGCTCGATTTTGCGGACGCTGCAACCCGTTTCCACCCGCAAGCCCGCCGCGCTGCACTCGTCCAGCAGCATCTTCACGATCAGCTTGGAGGACTCGTCGCAGAACAGCTGGCCGAGCTCCTTCTCGTGCCACGCGATGCGATGGCCCTCGACCATGTCGAGGAAGTGCCATGGCGTATAGCGGGCCAGGGCGGACTTGCAGAAATGCGGGTTGGCCGACAGGAAGTTGGCCGGACTGGTGCCGGTATTGGTGAAATTGCAGCGACCGCCGCCGGACATCAGGATCTTCTTGCCCACCCGGTTGGCATGCTCGACGACCACCACGCGCTTGCCACGCCGGCCGGCGGTGATCGCGCACATCAGGCCGGCGGCGCCGCCGCCGACCACGATCACGTCTACCTCGCGGACGCCCGCAGGTCCACTGGAGTCAGGCGTCACCACCGGTTCAGTCGGTGCTGGGCGCCATGCGCACGGTGGGGCGCATCGACGTACTGCCGCGATCGCCCATCAGCTGCAGTTCGCCGTCCTGGATCAGCACGTTCAGGCGCATGCCGCGCTCGCCGATCGCCGGCAACGCATCGACCACATGGCTGGGGATGTCGAGAACGGTGAGGTTCTTCAGGCGCGACACGGAACTGGCGATCTTGTCCCACCAGATGTCCGAGGCGTTGCCGCCATAGTTCACCACCACGACCTGTTCGGCCTTGGCGCATGACTTCTTGATCCGCGACTCGTCGGGATGGCCCAGGTCGATCCACAGGCCGATGTCGCCCACGTAATCGCGCTGCCACAGATCCGGCTCATCCTCGTTGCTGATCCCGCGACCGAACTCCAGCCGCTCGTCGGCATACAGCGCGAAGGCGAGCAGGCGCACCATCAGGCGCGCATCGGTTTCGGACGGATGCTGGGCCAGCGTCAGCGTATGGGTGGCGTAGTAATGCCGGTCCATGTCGCTGATCTGCAGCTCGGCTTTGACGACGGTGGAATTGGCTGCCATGACGGACTCGCGGAAGGTAGCCCGCCATTCTATGCGGTGCGGCCTCGCGGTGCCGGTTTAAACCTGTCCGGTGGCGAACTGGACCGCCAGGCTGGAAACCGCCACCGCGATCCACACGCCCAGCCCCAGCGCGATCGGCTTGAAGCCGGTGCCCGCCATCCGCCGCAGGTCGGCCGACAGGCCGATGGCGGTCAGCGCCATGATGATCAGGAAATTGGCGGCGACATGGATGGCAGGCTGCACTGCCTCGGGGATCAGCCCGAGCGTGCGCGCGGCAGAGGCGACCACGAACCACAGAATGAACCACGGGACGATGGCCGACAGCCGGAAATCGCTGGCGCCACTTTTCTTGTGTTTCCACGCCTCGATCGCGGCCAGGATCAGGCACATCGGGATGATCAGGGTCGCCCGGGTGAGCTTGACGATGGTCGCGTGGTCGCCGGCCTCCTTGCCATAGCTGTAGCCGGCGGCCACGACCGATGAGGTGTCGTTGATCGCGGTGCCGGCCCACAGGCCAAATCCCTGCTGGCTGAGGTCCATCAGGTGGCCCAGCGCCGGGAACACCAGCACCGCCACGAGGTTGAAAAGAAAGATCGTGGAGATCGCGAAGGCGGTGTCGTGCTCGTCGGCCTTGATGATCGGCGTGACGGCCGCAATCGCGGAGCCGCCGCAGATCGCGGTTCCCGCGCCGATCAGCAGCTTCAGTTTCGACGGGATGTTGAGCAGCTTGCCCAACACCAGGGCCGACGTGAACGCCGCAACGATCGTCACGGCGGTGATGGTGAGCGACTCCATCCCGGTCCGGGCCACCTGGGTCAGGCTGAGGCCGAACCCGAGCGCGATGATCGACCATTGCAGGATCTTCTTGCCGGCGAACCGGATCCCCGGCTCGCATGCGCGCGGTGGCGACACCGTGTTGCGGATCAGCACCCCGAGCAGAATGCCGAATACCGGACCGCCGACCAGCGGCAGCCAGCGCCCGAGCACCAGCGCGACCACGGCCACCACCGTGGCCAGCAGCAGGCCGGGCCAGAGCGGGGAGGGTGGGGCGGGAGTGGGGACTGGGGAGGTGGCTGGGAAGTGCGTGGGAGAGGCCGACATCAATCGCGTGGTCCAGGAACCGGACGCACAGGATAGACGCCGACCCGGCAACGGGCGAGCCCGGGCGGACGCTCACCCGCCCGATCGATGCGGCGCCCGTCTCAGTTGTCGCGCAACGCCATCGCTGCCTTCATGTGGTCCTCGTAGTTGCCACGGCTGCGTTCCAGGTGCGCGCGGATGACGTCACGGTCCGACCCCTGCAGATGCTTGTCGATCAATGCCAGAGCCTGCTCGTGGGTCTGGATCACCGCGTCCAGATAGCCGCGCTGATAGGCGTCCGCATCCAGCTCGGCCATTGCCTTGAGCCGCTTCTCCTCCTCGCTGCGCTGGTTCCTGACGGCGGGGGTGTCGGTCACGTCAAGTGCCTCGGCATCCCCCAGCGCGCGGGTCTGGGTCAGATTGCGCCGGTGGTGCATGGAGATCTGCTCGGCCAGTTCGGCCACCGCGGGGTCCAGCTGCTCGTGCTGGCGGGCCTGCTCGGCCATCGCAATCGCTTGCTGGTCCAGCGCGATCAACTGGGCAAGCGTTTCGCCCGGCGCGATGGCCGTCTCACTGGCTGCGGCGGTTGTCGCTTGATCCGGCGGCATTGGCGCACGGGTGCAGGCCGCCAATGCAATAACTGTCAAAGCGACGAAGACAAGAGATACCTTTCTGGACATGTCATTCCTCCCGGGTTCGTGGCGCGCCGCATGAGTCGCAAGGCCCGCGGCCCGTCCATGGATGAATGGCCCCGCAACGACCAAGCTAGGCCAAGCGCGGCAATACCGCGTGAGGGCGAGGTGATGGTGGGAACTTCTTGCGACTTGGCCTGTCCCGCCGCCCGCCCTCCCGTACGCTTGCGGGATGAAACCGCGACCCGCCCCGATCGATGGCGTACCCGCCAGCCGCGTGCAGCTACCGGGCGGAACCTGGCCGTCCGCCTTTGATGCGATGTGCGCCCGGTTTCCGCGGATCGATAAGGCGACGTGGCGAAGCCGGTTCGCCCGGGGCCGGGTGCTGGATGGCGCGGGGCTCCCGCTGGCCGCGCACGCAAGCGTCACCGCAGGGATGACGCTCTATTACTACCGCGAGGTGGCGGAAGAGCCAGCCATACCGTTCACCGAACAGGTCCTGCATGCCGACGCGGACCTGCTGGTGGTCGACAAGCCGCACTTCCTGCCCGTGATGCCAGCGGGCGCGTACGTGCGCGAGAGCCTGCTGTTCCGGCTGCAGCAAACCCTGAAAAACGCGGATATCGTCCCGTTGCACCGCATCGATCGGGGCACCGCCGGGCTGGTGATGTTCTCAGTCAATCCGGCGACCCGGGACGCCTATCAGGCGCTGTTCCGGGACCGGGCAATCCGCAAATCCTACGAAGCGCTGGCGCCGGCGCTGCCCGACACCCGGTTTCCCTTGGTCCACCGCAGCCGTTTGCAGCGCGGCGAGCCGTTCTTCCGCATGCACGAGGCGGCCGGTGAGGCCAACAGCGAAAGCCGGATCGACGTGCTCGACCGCGATGGCGACGTCTGGCGCTACGCGCTTGAACCGGTCACCGGCAAAAAGCACCAGTTGCGGGTGCACATGGCGGCGCTGGGCGCGCCGATCATCAACGACCCGTTCTATCCAGATCTGCAGGAGCAGTCAGCCGACAAGCACGCGTTGCCGCTCAAGCTGCTGGCGCGGTCGCTGGCGTTCATGGACCCGCTGAGCGGGGATGCGCGGGAGTTCCGGAGCGCGCTGGCCCTGGAGCTCCCGGAGCCGATCAGCGCGGCTTGAAGGGTTTACGCGGTGCGAAATTGCCCGGCTTGCCACCGGCCGGCTTGCCGGCATGCGGTGCACGCGGACCGGACGGTCGCGCGTGCGGCGGGCGCGGCGAGTTGGGTCGGGCAGTGCGCCCGCCGGTGTTGTCGCGCTCGTCCGCGTGGCGGATGCGCAAGGCCTGGCCGGCCACATAGACCCGCTTCAGGTGCTCCATCAATTCGTGCGGCATGCCTTCGGGCAGGTCGATCAGGCTGTAGTCGTCGCGGATGTCGATCCGGCCGATGTAGCGGCTCTCCAGGTCGGCCTCGTTGGCGATCGCGCCGACGATGTTGCCCGGCTGCACGCCGTGCTCATGCCCGACTTCGATGCGGAATGTCTCCATGCCGATCTCGTCGGTGCGCGGTGCGTTGCGCTGCGGCGGCGCCGAAGGCCCGCTGCGTGGCGGCTGCGAAGGCGCTGCCGGTGCGGCGTCGTCGAACATGGCTTCAGCCGCGTTGGCGCCACTCGGGCGTGCGGGCGGCTGCTGGGCGGCGCGGGGCGGCGTCGGGCGGTCTTCTTCGAAGCGCCGCGGCTCCGCTGACGCCGGCGCGGAGTGGCGCTGGTCGAAGCTTCGCGGCGCGACATCCCGATCGGTCCGTTGCTGGCGGGGCGGTCGCGGCGGCTGGCCGCGGTGACCGACATCGCGCGGGCTGGCCCCACGCGGGTCCGGGCGCGGCTCGTATTTGGCCCGCGGCGGTGGCGGCGCCAACAGCAGCGGGTGATCGCCCTGGAACAGCTTGGCCAGTGCGGCGGCGATTTCCACCGCAGGCACGTTCTGCTCGCGCTCGTAGCGCTCGATCAGCTCGCGGAACAGGCCCAGGTCGTTGTCGGCCAGGGTGTCGGTGATGCGGTCGAGGAACTTGGAGACGCGCTGCTCGTTCACCGTCTCGATAGAGGGCAGTTCCATCTGCTGGATCGGCTGGCGCGTGGCGCGCTCGATGGCGCGCAGCATGCCGCGCTCACGCGGGGCGACGAACAGGATCGCCTCGCCCTTGCGCCCGGCGCGCCCGGTGCGGCCGATGCGGTGGACATAGCTCTCGGTGTCGTACGGGATGTCGTAGTTGAGCACGTGGCTGATGCGGTCCACGTCCAGCCCGCGGGCGGCGACGTCGGTCGCGACCAGCACGTCGATCTTGCCGTCCTTGAGGTTCTGGATGGTCTTCTCGCGCTGTGCCTGCTGCACGTCGCCATTGATGGCAGCGGCGGCAATACCGCGGGCGGCGAGCTTGGAGGCGAGCTCATCGGTGCCCAGCTTGGTGCGCGCGAACACGATCATCGCGTCGAATGGCTCGGCCTCCAGAATCCGGGTCAGCGCGTCGAGCTTCTGCACGCCGCTGACGGCCCAGTAACGCTGACGGATGTTGTCGGCGGTGCTGGTCTTGTTCTTGATCGCGATCTCGACCGGCTCTTTCAGGTAGGTCTGGGCGATGCGCCGGATCTGCACCGGCATGGTGGCCGAGAACAGCGCGACCTGGCGGGTTTCCGGGGTCTTCTTGAGGACCTTCTCGACATCGTCGATGAAGCCCATGCGCAGCATCTCGTCGGCTTCGTCCAGCACCAGGAAACGCAGCGCGGAGATGTCCAGCGAGCCGCGGTCCAGGTGGTCGATGACGCGACCCGGCGTGCCGACGATGACCTGCACGCCGCGCTTGAGCGCCTGCAGCTGCGGGTAATAGCTCTGGCCCCCGTAGATCGGCAGCACCTGGAAGCCCTTCATGTGCGAGGCGTAGCTCTGGAACGCCTCGGCGACCTGGATCGCCAGTTCGCGGGTCGGTGCCAGCACCAACGCCTGCGGGGTCTTCTGCGCAGGATCGATGCGCGCCAGGATCGGCAGCGCGAATGCCGCCGTCTTGCCGGTGCCGGTCTGCGCCTGGCCGATGACGTCGCGGCCCTGCATCAGCGGCGGGATGGTGGCGGCCTGGATCGGCGAGGGCGACTCGTAGCCCAGCGCGCTGATGGCCTGACGCAGTGTCTCGGGCAGGGCCAAGCCGTCGAAGTTCAACGGAGTGTCGGGGAGGGAGTCGGGGGTAGCGGGCGTTTCGGCGCTCATCGCGGTTCTCGGCAGCGCCGGCTGGGCCGGTCGGGTAGACCGCACAGTTTAACGCCCGCGCGACATTGACGCGATGCCAATCGTGATCGGGTGCGGTCCGGGTCAGCTCCCGCTAAGCAGATGACGCCAATGCAGCGCGCACAAACCCCCGTCCCGGGCTTCAGCCCTGTTCGGTGGTCGGCGCACCATCGCCGGCATCCGCGCCGGGCTCATCGCCGTCGTTGTCCGGCTTGTCGGCCTGCTTGCGCGAGAGCTTTTCTTCCTTCTTCTTCTTCTTGGCGATTTCTCGCTGACGCTTTTCAAACGAATAATTCGGCTTCGCCATCGGCATTTCCTTGAGGATGTCTGGATCGGTGGATGGATCGGTGTATCCGGACCAGTCTAGGTCATGCGTCCCCGGCGCACCGGTCCTGCGGCGGGAATGGCGCCGGCAAACGTTAGGATGGACGGTGTCCGCGCAACCAGGCGGGTCTTGAGCGGTGAAAGCGATGCTTGATCTGACGTTCGACAATGCCTTCGTGCGCGACCTTCCCGGTGATCCGGATACCTCGGCCGGCGTACGCCAAGTCGAGGGCGCGGTGTGGTCGGCAGCGGCTCCTACACCCGTTCCTGAGCCGCGCGTTTTGGCCTACTCCGCGGAAATGCTGGCCCATCTGGGACTGACCGAAGCCGACGCCGCGACTCCGCAGTTCGCGGACGTGTTCAGCGGCAATGCGCTGCTCGCGGGCATGCAGCCGTACGCGGCCAATTATGGCGGCCACCAGTTCGGTGTGTGGGCCGGGCAGCTGGGCGACGGCCGCGCCATCAGCCTTGGCGACGTCGTGACGGAAGCGGGCGAGCGGTGGGAGCTGCAGCTCAAGGGCGCCGGACCGACGCCGTACTCGCGCAGCGCGGACGGGCGGGCGGTGCTGCGTTCCTCGATCCGCGAGTTCCTGTGCAGCGAGGCGATGCACCACCTGGGCGTGCCGACCACCCGCGCGTTGTGCCTGATCGGAACCGGCGAGCAGGTCGTCCGCGACATGTTCTACGACGGCCGCGCCGCACCGGAGCCCGGCGCGATCGTCTGCCGCGTGGCGCCGTCTTTCCTGCGCTTCGGCAGTTTCGAGCTGCCCGCATCGCGTGGCGACACCGGCCTGCTGCGGCAGCTGGTCGATTTCTGCATCCGCCGTGACTTCCCCGAGCTCGACGGCGAGGGGGAAGCCCTCCACGCAGCGTGGTTTAGCGAGATCTGCCGACGTAGCGCGGTCATGGTGGCGCATTGGATGCGTGTGGGTTTCGTGCACGGCGTGCTGAACACCGACAACATGTCGATCCTTGGCCTGACGATCGATTACGGCCCCTACGGATGGATCGACAACTTCGATCCGGGCTGGACGCCCAACACCACCGACGCGCGGCGCAAGCGCTACCGCTTTGGCCAGCAGCCCGCCGTGGCGTACTGGAACCTGGGGCGACTGGCCGGTGCGCTGGCGCCCTTGTTCGGCGACCCGGCACCGTTGCAGGCGGGGTTGCAGGCCTACGTGGATGCCTACAACGCTGCTGATCGCGACAACACGGTGCGCAAGCTTGGTCTGGCCGCGTACCGCGTAGGCGACAGCGCGTTGATGCAATCGTTGCAGGAGCTGCTGGCCGAGGCCGAGGTCGACATGACGCTGTTCTTCCGCGCACTGTCGGATTGCGACCCGGATGCACTCGACGGGGCGATGGACAGTGCTGCTTTTATCGACGCGTTCTACGACGCGGACAAGCGCGTCGCGTCAGCCGCCGCATTCCGGGACTGGATGAAGTTCTATCAGGTGCGCCTGACGGCCGACAGACTGGATCCGGAGCAGCGCCGACGGATCATGCGTGCCGCCAATCCGCGCTACGTGCTGCGCAACTACCTGGCCCAGCAGGCGATTGACCGGGCCACCCGTGGCGACATGGACGGAATCACCGAGCTGCTGGAGGTAATGCGCCGGCCGTACGAGGATCAACCCGGCCGGGAGCCATTCGCCGCCCGCAGGCCGGATTGGGCCCGCGACAAGGCGGGCTGCTCGATGCTCTCGTGCAGTTCCTGAGGCGCCAGTCCCGCGGTATCAACCGGGCGAGTGCGATCAGGCCGGAGTGAAGGCTTTCCCGGCTTTCTTGTCCCGCTTCTCCGCCTTCTTCTCTTTCATCGTCTTGGACGGCTTTTTCTTCTCGTCCTTCTTCTGGTCCATGCCCTTTGCCATGTCGATCTCCGGTAGCGCCGCTGAGTGGGCAGACGGACGTTTGCGGTCCGCACCGCCCAGTATGCGCGATTCCCTGCTACCGGGTTCGCGGGCCGCGTAGAATAGCGGCATGTCATTGATCACCCTGAATAGCGTCGACTACAGCGTCGGCGGCCCGCTCTTGCTCGAGAACGTCGAGCTGTCCATTGAACCCGGCGAGCGCATCGCCCTGATCGGCCGCAACGGCGCCGGCAAGTCCACCCTCATGCGCCTGATGGCGGGCGATATCCAGCCCGACGACGGCGAGATCCGCCGTGCCAGCGGTCGCCGTATCGCGCGCCTGGAACAGGAGGTCCCGCCCGACGCCGGCGGCACGGTGTTCAACGTGGTCGCCAGCGGGATGGGCGAGCTGGGTTCCTGGCTGGCCGAGTACCACCGGATCAGCCACGCCGACGTGTTCGACGGCGATGCGCTGTCCGAAGTGCAGGCCAAGATCGAAGCGGCCGACGGCTGGGGCGCGGATCAGAAGGTCGTGGAGACTCTGGACCGCCTGGGCCTGGACGGCGACGCCGAGTTTTCCGGCCTGTCCGGGGGCATGAAGCGCCGCGTATTGCTGGCCCGCTCGCTGGTCTCGGCGCCCGACCTGCTGCTGCTGGACGAGCCGACCAACCATCTGGACATAGAGGCGATCGACTGGCTAGAGGACTTCCTCAAGAATTCCTGGAAGGGCGCGCTGCTGTTCGTGACCCATGACCGGCGGTTCCTGCGCGCGCTGGCGACCCGGATCGTCGAGATCGACCGCGGCCAGGTCACCAGCTGGCCCGGCGACTGGGCCAACTACGAGCGTCGCCGCGAAGAGCGGCTCAACGCCGAAGCGCAGGAAAATGCGCGCTTCGACAAGATGCTGGTGCAGGAAGAGATCTGGATCCGGCAGGGCATCAAGGCGCGGCGCACGCGCGATGAAGGCCGCGTGCGCCGGCTCGAGGCCATGCGGTCCGAGCGCGCCAAGCGCCGCGATGCGGTCGGCAACGTGCGCATGGACCTGGCCCAGGCCGAGTCCTCGGGCAAGAAGGTCATCGAAGCCAAGTCGGTGTTCTTCGATTTCGGCGGCAAACCGCTGTTGAAGGGCGTCTCCACGACGATCTTCCGCGGCGACCGCATCGGCCTGATCGGTCCCAACGGCAGCGGCAAGACCACGCTGCTGAAGGTCTTGCTGGGTGAACTGCAGCCTCTTTCCGGCGAGGTCCGCTCCGGCAGCAACCTGCAGATCGCCTACTTCGACCAGTACCGGGCGACGCTGCGCGAGGACTGGAACGCACTGGAGAACGTCTCCGAAGGCCGCGAGTTCGTCGAGGTCGGCGGCAAGCAGAAGCACGTGATCGGCTACCTGCAGGATTTCCTGTTCACCCCGGAGCGGGCGCGTGCGCCGATCACCCGCCTGTCGGGCGGCGAGCGCAACCGACTGTTGCTGGCCAAGCTGTTCGCCCAGCCGTCCAACCTGCTGGTGATGGACGAGCCGACCAACGACCTGGACGTGGAGACACTGGAGCTGCTGGAGGAGATCCTCGGCGACTACCCAGGCACGCTGCTGCTGGTCAGCCATGACCGTGACTTCATCGACAACGTCGTGACCTCCACCCTGGTGATGGAAGGCGATGGCAAGGTCGGCGAGTACGTCGGCGGCTACAGCGACTGGGTTCGCCAACGTCCGGCGGAGCGGGTGGAGACCGCAACGAAATCCGCCTCGATGCCGGTCTCCCCGATCGCCGCCGCCGCAACGACGCCGAGCAAGCCCAAGCGCAAGCTCGCCTACAAGGAAGCGCGCGAGCTGGAGGCGTTGCCCGGCGTGATCGAGGGTCTGGACGGGCGCATCGCGGAGATGACGACGCGGATGAATGACCCTGCGTTTTACCAGCGCGACGCCGATGCGATCGCTGCCCACAACGTGGCGATGGCGCAGCTGCACGTGCAGCTGGAGCAGGCATTCGCGCGCTGGGCGGAACTGGAAGGCGAGGACTGAGCGACCCGCTGCGGCGGCTGCAGGCAAGTCCGCAGCGGCGGAGGTTCACGACGCGGTCAACCGGTTCTGGCCATCCTCGCCAGTCGATCCCAAGCAGACGAGCCGATGTCCGACCGTCGTTTAAGCACTGACCGCACGCCCAAGCGCCGTCCGCAGGCCCCGTCGACGACAGGCGGTGACGACGGTTTCGTCCGGGTGCGCGGCGCCCGCGAGCACAACCTGCAGGACATCGATGTCGACATCCCGCGCGACGCGCTGGTGGTGTTCACCGGAGTGTCGGGCTCGGGCAAGTCCTCGCTCGCTTTTGGCACGCTCTACGCCGAGGCCCAGCGGCGTTACCTGGACTCGGTCGCGCCCTATGCGCGCAGGCTGATCGACCAGGCGGGCGTGCCGGACGTGGACTCCATCGATGGCCTGCCACCGGCGGTCGCATTGCAGCAGCAGCGTGGCTCGCCGAGCACGCGTTCCTCGGTGGGCAGCGTCACCACGGTGTCCAACTCGTTGCGCATGCTCTATTCCCGCGCCGGCGACTATCCGCCCGGGCAGCCGATCATCTATGCCGACGGGTTTTCGCCCAACACGCCGCAGGGCGCGTGTCCGCGCTGCCACGGGCTGGGCAGCGTGCATGAGGTCAGCGAACGCTCGATGGTCCCTGACGACACCCTGACCATCCGCGAGCGCGCGATCGCCGCCTGGCCGCCGGCGTGGCACGGCCAGAACCAGCGCGACATCCTGGTCACGCTGGGCTACGACATCGACATTCCCTGGCGGGAAGTGCCGCAGGAGCAGCGCGACTGGATCCTGTTTACAGACGAGCAGCCGGTGGTGCCGGTGTACCGCGACCTGAGCCCTGCAGAGACCCGCGAGGCGATCGAGCGCGGCGACAACCCCAGCTACAACGGCACGTTTACCAGCGCCCAGCGCTACGTGCTGCACACGTTCGCGACCACCCAGAGCGCGATGATCAAGAAGCGTGTCGCGCGCTACATGGTCAGTGCGATGTGCCCGCTGTGTGAGGGCAAGCGTCTGCGTCGCGAGGCGCTGTCGGTCACGTTTGCCGGGCTGGATATCGGCGAGTTGTCGCGGCTGCCGCTGAAGGAACTCACTGTGCTGCTGGAGCCGGTCGCGCACGGCGCGGCTGCAGATTCGCCGCAAGCGCATGAACATCCGGAGCAGGCGATCGTCGCGCAGCGCATTGCCTCCGACCTGCTGGCGCGGATCAAGGTCATCGTCGAGCTGGGCCTGGGCTACCTGACTCTGGAGCGCACCACGCCCACGCTGTCGCCGGGCGAGCTGCAGCGGTTGCGGCTGGCCACTCAGATCCGCTCCAACCTGTTTGGGGTCGTGTATGTGCTCGACGAGCCGTCGGCAGGGCTGCATCCAGCCGATACGCAGGCGCTGCTGGCGGCGCTGGACGATTTGAAGGGTGCCGGCAATTCGCTGTTCGTGGTCGAGCACGAAACCGACGTGATCCGCCGCGCGGACTGGGTGGTCGATATCGGCCCGGCGGCGGGCGAGCAGGGCGGCCGCGTGGTCTACAGCGGTCCGCTGGATGGGCTGGTCAAGGTCAGCGAATCGCAGACCGCGCGCTACCTGTTCCCATCGCCTGGCGCGAGGGTTGACGCCGCGTGCAGCGACCAACCGGGCGGGCCGATCGCTGAGGCGAGGCGTACGCCGCGCATTCCCACCGACTGGCTGCGACTGCAGGGCATCAGCCGCAACAACCTTGACAATCTGGCCGTCGCCTTCCCGCTGGGCGTGTTCACCACCGTCACCGGGGTGTCCGGTTCGGGCAAGTCCAGCCTGGTCAGCCAGGCGCTGGTCGAGTTGCTGTCCGAGCACCTTGGTAAACCAGCCGACAGCGACAGCGATGAGGACGACCCGCTGGAGCCGGCTCCGGTGACCCGCGGCGGCCGGATCGTTGCCGGACTCGACGCGGTCAAGCGGCTGGTGGTGGTTGACCAGAAGCCGATCGGCCGCACGCCGCGCTCCAACCTGGCGACCTACACCGGACTGTTCGACCAGGTCCGCAAGCTGTTCGCCGCCACGCCGGAAGCGCGCGCCAGGGGTTACGACGCGGGGCGGTTCTCGTTCAACGTCGCCAAGGGCCGCTGCCCGACCTGCGAGGGCGAGGGCTTCGTCAGCGTGGAATTGCTGTTCATGCCCAGCGTCTATGCGCCGTGCCCGCAGTGCCACGGCGCCCGCTACAACGCCGAGACCTTGGAGATCACCTGGAGCGGCCTGACCATCGCCGGAGTGTTGGCGCTCACGGTGGATGCGGCGGCCGACTTCTTTGCCGACGCCGCGGCAGTGTTGCGCCCGCTGGAGGTGCTGCGCGAGGTCGGGCTGGGCTATCTGCGGCTGGGCCAGCCGGCCACGGAACTGTCAGGCGGCGAGGCCCAGCGCATCAAGCTGGCCAGCGAGCTGCAGCGCGCGCAGCGGCGAGGAACGGTGTACCTGCTCGACGAGCCGACCACCGGCCTGCATCCGGCCGATGTGGACGTGCTGATGCGCCAGCTGGACGGGCTGGTGGAAGCGGGCAACACCGTCATCGTGGTCGAGCACGACATGCGGTTGGCGGCAGCCAGCGACTGGATCATCGATATCGGGCCCGGTGCGGGCGGCGAGGGCGGGCGCGTGGTGGCGGAGGGGACGCCGTCGGACGTCGCAAAATCACCGGCCAGCAGGACCGCAGCTTTCCTGCGTGAGCAACTGCGCGGCGCGCACGTTCGCGAACTCTAGTCCGTGCCAGACTGGCCGCGGTCCCAAGCGGAGTCTGCATATGTCCGACGCCAAGCGCGCTCCTGACGAACCTGCAGCGCCCGGCGTCGATCGCATCCGTGTCGGCGTCGGCGGATGGACATACGCGCCTTGGCGCGCGGGAATGTTCTATCCCGCCGGGTTGGCGCAGCGTCGCGAGCTGGAGTACGCCAGCCGGCATCTGACCGCCATCGAGATCAACGGCACCTACTACCGCGCGCAGAAGCCCGCGATCTACGCGAAGTGGCGGGATGAAACGCCTGAGGGATTCGTGTTCTCGGCGAAAGCGCCCAGACGCATCGTGGAATCCCGCACCTTGGCGAACACGGGCCCGCAAATTGACGACTTCATCAACGGCATTGTCGAACTGGGCGATCGCCTTGGGCCGCTGGTCTGGCAGTTCACCGCCAGGCACAAGCTCGACGCGGAGGATTTCGCCAAATTCCTCGACCTGCTGCCGAAAAAAGCGAACGGCCGGCGATTGCGCCACGCGCTGGATGTGCGCGATCCGGCGTTCGTTGACTCCGCCTATCGGGATCTCGTGCGCAGCCACGGTATGGCGACGGTGTTCACCGACTCGGACGAGGAGCCCTCGTTTGCCGATATCACCGGCGATTTTGTCTACGCGCGATTGATGCGCTCACACGCTGACAGCATCACCGGCTATGAGCGCGGCGCCATCAAGGACTGGGCGCGCCGGGCAAGCCTGTGGGCCAGCGGCGGGGAACCCGACGACCTGCCGCGCATCGGTCCGCCGTCCGCCAAGCCGGATCCAAAGCAGCGGGACGTGTTCGTGTTCTTCATCGGTGGGGCGAAAGAGCGAAACCCGTGTGCAGCGATGACGCTGATCGACGAGCTTTCCAGTCATTCCGCCTGACGTCCATCGGCCGGTGAAAACCATGGCCCGCTGCCAGCGCCCGAAGTACGCGTCGGCGGCGACCGTGGAGCATCATTTCAAGACGGTTTGAGCAGCTGCGGCACGAATTCGCGCAGCGCCGCCTCAAGCAGGGTGCGGTCCAGGTCCGGTTCGCGGGTCTGGCGCACCTTCAGGCCTTCAAACAGCAGCTGCATCAACAGGGCGCGTTGTTGGGCCAGCGCGTGCGGCAGGCCGGGGCGACCGTCCTCGTCGTCCTCGGCCAGCCAACCGGCCAACGCGCCCCGCATCGCCCGGTCAAAACCGTCCAGGGAGGCGGCGATGCTGGGATCGCGGGTCGCCTCGGCGGACATTTCCAGCAGCAGGGCCGGGTTCATGCCGCGGGTTTCATCGTCGCCGCACCGGTCGAAGCTGGCGATCAGTTCGGCGGTGATGTCGACCTTGCGCTTGAGGTTCATGTCCTTGAGCAGCATCGCCAGCTGGTGCTCGACGATGGCCAGGATGATCTCGTTTTTGCCGGCGAAATACCGGTAGATCAGGCCCGCGCTCATCCCGGCCGTGTCGGCGATGTTGGCCATGCTGGCGCCGTGGAAGCCGCGCTCGACGAAGCATTTCTGCGCGGCGACAAGGATCCGCTCGCGCTGCGCCTCCACGCGCGCTTCGGCCTTGTTGGCTCCAGGAAGGTCCGGCGTGGCGTTCATTGGCCTTCGACCCAGCCTCCGCCCAGCACCTTGTACAGCGTGACGCGGTTGGCCTGTTCGGCAAGCAGCGTGGCCACCAGCGACTGCTGGGCGTCGTATAGCGTGCGCTGGGTGATCAGCAGCGTGAGGTAGCTGTCCAAGCCGGCGTCGTAGCGGGCCTGGCTCAGCTCGTTGGTCCGCGTGGCCGCCTGCAGCAGGGCTTCCTGCGCGATGCGCTGCTGGGCCAGCGTCTTGCTGAGCGCCAGCGCGTCGGCGACTTCGCGGAAGCCGCTCTGGATCGACTTCTCGTACTCGGCCAAGGCGATGTCGCGATCCGCCGTGGCCATGCCCAGGTTGGCGCGCAGGCGGCCGCCCTGGAAAATCGGCAGGTTGATCTGCGGCATGAACGACCACACGCCGTTGCCGGACTTGAACAACCCCGACAGCTCATCGCTCGCCGAGCCGATCGACCCCGTCAGGCTGATGGAGGGGAAGAAGGCGGCACGCGCGGCGCCGATGTTGGCGTTCGCGGCCAGCAGGCGGTGCTCCGCGGACATCACGTCAGGCCGGCGCAGCAACACGCTGGAGGGCAGACCGGCAGGCAGACCGGCCAGGCCGCTCACGGCCGGTTCGAATCGGGTCGGCAGCAACGCAGGATCAAGCGTGTCGCCCACCAGCAAGGTCAGTGCGTTGATGTCCTGGGCCACCTGGCCGGCGAACCGTGCCACGTCGGAGCGCGCGGTTTCTACCGTGGTGCGGGCCTGGTTGACGTCCAGCGCCGACAGCGCGCCCAGCTCGAAGCGTTTCTCGGTCAGGTCAAAGGCGGCTTGCTGGTTCGCCAGCCGCGCTTCGGTCACGCGAAGCAGTTCCTGGTCGGCCGCCAACGCCAGGTAGGTATTGGCGACCTCCGCCACCAGCGAGAGTTGCGCGGCGCGGCGCGACTCCGCGCTTGCGAAGTAGCTTTGCAACGCGGCGTGGCTGAGGCTGCGAACGCGTCCGAACAGGTCCAGTTCGAACTGCGCGATCCCAAGTCCGGCGGTATAGAGGTCGGTGACCGGCGCATCACCGCCTGTGCGCTGCAGTTCGGCGCTTACGCCGAGTGAGGGCACCCGGTCGGCGCGCTGGATGCGGTACTGCGAGCGGGCACGCTCTACATTCAGCACCGCAACGCGCAGGTCGCGGTTGTTCTCCAGGGCCTGCGCGATGAGCTGTTCCAGGCGCGGGTCGACGAAGAAGTCGCGCCAGCCCACATCGGCAACCGGTGTCGCGCCCGGGTCCATCTGCGGCTGCGCGGCGGCCGTCGCCGGCGGATTGGCATCGGCCGAGGTGGTCGGCGGCAGCGGCCATTCGGCGGGGATCGCCGGGGCCACTTCCGGCACCCGCGGCTCGAGCATCGCGCAGCCGGACACGAACAGGCTGGTCGCCAGCGCGAGCGCGGTAACAAGTGGCTTATGCATTGCGGTCGTCTCCTGCTGCGAGGGCTTCGGCAGCGGGTTTGCGCAGGTCACGGTCAAACAGCAACTCGATGACCACGAAGAAGAGCGGGACGAAGAACAGGCCCAGCAGCGCGCCGACGATCATTCCGCCGAGCACGCCGGTACCGATTGCGCGCTGCGCACCCGAGCCCGCGCCGGTGGCGATGGCCAGGGGAAGCACGCCCATGCCGAAGGCCAGCGAAGTCATCAGGATCGGGCGCAGGCGCTCGTGCACGGCCTTCATGGTGGCGCGGATCAGGTCCATGCCTTCCTTCTCCATGTAGTCCCTGGCGAAGGTGATGATCATGATCGCGTTCTTGCTGGTCAGCCCGACGGTGGTCAGCATGGCGACCTGGAAATACACGTCACGCTCCATGCCGCGCATGGATGCGGCGAGCGCCGTACCCAGGATGCCCAGCGGCGCCACCATCAACACGGCCGTCGGGATGGTCCAGCTCTCATACAGCGCCGCCAGGCAGAGGAACACGATCAGCAGCGAGAGGGTGTACAGCAGCGGGGTCTGCGCACCGGCGGCGCGTTCCTGGAAGGACAGGCCGGTCCACTCGATCTCGAAGCCCGGCGGCAACTGCGACGCCAGCTCCTCGACGCGGTCCATCGCCGCACCCGAGCTCTCGCCCGGGGCCGCCTCGCCGTTGATCTCCATTGCCGGCACGCCGTTGTAACGCTCCAGGCGCGGCGAGCCGTATTCCCAGCGCGAGGTGCCGAAGGCCGAGAAGGGCACCATCTCGCCCTCGTTGTTGCGCACCGACCAGCGGTTGAAATCCTCGGGCACCATCCGGAACGGCGCGTCGGCCTGCAACATCACCCGCTTGACCCGGCCGCGATCGATGAAATCATCGATGTACTGGCCGCCCCAGGCAGCCGCCAGCGTCGCGTTGATCTGCGCCGCCGACAGGCCCAGCGCCGCGGCCTTTTGCTGGTCGATGTCCAGACGCAGCTGCGGCGCGTCTTCCTTGCCGTTGGGGCGCACGTTGACCAGCATCGGATCCTGCGAGGCAGCCCCGAGCAACTGGTTGCGTGCATTGACCAGCGCGTCGTGGCCGAGGCCGGCGTTGTCCTTGAGGTAGAAGGCGAAACCGGCCGACGTGCCGAGCTCGGGAATCGCCGGCGGCGAGAACGCGAACGCGAATGCGTCCTTGATTCCCGACAGGCCCATCATTGCGCGACCGGCCACGGCCGTGGCCGCCAGGTCCTCGTCCTTGCGCTCGCTCCAGTCCTTGAGCTTGATGAAGGCCATGCCGCTGTTCTGGCCGGTGCCGCTGAAGCTGAAGCCCTGGATGGAGAAGACCGACTCCACGGCTTCCTTCTCGTTCTCCAGGAAGTAGGACTCTACCTTCTTGATCGACTCCATGGTCCTTTGCTGGGTCGCACCGACGGGCGCGACGATCTCGGAGAACAGGATGCCCTGGTCCTCCGGCGGCAGGAACGAGCTGGGCAGGCGCAGGAACAGGAAGCCCATCAGCAGCACCATCAGCGCGAAGATGCCCATGTAGCGCTTGCGGCGGCCGATCATCGAGCGCACGCCGCGCTGGTACTTGGCGCTGCCGCTGTCGAAGTGGCGGTTGAACCAGCCGAAGAAGCCGGTCGTCTTGCCGTGTTCACCGGGCTTGATCGGCTTGAGCATCGTCGCGCACAGCGCCGGCGTCAGCACGATGGCGACCAGCACCGACAGGCCCATCGCCGACACGATCGTGGCGGAGAACTGCCGGTAGATCACGCCGGTCGATCCGCCCAGGAACGCCATCGGCACGAACACCGCCGACAGCACCAGGCCGATGCCGACCAGGGCGCCGGTGATCTGGTCCATGGACTTGCGCGAGGCCTCCAGTGGCGACAGGCCTTCCTCGCTCATCAGTCGCTCGACGTTCTCCACCACCACGATCGCGTCATCCACCAGCAAGCCGATCGCGAGCACCATCGCGAACATGGTCAGCATGTTCACCGAGAAGCCCAGCGCGGCCAGGATGCCGAACGTGCCCAGCAGCACCACTGGCACGGCGATGGTCGGGATCAGGGTCGCGCGGAAGTTCTGCAGGAACAGGTACATGACCAGGAACACGAGCACGATCGCCTCGATCAGGGTCATGATCACGCCCTTGATCGCCACCCGCACGAACGGGGTGGAGTCGAACGGGGTGACCGCGACCAGGCCCGGCGGGAAGAACGGCTTCAGCTCCTCGAGGGTCTTCTTCACGCCATCGGCCGTGTCCAGCGCGTTCGCGCCGGTGGCGAGCGAGATCGCCACACCGGTCGCGGTCTGGCCGTTGTAGCGGGTGATGAACTCGTAGTTCTCCGCGCCGAGCTCGACCCGGGCCACGTCGCCCAGCCGCAGCACCGAGCCGTCCTTGTTGTTGCGCAGCATGATGTTGCGGAACTGCTCCGGGGTCTGCAGGCGGTCCTGCGCGGTGATGGTCGCGTTGATCTGCTGGCCATCGATCGCGGGTGCACCGCCCAGCGTGCCCACGGCGACCTGCGCGTTCTGTGCCTGCAGGGCGGCGGTGATGTCGGCCGGGGTCAAGGCGTAGGTATCGAGCTTGTCGGGGTCGAGCCAGATGCGCATGGCGTACTTGGCGCCGAACACCTGGATGTTGCCGACGCCGGGGACGCGGCTCAGCGGATCGGCGACGTTTGCCCCCACGTAGTCGGCGATGTCGTCCTTCTCCAGGCTGCCGTCCTCGGACACGAAGCCGATGACCTGCAGGAATCCGCTGGAGGATTTGCTGACGTTCACGCCCTGGCGCTGGACTTCCTGCGGCATCAGCGGCATGGCGGACTGGAGCTTGTTCTGCACCTGCACCTGGGCGGTGTCCGGGTCGGTGCCCTCCTCGAAGGTCAGGGTGACCGACGCGCTGCCGTTGGCCTCGCTGGTGGAGGAGAAGTACATCAGGCCGTCCAGGCCTTTCAGGTTCTGCTCGATGATCTGGGTCACCGAGTCCTCGACCACCCGCGCGGACGCGCCCGGATAGTTGGCGCTGATCGACACCGTGGGCGGCGCGATCGTCGGGTACTGGGAGATGGGCAGGGTGAAGATCGCCAGCGAGCCGGCGAGCATCACGATGATCGCGATCACCCAGGCGAAAATCGGGCGGTCAATGAAGAAGTGGGCCATGGGGGATTCTCTGCTTACTGCTTCGAGGCCGGCGCGTCGTCAGCGGGCGTTGCTGCATCGGCGGGCGGCGCCGGGTCGGCGGCATCGGGATTGGGGGTGCCGGGCGACGCGGCCGCCGGTTGGGCTGGCGCGGGCGCGGCAGCGCCGGGGGCGGCCGGGGCCTGAGCCTCAGCTCCGGCTTCGGTCGGCTGCACCGGCGCGTCGGGCTGCACCTTCTGCAGGCCTTCGACAATCACCCGGTCGCCTGCCACCAGGCCGTCATCCACCAGCCACTTGTCGCCGATGGTGCGGCTGACCTTTACCTGGCGCACTTCAACCTTGTTCTCGGCGTTGACCACCATCGCCGTCGCGTGCCCCTTGGGGTCGCGGGTGATGCCCTGCTGCGGCACCAGGATCGCGTTCTGGCGGACGCCGCCGCCGATCACTGCGCGCACGTACATGCCAGGCAGCAGCAGGTCGTCGGGGTTGGCGACCTTGACCCGCAGCGCGTAGCTGCCGGTGGTGGGATCGACGCTGACCTCGGAGAACTCCAGTTCGCCTTTCTGGCCGAACTCGGTGCCGTCCTCCAGCAGGATCGTGACAGGCATGCTGCGGCCGTCCTCCAGCTTTCCCGACGCGAGTCCCTTGCGCAGTTCAAGCAGTTCGCTGGCCGACTGGGTGAGGTCGACGTAGATCGGATCCAGCTGCTGCACCGTGGCCAGCGCCTCGGGCTGGTTGGCGGTCACCAGCGCGCCCTGGGTGACGGAGGATTTGCCGATCCGGCCGCTGATCGGAGCGGTGATGTGGGCAAAGCCCAAGGTCACCTGGGCGCTCTGCACGGCGGCCTGGCCGGCGGCGACCTCGGCCTCGGCCTGGCGCAGCGCCGCAATCGCGTTCTCATTGTCCTGCTTGCTCACCGCATCGATCTTTGCCAGGTCGCTGGAGCGCGCGGCGGTGAGCCGCGCTGCCACCAACGTCGCCCTGGCGCGGGCAAGCTGCGCCTGTGCGGTCGCGGCCGAGGCCTTGTAGGCCGCGTTGTCCAACTGGTACAGCGGCTGCCCCGCCTTGACCATGCTGCCTTCTTGGAACAGCCGCTTGGCGACGATGCCGCTGACCTGCGGCCGCACCTCGGCAATCTGGAAGGCGGTGGTCCGGCCCGGCAGCTCGCGGGTCAGGGTCGTGGTTTCCGGAGCGAGCGTTACTACCGTGACCGGTGTCGGGGGCCGCTGCTGTGCTTCCGGCTCACCGCCACAGGCGGCGAGGGTGATGGCGAGCGCCAACGGCAGGAAAACCAAGCGGCGGGGGGACCTGGACATGGGAATGGACTCGGGAATTGGAAGAAAAAAAGAGCGGAAGGCCGCTCAGACCGGGGGAGAATGAACGATCATTCTTTTGTTGTCAATGCTGGCGGCGTGAAAGATGAATAGGGAGCGCGAGATATCCGGCAGAGCCCGTCTCATTTCCGCCGGCCAAAACGCAGCGCAGCAAAGCGGAAATAGTCGCGTCCGGGACTTTAAGTCGGGGTGATTGCGCCCCTGCGAGCGATCGCATGTGAGTGTCGCGTTCAGGCCGTTTGCGTGTTGCACGGTAGGCTGCGCATCCCTTGACCGCGGCGCTGCGACCGCGATGACGAGGTTTTGCACCATGCGACTACCCGCCCGTAACGCGCAGCCGCGTGCTTCGCTCCTGCACGGCTGCCTGCTGATTGCCCTGGGCCTGCCCGTGGGCGTGAGCGCGCAGGCGTCCGGCCAGCCGCAAGGCGACCAGTCCGGGCAGCCAGCTGCCGCGGTGCAGCTGCCTTCGGTCGTGGTCTCGGCGACCCGGATCCCGGCCGACGCGCTGGTGGTGCCGGCCGCCATCGACCTGGTGGAAGCCGACGCCATCCATCGGGCGCGTCCGGCCATTGACCTGTCCGAGTCCCTGGGCCGGATACCCGGCGTGGTGGCGCGCAATCGCCAGAACGACGCGCAGGACCTGCAGATCTCGATCCGTGGCTTCGGCGCGCGGGCAACCTTTGGCGTACGCGGCGTGCGGCTCTACACCGACGGCATTCCGGCCACGATGCCGGACGGGCAGGGGCAGGTGTCGCATTTCCCGATCGCATCGGCGGAGCGCATCGAAGTGCTGCGCGGCCCGTTCTCGGCGCTGTACGGCAACGCCTCGGGCGGCGTGATTTCGCTGTTTACCGCATCGGCACCCGACGAACCGACGCTCTCCGCCGGCCTTGTGCTGGGCGGCTACGGTTTGCAACAGTCCTCGCTGTCGTTCCAGACCCCTTGGGGTGACGGGAACGACGGCAGCTTCGTCGGCGATTTCGCCGATGTCCGCAGCGACGGCTTTCGACGCCACAGCCGCTCGCACCGGCGCAGCGGCCAGGCGGTACTCAAAGGCGTCGCCGGCACGGGGACGCGCTACACCGTGCTGGTCAACGGTCTGGACCTGGAGGCCGACGACCCGCAGGGGCTGACCGCGGGCCAGTTGCGTGGTGACCGTCGCGCTGCCAGCGATGGCGCGCTCGCGTTCGACACCCGCAAGACGGTCCGCCAGGGCCAGGCCGGCGCCCGGATCGAGCAGGCGCTGGGCGAATCGCAGACGCTGCAACTGACGGCCCACGCCGGCAGTCGCAAGACCACCCAGATGCTGTCCGTGCCCGTGATTGTCCAGCGCAAGAATCCCATGCACGGCGGCGGGGCGATCGACCTGGATCGCGATTACAGCGGCGCCGACCTGCGCTGGCAATGGGCCTCGAGTCTGCTGGAGCGGCCGTTCTCGCTGACCACCGGGCTGGAATACCAGGTGTCGGAGGAGCGCCGGCGCGGTTTCGAGAATTTCATCGGCGACCGCATCGGCGTGGTGGGCAAGCTCCGCCGCGACCAGGACGACCGCGTCACCGCCCGCGATGTCTACGCGCAGGCCGAGTGGGCTCCGGCCGAGCGCTGGCGGATCAACCTGGGCGCACGCCGCAGCCAGGTGCGTTTCAACTCGCGCGACCATTACATCACCGCCGACAACCCCGATGACAGCGGTTCGCTGGACTACGCGCGTACCTCGCCGGTCGCCGGAGTGCTGTTCCGCGCGACCCCGTGGCTGAGCGTGTACGCCAACGCGGGCGCCGGATTCGAGACGCCCACCCTGTCCGAGCTGGCCTACCGCGATGACGATCGCAGTGGCCTCAACAACGGGCTGGAACCGGCGCGCAGTCGCAACATCGAAGCCGGCGTCCGCGCAAGGCGCGACGGCTGGGAGTGGTCCGGCGCGGTGTTCCAGAGCCGGACCCGCGACGAGCTGGTGGTGATCGCCAACCAGGGCGGTCGCAGCGTGTACGGCAACGCCGGCGTGTCGCGGCGGCGCGGCGTGGAACTGGCCGGCACCTTGGAGTTTGCGCCGCAGTGGCACCTGTCGGGCGCCTACACCTTCCTGGACGCCGAATACCTGACCGATTTCGCCGCCTGCGGGACGCCGCCCTGCGGTGACGACAGCCTGATTATCCAGGCCGGGCGTCGGATCCCGGGGCTGGCGCGCAATACCGCCTGGTCGGAGCTGCGCTGGAGCCCGCTCGCCTCGACCGACGTGATGCTGGAAGGGCAGTACACCGACCGCATCGCCGTGGACGATGCCAACTCCGAATACGCACCGGCGGCCGCGCGCTTCGACCTGGCCGCCGAGCACCGCATCCAGGGCGCTGGGCTGGAGTGGCGCGGTTTTGCACGGCTCAACAACGTCTTTGACCGCGACATCATCGGCTCGGTCATCGTCAACGACGGCAACGGGCGCTACTACGAGCCGGCGCCGGGGCGCCACTGGCAGGTAGGCGTGTCCGCAAGCCGCAGTTTCTGAGTGAGCGCACCACGGCCAACGGCAGGGGCGTTGGCGACCGGCTTCGCGTAGGCTCCGGGTTTCGATTTTTCCGGACCATCCAACGATGACGACCAACGCCGCCGCGGCGACCGGCAAGGCCCGGTTCCCGCGCCAGATCCGCTACATCATCGGCAACGAGGGATGCGAGCGCTTCAGCTTCTATGGCATGCGCAACATCCTGGTGCAGTTCCTGATCACCTCGACGTTGCTGCAGCACATCCTGGAAGGCACCGAGCGCGAGCTGGCGGCGAAGGACCTGATCCACACCTTCATGATCGGTGTGTACTTCTTCCCGTTGCTGGGCGGCTACCTGTCGGACCGGTTTTTCGGCAAGTACAACACCATCCTGTGGTTCAGCCTGATCTATTGCGCGGGCCATGCCTGCCTGGCGATGTTCGAGGACAGCCGCACCGGGTTCTTCACCGGCTTGGGCCTGATCGCGCTGGGCGCGGGCGGCATCAAGCCGCTGGTGGCGTCCTTTGTTGGCGACCAGTTCGACCGCACCAACAAGCACCTGGCGAAGGTCGTCTTTGACGGCTTCTACTGGATCATCAACTTCGGGTCACTTTTTGCCTCGCTGATGATGCCGTTGTTCCTCAAGCACTTTGGTGCCAGCGTGGCCTTCGGCATCCCGGGCGCGCTGATGTTCATCGCCACCCTGGTGTTCTGGCTGGGCCGGAAGCACTACGTGATCGTCCCGCCGGCCACGGTGGCGGATCCGGACTCCTTCTCGCGGGTCATCCGCACCGCGTTGCTGGCCGAGAAGCCGGGGCAGGGGAGGATGGGCCTGTGGATGGCGATGGCGGGCGTGGTCGTGGCCGCCGCCTCGTTCGCACTGATTCCGACCTTGGGATTCGTGATCGCGTTCTGCATCGCGCTGGTGGTGTTGCTGGTCGGTGCGGGCGGCGGCGCCTATATGCAGCTGGATCGGGCCCGCGGCGTGCATCCGGACATGGCCGTCGACGGCGTGCGCAGCGTCCTGCGCGTGCTGGTGATCTTCGCGCTGACCACGCCGTTCTTCTCGCTGTTCGACCAGAAGGCGTCGACCTGGGTCATCCAGGGCAACGCGATGACCAAGCCCGAATGGTTCGTCTCATCGCAGATGCAGGCGCTGAACCCGGCGCTGGTGATGATCCTGATCCCGTTCAACAACATGGTGCTGTACCCGGCGCTGCGGCGTTTCGGCTGGGAACCCACCGCACTGCGCCGGATGACCGCGGGCATCGCCTTCAGCGGCCTGGCCTGGATCGTCATCGGCGGTATCCAGGTGGCCATGGACAACGGCGATCCGATGTCGATCGTCTGGCAGGTGCTGCCGTACGCGCTGCTGACCTTCGGCGAGGTGCTGGTCTCGGCGACCGGGCTCGAATTCGCCTACAGCCAGGCGCCTCTGGCCATGAAGGGCGTGGTGATGAGCTTCTGGAACCTGACCACCACCATCGGCAACCTGTGGGTGCTGCTGGCCAACGCCGCGGTCCGCAACGATGCGGTGACCGGCAACATCGCTGCCACCGGGCTCAGCACCGCCTCATTCCAGATGTTCTTCTTCGCCGCCTTCGCCCTGGTGGCCGCGCTGGTGTTCGGCTTGTACGCCCGCCGCTACCGCGTCGTCGACCACTACCGGAAAGTCTGATTCATGATCACCCTGGCCATCATTGCCGTCACCGTCCTGGTCTCCTGGCAAGCATTCGGCAACCCGCGGCTGCTGGAGCGCCTGATCCTGTGGCCGCCGGCGATCAGCGGCGCGAAGCAGTACGACCGGCTGATCACCCACGGCTTCATCCACGCCGACTGGCAGCACCTGCTGTTCAACATGATCACGCTGTTCTTCTTCGGCCGCTTCGCCGAGCAGCTGATCACCCAGATGATCGGCCCCGTCGGCTTCGCGCTGTTCTACCTGTCGGCGATCGTGGTGGCGATCATGCCCACCTACCTGCGCCACAAGGGCGACCGCAACTACCGCAGCCTGGGCGCCTCCGGTGCGGTATCGGCGGTGTTGTTCGCCTTCATCCTGGTCAAGCCGTGGTCGCTGATCTTCGTGTTCTTCCTGCCGGTGCCGGCGATCCTGTACGGCGTGTTCTTCGTGGGCTATTCGTTCTGGATGGACCGCAGCGGCGGCGGCCGGACCAACCACAGCGCGCACCTGTCGGGCGCGATCTACGGCGTGCTGTTCGTGCTGATGCTCAATCCCGCCATCGGCAGCCACTTCCTGCGCGAGTTGCTGAGTCCTTCGTTCGGGTAGGGCCGCTCGCAGGACGGGAACCACGCTGCGTCAGGCCAGATTGCGACGCGCTTGCCAATTGCGCGGTGCTCATCCGGGGTGAATGCCTGCGGTAGTAGATTGACTGCCATTCCACACAGTCAGGAGCTACCCATGGCAGGCCAATCCCCGGAGAACACCCCAGCGCAAACCCCGGCGCCGCGCCACGACGCCGATGCCGGCCGTTTCATCCTCACCGTGGACGGCACCGATGCGGTGCTCGACTATCACCGCGATGGGAACGTCATGGTCATCACCCACACCGGCGTCCCGTCGGAAATTGGCGGCCGCGGAATCGCCGGACAGCTGGTGGAAGCGGCCTTCGAGCACGCCAGCCAGCACAAGTGGAAGGTGCGTCCGGAATGCAGCTACGCCGCTGGATGGGCCAAGCGCCACCCGGCCTACCTGTCGCTCGTCGAGTAAGCCCGGCAAACCTTACCCCGGCGCTGCGCATCGGTGGATCTTCCGCCCGTGTTCGCCATTGGGGGACACTTGTGCCAGCCTACGCGGCCCCCACCGGTCCCCATCCCGTCATGCGCCTCAACAAACACATCAGCGAAAGCGGGTTCTGCTCCCGCCGCGAAGCCGATCGCCTGATCTCCGAAGGCCGGGTGACCGTGAACGGCATCCGGGCGCGGGTCGGCTCCGAAGTCGGTGAGGATGACGAGGTCAAGGTGGATGGCCAGGCGCTGCGGGTGAAGACCGTCGCCAAGGGCAAGCGCAAGCACGTCTACATCATGCTCAACAAGCCGGTCGGGATCACCTGCACGACCGAGTCGGCGGTGGACGGGAACATCATCGACTTCATCGGCCACGAGCAGCGGATCTTTCCGATCGGCCGGCTCGACAAGGATTCGGAAGGGCTGATCCTGCTGACCAGCAACGGGGACATCGTCAACGAGATCCTGCGCGCGGAGAACAAGCTGGAGAAGGAGTACCTGGTGGCGGTCAACCACGACGTGACCCCCGAATTCCTGCGCGCCATGGCCAAGGGCGTGCCCATCCACGGTCAGACCACGCTGCCCTGCAAGACCACCAAGCTGGGCCGCTTCGGCTTCCGCATTGTTCTGGTGCAGGGACTCAATCGCCAGATTCGCCTGATGGCGGCGTATTTCAAGTTCCGGGTCAAGACGCTGGTGCGGGTGCGCATCGGCAACGTCAAGCTGGGCCGCCTGAAGATCGGCCAGTGGCGCAACCTGACCGACGAGGAGCTGCAGGGTCTGATCCCGCACCGCACCGAGTGGTGATACGCAGCGCGGCCTGAGCGGTCCGCGAGTGGAGTCCAGCCGCGCGCATGGCTGCGCCGGGCTCCCGTGCATTTGGGCGTCACGTCAGCGCGGCTAGGCTGCACGTAATTCGTCCAGGGGGATCACTGCATGCGTCACACGCCACTCATCGCCGCGCTCATGGCCGCCCTGCTGGTTACTGCAGTCGGCTGCGATCGCTCGCCGCCCGACACCGCGGGTCCCACCGGCACCGGCGCAACCCAGCCGGCGCCTGGATTGCCCGACCCGGTGACCGACGACCAGCCGGTGGTGCTGGAAGATATCGTGGAAGGCACCAGCGACTACCTCGTCGGCATCAGCTACCAGGGTGACGCCTCGGCCTATCCGGGCCTGGCCAGGCGCATGAAAGCCTATGCGGACAGCGCCCGCGGGGAAATGATCCAGGCCGCGCAGTCGCGTCCACCTGCAGAAGACGGCGGCAGCAACGCGCCCTACGACCTCTCGCTGAGCTTTGTCGAATTGCTGCGCACGCCGCAGCTCGTTTCCTGGGCCGCCGATGGCAGCAGCTACACCGGTGGCGCCCATGGGATGCCGCTGCTTGCCCGCTTCAACTGGCTGCCGGCCCGCAACAGGATGCTGACCGCCGAAGAGCTCGTGACCGATCCCGCCGGCTGGAAAGCGGTCTCCGAGTACGCCCGCGAGCAATTGCACACACGTCTCTCGCAGCGCATCGATGGCGACGCCTCAGATCCCGCGGAACGCACCCGGATGATGCGCAGCGCAGGACGCATGATCGACGAGGGCACCGCACCCGAGCCCGCGCAATTCGGCGAGTTCGAGCCCTTGCCCGGAGCGGCGGGAAAGCTGCGCGGCCTGCGCTTTGTTTTCTCGCCCTACCAGGTGGGTCCGTACTCCGATGGCGTGCAGACGGTGGACGTTCCGGCGAACGTCCTGATGCCGTACATCTCGCCCGAATACCGTGACCTCTTCGAGGGTGGCAGCTAGCGCCACTCGATGCGTGGTCTGCTTCACACGGCCCGCTTCAGCCCATAAAAAAACGCCGCCGGGATCAACCCGGCGGCGTTTTTGATCCAGCACCTGCGGCGGGATTACTCCTTGATGACTGGCACCTTGGCGTCGTCGGTGACCGTGCCATCAAGTCCTCGGCGCACCAGCAGCGGGTTGATCTCCGCCTCGTGGCCGGCAAAGTCACGGAACAGCTGCAGGGCGTCCTTGCTGCCGCCGCGCGAGAGCAGGGTGTCGCGGAAGCGATCGCCGTTCTCGCGGGTCAGGCCGCCGTTCTTCTTGATGTACTCCACCGTGTTGGCGTCCAGCACTTCCGACCAGATGTAGGCGTAGTAGCCGGCTGCGTATCCGCCCATGATGTGGCTGAAGTAGGGCGTGCGGTAGCGCGGGGGCACGGCGGCGTAGTCGGTGCCGTTGGCTTTCAGCGCAGCGGCTTCGAAGTCCATCACGCCGGCGGCGTCGGGGATGGCGTCGGCCTTGGCCTGGTGCCAGCTCTGGTCAAGCATCGCCGAACCCAGGTACTCGGTGGTGGCAAAGCCCTGGTTGAACTTGGAGGCTGCCGCGACCTTGTCCAGCAACGCCTGCGGCATCGCCTCGCCGGTCTTGTAGTGCTTGGCGTAGTTGGCCAGCACGCTGGGCCAGTCGGCCCACATCTCGTTGACCTGGGACGGGAACTCGACGAAGTCGCGCGGCACGCTGGTGCCGCTGAAGTAGGGATACTTCACGTTGGAGAACATGCCGTGCAGCGCATGCCCGAACTCGTGGAACATCGTGGTGGTCTCGTCCCACGTCATCAGCGCCGGGCCATTGGTCGGCTTGGTGATGTTGAGGTGGTTGGCCACGATCGGCAGGTTGCCGGTGAGTGCGGACTGGGACACGTAGGAGTTCATCCACGCCCCGCCGCGCTTGGACGGACGGGCAAACGGGTCGAACACGAAGATCGCCAGCTGGCTGCCGTCCTTGTCGAACACGTCATACGTGGTCACGTCGGGGTGGTAGACCGGCAGGTCGGTGCGCTGCTTGAAGCTCAGGCCGTACAGCTGGCCGGCGGCGTAGAACACGCCGTTCTCGAGCACGTTCTTCATTTCCAGGTACGGCTTGAGCTGTGACTCGTCGAAGTCGTATTTGTCGGCGCGGACCTTCTCGGTGTAGTACGCCCAGTCCCACGGTTCCAGCTTGAAGGTGGGCTCGCCCTTGGCGGCCTGCTCCTTGTCGATCATCGCCTGCAGCGCGGCGCCTTCGCGGCGGGCGTTGGCGACGGCCGGCGGGGCGAGCTTGCCGAGCATTTCGTTGACCGCCTCGGGGGTCTTGGCGGTTTCATCGGCCAGTACGTAGGCCGCGTAGGTCGGATAGCCCAGCATGCCGGCCTTCTCGGCCCGCAGCTTGAGGATCGTCGACACCAGCCTGGTGTTGTCGAACTCGTTGCCGCGGCTGCCGCGGCTGACCGATGCCTTGTGCAGGCGCTCGCGCAGGGCGCGGTTTTCCAGCTGCGACTCCAGCGGCTGGCCGGTGGTGTTGAGCAGGGCGATGACGTACTTGCCTTCCTTGCCGGCGGCCTTGGCGGCGTCGGCCGCGGCGGCGATCTGGTCGTCGGTCATGCCGGCCAGTTCGTCCTTGCTGTCAACCGTGATGGCGGAGGCGTTGACCTCGGCCAGAACGTTCTGGTTGAAGCTGGTACCCAGATTGGCCAGCTCGCCGTTGATTTCCTTCAGACGGACCTTGTCGGCTTCGGGAAGCTTGGCGCCCGAGCGGACCAGGTCGGTGTGGTAACGCTCCACCAGGCGCACGCCCTCGGCGTCCAGGCCCAGCGAGTCGCGGGTGTCGTACAGCTTCTGGATGCGGTCGAACAGCTTCGGGTTCAGCGCGATGGCGTCGCGGTGCGCGGCCAGCTTGGGCGCGTATTCGGCCTGGATCGCCTTGCGGGTGTCGTTGGTGTCGGCACCGACCAGGGAGAAGAACACGGTCGAGGTGCGGTCGAGGATCTCGCCGGATTTCTCCAGCGCGATGATGGTGTTCTCGAAAGTCGGCGCTGCGCTGTTGTTGGCGATCGCCTCGACTTCCTTCAGGTGCTCGGCCATGCCGCGATCAAAACCGGGGCCGAAATCGGCGTCGGTGATCTTGTCGAACGCGGGGTAGTGCAGCGGCAGGCTGCTCTCGGCGAAGAAGGGGTTGTTGCTGGATTCGTTCACGGTGTTGCCGTCCTGGGATGCGGACTGGCTGGGCTCAGCCGGATTGGCTTCGGACTGGCTGCATGCGGCCAAGCTGGTGGTCAGCGCCACAGCCAGGGCCAGCGCGAGAGGGTGCTTCATTGGACAGGAACCTCGTCGTTGGGATCCTGCAGCCTAACCGATGCACGATTCGCGCACCCATGACAAAAGCCACCCCCGCAAACAGCCCTGGCGGGCGGTATCCTTGCCGGTTTGGCGGATCCTGCGCCGCTTCCTGCCGCAATGCCTGAGCGCGCCATCATCATGAAAGACCAGTTTCCCGCGTGGACCCAGCAGTGGCTGGACGTGTTGTTGCCGGCCGGGCAGATCGTGCTGATCCTGATCGCGGCATGGGCGTTGCGGGCAATGGGTCGGCACCTGATCAAGCGGGTCAGTCAGCGTTACAACCTGCTGCCCCAGGTGGCCGTCGGCGGCCGGCGCCTGCTCGGGTTCCTGGTCTCGTTCGGCGCGCTGCTGCTGATACTGGAGCGTTTTGGCGTGTCCGGGACGATCCTGTGGACCGCGTTCACCGGCTTCGCCGCCGTCGGCGCGGTGGCGTTCTTTGCGGCTTGGAGCGTGCTGTCCAACATCTTCTGCACGGCGCTGATCCTCACCACGCGCCCGTTCCGGCTGAACGACCACATCGAGTTGCTGGAAAACGGGGAAAAGCCGGGGCTGAAAGGCCAGGTCGTGGACATCAACCTGATCTACACGACGCTGCAGGAGTGCGTCGACGGCAAATCCTCGTCGGTCCTGCAGGTGCCCAACAACCTGTTCTTCCAGCGTACGGTGCGCCGTCACCTGCCTGCACGTGGGGGCGCCAATCCCACCGCAATCCACACGCAGCCACAAACAATTGCCGCCTATCCGGGTGTTGCTGCCGGTCCGGCTGAACAAACTGCCAACCGGCGCTACGGTCTGCCCGACGCTTGATCCGGGTCACGGCCGCTCCGCCGTCCTCCGCGCACCATGGTCGGCAAGACGAAACCAGGCAGGAGGACCGGCATGAGCGAGTTCCACATCGACATGGGCGAAAAGGCGGGCGCGATGGCGCTTGACCCGCAGGCGCTGGGTCGGATCGAAGATGCGATCTACGACGTCGATCCTGCGGCAGTGATCGATTTCGCTCCCTCCAGCCACCGCTTGCGGGTGGCGGCGGCGCTGGATGCCAACCATCTGGCCGTCGTGCTGGGCTTTGCCGGCTATCCGGTCGGGCCGGACGCGATCGAACAACTGCCGTCGATCTGTTGCGGGGGTTGCAGCGGCTGAGGCGGTGATCCGGAGGATCGCGCCGTACCCGACGCTACTGCCGGACTGAATCCCGCTTGGCCAGATCCAGCTGCGTCAGGTACAGCCGCATATCGAATTCCAACTGGTGGTAGTCCGGCTCCATATGGTTGCACAGCTGGTAGAACGCGCGGTTGTGGTCGGACTGGCGCAGGTGGGCCAGTTCGTGGACGACGATCATGCGCAGGAACGGCTCTGGCGCATCGCGGAAAACCCCGGCGATCCGGATCTCGCGGCTGGCCTTGAGCCGGCCACCCTGCACGCGCGAGACCGCTGTGTGGGTGCCCAGCGCGTGCCGCACTGCCTGCAGGCGGTTGTCGAATACCACCTTGTCCAGCGGCGCCGCCTTGCGCATGTGGCGGTCCTTGAGCCCGACCACGTACTGGTACAGGGCGCCGTCGGTGCGCACCTCGTGGGCCTGGTCGTAGCGCTCCTGCAGCCAGGATCCCAGCCGGTCGCGACGGATCAACTCGCGCACCTGTTGGCGAAGTCCAGGATCGTAACCGGCAAGGTAGGGCAACTCGGGCATGTCGCCACGATACGGCATCACGCCTTTCCTCCGCTGGCGCGAGTCAGCGCGCAGGGTGGGTCGCGACATTGCCTTCAGGCGGGGAGGGTAGACTGGATTCAGGTCGCAGAACCCGAGTTTTGCCGCCCCCAAATTCACGTTCACCGAGGTGCCAAGATGCATTCACTTATCGACGACTTCACCGGAAACCTGTTCCAGGATCCGGTCGGCCCGTGCATTTCGCTCTATCAGCCGACGCACCGTAGCCACCCGGACAACGGCCAGGACCCTATCCGGTTCGGCAACCTGGTCAAGAAGGCGGAGGCGTCGTGGAAGGAGCGCTACCCGGACAAGGATCCCGCGCCGCTGCTGGCCAACCTGCGCAAGCTGGGCGAGGAGCGCAACTTCTGGAATCACACCCTGGACGGACTGGCGGTGCTGGTCTCGCCGGACATGTTCCGCGTCTATCGCCTGCAGCGCGCCGTGCCCGAGCTGGTCAATGTCGGCGACAGCTTCCACATCAAGCCGCTGCTGCGGATGGTGCAGTCCGCCGACCGCTACCAGGTGCTGGCGATCAACCGTCACAGCGCCAAGATGTTCGTCGGCAACCGCGATGCGCTGGATCCGTTCGAAGCCGGCGACGACTTTCCCGACACGCTTGAGGCCGTGCTTGGCGATGACCCGCTGCGACAGCGCCCGGCGTCGTGGTCGCGCGGAGCGGCGGCAACCATCGCCGGCGTCAACGACGGCCAGATCGAGCGCAGCAAGCTGGTCGATGCCGACACCGAGCAGTTCTTCCGTGCGGTTGATCGCGCGGTCGCCGAGCAGTTCTCGCGTCCGGCGCGACTGCCACTGATGCTGGCCGCGCTGCCCGAGCATCAGGCGATGTTCCGCAAGCTGAGCCACAACGCCTATCTGCTGCCGCAGGGGATCGACACGCATCCCGACGCCATCAGCCTGGACGAGCTGCGCGAGCGCGCCTGGCGCGTCATGGAGCCCAAGTACCTGGAGCGCCTGGCGGGGCTGGTGGACATGTACCACGCCGCGCGTGCGCGCTGGCTGGCCAACGACGATATCGCCCAGGTGGCGCGCAGCGCCGTGTCGGCACGCGTATCCACCCTGCTGGTGGAAGCCGATCGGCAGGTCAACGGCCGCATGGACCTGCAGAGCGGTGCGGTCGACTTCGCCGCGGAAGGCGGCATCGGAGAAGACCTGCTGGACGATATCGCCGAGAAGGTGATCGCCAACGGTGGCCAGGTCGTAGTCGTGCCCAAGGGCCGCATGCCCAGCGAGACCGGGCTGGCTGCCATCTACCGCTTCTAAGGGCGCAATCGATCCTAGAATGGGGCTCCACAGCCAAGGAGCCCCATCGGATGCCGCACCTTCACACGCTTGCCGTCCACGCCGGGCGCGAGGATTTCGGCCAGTTGGGCGTTCACGCCCCGCCGATCGACCTCTCCACGACCTACCCGGTACCCGATCTGGCGGCAGGTACGGCCAGCTTCGATGCGCTGGTGGCCGGGGAGGCAAGCGCGGCCAATCCGATCTACGCGCGGCTGCACAATCCCACGGTGGCACGGGTGGAAGGCGCTCTGGCGCAGCTGGAAGGCAGCGAGGCCTGCGTCGCTTTTGGCTCCGGGATGGCGGCGCTGGCGGCATTACTGATGGCGGTGAGGACGGACGGCGGACACGTGCTGGTCGTGCGTCCGTTGTACGGAACCTCCGATCACCTGCTCGCCAGCGGCATGGCCGGACTGGAGGCCGAATTCGTGGACGCGGCCGATATTGCCTCGCGTATCCGCCCCACGACGGCGCTGGTGATGATCGAGACGCCGGCCAACCCGACCCTGGACCTGGTCGACATCCGCGCCGTGGTCGCAGCGGCGGGCAAGGTCCCGGTAGCGGTGGACTCCACGTTTGCCACGCCGGTGCTGCAGAACCCGATCGCCCTGGGCGCGACGTATGTACTCCACAGCGCAACCAAGTTCCTCGGCGGCCACGGCGATGTGATTGCCGGGGTGGTGTGCTGCAGCGAGGAAAACGCCAAGCCGCTGCGTCAGATCCGTGCCGTTACCGGCGCGTTGCTACACCCGCTGGGAGCCTATCTCCTGCATCGCGGATTGCCGACGCTGGCGCTGCGCGTCGAGCGCGCCCAGCACAACGCCGGGGTCTTGGCACAGCGGCTGGCCGAACACTCTGCGGTGGCAACGGTGTTCTATCCGGGAATGGGGACGGTCGCCAACGATCACCTCGCCGCCACGCAGATGCGCGGGCCGGGCGCCTTGCTCGCCTTTGATTTGCACGGCGGGCACGCCGCCGCATCGACCGTCATGAAGGCCGTGCGCCTGCTGACCCCGGCGGTCAGCCTGGGCTCGGTGGACAGTCTGATCCAGCACCCGGCCGGGCTGACCCACCGCGTACTTGATGAGGCGACGCGCCAGGCGACCGGCATCACCGCCGGCCTGCTGCGGGTGTCGGCCGGCATCGAGCATGTCAATGACCTGTGGGCGGACCTCTCAGCAGCGCTGGAGACCGCCCGCGGCTGATCACTTCGGGGACGGCTTACTCCGCCGGCGGCGCGGCTTCGTCGTAGAGACGCGAGTAGGCATCGCGAACGCTGCGGCAATCCGGGCTCCCCATCCGGAACGCGCGGCAGATTCCCGGCCGCTGGTCGTAGATGGTGCAGTTCATGCGCGTCGGGTCCACGGCCACGCACCAGCCGTCCTCGTCGTGGGCCATGACGTGCAGGCCGTGCGGCGTACGCGCGATCATGTGGCGGGGGACGGCGGTGTCCTCCGGCATGACCAGGACGGTTTGTCGGCAACACACCGCGTCGCATCGCTGGCAGCTTATCGAGCGGTCGATGTCCGGCAAATCCGTGGCCTCCGACATCATTGCGGACCGTCTGCTGCGCGGCGCCGGTAGTGGAGCAGTCGACCGCGCAAGGTCTCGGGCTCATCCTCGTCCAGCGCGCCGCGGGATTCGCTGACCTCAAAGCCCTGCAATGCCAGGGCCCGGGTGAACGCGCCGCTGTGGCCCCGGCCCGGGTCGCAGAACAACAACTCGGCCTCGGGCAGCGCGTGCCTTCCGACCAGCGCGGCAATCAGTTCCGCGTGCGGCCGTTCGTAGAGGACATCCGCTCCTATGAGCAGGTCGAAGCGTCCCAGCGTGGGCAGTGGCACACCCCACTGGAGCTTGCGGTAGGGCACGCTGGGCAGGTCGTTGAGTGCGCTGTTGTAGGCCAGGAAGGGCTCAGCCAGAGGGTGCATGTCGCTGGCGATCACGTCCGCGCCGCGCCGCTGCAGCACCAGGCTTGCCAGCCCCAGGCCACAGCCGACCTCCAGGATGCGCTTGCCCTCGATATCGAAAGTCGCCATCGCATTGGCGAGCAGCTGTCCGGCGGGCCAGACCTGCCCGAACAGCGACCACTGGGCCGAGGAGATGCCCAGCCGTTTGGCGCGCCCGTCGGGGTCGGAAAACTGCTGTTTATCGCTGAGCGAGCGGATCGTGTAATCCAGATCGCCCAGGCGGATGCGCTGCTGGCGCGTGAGATAACCGGGCATGAAGACCCCCTGTTAGAACGCCGCCGGTTGAGGGCAGGGCGCATGGCGGGAGCAGGCTTGGACCCTGGAAAGCGGTCGGCAAGGAGAGGGCCGTGCAGCAGGCCCCGCTCCATGCTACTCCGTAAGCGCCGCCAGCGCTGCGTGCACGGGCACGCGATGCACGCGGGCTTCATAAGCAGATTCAATGAGTTGCGGCCACGTCCTGAGGCGCTGGCTTATACTGTCCGGCCCCCCGACTCTTCAATGGATGGTGTGTTGATGCCTGATATTCCGGCCTGTTCCAAGTGCGGCAAGGAGAACACCTACCCCGACGGTGATCACTACGTCTGCGCCGACTGCGGCCACGAATGGCCGACCGATCCGAACGCGAAGCCCGCGGACGCGATGGTGGTGCGCGACGTCAACGGCAACATCCTCAACGAGGGCGACACCGTTACCGTCATCAAGGACCTCAAGGTCAAGGGCTCCTCGATCCCGCTCAAGCAGGGCACGGTGATCCGCAACATCCGCCTGGTGGAGGACGACCCGGAAAACATCGAAGGCAGCTCGGACAAGATCAAGGGTCTGGTGCTGAAGACGTGCTTTCTCAAAAAGGCCTGATGCCGCCGATCACCCGAGCCGCGGCGTCCACCGGTTGCCGGTAAACGGCGCTAGCATGGCCGGCATGCCTACCCTCTCATCGTCGCGGTCATCACCGACGCCCGCGCCGGCGCCGGCTTCGGAGGAGCTCGCCAACGCGCTCACCCACGGACTGGGCGCGACGGCCGCGCTCGCCGGCGGCGCCGTCCTCATCACCCTGGCCGCGCTGTGGGGCGATGCGTGGCAACTTACTAGCGCGATCGTCTTCGGCGTGTGCCTGTTGCTGCTTTACGTCGCATCAACGCTGTACCACGCGGTGCGCCACCCGGTTGCCAAGGCGAGGCTGAAGGTCTTCGACCATTGCGCGATCTACCTGTTGATCGCGGGAACCTACACGCCGTTCACGCTCATCGGCCTGCGTGGTCCGTGGGGCTGGTGGCTGTTCGGCGTGATCTGGACGCTGGCCGCAGCCGGGGTGGTGTTCAAGCTGTTCCTGACCGGCCGCTACCGGCGCCTGTCGACGATGATCTACATCGCAATGGGCTGGCTGGTGCTGGTCGCGATCAAGCCGATGTGGCGTGCGCTGGACGGCTGGACCCTGGGCTGGCTGCTGGCGGGCGGCATTTTCTACACCGCAGGGACGATTTTCTATCACCGGCCGGCACTGAAGTACTCGCATGCGATATGGCACATGTTTGTCCTCGGCGGGAGCCTGTGCCATTACATCGCAGTGATGGCGCACATTGTCTGAGCGCCGCGCCGATCCGCGGTCAACCGGAGCTACACGCATGCTGTGGGATGGGCTGAGCGCAACCCGGGACTTGGGGCGGGTCTACGACATCGCCTCGATACTGATCCGCTACGGCTTCGGCGACATGGTCGGCCGGCTCGGGCTGGCGCCGGTGCTCGCCCGCGCAGGGCGCGTGCTGCCCTTGGGCCACATGGAGGAGCTGGTGGCGCTGCCCACGCCGGTGCGGGTGCGCCACGCGCTGGAGGAAATGGGCCCCAGTTTCGTCAAGCTGGGGCAGGTGCTGGCGACGCGCGTGGACCTGTTCCCGCCGGAGTGGATCGCCGAGTTCGGCAAGCTGCAAAACCAGGCGCCGGAAGTGCCCTACAAGCTCATCCGCCAGCAGATGCTGGAGGACCTGGGCGCGTCGCCCGAAGCCGTGTTCGCCTGGCTGGACCGGACGCCCCTGGCCGCCGCATCGATCGCCCAGGTCCACCGTGCGCGCCTGCACGACGGCACCGAGGTGGTCGTCAAGGTGCGCCGGCCAGGCATCAAGCCGGTGGTGGAAGCCGACATGCGCCTGCTTCATCGCGCGGCGCAGGCGATGGAGGCGCGCTTCGAGGAACTGCGCCAGTTCCAGCCCAGCGCGATGGTCCGCCAGTTCAAGGGTTCGCTGGGCCGCGAGCTCGATCTGGCGGCCGAGTGCCGTCACGCCGAGCGCATTGCCTCCAGCTTCTCCGGCTCGGGGGAGATCGTGGTTCCCGCGGTGCATTGGCAATACACCGGCGCGCGGATGAACGTGCAGGATTTTGTCGACGGTGTGTCGCTGTCCAACCTGGCCGCGGTCGATGCCGCCGGGCTGGACCGCAAGCTGATTGCCCGGCGCGGCGCGAATGCAGTGCTGAAGTTGATGTTCGAGGACGGGTTTTTCCATGCCGATCCGCACCCCGGCAATGTGTTCGTGCTGCCCGACAACGTCATTGCCCTGATCGACTACGGCATGGTCGGGCGGCTGTCGGATGCCCGCCGCAACCAGGTGATCGGCCTGTTGGATGCGCTGGTGATGCGGGACGCGGCCCGGGTCACCGACGTGATGCTCGAGTGGGCGACGCAGGCCCACGCCGACGAGGCCCAGATGGCGCTGGACGTGGACGCGCTGGTCGACCAGTACCACGGGATTTCGCTGGGCCAGTTGAACCTGGCCACGATGCTGGGCGACGTGACGGCCTTGCTGCGGGCCAACCGGCTGGCCCTGCCGGCCGACCTGGCCTTGATGATCAAGGTGTTCGTCACGTTGGAAGGACTGGGTCGCAGCCTGGATCCGGATTTCGACATGGCCAGCGAGGCGGCGCCCTTCCTGCGCCGCGCGATGTTGCAGCGCTATCGACCGGCGACGCTGTTGCGCCAGGGCGCGCGCACGCTGGCGGAAACGACGGAATTACTGGCAGGCCTTCCGCGGGACATTCGCCGGCTGATGCGCTCGGCGCGGCGCGGCAACGTCAAACTGCATGTCGACATCGATCGCCTGGACGAATTCGGTACCCAGCTCAACCACGCGGCCAACCGCCTGACGGTAGGCGTGGTCCTGGCCGCACTCATCATCGGATCCTCGATCACGCTGACCGTGCGTGGCGGGCCCACACTCCTGGGTCTGCCGGCTTTCGGCCTGCTGGGTTTCGTCGGCGCCGCCATTGCCGGTGCGTGGCTGGTAGTGTCGATCTGGCGCAGTGGTGGCGGCACCTAGAGCCGGGCTTCCAGACGGTGCGCGCGCACACGGCTCGCTGCGAAACGCTTCGCTGCAGGTCGCTTCCTGCAGCACCCTTTGCTACGGAACCGGTGCGCTTGCGCGCGCTTGTCAGGGCGCAGCGCGGTACGGAAATTTGGCGAAGATCGCGCTGATCGCCTGGTCGGCCGCCGCGACGCGCTGCTGCGGGCTTTTCTGGTTGACCCGGCCGATGGCATCGCCGCTCCAGACCAGCCGGTTGCGCGCGGCGTCGACCAGGTCGACGGTCAGCGTGCCTTCGGTGTACTGGCTCACCCGGGTCTCGTCATACCACACCGGGAACGCGTAATACGCGCGTGCGCGGTAGCTGTAGAAGTACTGGACGTCCGAGCGCGGAATCTCGTAGACGTCCGTCTTCTCGCGGATCACGCCCTGGAAGTTGACCAGCAGGTCGGCCTTGTCGGCGCTGTAACGGTAGCCACGTGCTTCCATCTCCCGGCGCACCGCCATCTTGATGTTGTCGGAGAGGTAGGAGGTGTAACCCGATTGCTCCATCGCCAGCGGCTGGTAGAAGCCGTAGGTCCGGTACTGCGAGAAGTCGGCCGTGGGATCCGCGTCGGTACGGATCCGGGGACCGGTGGCACACGCCGCCAGCATCGACACCAGCGCCAGCCCGATCAGGGCGCGCCACCAGAACGAAGACAAGGATGCGGTTTTCATGGTCGGTCCCACCGGTTTGGCCTGTGCCGAAAATAGCAGCGGCAACCCGTGCAACGCGTGAAAACCCGGCCTTTCACGGCACCACGGCAGTCCATTCGGCCGTCTCGAATTTGGCTTCTGCCAATCGCATCGCCTGACCCAGCTCATCCGGGGTGAGATGGTCGTCGCGCAGCCCGTGGTTGCGGCGGAAGGCCGCGATCATGCGCTCGATGACGGCCGCGCGTGGCAAGCCGGTCTGGCTGCGCAGGGGATCGACCCGTTTGGCCGCACTGGTGGTGCCCTTGTCGGAGAGTTTCTCGCGTCCGATGCGCAGCACGTCGCGCATTTTGCCGGTGTCGATGTCGTAGGCCATGGTGACGTGGTGCAGCACCGCGTTGCCCTTGCGTGCCTGCGCGGCTCCGGCGATCTTGCCGGCGGGGGAGGTGATGTCGTTGAGCGGCTGGTAGCTCGCTGCCACGCCCAGTTCGGCCAGCGCCTCGATCACCCAGCGATCCATCAGCTCGTAGGACTGCTGGAACGACAGGCCCTCGACCAGCGAGAGCGGGCCGCAGATCGAATAGGTAATCGTGTTGCCCGGTTCGATGAACATCGCGCCGCCGCCGCTGATGCGTCGGACCACCTGGATGCCATGACCCGCGGCTGCGTCTCCGTCGACCTCGTTGCGCAGCGACTGGAAGCGACCGATGACGACCGCCGGATCCGCCCATTCCCAGACCCGCAGCGTGGGGCGGCGGCGACCGGCGGAGACCTCGTTGGTCAGCACCTCGTCCAGCGCCATGTGCATCGCCGGCGATTGGGCGTCGGTGTGGATCAGTTGCCAGTCGTGCTCGTGCCACCCGGTCCGGCTCATGGCGCGGCCTCGCCGTTGACCGCGCGCTCCACCGCGATGGCGACGCCCTCGGCGCTGATGCCGTACAGCGACGCCCCATCGCCCAACGCGGTGCGCACGGCGGTGGCCCAGGCATCGACGCCGGCGTCGGCGCGGGTGCCGACCAGGGCGCGGTTGATCAGGTCAAGCGCGGAATCGGGCTCCAAGAAGAAATCTCCGCTCACGCGAACGTCGCTCAACCGTCCGCCGGACACGACCAGATCGACCACCACCAGCTTGCCGCCGGGCTCCTTGTATTCGCCGTGCATGGGCATCGACTCCTCGCCGTAATCGCCGCAAGCGCGGCTGAGGCAGCCATCCTCGTCTGCGTTGGCGTGCGGATCAATGACATGGGTCACTCGACCGGCGCCGGCGGTGCTAACGCGCCGTGGCGTGTCTCGCGATCACGATTTTCCCGCAAGCGGCCAAATCATCGGCGCGGTCGGCGACAATCGACGCTTCGTGCGCGGCCCGGACAGCGGCCGACGCGGATGCCTCCCGACCCGGACCTGACTTCATGACCGATCCCCGCCTTCCCGAGAACAAGCCCACGCCGTCGCTGCCCGGCAAGCAGTCGCAAGGCCTGCTGGCGCGCTGGACCGGGACAAGCCTGGTCCTGCGGATCGTGATCGGGCTGATCGCCGGCACGCTGCTGGCGCTTGTTGCGCCCTCGGCGGCGTTGGCGGCCGGGCTGCTTGGCACGGTGTTCGTGTCGGCCCTGAAGGCGGTCGCGCCCATCCTGGTACTGGTGCTGGTGGGCGCGTCTATCGCCAACCACCGGCAGGGACAGAAGACGCACATCCGCCCGATTCTGGTGCTGTACCTGGTCGGCACGCTTGCGGCGGCCATGGTGGCAGTGGCGGCCAGTTTCCTGTTTCCGGTCACACTGCACCTGGGGGTCGCCGGCGCAGGCGATCTGAGCCCGCCGGGCGGAATCGGCGAGGTGCTGCGCAACCTGCTGCTGCAGGTCGTGGACAACCCGATCCACGCGCTGCAGGCCGGCAACTACATCGGCATCCTCGCCTGGGCCGTCGGGCTCGGGATTGCCCTGCGTTACTCGGCCGACACCACCCGCACCGCGGTTGCGGACCTGTCGGACGCGGTGACCCGGCTGGTCCGCGCCGTGATCCAGCTGGCCCCTATCGGAATTTTCGGTCTGGTGGCCGAGACGATTGCAGCGACCGGACTGGCGACCCTGCTGGACTACGCCCAGCTGCTGGCGGTCCTGCTGGGGTGCATGCTGTTTGTCGCGCTGCTGGCCAATCCGCTGATCGTGGCCCTCGTGACCCGCAGCAATCCGTATCCACTGGTGCTGCGCTGCCTGCGCGAGAGCGGCATCACCGCGTTCTTCACCCGCAGCTCGGCGGCCAACATCCCGATCAACATGGAGCTGTGCCGCAAGATGGGCCTGCATCGCGAGACCTACGCGGTCTCGATTCCGATCGGCGCGACCATCAACATGGCCGGCGCGGCCATCACCATCACGGTGCTGACGCTGGCGGCGGTGCACACGCTGGGGATTCCGGTGGACCTGCCGACCGCCCTCCTGCTCAGCGTCGTCGCCGCGGTCGCGGCCTGCGGCGCCTCCGGGGTGCCAGGCGGGTCGCTGCTGCTGATCCCCCTCGCGGCCGGCCTGTTCGGCATATCCGACGACCTGGCGATGCGCGTGGTCGCGATCGGCTTCATCGTCGGTGTGGTGCAGGACTCGGCCGAGACCGCGCTGAACTCCTCCACCGATGTCCTGTTTACCGCGGCCGCCTGCAAGCGGGCGGAGGCTCGCGCAGGCCGCTGACACGAGTCAAATTGCGTCAGCCGTCAGCCGTCAGCCGTCAGCCGTCAGAGCAGCATGCTGCCTGTATCAATAAAGCGCTGGTGCCACGACAGGGCCTCCGGCAACAGGTGCGGGGTGTGCTTGGCGTAGCTGTCGCGGCAGGCGCGGTCGAAGTAGTCCTGCAGCATCGGCTTGAAGTCCGGGTGGACGCAGTTCTCGATGATGACCCGCGCGCGCTGCTTGGGCGCCAGTCCGCGCAGGTCCGCGAGGCCCTGGTCGGTGACCACGACCATCGTGTCGTGTTCGGTGTGGTCCACGTGGCTGACCATCGGCACGATCCCGGAGATCTTGCCGCCCTTGGCCGTGCTGGGCGCCATGAAGACCGACAGGTAGCTGTTGCGCGCGAAGTCGCCCGAGCCACCGATGCCGTTCATGATCCGGCTGCCAGCGATGTGGGTCGAGTTGACGTTGCCGTAGATATCCGCCTCGATCATGCCGTTCATGGCGATGCAGCCGAGCCGGCGGATGACCTCGGGGTGGTTGGAGATCTCCTGCGGACGCAGCAGGATGCGCCTGGAGTAGAAGTCGACGTTGGCGTTGAATTCCTCGATCCCGGCCGGGCTGAGCGAGAACGAGGTGGCCGATGCCATCCGCAGCACCCCCTCCTTGATCAGCTGCAGCATGCCGTCCTGGATCACCTCGGTGTAGGCCGAGAGTCCGGTGTAACCGCCGGTCGCCAGCCCCGCCAGCACCGCGTTGGCGATGTTGCCCACGCCCGACTGCAGCGGCAGCAGCTTGTCGGTCAGCCGGCCGCGCTTGACCTCGCGGCCGAGGAAATCCAGCAGGTGCCCGGCGATCCGCTGTGACGCCTCGTCGGGCGGGTTGAATGGCGAGTTGCGGTCCGGGTCGTTGGTCTCCACCACGGCGATGACCTTGTCCTGGTCCAGGCGGAACCAGGGCTGGCCGATGCGGTCATCGGGATGCAGCAGCGGGATCGGCTTGCGGTCCGGGGGCAGGGCGGTGCCGTAATAGATGTCGTGCATGCCGGCCAGCGCCTCGGGCTGCCAGCGGTTGACCTCCAGGATGATCTTGTCGGCCTGTTCCAGCCAGGTCATGTTGTTGCCAACCGAGGAGGACGGAATCAGGCTGCCGTCCTCGCGGATGCCGGAGACCTCCACCACCGCCACATCGATCTTGCCGAAGAATCCGAACCACGTGTGCTGGGCAACGTGGCTCAGGTGGATGTCGATGTATTCCAGGTTGCCGGCGTTGATGCGCTCGCGCACGGCCGGGTCGGACTGGTAGGGCAGGCGCAACTCCATGCCTTCCACGCGGGCCAGCGCGCCGTCCAGCTCGGGCGCGGTGGATGCGCCGGTCAGGACCTTGATCTTGAACGGATGGCCGGCGGCGGACGCGGTCTCCATGCGCGCGGCGAGCGCCTGCGGAACCGCCTTGGGGTAGCCGGCACCGGTGAATCCGCTCATGGCGACGGTCATGCCGGGCTGGATCAACTCGGCGGCCTGCGCCGCGCCCATGATCTTGCCGGCCAGGCCGGGGTGGAGAATGCGTTCGGTCACGGTTGCCCTCGCTGCTGGGTAGTGGGGTGATCTTAACGGGCGGCTGCGCGCGCCGCAGTCCACGACCGTCAACATTCGCACCCGTATGTCCAGGCTTGACCCAGGTCATGGAGACTCCGCGGGCGGATGCCTATCGTGCCGGCCAACGAAGCACTTTTGCTGACTGGAAGGAAGATGGGAATGAAAGAGCTGGTTTTGCTGTTCGCCCTGGCCGGAGCGGCCGGGTTTGTGCCGCAGGCCATTGCGGCGCGTTCGGCGGACGTCACCCCGGTGGCGGACGTCACCTTCACATTGCGCACCGCGATCGAGAACGGGCAGCTGGTGTTCGTCGGCAACGCGGGCGCCATCAAGGGCCAGGTGAACCCCGAGCTGAAGGTCGCTGAAGGCGCGGTGGTTGCCATCACCGTGGTCAACGGCGACGGTGCGATGCACGACATCGCGGTGCCTGCGTTCAACGCGCAGTCCGACCAGCTTGTCGGCGAGGGTTCGTCGACCACCATCGTCTTCCGTGCGGGCAAGGCCGGCGTGTTCGAGTACGTCTGCACGATCCCTGGCCACAAGGCCGCCGGGATGTTCGGCAAGCTGGTTGTCGGTGACGTGGCCGACGTCGTCAGCACCGCCGTGGACGTTGCGAAGGACCCGTACCAGGTCGGCAAGCCGGTCGGCGACCGCGCCGCCCAGCACATCACCTACGACCTTCTGACCACCGAGGTGGAGGGGCAGCTGTCGGATGGCAGCACCTACCGCTACTGGACCTTTGACAACACGGTGCCCGGCCCGCTGCTGCGGATCCGCCAGAACGACACGGTCACCATCAACCTGAAGAACGCCGAGGACAGCATCAACATCCATTCGGTCGACTTCCATGCGGTCACCGGACCAGGTGGTGGCGCGGCGGTGACCCAGGTCGCGCCGGGGCAGACCAAGAGCTTCACCTTCAAGGCGCTGCATCCGGGACTGTTCGTCTACCACTGCGCCACGCCGATGATCGCCCAGCACATCTCCAACGGCATGTACGGGATGATCCTCGTCGAGCCTGAGGGCGGATTGCCCGGCGTGGACCGCGAGTTCTACATCATGCAGGGCGAGCTCTACACCGCGCAGAAGCACGGCTCCAGCGGCCTGCAGGAGTTCTCGGTCGAGAAACTGCTCGATGAGCGGCCAGAGCACCTGATGTTCAACGGCAGCATGAACGCGCTGACCAAGACCTTTGACATGCAGGCGAACGTCGGCGAAACCGTGCGCATGTTCTTCGGCGTGGGCGGTCCGAACCTGACCTCCAGTTTCCACCTGATCGGTGAGGTGTTCGACCGCGTCTACAACCTGGCGTCCTTCACCAGTCCGCCGCTGCTCGACGTGCAGACCACGCTCGTGCCGCCGGGCGGGGCCACCATGGTGGAGTTCAAGGTCGACTACCCCGGCCGCTACCTGCTGGTGGACCACGCGCTGTCGCGCGCGGAGAAGGGTCTGATCGGGTTCCTCCACGTCAAGGGCGAAGCGGACGCCTCGATCTTTGACAGCAGCGAGAAGAGCGACCCGGCATCGGGCCACTGAGCCACGGGAGCAAGGAAGAAGGCGGGCCATCGCGGCCCGCCTTTTTTTGCGCGACATTTCGCGCGCGTGCCTGACCAACGGCACGCTCGCCCGGCGCCCAGGCCGCTACGATGTTCGATTCGCCGCGACCCTTCCGGTTGCGGCAGGCCGATGCGGAGCAGCTGTATGCGCAAGACCACCCTTTCCCTGTTGATTGCTGCCAGCGTGCTTGGCGCCGGCGCGCTGTCCGGATGCCAGACCGCACCGGTCGCAGCGGACAGCCAGGCCGCCGCGGTGGACGCGGACTTCGCGAGCGTGGCCGAGTCGCTGCTGATGCGGGGGCTGGAGCGCAGTCCGGAGTCCTCGATCTATGCCGGTCGCTACGACAACGCGGCGACGCTCACGATTCCGGACGCCCGGCAGCGCGCCGCCGACCTGACATTCGCCAGGGCAGGGCTGCAGGAGCTGGCCGCGTTCGACCCGGCGCAACTCTCGCCCGCCGAGCGCATCGACCACATGCTGCTGAAGAACCGGTACGAGGCCAGCATCTGGTACCAGGAGACCTTCCGCGACTGGCAGTGGAATCCCTCGCGCTACAACATCGCCGGTCCCATCGGCCTGCTTCTCAACACGCCGTACGCGGACGAGGACGAGCGCCTGCGCACCGTGATGGCGCGCGTGGAGCACGTGCCGGAATACTACGCCGCGGCACGCGCCAACATCGCCGACCCGACGGCCGAGCACGTCGAACTCGCGATCGTGCAGGGTCGTGGTTCCCTCAGCGTGCTCGGTGATCCGCTGCGCAAGCAGATCGCCGATTCGGGTCTTGATGCCGCGGACAAGGCCACGTTCAACGCGCGCATTGATGCCGCCCGCGCTGCGATCGGCGAATGGACCGGCTGGCTGGAAGGCGTGCAGGCCCAACAGGTCGCCGCCGGCAAGGCCCGCTCCTTCCGCATCGGCGCCGAGCAGTACGAGCGCAAGTTCGCCTACGACATCCAGTCGCACTTCACCGCCGCCCAATTGCACCAGCGCGCGGTGGACGAGAAGAACCGCCTGCACGGGCAGATGGACAAGATCACCGTGGAGCTCTGGCCGAAGTACTTCGCCGGAACCGCGATGCCGGATGACCGCCTGCAGCGGATCGGCATGATGATCGACAAGCTTTCGGCCCGGCACGTGGGGCGCAATGAGTTCTTCGACGAGATCAAGCGCCAGATCCCGCTGCTCGCGGAGTTCGTCCGCAAGCACGACCTGCTCGACCAGGACGCCAGCCGTCCGCTGGTGGTCCGCGAGACGCCCGAGTACATGCGCGGCGGTGGTGCCGGCGCCTCGGTCAGCGCGCCGGGCCCGTTCAACCCGACCGCCAACACCTACTACAACGTCAGCCCGCTGGATGACTACAGCGACGAGCAGGCCGAGAGCTTCCTGCGCGAGTACAACCACTGGGTCCTGCAGATCCTCAACATCCACGAGGCTATCCCGGGCCACTACACCCAGCTGCTGCATGCCAACAAGAGCCCGAGCCTGGTCAAAAGCCTGGTCGGCAACGGCGCGATGATCGAAGGCTGGGCGGTCTACGCCGAGCGGATGATGCTGGAAGCCGGCTGGGGCGAGCAGGCGCCGGAGATGTGGCTGATGTACGGCAAGTGGAACCTGCGCGTGGTCACCAATGCGATCCTGGACTACGAGGTCCACGTGGAGGGCTTGAGCGAAGCCAGGGCGCTCGACCTGCTGCGCCGCGAGGCCTTCCAGGAAGAGACCGAGGCGGTCAACAAGTGGCGCCGCGTCCGCCTGTCGCAGGTCCAGCTGACCTCGTACTTCACCGGCTACGCGGAGATCTACGACTTCCGCGAGCAGCAGAAGCAGCGCCTGGGCGAGGACTTCGACCTGAAGACCTTCCACAACCGCTTCCTGAGCTACGGCAACGCGCCGGTACCGGCGATCATGCAGCTGATGGCCGAGTAGTCCGCAGGCGTTTCCAGGGCGGCGTGGCCCCTACAATAGGGGCTCATGATTGGAAAAAACCACGTGTTCCGCTGGCCCACGGTGGTCGCCACGCTGGCGCTGCTGATGGTGGCGCTGGCGATCAGCGCAAGGCTTCCGTCGCTGGACGGGCGGTCCCAGTCCACGCGCCTGGTCGACACCGCCGACACGCTGCTGGGTCGCGGCATCCAGCCGTTTGCCCGGGCGCATCCCGGGGTTTCCGGCGTGTTGCCGCTGGCGCGCGGCGATGACGCGTTCGCGGCCCGCGTCGCCCTCGCCGAAGGCGCGCAGCGCTCACTGGACGTGCAGTACTACATCTGGCGTGGCGACATGTCCGGGACCCTGCTGCTGGAAGCGCTGCACCGGGCCGCTGACCGTGGCGTGCGGGTGCGGCTCCTGCTGGATGACAACAACACCGCCGGGCTGGATCCGCTGCTGGCGACGCTGGATACGCATCCTCTGATCGAGGTCCGCCTGTTCAATCCGTTCCCGCACCGGAACTGGCGCTGGCTCGATTACCTGACCGATTTTGCGCGCCTCAACCGGCGGATGCACAACAAGTCCTTCACCGCCGACAACCAGGCGACGATCATGGGCGGGCGAAACGTCGGCGACGAGTACTTCGACGCCGGTGACGGCGTGCTCTTCGTCGACCTTGATCTCCTCGCGGTCGGGCCGATCGTGGACGAGGTGTCGCTCGACTTCGATCTCTACTGGGCCAGCGGCTCGTCCTATCCGTTGCACGGCATTGTCCCCGCCGCGCCGCCCGGTGCGCTGGAGGCGTTGGCCACGGCCGCGTCGGTGGTGGAGCGCGACCCGGCCGCGCGCGCGTACCTGCGTGCGCTGGATGACTCGCCGTACCTGCAGGCGCTGGCGAGCGGTGACCTGGGCCTGGAATGGGTTCCGGTGGAGCTGCTCAGCGACGATCCGGCCAAGGGGCTCGGGCTGGCGGCGCGCGAGAGCCTGCTGTCGGAACGGCTGCAGCAGGTGATCGGCGTATCCGACGCCGAGCTGCAGATCGTCTCCCCGTACTTTGTCCCCACGGCCTTCGGGGTCGAATACCTGGCCGGACTGGCCCGAGAGGGCGTGAAGGTAACGGTGCTGACCAACTCGCTGGCGGCCACCGACGTCACGGCGGTCCACGCCGGCTACGCCAAGCGGCGCAAGCCCTTGCTGGACGCCGGGATCACCCTTTACGAAATGAAGCCGGAGACAGCGGACGTCCCGGCGGTTCGACGCAAGCTCACCGGCAGCTCGGCGTCGAGCCTGCACGCCAAAGTGTTCGCCGCCGACCGCCGCCGCGCCTTCATCGGTTCGTTCAACTTCGATCCGCGCTCGGCCAACCTCAATACCGAAATGGGGCTTGTGGTCGAAAGCACGGCGATCGCATCGGGCATCGCCAACCGCTTCGAGGAACTCGTTCCCGACAGCGCCTGGCTGGTTCGGCGCGGGCCGGACGGCAAGCTGGAGTGGGTGGAGCGCGGCGAGCTGCCCGGTGAGGAGCATGCCCTGCAACAGGAGCCCGGCAACGGCTTCTGGCTGAACACCGCGGTCAGGGTGATGGAGGCGCTGCCGATAGAATGGCTGTTGTGAGCAACCCGACGACCCGATCCGACCTGACGCTGGAGCTGCTGCCACTGCCGCAGCCCGCCGCAGTCAACGACCCGCCTCCCGTGGAGCCCGAACGCCCGCTGCCGATGGATTGCTGCGACAGCGGTTGCGAGAGTTGCGTCCACGATGTCTACGCCGACGAGGTAGACCACTACCGGTCGCTTCTGGCCGCCTGGCAGGCGCGCAATCCAGGTCGATCAGCGGACTGAGTCAGTCCTCGATGACGTCGCCCTGGGTCAGCTCGCCCAGCGTGGCTTCGCGGACGTCCACCACCCGCAGGTCGAAGTGCAGCGTCTTGCCCGACAGCTCGTGGTTCCCGTCGACCTTGATCCGGTCACCTTCCACGGTCAATACCGTTGCCAGCACGGGGCCCTGCGCGGTTTCCGTCAGGAACTTCGCGCCCGGCTTGACCATGTCCACAACCTCGAATGCCGACAGCGGAACCGTCTGGACCAGCTGTTCGTGACGCGGACCGTAGCCTTCCTCAGGGGGCACCACCGCTTTGAGTCGATCACCGGCCTTCTTGCCGGCCAGCGCCTTCTCCAGGCCGGGCATCAACTTTCCCGCGCCGTGCAGGTACACCAGCGGTTGCGCGGAGTAGGACGAGTGCACCTGCGTTCCGTCGTCGAGCTGGAGCGTGTAGTGCACCGTTGCAACGCGGCGGTCGGCAATTTCCATCGGGATTCCTGGGCTTCGTGCGCCGGATTGGCGGACGGGGCAGGCTAGGGGAAAGGGGACGACGGCCGCAAGTGGACACGCCCATCACGACGGCCCACTCACGGCCTCGGCAGCCGCGCGATGTCCACGACCTCATGGCATCCTGTGCTCCCGTTTTCCGGCGATCGCGAATTGGCCCTCAATACCATCATCACCACGATCGACCTGATCGGGACCTTCGCGTTTGCCATCAGTGGTGCCACCGTCGGCGTGCGCAACCGGTTGGACATCTTCGGTGTGCTGGTGCTTTCTTTCGCCGCCGCGACGGCCGGTGGCATCACGCGCGACCTGATGATCGGTGCGACCCCGCCCGTCGCGCTGGCCAACTGGCATTACCTGGCGGTCAGCTGCCTGGCCGGGATCATCACGTTCTACCGCTACGCCGACATCGAGCGATTGCGCAACCCGGTGCGACTGTTCGACGCGGCGGGTCTGGCCCTGTTTGCGGTCATCGGTACGCTGAAGGCGCTCGACCACGGCCTGGGGCCGGTGGGTGCCGTGCTGCTGGGAATGCTCAGCGGGATCGGAGGCGGCATTGTCCGCGACGTGCTGGTGGCGCGCACGCCGGTGGTGTTCCAGTCCGACCTGTATGCAATCGCGGCGATGCTGGGAGCGATCGTGGTGGTGATCGGGGTTGCGCTGGAGCTACCCGCGGTGCTGGTGATGGCCACCTCGGCGGCGGTGTGCTTCGGCTTGCGCTACATGGCGATCCGCTACGACTGGCATCTACCCGTCGCGCCGCCGTCGTGATTCTTGGACGGAACTGATATCTTCGCGGCGGGGCTGCTGTGGCCAGGTTCGAGGATATGTCGATGAAGCAAGCCACCGACACGCGCGGCCGGAGCTGGGTGCTGGGTGTCGCTTTGCTGGCTCTGGCCGGTTCCGGTTGCGCCACGCTCGCCGCGGGCGCCGCGCCAGGGTATGCCGACAGCATGACCGCGGCTGAAACGGCGATGCGCGGCGATGACGCCGCAGCAGCGATCCAGGCCTACCAGCGTGCGGCGGATGCCGCGCCGGGCCAGACCTTGCCGTGGCTCCACATCGCCGAGATCCATGCTGGCCTGGGCGACTGGTCGCAGGCCGTGACGGCCGCGCGCCAAGTGCTCGATCGCGATCCCCAGGTCGAGGAAGCCCGCGACCTGTACCTGCGCGGCAGCGTCCAACTGGTCGAAGACGCGTTGCAGTACCTGCCCGAAGAAGACAGCAGCGGGATCCGCGACATGGCCGGCGCACTGCTGGCCAGGTTGATCAGGGACCTCGGCGACGAAGCCATCCCGGTCGATGTGCGTGCGCGACTGGAAAGCGGCGTGCAGGCGCGTCCGCGAAGGTCGGGCGCGCGTCCCGGAACTCCCCGGCAAGCCCCGCGCGGCCCGGAGAAGACCACCGCGGATCCGCTTGAGGTGTTGGGCGGCGGTTGAGCCGCAGCCGCCCGTCGGGCGGTATCATCGGCGGATGTCAAAGCTTCTGCTCAACCTGCGCCTGGTCCTGGACGATGAGATCGAGGACGTGCGCGCGATGCTCGATGAAAACCGCATCGAGTATTACGAGACCAAGCCCAGCCGCTGGGGCATCTCCCACGGCGCGATCTGGTTGTCAAACGACGGCGATCTGCCCGAGGCCAAGCGGCTGATGGCGATCTACCAGGGCAACCGGCAGGCCAGGGCCCGCGCCGAGTACGAGGCCGGGCAGAAGGACGGTACCGGCGAGACTTTCGCCGACGTGTGGCGCCGCGAACCGCTCAAGGTCCTCCTGGCCGCCGCTGCGGTCATCGTATTGCTTGGTCTGGTGGCGCTGCCGGCGATCCTGCTGCGGGGATGACCGACGGACCCGGCGCTGGGCGTTTGCGCTGGAACCACGGCAGCATCAGCTGGATCAGCGGGCCGATCAGCAGCATGTACATCACCGTGCCCACGCCCAGCGTGCCGCCCAGCACGTAACCGGTGGTAAGCACGCTGCCCTCGATGAGCGTGCGCACCAGCCGGACCGAGCGGCCGCTGCGCCGGACCAGGCCGGTCATCAGGCCATCGCGCGGACCGGCACCAAAATCCGCTCCCAGGTACGCCGCGGTTGCCGCGCCGTTGAGCACGATGCCGCCGCCCAGCAAGGCCATGCGCATCGCCGGGCCGGCGTTCTCGACCAGTTCCCCCACCGGGCCCACCACCGCATCGAAGGTCAACCCGATCAGGACGGCGTTGCAGACCGTGCCGAAGCCCGGTTTCTGGCGGATCGGGATCCAGGCCAGCAGGACCACGAAGCTCACCGCCACGGTGACGCGACCCATCGGCCAGCCGCCCTGCAGCGACAGGCCCTGGTGCAGCACATCCCACGGCATCAGGCCGTAACGGGACTGCAGCATCATCGCCATCGACAGCCCGTAGGCGGCCAGGGCGATGAACAACTTCAGCAGGCGGTAGGGCATGGACACGGCGGCAGGGCAGGGCGTGCAATTCTAGGGCTTTGCCGGCTGCTGCGCCCGGCGCCGGCGCGGGCGCACGCGCGGACCGGCTAACATGGTCGCTTCCCCAAAACGAGGTCCTGCCATGTCGATTTCCATGTACGCCGCGTCCGTTCCGGTCTTCCGGCAGATGCTGGGAAGCCTGGTGGCCATCATCGGCAAGGCCGAGGCCTACGCGGCGGAGCGCAAGATCGAGCCGACGGTGCTGCTGCAGTCGCGGCTTTTCCCGGACATGCTGCCGCTGGTCCGCCAGGTGCAGATCGCGTGCGATTTCGCGACCGGCGTGACCGCCCGTCTCGCGGGACAGGACGTGCCTGCCTACGACGACCAGGAGCAGGGTTTCGAGCAGCTGCGCGACCGGTTGCAGCGCACCCTGGCGTTCCTCGACACCGTCGATGCGGCGCGATTCGATGGCAGCGAGGACTGCGAGATCCTGACCCGCCCGGGTACCCCGAAGGAGCGTCGCTTCAGCGGCCAGGACTATCTGTTGACCTACGGCTTGCCGCAGTTCTTTTTCCATGTGACGACGGCCTACGCACTGCTGCGCCACAACGGCGTGGAAATCGGCAAGCGCGACTACATGGGCGCCTACTGAGCGCGGGTCGGCGATAATGCCCGGCCACGTCACTCCAGGTCCCGCTTTTGAATACTGACGCCAGCCCGCCCACCGCCCGAATCCTGGATGGCAAGCGCATTGCCGAGGACCTGCTGGACAACCTCAAGGCGCGTGTCGACGTTCGTCTGGCGGCGGGCAAATCCGCGCCCGGGCTCGCCGTCGTGCTGGTCGGCGGTGATCCGGCGTCGGCGGTGTACGTGCGCAACAAGCGGCGGGCGGCACGCAAGGTCGGGATCCGTGCCGTGGACTTCGACCTGCCGTCCGGAACCAGTGATGACGAGCTGCTGCAGCTGATCGACCGTCTCAACGCGGATCCCAATATCCACGGCATCCTGGTCCAGTTGCCTTTGCCCGACCGCCGCGACGCCAGCGCCCTGATCCACCGCATCTCGCCGAGCAAGGACGTGGACGGGTTCCATCCCGAGAACGTCGGCCACCTGGCCCTGCGCCAGTTCGGGCTGCGCCCGTGCACGCCGCGCGGGATCACCACCTTGCTCGCCTACACCGACCGGCCCGTACGCGGCGCCAGCGCGACCATCGTCGGCGTCTCCAACCACGTCGGCCGGCCGATGGCGCTGGAGCTTCTGATCGCCGGCTGCACGACCACCTGCTGCCACAAGTTCACTCCGCAGGACGTGCTGGAGGCTTCCGTTCGCGGCGCCGATATCCTGGTGGTGGCCGTGGGACGCCCGCAGCTGATCCCGGGCGAGTGGGTGAAGCCCGGCGCGGTGGTGATCGACGTGGGCATCAACCGCCTTGATGACGGCCGGCTGGTCGGCGATGTCGGCTTCGAGGCGGCTGCGCAACGCGCCAGCTGGATCACCCCGGTCCCGGGCGGGGTGGGGCCGATGACCGTGGCCACCCTGATGCAGAACACCCTGGAAGCCGCCGAGGCGGCCGACGGCTGAGCGCGATGGGAGCGCTGCGAAAGCGGTACAATGGCGCGCTTCACCTATTCCGGTTCCGACCATGTTGCGCATCCAGGCTGAAGCTCTCACCTACGACGATGTTTCGCTGATTCCGGCCCATTCGACGGTCCTCCCCAAGGACGTCAACCTGGGCGCCCGATTGACCCGCGAGCTTGGCCTGCGCCTGCCAATCCTGTCGGCGGCGATGGATACCGTCAGCGAGGCGCGCCTTGCGGTCGCGCTGGCCCAGCTGGGCGGGATGAGCATCATCCACAAGAGCATGACGGTGGCCCAGCAGGCCGCCCACGTCGCCCAGGTCAAGGGCTTCGAGGCCGGCGTGATCCGCGCGCCGTTCACCGTCAGTCCCGACACCACCATCGCCGATGTGCTCAACCTCACCCGCGAGCGCAACATCTCCGGCGTGCCCGTGGTCGACAGCGGCCAGCTGGTCGGCATCGTCACCAGTCGCGACATGCGCTTCGAGACCAAGCTGGACGATCCGGTGCGCCACATCATGACGCGCAAGGACCGGCTGATCACGGTGAAGGAGGGCGCCAGCGACGAGGAAGTCATGGGCTTATTGCACAAGCACCGGATCGAGAAGGTGCTGGTGGTCAACGATGCCTTCGAGCTCAAGGGCCTGATCACCGTCAAGGACATCCAGAAGAAGACCGACAACCCCAACGCCGCCTATGACAGCAGCGAACGCCTGCTGGTCGGGGCCGCGGTCGGCGTGGGCGGAGACACCGATGCGCGGGTCGAAGCGCTGGTCGCCGCCGGCGTCGACGTGGTGGTGGTGGACACCGCCCACGGCCATTCGCAGGGCGTGCTGGACCGGGTGAAGTGGGTCAAGAAGCACTTCCCGCAGCTGCAGGTCATCGGCGGCAACATCGTTACCGGCGACGCCGCCCTGGCGCTGATGGATCACGGCGCGGACGCGGTGAAGGTCGGCGTGGGTCCGGGCTCGATCTGCACCACCCGCATCGTCGCCGGCGTCGGCGTGCCGCAGATCTCGGCCATCGACATGGTCGCCGAGGCCCTGCAGGACCGCATCCCGCTGATCGCCGACGGCGGCATCCGCTACTCGGGTGATATCGGCAAGGCACTGGCGGCCGGCGCCTCCACGGTGATGATCGGCAGCCTGTTTGCCGGCACCGATGAGTCACCCGGCGACAGCGAGCTGTTCCAGGGCCGCCATTACAAGAGCTACCGCGGCATGGGCAGCCTGGCGGCGATGGAAACCGGTTCCAAGGACCGCTATTTCCAGGACTCCTCCGATGCCGACAAGCTGGTGCCTGAAGGCATCGAGGGCCGGGTGCCGTACCGCGGTCCGCTGCGCAATATCGTCCACCAACTGGTGGGCGGCCTGCGCGCGACCATGGGCTACGTCGGCTGCGCGACCATCGAGGAGATGCGCAGCAAACCGAAGTTCGTGCGGGTGACGTCCGCCGGCTCTCGCGAGAGCCACGTCCACGACGTGCAGATCACCAAAGAGCCACCGAATTACCGGGTGGGCTGAAGACGATGACCGACATCCATAGAGACAAGATCCTGATCCTCGACTTCGGGGCCCAGTACACTCAGCTGATCGCGCGGCGCATCCGCGAGCTCGGCGTGTATTGCGAAATCTGGGCCTGGGACCACGACCCGGCCGAGATCGCGGGCTTTCGTGCCAAGGGCATCATCCTGTCGGGCGGTCCCGAATCGACGACCCTGGACGGCAGCCCGCAGGCGCCGCAGGAGGTCTTCGATTCCGGTTTGCCGCTGCTGGGCATCTGCTACGGCATGCAGACGATGGCCAAGCAGCTGGGCGGCGAAACCGAGGCCGCCGACCAGCGTGAGTACGGCCATGCCGAGGTGGCGCTGGTCGCGCAGGACCGTTTGCTGGACGGGCTCAAGGACCATCCCGGCTCGCCGCCACGGCTGGACGTGTGGATGAGCCACGGCGACCACGTCTCCAGGGCGCCGGACAGTTTTGTCGTTACCGCGCGCACCGACCGCGTGCCGGTGGCGGCGATGGCCAATGACGAGCGCCGTTGGTACGGCGTCCAGTTCCACCCGGAAGTCACCCACACCAAGCAGGGCGGGGCGCTGCTGGAGCGCTTCGTCACCGACATCTGCGAATGCCAGACGCTTTGGACGCCGCAGCAGATCATCGAGGACCAGGTCGCCCGGGTCCGCGAGCAGGTCGGCGACGACGAGGTCATCCTCGGCCTGTCCGGCGGCGTGGATTCGTCCGTGGTCGCGGCCCTGCTGCACAAGGCAATCGGCGACCAGCTCACCTGCGTGTTTGTTGATACCGGCCTGCTGCGCTGGCAGGAAGGCGATCAGGTGATGGCGACGTTTGCCGAGCACCTGGGAGTCAAGGTTATCCGCGTCGATGCGGCGGAGCGCTATTTCACCGCGCTGGCAGGCGTCACCGATCCGGAGGCCAAGCGCAAGATCATCGGCAACCTGTTTGTCGAGATCTTCGACGAGCAGTCCGGCAAGCTCGCCAACGCCAAATGGCTGGCCCAAGGCACGATCTACCCCGACGTGATCGAGTCGGCCGGCAGCAAGAACGGCAAAGCCCACATGATCAAGAGCCACCACAACGTGGGTGGCCTGCCCGAGCACATGAAACTGGGTCTGGTCGAGCCGCTGCGGGAGCTGTTCAAGGACGAGGTCCGCCGCATGGGGGTCGAGCTCGGCCTTCCCGCCTCGATGGTCTACCGCCATCCGTTCCCCGGCCCCGGTCTGGGCGTGCGGATCCTGGGCGAGGTCAAGCGCGAGTACGCCGAACTGCTGGCCCGCGCGGATCACATCTTCATCGACGAACTGCGCAAGGCCGACCTGTACGACAGGACCAGCCAGGCGTTCGCGGTGTTCCTGCCGGTCAAGTCGGTCGGCGTGGTGGGTGATGCGCGGGCCTATGAGTGGGTCATCGCACTGCGTGCGGTGGAGACGATCGACTTCATGACGGCGCACTGGGCGCACCTGCCGTATGATTTCCTTGGGCGTGTTTCCAACAGGATAATCAACGAGTTGCGTGGTGTTTCTCGCGTGGTTTATGACGTCAGTGGAAAGCCGCCCGCGACCATCGAGTGGGAATGAGCGACGACCAGCGCTGGATGCGTCAAGCGCTGGCGCTGGCGGACCGCGCCGAGCGTGAGGATGACGAGATCCCGGTTGGGGCTGTCGTGGTCGCCGCGGACGGCTCGCTACTGGGCGAGGGCTGGAACCGCAACATCACCGAGCATGATCCCACCGCACACGCGGAGATCGTGGCGATGCGCCAGGCCGGGTTCCGCCTGGCCAACCACCGCCTGCTGGGATGCACGGTCTACGTGACCCTGGAGCCCTGCGCGATGTGCGCGATGGCCATGGTGCATGCGCGCGTCGCCCGCGTGGTCTATGGCGCTGCCGACCCGAAGACCGGCGCCGCCGGTAGCGTCTTCGACCTGCTGACCGACCCGCGCCACAACCACCGGCTGGAGGTGGAGGGCGGCTTGCTGGGTGACGAGGCGGGCGCGCGGCTTACCGCCTATTTCCGCCGCAAGCGTATGAAGTCGTCGTAAGGCGGCATTGCGCCTGACTCAGAACGGCTGCGGGATGGTGGAATCCTTGTCCAGCTCCGCGCGCAGCTCGCGCTCCAGTACCCGCAGGCTGATTCGCGCCTCCTGCCCCAGGCACAGCGAGGCGGCCAGCATCAGCAGCACGCCGAGTACCGCCAGCAGCGTAGGCAGGTAGCCCAGCTGATAATGGAAGAACGCATCGGCGGCGATCCCGATGCTGGTGCCCACGAACGCGCTGAGTGCGGCGTACAGGATCCGCAGCGCGCCCAGCACCAGGTACGAGCGCCGCCGGTGGTAGCCGATCCGGATCTCCAGCTCGGTGCGCATCGGGCCCGGCACGGTTTCGCGCAGGTGCTCGATCTCCTTGCGCATGCGGTCGACCACGCGCGCCAGGCGGTTGTTGGAGGAGATCAACAGCGAGCCGGTGGCGGTCAGGAAAAAAGCGGGGGTGATCATCGCCGAAATCACTGCGTAGTGGTTCGGATCGGCGAAGGGCGTGGCAGACATGCAGGCTTCCGTTGCAGGGTGACGGTATGATGCCTGCCCCCTTCAAGCGACGCGAGCCCCCGATGGCCAACGGCCCTGTCAATGCCGACAACCTGGTCTGGATCGACCTGGAAATGACCGGTCTGGACACCGACAACGACGCGATCCTCGAGATCGCCACGGTGGTGACCGACAAGCAGCTGAACGTGCTCGCCGAAGGTCCGGAACTGGCCATCGCCCACCCGCTGGCGACCTTGGAGGCGATGGACGACTGGAACCGCAACCAGCACGGCGGGTCCGGGCTGTGGACGCGCGTGCTGGAGCAGGGCGTGTCGCTGCAGGAAGCCGAGCAGCAGACCCTCGCATTCCTTGCCCACTGGGTGCCGGCGAACGCCTCGCCGATGTGCGGCAACTCCATCTGCCAGGACCGACGCTTCCTGCATCGCCAGATGCCGAAGCTGCAGCGCTATTTCCACTACCGCAACCTGGATGTCAGCACGGTCAAGGAGTTGGCAAAGCGCTGGGCGCCGTCAATCAGCGCCGGCGTCAACAAGCAGGCCAGCCACACCGCGCTGAGCGATGTTCACGACTCCATCAACGAGCTGCGCTATTACCGCCGCTTCATGGGCTCGCTGGGCGGTCTGGAATCGGCGGACCGGCTACCGGCGCAGGCTTGAGCAACAAGCAACGCCCCGCGGTCAGGCGGGGCGTTGGGTGTGGAACTGGCGTGCGCGAGCGCCGTCGTCTGCGGCGCCTGATGGATCAGCCGGCGGCCTTGGCCTTGGCCAGGCGCAACCAGGTGTCGACCACCGTATCGGGGTTCAACGACACCGAATCGATGCCTTCCTCCATCAGCCACTGCGCCAGGTCGGGGTGGTCGCTCGGCCCCTGGCCGCAGATACCGACGTACTTGCCCTTCGCCTTGGCGGTCTTGATCGCCATCGACAGGAGCTTCTTCACCGCCGGGTCGCGTTCGTCGAACAGGTGCGCGATCAGCCCCGAATCCCGGTCCAGCCCGAGGGTGAGCTGGGTCATGTCGTTGGAGCCGATCGAGAAGCCGTCGAAGATATCCAGGAACTCCTCGGCCATCAGCGCATTCGACGGCAGCTCGCACATCATGATGATCTTCAGGCCGTCCTTGCCCTGTTCCAGACCGTTGGCGCGCAGCACCTCGACCACCTTGCGACCCTCGTCGAGAGTGCGCACGAACGGGATCATGACCCACAGGTTGGTCAGGCCCATTTCGTCGCGCACCTTCAGCACCGCGAGGCACTCCAGCGCAAACGCATCGCTGAAGCTCGGATCCACGTAGCGCGAGGCGCCACGGAAGCCGAGCATCGGGTTTTCCTCGTCCGGCTCGTAGGCCGCGCCGCCGATCAGGTTGGCGTACTCGTTGGTCTTGAAGTCCGACAGGCGCACGATCACGGCCTTGGGTGCCACCGACGCGGTGATGGTCGCGATTCCCTCGGCGAGACGGTCGACGTAGAACTGGACCGGGTCGTCCCCGTAGCCGGCGATCTTCGCATCGATCTGCTTCTTCGTCGCCGCATCCTGGCGGTCGTATTCCAGCAATGCCTTGGGGTGGATGCCGATGTGGCTGGCGATGATCATCTCCAGCCGGGCCAGGCCGATGCCGGCGTTGGGCAGCATCGCGAAATCGAAGGCGCGGTCGGGGTTGCCGACGTTCATCATCACCTTCAGCGGTGCCTCGGGCATCTTGTCCAGATCGGCGACGTGGCGCTCGAAGGGCAGGGCGCCTTCATAGATGAAACCGGTGTCGCCTTCGGCGCAACTTACCGTCACCGTCTGGCCTTCCTTGATGGCCTCCAGCGCGTTGCCGGTGCCAACCACTGCGGGAACGCCGAGCTCGCGGGCGATGATCGCCGCGTGGCAGGTCCGTCCGCCGCGGTTGGTGACGATCGCTGCGGCGCGCTTCATCACCGGCTCCCAATCCGGGTCGGTCATGTCGGCGACCAGCACGTCGCCCGCCTGCACGCGGGCCATGTCGTCCAATGAACGGATCACGCGGGCGATGCCACTGCCGATCTTGTTGCCGATCGAGCGGCCCTCGCAGACGACCGGACCGCGCTCGCCCAGCTGGTAGCGCTCGATCTGGGTGGCGTGGCCGCGCGACTTCACGGTCTCAGGGCGCGCCTGGACGATGAACAGCTTGCCGCTGACGCCGTCCTTCGCCCACTCGATGTCCATCGGGCGGCCGTAGTGCTTCTCGATGATCAGCGCCTGGCGGGCCAGCTCGTGCACGTCCTCGTCGTTGATGGAGAAGGTGCCGCGCATGTCCGCCGGGGTGTCCTCGGTACGCACGCGCTCGCCGGGCTGGTCGGAGTAGACCATCCGCAGCTGCTTGGCACCGATCGAACGCCGAAGGATCGCCTGCTTGCCCTGCGCCAGGGTGGGCTTGTAGACGTAGAACTCGTCCGGATTGACCGCGCCCTGGACGACCATCTCGCCCAGGCCGAAGCTGGAGGTGATGAAGACCACTTCGCGGAAGCCCGACTCGGTGTCCAGGGTGAACAGCACGCCGGACGCGCCCACGTCGGAGCGCACCATCAACTGCACGCCGGCGGACAGGAACACGTCCTCGTGCTTGAAGCCGTGGTGCACGCGGTAGGCGATCGCGCGGTCGTTGTAGAGGCTGGCGAAGACCTCCTTCACCTTGACCACCACGTCGTCCTCGCCGGTGACGTTGAGGAAGGTTTCCTGCTGGCCGGCGAAGCTGGCATCCGGAAGATCCTCGGCGGTCGCCGACGAGCGCACCGCCACGGCCACGTCGCCGCCGCCGTTCTCGTCGCACAGCTGGCGATAGGCGATGCGGATGTCGCGGTCCAGCCCCGGCTGCAGCGGGGCGCTGATCACCCAGTCGCGGATGTCCTTGCCGGCTTCGGTCAGGGCGGCGACATCGTCGACGTCCAACGGCGCCAGACGGTCGAAAATGCGCTGGTGCAGGTCGTTGTGGGCGATGAAGTCCTTGAACGCCTCTGACGTGGTCGCATACCCGCCGGGAACGGAGACCCCGAGGGAGGACAGATTGCCGATCATTTCGCCCAGCGACGAGTTCTTGCCGCCGACGCGGGCCAGGTCGTCAAGGCGCAGCGCGTGCAGCCAGAGGATATTGTCGTTCAAAACAGGGTATCTCCGTGGGGGGGCACGCCGCTGAACGCGGCGAAGCCGCTATGATCGCCGCTGCGCCGGGTGCTTACAAGGTTGATCTGGCGGGCTTTTTCCCTGCCGATTCCGAGACGCCAGACCCCATGAACGAAACACGGCCCGTTTTCTACATATCCGATGGCACGGGCATCACCGCCGAGACGATCGGCCACAGTCTGCTGACCCAGTTCAACGGCACCGACTTCATCGCCGAGCGCATCTCCTTCGTCGACAGCGTGGAGCGCGCCGAAGACGCGGTGGAGCGCATCAAGGCCGCGGCCGAGCTGCATGCGGTGCGTCCGGTGGTGATCAACTCCTGCATGGACAGCGAGGTCGGCGAGGCGCTGGCCAAGAGTGGCGCGCTGATGCTGGATGTGTTCGCACCCTTTATCGAGCCGCTGGAGCGGGAGCTGGGCCGGTCGCGCATGCGCCAGGTCGGTCGCGCCCACGCGATCGTCGATTTCGACACCTACCACCGGCGTATCAACGCCATGAACTACGCGCTCACCCACGACGACGGGATCGCCATCGATTACAACGACGCCGATGTGATCCTGGTGGCCGTGTCGCGCGCCGGCAAGACGCCCAGTTGCGTCTACCTGGCCCTGCAGTACGGCGTGCGGGCGGCCAACTACCCGCTCACCGAAGAGGATCTCGAGCACGACCGGCTGCCCGAGCGCCTGCGCAAATTCCGCGACAAGCTGTTCGGCCTGACCATTGATCCGCACCGGCTGCAGCAGATCCGCCAGGAGCGTCGTCCCGATTCCCACTACGCCAAGCTGGAGACCTGCAAGCGCGAGGTCGCCGCGGCCGAAGCGCTGTTCCGCGCCGAGCGGATCCCCACGCTGAGCACCACCAATACGTCGATCGAGGAGATCGCGAGCAAGGTCATGACGACGCTGCGGATCAATCGCGAGATGTTCTGAACCGCAGCGTTCCAGCGCCGTGGCGCTGCGCGGTCCGGCGCGACGGCGGACGTGTAGGATCAGTGCATGACCAGTTCTCTTGCCACCCGCCGCCTGCCGTCACTCGACCGCTTCGGCTGGTTGATGGCGTTGTATGCGGAGAACCACGTCCGCCTGCGCCGCCTGTTCAACACCTCCGATCTCGCGCCGGGGACGCACATCTCCAGCGTAGGCGATGGCCTGGACCTGCGTGTGGAAGTGCTGCTGCAGCACCGCTACACGACCGAGTTGCGCGTGAGCTACGCGATGGTGGACCCGGTGACCGGCATGCCGGACCCCTCGGCCTACCTGCGCCATTACCACGACGCCCACCAACTGGAAGCCACGCACTGCTACATCGGTCGTCGCTGGCAGGATGTGCTGGGCATGTATCCACTGCCGGCGGCCCTGATCAGCCATCGTCTGCGGATGAACACCTTCCTCGGTAAATGGCTGGAGTACCTTGCCGAACGCGGGCACGGCCGGGGTACTTTGCGGCTGGAAAGCGAAAGTTCCGCGGAAATCCTGACTGGGGCTTGACGGGTGCCGGATAGCGCTCTAATCTTACGGACTTTCCAGCCCCGTGGGGCCATAGCTCAGCTGGGAGAGCGCCTGCATGGCATGCAGGAGGTCGGCGGTTCGATCCCGCCTGGCTCCACCATTTCAAAATAGTTTTTGTACCTGGTTGTGTGAAAGACAGCCGAAAAACAGGGTACAGGGACTACCGCGTCCCCATCGTCTAGAGGCCTAGGACACTGCCCTTTCACGGCGGCGACAGGGGTTCGAATCCCCTTGGGGACGCCACTTCAAACCATTGATTACCTTAGGGTTTTCAAGCAATCAAGGCTCCGGAGACGGGGCCTTTTTTGTGTCTGCAATCCGTGCTGCGTCGTCGCCGCTCAGCCCCTCGGTCCGCCCATCACCGGCAGCACGATCCCGCTGATGTAGGAGGCGGTAACCGGGGAGGCGAGGAACACGTAGGCAGGCGAGATCTCCTCGGGCTGAGCGGCGCGCTTCATGTCGCTGTCGCGTCCAAACTCGCCGACCTCCTCGGCCGGCTTGTCGGCCGGATTAAGCGGGGTCCAGACCGGACCCGGTGCGACCGCGTTGACCCGGATGCCGCGCTCCAGCAGGTTGCTCGCCAGGGACTGGGTGAAGGCGTGTATCGCCCCCTTGGTCGCGGAGTAGTCGAGCAGCGACTTGTGCCCGAAGATGCCCGTTTCCGAGCCGGTATTGATGATGCTCGAACCCTCCTTCAGGTGCGGCAGCGCCGCCTTCGCCATGCGGAAGTAGCCGCCGATATTGGTCTGCAGGGTTTCCTGCAGGTGCTCCTCGCTCAGGTCTTCCAGTTTCTCGGCATGCAGCTGGAACGCGGCGTTGTTGACCAGCACGTCCACTCCGCCGAGCGCTTTGACCGAGCGGGCGACGGCGCGCTCGCAGAATGCAGGGTCCTTGACGTCGCCACTGATCAGCACGCAGCTGCGCCCCTCGGCCTCCACGGCCGCCTTGGTGGCCTTGGCGTCCTTGTGCTCGTTGAGATAGACCACCGCAACGTCGGCGCCCTCGCGCGCGAACAACACCGATACGGCGCGCCCGATGCCCGAATCACCGCCCGTGACAATGGCCTTCATGCCGGTGAGCTTGCCGCTGCCTTTGTAGTCGGGCGCTTGGTAACGCGGAGCGAGGCGGAGCTCATGCTCATTGCCCGGCTTGGGCAGATGCTGGGCCGGCATGTCGACCGGTTGCTCGCGGGTGCCAGCCTGGACGGCATCGGTCTTTTTCCGGGATTTACTGGTGGGCTTCGGCTTGGAAGACTTCGCGTCGATGGGCTCCTGCAGATTCTGCTGGCGTTCCGCCGTGCGCGCCGCCTTCTTCGCCTCGGCCGAGGATTTTTTCCCGGCGCCGGGTTTGGATGAGCTGGCCATGAAACCTCCGTGTGGGTGCGTGGGCGCGGATCCGCGCGGTTTTCCAACGCTACGAAGGGTCGATTCAACGGCGGGTGAAACCCGCACGGGCGGTTCACATTCCCGTGAGCCACCGGCGCACAGATTTCCCCGCATGGCACACCGGAAATCACCGATGAAGGTTTCAGCACATACGGCACTGCTGGTGATCGACATGATCAACCCGTTCGACTTCGAGGACGGCGCAGCCCACGCCAAGGCGGCACTTTCGATCGCGCCGGCCATCGGCCGCGTGAAGGCGCGGGTGCGCGATGCGGGTGGACAGTGCATCTATGTCAACGACAACTTCGGCCGCTGGAAGTCGAATTTCCTGCAGATCATCGAACGCGCCGACAAGGGACTGGCGCCGCAGATCCTCGACCACCTGATGCCGGACGAGGAGGACCTGTTCGTGCTCAAGCCCAGGCATTCCGCGTTCTTCCAGACCCCACTCCCGCTGCTGCTCGAATCGCTGGAAAGCACTGGCGTGGTAATCACCGGAATCGCTGCCGATGCCTGCGTTCTGGTGAGCGCTCTGGACGCGCACATGCGCGGGTTCGACGTCCATGCGCCTTCCGACTGTGTGGCGGCGCTGTCACAGCCGCGCAAGCAGGCCGCGTTGCAGGTGATGCGCAACGCGGACGTGCTGACCACGGCGGCGGGGTAGGCCGGGACCCGAAAGCGAGTTACGGCGTTGCGGCGCGTCCGTGGCGGGCGCGCAGCGTCCTGCGCAGTTCCAGCAGCCCGGGCGCAACGATGATGAGCAAGGAGGCTGCGATCACCGCGGCGATAACCCACGGCGCAAAACGCGGCGTTCGTAAATGCAGCGACCAGTTCGCGCTGCCCGGCGAGAGCAGCGACACCGTCTGCGGCCAGTGGAGCACGCAGATGATTGCCAGCCCCACCAGCGGGAGCACGATCAGGAATGCGTGCAGAAACTGCTCCACGGGCGGGATGGGTCGCAGCGGTGCCGTGTAGCTCAGGTCCCAGTAGGCCGTTGCGGTATGCGTCGCCGAGGCCACGAACGCCAGCACCAGCACGCTCGCGTCGACCTCCAGAAACAGGATGGCGATGATCGGCAGGCCCATCTGCGCGGTCTGCAGCAGATGCAGAACAGATTCGCGAACCCCGGACGTTTGCGCGATATCGGTTCGCGCGTGGCAGATGAAGTCAGCGGCGCCCGCGGCGAGCCACAACGGGAATATCACGAAGCCGAGCAGGCCCCAAAGCAACGCGCTGGAAACGCCGTCCACGGTGTAAATCTCCATCAGGTGAAAGCAGAAACGCCCGCAATTGCGGGCGTTCCTGGCTGCGCTTCAGGTTCAACGGCTCTTGGAGTCGTCGCTTTTCTTGGTGCTCTTGGACGTGCTGCCTGACGAGGACTTGCCGCTCTTCTGATCCGAGCCGCTGGCCTGCTTCTTGTCAGATTTGTCCGTCGATTGTTTCTTGTCGGTTGGCATGGTCATCTCCTGTGAGCCCTGCGAGGGCACGTCAAAAGCTATTCCCGGATTTGTGATGACGGCGTGGTCTGGGAAGGCTTCTGAAGGTGCTCCGGCGCTCACGTCATGAATGATTCACGTTCTGCGTTTGTCCCCGCCGGGCTTGGCTCTTGGCGCTCGCCGTATGCGACCGCGTTAGTGATCGGCCAGCGCCGGCAATGGGTGGCTCAGCGCGGATTTGGCGGCAGGGCTCTGTGCACTGCCGTTGCCGCGATCGCTGCCTGTCCGACCGCCACGCTGATCTGGTTGAGCGCGCTGACCACGTCGCCTATCGCGTAGACCGCGCTTACGCTGGTCTGCATGTGGGCGTCGACGATCAACGCTCCGGTATCGTCGGTCTTCGCGGCCAGCGGCGACAACAGGGAAGACTGGACGTCTGAGCCCAGGACCGGATAAAGGGTGTCGAAGCGATGACGGGATCCGTCCGGGAGCTGCGCCTCGCAGCCGCCGTCGACCAGGCGCCACCGCTCCGGCGCCGCAAGCAGTGTCACGCCGCTGGCGGCGGCGCGTGCTCTCAGCGCCGGGTCCCCGTCAAGACCGTCGGTCGCGATGGCGGTGACGCTGCGCGAGAACGTCCGCAGGAACTCGGCGTGGCCGATCGCCTCCTCGCCGCGGCCCAGCACCGCGATCGCGTCATCCCGGGCCTCATACCCGTCGCAGACCGCGCACAGCCGGATAGCGCCGGTGGCGATGGCATCCTCGGCGCCTTCAATCTCGGGCAGCAGGTCGACCACGCCGGTGGCCAGGATGATGCTGCGGGCGCGCCATTGGCGTGTCGCGGAGCGGGCGATGAAGATATTTCCGGCGCGTTCCAGCGCGTCCACCCGGTCCTCGACCACGGGCACGTCGTACTGGGTGGCGTGCTCGCGGAAGCGGGCCAGCAGCTCATTGCCTGCCACGCCAAACGGAAAACCCGGGCAGTTGTGGCTTGCCGGGATCCAGCGCGCGCGGCTCTGACCCGCGTCGACCAGCACCAGCTTGCGACGGAAGCGCGCCAGGTAGGTCGCCGCCGTCAAACCACCCGGACCGCCGCCGATGACCAGGCAATCAAGAACCGTATCGTCGGTATCAGGTGCAGTCATTGCGCGCTCCGGTAGAAAGCGGTGGATGTTAGCCGACGTGGATCTCCTGAAAGCCGTCGCCATCGTGCAGGGTGAACAATGCCTCCATTCCACGTTCACGCGCCAGCCTGACCCCTTCCGTCTCGCCCAAGGCGAGCAAGGCGGTCGCCCATGCGTCGGCAAGCATGCACGTGGCGTCCACGACGCTGACCGCGGCGAGTCGGTTGCTGGCCGGCTGCTGGCCGGTGGCGTCCATCGTGTGCGGGTAGCTGCGGCCGTCATGCTCAACCCAGTGTCGGTAGTCGCCGGACGTGGCAATTGCCGCGTCAGCCAACTCCATCACCCCGGTGACCTCGCGCACACCGCGGACAGGCTTCTCGATCGCGACGGCCCAGGGACGGCCGTCTGGCTTGCGGCCGCGGGCGCGCATCTCACCGTCTATCCCGACGAGGTAGCGGGTAATGCCGAAACCGTCGAGACAGCGGGCCAGTTGGTCCACCCCAAACCCCTTGGCGATCCCCGCGAGATCCAGGATGATCGCCGCCCGCTTGCGGACGCGGCTCTGCGGGGCTTCCAGTTCGAGGATCTCGGATGCGGCGCGGCGGACACCCGCTTTACGAGCGGCGATCGCCGTGAGGTCGATCGCGCCCCGGGCGGGGCCGAAACCCCAGGACTGGACCAGATCGCCGACGCCGATATCGAACGCGCCCCGGGACTGTCGACCGACCTGCAGGGCGGTTTCCAGCACCGTGAACAGCTCGGCCGGAACCGTGATCCATTGGTTGATCGGCGCGGCATTCAGCCGGCTCAGATCGGAATCGGCCTTCCAGCTCGACATCTGTCGATCGACGGTATCCACAGCGGCGAAGAGCCGCTGGCCAATGTCCGGCTCATCGACGCCCGGCGCGGCAAAGAACAGCGCGCTGTAACGGGTGCCCATCGTCTCGCCGTGCAGGCTGTACCGCTGCATCACCGCGACGGATGAATCAGCGGATTCAGAAGACGTCTTCACGGTAGCGCCCCTGCAGTTTGAGGGTGGCAACATCCAGGCCGATCGGAGCCACGATGGCGTCGATGGTCTGGCGGATGCTGTCGGCCATCGCGCGGCCGCCGCAGACCAGGATCTGAGCGCCGTCTTCAATCAGTCGCCGCATCTGCGAGGCGTGGTCCAGCAGCCGGTCCTGCACGTAACCGCCATTGGCGGTGCGGGAGAAAATCGCGTTCAACCCGGTCAGCCGGTGATCGGCCAGGTAGCCGTCCAGCTCCGGCTCGTAGAGGAAGTCCGACGCCGGGTCGCGGCCGCCCCAGTACAGATACATCGGGTGTTTACCGGTGTTGTTGCGGATGAATCCGGCCAGCGGCCCGATTCCTGTTCCGGCGCCGATGAGAACCACCGGCGACTTGCCCGAGGCCGGCCGGAAGTCGGGGTTGGGTTGGATAAACGCATCGATCCGGGCGCCGGGTTGCAGGTCGTGAAGCATCCCCGAACACAGGCCGCCGGGGTGCTTGCGCACACAGATTTCAAGGAAGCCGTCGCTGGATCCGCTGGCAAGGGAATAGAACCGCGGGACCGGGCTTCCCGGCGCCACGATTCCCACCAGATCACCTGCGTCGAAGTGGGGCAGTTCACTGATACCGAGCATCCGACGCAACCTCCCGCCAGCGCTCGGTGAGGCGACCGGCCCGAAGCGCAGGATGCTGGTCGGCGCATTGACCTGGGCACCGTAGTCCATCCGGCTGATCAGCTCGAGTGGGCAGGTTTGGGGGTGGGACGGTACGTGTGTCAGCCCCAGCTTGAGGGACAGTGCAGGTTCAACCGCCTCTCCCCAGCGCGCGAACTCCTGCGAGGACTGCCGGTCCACGGTGTCCAGCTCGAGAAATTCGGTCCAGCCGCGGCGAAACAGGGCCTCGCGGGCTTCCCTGGCGAACTGGCAGAACCGCGGGAACTGGCGATCGCCGAAACCCAGGACCGCGAACGCCGGCTTGTTGTCACCGCTGAACCTTTCCAGGCGCGCAAGGAACTGCCTGGCCGAGGTGGGCGCGTCTCCGTCACCGTAGGTGGCGGTGAGTACGAACAGGTGGCGTGCCTGGCGATACTCCTTCGCCAGCAGGTTCATCGGGGCGGTGTGCACCCGCTTGCCGGCCTTGTGCAACGCGTCGTGCAACGCGTTCGCAAAGCCCCAGGTGCTGTTGCCTTCGCTGCCCACAAGGATGACGGTGTCTGCCGCCTGCGCGCCGCTGTTGTTGGCGATGCGCGGCATCAGGCGGCGACGCTGCCACCACATCACCACGCCGGTGGCGCTCATCACCGGAACGCTGAGTGCACAGACGCCCAGCAGGAGACCCAGCCACCACAGTCCCTCGCCGGTGTGCAGGCGGTAGATCAGTTCATGGATGTTCTGGACCCGGTCATGTGGCTGGAAGACCAGCAGGACGCCCGTGGCCTGGTCAATGTAGCCGTCGCCCTGCGCGGTGGCGAGCGAGTAGAAGTCCGAGGGAGTGTCCGGCATCGGATAGACGAGTTCGCGCAGGTCCTGGAGATCCATCTCCAGCAGAGCGGGCAGGGTGCCCACCGGTACCGGCGCGTCTGGCGTCTCCACCGCAGTCGGGAACGCAGGCTCGGTATCCGCCCCCTCGGGTATCAGGCCAAAGGTGGTCGCCGACATGAGGATGCCGGTCAGCGCGGACATCAGCAGCCCCAACAGGGCGATTCTCCCGAGCTCCGAGTGCCAACGCTGGCTGAAACTGCCTCGCAGTGGGCGCAACAGCTGCCGCCATCCCCCGACGCGCTTGAGCAGCAGTGCCATGCCTGACACGCACAGGACCAGCATCGTCAGCGCCGAGATCCCGGCCGCGGCCCTGCCCGGCGTGTCTGCAAGAAATGAGCGATGCAGGTTCTTGATCCAGCGCGTGGTGGGCGAGGGCGCGTACGGGCCGATCGCCTTTCCGCTGAGCGGGTCGACACGCATCGCCTCGGCCCGGTCACCCTGGTTGTAGTAGACGATGATCGAGCCGGACGGGCTGCGCTGGATCTGCTCCACGCCGACGAAGTTCTCGGCTATCCGCTCCGCAAGCAGGGCGACGCTGACCTGCCCACGCTCCGGCACCGTCGTTCCCAGCCGGTCAATGGCTGGATTGACCGACAGGATCGCGCCGCTGATCGCCAATACGGCGATCAGCAGCCCAAGGACAAGAGCGGGCAGTGAGTGAATCCGACGCAACATGATGCGGACCTCCTTCAGGCCGATCGATTACATGTCGTAAGTGAATGACTGCACGTAACCGCGCCCCGCAGTCGCTTTGCCGCTGCCGGCCTTGGTCAGGGGCGCCCGCACGTCGGCGGGATTGTCGCGACCGTCCTCCACCGCGGTGTCGATCCGTATTTCATAGCCGGCATCGATCAACGCGTCCTCAAGTTCGGCGGTGACCTTGAGGGTGCGCCCGCTGCCGACGCTCGCGCCGCTCACGCCGTCAAACTCGCTCGCCCGCATGCCGCTGCCGCGGGCCCAGTCGCGCAGGTTCTTGTAGTACTTCGACTTCTTGCCCGAGACCCAGAGTGTCTTGTGGTACTTGCCCGCGGCATCGGTGACATAGATGGCCAGGTAGGCGCCGTCACCGCCGTGGGCTTTCATCTGGGTGGTCAGGGTGACCGGCCGGGCATCAGCCAGTGCGGGCAGGGCCATGGCACCGGCCAGGCAGAGGGATAGGACGAGCTTGTTCATGTTGTTGCTCCTGCAATCGGGTGGGTGGCGGACTTCACTTGGCCCTCTGGTCCGGTTTTCGGTCCAGGTAGTCGCGGGCGCCGCCTTTGCCGTCGAACTTGATCTTCAGCTCACGGATCTGCAGCGATGCCGGGGAGTACTCGGCCTTGAAGCGGTTTCCCAGCTTGTCGGTCCCGCGGACTTCGTAGCAGCCGTCGTCGACCTTGATGCGCTGGACTTCCCAGCCCTGTTGTTCCAGCTGCTGGCGCAGGACTTCCCGCGGCTGCCAGTCGGCTACGGGATCGGTACAGTCGTCACTGGCCAGTGCGCCGCCGCTGAAGGCGAGGCCGACGAGGACGACGCCGGTCAGAGTGAGCAGTTTCATGAGTGCGATCTCCTTTGAGTGGGTGCAACGTGGACTCTGGCGGAGCATCCTGATGCCAGCCTTAAGGCGGGGGTTTTTTGCAATGCGGGTACTGTTGATCGAGGACAACGCCGACCTGGGCCAGGCCGTGCGCGAGCAGATCGGCGATGACGGACACGCGGTGGATTGGGTGCAGACACTGGCTTACGCGCAACTGGCGATCGGCTCGACTCCGTACGACCTTCTCCTGCTCGACCTGATGCTGCCCGACGGCCGCGGCATCGATTTCCTGCGCCGCCTGCGCTCGGCCGCCGACCGCACGCCGGTCATCATCCTGACGGCCATGGACCAGCTGTCCGACCGCATTGCCGGCCTCAACGCCGGGGCAGATGACTACCTGGTCAAGCCGTTCGACCTGTCGGAACTGTCCGCCCGCGTGGCTGCCGTGGCGCGTCGTTACAGCGGCAATCCGAACCCGCGGTTGCAGCTGGGCGAGCTGTCCATCGACTTGACGGATCGAAGCATCCAGCGCGAAGGGGAAGCCATCGCCTTGACGGCGCGGGAATGGGCGCTGCTGGAAGCCTTCCTCCAGCGCCCGGGCGCGTTGTTGTCGAAGTCCCAGTTGGAGGAACGCCTGTACGAGTTCGGGGCCGAGATAGAGAGCAATGCGGTGGAGGTCCATGTCAGCCACCTGCGTAAAAAGCTCGGCTTCAACGTGGTCGATACCGTCCGCGGCATGGGCTACCGGTTGGGCCGGCTCGAGCAGCCATGAAGGCGGCGGGCAGTCTGCAGAAGCAGCTCGTTTACGGCCTCACTCTGGGGATCGTCGTGTTGTGGGTGGTCGCGACCGCCCTGTCCGGGCTGATCGTGCAGAACCGGCTCGACGATGCGTTCGACGATGCGATGCAGGGCGCTGCGCAGCGGATCCTGCCGCTCGCGGTCATGGACATCCTCAATCGCGAAGAGCCACTTACCCAGCAGAGGGTGGCGCCACTGAATGCGCTTCCCGGCCAGGTCGCGTATCTGGTGCGCGACCGCGAGGGCACCATCCTGCTGCAATCGCGCGACGCCGACCTGACGGTCTTTGGCCCACCGACGATGCAGGGCTTCAGCACGACGCCGACCCACCGCCTGTACGGCGCCAGTGCACTGCGCGACACGCTGTTCCTGCAGGTGGCCGAACCCCTGTCATATCGCCGCAAGGCCGCGCGGGATGCCACCTTTGCCCTGCTGCTGCCACTGCTGGTGCTGGTGCCCGCCAGCCTGCTGGGCGTCTGGCTGTTCGTGCGTTTCAGCCTGCGCAGCGTGCGCTCCTATCGACGCGCGGTCGAAGCCCGAGGCGTAGGTGACCTCTCGCCGATCCAGACCGCGCCCTTGCCGCTGGAAATCCGTCCGAGCGCGGATGCGGTCAACAACCTGATTGATCGCCTGCGGCGTGCGCTTGAGACCGAGCGCAGGTTCACCGCCAACAGTGCGCACGAGCTGCGCACCCCGCTGGCGGCCGCGCTTGCCCAGGTGCAGCGTCTCCGCCATGAGGCGGCCGACGGACCGGTCAAGGATCGCGCAGCGCAGATCGAGGCATCGCTGAGGGAGCTGGCGCGCCTCGCCGAGAAGTTGATGCAACTGGCAAAGGCGGAGGGCGGGAGCGTGCTTGCGGACGTTCCCCAGGACCTGGCGATGCTGCTGAACCACGTTGTGGAGGATCTGCAACGCGTGGCCACGGTTCCCATCCAGCTGACGCTGCCGCCGGATGGGCCGGTCCTCTCACCGATCGATGCAGACGCATTCGCGATCCTGGCGCGAAATTTGATCGAGAACGCGTTGAAACACGGCGCGCCGGGACGTCCCATCAATGTCGAACTGACCACAGACGCGCGGCTTACCGTCGTCAATGCCGGCGACGTCCTGGACCCCGCCGAGCTGGCACAGCTGACCGAGCGTTTCGTCCGCGGTAGCGGCCGGGCGCCCGGCTATGGGCTGGGATTGGCGATCGTCTCGACCGTTGCGACGGCGGCACGCGCCGAGCTCAAATTGGCCTCGCCCGCCACTGACCGGGCAGACGGATTCCAGGCCTCAGTGCAGTTTCCGGTTGCCGGGATGTGATTCGGGGCGCTCAGTGCAGCCCGCTGCGGTCGGCCGCGCTGCTCGCGGATGAGGACGGGTTGGTCTTCATCTTCTCGTCGAGCTGGGCCTCGAACTGCGGAAAGTCAAGTCCGAGCTGACGCGCTTCGGTGTGGGCGGCATCGCGCAGCGCATCGGAGAACTTGAGCGTTGTGGTGGCACCGGTGCGCTCGTGCATCGAGGCGGCACGGCGGATGAGGGCCAGCATGGTGGCGGCGCTGTCGGAGCTGCCGACCATCTTGCCGTCCATGCCGAGCACCCATTCGCCATCGCGGCGGACGATTCCACACAGCAGCTTGCCGGCCGCATCGCGCAGGTCGGCGTGGGGCTCGATGCCCGTATCGGGGGTGTCGTCATTGTCGTTGCGGCTGCCATTGAACTTGCTGGACATCAGGATTCCCTACTGTTGCGGGGCGCATCAAGCGGGGTGCGGGGACGCCACAGGATACGGCAGGGCGAGGTTCTATCCCTGAGCGAGGCGTATATCGACGATGCCTGAGGCGGCGTTGGTGTCGTCGATCTCCCAGCCGATGCGGTGGGCAAGCCGACCGACCAGCGTCAGGCCAAGGCGACGGTCGCTGCTGGCAGGGCGGGGCCTCGAGGTGGTGGGTCGCCGGGTGTCATCGCCGTCGAAGACGAACGAGATCCTGCTGTCGCAGATCGAGACACGCAGCGCTCCCTGCACGCCCGGAGGCAGCAGGCGGCGCAACACGCCGTGGACGATCAGGGTCGCGTCGCTCGCCGGCAGTTCCATGTCGATCTCGGGGCCTTCCAGGGCGACGCTCACCGATCCGTCGGCGATTGAAGGAACCCCTTTCAAGCAGGACGACAGCCAGCCGCGCAGTTCCACCGACTCTGCCAAATCCACCCGGTGGCGGGCCAGTCGCATCAGCGCATCGATGAGTTCCGACAGTTCACGGATGCCGCGGTCCAGGCGGTGCAGACGGGGCTGCAGGGCCGGCATGTCGGCGCTGTCCTCCAGCAGCAACTCGGTCGCGCCGCGCACGACGGAAATCGGTGTGCGCAGTTCGTGGCTGGCATCGCCCAGGAAAGCCTGCTCGGCTTCGGCGGCAGCGGCCAGGCGGGCCTGGTAGTCATCAATTGCCGTGGCCAGCTGTCCCAGTTCGTCGGGCGGCAGTTGGGCTGCGAGCGCCGTGCGTTCGGGCTGGGTCGGCAACGCGGCGACGGACTCGGCCAGTTGCTGGACCGGGCGCACGACCCGACCCGACAGGAGCCATCCCAGCCACGCGCTGAAAGCGGTTCCTGCTAGCACCACCACGGCGAGGACGAAGGCGAGGTAGCGCTCCAGCGCTTCAATGTCGTGCAGGTCCATCACAAAGAACAGGCGTCCGGCCGCGGTATCGAACACGCCCAGGAACACCTCGTCGCCATCCGGGTCGCGTACCTCACGGATCCCCGGTGCCTGCGCCAGGAATACGTCCGGAACTTCGCCGCGGTTGCCCGGCAGGAGCTGATAGCCGCTGACCCGGTCGCTGCGTGGAAGGTCGATACCGGGCTCGCGCTGCAGCCGTTCGGCGTAATCATGCGCCTGGCCGGTGAGGATGGAGTCCACCAGGACGCGCTCGTACTCCTCGGCGATGAACACCACGCCCAGCGCAAACACCACGCTCAGGACGGCGCCCATGGCCGTGTACAGCAAGGTCACGCGCGTGCGCAGCGGCAACGGGAACCTCATTCGGGTGGCACCAGGCGGTAACCGATGGCGTGCACGGTGCGGATCAGTGGCGTGTCGAACGGCTTGTCCACCAGGTTTCTAAGGTCATACATATGCGTGTGCAGGGAGGCTGCATCGCCGCCGCGGTTGCCCGCAACGGCCCGGATCAGCAGGTCATGGGTGACCACTCCGGGTGATCGTTTCATCAGCAGCTCCAGGATGCTGCTCTGGCTGCGTGTAAGCGCGATCCGGGAACCGCCGCGACTGGCGACCATCGCCTGGACGTCCAGTTCCAGCGGGCCGGTTACGAGCGGCACCAGTGGCGAGGGCGCACCGCGACGGTGCAATGCCCGTATGCGCGCTTCCAGTTCCTTGAGTTCAAACGGCTTGACCATGTAGTCATCCGCGCCCTCATGGAACCCGCGGATCTTGTCGTCGAGCGTGTCGCGGGCGGTCAACATCAACACCGGTGTTCCACGGCCGGCCTCACGCAGCTGCCGGCACAGGTCCAGTCCGTCCAGGCGGGGCAGGCCAAGGTCCAGCACGATCACGTCGAATGCGATGCGCAGGGCCTGTATCAGCCCGGTCTCGCCGTCGGCGGCGTGGTCGACCTCGTGGCCGCGGCGCTCCAGGAAGTCCCAGATGTTGGCGGCGATATCGTGCTGGTCTTCCACGATCAGGATTTTCAGGGAGTCGGACATTGGCTCTGCTGGGGCACGGATCCAGGCAAGTCTAGTCCGGGCCGCTGGCGACCGATAACGAACGCCTGAGAAATGGCTGAGAGATCGCTACAACGGGGCGCACATGCTTGGCGCTGGCCCCCTCCCGTAGTTTCGACGTGCCCGCCATTCACGCAACGCGATCCGACGAGTTCTGTCCATCCGAACGCCTTCCCTCGACGGGGAGGCCAAAGCGCGCTTTCCTGCGCCATCACCTTGTATATCCGCTCCTGGCGGCGGCCGCAGCCAGCGTAATGCTGATCAATGCAGGCGGCGATTTTTTACTCGCGGACCTGCTGTACGCGGCCCAAGGCCACACGTGGGCCCTGCGCGAGAGTTGGATCACCACAACGGTGGTGCACGAGGCCGGCAAGACCGTCTCCGCCGCCGCGTGGCTGGGCGTCTTGCTCGCATGGCTGTGGAGTCTTTTCGACAAGAGGCTGACCCGTTGGCGTCGCCCGCTGGGATATCTGGCGTGGGCAACGCTGGCAGGAGCGGTCACCGTATCGCTGCTCAAGGCAGGTAGCGGGATGGATTGTCCGTGGGACCTGCAGCGCTACGGTGGCTTGCAGCCGTTTGTCGGCTTGTTTGATGCGCGGCCGCCGAGCATGGGTCGTGCGGCGTGCTTTCCCGCCGGCCACGCAAGCGCCGGTTACGCGTGGGTGACGCTCTACTTCTTCTTTTGCGCACTGCGACCGCGCTGGCGGTGGGCAGGACTTGCGGTTGCGCTGGGGTTGGGCGCGTTGTTCGGGATCAGCCAGCAGTTGCGCGGAGCCCACTTCCTTTCCCACGACCTGTGGACCTTGATCATCTGTTGGCTGGTGGCACTGGGCGGATCAACGTGGCTCCTTCGCCCCAACGGGAAGGGGACGTCGGCATGAGCGCCATCGTCCAAACCCGCGACGCGCGTCGCCGCGTATCGGTGTGGCGCCCTTGGGTCAGTCAGGAGGGCATGGTCCTGGCAGCGAGTATCTTCTTTACCGTCGCCTGCAACGCCGCGTTCTGGCGTGCCTACGCCGGGACCGGTGCGCTGGAAAGCGCACGCGGCTGGGTGACCGCCGCGTCGCTGGCAACGGCGATGACCGGTCTGCATTTCCTGCTGCTGTGCGTGGTCATGAACCGCTGGACAGCCAAACCGGTGCTGTCGGTGTTGCTTGTGGTCACCGCGCTGGCCGGCTATTACTCCCACCATTACGGCGTCTATCTGGATCCCGACATGATCCGCAACGTCCTGCATACCGACAGCCGCGAGGCCCGCGAATTGTTGACGCCCGGGCTGGCGCTGCCCGTGCTGGCCGCACTCATCCCCGTGGCGATGGTCTGGTGGACGCGGATTCCTGCGCAAGCGCCCGCGCCCGCGCTGTTGCGGCGTGTGCTCCTCATGGTGGCCGTCGCGGCCGTGACCACCGGCGCACTATTGGTGTCGTTCCAGGATATCTCTGCGCTGATGCGCAACCGGACGGAGTTGCGCCACCTGATCGCCCCGGGCAACTACCTCGTCTCCCTGATACGGGTCGCGACGGAGGATCCCGCGGCGGCCGTCCGCGCACGCCAACCGGTCGGCAGCGACGCCCTCGTTGTGGGGCGCGGCGACGGCAAACCGCGGGTGCTGGTGATCGTGGTGGGCGAAACCGTGCGAGCCCAGAACTGGGGCCTCAATGGCTACGCGCGCCAGACCACGCCCGAGCTGGCCAATCTGGATGTCCTCAACTTCACCGACGTGAGCGCGTGCGGCTCCAGCACCGATGTCTCCCTGCCGTGCATGTTCTCCGCGCAGGGGCGACGTGGCTACGACAAGCGCGCGATCAGGGAGTCGGAGTCGCTGCTCAACGTGCTCGACCACGCGGGCATCGCGACCCTGTGGCGCGACACCCAGGGCGGCTGCAAGGGCGTATGCGCCGGCTTGCCGTTTGAATCCCTCGTGGACGCCCGGGTTCCGGAACTGTGCAACACGGAGCGATGCCTGGACGAGGTCCTATTGCACGACCTCCGGGCGAAGATCGACACCCAGGATCGCGATCAGGTAATCGTGCTGCACCAGCTGGGCAATCACGGGCCGAGCTATTACCAGCGTTACCCGGATCAGTTCCGCCGGTTCCTCCCGGTGTGTGAATCAGCGGACCTGGGCAAGTGCCGCCAGGCGGAGATCGTCAACGCCTACGACAACGCGATCCTCTATACCGACCATTTCCTCGCCCGTTTGATCGAAACCCTGGGCGCGGACGACACCCGCGACAGTGCGGTGATCTATGTCTCCGACCACGGCGAATCGCTGGGCGAGGGCAATCTCTATCTGCACGGGATGCCTTACGCGATCGCGCCGGCCACCCAGCTGAAGGTGCCCATGGTGATGTGGCTGTCACCAGCGCTGGCGGCGGACCGGCATATCGACATCGGCTGCATGCGCCAGCGTCTCGACGCACCTGCCACGCACGACAATCTTTTCAGTTCGGTGCTGGGGCTGATGCAGGTGGACACGACCGTCTACGACCCGAGCCAGGACCTGCTCGCGCCGTGCATGGGTCGCGGGCACGGCTGATCGGGCGCTCGCTTGGCCATTCGCCTGGCATCACGTTCGGGTAGGCAAAATCGACGGGTCGACTTACCGGAGCAGCGGCATGGCCAAACCCGTCTCAGACGCATTCGTTTTCTTCGGCGCCACGGGGGACCTGGCGTACAAGAAGATCTTCCCGGCACTGCAGGCGATGATCCGCAGCGGCGAGCTGGACATGCCCCTGATAGGTGTCTCCCGCGGCGGCTGGTCGCTGGAGCGCCTGCGTCAGCGGGCGCGCGCCAGCCTTGAAGCCAATGGCGGCGTGGACGAGGACGCCTTTGCCCGCCTGTGCGAACAGCTGCGCTACATCGACGGCGACTACAGCGACCCGGAGACATTCCGCGGCCTGAAACAGGCGCTGGGTTCGGCCTCGCGGCCAATCCACTACCTGGCCATCCCTCCCAGCATGTTCGGCACGGTGGTGCAGGGCCTGGCCGCTTCGGGGTGCAACGCCAATGCTCGGGTGATCGTCGAGAAGCCGTTCGGGCGGGATTTGGCCTCGGCGCGGGAGCTCAACCGGGAACTGCACGCGGTGTTTCCCGAATCCTCGATCTTCCGCATCGACCACTACCTGGGCAAGGAGGCCGTGCGCAACCTGCTGTATTTCCGTTTTGCCAATACCTTCCTGGAGCCGGTCTGGAACCGCACCTATGTCGACAGCGTGCAGATCACCATGGCGGAGGACTTCGGCGTGCAGGGGCGGGGCGCGTTCTACGAGGAGGTCGGCGCGATCCGCGACGTCGTCCAGAACCACCTGCTCCAGGTCATGTCCCTGCTGGCCATGGATGCCCCGGCGGGCCGCGATCCTGAGTCGCTGCGCGCCGAGAAGCTGCGCCTGTTCCGCGCCACCAGATCGCTGCGCCCGCAGGACGTCGTGCGCGGGCAGTTCCGCGGCTATCGCGACGAGACCGGGGTTGCCGCGGACTCGCAGGTCGAAACGTTCGTCGCGCTGCGCCTGTACATCGACACCTGGCGCTGGGCGGGAGTGCCGTTCTACATCCGCGCCGGCAAGAAGCTGCCCATCACCAGCACCCAGGTGATGGTCGACCTGAAGCCGCCGCCGCTGGAAATTTTCGACGGGATCTCACTGGCCGATACCAACTATTTCCGCTTCCGGCTGAGCCCCGAAGTGGTGATCTCCACCGGCGCACGGGTCAAGAAGGCCGGCGAGGGCATGGAAGGGCGCCCGGTCGAGCTGGTCGCACGCAGTTCCCGCGACCTTGGAAAATCACCCTACGAGCAGCTGCTTGGCGACGCGATCGAAGGCGACACCAGCCTGTTTACCCGCGACGATTCGGTGGAGGAAGCCTGGCGCATCGTCGAGCCGGTGCTGCCCGATTCGCATGGCAATCACAACACGCCGCTCACCATCTACGAACCCGGAAGCTGGGGTCCGGAATCGGCCAGCGAGCTTGTCACCGACGGCCGCCACTGGCAGGACCCGCAGCCCGAGCAGAGCCACCCCTGCTGACCGGGCGCCGGCCCGGTTGCGCCGCGCCGACCACGCAGTGGCATTGCTCCCTCGTACGCCCGGGGCACTACCATGTTGGTTGTTGCTGCATACCGGAGGACGCATGAAAACCACCCGAAAGCTCCACGACATGGGCCAGAGCCTGTGGTTGGACAACATTTCCCGAACCATCCTGGATGACGGCACGCTGGCGCGGTATATCGCCGACTTCTCGGTCACCGGCCTTACGTCCAACCCAAGCATCTTCAACGAGGCGGTCGGCGGCAGCGATGCCTACGATGAGGGGATGCGCACGAAGGCGGGCGAGGGCAAGTCCGGTGAAGCGCTGTTCATGGAGCTTGCGCTGGAGGACCTGCGCCGGGCGGCGGACCTGTTCAGGCCGGTCCACGACGCGACCGACGGCGTGGATGGCTGGGTATCGATGGAAGTCTCGCCGCTGCTGGCCGCCGATACCGCCGGCAGCATTGCCGCCGCCCAGGCGATCCACGAGCAGGGCGATCGTCCCAATCTCTTCGTCAAGATTCCGGGGACGCCTGAAGGGGTGCCGGCGATCGAGGAGTCGATCTTCGCCGGCGTGCCGGTCAACGTGACGCTGCTGTTCTCGACGGCGCAATACCTGGCCGTGGCCGAGGCGTACATGCGCGGGCTGGAGCGGCGGCTGGAAGCCGGACTGGACGCCCGTGTGGCGTCGGTGGCGTCGCTGTTCGTCAGCCGTTGGGACCGTGCGGTTGCCGACAAGGTGCCCGAGGTGATGCACAACACGCTGGGCATCGCGGTTGCCCAGCAGACCTACAAGGCCTACCGCGAACTGCTTGAGTCGCCGCGTTGGCAGAAACTCGCGGCGCGCGGCGCGCAGCCGCAGCGGATGTTGTGGGCGAGCACCGGCACCAAGGATCCCAAGGCGCCGGACACGCTGTACATCGAAGCACTCGCCGCGCCGGACACCATCAACACCGTTCCGGAGAAGACCCTGCACGCGTTTGCCGACCACGGCCAGCTGTTGGGGGCCCTGGCGCTGGACGGCGGCGATTCGGAGTCGGTGCTGCAGCGGTTCTCCGCGGCTGGCGTGAATATTCCCGCGCTGGCGGACCGCTTGCAGATGGAGGGCGCCGAGGCCTTTGTGAAGTCATGGAAGGAGTTGCTGCACACCATCGAATCGCATAGCCGCGCGCTTGCGGGAGAGGAAAGCGTCTGATGAAGGAGCGGTCGCTCACCGGAAAGCCGCAATGGAAGGCGCTGGAAGAGCACCTGGCCTGGATGGCGCCGCGCCATCTGCGTGAACTGTTTGCCGACGACCCGGAGCGGGGCGCGCGCATGGCGGCCCAGGGAGCGGGGCTGTACCTCGATTACTCGAAGAACCGGGTCAATGGGGAAACGCTTGACCTCCTGTTCGCCCTGGCGCGTGCCCGCGGCCTCGAGGAGCGTCGCGAGGCGATGTTCGCCGGCGCCCGCATCAATGTCACCGAAGATCGTCCGACGTTGCACGTCGCCCTGCGCATGCCCGCTGGCAGCAAGCTGGTGGTGGACGGCGAGGACGTGGTGGCCGATGTACACGCCGTGCTGGAACGGATGGCGGCGTTCTGCAATCGCGTGCGCAGCGGACAGTGGACGGGCCACACCGGCAAGCCGATCCGCAACATCATCAACATCGGGATCGGCGGCTCGGATCTGGGGCCGGTCATGGCCTACGAGGCGCTGCGTTTCTACAGCCAGCGCGAGCTCTCGTTCCATTTCGTGTCCAACGTGGACGGCACGGATTTCACCGAGGCCACCCGCGGCCTGGATCCGGCCGAGACCCTGTTCATCGTCTGCTCCAAGACGTTCACTACGCTGGAGACGCTGACCAACGCGCATGCCGCCCGAGCCTGGTGCATGCAGTCCCTGGGCGACGAGGCGGCGGTCGCCAAACACTTCGTCGCGGTATCCACCAATGCCGAAGGGGTGGAGGCGTTCGGCATCGACACCGCCAACATGTTCGGGTTCTGGGACTGGGTGGGCGGACGCTATTCGATGGATTCCGCGATCGGCCTGTCGACGATGCTGGCCATCGGCCCGGAGCGCTTCCACGAGATGCTGGCGGGCTTCCAAGCCATGGACGAGCATTTCCGGCTTGCGCCCATGGAGCGCAACCTGCCGGTCCTGATGGGCCTGCTGGGGATCTGGAACAACAATTTTCTCGGTGCCAATACCGTCGCGGTGCTGCCGTACTCGCAATACCTGAGTCGGTTCCCGGCCTACCTGCAGCAGCTCACCATGGAGAGCAACGGCAAGCACGTGACCGCCGATGGCAGCCGGGTCGACTACCAGACCGCGCCGGTCTACTGGGGCGAACCAGGCACCAACGGGCAGCACTCGTTCTATCAGCTGATCCACCAGGGTACGCGTCTGGTGCCGTGCGACTTCATCGGCTTCTGCCATCCGCTGAACCCGCTGCCGCTGCAAGCTGAGGCCGGTGCGGATACGGTTGCCGGCGACCAGCACGATCTCCTGATCGCCAACCTGCTGGCCCAGGGCGAGTCGCTGGCATTCGGCAAGACGCCCGCCCAGGTCGAGGCCGAGGGCACCGCCGATGCGCTGCAAGCGCATCGCGTATTTGACGGCAACCGGCCCAGCAACACCATTCTTGCCGACCGGCTGACCCCGCACGCGCTGGGCAGCCTGGTGGCGCTCTACGAGCACAGCGTGTTCGTGCAGGGAACCCTGTGGAACATCGATTCCTTCGACCAGTGGGGTGTCGAGCTCGGTAAACAGCTGGCCACGCCTCTTGCAGAGGAGCTCAAGGCCAAGGACGCGCCCGCGCTGACCCACGACAGCTCCACCAATACCCTGATCCAGCGCTACCGCGCAGTGCGGGGTCGCAGCTGATGGGCACGCGGATCGACAAACGCGCCGGCACCCCCGCCGAAGCCCGCGACCTCATCGACGTCGGTCATCTGGTCAACGCCTACTTCCAGACCCGCCCGGACGCGTCGAACCCGGCCGAGCGGGTGTCGTTCGGGACCTCCGGCCATCGCGGCTCCTCGCTGGAAGGCAGTTTCAACGAGGACCACATCCTCGCCGTTACCCAGGCCATCTGTGCGTACCGGGAGGGGCAGGGCATCGACGGCCCGATCTTCATCGGCGCCGACACGCACGCGCTCTCCGCGCCGGCGCTGGAGACCGCGCTGGAAGTGCTGGCCGCCAACGGCGTCGAGGTGCGCGTCTCCGCGGGCGGGGAGCCGGTGCCGACGCCGGCGATTTCCCACGCGATCCTCGTCCACAACGCGAACCGCGAGCGCGGTCGTGCCGACGGCATCGTGATCACGCCGTCGCACAATCCGCCGGCGGACGGTGGCTTCAAGTACAACCCGCCCGACGGCGGCCCCGCCGATACGGACGTCACCGGCTGGATCCAGAAGCATGCCAACGCGAGCCTCGCCAACGGCCTGGCCGACGTCCGGCGCTGGACCGGCGGGCGCGCCCGCGCCGCCGACACCACCCGCGAACACGACTTCCTGTCGGCCTATGTCGCCGATCTGGGCAACGTGATCGACTTCGACCTGATCCGCAGCGCTGACCTGCGGCTGGGCGTGGATCCGCTGGGCGGCGCTGGCGTCCACTACTGGGCCCGCATCGCCGAGCACTACCGGATCGCGCTGGACGTGGTCAGCGAGCAGGTGGATCCGCAGTTCGGCTTCATGAGCCTGGACTGGGACGGGCGCATCCGCATGGACCCGTCATCGCCGTACGCGATGAGCCGGCTGATCGGCATGAAGGACCGCTACGACGTGGCGTTCGCCTGTGATACCGACCACGACCGCCACGGCATCGTGACCGCCAGCGCCGGGCTGATGCCGTCCAATCACTACCTCTGCGTCGCCATCGACTACCTGTTCCGCAACAGGCCGCAGTGGGGCGCGGGTGCCGGCATCGGCAAGACGGTGGTCAGCAGCGCCATGATCGACCGCATTGCCGCCGGGCTGGGGCGGCAGTTGTACGAGGTGCCCGTGGGGTTCAAGTGGTTCGTCGACGGGCTGTTTTCCGGCGCGCTCGGATTCGGCGGCGAGGAAAGCGCCGGGGCCTCCTTCCTGCGGCGCGACGGTTCTGTCTGGACGACCGACAAGGACGGCATCGCGCCGGCGCTGCTGGCCGCGGAGATCACCGCCCTGAGCGGCGATGATCCGGGCGTGGTCTACCGCCAGCTGTGCGAGCGCTATGGCGAGCCGTTCACCGATCGGGTGGAAGCGCCGGCGACCAAGGCCCAAAAGCGCGCGCTCGCTGCGCTGACCCCCGACGCGATCACCGGCACCGAGCTTGCCGGCGAGCCGATCCGGCGCGTGCTGGACAAGGCGCCGGGCAACGGTGCGCCCATTGGTGGCATCAAGGTGGTCTCTGACAGTGGCTGGTTTGCCGCGCGCCCGTCCGGGACGGAGGACATCTACAAGATCTACGCCGAGAGTTTTCGCGACGCCGACCATCTGAAGCAATTGCTCAAGGATGCACAGCAAACCGTTGACGCCGCACTGGAGGAAGCATCCACCCAGCAGTGAGGTAACAGCATGTCCGCGCGAATCGACCAGCTCTGTATCGACACCCTTCGTTTCCTGTCCGTGGACATGGTGCAGAAGGCCGACAGCGGACACCCCGGTCTTCCGCTCGACGCCGCGCCGATGGCCTACGTGCTGTGGTCGCGCTGGCTGAAGGTCAATCCGCGCAACCCCGACTGGGCCGACCGCGACCGGTTCGTCCTCTCGGCCGGGCACGGTTCGGCCTTGCTCTACAGCTTGCTGTACCTGAGCGGCTTCGACCTCTCTTTGGAGGACATCAAGCAGTTCCGCCAATGGGGCAGCCGGGCGCCGGGCCATCCCGAGCGCGGGCACACGCCTGGCGTCGAGCTCACCACCGGCCCGCTTGGGCAGGGCTTCGCCAACGCGGTCGGGATGGCAATGGCCGAGGCGCAGCTCGCGGCCCGCTACAACCGGCCCGGGCACAAGCTCGTCGACCATCGAACCTGGGTGCTGGCCAGCGATGGCGACCTGATGGAAGGCGTCGCCTCCGAGGCCGCGTCGCTCGCCGGCCACCTGCAGCTGGGCAAGCTGACCTGCCTGTACGACGCCAACTACGTGACCCTGTCCGCGGCCACGGACATCGCCTTTACCGAGGATTGCGAAGCGCGCTTCCGCGCGTACGGCTGGCACACGCAGTGGGTCGAGGATGGCAATGACCTGTCGGCCATCGACGCGGCAATCCGCGCGGCCGCCGATGAATCCGCCCGGCCGTCACTGATCCTGGTCCGCACCCACATCGGTTACGGCTCGCCCAAGCAGGACAGCTTCGAGGCCCACGGCTCGCCGCTCGGCGAGGAGGAGGTGCGCCTGACCAAGCAGAGCCTGGGCTGGCCGGTGGAGCCGGCGTTCCGGGTTCCCGACGAGGCGCTCTCCACCATGCAGACCGCGGTGGGGAAGGGCGCCGACCAGGAAGACGCCTGGAACCACCGGATGCAGGCGTACGCCGACGCCCATCCCGAGCTGGCGGCGGAACTCCGCCGGCGCCTGGAGGGCGTGCTCCCGAGCGGCTGGGATGCCGACATCCCCATTTTTCCGGCCAATGCAAAGGGGATGGCGACCCGCGTTGCCAGCGGCAAGGTAATGAACGCGCTCGCGCCCAAATTGCCGGAACTGTCGGGCGGTTCCGCCGACCTGGATCCCTCCACCAAGACCGCCCTGAAGGGAATGGGCGACTTCAATCCGCCGCTGGACGCGGGCGAAGACCCGCAGGGCTCCGACGGAGGTGGCTGGAGCCTGGCCGGCCGCAACCTGCATTTCGGCGTTCGCGAACACGCGATGGGCGCGATCGTCAACGGCATGGCGGCCCACGGGGGCTTCATCCCGTACGGGGCAACCTTTCTCGTCTTCTCCGATTACATGCGCCCGCCGATACGCCTCGCCGCACTGATGGGCCTGCATCTGATCCACGTGTTCACCCACGACAGCATCATGCTCGGCGAGGACGGCCCGACCCACCAGCCCGTCGAACAGCTCGCCAGCTTGCGGGCAATCCCGCGGCTCAGCGTGATTCGCCCGGCCGATGCGAACGAGACCGCCGTCGCCTGGCGCGTCGCGGTGGAGACGCGCGACCGGCCGGTGATGCTCATCCTGACCCGGCAGGATCTGCCCACGCTGGACCGGGAGGTCTACGCCGCGGCCGAGGGCCTGAGGCAGGGCGCCTACGTGCTCGATGCCGACGCCGACGACTCGCCGCAGATCATCCTGATCGCCAGCGGATCTGAGGTCAGCCTGATCGTGGAGGCCGCAGGAAGGCTGCGGCGCGACGGCGTCAGCGTCCGGTGCGTTTCCATGCCGAGCTGGGACCTGTTCGAGGCGCAGCCGCGCGACTACCGCGACTCGGTGCTGCAGCCTGCGGCCACTGCGCGGCTGGCGGTCGAGGCCGGAAGCGCGCAGGGCTGGCATCGCTGGGTCGGCGACGGCGGCGATGTGCTGTCGGTCGACCGCTTTGGCGCGTCCGCGCCGATGCAGGCGCTGGCTGACGCCTACGGATTCACGGTCGACAACGTGGTCAAGCGGGCGAGGGCGCTGCTGGGCTGAGCGGCGCTGGAGTGATTACCAGACCAGGTCGTCGGGCACCTTGAACTGGCTGTAGAAATCATCGTCCTCGCTGGCATCGCCGGAGCCATCATCGCTGCGGCCGTGGTCGAGCACGATCGCCTCCGGATCACGCTCGCGGATCTTTTCCGCGGCCGCACGCGGCACCAGCTCATGGCTGTCGCCGTGGCGCACGATTACCAGCGCGCCCTTGGCGAGCTGGGCGCGCAACACGTCGCTGACCAACACGCTGCGGATGGCCTTGCCGTCGGTGAAGCGGTAGTCGATCTCGCCCTCGCGCTTGACCCGATGCATCTCCACGATCTGGCGCACCTGCGCCTTCAGCTCGTTGGCCCGCGCCTGCGCGTTGCGTTCGGCCGCCAGCGCGCGGTCGCGTTCGGCGCGCTCGGCGAGCAGTTGCTGGGCATCCACCGCGTCGGGCTCGGGCGCTGCGTTGGACGAGCCCTTGCCGTGCCGCTTCCTGTTCTGTTCGCGGACGACCTGGGTGACCTTGTTCTTCTTGACCAGGCCGGCTTTCAGCAACTGGTCCTGCAGGGGATTACGCATGGCTTCGGGCGCATCGAGCGACGGCGGTGTGGGGTGCCAGTGTAACGCCGGCACCGATTTGTTCTTTCGAGAGGCGTGTTGCTTCTGTCCGCGCTCCGAACGGAATGCCGCCATGTCTCGACGTCGGCGCCGCTCTGGTCGACCATGGCACGCCCGGCGCGACGCGCCAGCCGTGAGAACCCGAATCCATGACCATCAAAATTCCCGAGCCGGTGCGAAAGCAGGCACTCGAGTCCATCCAGCGCTATGCCAGCGCCAACCTGGACGAGGACCTCAGTGAGCTCGCCGCGGACATGCTGCTGGATTTCTTCATCGAGGACATAGGCCCGGCGATCTACAACCAGGCCGTCGCCGATGTCCAGGAACGCCTGCAGGCACGGGTCATGGAAGTGGATGCGGAGGTCTACGCCGATGAGTTCCAGTACTGGCCGAGGATGGCGCGCAAACGCGGCGCCTGAGGGAGCCCCGCGCACCGCGCGCTTTGAGCGTCACTCCTTCTTGATCGCGTGCCCGCCGAATTGGTTGCGCATCGCCGCCAGCAGCTTGTCGGAGTAGGAGTCGTTGTCACGCGAACGCAGCCGCTCCAGCAAGGCCAAGGTGATCACCGGGGCAGAGACGTCCAGATCGATCGCCTCCGCCACCGTCCATCGGCCTTCGCCCGAGTCGTCCACCCACGGGGCGATCCCGTCCATAGTCGGGTTTTCGTCCAGGGCGCGGGCGGTGAGGTCCAGCAACCACGAGCGCACCACGCTGCCGTTGCGCCAGATCTCGGCGACCTGATGCAGGTCCAAGGAGAATTCCTGCTTGTGCTGAAGGATCGCGAAGCCTTCCGCGTAGGCCTGCATCATTCCGTATTCGATGCCGTTGTGGACCATCTTGGTGAAGTGGCCGGCGCCGGGTGGGCCGACGTGGCCCCAGCCCTGGTCCGTCGCCGGAGCGAGGGTCTCGAACACCGGGCGCAGCGCCTCCACCGGGGCCGGTTCCCCGCCGATCATGAGGCTGTAGCCTTCCGCCAGCCCCCAGACACCGCCGCTGGTGCCGCAGTCCACGTAATGCATGTCGTGCTCGGCCAGCGATTTGGCCCGCCGCACGGTGTCCTTGTAGTTGGAGTTGCCGCCGTCGATGAGGGTGTCGCCAGAATCCAGCAGCGCCAGCAAATCACCTACCGTACTTTCGGTAATGTCGCCGGCGGGGACCATCATCCAGACGTTGCGCGGACCGGGCAGGGATTCGACCAGCGCCTTGAGACTGTCCGCGGTCTGCGCGCCGTCGCTCTCCAGCGCCTTGCGGGCATCCGGGTCCGGATCGAATCCAACGATCGAGTGGCCGCCCTGGATCAGGCGGCGGGCCATGTTGGCGCCCATGCGTCCCAGGCCGATCATGCCGAGTTTCATCTCGCGCCTCCTTCTTCAAATAATGCGTTTTCGATCAGTGCGTGACTCCGTAGTCGCCTCAGTCTCGCAATTTCCCCGTGACGGCCGGGCCACGCTGGCTGCGCACAAACGCATCAGCGGCCATGCGGATGGCTTCGGACTGGGTGGGGGAAGGGTGGATCACTCGTGACAGCGTATCCAGGCCCAGCTTGGCGACCATCGCCAGGGTGATCTCGTTGATCATTTCGCCGGCGTGGCGGGCGACGATCGTGGCCCCGAGGATCTCGGCGGTGCCATCGCGCACGTGGATCTTGACGAAGCCGCAGTCCTCGCCGTCGATGATCGCCCGGTCGACGGTGTGCATCGGGACGGTGAACGTGCGGACACCGATGTCGCGGGCCCTGGCCTGGCGCACGTACATGCCGACGTGGGCGATTTCCGGATCGGTGTAGGTGCACCAGGGAATCACCAGCTCGCTGAGACGTTGTACAGCGCCGTCCAGGGCGTTGCAGACCGCCAGCCTGGCCGATGCGCGCGCAGCGTCGTTGAAGCGGTGCTCCAGACACACGTCGCCGGCGGCAAAAACGTTCGGGTTGGTGGTGCGCAGGAAGTCATCGACGTGTATGCCCCGGCCGCCGTCGTAGTGGATCCCCGCAAGCTCCAGATCCATACCCTCCACGCGGGGAGAACGGCCCGTGCCGGTGAGAATCGCGTCGAACTCGAGGGTGCTGCGGTCGTCGTCGCTCAGCAGCTCGGCGATCCGGCGCTCGCCGTCCATGCGGATATCCACCACGCGGGTGTTGAGGCGCACTTCCAGGCCGTCTCGCGCGAAGGCGCCCGACAGGATCTGTGCGGCGTCGCGCTCTTCGCGCGGCAGGAAGAGCGGCCAGTCCTGCACGATGGTGGTGCGGGCGCCGAAGCGGCACAGCGCCTGGGCCATCTCGCAGCCCAGCGGCCCGCCGCCGATGACCAGGATGCGCGGTGGCAGGGCAGTCAGCTCGAACACGGTGTCACTGGTCAGGAACCCGCACTCGGCCAGCCCCGGAATCGACGGAATAAGCGGCTGCGCACCGGTCGCCACCAGTGCCTTGGAAAACTGCAATGGGGTTCCCGCCACCTCGAGCGTGTCGTTGGCCGTAAACCGGGCCTGCCCGAAGAAGACATCCGTGCCCTGGGCCGACAGACGCGCCGCCGCGTCACCGCGGCTGATCCGCGCGCGGGTGGCGCGCATGCGCTCCATCACGCTGGCAAAGTCGACGCGCTCGGCCGCTGCAGGACCGTTGCCGTGTATGGCGGCGTCGCGCCACCCATCCACGGTCCTGGCGCTGTGAACCAAGGACTTGGACGGGACGCAGCCGGTGTTGAGACAGGTGCCGCCGAGCAGCCCGGATTCGATCAGCGCGACCCGCGCCCCGCGCGAGCGTGCCTCGGCCGCAGCGGTCAGCCCGGCCGTCCCGCCTCCCAGGATCGCCAGGTCGTACCGCCCGGTCGGTCGCGGATTGCACCAGCCCGGCGGCCGCACGTTGCCCAGACGTTCTTCCTCATGCCGATCCAGCTCTGCAGGCAGCAGCGCGTTGCCATGGTCGGGATCGTTCATTGCAGCCAACCTTCGCCGAAACCGGCGTTCTTCAATCCGCTGCGCAGATAGGGGCATCCGCGCATCAGCTCCCAGATCAGGCCGGTGCGGTGGTTCTCCACCATCATCACCAACAGGCCCTGGTCCAGCCCGAACGTACCCGCCGACACCCAGGGCTCACCGTCGCTCCCGGCCAGCGACGGGTTGAAGGCACTGGCGAAACGACCGTCGTGCAGGGTTTGCGGGTAGCGTTGCAGCACGGCGTGGGTGGCAGCGAGTCCCGCTTCCGGATCAAACGGCAGGCAGGACAGGCCGAGCCAGGCACTCAAGGTGCCGTCATCGGGGCCATAGGGAACTCCGCGGGCCGCGTAGCCGTATAACCGCCCCAGGTGGCTCGCCAGCTCGGGCGTCCCCTCGTCGGGACCGTCGCACGCGGTGAGACCCCAGCAATCGCGGGTGTAGCCGGCAAATCCCCGGGGATTGCGCCATGCATATTCACGTTGCACGGCGATGGCGCGACGGGTGTTTTTGAAGTAGTCGCTGCGCTTGCGGCGCATGAAGGCGTCGCGGATCCCGCGAAAATCGATCCACGCGTGCGAGAACAGGTGCACGAACAGCGGGCCGGCGTAGAGGAACTCCTCGCCGTACAGGTTTTCCCACTGGTAGGTGGCCGTCCAGGCCGTGTACTTCGCGGTCTCGATGGGGTGGGTCGGCGAGCCGGCAGCCAGCACATACAGCAGGATGCCTTCGTCGTAGCCGTCCCATCCGTAATGCAGGAATCCGCACTCCGGTTTCCAGCCCTGGCGGATGGTCGCGCGCCCCGCGCACGCCCAGTCCCAGTCCACCCGCAGGTACAGGGCCTCGGCCAGAAAACGCAATTCACGCTCATCGCGGTGGTCGCGGTTGAAATACCGCGCTGCGAGCAGGACGCCGGCGATGAGCAGGGCCGTGTCGATCGTCGACAGCTCGCAGCGCCATGTTCGCCTGCCCGTTTCCATGTCCAGGAAGTGGTAATAGAAGCCCTTGTGGCCGGTGGCGTCGGCCGCGCCACTTTGGTCGCTGCCATGAAAGAAGCGCAGTGTGGCGAGCGCACGCTGCAGCGCTTCGGTCCGGCCGATCCAGCCGCGTTCCACGGCGACGGGGTAGGTGGAGAGGGCGAAGCCGACCACCGCGATGCTGCAGGGCGCGCCCGGGCGGGTGGTGTCGGCCACCAGTCCGTTGGCTGGATTGAACGCACCGGGAAAGTAGTCGAATGCGGCGTGCTGCAGCCGGTCGATCAGTTGCTCGTCGGTCACGGTGGCACCCGTCCGCCTCGGTAAGCGCAAGGTATCGAAAAGGCCTTCAAGGCGGCGTAACGGGCCGGGAGTAGCATCAGGTTTCCATGCTGTCTGATGGAACGGGCATCTCCGTGTCGAACGTCGCCACGATTGCCGTGCAGCGCGCGCACCTGCTGTCGAACGGCCGCTACACCACCCTGCTGACCGATGCCGGCTCGGGGTGGAGCCGTTGGTGCGGCCGGGCCTTGACGCGCTGGCGCGAGGACCCGACCCGTGACGCCTGGGGCAGTTACCTGTTGCTGCGCGACGTGGACGGTGGAGCGCTCTGGTCATCCACCAGGCAGCCGATGCCCCACGTTCCGGGCGGCATCGATATCGACGCCGGCTGTGGGGTGTTCTCCAGCAGGCGGATCTCGCAGTTGCTGGAAACCCGCCTGAGCGTCGTCGTCGCTGTCGATCGCGATGCCGAGCTGCGCCACCTCACCATCACCAACCGGGACCTGCGTCCGCGCGTGCTCGAGGTGACCTCCTACAGCGAGCCGGTGCTGGGCTTGCTGACTGCCGACGCCGCGCACCCGGCCTTTTCCAAGCTGTTCGTGCGTACCGAATGGGTGGCCGAGGGCGGGGTCCTGCTGGCCACCCGGCGGCGCCAGTCGCCCGAGGAGCATGAAACCTGGGTCGCGCAGGTGGCCCGCGTGGAGGGCCAGCCTTCGGACACCTGCGAATACGAGACCGATCGCCGCCGGTTCCTCGGGCGTGGCCGGCCGCTGCAGGACGGCTGCCAGTTGCGCAACGGCGAAGTGCTGGGCGAAAACGCCGGTGACGTGCTGGACGCGGTCATCAGTCTGCGTCGTCGCGTCCGCGTGGCGCCCGGCGCCACCGTAAGGATCGCGTTCTGGAATTGCGTGGCCGACTCGCGTGAAAACGTCCTCGCACTGGCGAGGTCGCTGGCGTCCGCGGAGCACTGCGGCGCGGTCATCCAGCAGGCGCGCGCCGCCGCGGCCGCCCGACGGACGCAGTTCGAGCTGGACGAGACGTGCGCGGCGCGTTATTCGCAATTGCTCGCCGCCCTGATGGTTTCCAACCCCGCGTGGCGCGCCTCGCCGGACGCGATCGCCAGCGCCGTCGGCGGCGCGCCGCAGCTCTGGGCCGGTGGGATTTCCGGCGACCGTCCCATCGTGCTGGTGATCGCGGACGAGCACCCGACCGCAACTGCCACGAGTGAACTGCTGCGGGTCCAGCGCTACTGGCAATCGATGGGTCTGGGCGTGGATGTGGTGGTGCTGGGGCACCGGAATGCCGTTGGCGGAGCCGCGCCAGGCCAGTCGCTCGCCCGGCTGGTGGAAGCGCAGAAGCGCGCACTCGGCGCCGATCCGGAAGCGGCGAAGGCAGAGGCGTTCTTTGTCGACGTGGAGCAGATCGACCCGGGCCTGCGCGACGGCCTGATCGGCGCGGCGCGCGTGATATTGCCGGCCGGGGAGTGGCCCTCGTCGACCGAGGTGGGCGGCGATTCCCCGGGCAGCACGACAATGGCAGGGCGGGTCGAGACCGCAGCCGAGGATGCGCCAGCGCGGAACGTGGTTCCCGCAGCGCCGCCACACCCGGGGACCGGCGACGATCTGGCGCTGCAGTTCGACAATGGATACGGCGGTTTCTCACCCGGCGGTGACGAATATGTCATCCGTGCAGATGGCCACCGGTGCACGCCGGCGCCGTGGAGCAACGTCGTCGCCAATCCGGTCGCCGGCTTCATCACTACCGGCGAGGGCGGCGGGCACACATTCTCCTGCAACAGCCAGCAGAATCCGCTCACCCCATGGCCCAACGATCCCGTCACTGATGAGCCCTGCGAGGTCGTCTATCTGAGTGACCGCGACAGTGGGGCGCTGTGGAGCGCGACCCCGTTGCCACTGCCCGGGCCCGGTACGAAGCGCATCACCCGCCATGGGCGCGGCTGGTCCAGTTGGTCGCATCAATGCGACGGGCTGGAAATCGAACTGCTGCAGCTGCTCCCACCCGACCATGGGGTGAAGGTCTCCCGCCTGCGGATCCGCAACCGCTCCGGTCGAGCCCGCGCCATTGTGGTGACCGCCTACCTGCAATGGGCGCTGGGACCCAACGGCAGCGTTCCCGGTCCGCAGGTGGTCACCTCGCAGGATCCACAGACCTCGGCCGTGTTTGCGGTGAACCGCTGGCGCGCGGACTTCGCCGGGCGGGTGGCCTTTGCCGACATCGGCGAGGGCATGCGGTGTTTCACCTGCGACCGGGGCGAGTTCCTGGGCATGCATGGCTCGCTCCAACGACCGGCCTCCCTGCACGGAGCCCTCCCGCTGTCCAACTGGTGCGGCGCGGGTCGCGATCCCTGCGCCGCGTTGCAATCGCTACTGGAAATCGAGCCGGACGCGACCGGCGAGCTGCGTTTCCTGATCGGCGATGCGGAGTCCACGGATGCGGCCAGCGCGTTGGTGCAGCACGCCCGCGGCCTGGACCTGGACGCTGTCATGGACGCGATCCGCAACCGCTGGGACGATGTCACCGCAACGCTCCAGGTCAACACGCCGGATCCGGCGATGAACCTGCTGCTCAACCACTGGCTGCTCTACCAGGTCCTCTCGTGCCGGATGTGGGCGCGCACGGCGTACTACCAGGCCAGCGGCGCGTACGGGTTCCGCGACCAGTTGCAGGACGTCAGGGCGCTTTGCATCGCCTGCCCCGAGGTCGCCCGCGAGCATCTCCTGCGCGCCGCCTCGCGCCAGTTCCTCGAAGGCGACGTGCAGCACTGGTGGTTGCCGCCGAGCGGGAAGGGCATCCGCACCCGGATGAGCGACGACCGGCTCTGGCTGCCGTATTCGGCGCTGCACTATGTGACGGTGACCGGGGATGTACAGCTGCTCGATGCGCACGCCGCCTTCCTTGAGGGCCCTACGCTGGAAGACGGCCAGACCGACGCCTTTTTCACGCCGACCATTTCGGCCACAACGGGGAGCATCTACGAACATTGCGCGCGCGCCGTCGATGTGTCGCTGGCACTGGGCCCGCATCGCCTGCCGCTGATGGGCACCGGCGACTGGAACGACGGAATGAACCGGGTCGGGGCGCAGGGCTGCGGCGAGAGCGTCTGGCTCGGCTGGTTTCTGCTGGACGTCATCGCGCGGCTGGGGCCGATCGCCCGGTCACGTGGCGATCACCAGCGCGCCGATCGCTGGGATCGGACCGCCGCCACGGTGAAGTCGGCGATGGAAGGCGCCGGTTGGGACGGCGCCTGGTACCGCCGCGGCTATTACGATGACGGCACCCCGCTGGGCAGCGCGCAGCAGCCTGAATGCCGCATCGACAGCATTGCCCAGTCCTGGGCGGTCATGTCGGCGGCCGGAGATCCCGAGCGCCGGCGCCAGGCCATGGAGTCCACCGAGCGCGAACTGGTCGATCACCAACACCGCCTGGCGCGGCTGCTGACCCCGCCTTTTGAGAACGGTCCGCACGACCCGGGCTACATCAAGGCCTACCCACCCGGGGTGCGCGAGAACGGCGGGCAGTACACGCACGGCTGCATCTGGTCGATCTTCGCCTGGGCGGGCCTGGGCGAGGGCAGCAGGGCCTGGGAACTGTTCGACTATTTCAACCCGATCACGCACTCCAGTTCGCCACCGGCAGCGGAACACTTTGTCGTGGAGCCCTACGTGTCCTGCGCCGATGTCTACTCGGTGGGCGCGCTGGCGGGGCGGGGTGGCTGGACCTGGTACACCGGCTCGGCCGCCTGGCTCTACCGCGCAGGCGTCGAGGCGCTGCTGGGGTTCCACCTCAGCGGCGACCATCTGCTGCTGGACCCCTGCATTCCCGCCACCTGGCCCGGCTTCAGCATCCTCTACCGCCACGGCGCTTCCCGCTACCGCATCCAGGTGGACAACCCCGAGGGAGCGACGCGCGGAATTCACGACGCCACCCTGGACGGGGCCCCGATCCGCTGGACCGGTCCGGCCCCGCGGATCCCGTTGCGCGACGACGGAAAGGAGCATCGATTGCAGCTGACGATGGGCGTCCATGCCGCGGCCGGCTGAGCCTTTCTCCGTCATTCCCCGCATCACGTTGCGTATGCGCGCGGCAATCCATCTTTGAAGTCCCGCACCGTGGACAGGACCATGAGCCAGCACAACAGCCGTGACCGCAAGGACCCGCCGCCGCCGGATGAGCCGCCGGCAAGGGACGAGACGCCGGAGGAGCGGCAGCGCCGCAAACAGATCGAGAGCGAGAACCAGGACGAGGCGCTGGAGGAAACCTTCCCCGCCAGCGACCCCGTTTCTCCCTTCGTGCCGGCAAAACGGCCGGAATAGGCCGCCGCGGATCGATGAGTCTCACCGAGTACCGCAGGAAGCGGCAGTTCAACAGGACCCGCGAGCCCGAGCCGGGTAAACCGTTGACGCCGGGTGACCGGGCGATTTTCGTCGTCCAGCTCCATCACGCCTCGCGCCGCCATTACGACTTCCGCCTGCAGGTGGGCGATGCGCTGAAATCCTGGGCCGTGCCCAAGGGCCCCAGCTACGACCCCAAGGTCAAGCGCATGGCGGTCGAGGTGGAGGACCACCCGGTCGACTACGCGAGCTTTGAGGGCGAAATTCCCAAGGGCGAGTACGGCGGCGGCCACGTGGCGCAGTTCGACCATGGCGTGTGGAGCACGCAGTACGACGCCGAAGCCCAGCTCGCCAAAGGCCACCTGCGCTTCCAGCTGTTCGGCGAGAAGCTCAAGGGCGGGTGGCATCTGGTGCGTTCGGGCAAGGCGGCCCGGCAGCCGCAGTGGCTGCTGTTCAAGGACGATGACGCCTACGCCTCCGATCTGGAGGCGGACGACCTTCTGGGCGATGTCACGCCCGCGCCGGCCGCCGACGTCAAACGCGCCGGTGCAGGCAAGACGGGCAAGAAGGGCCTGCTGGCGCCTCCGGAACCGCGCGCGACGTCAACACGTGCGGCGAAAAAGAAATGGGCGACGGCGGCGGCCAAACTGCCGGGCGCGAAAAAGGCCACGCTCGACGGTGGCGCGTTCGAGCCGCAATTGGCCAAGTTGGGCGATGCGCCTCCCATTGGTGAGCGCTGGTTGCACGAAGTCAAATGGGACGGCTACCGGCTGGTGGCGACCATCGTCGCCGGGCGGGTGCGGCTGTGGTCCCGCAACGCACTGGAGTGGACGGGGAAGGTCCCCGAGGTGGTTCAGGCCCTGGAGCAACTGGGGCTGCGCAGTGCGGCGCTGGACGGTGAGCTGATCGCCGGCACCGGTACCCAGCAGGACTTCAATGTCCTCCAGGCGACGCTGTCGGGAGAGCAGCAGGGCGCCCTGAGCTACGTCCTGTTCGACCTGTTGCACCTAGACGGGATCGCCATTGACCGGGCGCCGCTGCTGGAGCGCAAGCGTTTGCTGGAAGCCGTGCTGGCCGACGCTCCGCCGTCGCTGGCGTACAGCTCGCACATCCCGGTCGATGGTGCCGCCGCATTTGCCCTGGCCGGCGAACAGCACTTCGAAGGCATCATTTCCAAGCGCGCCGACGGCGTCTATCACCCCGGTCGCGGCGACGACTGGCGCAAGACCAAATCGATCCAGAGTGACGAGTTCGCCGTGGTTGGGACGCTGCCCCCCAAGGGCTCGCGCAAGGGCTTTGGCGCGCTTTTGCTGGCGAGCCCCGACGGAGCAGGGGGCTGGTCCTACGCCGGTCGCGTGGGCAGCGGTTTCAGCGACCGCCAGCTCGACGAGATCAGTGCCCATATCGGCAACGCCGGCAGTGCGACGCCCACCGTGGAGGTGCCGGCGAGCCAGAAGGGGCCGCTGCGCGCGGCGACCTGGTTCAACCCGCTGTTTGTCGCCGAGGTCTACCTGCGGGGCATCAGCGGCCAGGGCCTGCTGCGGCAGCCTTCGTTGAAGACCATTCGACTGGACAAGGATCCCGGTGACCTGATGAGCAGCGACAAGTCCGCCCCCAAGCCGTCCGCCGAGCCGGTCAAAATCAGCAGCCCGACCAAGCTGATCTATCCCGACGCGCGCATCACCAAGGCCGACGTTGCGGCGTACTACGAGCAGGTCATGGACTACCTGCTGCCGGAGGTCATCAATCGGCCGCTGTCGGTGATCCGGTGCCCGTCCGGGACCGCCAAGGCGTGCTTCTTCCAGAAACACCACACCGCGGGCATGGAGCGCGTGGACCTGGTCCGCCTGAAGGAGGAAGCGGGCACCAACGCCAACTACCTGGTGGTCCGCGATGCCGCCGGGTTGATGGAACTGGTCCAGTTCAACGCCCTGGAGTTCCACCCCTGGGGATCGTTCGCCGACAACCCGGACGTGGCCAACCGGGTGGTTTTCGATCTCGATCCGGGCCCTGACGTCCCGTTTGCCGAGGTCAAGCAGGCCGCCCGCGACGTTCGCAAGCTGCTGCAACAAGCCGGGCTGGTAAGTTTCCTGCGCACCACCGGCGGCAAGGGGCTGCACGTGGTGGTACCGCTGAATCCGGGGTGCGAGTGGGAGCTGGTCAAGCACTTCGCGCACGGGTTTGCCGATGCCCTGGCCGAGTCCGAGCCCGAGCGCTTCATTGCGGTTTCAACCTTGAAATTGCGTCCGGGCAAGATCTTCATCGATTACCTGCGCAACAGTCGCGGCGCGACGGCGATCGCCAGTTACTCGCTGCGGGCCCGGGAGGGAGCGCCGGTCGCCTTGCCACTGACATGGGCGCAACTGGGGTCGCTCAAGGCCGGCAACGAGTTCGATCTGCGCAGCGTACCGCCGCGTCTGCGGCGCAGGCGCAAGGACCCCTGGGAGGGCATCAACTCCGTCCAGCAGGACCTGTCGCGCTGGTCGGCAGGCTGACCCGTATTTGATGCGGGTTTCACCTTCGCGGCCTTACGTTTCCCGTTCCAGACCACGCCGCGAGAGCACCATGCCGACTTCCAAACGCCCACCGTCCAATGGCAGCAAGAAGAGCGGCACGGCTGCCAAGGCCGCCGCACGCGCGTCCGACAGCGGGCCCGCAGCGCCACCTCCGGGTGACATCGACGATGCGCCGGCGCAGCAGGCCGCCGACATCAACTCCACCGTCGCGGCCATGCCCTACAACCCGACCAAGCCCGCCGAATACGGCCACGACAACGCCCGCGCGCCCAGCGAAGGAGCCCACCATCCTCCCGCGTCCGCGCTGGTCGGTGCCAGCACGCTGGCCGAGACCAACCACTCCGACAAGACCGGGCGCGCCGCCACGGCAGGCAGGAACCCTACCGTCGATCCGCTCGACCGCGTCCGCGTGGATGCGACTGGCCAACCGCTGACGACCAACCAGGGAGTAGGGGTCGCCGACAACCAGAATTCCCTGAAGGCCGGGCTACGTGGACCGGCCCTGCTGAAGGACTTCATCCTGCGCGAAAAGCTCACCCACTTCGACCACGAACGCATCCCGGAACGCGTAGTGCATGCGCGCGGATCCGGTGCCCACGGCATCTTCGAGTGCTATGAGCCACTGACCAAGCTCACGCGGGCGGCGCCGTTCCAGGAGGCCGGCAAGATCACGCCGGTCTTCGTGCGTTTTTCCACGGTGGCGGGCGAGCGCGGCTCCAAGGACACCCCACGTGACGTGCGCGGCTTCGCGGTCAAGTTCTACACCGACGAGGGCAACTGGGATCTGGTCGGCAACAACATGCCGGTGTTTTTCATCCAGGACGCGATGAAGTTCCCGGACCTGGTCCACGCGGTCAAGCCCGAGCCGCACCACGCGATGCCGCAGGCGGCGTCCGCCCACAACACGTTCTGGGACTTCATCGGCCTGATGCCCGAGTCCATCCACACGATTATGTGGCTGATGTCGGACCGCGCGATTCCGCGCAGCTTCCGCATGATGCAGGGCTTTGGCGTGCATACCTTCCGGTTCGTCAACGCGGAAGGGGCGTCCGTGTTCGTCAAGTTCCACTGGAACCCGATCCTGGGAACGCATTCACTGGTCTGGGACGAGGCGGTCAAGATCGGCGGCGCAGACCCGGACTTCAACCGGCGCGACCTGTGGGATGCGATCGAAGCGGGGGAGTACCCGTCATGGGAACTGGGCGTGCAGATCTTCAGCGAGGAGGATGCGGAGAAGTACAGCTTCGACGTGCTCGACTCGACCAAGATCGTGCCCGAGGAACTGGTGCCGGTGACACCGATCGGACGCATGACCCTCAACCGCAATCCGGACAATTTCTTCGCCGAAACCGAACAGGTCGCGTTCTGCAGCGCGCACGTGGTGCCGGGCATCGACTTCACCAATGACCCGTTGCTGGCCGGGCGCATCCATTCCTACGTGGATACCCAGCTCAGCCGGCTGGGCGGACCGAACTTCCACGAGATCCCGATCAATGCCCCGATCGCGCCGGTGCAGAACAACCAGCGCGACGGCATGCATCGCCAGGCCATCCACCGGGGCTCGGTCTCCTATGAGCCCAACAGTCTGGCCGGTGGGTGTCCGTTCCAGACCGGCGTGGCCGGTTATGTGCCATTTCCCGAGCCGGTGCACCAGGATGAGGTGCGCGGCAAGCCGGAGAAATTTGCCGAGCATTTCAACCAGGCAACCCTGTTTTACGAGAGCCAATCCGCCCCCGAGCAGGCGCACATCGCTGCCGCGTTCCGCTTTGAGCTGAGCAAATGCACCGTGCCGGCGATCCGCGAACGAATGGTGTCGATGCTGCGCAATGTTTCCGAGTCGCTGGCCGCGCAGGTCGCCCAAGGGCTTGGCATGGCGCTTCCGGAGCCGATGCCCCGTGCACTGGCCAATCCGCCGGCCCCGGAAATCACCCGTTCACCCGCATTGTCGTTGTTGGCACGGCCCGGCGATGGCGGCATCCGGACGCGAAAGATCGCACTGCTGGTCGCCGATGGCGTGGACGGCGAGGCCGTTGCCAGCATCCAGGCGGCGCTGCTTGCGGCTGGTGCGGTGCCGCGGCTCGTGGGCAGCCGGATCGGTCCGGTCAAGCCGGCGACGGGCGACGCCCTGGACGCGGATGCGTCGATGGAGAACGAACCCTCGGTCCTGTTCGACGCTTTGGTGTTGCCGGCAGGCGAGGCAGGCATCGCCGCGTTGGCCCGCGATGGCCACACGGCCGAGTTCATCAAGGACCAGTACCGTCACGGCAAGACGATCCTTGCGCTGGGCGCTTCGCGCTCCTTGCTCGATGGCGCGGGCATCCCGGTCACGCTCGTCGACGGAAGCCCGGATCCGGGAATCCTGGTTGGCGCGGAGGAATCGCTCACGTCCAGCGTCAAGGCGTTTATCGAAGCGGTCGCCCGCCATCGTCATCCCGAGCGTGAGACGGATCCGCCGCGGGTTTGAGTGACAGGTAAGGCGCACCGAGCCATCCGGCGCAGCGCCGGGTGGCTTTTTAATGCCGGGACATTTCAATGGGGTGGTCGGTCTGGAGGATGAACGAGAAAGCCGTGCGACCGGCGGCGCTGGTTCGTAGGTCAGATGTCTTGTTACATAATATGCATTATGCGAAGTGAGGGGCGCAGACTCTCCAGCACAAACCTTCCCGCACCTTCGCCTACAGACCTTCCCGGTGCTCAGCGCACTCAAGTGGGTCAGGACTCTGCACATCTCGGGTACAGAACGACCACTCAAGTGGGTACAACGACGGCGCTCTGCACTCCGGTGGGTACACCTGTACGCCTCTGACGAGCTCTTTCCCCGGAAAATTCGACTTGCCACGCGTAGAAACTGTGCTCTTAGGAGGTAGGCAGGCCTGGCCAAGACGAACAGAGGCGGAGATTAAGGACATCACCGATCACCTACGTTGAAGTTTCTGACCCCTCTTGATCGTTGGGGTCGGTGAAATCTGACCGACCTACGTCCTGCTAATCGCTCAGAAATTGCTGTAGCACCTCGGTCGTGTGCTCAGCGTACTCATGTGGGTAGCGCAAGCGGCCACGGTGGTCATCACGCGGCACGTGGGCATAGACCGTCGCCTCCAGCAGCGCCCGAAGAACCCGGGCTCGGCCGCTTTGTCGGTGACCGCTTGCTGCATCAAAGCGGGTGAGTTTGTCGGCTGGAATCACGCGCGTGGGTACCGTCTGATTAGGAAACCCTAGGTTACCCGGATGGCTTGCGCTTGGTAGCGCGCTTGCCGGTGGCCCCGGCCGCCTTCCCGGCGCCCGGCGTCCGTGATCCAGGCTGGGGCTTTCGTTGGCTGCGGATCCAGGACGCTTCCAGCGCAGCCGGCAAATCCTGCAGCTTGCCCAGTTGCTGTTCCAGAGCGTCGGCCCGTGCGCGTTGGACGCCGGCGTCTTGCAGGGCCTGTGCGGCCTCCGCCTGGGCCCGGTCGCGCGCGGCGCGAAGCTGGCCCTCGCTGGATGCGCGTTCCCGGGCCGCCGCGACGACCTGTGCCTGAGCTTCCTTGGCCTCCTGCCGCGCCCGGTCGACTTCGGCGTGGGTGCGGTCCTCGACCGCGCGGACGTGCTGAGCCAAGTTATCGCGCTCAGCGCGAGCGTTCTCCTCCCACAGGCGGAGCCGGGTCTCCAGCTCCTGGCGCGTCGACTCCAGTTCCGTCACCCGCGCCAGCGCGGTATCGCGCTGGGCGCCAAGGTCCTGGCCTTGGGTCTGGAGCTGGTTCACCAGCCGCTGCAGCTCAGTGGTCTGGGCTACGGCGACGCGCTCCGCTTGAGAGGCGGTTTCAGCGGCGTGGCGCAACGTTGCGGCCTCGGTTTGTAGCGCTTCGCGATCCTGATTGAGCTCTTCGCGCAGCGCCCCGATGGTGGCCCGATCGACCGACAGGGACTCATGGAGACTCCTTCGTGCGGCATCGATGGCGAGCTCCCACCATTGCCCTGCCAGCGCGGCGACCGCTTCCGGCGCTTCAGGCACGGCCAGGCGCGCTTGATGCCCCTGCAGCCGAGCACCCAACGCCTGCCACCAGGTTTCCAACCACCGGGTCACGGTGTTGGGCGAGCCGGTGCCGAGATGCGCTCGGATCCGTTCGATCGTCGGCCGTTCGCCAGCGGCGACCAGTGCGTCGGCCGCTGCGTGGACGTCAGATTCGGTGATGCCACGTGCCATCGAGGTGCCTCCTACGCGGGCGCCCTACTCGGTTGATTCCGTACTGGTGATAAGTGATGATTATCGCCAGTACGCACCCTATGTCATAACATACACTACATAGTATGAAACGCAATAACGCACTCCCCGTCAGCGCCGCGACAGCCGCCAGCCTGGTGCTGCCGGAGCAGCTCGCCCAGCAAGCGGCCGACGCAGTGCGCGAACTGCTCGCCGAAGCCGCGGCCGCCAACACCACCCGCAGCTACGCGACCGCCCTGCGCTACTGGGCCGGCTGGCACCAAGGCCGCTATGGCGTCGAACTGACCTTGCCGGTCAATGAAGCCGTGGTGATCCAGTTCCTGGTCGATCACATCCAGCGCAAGAACAAGGCCGGCCTCGTCACCGAGATGCCCTCAGCGCTGGACCAGGCACTGGTGGCCGCCGGCCTCAAGGCTAGGATCGGGCCGCTGAAGCTCTCGACCGTGGTTCAGCGGGTGGCCGTGCTGTCGACGGCGCACAAGCTCAAGCGCCAAGCCAACCCCTGCGAGCTGCCCAGTGTCCGCACGCTGCTGAGCCGGGCCCGCCGTGCCGCAGTCAAGCGCGGCGAGCGCCCGACCAAAAAGACGGCCATCACGCGCCCCGAGCTGGAGGCCATGCTGGCGACCTGCGACGACAGCCTCGAAGGCCTGCGTGACCGTGCCCTGCTCTGCTTCGGGTTCGCCAGCGGCGGACGCCGGCGCAGTGAAATCGCCGCCGCGGACGTGCGCGACCTGCGCAAGGTGGGCGATGACGGCTATATCTATCGACTGGAGTACTCGAAGACCCAGCAGGCCGGGGTGAAAGCGGATTCGACGCCGGATAAGCCGATCCTGGGGCGCAGTGCCGAAGCGCTCGCGGCCTGGCTTAATGCGGCAGAGATCCACGAAGGGGCGATCTTCCGGCGGATCTGGAAGGATCGGGTGGGCCCTGCCCTTCTCCCGGGCTCGGTGGCCACTATCGTGAAGCGCCGGGCTCGCTTGGCGGGGTTGGAGGGGGACTTTGGGGCGCATAGCTTGCGGTCGGGATTTGTGACCGAGGCCGGCAAGCAAGGCGTCCCACTCCCGGCCGTGATGGCGATGACCGAGCATCGTTCCGTGGCGAGCGTGATTGGGTATTTTCAGGCAGGCGCAGCGGAAGACAATCCTGCAGCTCGCCTACTGAAGTAGCGAGAGGCGGCGGCAGAATCTTAGAACGGCTCGCCGTTAGAGTGGTGATCCCTCATATCGACCAACACCGACCGATCGGAGAAGTGCATGCCTGTACTAGAGGAGGCTATCGACGATGAGACCTACGCTGCGCTTGACTGGATTTCGTTGGTCGGGGAGGAAGGAGACGGCGCCGCCCCCTGGTCATTGACGACGAAATTTTACCAGAGGGCCAGGGAACTCGAAGAAGAAGGTCAACCTCTTCTATCCAAGGCCATGCAGGTCTTGGGTGGCGCTATCTCCATGCACCTGCGGCACCCGTCCCACGCACCCTTTGGGCCAGTATTTCAAAGCAGCGAAGGCCGGAGCATGTCCATGGAGGACCTCGGCCAGAACGATGTGGCCCTTCTGGCACGCGCTGCCCGTGAGGCTCCAACTCCTTGGCTCAAGGCACGATTTGCCGACCTTTCGGTAACGGCCGATGGACGCATCCCTCCCGATTGGCGCTTGGGGCGGTTGGCTGTTGACGCCTACCTAGACTACGTCGGGTCGGTATTTGGTACGGAGCACGCGATTCGTGGACTCGACGAACTGCAACGCAGCCTGGTCTTGCTCTGGGTGTATGCCAAAAAGGATCCCGCGTTGTGGGAGCGATACTGGAACGTGATTCTCGACGAAATTCCGTACTCGATCGAGAACAACTGGCCCGGCTTGGCTTTTCGTCTGTGTGACGAAGCGATTAATCGTAATCGCCACGCCTGCGAAGCCATCCTCCCCCAGATTGAAGCCAAGGCTGCCGCCTTGGACGCCGACGATCCTCAGGAAGCGGCGCGATGGCATGCGCAGGCCTATCGGCTGAATCAACGATTGGGTAAATCGAAGGAGGCCAACGCGTCGCTTATGGCCCAGGGTGAGGCCATGGCGCGCGCTGCAGAACTTGCCGCAGAGCAGCAACCACTGATCGCCCCAATGCACATGACCGAAGCCATAAGCCTCCTGCGCAAGGCCAAGGCGGTGCCATCGCGTATCCAGGATCTGCGAGATCGGCTTGCTACCTACGAACGGGCTTCCATGGACCATTTCGGCCATTTTTCCGCGAACACCGATGTCAGCGAATGGGTAAAGTGGATCGACGAGCAGATCGCAGCACCCGATTTCTTCTCCGCTTTACTTCGAGCGACCTATCGCACGGGGCAGTGGCTGAATCTGGAAGAAATCGAGGAACGTGTACGGCAACAGCATGTCGAACATCCGCTAGCAAGCATGTTCACAACCACTCACGTCAACGCGGACGGAGTGGTTGTTGCCCAGCGCCCACCCCTCGATCTGAATGACCCAGCGTCAGTTCGTCTGCACGCAATCAGTAGCGCCCACGAAGTCGACATTCCCATGCGGTCGTCAGTCATGGTGTCGCATGTCGTGAACACTCTGCACAGCCAATATCAGCCATCATTCCACGTGGTCAAGGAGATCGTAGAAGCATCACCCATCACGCCGCGTGGCCAAACTGAGACTCTAGCCAGGGGGTTGTTCTCGGGCTTCATCGCCGACTGGCTTGCGGTGTCGGTCTACCTAATTCCCGCGGTAGAGCCTTTCGTGCGCGCGCAACTAAAAAGGATTGGAACTCATACAACGGGCATGAGCGAAGATGGCACGCAACACGAGAAGACGCTGGGCGAAATGCTCGATATGCCGGAAGCCGAACGTTTTTTTGGCAAGAACCTTGTATTTGAACTTCACGTCCTGCTGGCCAACTCGGAAGGGTTCAATCTGCGCAATGCGTACTGCCATGGCCTGATGACGGATGCCGAGCTGCGGAACGCAGGGATCATGTCCCTATGGTGGACGCTGTGGAGGATGATCCTTTTCCCGTGGCACAATCATCCCGCAGTTCTTGCCCCTGAATGCTGAGCAGATCTAACGGGATGCGCGAGCAACTAGTTGCACCAGAACGCAGTGAGATGAAAGACCAACTGATACACCACTACACCAGTATCGGCGCACTGGCCTCCATCCTCCGTCACAAGACTATCCGATTCGGGCGGCTGGACACATTGGATGACACCCAAGAGGCGCAACGTATCGGCAACTTCGACTTCGGCACGATGCTGTTCGCAAGCTGCTGGGTAGAGAAGGTCGAAGAGGATATCGCTCAATGGGCGATGTATGGGGCTGCGATGAAAGGCGTGCGAATTTCGCTTCCAAGGCAGCCTTTCGCTCATGTGCCAATAATGTCAAACCCTGCGTCTATGATGCGGGTGCGCGGACAAGGCTATACATTGTCCCCAGACCATATAGATGAAGAGAGTCAGTTCTTAAGTCGCGTCACCTACGTCGACGATATCGCCGCAGAGTACGAGGCGCGTATTGAATTGATTCCGCCAGATGGATTTCGTATCAATGGGCGCACGACCTCACTCGCGACGTTCAAGAACACTTATTGGTCCTTTCAAAGAGAAGTCAGGTTTATTCTTCACGCCACACCAGGTCCAGAAGGCTGGACCAACGACCTCGAATGGGCAGCGGGGTTCTACCCCGATTCTGCGGACACTTTCACTAAGATCCATACTGGATCAGAGGAGTGTCCATGTCCAAGCGCAAGCGTTACAGCCCTGAGTACAAGCACGAGCTCGTCGAGCTGGTCCGGCGGTCGAATTCGAGCTGCCGAAAGATTGCTCTGGAGGTCGGGGTCGGTCCGGCCCTGCTGACCCGCTGGGTGCGGGAGGCCGATGCCGGAGGAACCAAAGCCTTTCCTGGCGGTGGAACCCCGCGCGACGAGGAACTCGCCCGCCTCAAGCGCGAGCTGACGCGGGTGACCAAGGAGCGTGATTTTTTAAAAGACGCGGCGGCGTACTTCGCGAAGCAGTCACCGAACGGTACGCGGTGATTGAGTACTGCCGCAGCGACTTTCCCGTCGGGATGATGTGCCGTTGCCTTGAAGTGTCGACCAGCGGCTTCTACGCCTGGTCCGGGCGCAAGCCCGGACTGCGGGCGCAGGACAACGCGCGTTTGCTGGTGCGTATCCGGGAGATGCATGAGGACAGCAAAGGCGTTCTCGGCGCGCCGCGCATGCACGAAGACCTGGGCGACGAGGGCGAAAGCGCCAGCCTCAACCGGGTGGCGCGACTGATGGCGGCGAACGGACTTCAGGGCTTGCCGCAGCGCAAGAAGCGTCGCTTTGGCCAGAAGCCGGGCAGTCGACCGGTTGGGGTCGAGAATCTGCTGGAACGCGATTTCGACGCCTTCGAGCCGGAGACCAAGTGGGTGACGGACATCACCGAGATCGTGACGATCGAGGGCAAGCTGTTCTTGTGCGTCGTGCTGGACCTGTACTGCAAACGGGTGATGGGCTGGTCGATGCACCATCGCCAGGACAGGCACATGGTCGTGCGGGCCGTGCAGATGGCGGTGTGGCAGCGGGAAGGCGAGAACGAAGTGATCCTGCACTCGGATCGCGGCGGGCAGTTCATCAGCGGCACGTACCAGAAGTTTCTGGGCGGCAACGCCCTGGTCTGCAGCATGAGCGCGGTTGGCCATTGCGGCGACAACGCGGCGTGCGAAGGATTCTTTGGGGTGCTCAAGCGGGAGCGCGTGCACCGCACTCACTACCGGACCCGGGACGAGGCGCGGGCCGATCTGTTCGACTATCTGGAGCGGTTCCACAACCCGCGAATGCGTCGTAGAGTTGCCCGGCGTGATCGGGAGTTTCAGGCCTTAATCAAACCGTCCGTGGAAACGGGGTAGAACCCTCCCCCCGTTTTTAACGGACACCAAAAGTGGAGCTAAGCGGCACGTGCCAGTTTCTGTATCGGGGTAATGCCGCCGAGTGCCATGTTGGGGCGCTCGTGGTTGTACGTCCATAGCCAGCGCGTGGCCTTGTCCTGCACCTGCTCGATGGTGTCGAACAGGATCCGGGCCAGCCAGGCATAACGCACCGTGCGGTTGTAGCGTTCGATATAGGCGTTCTGCTGTGGCTTCCCAGGCTGGATGTGCTCAATCCGGATGCCCTGTCGCTCGGCCCAGGCCAGCAGCGCGCCACTAATGTATTCCGGCCCGTTGTCGCAGCGGATCGCACGGGGTTTGCCGCGCCATTCGATGATCTGCTCCAGCGAACGGATCACCCGCGCTGCCGGCAGCGACAGGTCCACTTCGATGCCCAGCCCTTCGCGGTTGAAGTCGTCCAGCACGTTGAACAGACGGAAGCTCCGGCCGTCGCTGAGCTGGTCATGCATGAAATCCATGGACCAGATCTGGTTGATCGTATCGGGCACGGCCAGCGGCTCGGGCTTCTCCCGCACCAGGCGCTTCTTCGGCTTGATCCGCAGGTTCAACTCCAGCTCCCGGTAGATGCGATAGACCCGCTTGTGGTTCCAGCCAAAGCCTTTGACGTTGCGCAGGTGCAGGAAGCACAGGCCAAAGCCCCAATCGCGATACGCCGTGGTCAGCCGCACCAGCCAGTCGGCGATGCGTGCATTCTCGTCCGACGACGTGGCCTGGTAGCGGTAGCAGGTCTCGCTCAATTCGAAGGTCCGGCAGGCGTGCCGAATGTTCGTGCGCCCGCCCTCGATCGCTGTTCGGGCCATCTCCCGGCGTTGAGATGGCCTCACCATTTTTTTGAGAGCGCTTCCTTCAGCAGGTCGGCGCTCAGCTGCGCGTCGGCGTACATCTTCTTCAGCCGCCGGTTCTCGTCCTGCAGCTCCTTGAGCTGGGACATCATCGACGCATCCATGCCGCCGAATTTGCTGCGCCACTTGTAGAACGTGGCCGAGCTGATGCCGTGTTCGCGGCATATCTCCGGGACGGGCGTGCCGGCCTGTGCCTGCTTGAGCACGGCGATGATCTGGCTGTCGGTGAAGCGGGACTTCTTCATTGGAACCTCCTCGGGAAAGCGTACGAGAAAATTCCACTTCTGGGGTCAGCTAACCTGTGGGGGGATTACCGGGACCCTTCGGCCCCAAGGCTCACTTCATCGACATGCCATTAGCACCCAATGCTCTTAGTCAGGGCGAAGTCATACTGGGCCCGCTCACGAACGAGTCAGATCAGCTTATCGTGGAATCCCTTATCGCAACTTTGGCACCTGGTTTGCGGGTGCGAAATAGCGAACTAACGGGCCTTATCCGTCATCGCTAGCAACAAGGTTTCACATCTATAGCAGCCGTGTCGGACCCGCTTTCTGTCATAGCAAGCTTACCGTTATCGCGTCGAGCTCGGCCGCATACCTTCGGCGACGTTAACGTCAGGGTACGTCAGCTGTGGATTGTGCGCCGCCTCTCCTACCCCCGATAAATCTTCCTACTCCACTTCCGATCTATAGGCTACTGCGGCCTATTACTCTTCGGGCCAGGGCTGAACTTAGAATTCAGCCCCTGGCGTACACCAGCCACGTCAGGACTAATTTCTACCATCTTGTCGGTGGCCGCTTCCAGTATCCCTGTACATATCAGCATCGCGGTTGTCAGGTAGCTTCGATCTGTATCGTTATCCAGCCCCGAACCACGGCCATTGGCTTCCATTCGGTAGAACGACATAGGGTGGATGTGGGAGTGCTGCGACCACAGGTCCCAGAGTATGTCGAATTGCGCCTTCTCCATCCCCACCATCTCCACCAACTGGGCCCGGTCCAAGAACCAAGCCTTCTTGCCAGACAGACATTGTGCCTGCACGGGCTGCGCCAATTGTTGAAAGAACGGAATTGCTTTCAAGCGTGCAACTAGCTCATCTCGCTGCCCCTCAAATCCCTGTCGCTGCTCCTGATTGTCCGTGAACATCTTCAAGCGAGTACAGCAGTCGTTAAGCTGAAGCAGTGTGATTCTAGCTCTGCCCTCCTCTAGATCCTCGTCTGTCGGAGATACGAGGTAGTGGAAGTACAGATTGCCTTCCAATAGCGCCCGTGCATGGCATGCCAGTACATGGAACCCCCATTCCTCATAGTCGTTTTCAGCCCATCGGGACAGGGGTACGGCACGAATGGCAGCCGTAGCGTGGCCACACATGCGGGCGAAGACGTACGTTGCGTATCCCACACAAGGACTCGCCATCCGCCCAGCTTGGGCTTGTCCGACGGCTATGGCTTCGCATACGGCCTCGTCCAGACAACCCAGAGCTGCCTGGTAGTCCTCCCGCGTGGGCTGTCCCCGTTCAGCCAATCTCTTAGCAAGCGCTTCAGCGGTACACATTCAGGGCCTCTCGCCGGAAGGCTTGGTCAGATTAGTAGGCTTCATATTATTCGTGGACTTCATCGTCTATCCCCGGGTCCCAAGAAATCGCGCTGGCGTGTTGGGCGAAAGTGTGGGGCCCGCCGGGCTTCAACCACGGGCGGAGGTCATTAAACGAGAGATCGGCGCCAAAGGCGCCGGCCGCATGTCCGAACAACTCACCTTGCGGGTACAGAAAAGTGATCCCTATAGGGGTAATGATGAAGTTCCTGAAGATCGTCCCATCGCTGGGTAACGCTTCACGTACTCTAATTAGATCGTCGGAACTAAGCTCCCCATCGAATCGACCCGCATACTCCTTCGCCACTCGCTCTCGAACCAACGCAGTTATCGAGGTGTAAGCCGAATGGGGTTCGGAGAGAAAGTCATCGAAACTGATCTTGATTAGCTGATCATCAATGATCATGAAGTTATGTGTTTCGACCCACATGAATCCATGAGCCGCGCCCGCAAACATGCCATCCTCATGAACGCTAAAGCTCAAGATGAATTGGTTCGCCAAGTTAGGTGAGATGAAAACATGGAATGAATTCGCCGGCTTCCAGTCCGGGTCGCCGGCCCAGCTTGAGAAGTGTTCCTCCTCCTGATTGATCCTGGCCTTTCTGGCATTGAGCAAGGAATTCAGCCGCAGGGACGCGAAGAATTCGTTGAGCTCGACGGCGGTGTTGGGCACTCGCGATGACTCGACATGCGGATATCTCATCGACACTTCGTAGCCAGGAAGGCCTTCCCACCGATGCTTCTCTTCGCGAAGGAACATCCGAAAGGGGTCCATCTCCACGCCGGTGTGGATGGCGATACTCCGTTGCTGTGCGGCCAGTTCCAGCGACTCAACCAACTCTTGCCACCCCTCAGGCAAACGGATGTACTGGTGCGATCTTAAAATTTTTACCGGTACTTCGCAGTCCTCGAGCAGGATTGGGATCAGCCCGATGTCTCCGGGCAAGTTGTATCGCTGCTTGTCCAATGCGTCACTGATTTCTCTTTGGACATAGCCGCGCTTGCTGACGCTACGCGGGGTCATGAAGATCAGATAGACGTCGGCAGCATTGAAGGCGTGCTGGATCACTTCATCCCAGTCCTGTCCGGGAAGAATCCTCTTGTCGATCCATGGCTCAAAACCGAGCGCCTTAAGCTTGTTGAAGTACGGCGTGACTAGCGCCTTGTCTTCCGCACAATGGTTCAGAAAAACCTTAAGCACCAAGATCCGCCCCTTATCTATCTACGGACACCAGAAGCAACCCCGTTCCAAGCAACTAGCTGCCCTGCCCCACCCCCGATAAACCTCCCTAATCCTCAAGTGGGTTCTACCCCGCTATCACTGACATCAGACATTGCCAGCACCGGCACGGCGGCCAGCCACCTCCCGAGCAGCGCGTCTAACAACGACGACGGAGAATCAGGTGAGAGTACATGCACCCCTACCCGATGAGCTGCGTGGAAGTCCGGTGCTTCCAACCAGGGAGCACCGCCGCCCCGGGGCACGAGCAACAGAGAAGCAACCGGGCGATCTTCGTTCCATCGCAGCGCGTCTTGATAAAGGTGCGCCGAGCGCATGGCATCCAAGACATTTGACCGACTCGTCCGGTACTTCGCATCCAGCACGAGCATCTGCCGTACATCACCGGCTTCCACGGTGATCAGCAGATCAGGCACAAGCACCCCGGAAATGCTCCGAAATCCAGTGGCCTTGCCATCGCCGGCATGGAACCGCCGCTGCAGCCATGCTTCAATCCGGAGTGATGGGCTAGTGCCCACCAGTCTGATGCAATCGCCCTGAGTGCCTGAATAGTGCATCGACCACCGCAGCCCGGGATGTCGCTCGCGCAGGCAGTGCGTCACGCGCGCGTAGCACCAGCGCTCGTAGATCTCCCAGGTGGGGCTGAGCCACAGGCTCTCCGCGCGGGTGTCGCCGGCAACACCGGTGCGCAATGCCGACCAAGCGAAGCGATAGGCGCGTGCATACGTCGGGTGGGCGGAAATGAGGGTCGGCAGGGATTCGTGTAAAAAACGGCCGAAAGTGAGCTAACTGCCTGTCGCAGCTGGCTTTCTTGGCCGCTCCAGAAAATCGAGGGTTGGGCAGTACTCTCCCGTCGGCACTTGAACGCACCGCGCTACTTTCTGTTCGAGATCCCTCTCCAGCTGTCGCAGCTCGCGGATTCGTAGACGGACATCGGCGAGCTTTCGCTCGGTCAACTGACGGGTCTGCTCGCAAGAACGCTCGCCTGTGATCTGTAGCAGGCCAGCGATCTCGTCGAGGCTGAATCCCATCATCTGAGCGCGACGGATGAACTGAAGCCGATTTACATCGTTTTCGTCGTAACGACGCACGCCTCCTATCGGTCGCTCGGGTTGACGCAGCAGCCTACGTCGCTGGTAGTAGCGCACGGTTTCGACGTGCACATCGGCCGCCGCCGCCAGCCGGCTGATCGTAAACGTGTTCGGACGCACGGCTTGACTCCGTACCTAGGTACAGAGGCTAGTATGCTCCGATGCTAACAACCCCGGCCAAATCGTCTGTTCCAGCCATCGTTGGCGCGAGCATCGCCGCCATTGGCGCATCGATCTGCTGCGTCGTGCCGCTGGCGTTGGTCCTGCTGGGCATCAGTGGCGCCTGGATCGGCAACCTGACCGCGCTGGATCCATGGCGCCCTTGGTTCACTGCTGCCGCCCTGCTGTCGCTGGGGTTAGCCTTCTGGGGCCTGTACGGACCAGCCTCTCGATGCCGCGCCGAAGGCCAATGCGTGGATCCGGGCATCTTGAGCCGCCGGCGGCGCGGGCTTTGGTTTGTCACGGTCGTGATCGCCTTGTTGTTGTTGTTTCCGTATTACGTGATCTGGCTTCTGTAGGAGACGATCGATGCGCAAGTGGACATTGGCCTTGATGGCCGTCATATGGGCCGGAACGACGGGGGCCGCCCCGACTGAGACGGTGGTGCTGCAGGCCGCGAACATGACCTGCCCCACGTGCAGCATCACCATTGAGAAAGCGCTCGAGAAGGTGCCCGGCGTAGCTGATACCGCGGTCGATACCAAGGCAGGCACCGTAACGGTGACCTTCGATTCCGAGCGTACTAGTGCTTCGGACATCGCACGGGCTATCACCGAAGCAGGCTTCTTGGCCAAGGCGCGGACAAATGGTGGCTGATCTGCAACTGCAAAGCTTGCTGACCTGCCCAGAATGCAGGCACCAGGCCAGCGAGATGATGCCTACCACGGCCTGTCAGTTTTTCTACGAGTGTCCAGGCTGCGGCACGGTACTGCGGCCCAAGCCGGGCGATTGTTGTGTGTTCTGTTCTTACGGCACGGTGCCGTGTCCACCGATCCAGCAACAGAATCCCTGCTGCGGATAACGGTCGCGGCCAGTGGATGCCGATCATCAGCCAACTCGGCGAACAAACGCCCCGGCATACGGGGCATTTCTTCTCTTGGGCCGGGCAACGGGCCGCAACTTGCTATTTCGCCTCGTCCCGGTAGCTCCGCCAAGCCATACGGAGTACCCGCCAGGCGGACCGCAGAAACATCAGCAACAGTCCACCGGCGATGACCAGATCGGGCCAGCCCGCATCGAACAGCCACACGCCGGCGGCCGCCAGCAGTACCGCAACACCCTCGTACAGATCATTGCGCGAACACTCCCACGCCGATGACATGTTCACATCGCCGAAGCGGTACGGCGTCAGCAACCACAGGCACAGGGCGTTGAACGCAAGGTTGATCACCGCAGCAATGCCGATGGCCTCGAAGATCGGCACCTCCGGATGGGCCAGGCGCCAGCTGATCTGGATGGCGACCGCCACCGCGGCGCCGAAAATCAGCAGTCCCTTGATCAGCGCCACTTTGGCCTTGGCGCGCAAGCTGGCGCCGATCACCGCCAGGCTCAGCAAGTAGGTCAGCGCATCGCCGAGATTGTCGAGGCTGCCTGACAGCAACGAGGACGATCCGCTGTAAATCGCCGCCGTGATCATCATCACGAAGGTGGCGATGTTGATCGCCAGCACGATCATCAGCACGCGCCGCTGCCCGGCCTCCAAGGCCCGGATATCCACTGTGCTTCCGCAGCCGCACGAGTCACCCATGGTCAAGTCTCCAGATGGGAGCGGACGCAGGAATTGCGGACCGCTGTCAGGTCGGCGATCCTAAAGCCTGTAGCCGCTACAGGGTCAAGCCCATGAAGATTGGAGAGGTCGCGACACGCAGCGGGTGCCATCCGGAAACCGTGCGTTACTACGAGCGCATCAGGTTGTTGCCTGCGCCGCCGCGCACAGCGAGCGGGTACCGCGACTATCGGTCAACGGACGTGGATCGATTGCGCTTCATCAGTCGTGGCCGCGACCTTGGCTTCTCCCTGGAGGAGATCCGCAGCCTGCTGGGCCTGGCCGAGGACGACGGATTGTCATGCCAGGATGTCGACCGGCTCGCCCGTGTGCACCTGGTGGACATTCAGGCCCGGCTCGGTGACCTGCAGCGGATGGCCGCGGAGCTCGAACGGGTGATCGGCAGCTGCAGTGGGGGCGAGCGCGGCCAATGCGCCATCCTTGACACGCTGCGGCACCCATCGGTGGACACCTCCAATCGCCTCATGGGTTTACCGTAATGCCCTGCCGAATGCCCCGACACAAAGCGCGGCTCCGATGGAGAAAGTGCTGCAAGCCGGCTCTGCTAGCCATGCTCTTGACCTCGCGCATCTCGCAGGATCTCGATGCCCCCTTTCAGGGCGATCGCCGCCACCGCAAGACCGACGACCAGATCGGGCCAGGCCCGCCCGGTCCAGAGCACCAATCCGCCACCCACAAGCACGCCCGCGTTGGCGACAAAGTCGTTGGTGCTGAAGGTGGTCGCGGCACGCACGTTCACGTTGGCCTGCCGGATCTTCTTGAGTAGCCACACACAGGTCGCGTTCACTATGGCGGCTCCCAGGGCCATCACCATCATCGTTGTGCCAATGGGCTCGACGTCACCGAAGAATCGACGGCCCACGTCGACAAGGATTCCCGCGGCAAACAGGATCAGCAGCCAGCCGGACACCTTGGCCGCCGATCGTTTCCAGGCCGGTGAACGACTGAGCGCGAGCAGGGTGATGATGTAGACAGCGCTGTCGGACGCATTGTCCAGTCCATTCGCGATCAGGGCGCTTGAGCCGGCAGCGAGACCCGTGACCCAGAACCCCGCGGCAAGCGCGAGGTTCAAGGCAAGGACGATCAACAGGATCCGACGTTGGTGGGCGTCGTGTATTTCGATCTTCTCTTCGCTCACGTCAGTGGGCCTCCCGTTGCGACTTCGCTGCGTCGCCGCGGTGCAGAAGGCGGTAGAGGGTCGGCAGCACCAGCAGGGTGAGCAGCGTGGAGGATACGATCCCGCCGATCACCACGGTGGCGAGCGGACGCTGCACCTCCGCGCCCGTGCCGACATTGAGCGCCATCGGGACGAAGCCGAGCGATGCCACCAGGGCGGTCATCAAGACCGGCCGTAGCCGCCCGAGTGCGCCGTTGAAGACGGCGTCATCCAGCGACTGCCCTTGCTCCCGCAGGTTGCGAATGAAGGCGATCATCACCAGGCCGTTGAGCACGGCCACGCCGGACAGGGCGATGAAGCCGACCCCGGCGGTGATCGACAACGGGATACCGCGCAATGCCAGTGCAGCTACACCGCCGGTCAGGGCCAGCGGCACGCCACTGAACACGATCACCGCATCCCTGGCCGAGCCAAACGCCATGAACAGCAGGCCGAAGATGAGGACCAAGGTCACCGGTACCACTACTGCGAGCCGTTGGCTGGCCGAGATCAACTGCTCGAACGTGCCGCCGTAGTCGATCCAGTAGCCTTCCGGAACGCTCACCTGCTGCTCGATGCGCTGCTGCAGGTCTTCAACGAAGCCGCCCAAGTCGCGATCACGCACGTTGGCCGTGACCACCACCCGGCGCTTTCCGTTCTCGCGGTTGATCTGGTTTGGCCCGAGCAGGCTCTCGATTGTCGCAACCTCCCGCAACGGCACGGTCCGTGCGGTCGCCCAACTGGGCTCCAGGCTCGATCGATCCGCATTCGCATCGTCGGACAAGGGGATCGGCAGGTCCTGTAGGGCTGCCGGATCAACGCGCATGTGTTCCGGCAGTCGGACCACGATATCGAAGCGGCGATCGCCCTCGAACAGCTGGCTGGCGACCTGGCCACCGACTGCGGTTGCCACGGTCTGCTGCACGACGCCCGGATTCAAGCCGAAGCGCGCAAGCGCCGCACGGTCCGGGACGATCGTCAGCAGTGGCAAGCCTGTCGCCTGCTCGGTCTTGACGTCGGCCGCGCCCTCGATCTGCCTGGCAACCGCTTCAACCTGTTCGGCTACTTCGATCAGCGTGTCCAGGTCATCACCGAACACCTTGACCGCCACGTCCGCCCGTACGCCGGATATCAGCTCGTTGGTCCGCATTTCGATCGGTTGCGTGAACTCGTAGTTGTTGCCCGGAAGCGTCGCCACCGCCGCCTCGATCTCGTCGATCAGCACGTCCTTTGGCTTGCGTGGATCGGGCCATTGCTCGCGCGGCTTCATCATCAGGAACGTGTCGGCGACGTTCGGTGGCATCGGGTCAGTCGCCACCTCCGCCGTGCCGATCTTGCTGAAGATCCGCTCCACCTCGGGAACCTGCATCAGTCGCTCCTCCACGGCGAGTTGCATCTTCACCGACTGCTCCAGACCCGTCCCTGGGATACGGATCGCGTGCATGGCGATGTCCCCCTCGTCCAGGCTGGGAATGAACTCGCTGCCCAGACGCGTGGCGAGCAGCAGGGACACGGCGACCAGGGCAAGTGCCCCGCCAAATACCCAGTTCTGCCGGTGAAGCGACCACGCAAGCAACGGCTCATAGCGCCGCCGCGTCCATTGGACCAGTCTGTTCTCCTTCTCCTCGACGCGGTTGCCCATGAAGATCGCGATGGACGCGGGAACGAAGGTCAGCGACAGGACCATTGCACCGGTGAGGGCCAGCACCACGGTGATCGCCATGGGGTGGAACATCTTCCCCTCGATCCCGGTCAGCGCGAAGATCGGCAGGTACACCGCGGCGATGATGAACATGCCGAACAGGCTGGGCCGGATGACTTCGACCGTGGCGGTGGCCGTCAGGTCGTTGCGTTCCTCGCGTGTCAGCGTCCGACCAAGTCGGCGCTGCATCTCGCCAAACCGCCGCAGAACGTTCTCGATGATGATGACCGCGCCATCGACGATCAGCCCGAAGTCGAGCGCACCGAGGCTCATCAGGTTCCCCGACACGCCGCCACGCACCATGCCGGTGATGGTGAACAGCATGGCCAGCGGGATGACGGCTGCGGTGATGAGCGCGGCGCGGAAGTTCCCCAACAGCAGGAACAGGACCACGATCACCAGCAAGGCACCCTCGATCAGGTTCTTCGAGATGGTCTGCATGGTGCGTTCGACCAGTTCGGTGCGGTCGTAGACCGCCGTCGCGGTGACCCCTTCCGGCAAGCTTGCGTTCGCATCCTGCAGCTTCGCCGCCGCGGCCTGCGCGACCGTTCGGCTGTTGGAGCCGACCAGCATCGACGCGGTGCCCAGCACGACCTCTTCGCCGTTCTGGGTCGCCGCGCCAGTGCGAAGCTCCGGACCCTCACCCACCTGTGCCACGTCAGCGACCCGGATCGGCAGGCCGTCGCGTCGGTCCAGCACGATGTTCCGGATCTCGTCGATCCCACCAACCTGGCCGGGCACGCGCACTAGGTATTGCTGACCGTTGCGCTCGATGTAGCCGGCACCCATGTTCTGGTTGTTGGCGGCCACCGCGTCGACGATGTCCTGCAGCGTGAAGCCGAGTGCGACCAGCTTGGACGGATCCGGGGTGATGTGGATCTGCCGCTCGAAGCCGCCCATCGTGTTGACCTCGGTCACTCCGGGGGTGTTGCGCATCTGCGGCCGGATGACCCAGTCCTGCAGGGTGCGCAGGTCAGTGGCGGTCCACGGCGTGCCGTCCGGCTTGGTCGCTTCGGGCGCTGCGTCGACGGTGTACATGAAGATCTCGCCCAAACCGGTCGAGATCGGCCCCATTTCGGGCTCCAGCCCCTCGGGAATCTGTGAGCGGATCTGCTGCAGGCGCTCGGCTACCTGCTGTCTGGCGAAGTACAGGTCGGTACCGTCTTCGAACACGATGGTGACCTGCGACAAGCCGTATCGCGACAGCGAGCGCGTGTAGTCGAGCCGGGGCAAGCCGGCGAGCGCCGTTTCAATCGGATAGGTGACCCGCTGCTCGGACTCCAGTGGCGAGTAGCCGGGCGCCTCGGTGTTGATCTGCACCTGGACGTTGGTGATGTCGGGGGTTGCATCGATCGGGAGCCGGGTAAAGCTCCAGATGCCCACTCCGATCAGCCCCAGGGTCAGCACCAGCATCATCCAGCGATGCCGGATCGAGAAGCGGACGAGCCGCTCCAGCAGGCCGGTCTGGTGGGCTGTGGCGTCAGTGCTCATGCGCCGCGCCCTCCTTGCCGATGTCCGCCTTGATCAGGTAGCTCTCCGCGACCACGACCTCCTCGCCCACACTCAGGCCTGACAGGATCTGCACCTGCGTGGCATCGCGCACGCCGAGCTCGACGTGTCGGGCCTGGTATGTCTCGCCCTCGCGCACGAACACGGCCTCCCGGCCATCCATCGACTGCAGCGCGGTTAACGGCACCACCAGATCAACCGGCTGCTGCGCGACCGTGATCCGCGCCTTGACCGCAGTTCCCGGACGCCACTGGCTGTCGGTGTTGTCGATCGTCGCGCGGGCAACAGTGCTTTGGCTCGCCGTGGCCATGCCCGGTAGCACACGTTCGAGCGTGGTGAGCAGCGTCTCGCCATCGCTCATGCGGGTGACGGTTACCGGCACGCCCGGCTGGATGTGCTGGGCGTCGGCTCCGAAGATGTGCAGGTCGACCCAGAGCTGGGACAGGTCGGCGATCTCGAACAGCGGAGTGCCTTCGCTGGCCAGGCCGCCGACCGAGGCGTTGCGCTCGACGATCACACCGGAGATCGGCGCGGTCACGCTGTAGGTGCTCAGGCTCAGGTTGCTCTCGATCGTCGCAAGCGTCTGACCGGCGCGAACCTGGTCGCCGGCGTTGGCGCGCAGCGAACGGATCGGTCCGGGAAAGCGGGCGGAGATCTGGGCAACACGGCCATCGACCGCGGTCAGCAGGCCTTGCACCTCGTGCTCGTCGGCAATCACGCCGGGGCCGACGGGCCGCGTCTTGATACCGGACTTCTCGGCGATCTCGGCCGGAATGACCGTGCTGGCGACTTCACCCGCCTCATGGCCATGGTCGTCGGCCTCTGTGCCGTGGTCAGCCGTCTCGTCGGCAGGGGTGTCCTTCGCCGGCTGGTCCGAGTCACCACCACAGGCCGCCAGGCTTAGCGCCAGCGCCAGCGCGGGGATCAGGTGAGTAGGCTTCATGGTGTTGCTCCTTGGTTTTCGTGCGAGCCCGGGCCGGCGATGAATGCCTGGCCGGTCAGCCGCTGGATTTCGATCAGAGCGCGCTGGGCTTCCAGCGCCGCCTCCACTTGTTGCCGCCGGGCCGCGGCGCGCTCTGCCTGCAGGCTCGACCACTCCAGATAGCTGGCCGCCCCTGCGCGATACGCGGTGGCGGCCGCGGCTTCGGCCTTGGCCAGGCGTGGGAGCACGTCCTCACCCAGCCGCTGCGCTTCCAGGCGCGCCACACCGAAGCGGCCATGCGCCTCGGCAAGGGTGGAGTAGAGCGACAGACCCGTGGCCTCTCGTTCGATTTCCAACGCGGTCAACTCGGCACGTGCGGCACGGATGCCCGGTTGTGCGCGGCTGGTGGTGCCCAGTGGGATCGAGACACTGCCGACTAAGCCGAAGTTTTCGCCATCCGCCATCCGCCGGATGCCGACCTGCCAGTCGAGGTCGGGGGTCGCCTCGCTGCGCGCCAGTCGCAGGCGTGCCTCGCCAATGCGCTGCTGATCGACGAACTGCGCGAGCTCAGGGGTGCGTTGCAGCCAGTCGGCGAGTACCGCGAAGTCCGCGACCCGCGGCACTGCCAGCGGATCGCCCCCGGCGATCTCGAATGCCGGATTGCGCTCGCCCCAAAGGGCTGCGAGATGTTGGCGGGCGGCTGTCTCACGCTGTCGAGCCCGAGCCCCATCCAGTTCGGCCCGCGCCAGGGCCGCCTGGGCGGTGAGTACGACCGACTCGGGCGAGGCGCCCGCCTCGTGACGTCGGCGCGCCGCAGTGACGGTGCGCTCGCGCTGGTCGACGTCCAGCCGCGCGAGCTCGCCTTGTCGTTGCGCACCGATGACTGCGAGGTAGCGGCGGGCCACTTCGGCCAGAAGATCCAAGCGCTGCGCCTCGCGCGCGATGGCCAGCGCGTCGATGCGGCTCTGCGCGAACGTGCGGCGGGCATCGAGCTTGCCGCCCCGCTCCAACACGGAAGCGAGGCTCAGCGTGATCTCGGCGCTGTCGAGACCGCTGGCCGGGCCGGTACCCAGCACGTTCTCGAGTTCGGCGCCAGCGACCAGCACCGGGCGCAAGGAGGCTCGCTCCAACTCGGCTGCCAGGACCTCATGGCGGGCGCCAAACAGGCGCAGATTGGGATGAGTGCTGGCAACGCGAAGAAAGGCGTCGTCCAGAGTAAGGGGGCCGGCGGCGTGCGTGGGAAATGCCACGGCACACACGACGACGAACGCGGCCAATGCCGCTGATCGAAAACGCATGGGGGTTGCTCCGGTGAATCGAAATGACGGGTATCGGCGTCAGGCCGATGGCGCAGTCATCCGAAGATCGGAGGCTTGAACGGACTCGGTAGGCGCACGGTCGGTGGGGGCGACGCCTTCTCAACCACCAGCCGACCGGCTATCGGAAGAGCAGACAAGGACTCCAGGACAGGCATTACGGCCGCAGCTGCGCCACAGCAATGTGCAAAATCCAGAAGCACGTGCAAGGTCTCCGATCCATCCTGATCGTGCGCACCTGTCGCGGTGAGCTCCGCGCCCAGATCGTTGGCGTGCGGGCCGTGGCTGTGCATGCCCGACGGGTCGTGTGCGAGCTCGTGCATCTCACCGGCGGCTGTCATGACCGGTTGCAGCACCAATCCCAGCGCAAACAGCCCCAGCGCGAGAACGCGTAGGAGCGGCAACCAGCGGTGGCGGGGCAAGCGGACCATGACCACGCAGGATACCTGCGGGCAACGGGGTTATACAATTTCGCTGAATGCCGCAAAGGCTACAGGGCGAGGCGCGTTTCAGTTCGCGGCCATGGCAGCGCTTGTACTTGCGGCCACCACTACACAGACACGGCTGATGATCGCGCAGCCCGGTCAGCAGCGCGTGTCCAAGGAACTGTTGCGCCTGCTGCAGCGGTTCGATCTCATGCGCCGGGACACTTCTGGTGCTTACGGGTATAAATCCGCTGCTCTACCCATTGAGCTGCGTGAGGGTGATCCGAGTTCAGATCACGCCGGTATTCGATGGTCAATTGCGGTCGAGCGAACATGCGTTGAACCTAAAGCATGTCTCATGGTGGGACCACACCCTCACGGTCGTGCCGTGGCAATGTGACCGAGGCCAAGGCCGCGGTCGCGACCAGCCCTGCCGACACCAACAGGCAGGCGGCCAATCCAAAGCGCTGGAACACCCAGCCTGACAGCACCGTGCCAAGCAAACGTCCCATCGCGTTGGCCATGTAGTAGAAGCCCACATCGAGCGAGACGCCGTCCTCGGCCGCATAGCTGACGATCAGGTAGCTGTGCAGCGAGGAGTTGATCGCGAACAGCACGCCGAACACGGTCAGTCCCGCGATCAGCACCAGCTGCGGCGACTGGCCCTGCAGCAACAATATCGCCATCGCCGCAGGCACCACCGCGAGTACGCTCGCCCAACCCAGCGCCGAGCGGCCATCGGGGACCTTGCCGCCTCGGCGGCCGGTGACGTACGGCGCGAGCGATTGGACTACGCCATAACCGATCACCCATGCCGCGAGAAAGCCGCCGACCTGCCAGTGGTCCCATCCCAGCGAGGCGGCCAGGAACACCGGCAGGGCCACCACGAACCAGACATCGCGGGCGCCGAACAGGAACATGCGCGCGGCTGACAACTGGTTGATCGCGCGGCTCTTGGAGAAGATGTCGCGGAACTTTGGCTTGGCTTTCGCTTTGCCCAGGTCACGCTTCAGCAGCGCCAGGCTCAGCAGCCATACCAGCGCCAGACCGACCACCATGATCGCGATCGCCGGCGCGAAGCCGACGGCGGTAAGCAGCGCACCGCCCAGGAAGCAGCCCACGCCCTTGAGCGCGTTTTTTGAGCCGGTCAGCGCAGCGACCCAGCGGTACAACGCCCCTTGTTGATCGTTGGGCACCAGCAGCTTGATGCTGCTCTTTGCGCTCATCTTGTTGAGGTCCTTGGCGATGCCCGACAGTGCCTGCGCGGCCATTACCCACGGCACCAGCAGCCATGCGGTCGGCACCAGCAGCATCGACAAGGCCACCACCTGCAGGGCCAGGCCGATGTTCATGGTGCGGTTGAGCCCGACGTGCGCACCGAGCCAGCCGCCAACGAGATTGGTGACCACCCCGAAGATCTCGTAGAACAGGAACAGCATCGCCACCTGCAGTGGACTGTAGCCAAGCTGGTGGAAATGCAGCACCACCAGCATCCGCAAGGCGCCGTCGGTCAGGGTGAAGGCCCAGTAGTTGCCGGTGATCAGCAGGTACTGGCGCACGTCCGGGGAGAGGCGCGCGAGCATGGTCACCGATCCGCGCTGCCGACCAGCCGCACCAGTTCGGCGGTGCGGTTCACGTAGCCCCATTCGTTGTCGTACCAGGCGTAGATCTTGACCTGGGTGCCGTTGACAACGAGCGTGGACAGCGCGTCGATGATGCTGGAGCGCGGATCGGTCTGGTAGTCGATCGAAACCAGTGGACGCGTCTCAAAGCCGAGGATTCCGGACAGCTCACCATCGGCGGCCGCCTTCAGCATCGCGTTCACTTCCTCGACGGTGGTCGGACGCTCGACCTCGAACACGCAGTCGGTCAGCGAGGCATTGGTGAGCGGCACGCGCACGGCGTGGCCGTCGAGACGACGCTTCAACTCCGGAAAGATCTCCGCGATCGCAGTGGCCGAGCCGGTGGAGGTTGGGATCAAGCTTGCCCCGGCCGAGCGCGCCCGGCGCAGGTCTTTATGCGGCGCGTCGATGATCGTCTGGGTGTTGGTCAGGCTGTGGATCGTAGTCAGGCTGCCGTGGCGGATCCCAAGCCCCTCATGAATCACCTTGACCACCGGTGCCAGGCAATTGGTCGTGCACGACGCCGCTGAGACGATGCGGTGCTTGGTCGGATCGAACCGGTCCTGGTTGACGCCCATGACGATGTCGAGCGTCCCGGCCGTCTTGATCGGCGCGGTCACCACCACGCGCTTCACACCTTGGTCGAGATAGGGCTGCAGCACGTCCGGCTTGCGGAACTTGCCCGAGGCTTCGATCACCACGTCGCAGCCGGACCAGTCGGTGGCGGCGAGCTCCTTGTTGCGCGTCAACGGAATGCGTCGGCCCTCGATCACGAGCGCATCGCCGTCGGCTTCAATCGTTCGGTCCCAGCGGCCGTGCACCGAGTCAAACGTCAGCAGGTGCGCGAGGGTGGCCGGCTCGCCGGCTGGGTCATTGATCTGGACGAACTCGATGTCCGGCTCATCCCACGCGGCGCGCAGGGTGAGACGGCCCATGCGGCCGAAGCCGTTGATGCCAACGCGAATGCTCATGTGCTCGATCTCCGAAAAGGTGTGGTGTGCGGTGGCGTCACGTAGCGGAAGGGGATTGGTCGATCTGCTCCACCCGGGTCTTCATCGCCAAGCGATCCCAGGCTTCGGGGCGTAACGCCAGCAGCAGCGAAATACGCTGCTGCAGCATCTGCAGCGCGACGCTGAAGGCCTTGCGGATCTGCTCGGGCGTGCCGGTCGCGGCGGCCGGATCCGGGATGCTCCAATGGGCGGTGACCGGGTGTCCGGGCCAGGTCGGACAGGTCTCGCCAGCCGCGCGATCGCAGACGGTGATGATCAGGTCCATTTCAGGGACCCCGGCACCGGTGAACTCGTCCCAACTCTTGCTGCGAAGGTTTGCGGTCGCCAGCCCGGCGCTTTCGAGCACCTGCAGCGTCAGGGGGTGTGCCTGACCTTCCGGATGGCTCCCGGCGCTGAACGCCCGCAGCCGCTCACGCCTCAAGGCGTTGGCCAGGCCTCGGCCATCAGGCTGCGGGCGGAGTTGCCGGTGCAAATGAACAACACGTTGTAGCGGTCTTTCATGCTCGACGCCTCACGGGTTTAGCGGGTGGTGGCTTCAGCCGCGTACCAGCCTTTGCTGGCGTTGATGAGATGACCGGCATCGCTGTCGGCCTCGACCACGCGGTCTCAGGGGCAAAGGAGTGGATTGGTAGATGGCTCGCGCTTCTGTCCAAGCTGCTCGATGCAGCTCTTTGCTGCCACGCTGTCCAAAGTCTCAAGAGGCAGGGCCAGCAGTTGGGAGATGCGCTGTTGCAGCCTCTTCAGCGCGGCCGCGAACGCCTCCTGGATTTGCTCAGGCGTGCCGTCCATCCTCGCCGGGTCGGGAATGCTCCAGTGCACGCGTACCGGGTGCCCCGGCCACGTGGGACAGGCCTCAACCGCGGCCTGGTCGCAGACCGTAATGATCAAGTCCATCTTCCGGGCGCTGGAATGGGCGAATTCTTCCCAACTCTTGCTGCGCAGATTCGCGGTCGGCAGCCCTGCGCTCTGGAGCACCTGCGCAGTCATCGGATGCACCTGCCCCGTCGGGTGGCTGCCGGCGCTAAAAGCGCGTAGGCGCTCTCCCCCCATGGCGTTGACTAACGCTTCACCCATGAGACTGCGAGCGGAATTGGCTGTGCATAGGAACAACACGTAGTAACGGTTCTTCATGACGAACGCCTCAGGTCAGAGCGGAGCAAACGATCTGCCGCACGGATGGGTCATCGCAGCGGTCGGCGCCATCACGCAAGACTCAGCCGTATCACCAAGGCCGCCAACGTCACGAGCAACACCGGGAGCGTCAGAACAACACCGACCCTGAAGTAATAGCCCCAGGTGATCCTGATGTCCTTGCGTGCCAGCACGTGCAACCACAGCAGCGTGGCCAGGCTGCCGATCGGCGTGAACTTCGGACCTAGGTCGCTGCCGATGACGTTCGCGTAGACCATCGCCTCGCGTACCGCCCCGTCCGCCTGGCTTGCGTCGATCGACAGCGCACCGACCAGCACCGTGGGCATGTTGTTCATGACCGACGACAGGAATGCGGTCAGCAGGCCCGTCCCGAAGGTCGCTGCCCACAGGCCATGGCCGGCGAACCCGTCCAGGAGACCGGCCAGGTGGTCGGTCAGCCCTTCGTTGCGCAGGCCATAGACCACCAGGTACATGCCGAGCGAGAACACCACGATCTGCCAGGGCGCCTCGCGCACGACCTTGCGGGTCGAGATCACGTGCCCCTTCGCCGCCACGGTCAGCAGCGCCAGTGCCCCCGCGCCCGCCACGGCGCTGATGGGCACGCCGAGCCTTTCCAGCACCAAGAAGCCCACCAGCAGGAGGCCCAGCACCGCCCAGCCCGCGTTGAAGGTGGTGCGGTCGACGATCGCCGAGCGCGGATCCTTCAGCCGGGTCACGTCGTAGTTCGCGGGAATGTCACGGCGGAAAAACCACAGCAGGACGGCAAGCGTCGCGGCCACGGAGACCAGGTTCACCGGGAACATGACCGAGGCGTATTCGGCAAAGCCGATGTCGAAGTAGTCCGCCGAGACGATGTTGACCAGGTTGGAGACGATCAGTGGCAGGCTCGCGGTGTCGGCGATGAAGCCGGCACCCATCACGAAGGCCAGCGTGGCGGCTGGGCTGAACTTCAGCGCCAGCAGCATGGCGATCACGATCGGCGTCAGGATCAGCGCGGCGCCATCGTTGGCGAACAGCGCCGCGACGGCCGCCCCGAGCAGCACGAGGTAGACAAACAGCCTGCGCCCGTTGCCCTTGCCCCAGCGCGCCACGTGCAGTGCCGCCCACTCGAAGAACCCGGCTTCATCCAGCACCAGGCTGATGATGATCACCGCGACAAAGGTGAAGGTGGCGTTCCAGACGAAGCCCCAGACCGTCGGGATATCGGCTAGGCCGACCACACCCGTCAGCAGCGCCAGTGCGGCGCCGAACGAAGCGCTCCAGCCGACCCCGAGGCCTTTGGGCTGCCAGATGACCAAGACGATGGTCGCGATGAAGATGAGCAGCGCAAGCAACATGGTTCAGACCTTGTTCGCTTTCCAGGTACCCGCGGCGGATGGGCGGGAGGCAGGGAGACAGCGACTCTGGTCACCACCGCAGCAGTTGCGGGTCAAGAATTCGATCAGGCCGTTCATGGCGTCGAAGTCGGCGCGGTAGCAGATGTAACGGCCGCGGGGCTCGCCTTGGATCAGGCCGGCGGCGGCGAGTTCCTTGAGATGAAACGACAAGGTCGCCCCCGGCAGCGACAGCGCTTCGGCGATCTCGCCGGGCATGCGCCCCTCTGGACCGGCCTCGACCAGCAGGCGAAAGACGGACAGCCGCGTGGGTTGCCCCAGGGCGGCCAGTGCGGTGGTTGCGTTCTTGAGTTCCATGTTTCTAGAATACTGGAATGAAACCGAACGAAGCAACCGCAATGACAACACCCGATCTCGCCAACCTGGCTCCAGCGGCCGTGGACATTCCTGCCCACGACAAGCTCGGCGCGGACGGCGCCACGCACCCGCCGCGGATCCTGATCCTGTACGGCTCGCTGCGCCCACAGTCCTACAGCCGCAAGCTCGCGCTGGAAGCCGAGCGCCTGCTGCGCCACTTCGGCGCCGAAACCCGGGTGTTCGATCCGCACGACCTGCCGATGCTGGACAGCGTGGACGCGGACCACCCCAAGGTGCAGCAACTACGCGAGTGGTCTCTGTGGTCGGAGGGGCAGGTCTGGGTCAGCCCGGAGCGCCACGGCACCCTGACGGCCGTGTTCAAAAACCAGATCGACTGGCTGCCGCTGGAACAGGCCGGGATGCGTCCCACCCAGGGCCGGACCCTGGCGGTGATGCAGGTGTGCGGCGGCTCGCAGTCGTTCAACGTGGTCAATGCGTTGCGCCAACTCGGCCGCTGGATGCGGATGGTCACCATCCCCAACCAGTCGTCGGTGCCCAAGGCCTGGCAGGAGTTCGACGACAACGGCCGCATGAAGTCCTCGCCGTACTACGACCGCGTGGTCGACGTGATCGAGGAACTGGTCAAGTTCACCCTGCTGGTGCGCGACCGCAGCGAGTATCTGACCAGCCGCTACAGCGAACGCAAGGGCGACCTGGCCGCAGCCACGCTGGCCGAGGCCTCCGGCGCGGTCACCGCCCCTTCGGTTACGGCGATCGCGCCGGCAGCGGCCTCGCCGGCGAGCACATCGAGTACCGAAGTCGCCCGGCCCGCGCGGGCCGCCTGCTGTGGGACCACATCGAGCTGCAGCTGAGGCCCCGCCATGAACGCGACGATCTATCACAACCCGAACTGCGGCACCTCGCGCAACACGCTGGCACTGATCCGCCACGCCGGCATCGAGCCCACGGTCATCGAGTACCTGCGGGATCCGCCCACGCGCGAACGTCTGATCGAGCTGATCGCGGCCGCGGGCCTGAGCGTGCGCGATGCGCTGCGGCAGAAAGGCACGCCGTATGCCGAGCTTGGGCTCGACGATCCGACCCTGTCGGACGAGCAACTGCTCGATGCCATGTTGGCGGAGCCGATCCTGATCAACCGGCCCTTCGTGGAAACGCCGATGGGGACGCGGCTGTGCCGACCTTCGGAGGTCGTGCTCGACCTCCTGCCGCCGGTGACCCGTCCGTTTACCAAGGAGGACGGCGAGGTCGTCATCGACGAGAGCGGGCGGCGCGCTCATTGATGGGTTTGCGGCCCGCACCCAACTTCGGGATCAGCCGCATGTAGATCACCGAAGCCACTAGCTCGACCATTGTTTGCGTCACGATGATGGCGGGCAGAACGGGGATAGCTGCCGGCACGGCCAAGGCCAACGGCAGCACCACCAGGGAATTGCGCGTGCCGGCACTGAACGCCACGGCCCGGCCGGCCGGAGCATCGAGCCGCAATAGCCTTGCGACCGCCCAACCAATGAGGGGGGCAACCACCGCGAACGCCATATACAGCGGAATCACTTGCAAAGCGGCTTCGATGGCGGCCCCAAGCTGCGGCATCATCGCAGCCACAACAATGAACAGAACCAGCGCCGTCGCCGGCACTGGTAGCAGGCCCAGACCTGCCGCAACACGCTGGCCGCCCCCGCTGCGCGCCGCCCACAACTGCACCAGGGCGGCCAGCGCAAGAGGAATGGCGATCAGCCACACGAACGCATGAACAAACGGGCCAAGCTGCACCAGCCCGGCCGCCGCGTCCCCCAAGAACACGCGCAGGTAAACCGGCAGCAAGAGCATTTGCGTGAGGAGTAGTGCCGGGGTGGACGCTAGCAGCAGCCGAGCGTCGGCGCGGCCGATGTGGGAGAACGTCACCACGTAATCGATGCATGGCGTCAACAAGACAAACAGCACCCCGAGCCTCACCATCGGGTCTGCTGGCAGGAATTGCATCAGGAGCGCGACCAGCAGCGGCAGCACCAGAAAGTTGGTGATCAGCAGCGCGCCCAGAAAGCGAATGCGGGTGAAAGCGCGGCCCAGGTCGGCAAGCGGCACCTGCAAAAAGGTGACGAACAGCATCAGGGCCAGCGCAGGGTTGATTGCCGTTTCCAGCGCGGCGGTGCCCGGTACCAGGAGCGCGACGGCCGCCGCGGCAATGACGGCCGCGAAGTAGGTAATGACTTGATGATGTTCGAGACGATCTCGAAGGTTCGATGAGTTGGTCAAGCTGGCCTCTTGGTCATTTGGTATACGCAAACGCCTCCCCATAGCCTGGCGGCAAAAAGGTCAGACGCAAAATGTCAGTTCGCCCGCGCCATGTCTGGGTTGCTAACCCGCCATTTCGGTTCCATTCGGTGTCGACCGCTCGACCCGATTTTCCGTTTCACTGGCCTCAGACCTCGATAGCAGCGCGCTGGCGACGCCTTACTTCATCGCCGCTCGCTCTGCCTTACCCGGGCGCGGTCCCGGTTCCGATGCGGGACTGAAGCGTTCCAGGAGCTCCTGGGTCGCTCCCAGCCGGGCACTGACCCGCGCGGCCTCCGCCTCGGCGCGCTGCCGTTGAGTGCGTTCCTGGTCCAGCGCATCACGCGCACCGGTCAATTCGCTCTGCAGCGCGTCCAACCGATGTGTGTCGTCGGTCCAGCGTGCCTGCAGGGCGGAGTGTTCGGCAGCCATCAGCTGCAGTCTATCCAGCTCCTGCTGCTGCCGCCCGGCTTCCTCGTGGGCTTGGCGCAGGTCCTGCTCCAGCCGCCCGTTGCAAGCGAGGCGGCGATCGCCAGCTGCGCATCGTAAGCGCCCAAGGTCACTTGCCTGCCCCGGTGCATGAGGCTGCGGCCTTGGGCGGGCTCCCGACGCAGCTTGGCCAGCACGCGGCGGGTCATGCCGGTCAGGTCCTCGAAGCCCTGCTCCCGGGCGATATCGGCCAGGTCCGCGAGCAGCGCGTCTGCCGCCAGCGGAAGCTTCAGGGTGTCGTCCGGCCCTTCGACGCCGATCAACACCACGCGCTCGACGCCCGCCCCGTGCAGGTCGTCGAGGACGAACCGCTCATCCGCGAGCGATTGCTACGCATGTGCGGCGAACTGGCGGGCGGACGGGCACGCTTCGACGCCGTCGCGGACCTCGACCTGGCCGGCGACCGGCTGCAGCGCAGCCTTTACGACGGTCTGCTGCTGGACCTGAACCTCGGCGGCGAGGACGGCTTCGATCTGTTGCGACAGGCGGTGGCCGGACGCTACCACTGCGTGGTGGTATCGGCCCATCGCGAGCGCGCCCTGCAAGCGTTCGAACACGGGGTGCTGGATTTCGTCCCCAAGCCGTTCACGCGCGAACGCCTCGGCCAGACCCTCAATCGCCTGCTCGACGCCGCCCGCTATCGCCCGGGACTCGCACGCTATCTCGGCATCTGGCGGGCACGGCACTGGTCGAGTTGGCCGACGTGCTCTGGATCCGTGCAGACGGTGACTACAGCGAGGTGCGCCTGCTCGATGGCCGCAGCGAACTGCGCGACAAGTCCCTGGCCGCGCTGACTGCCGTATTGCCGCCCGATTTCGTGCGCTGCCACCGCTCCTGCCTTGTCAATCTGCGTCATAACCGCTCGCTGCATTCCGGCTCCGGCAGCCGCTACTGGTTGGTTATGGCGAATGGGAAAGAACTGCAGGTGGGCCGTACCTACATTTCCGGACTACGCAGGGAGCTTGGCATTGACTAAATGGCTTGCAATCCGCCCTCGACCGACTGGTGATCCTGGATCACCGATGGTCTCCGATAGCTGAGGAACACCTGTGGTGAGGTTTCGGGCGCTTTCGGACGCTAGCTTCGCCATGACTACCGAGCTGGGACGATCCCGCCACATCTGCCGATCTCAATCATTGCGACGACACGACACCACACTTCATCAAGTTCACACCCACAGGAGCATCCCATGAGCACCCCCGACGAGCGAACCCTTTGCGTCCTTCAGACGAGGCGGTTTCTACGGTCGCTAAGGAGCGACCACACCCTGCCGGAGCCGGTGCGCCAAGAGTCGCATCGCCTCCTCCGGCACTACCCGAGCTCAGTCGACATCCATCTGGAAGCTGCTTTGCAGGCGAAGGGAATGCGCGGCATGTGCTTCGACCCCGAGATCGACCCAGGCTGGTGGCGCGAGTACCCGTATGGACCAGTCACCAAGGAATGCACATGACAACGACAACCGAGCTAACCCGACATCTCATCCAAGCCGGCTGCTACCTGAAGGAGCTTAGTGTGGATGAGACGCTTCCCGAACACATCAGGCAAGAGGCCGAGCGGTTAGTTCGTCACTATCCCGCACTCCATGTCGTCGACCTGCCCGACGGCGAGAAAGCCTTCGCCCTTGAGGAACCCTGGTTCGGTGCTGATCCGGATCCCGATTGGCAGAAAACATATCCGTTCAAATGGCTTGCTCGACCTGACTAGTGGGAATTCTCTGACATCACGGCGGGAAGTTCGTCGATGGCGCTCCATCACTCAGAGCGACAACCTGTCTGTGCCCCGGCGCTAGGCCACCACTGAAGCTGCAGTGATCGCATCGGAGTCCGGCCGAACGGAATCGAAGCAGAGCGCCGGGGCATCCACTAGGTCCCGAGGTCGTAGGCATGAAGTACCGTGTCGAGTTACGAGAAAGCGACCAATTTGGCGATCTGATCCGGTAATCCCCCCCGCCATGCCGCCGAATTTGCTGCGCCACTTGTAGAACGTGGCCGAGCTGATGCCGTGTTCGCGGCATAGCTTCGGAAAGGGCATGCCGGCCTGCGACTGCTTGAGCACGGCGTTGATCTGGCTCTCGGTGAAGGAGTTCTACCCCGATTCTGCGGACACTTTCACTAAGATCCATACTGGATCAGAGGAGTGTCCGTGTCCAAGCGCAAGCGTTACAGCCCTGAGTACAAGCGTGAGATCGTCGAGCTGGTCTGGCGGTCGAAGTTGAGCTGCCGTCAGATCGCGTTGGAGGTCGGCCTCAATCCGAACATGCTGACCCGCTGGGTCCGGGAGGCCGACGCCGGCGGAACCAAGGCTTTCCCCGGCGGCGGAACGCCTCGTGATGAAGAGCTCGCCCGCCTCAAGCGCGAGCTGTCGCGCGTGACCAAAGAACGGGATTTTTTAAAAGACGCGGCAGCGTACTTCGCGAAGCAATCACCGAACGGTACACGGTGATTGCGCGCTGCCGCAGCGACTACCCCGTCGGGATGATGTGCCGCTGCCTTGAAGTATCAACGAGCGGCTTCTACGCCTGGGCGAGCCGCACGCCGGGGCCTCGGGCGCGGGCGAATGCACGCTTGCTGTCGCGCATGCGGGAGATCCATGAGGACAGCAAAGGCGTCATTGGTGCACCCCGGATGCGGGAAGACCTGGTCGATGAAGGCGAACAGGCCAGCCTCAACCGGGTGGCACGCCTGATGGCCGGTGCGGGCCTGCAAGGCTGGCCGCGGCGAAGCAGACGCCGCTACGGCGCTAAACCCGGCACCCGACCGGTGGGTGTGGAGAATCTGCTGCAGCGCAACTTCGCCGCTCACGAGCCGGAGACCAAGTGGGTCACCGACATCACCGAGATCGTGACAACAGAAGGAAAGTTGTACCTCTGCGTCGTCATCGATCTGTACAGCAAGCTGGTGCTGGGCTGGTCGATGCACCACCGTCAGGATCGCCACATGGTCGTTCGTGTCGTTACATCTTCGCCAATGAGGCAGGGCGTGAAAGTGTTAAGCCGTTGAAATCATTCGATTAGCTGAAGCTTGCTAAAATTAGCTGCCGGAGCGTTTTCTTGCTAAAAGCATCGGCCGAGTGTAGACCGCGCGGCGTATTTGGTACGGCTTGACCTGGGTCGAAAGACAATTGGCGGCCATTTCATGAGAGGCTCGCACACTCATGCTGCCCATCCTCGTCTGCGGCCGGACACTAGTCTCAGACGCCGCCACCGTAAATTACAGGAATGACGATCAAGGGCTGTAAACGTTTGTCATCGGTGTTGGCGGGCCGCGGCAACATGCCTCATGTGCCGATAGCTAGCGTCCGTGGAATTTTTTTGAATACACGTTCCGGTCTGCCCACTTGGATCGCTCGCGGCTACTCCCGGCCAGAAGCGGACATCGGCGAAGGCCTCGGAGAGTCACGCTGGAGCGAGCGTCACCGCCCCGTGGCGAGCCTCCCTGGCTTCCAGAATGGCAACGAAGAAGTGCCCGCCTTGTCCATAACGATGGCTACGCTTTGCTCGGCCCTCGTAACCGCGACGTAGAAGCTGGAGGCAGAGTTGGCCTCTAGATGGAGACCAGATGCGATGAATTTGCTAATCGGCTTGGTCGGAACAATCAGTACACGCTCATAGGTCATGCCTTTTGACACCTTGAAGTTGAGGTAGTCAAGTTTGAAGGCATTTCCTGAGCTTGCGCTGTGCCGCAGGCACTGAGGCTGGAAGAGTCGAACGTACTCGGCGACATGTTCTGTTGAGATCAAGAACACGCCATCGTGATCCGTGACCGTCTCGTTCACGGAAAGGGTCTCAGGAAACCTCCATGTCGGGTCAAAGATGCTGTCGGAGAATCTGGCGATGATGGGGTGGCAACGCCAAGTGGTCACGCTCTCCCGGATTTCCAGTAGCCCCATGTCCTGACGCTCGCGCGCCCAATTAATTGCCCCGGCGTACGAGTACTTTGCATTCTTGGAGCTGCGCGGATTTGTCGCCAGCACAGACTGCCGGACGTCACCGACCATGCGAATAGTGATCGACGACTGCAGCAGCACGTCGACAAGCTCCCAGTCGTGGGCGCTCAGATCCTGAACCTCATCGATCAGAATTTCCTCGTAGATGCACTCTAGCCTTCTCAGTAGCGCCCCTTTGCTTTCAGCAACCAGCTCGTGAGAGAGGCGTGCAAGTTCACATCCGTACGCAGCACCGTTGGAGTCTAAGAATCGACTCATACCCTTTGCCATGCGGTTCGGTCTGCCATCGAAATTGAAGCCAAGGACGCGTTTGCCGGCGAACTTGAATGGTAGAAAAGGTCTTGCGAAATGCCGAAGCAAAAAAGTGAACCAGCCCATTACTTCGACATGGTGGTGATCACCTGCGTACTGTTGAATTCGGCGGATCAACTCTTCTTGATTGGCCCGCGTATACGTCAATACCAGCACACGGCGCTCGAGTGGCAACAACGCGCAGTGCTCAACGATGCCTTGTGTTTTCCGAGACCCGGCAACAGCCAGGGTCAGGTAGTTAGCCATGAGCAAACCTGACCGCTTCAAGCATGTAGGCTGGGGGCACGATTTTTTTGGAAGAAGTGCTGATCCGCAACGCCGCCTCAGTCTTCTCCCGGGTCATCCATTTCAGCAAGTCCGCTTGCGCAGCGATACCAAGAACGTCACGCAGTAGGGGTTCGCCGCTGTGGTGAATCAGTTGAGGCTCCAGCGTTCTACCGTGGGCGACCTCACCTACGAAGAGTTCGCGTTCGTCCTTCTTGAGCCACCTATCCACAGACTCGCGGAGTTCACCCGGATCAATCCCATCATTATCCCGAAGAGCGATTCCTGGCTTATTGAGCGCAGCACATAGCTCCAAACCACGTGCCAGAGACAGACCACGCATGCTCAACACGTCAATTCCGCACTCCATAGGGCGCTTTCCATATGTGTCGCGGAAGATCCGTTCGAACACGATCTCGTCGGACGGCCCTTCCACCAAGGCGATCTTGTTAGCGAGGACAATCCGTAGGGTGTCGTAGCCGGGAAGTTTCTTGAAGTACTTGACTGTTTCTGAGTCGAGCATGGAAAGCTTGGCGGCGACATCATTTCCCATCAAAAGAAGCGCATCCAATCCCAGACGGTTGAGTACAAACGAGCTATGAGTAGTGACGAAGAGCTGCTGCTGCTCGCCCGCCAGCGATTCGATTCTGGACAGTAGCGTGACAAGACTTGTGTGCGTCAGATGGTTCTCGGGCTCTTCGATCATGACAAACCTTGCGCTACCGGCATGACGGTTCATCGCGAGGGAGATCTTGATTGCCGATTGCTGTCCCAGGCCGGACATGCTCAATGGCAGGTCGTCAACATGGGGAGTGACGACACCCTCCCACGACGTTCTTGCGCTTTGATCCATTGCGAGCGTGATCGGCCTGCTATGCAGGGTTGAATGCACTGAGCTCATCCTTGTGTTGACGGCATTCAACGCCGTCTGGGACATGGATGCTTTTACGCGGCGGTATTCCAGCGAAATCTGCGCCCGTTCTGCTGCCTCAAGTTGATCGCCAAGGATATGGCGCAAGTGATAGTCAATCCCGGACGAGCTCCGAACAGTCTGCGAGTTGATGACGGCGGTGGCCAGCACTTTTGGCCGCGTTGCCAGTTCCCTGTCTGCGAACGACCGCCAGTCATAGCGGTAGTATTCAACGGGTAAGAGAGGGGTCGGTGACTTCACCCATTCCTCTAGTTCGGTCGCACACTCCGGATCTGGCGAAATCCGCATCGTCACGCCGGGGCACGCAGCTGTCGGAAAATGGGAGTTAACTGCACCGCACAGTGCCTGCAGTTCCGGGAGATCTTCGAAGGTAACCTCAATCAAGATCTCGGGAAAACTTACCGGCACGCCGCTGATTCTCTTCCTTATGAACTCCTCGACGAGCGAAGTATTGAACCAATGCGGGTTCAACTCTTCGGCCACGCTGCGGCCGTTGATGCGGCCGGTTAACGCAAGGGTGACAGCCTCCATGAGCGTCGACTTGCCGGACTCGTTGGCTCCCACAATCAGGTTGAATTTGCGGTTCGGCTCAACCGTCAGGTCCTTGTGAGTGCGATAACCCTTGATCTTGATTTTGCGAATCACCCCCATCCTCCTCTATCGTCCTTGTCTCAGAGCGCTGGTTGCGCGTCTGAACGACCTAGCGCACATGCCCCGTCGATGTAGGCGCTTTATCCGACACACTGCCTATCGAGCAGGTTCGTAGCGCAGCTCAACCCGTACCAATTCTAGGCCGGGACACGTCTACCGCCGGCTCGGCAAGCGATGCTCATAGCCCTCTGAAAGGCACGCACCAGTCAGTAAATAGATCAGTTGTTCTGTCTCATGGAAGGCTCCGTCACAGGGGCCGACATGTTCTCGTTAACCTGCTTGCGCTGCGGCGCTACCAAAAAAGCCCCTGCCTACTCTTCAGGATCGAAATTGAGTTCAACCTCGCCCAGATCAATTTCGATCCTCTTGCGGGTCACCTCCATGTCGTCGAACTCCACGGGAGCTTCCCGGTCGCCACTATCGTACAAAAACGTCAACAGGGCATCGAGGTGCATTTCTTCCTCATGTAGAACCGTCTCAGTCCCTAGAACAACGTAATCGCGATCAATGGAATCAAAGACGCTTATTTCGACGTTGACCTCGAAATTGACTAGGGCGGAAATCATCCATCGCACGACAAACTCACCATCGTCATTACGGACCAAGTCGAGGTCGTCGCTTGTCAGCTCGTCTACCTGGATATCCAAGACGTCTGCGTTGACGACCTCTGTCTCTGCGTGATGGTGACTCGAAGCCTCAGCATGCACAGACATGCCTCTTATGCTGTCGCTGAGGCTCGCGCAAATCCCTTCCAGCGCATCTCCGGATATGCTTGCTACGGCGCGCCTAAGGAGGGATGGCTCGGAGGCTTGAACTGCGACGAGCAGGTCTGTGAGAGACGGCCCTGCATGCACAACCTTGCTGTTCTCGCAGAACATTTTCCAGCCGGCGTCGTCAGATATCACAACTACTTGAGTAGTCTCTTGCATCGCCCAGGCCTCAAGTGAGTTGAGAACCAAGGCGTCGGCAAACTCATTCCTCTTTTTTGGCTCGAAGGGCGCACGCACCTCAAAGTAGTCATCGAGAACGCTGGCTAGGTTCACGAAGTCACTTACCCGTAGCTGGGTCGCCGCCACTACCTTTTTGTGTTGGTCAAGGCGCTCCGACGCGTGCTTGGCATGATCGGTATCAGCAATGCCAAGAGCGCCTTCAGCAATATCAGAGATGACGCCGAGGTTGCTTGCAGCTCGCATTGCCTTCCGGAGTACGGACACAGCTTCTGGCAGCTTGTTGGCCATGTGGCCACTAACTTCGCGATCAATTATGTCAGGCAAGAGCACTCTAATGCCGGCGACTGGCAAGCTCTTCATTTCTCCAAGTATTCCCTTGTGAAATGCGAACTGCTGGGCCTCGTATATGTTCGTATCGACGCAAACAGCCGTGATATCGCCTGACCGCACAGCGGCCCTCAATGATTCCTTGTCGAGAATGGCCATTGCCCCTCTATCCGTGTCTGAGCTGAAGTAAGGATACAAGGCAATTCAACTCACGGTAGTGACTAGACGATGTACTGAGTGAATGGCTGCTTTGGGTCGGTAGCTGCCCTTCCCCACCCTCGATAACGCGCCCTAATCCCCTCACCGACCTGCAGCGGCAAAGACACGGCGCCTTCTCTGTCAACCCAATTATGCAAAAACCGCCGAATTTCCATAATTATGGAAATCCCGCTCGGCATGCATAATCGTTGGTGAGATGCTCGAAGAGGTGCCTCCTACTTCCCCACAGCCCGTTTTGACGCTGCTGTTCTAGCCCCGATAGCCATCCCTAACCGCCAGCGTTCAGACGCGTATCCGCTCCGGGTTCGATTGGTGACAGGCCTGTCACCGTCGTTTCGACGAACTCTCATACTGGTGGCCCCTTGCCTGTATAGGAAAGAGAGTCCAGTCAAAGGCTGGTACTTGGGATAGTGCCGTTGGGATCAGCTAAATCAGGCTGGGCAAGATCACACCCACACGTTCTTGTTCAAGAGTCAGTGCGGGCAGTCGATCGAAGGTTGACCAGCCTGCCCTGATTGCTGCAGCCCTCATGGCATCCCGCGTCGAATCCTTCACTTCGTTCCCCCGACCATCCAGCGTGATATCCATCAGCCAGGGCTGAAGCGACACGCTTGCCGGCATCGCGATCTCCTGCAGCCGTGCCGCAATCCGGAACCCACCGACATCGATGTCACCCCAGTGATGAAACACCATGCTCCGCGGCAGTTCACAGGTTAGTGCACGGAATCCTGCCACCCATGCCGGCGACGGCATGCCTCCGGTGAACACCACTAGCCCATCGTCTCTGCCCCGAAGCGCTTCAGCCGCTTGGTGGAACAATTACCGCCTCGCCCGAGTGAAGCTGGCCGCAGCCACTGCCGCGAATGCCGGCAGCGTACCCGGGTCATTGGCGGCGTTGCCGGTGACCGGGTGGGAGCTGAAGCGGGCGATGACCAACCACTCGAAGCGGGGTCGCGCCCATGACGGCATACGACCCCACTGTTGACTCGGTTCGCCGATTGCATCGGCACTGCCCAAAAGGGAGTCACCGACACAACGGCCACACGTGAGAACTCCCCCGCCCGCTAGATCTTGAAATCATCGTAGGCAACCTGTTCTTCGGCGATACCGAGACGAGCCAGCAGACTACGGGTGGCGGCAAGCATCGCCGGGGGGCCGCAAAGGTAGAACTCGCAGGACTTCAGATCGGGATGATTCTGCAACAGCCCTTCATCGGTGGCTTCGTGCACCAACCCCCTGATCAAACCCGCGCCATGCTCTGCGGCTTCGGACAGCACCAGGTGCCATGTGAAGTTCGCATGCTTCCTGGCCAGCGCTTCCATCTCCTCGACATACGGAGCCTCCCGCATGTTGCGAGCGCCGTACCAGAAGTGGATGCGTTCCTCCGCGCCGGATTCAAGAAGCGAATGCACCATCGCCCGCAGGGGCGCCATACCGGCGCCGCCGCCAATGAACACCTTTTCCTTCGCTCCGGGCTTTATCGCAAAGTCACCGAATGGACCGCTGAAGCAGACACGATCGCCCGGCTTCAATGAATAGAGATAGGTCGACCCCTTGCCGGCAGGCTGTTGCTTCTTGCCCTGCCGTCCGGGACTGAATCGGGCGAGCAGGGTCACATTCCCGCCCGCCTTTTCCACCGGAAGAGACAGCGAATAGGAACGGCGAACCGGCTCCTTGCAGACCAGATTTTCGGGCAGACTCAGACTGGACCAGTCTTGCCGGTGGAGCTCCGGGTGATCCAGGTCGTTCCGTTGCAGGCGGTAACCGGGAACATGGACCTGCAGATATGCGCCAGGCTGGAACTCCGGCCCCAGCGGCACCTCCGGCGCAAGCACAAACTCGCGCAGGAACGGCGTCACCGCCGTGGCGCTGACCACCGTCGCGACACGTTCCGTCCACAACGCGGCACCTCCGGCCACCTCGATCTGGCCGTCCGATGTCACCGGCAGGTTGCAGGCCAATCGATAGCCCGACCTGAGCCGGGTCGCGTCAATATGCATCCGATCGGCGCTGCTTGGCGGCGGCGCATGACCGCGCACGCGCACCACGCACAATCCGCAACTCTGGCCTCCCCCGCAGTTGGACGGCAACTGCAGTCCGTTGCGTCCCAGCGCGAGGTACACCGTGTCACCGGAGTGGGACTCCACCGAGCGCAACTTGCCCCCGTCGGCGCCGTACACCGTCAACTCGCGACGTGGCCGCCAGCGGGCCGGAATGAACTCGCCAAGGCGGAAGCTGGCGAAGAACAACCAGATGCCCGACAACGCGAGCCACAACCCGCCCGCACCGGCCATCACGATCAGCGGGTTGTTGAAATCCTGCTGTCTGGTGTAATCCATGAAGTGCAGCATCATGACGAAATCAAACAGTCGCCACGTATCGTTGCGACGCTCCAGAATGGTTCCGTCCTGCCCTGACACATACAACGTGGTCGCATCGTCATCGGAGAACGCAACGCGCCATATGGGCCCGGTGTGGCCACGCACCTCCCATGTGTTCTCCTGCATGAGTTCCGGCGACGCGGGGCGTCCATCACCCACGTAATCCCGCGCCGCAATGGCGGCGACATCCGCCGCCGTCACAGGCACCGAGCTTCCATCCCGGATATCCGCAAGCCAGCTACTCACACCATCGCTCAGGCGATAGACCGGCTCCGCGGCCAGCCAGTGGGTCTCGACCATCTGGACGGGACGACTCTCCCTGGCAACGATGACTGCCGGGGAGATCTCCGCTTCCGGCCACGGCAGGGCCTGAGCTGCAGGCGCGAGGTGGTGCTGATTGTTCACGGTCGCGGTATCCAGCAGACTCATAACCAGTCCGCTTGCCGCCCAGATCACGAATTGCAGGCCGATGATCAGGCCGACCCATTTATGCAGTTTCTGAATCCAGGGAGTCATGCCGCCGACCTCCTGCGAAAGCTGTAGAACAGCAACCACACCCCGCTGAGCATGAACAGAAGGGCCACGGAGGCGGCAACGCGCAACAACGTGTTGTTGACGTCCGAGCGCTGCTCATAATCCATGATGTGGAGCATCCAGAGGAAGTCGAACACCCGCCAATACGTGTGCCGGGTGGCCAGCAGGTTTCCCGTTTGTGGCGAGAAGTACAGAGCGGTATTGCCGCTGTCGCCGAATCGCGCCTGCCACATCGGCACCGGTCGGGTGCCCACCTCCTGTGGTGCCTTGTCGAGCAACTGCAACGATTCCAGCGGCGCATCGCCCTGATAGGCCGACAACGCCAGTTGCCGCGCCTTTTCCTCGTCGATCGGCCCGCTCAACCGGCCAGTGACCGCATCAACCAGGTCCACGCCACCGGCATGGTGGACTTCATAGATCGGCTCACCCAGCAGCCGCTTGAGGCGGAAGCCGTTCATTGCCGGATACCTTGCAGCGATGACGGCAGGATCGACCAGGTCGCCCTGTTTCGGGAGCGGCTCCGCCGCTACGTGATTGAGGTGGTCGCCATGGATGAAGTCGATCGACATGGCGGTCATGTACAGCCCGCCTATTGACCACAGCAGCGCCTGCACGCCGATGACCAAGGCGATCCACTTGTGAGCCCGACGGGCCCAGAATGCGGGTTTCATAGTTGATTCCTGACGGATGCCGCGAAGAAGGGAACGTCACCCCTCCGGCTTGGTCGCCGGAGAGGGTTGAGCCGGTCACCAGCGGTAGGTGAGCTTCGCGTTCCAGCGACGACCGAGCAGGTCGTAGGTCATCGTGTCGGTGTTCGCATCGGTGTAGCTCTGGATGAATGGAGCCTTCTTGTCCCAGAGATTGTCGATACCAAAAACGATGTCGGCGGACTTGTTGAACGAGTACTTTGCCTGGGCGTTGTGGTAGCTCAAGCTCGACACGTGGTCTCCGATGTCGCCCCTCGACGCGTTGATGTCGTCCGCCGAACCGATGTACTGGATGCTGTAGGAACCCGACCACGGCCCCTGCTCCAGAGTCAACGATCCGAACGAGCGCCACTGGGTATAGCTACCGCTGCCCCCGGTAATCTTGCCGGCGTACTGGATCTCTTCTGCGGACGGGAACGGACGGACATCGTAGTTTTTCAGGTATGACGTATCGATGCTGAGGCTCGCCCTCATCCCAGCCAAGTCGAATTGGTACAGGGCGCCGATATCGATGCCTGACACGCGCTCACTGGCCGCATTCACGGGCTGGGCAGACAGGTAATCGATCTCGCCGGTGAGCGAATTGCGGGTGAAGTTGGACGCGCTGCAAAACTGATGGGCCAGCCCGGGTGTGTTGTAACAAACTGCCAATTTGGTGGACCCGGGAATTCCCTGAATCGCGTTGTCAATCTTGATGTTGAAATAGTCCAGCGTAAGAGTGAGGTCGTCCACGAATGTGGGCATCCAGACCGCACCAACCGTCAGCGTTTCCGCATCCTCCGGTTCCAGATTGGGATTGCCGCCAACCGTGGTCTGGATCGCCTTGCCCAACTGCGTAAAGCCCACTGGCACGCCCGATGCCTGGCAATTTTGATAGACCACCGAGGAGGAAGGCAGGTTAGCCCAACCGCTGCAGGGATCGGTGGTAGTCAGGCCCCCTTCCGAAACGCCGCCAAACAGCTCCGGCACATTGGGGATACGGAACGCCGTTGAATAGTTCGCGCGCATTTTCAGCGATGGCACGAGCTCCCAGTCCAGACCGACCTTGTAGTTGGTGTCTGCCCCGAAGATGTCGTAATCGGAGTAGCGAAACGCCGTGTTCAACGTCACAGACTGCGCCAGGAACTTGTCGCGGAGGAGCGGGATCGCGATCTCCACGAATGCCTCTTTCGCGGTGTATTCGCCAGCAATGGGATCCTGCCGGTTGGTGTTGGCCATGCCAAGCACGGTCAGCGGATCCGGGTTGCGCCACCCGCTTTCACGGCGGACTTCCACACCAGTCGCCATGCCCACCCAACCGGCAGGCAGCTCGAACAGCTGACCACTCACGTTCGCGGTGAAGCTCTTCTGCTCGTTTCCACCTACGTCGCGCGAGGTGTACAGAATGTAATCGAGCACCTCTTGGGAGACATCGCCGTATCCTAGGTAATCACCGCACGGGACGGCTGCACCCGGTGCATTGCTGCACAAGGACGTGTCCATGGTGTCGTCGAAGCGATCCAGGTTGGCGACTTTGGTGGAACCGTCGTCGCCCGTGTTGCGGCCCCAATTGATCGCCATCGACCAGTCCCAGTAGGTCCCGATGCCACCCTCCACCCCGAGTACCGTGCGAAACGTGTTCACGTCCTGATAGAACTCGCGGTTGCCGCCTTCTTTCAGGCTGCGCCGCTGCAACACGATGTCCTGTCCGGTGGGGTTGGTTGGATGATCTGCGGCGATATCGATTGCGCGATAGATCCCGAGCGTGCCAGGCGTCGCCAACTGATCCGACTGGCGGTTGGTGTACATCAGCTCGGCGAAGCCCCGGACATTGTCCGTAAGTGCGTAGTCGCCGAATGCGCTGAAGCTCAATCGCTTGATCGGGTTGACGGCATTGAGCGCCGGATATGCATTCTGGTTGTGCTTCTCCGGCGAATAGGCCTCGTAGAAGTCACCGTCCCCGTTGGGGTCCTGGTTAAAGTTGATGCGCGTGCCATCGGGCAACAGCGCACGACCACCGATGGTGCTGGAACTTCCCACGCATTCGAGTTTCCCGTCGACTTCGCCCAAGCCGCAGGCAGCCCGATCCGCCATGTTGACCGTGCCACTTTCGGAGTAGTTGATGGCGGCCATCAACGAGCCTCGATCCGAGTTCACACCCCACGCCACATCCACGGCACCTTCTTCGCCGTCCTGCTGGAACGTCTGGCCATAGCGGATGGATGCCTCGACCCCTTCGAAGTTCTGCTTGGTGATGATATTCACCACGCCGGCGACGGCGTCAGCACCGTAAATGGCGGACGCACCGTCTTTCAGTACTTCGATACGCTCGATCAGCGCCACCGGAATGATGTTGAGGTCCACCGAGCTGTTGGCTCCGGTACCACCATTCACGATCCGGCGACCATTCAACAGAACCAGCGTGCGGTTGATGCCCAGCCCGCGCAGGTTGACCTGCGTCGTCCCGTAGCCGTTGCCCGCCCAGTACGCGTTGGTCTGGCTGCCTGCAAACCCCGCCGATGCAGGCAACCGCTGCAACAGGGTTTCGACGGAAATGGCACCCGAGCGCTCAATGGTTTCGGCATCGATGACGGTTACCGGGCCAACGCCCGAGATCGCCGCACGCTTGATGTGGCTGCCGGTAACCGTCACCGCATCCAGCGTGGTCGCTTTTGACGGCGTGCTTTCGTCCGCGGACTGGGCGGATGCGTTGGCAATGATGCCGGCGGACAGCAACGCGCCGATCGCCAGCGCGAGATGGTTGCGCTTACAGAACATGATGAACTCCCCAAACAGTGATTTTCTGAACTTGTCGGCACGATCCGGGGCGGCTTTGACAACCGGAACCCGCAGCGAAGGAGGCCGCCACATGGGCAGCCGGACAAGGTCAACCGATGGGAGGTCGAAAGAGTGAGGACGCTACGCCTTTGCGAGCGGCGGTCAGGTCACCGGAGACTGGCACGAAGCCGATCCAGAGCGTATCGACATGCGGAATGCCTCTGGCCAGCGCAAAGGTACCGAAGCCGCAAGCGCAGTCGCACCCGGTTTCACTGCAGTCGCAGTCCTCGTGCATGGCGTCCGTGGGGACCGGCGCAGTCGTATCTGCGTGATCCTGATCCAGTACCGCAACCGTATCCATATCCGGTCCATGGCCTGCGGCTTCGTGCCCGCCAGTGGCGGCATGGCCGTGATGAACTGCGCCAGCCGCCATCGCGCTCTTTTGCCACGCCATTGCGGTGCCGTCGAGGCAGAACGCCAGGACGATCAGGCAACGCAGCAGTAGCGGGAGATGACGCATCGGAATACGGCGATCCTTCGGTTGTCTATACCACCAAGTACCACGTCCAAAGATCGAGTGTCAACTGGATTTCTCTATGGAATCTCCAGACCCCTGCGAATGGCTTCGGCGTGTCTTCCACAAGATGTATAGACATGCCATGCTGAGTTCATGGAAAAGCCACAGCCCGAATACGCAAAGCTGAAGCAGTACATCCTCGGCCAGATCACCAGTGGCGTCTGGCCGCCGCACAGTCGGATCCCAAGCGAGAACGATCTGGTGCTCCAGTTCGGCGTTTCACGCATGACCGTGAACCGTGCGATCCGCGAACTCAGCGACTCCGACGTGGTCCTCCGGGTGCAGGGCGTGGGGACCTTTGTCGCCGTGCCGAAAGTCGAGTCGCCGATGTTCGAGGTCCGCTCGATCCGCGACGAGATCCGCGCACGCGGGCAGCTCCACGTGGTCAGCGTTCTGGTGCGCGAATCGATCGAGGCGCGTGCGCCCTTGGCACGGGAGTTTTCCCTGCCGGCGGGCAGCGAGCTGTTTCATTCGCGGTTGCTTCATCTGGCCGATGGCAAGCCTCTCCAGCTCGAAGACCGCTTCGTCAATCCCGCCAGTGCGCCGCAGTATCTGGAGGTCGATTTCACACTCGAGACTCCGCACGAGTACCTGACCCGCACCGCACCGCTTGAGCGGACCGAACACACCATCGAAGCCGAACTGGCCAACAAGGGCACCGCCAAGTTGTTGCAGATCGTTTCCGGCGATCCGCTGCTCACCTTGAGCCGGCGAACCTGGTCGCGTGGCCGGGTGGCCAGCTTCGTACGTCTCGCACATCCCGCTGCCAACTACCGCTTCGTTGGCACTTTCCACGTGGGCAACACGCCCCATTCGTGATGGAGTTATCGATGGATACTGGCCTCAGCCCGGCCCTCCCGGGCCCGCGCACCGTGCGCAGCCCCCGGGGCACCGCACTGTCCTGCAAATCATGGCTGACGGAAGCGGCTTACCGGATGCTGCAGAACAACCTCGACCCTGAAGTGGCCGAGCGTCCGGACGAGTTGGTGGTCTACGGCGGCATCGGCAAGGCGGCACGCGACTGGCCCAGCTTCGACCGCATCCTGTCCTCCCTGCGGGCACTGGAAGCCGACGAGACCCTGCTGATCCAGTCGGGCAAACCGGTGGGCGTATTCCGCACCCATGCCGACGCGCCACGGGTTCTGATTGCCAACTCCAACCTGGTCCCGCACTGGGCAACCTGGGATCACTTCAACGAGCTCGATCGCAAGGGGTTGATGATGTACGGCCAGATGACGGCCGGCTCGTGGATCTACATCGGGTCCCAGGGCATCGTGCAGGGAACCTACGAGACGTTTGTCGAACTGGGCCGCCAGCACTACCAAGGGGACTGGTCGGGCAAGTGGATCCTCACCGCGGGCTTAGGGGGGATGGGCGGTGCCCAACCACTGGCGGCGAGCCTAGCCGGCGCGAGCTGCATCGTGATCGAGTGCGAGGAGTCGCGGATCGATTTTCGATTGCGCACCCGTTACCTGGATCGAAAGGCCCACTCCATCGACGAGGCGCTGGACATCGTCGAAAACGCCACGTCGCCGGTGTCGGTGGGCCTGCTCGGCAACGCGGCGGAGTTGCTGCCCCGTTTTGTCGAACTAGCCCGGCAAGGGCGAGCCACACCGGCGGCGGTCACGGATCAGACCTCGGCGCACGATCTGATCAACGGATACCTTCCCTCCGGCTGGTCGACGGCGCAGTGGCAGGCCGCGCGCATTGATGCTTCCGCGCACAAAGCGCTGCAATCGGCCGCCGCCGCTTCGTGCGCCGAACATGTGCGCGCGATGCTCGATTTCCACCGCATGGGCGTGCCGACGATCGACTACGGCAACAACATCCGCCAGGTCGCTCTGGAACAAGGCGTCTCGGACGCGTTCGACTTCCCCGGCTTCGTCCCAGCCTGCATCCGGCCGCTGTTTTGCCAAGGCAAAGGGCCCTTCCGCTGGGTGGCGTTGTCGGGGGATCCCGAAGACATCTATCGCACGGATGCCAAGGTCAAGGAGTTGTTCCCCGACGATGCCCACCTGCATCACTGGCTCGACCAGGCGCGCGAGCGCATCGCGTTCCAGGGCCTGCCGGCACGCATCTGCTGGCTCGGCCTGGGACAGCGCCACCTCGCCGCCCTGGCGTTCAACGAGATGGTGCGCACCGGGGAGTTGAAAGCGCCCGTAGTGATCGGCCGGGACCATCTGGACTGCGGCTCGGTGGCCAGTCCAAACCGGGAAACCGAAGCGATGCGCGATGGCTCCGACGCGGTGTCCGATTGGCCGCTGCTCAACGCGATGCTGGCGGTTTCGGGAGGCGCGACATGGGTGAGCCTGCACCACGGCGGCGGCGTCGGCATGGGCTTTTCCCAGCACTCCGGTGTGGTGATCGTCTGCGACGGGACCGAGGAGGCCGACAAGCGGTTGGCCCGTGTGTTGTGGAACGACCCCGCCACCGGCGTCATGCGCCATGCCGATGCCGGCTACGACGAGGCACTGACGTGCGCCCGTGACAACCAGCTCAAACTGCCCTCGATCATTGGATGACCAGCCCATGCCCATGCTGACCCCCGGACAGATTCCGCTGTCCCAGTTGCGCTCCATTGCCAGGCAGTTCGATCCGGTTTCCCTGCCGCCCACGGCAAAGACCCGGGTCGACGAGGCGGCCTGCACGGTCGCGGCCATCGTCGCCGCCGGCGCTCCGGCCTATGGGATCAATACCGGATTTGGCCTGCTTGCCAGTATCCACATTCCCTCCGACCAGTTGGAACAGCTCCAGACCAACCTCGTACGCTCCCATGCCGTCGGCGTGGGGTCCTTGCTGGACGATGACACCGTCCGCTTGATCCTCGCGCTGAAAATCGCCTCGCTGGCGCGCGGGCATTCCGGCGTGCGCTGGGAACTGCTGGAAAGCATGGTCGGGCTGTACAACGCGCAGGTCTGGCCCTGCATTCCGGCCCAGGGTTCGGTCGGCGCGTCCGGCGATCTGGCCCCGCTGGCGCACCTGACCCTGGCCCTGATGGGCGAGGGATCGGTCCGCATCGACGGCGAAGTCCTGCCCGCCGATGAAGGCTTGCGTCGTGCCGGCCTGACGCCGATCCAGCTGGGCGCCAAAGAAGGCCTGGCGCTGCTCAACGGCACCCAGGTGTCCACCGCCATCGCCTTGGTCGCCCTGTTCCGGGCCGAGCAGGCATTCGCCGCCGCGGTACTGGCCGGCGCCTTGACGGTCGATGCCGCCCGCGGCTCGGACACGCCCTTCGATGCGCGCATCCACGCGTTGCGCGGACAGCGCGGCCAGATCCACGTCGCCCGCCTGTACCGCGACCTGCTCGACGGCAGCGCCATCCGTGAGTCCCACCGGACCGGGGATCCACGCGTGCAGGATCCATACAGCCTGCGCTGCCAGCCGCAGGTGATGGGCGCGTGCTGGGACCTGCTGGGGCAATCGGCCAACACCCTGTGGATCGAGGCCAATGCGGTTTCCGACAACCCGCTGCTATTTCCCGACACCGGCGAAGTCCTGTCCGGCGGAAATTTCCACGCCGAGCCGGTCGCTTTCGCGGCCGACCAGATCGCCATCGCGACCTCGGAGATCGGCGCGCTCTCCGAGCGCCGCATCGCGCTGCTCGTTGATGCCCACCTGTCGGGCTTGCCGGCATTCCTGGTCGCAAACCCGGGCATCAACTCCGGTTTCATGATTGCCCACGTGACGGCGGCAGCACTGGCCAGCGAGAACAAGACCCTGGCGCATCCGGCCAGCATCGATTCGATGCCGACATCGGCTAATCAGGAAGATCACGTCAGCATGGCCACGTTCGCAGCTCGCAAGGCAGGCGATGTGGCGATCAACGTGCGACGCATCGTCGCCATCGAACTGCTGGCGGCCTGCCAGGGCATCGACTTCCTGCGTCCGCTGCGCTCCTCCGCCCGTCTCGAACAGGCCTTCGACCTGGTGCGATCCGTCGTCCCCCGGTATGACGAGGACCGCTACTTCGCTCCCGAAATTGCAGCGGCCGATACCCTGATTGCCAGCGGCCGGCTCGCCGAGTTGGTGCGCACGGAATTTCCGGACCAGAAAGACCGACTGAAGGACTTATGAGCCGATGAAAAACTGGCACGGTCGAATCGATGACGAAGCGGACCCGGAAACCTTCCGCTGGCATCAGGTCGTGCGCCCCGTGGAGCGCCACGCCGAGCCGGGCATCGCTCTGCTGGGATTTGCCAGCGATGAAGGCGTGCGCCGTAACCAGGGTCGGACCGGCGCGGCACAAGGCCCGACGGCGCTGCGACAGGCACTGGCCAATCTGCCGGTCGCCCACTCGCGCCCGTTGTATGACGCTGGCGACATCGCCTGCACCGACGGCGACCTCGAAAGTGCGCAACAGCGCTACGCCGACCGCATGACGGAGCTGCTCGCGGATGGCCACTTCCCGGTCGGCATGGGTGGCGGGCATGAAATCGCGTTTGCCAGTTATCTGGGACTGGCAAACAGCCGCGATGCCGGACGCATCGCCATCGTCAACCTGGATGCGCACTTCGACCTGCGCGACAGCCCGGTCGCCACCTCCGGAACCCCGTTCCATCAGGCCATCCAGCACGCCGAAAAGCATGGCATCGCGCTGGACTACGTCTGCCTCGGGGTCAGCAACGCGTCCAACACGCGCCGCCTGTTCCACACCACGCGCGAGACCGGCACGCGGTTCCTGATGGATCAGGACATGACGTTGGCAAACTCAGACGCGCAGGTCGAACGGCTCCTGCAGTGGCTGCAACCAGCCGACTCGATCTACCTGACCATCTGCCTGGATGTCCTTCCCCATGCGGTGGCACCGGGCGTCAGCGCTGCCAATCCCCGGGGCGTGGCCATGGAGGTGCTGGAGCCGTTCATCGCCGCCACGCTGGGCACGGGCCGCGTGAAGATCTGCGATATCGCGGAACTGTGCCCGCCACTGGATCGGGACAATGCCACGGCCCGGGTCGCAGCCCGCCTGATACACGGCTTGGTGCAGTGAACACCCATTCACCGGCGGCTTCGCTGAGTATTCCGCGGCACTCCCGGGCCGCAGTCGAACGGCGGTTCATGGAATATCTGACAACGTCGGCGTGTTCTGGTTAAAGTAACCGACATGTCGCCCCAGCACCTGCTACTGCGTGTCCTGCTCTGCATCGCCCTGATCCTCAATGGATCGGGACTCGCGGTGGCGGCCACGCAGATGCATGTGCAGCATGCCGCCATGGCCGGTTTGACACCGGATTTACCGTCCGATCCAACCGACGGTGCGACCTGCATGGAGCATTCGACGTCGGCAGCTTCCGCGGCCCAAGCGCCGTTGTCTGGCGACCATTCCGCCGCTGCGGATTGCTGCACAGGCGCGGCATGCGATGTCGCCTGCCCGGCAGGGCTGCTGGCGACGTTTACGGCACCGGCCCAGGGGTGGCGCATCGCTCCGCAGATCTTGGCCGTGCGTCCGGCCTTGGCCGACCATCCGGCCCCCGCGCTTCACAACCGGTACCGACCTCCGATCGGTTGAGTCGGGACGCCGTTATCCGGCGTCCGCTTTTGCCTGCCTGACAACGCGCCACCACCGGCGCGGAGGCAGCAGAAGGCGAAAGGTTCCGCCCTCTGGGTGGAGTCCCGACTTTTCCGAATTCACGGAGTGTTTCCATGTCCACCGATTCTTCCGGCCTCCCCCCGGCGGCACCCTCTCGACGTCGTTTTGTCACCGGCCTGGCCGTCGGCGGCCTCGCTGCCGGCATGGGGCTTTGGCGCTTGCCGGCGCTGGCCGCCAGCGGCGCTGCCCAGCCGTTGCAGACCCTGAGCGGCACCGACTTCGACCTGACCATCGGCGAGACGCCGATGAACTTCACCGGTGCCACGCGCCCTGCGATCACAGTCAACGGATCGATCCCGGCGCCCCTACTGCGCTGGCGCGAGGGCACCACGGTCAACCTGCGGGTCCGCAATGCCCTGCCCCCCGGCTCGATCCATGGCGACCAGGCGTCGATCCACTGGCACGGCATCCTGCTGCCGGCCGACATGGACGGGGTGCCCGGGCTGAGCTTCAACGGCATCAACCGCGGCGAGACCTACCAGTACCGCTTCAACGTCGTGCAGGGCGGCACCTACTGGTACCACAGCCATTCCGGCTTCCAGGAGCAGGCCGGTCTCTACGGGCCGCTGGTGATCGAGCCGCTGGAGCCCGAGCCCTTCGCCTATGACCGCGATTACGTGGTCATGCTCAGCGACTGGACCGACCTCGATCCGAAGCGCCTGTTTGCCCGGCTCAAGAAGCGGTCGGATTTCGACAACTTCTCCAAGCAGACGGTTGGCGACTTCGTCGACGACGTGAAGCAGCACGGCCTGGCCGCCACGGTCGAAGACCGCAAGATGTGGGGCCAGATGCGGATGACGCCGACCGACCTGTCGGACGTCAACGGCAACACCTATACCTTCCTCATGAACGGCACGACCTCGCTGGGCAACTGGACCGGGCTGTTCCGGTCGGGCGAGAAGGTCCGCCTCCGCTTCATCAACGGGTCCGCGATGACGTACTTCGACGTGCGCATTCCGGGCCTGAAGATGACCGTGGTCGCAGCCGATGGCCAGTACGTGCATCCGGTCACGGTCGACGAGTTCCGCATCGCCACCGCCGAGACGTTCGACGTCATCGTCGAACCCACCGGGCAGGATGCGTTCACCATTTTCGCGCAGGACACCGGCCGCACCGGCTACATCAGCGGCACGCTCGCCGTCAGAGAAGGCTTACGGGCGCCGGTGCCCAACGTCGATCCCAAGCCGCTCCTCACCATGGACGACATGGGCCACGGCGGAATGGGCGGCGGCGGTCACGACATGTCGTCGATGTCCGGGGGTGCGATGGCCGGCGGGGCCATGGCCGGAATGGACCACAGCGGTCACGACATGTCGTCGATGGCCGGAGGCGCGACAGCCGGCGGGAGCATGGCCGGCATGGATCACGGCGCCGGCGGGATGCAGGAACACCCTGCCAGTGAAACCGGCAACCCGCTCGTCGACATGCAGACGATGGCGCCGGCGCCCAAACTGGATGATCCGGGCATCGGCCTGCGTGACAACGGCCGCCGAGTGCTGACCTACGCCGACCTGCGCAGCACGTTCCGCGACCCGGACGGGCGCGAGCCCGGGCGCACGGTCGAGTTGCACCTGACCGGCCATATGGAGCGCTTCGCGTGGTCGTTTGACGGAGTGAAGTTTGCTGATGCAGAACCGCTGCGCCTGAACTACGGCGAGCGCCTGCGGATCGTGCTGGTCAACGACACGATGATGTCGCACCCCATCCACCTCCACGGCATGTGGAGCGATCTCGAAGACGAGTCCGGCAACTTCATGGTGCGCAAGCACACCATCGACATGCCGCCGGGCACCAGGCGCAGCTACCGGGTGCGCGCCGATGCGCTCGGCCGCTGGGCCTACCACTGCCACCTGCTCTACCACATGGAAGCCGGCATGTTCCGCGAAGTGCGGGTGGAGGAATGAACGCCATGATCCTTTCCAGTCGTCACCCCCTGGCCATCGGCCTGGTCACCGCACTGTCTCTTACCGCTGGGCTCGCGCCGGCGTGGGGCCAGGAGACGGATCACGCCTCGCACCATCCGGAAGCGAAGCCGGCTCCAGCTGCGACACCATCGTCACCCAAGCCTGTTGACCCACACGCCGGCCACCAGCCGACTCCGACAGACACGAGTTCCGATGATCACGGGGCCATGGACCACGGAAACATGGACCACGGCACCATGAAACACGGGGCTGCGGACGCCGCCGATGGCGAGCATTCCACGATGGACCACTCCACGATGGATCACTCGGGCATGGATCCCTCCGCCATGGACCACACGTCCATGGGCCATCAGCCTGGTGCCAGCCAGGACCTCCCGGCGACGGCGGAGCCGCACGAGCCCATTCCTGCCATCACCCCGGCCGATCGGGCCGCGGCGTTCCAGGACCTCGACGCGCACGTGCTGCACGGCGAATCGATCAACTCCTACTGGTCGCTTGACCGGCTTGAGGCGTGGAACGCGGATGAGGACGGCACCGGCATGGCCTGGGAAGCGAAGGGCTGGGTCGGCTCCGACTTGAACCGGCTCTGGCTCCGCAGCGAGGGCGAGCGTGCGGGCGGATCCACCGAGTCGGCGGATGTGGAAGTCCTGTACGGCCGGGCCATCGCCCGATGGTGGGATGCAGTCGCCGGTGTCCGCCATGACTTCGGCTTTGGCGGCGGCCCGTCGCGCACTTATGCCGCGCTCGGCGTCATCGGTCTTGCCCCGTACAAGTTTGAAGTCGAAGCGACCGCCTACCTCGGCGAGTCCGGCCAGGTCGGGCTTGGGGCGGAAGCCGAATACGAAATGCTATTCACCAACCGGCTGATCGGCCAGTGGCTGGTCGAGGGCGAGGCCTGGAGCAAGGACGATCCGGCGGTTGGAATCGGCAGCGGACTGAGCAAGATCGAAGCCGGTTTCCGGCTGCGCTACGAGTTCCATCGGCAGTTCGCTCCCTATATCGGCGTGGTCTGGGAGCGCGCCTACGGCGGAACGGCGGACCTCCGTCGCGCGCAGTCCGGGGACATCGACGACACCCGGATCGTGGCCGGCGTTCGAATCTGGTTCTGACGGGAGAACGCACATGCAATCGAAAACACGTCAGCGTGTTTGGCTGATCGCGGTTCCCCTGATCGTCGCGGTGGGCGCGGTGGGCTTCGTCTGGGGGGGCGTGTACAACGTGGCCGCGGATGACATGCACACCAGACCCGTGCATTTCCTGCTCGAAACCGCACGCGAGCGCTCCATTCTGACCCGTGCGGGGAGGGTGGAGGTGCCTTCAGGCCTGGACGAACCGGCGCGGATCGTGCAGGGCGCGGGCAATTATGCGGCGATGTGCGCAGGCTGCCACCTGGCTCCGTCGATGGCCGAAACCGAGATGAGCCAAGGCCTGAATCCCGCCCCGCCCGACCTCAGCAAGTACGAGGTCGATGCAGCCAAAGCGTTCTGGGTGATCAAGCACGGGATCAAGGCCAGCGGCATGCCGGCTTGGGGCAAGAACATGGACGACGAGTACATCTGGAACATGGCCGCGTTCCTTCAGTTGCTGCCCACGCTCGACGCAGCTGCGTACAAGGAACTGGTCGACAGCAGCCAGGGCCATGCGCATGGCGGCGGCGAGACACAAGGCGACGGCCATGTCGACGCGGCGGCCGAGGATCACCCTGCCCCGTCCGAACCGGCCAACAACGCCATGCCGCACACACCCCCGCCCGGCGTGGACGACGATCACCACGGCTCCATACCCGGCGACGCAGAAGTCGGGATGGTGGAGTCGAACCCTGCACCAGACACGCCCGAAGCCGGTGACGGCCATACGCGCACCCATTGATTTCCCGGAGTACACGCGATGAACGCAACAGCAACTTCCTTCACCCTCGCCCTTGCGCTGGCCGTCGTATCGCCCGCAATGGCGCAGGCGACACAGACGCATGCACAACATCACCCCGCCGCCGCGGCATCCGCGGACGTGGACGTCCCGGCTGCCGCAGAGGCTGCCGTCGCCGTGGCGGAACGGTTCAACACCGCCCTGTCCAGCGGCGACCTGTCCACGGTCGAAGCCCTACTCGCACCCGACGTCCTCATCCTGGAATCCGGAGGCGCGGAGCGCAGCCGCGAGGAATACATGGGGCACCACGCAGTCAGCGATGCGGCGTTCCTCAAGGGCGCCCATCGCCAGCTACTCCGTCAGCGCGCACGAGCCGCTGGCGAGTTCGCGTGGGTCGGAACCGAAAGCGAGCTGCACACCCAGAAGGACGGCCAGCCACTGACCGTCCAGAGCACCGAGACGATGGTGCTGAAGCAGACCACGGACGGCTGGCGGATCGTCCACATCCACTGGTCCTCGCGGACCAAGCGCTGAGTGGAGAAGCCGAAATGAATGCTTACAGTTTTACTCGACTGGCGTGGGTGGCCTTTGCGGTCGCCGGCCTGGGTGCCTGCACCCAGGCCGCTACACCCACGCAATCCAACAGCGCGCCCACTGCACAGGTCGCCCCGGGAACATCCGACACGACTCCAGCAGCCCCGCCACGCATGACCGTCCACAAGACCCCGACCTGCGGGTGCTGCGGTGCCTGGATCGACCACGTGCAGAAGGCGGGCTTCACCGTGGATGTGCACGACATGGATGACCTGGGGCCGGTCAAGGAGCGGCTGGGTGCCCCCTATGCAAAGGGCTCCTGCCACACGGCCGAGATCGGCGGATACGTCATCGAAGGCCACGTCCCGGCCGCGGACATCAAACGTCTCCTCGAAGAAAAGCCGGACGCACGCGGCCTGGTCCTCCCAGGGATGCCGCTTGGTTCTCCCGGCATGGAGGTTCCGGAGGGGCGCCAGCAGCCGTACACGGTCGAACTGGTCCATCACGACGGAACCACCGCACCGTTCGCACAGCACTGATCCGTCGCAGCAACAGGGGCGGTGTTGCGGGCGCGCCGATTCTCGTCCGCGAGGAAGCAGGAGAACCACATGACTCACCATTCCGCAGCACACCGGTCCCAGGCCATGAACGAGTGCATCGACATCTGCACGCAGTGTCATGAGATCTGCCTGGAGACCATCAACTATTGCCTGACCAAAGGAGGTGCCCACGCGGCCCCAGAGCACATTGCACTACTTGCGACGTGTGCCGATATCTGCGCAACCAGTGCCGACACGATGCTTCGCGGTGCCAGCGCTCACGACGTGGTTTGCGGTGCCTGTGCGGAGATCTGCCGCCAGTGCGCCGATGCATGCGACGCCATGAACGACCCTGAGATGACGCGTTGCGCCGAAGTTTGTCGCCGTTGCGCGGAAAGCTGCAGCGCCATGGCGGCTTGATGCGTCGAGGATCCCGCCTGAGCAGGCGGGATCCTCATCTCGCGAAACCGGTGGTATCAAAAGCCGACCAACCGCGGTTTGGGTGACAGCCCGACATCTAACGCTTGTCGGATCCAACACAGCACGGCCCCGAACGGGGCTTTGCATCACATTCGCAATGAGGATTTATCCCTATGAAGTCGTCAAACCTCCTTCGCTCCCTTGCGCTCGTCCTCGCGATTGCGGCTGGGCAGTTCTCGCTGCAGATCGCGCACGCCCACGCCGCGCTGCAGCAGTCCACACCGGCGGCAAATGCGGTGGTGGCCTCGCCAGCCCAGATCGATCTCGTCTTCAACGAAACCTTGCTGCCGCGGGCGTCGCGTCTCGAGTTGCTCATGAAGCACGGCAGTTCCACCATGCCGATCGAGAATTTCACGACCGAGATCGTCAACAACGGCAAGACCCTGCGTGCCAAGTTGCCTCGGCCGCTGGCTCCGGGCGTCTATACCGTCGAATACCGCGCCGTTGGAGGCGACAACCACCCCATGACGGGCAATTTCAGCTTCACGGTGCGCTGAGGAGCCACAAATGTTCGACCTGTCGGCTTATGCACTGAGATTCCTGGAATACCTTGTTCTCATGGTGCTTTTCGGGGTTCCACTGTTCGGTTGGTACGGTTCGCGTCGATCGGCACTCGCCGACGCCTTGGCCGGGTGGCCACTCATGGGCGTTCTGTTGGTGAGTGCCACCGTCGGTCTCGTGCTCACCGGGGCCGATGTCGTCTTCAAGACCGCGGGCATCATGGGAATGCCGGTCGCCGACGTTGATCGCGGATCGCTTGGCTGGTATCTGCTCGAGACGTCCGCGGGCCGGGCAGCGATTGCGAGAGGCGCGCTGCTGCTCGCCCTGATGTTTGTGCTCGGATGGCATCGTCGCCGCGGGAAGGTGGAGCTCGCCTTCCCGCTGGCGGCGACGCTGGCGGGCGGCGCACTCGCTTCGCTGGCATGGAACGGCCACGCGGCCGCTGGCGAGGGCGTGGCAGGCGCGGTCCGGCTTGCTGCGGGCCTCGTCCATCTTCTCGCGGCTGGCGGCTGGATCGCAGCGGTCCTGATGTTCCTGGGGATGCTCCTGCGCGGCAAGGAGGCCTCCGGCAGCGGGCGTCTGCGATCAACGCATGACTTTCTGCATGGATTTTCGACGCTGGGAACGATTTCCGTTGCTGCGCTCGTCGTGTCCGGCATCGCGCACTACGGGGATCTCACCGCGTGGTCATTTTCTTCGCTGCTGCAGAGCACCTACGGAAACCTGCTGCTGTTCAAGCTTGCTCTGTTCGGTGGAATGCTGGGCCTGGGCGCGCTGCACCGATGGACGCTGGTGCCGCGCCTGGGACGGGCGCTGACCAGCGGGGATCCTGCGCAGGAGGTGCGCGCCTTGCGACAGAGTGTGGCGGCAGAGGCCGCACTGGCCACCTTGATCCTGATTGTTGTTTCAGTACTCGGGACACTCAGCCCTGTGTAGCAATTGCAATTGATGCGAACAGTTGAATCCTCCAGGCGCACAGGAACCACTCGACGTATCGGTTCCGCCTTTTTATCAACCATTGGGGCGAGCTTATCCATGGGAAGTTTCAGTATTTGGCATTGGCTGGTCGTACTTGCGATCGTGGTGCTCGTGTTCGGCACCAAGCGGCTGAAGAACGTTGGTCAGGACATGGGCCAGGCGATCAAGGGCTTCAGGCAGGGTGTCAGCGATGACGTCGCGCTACCGGGCCGGTTGCGCGACGACACCCGAGAGAGGGGCAGCCACGACGACGAACGGACTCCGCGCTGAGCGCGGCCCCGGCTTGGACTGCTTCGCCGGCAAGTCCAGTCCCGACAACCATGCAGGTCATGATCACCAGCACTGAGTGAAGCACGGGGCCTTCCACAAGGCCCCGATCGTTCCCCGGCAGCCGTCGCGCCAAGCCACTCACCGAGTACTACCCATGAAACGCAATCAACTCGTCTTCGTCATCCTCGCGCTGGCCTCTGCACATGCAGTTACGGCATGCGCCGGCGCACCTGATAGCGGTATCGCCAGCAAGTCGTCTTCGACACCTGCACTCGCAACCCACCCCGCCCCGGACGCTCCCGTACAAAGTCCAGTACCCGCCCAGTCAGCCCTGCCTTTGATGGTCGTCAGCAAGAGCCCCAATTGCGGCTGTTGCCAGTTGTGGGTGGAGCACATGGAACACGCCGGCTTCACGGTCCAGGTTGTGAATACCAACAACGTGAATGCAATCAAGGAGCGGGTGGGCATTCCGTATGGCAAGGGCTCCTGCCATACCGCGGAAGTGGACGGCTATTTCGTCGAAGGCCATATCCCGGCGGATGACATCAAACGCCTGCTGACCGAGCGGCCCGAGGGCAAGGGGCTGGTCGTGCCGGGCATGCCGGCCGGCTCACCGGGGATGGAGCTGCCCGATGGCCGCGTCCAGCCCTATGTCGTCGAGCTCGTCGCTTACGACGGCACCACATCCGCGTTCGCTCACCACGCGGATTGACAGATCAATCAATCTCAAGCCATTGCCATCGTCACGGAGGATGCATGAACACCCATCATCACCACACGGACTCCAACAACCTCGGGGATCACATTCACGCCGCTGAGGGAACCACCGTTACCGATCCGGTTTGTGGCATGCAGGTCGATCCGGCCCGAACCGCCCATCACGCCGAGCATGAAGGGGTAACGCACCATTTCTGCTCGGCACGTTGTCTGGAACGCTTCGTGGCGGATCCGGCCAGATATCTGACCCGGCAATCCGATGACTCCCCGGTGCCGGCACCGGCAGGGACGATGTACATCTGCCCGATGCATCCGCAGGTGCGCCAGGAAGGCCCCGGCATCTGCCCGATCTGCGGCATGGCACTGGAACCGGAAATGCCGGGGCTGGACGACGAGGACAATCCGGAGCTGCTCGATTTCAGCCGCCGTTTCTGGTGGACTTTGCCAGCCACAGTAGTGGTAACGGTGCTGGCGATGTTTGGTCACTATTTCCCGCAGTTGCCGGTGGTCACGCGGACCTGGATCGAGTTGGTCCTGACCCTCCCGGTGGTGTTGTGGGCAGCCGCGCCGTTCTTCGTCCGGTGCGTGCAGTCGGTCCGCAACCTCAGTCCCAACATGTGGACCCTGATCGGCATCGGCGTCGGTGCGGCGTTCGGCTACAGCGTCGTCGCCACCGTCGCACCGGAGCTGTTCCCGGCGTCATTCCACCAACACGGCCGCGTCGGCGTCTACTTCGAGGCTGCCGTGGTGATCGTCTCGCTGACCCTGCTCGGCCAGATGCTGGAACTGCGTGCCCGCTCGAAGACCTCGACCGCGCTGAAAGCCCTGCTGGGACTGGCACCCAAGACCGCACGCCGCCTGCGCGACGACGGCAGCGAGGAGGATGTGGAGCTCAGTCACGTCCATGTCGGTGACCGTCTGCGGGTACGTCCGGGTGAAAAGGTGCCGGTCGACGGCGAAGTGATCGAAGGCCGCTCCCATGTCGACGAATCGATGCTGACCGGCGAGCCGATCCCGGTCGAGAAGACCACTGGTTCCAGCGTGATCGGCGCGACCCTCAACGGCACCGGCAGCCTGGTGATCCGGGCGGAAAAGGTCGGTTCGGCGACGGTGCTGGCGCAGATCGTGCAGCTGGTCGCGCAGGCGCAACGCTCGCGCGCACCGATGCAGCGCATGGCCGACAAGGTGGCTTACTGGTTTGTGTTGGCGGTCCTCGCGATCGCCGTCGCGACCTTCTTCGTGTGGGGCTTGCTCGGCCCGGAGCCGTCGTGGACGTTCGCGGTGCTCAATACGATCTCGGTACTGATCATCGCCTGCCCGTGCGCGCTGGGACTGGCGACGCCGATGTCGATCATGGTGGCGACCGGCCGGGCCGCCGGCGAGGGCGTGCTGTTCCGCGATGCCGAGGCGATTGAGAACCTGCGCAAAATCGACACCCTGATCGTGGACAAGACCGGCACGTTGACCGAGGGCCGTCCAACATTCCATACCGTGTTGCCGGCCGATGGCTTCACCGCGGAAGAAGTGCTGCGCCTGGCAGCCAGCCTCGACCAGGGCAGCGAGCACCCGCTTGCCGACGCGATCGTCGCCGAAGCCCGCCGTCGTGGTCTGACGCTGGAGACGCCGGAGAGCTTCGAGTCGTCCACCGGCATCGGCGTGCGCGGCAAGGTGGGAGGCGCCACCCTGGCGATCGGCAATACCGCGCTGATGCACGAGGTCGGGGTCGATGCCTCGGTTCTTTCCATCCCGGCCGAGGAGCTGCGCCGGGCCGGCGCCAGTGTGATGTACCTGGCGGTCGATGGCGTCCTGGCCGGCCTGCTCGCGGTGTCCGACCCGATCAAGGCGACCACCGCAGACGCCATCGCATCGCTGCACGCGGCGGGCCTGAACATCGTGATGGCTACCGGCGACGGCGTCACCACGGCCCATGCGGTCGCCCGCACGCTGGGCATCGACGAAGTCCACGGCGAGGTCCGCCCGAAGGACAAGATCGACCTCGTGCGGCAGCTGCAAGCCAAGGGGCACCGGGTCGCGATGGCCGGCGACGGGATCAACGACGCACCCGCGCTTGCCGGCGCCGATGTCGGCATCGCGATGGGCACTGGCACCGACGTGGCGATGTCGAGCGCACAGGTGACGCTGGTGAAGGGCGACTTGCGCGGCATCGTGCGGGCACGGTCGATCTCCAGCGATACCGTCGCCAACATGAAGCAGAACCTGGGCTTTGCATTCCTCTACAACGCGCTGGGCGTGCCGATCGCGGCCGGCGTGCTGTACCCGCTGACCGGCCTGCTGCTCAGCCCGTTGATCGCCGCCCTGGCGATGAGCCTGAGCTCGGTGTCGGTGGTCGCCAATGCGTTGCGGCTGGGCCGGAAGCGGCATGGTTGACGGGTGCGACAAGTCAAACATGCCGTCACCTGCAGAAAGCACTCTGGAAATTGACCTGAATCAAGGCGCAGCCACCGTGCTGCGCCTAATCTGGGAGAACTCATGAAATCATCACGTCGCCAGCGCCTGCGCCACCGGATCACGATCTTCACGATTGTGGCGCTGTTGTGGTCGCAGTTCGCGCTGGCGGGGCATCCGGCCGCCTCGATGGCGTTCGCGGCGCTGGATGCCGGCCCACCCGCCGGTTTGCAGCATGGTTGCCAACACCCCACGCCGTCCGACGACGCGGCGGTCTGCGCCCCCCACTGCACCCAGGGCGATCAAAGCCGGGATGCCACTCGCATCCCGCCCGTTCCCGCGTCCTTGCCGGCTCCGGTCTACTCGATGGCGTTGATCGCCGCGCCGGTGGACAGCACCACGATCTACCGTGCCACGCCACTTGTAGTGTCGTGGCATCGACCTACCCTGCATCCCGCCAGCATCCTGTTGATCTGATCGCCGACTGAGGTCCGTCGGGCGCTCCGCTGCGCCTGACGCCACTTCCGTCGGCGCAGCCGTCTTCGCACGGCATGTCGCCTCCGCAGCAGTACCGTCCTCTCATCGACGGCGGTACGGCAAGGCAGAGACATGACTTATTCAGATCTGAAACAGTACTGCACCCGTTCCCGGGTGTTGGCACAACCGTGCACCCGTCCGATGCTCGGCACCCCATCCCGGCAATCGCATCCATTCAAAGCGCTGGTGCTGGGTGTGGCCCTGGCACTGCCTTTCGCCGGCTACTCCACCAGTGCTTTCGCGGCGGAACCGGAAAGTCCCGGCAGCGACATTGCCTCGATCCGCAACTGGCTGATCGAGCACAACCCGCAACTGCGCGCCCTGCAGGCCGAGGCCGAGGCTGCCGAGGCAATGATCCTGCCAGCCGCCGCCTTGCCCGACCCGATGGCGACGGTGGAATGGCAGGGCATCAACCCCGCCCACCCCAACGTGCTGCCCGCCAACGTGGGGGCCACCAGTTACATGCTGGAGCAGACCTTCCCGCTCTGGGGCAAGCGCGGTCTGTCACGCGATGTCGCCCGCGAACAGGCCCGTGCGGCCGGTCACGAGCATGACGCCGCTGCGCTGGACCTGCTGGCGAACGCCGAGGATGCCTACGTGCGCTACTGGCACGCCCGCGAGGCCATCGTGGTCATCGACCGGTTGATCGGGTTGCTGGAACAGGTGGAGGAAATCGCCGGGGTCCGCTATGCGCTCGGCCTGGCCGCCCAGCAGGATGCAATCCGCGCCCAGGTCGAGCGCACCGCCATGCAGCGGCAGCGACTGGAGCGTCAGGCGCTGCGGCGCGAGGCCACATCGACGTTGAATGCCCTGCTCGGCCGCCGCGCCGATGCGCCGCTGGCCGAGCCGGTGTCGCCACCCGCGCTGGTCATCAGTGAGAGCACGTTGGACAGCGCCCGCGAGCGGATTGCCTCGGGCGCCCATCCCTCCCTGCAAGCCGGCAGCGCGCTGGCCGCGGCGGCCAACCGCAACGTCGAACTGGAACGACGCAAGCGACTTCCTGACATCACCCTCGGCGTCGGTGCCATGCAGATGGGCCATCGCGTGGACAGCTACGCGTTGATGCTGGAGGTGGAAATTCCGTTCCAGCAACGGGCACGTCGAGGACGGGAAAACGCATCACGCCTGCTGGAGCAGTCCGCGCTGGCACGCACGGAAGCGGTCCGGAACGAACTGGAAGGCCGCCTGGGAGCAGCCCGGGGACGTTGGCAAGGCGCGCGCGAACAGCGCGAACTGATCGAGCAGACCCTGCTGCCGCAATCGGACGCGAACTTCCAGTCGGCACTGGCGAGCTATCAGGTCGGCGAAGTCGATTTCGCGACCCTGCTTGAAGCCCTGCGCGAATGGCAGGGCGCCGACCTGGCTCGGGTGGATGCCACCCGCGACGAATTTCTGGGCGCCGCCGCCGTGCGCGCCATCAGCGGAGATACGCAATGAAAACTTCCCATTGGCTCGTGGGCCTTGTCGTGGTCCTGCTCGCCCTTGCCGCCGGTTGGTGGAGCGGCCGTCACTTCCGTTCCGAAACACCCTCGCAGCCAACGGCCAGCCAGGCCGAGAAGCCCCGCAAGATCCTCTACTACCGCAATCCGATGGGCCTGCCCGACACCTCTCCGGTGCCCAAGAAGGACTCGATGGGAATGGACTACGTGCCCGTCTATGAAGGCGGGGAGGCGCCCGCCGCACCAGGAACCGTGGTGCTGTCGCCGGAGAAGGTGCAGAAGCTGGGCGTGCGCACCGAAGCGGCTCGCGTGCAGGCCTTGTCACCCAGCATCCGCGCCAGCGCCACCGTGCAGGTCGATGAGACCCGCCAGTACGTGATCGCCCCGAAGTTCGAGGGTTGGGTCGAGCAGCTACAGGCCAACCAGACCGGCATGTCGGTACAGCAGGGCCAGCCCCTGCTGTCGGTGTACAGCCCCGAACTGCTCGCTGCACAGAACGAATACCGGGTGGCCGATGCCGCCGCCAGGAAACTTGCCGCGGGTGATGCCGCAAGCGCCGCCACGATGACCCGCCTGCGCGATGCCGCCCGGCAACGCCTGAAGAACTGGGGCATCAACGACGCGCAACTGGCGACTATCGGGCACGGGAAAATCGGCAGTCTGGTGATCCACTCGCCCGCCAACGCCGTGCTGGTCGAAAAGCCGATCGTGCAGGGCGATCGGTTTGCCGCCGGCGACACCATCCTCCGCCTGGCCGACCTGTCGACGGTGTGGCTGATCGCCACCGTACCCGCCACCAGCGCTGGGCTCGTGTCGGTCGGCCAGCAGGCCCACTTCCAGTCGCCCTCCCTGCCGGGCCGCAGCTTCGAGGGCCGGGTCGGTTTCATCCAGCCCATCATCGACCCTCAGACTCGCACCTTGGCGGTACGGGTGGAGTTACCAAATCCCGACGGCAGCCTGCGTCCCGGCTTGTTCGGCGACGTCATCCTGAGCCAGAACCCCTCCCGGGAAGCGCTGACCGTTGCGCGCTCCGCGGTCCTCGATAGTGGTGTGCGACAGCTGGTACTCGTACAAGTCGCCGAAGGTCGCTTCGAGCCGCGAGCCGTGGTTCTGGGTGAACGCTCGGGCGATCGGGCCGAGGTTCTCGAAGGGCTGCACGACGGTGAACGCGTGGTGGTCTCGGCCAACTTCCTGATCGATGCCGAGAGCAACCTGCAAGCGGCGCTGGAGGCCCTGACTTCATCGCATGACCATGACGCCGGCGATACCGGTTCGGACGCTTCCGATGCCCGGCCGACGGAAAGCGCCACACCGCCCGACCCCCAACACGAGACACCATCGGCCTCTGAATCGGATCACGGCAGCCACGTAGGCACGGCGGCGTCTGGTCTGACACCAGCTCCCGCACCCGATGCGGACGCCTCCCACGATTCGCACGCGATGGAGCACTGACATGCTGGCGCGTCTCATCGAATGGTCCGTCCGTAACGTTTTCCTGGTGCTGGTGATGGCTATCGCCGTGACCGGCGGCGGCATCTACGCACTCCTCAACACCCCCCTCGATGCCCAGCCGGACCTGTCCGACGTCCAGGTCATCGTGTACGCCGACGTGCCGGGACAGGCCCCGCAAGTGGTCGAAGACCAGGTGACCTACCCGCTGTCGACGGCGATGCTGGCCGTGCCGCGCTCCAAAGTGGTTCGCGGCATCTCGATGTTCGGCGCCTCCTACGTCTATGTGATTTTCGAGGACGGCACCGATATCTACTGGGCACGCGCCCGCGTGCTGGAATACCTCAACACCGCGTCCAAGCAGATGCCCGCCGGGGTGACGCCGACGCTCGGGCCGGATGCCACCGGCGTGGGTTGGGTGTACCAGTACGTCCTGGAGGGCAAACAGAAGTCCCTCGACGAACTACGCGCCATCCAGGACTGGTACGTCCGCTACCAGTTGACCAAGGCGCCCGGCGTCGCCGAAGTCGCCAGTGTCGGTGGCTTCGTCCGCGAGTACTCGATCACCGTGGATCCGGGCAAGCTGCGCCAGTACGGCGTGCCGCTGTCGCGGGTCTCCGAGGTCGTCGCACAGAGCAACCGTGACGTGGGCGGCCGGGTCATTGAGATGACCGAAACGGAATACATGATCCGCGGCCGCGGCTATCTGCGAGGAATCGATGACATCGAGAACCTCGTGGTCAAGAGCGACGCCGGCACGCCGGTGCTGATCGCCGATATCGCACACGTCGAGCTGGTCCCGGCGGAGCGGCGCGGCATCGCCGAGCTGAATGGCGAAGGCGAGGTGGTCGCGGGCATCGCCATCGCCCGCTATGGCGAGAACGCGCTCGCCGTCATCCAGGGCCTGAAGGAGAAGATGGCCGAGATCCAGTCCGGCCTGCCGGAAGGGGTCAGCCTGCGGGCGGTGTACGACCGCTCCGACCTGATCCAGCACGCGATCGCCACCTTGCGCACCACGCTGATCGAGGAAAGCCTCATTGTCGCGCTGGTGTGCATCCTGTTCCTGTTCCACGTCCGCAGCGCGCTGGTCGCCATCGTGATGCTGCCGGTCGGCGTGCTGATCGCGTTCATCGCCATGCGCGCCCTGGGCATGAACTCCAACATCATGAGCCTGGGCGGCATTGCCATTGCGATCGGGGCGATGGTGGACGCCGCCATCGTGATGATCGAGAACGCCCACAAGCACATCGAACACAGCGACGGCAGCCGCTCACACCGGCAATTGATCATCGATGCCTGCCGCGAAGTCGGCCCCCCGCTGTTTTTCAGCCTGCTGATCATCACCGTGGCGTTCCTGCCGGTCTTCGCGCTGGAAGACCAGGAAGGCCGCCTGTTCAAGCCGCTGGCATTCACCAAGACCTTTGTCATGGCCGCCGGTGCGCTGCTCTCGGTCACGCTGGTGCCGGTACTGATGCTGCTGTTTGTGCGCGGCAAGATCATGCCGGAGAAGAAAAACCCGGTGAACCGGCTCCTGATCGCGATGTACCGGCCGGTGATTGCGGTCGTGCTGAGGCACAAGACCGCCACCCTCGGGGTCGCCGCGCTGGCGCTGGTGCTGACCTTGTGGCCAGCCTCCCGGCTCGGCAGCGAGTTCATGCCAACCCTCAATGAGGGCACCCTGCTCTACATGCCCGCGTCCCTGCCCGGGATGTCGGTGACCAAGGCCGCCGAACTGCTGCAGCAGCAGGATCGGATCATCAAAACCTTCCCTGAGGTGGAGTCGGTGTTCGGCAAGGCCGGCCGTGCGTTGACCGCCACCGATCCGGCACCGCTGGAGATGTTCGAAACCGTCATCAACCTCAAGCCGGAAAAGGCATGGCGCGACGGCATGACGATCGATGCGCTGATCGCCGAGATGGACCAGGCGCTGCAGTTCCCGGGCGTGGCCAACTCCTGGACCATGCCGATCAAGGCACGCACCGACATGCTGTCGACCGGCATCCGCACGCCAATCGGGGTCAAGGTGTTCGGCACCGACCTGACCGAGATGGAAAGGATTGCCAAGGAGATCGAGGCGGCCGTGCGCACGGTACCGGGCACCACCAGCGCCTATGCCGAGCGGCTGACCGGCGGCTACTACCTGGATATCCAGCCCGACGCCCGCCAACTGGCACGCTACGGACTGACCGTCGGCGACGTGCAGGGCGTGATCTCGGCAGCGCTGGGGGGAGAGCTGGTGACCACCACGATCGAGGGGCGCGAACGGTTCGGAGTCATCGTGCGCTATCCGCGTGAACTGCGTGATGACCCGCAGACGATCGCACGTGAGGTACTGGTCGCCACCGCGGACGGTGCGCAGATCCCGCTGGGCGAGCTGGCGACGTTGTCGATCAACCGCGGCGCGACGGAGATCCGCACCGAGAACGCTTTGCTGTCCGCCTACGTCTACGTGGATACCCGCAACAGCGACCTTGGCGAATACGTCCGCCTGGCGCAGGCCGCCGTGGCGGAGGCGGTCGAGTTTCCGCCGGGCTACTACGCCACTTGGAGCGGCCAGTACGAGTACATGCAACGCGCCGCCGCGAAGATGAAAATCGTCGTGCCAGTAACCCTGATGCTGATCTTACTGCTGCTGTACCTGAACTTCCGGCGGGTGACCGAATCGCTGATCGTGATGCTGTCGGTGCCCTTCGCGCTCGTCGGCGGCATCTGGTTGATGTGGGCGCTGGACTACAACATGAGCGTTGCGGTCGCGGTGGGCTTCATTGCATTGGCCGGCGTGGCCGCCGAGACCGGGGTGATCATGTTGATCTACCTTGACCAGGCATTGGAGGCGATGGCGAAAACACGGCAGGCGCAGGGACGCCCCGTCAGCCTGGAGGACCTGCAGGAGGCGATCGTCACCGGCGCGGTGGATCGTGTACGGCCGAAGATGATGACCGTCGTCGCCATTACCGCCGGGCTGCTGCCGATCATGTGGAGCACGGGAGCCGGCTCCGAAGTGACCCGCCGCATCGCCGCTCCGATGGTCGGCGGCATGGCATCGTCGACGGTGCTCACGCTGGTGGTGATCCCGGTGATCTATGCGCTGGTCAAGCAGTACCAGCTGGCCAGAAAGGCTTCTGCGCCCACCGCACTTCCGGCAGAACTGCCGTGATGTGGCCCACTTTCAACGCACCTGAGCACAGGCGGTCCGCGTACGCGCGGACCCGCTCTCCCGGCCGCCCGCGGCGCGTCCGGGCAATGTCAGTCATCAAGCTTCAATCGCAGGGCCTCAAGGTCGGCATGGTTGACATGGTTGGCGCCGGTATCAACGACGCACCGGCGCTCACCCAGGCCGACGTTGGCTTCGCGATAGGCGCCGGCACCGACGTCGCAATCGAAAGCGCGGACGTCGTGCTCATGCACAGCGACCCCTATGACGTCGTGCGCGACCACCATCGCCCGCGCCACCCTGCGCAGATGCACCAGAACCTGGGTTGGGCCGTGGGCTACAACGTCCTGGCGTTTCCGCTGGCGGCCGGCGTGCTCTATCCGGTTGTGCTTTCGCCGGAGATCGCCGCCCTGTCGATGTCGGGAAGCTCGGTCATCGTGGCGGTCAACGCAATGCTGCTACGCCGTGTTCGGCTGGTCCCGCGCACCGCCGCGACCCCCTCCTCTTCCTCTCTCGACACCGCGGCGTAGCCGCCGGCCCATAGGAGCACCCATGAACAACGAAACCAGTCCCACCCTCCAGTTCCTCGGTGCCGCGGGCACTGTGACCGGCTCGCGCTATTTGGTCGAGTCCAATGGCCAGCGCGTGCTCGTCGACTGCGGCCTCTTCCAGGGCTACAAGCAATTGCGCGACCGCAACTGGGCTCCGTTTCCCGTCGACCCGGCCTCAATCGATGCGGTGGTCCTGACCCACGCCCACCTGGACCATTCGGGCTACTTGCCGGCTCTGGTCAAGCAGGGGTTCCGCGGCCGGGTCCACTGCACCCATGGCAGCGTCGCCCTGTGTGGCCTGCTGCTTCCCGACAGCGGGCACCTGCTCGAAGAAGAAGCGAAGTACGCCGCGCGCAAGGGCTACTCGAAGCACAAGGAGCCGCGACCGCTCTATACCGAGGATGATGCTCGCCGCAGCCTGAAACAGCTCAAGGGAAATGACTACGGGCGCGACATCGAGGTATGCGCAGGGGTTACGGTCCGCTTCCATCCCGCTGGCCATATCCTGGGCGCCGCCCACGTCAGTCTGGACGTCCAAGGCCAGCGTCTGCACTTCAGCGGCGACCTGGGACGGCAGCAGGAGTCGCTGATGAATCCCCCGACGCCCCTGCCCGCCTGTGACGTACTGGTCTGTGAGTCCACATATGGCAATCGCGAACACGTTCCGATCGACCAGGAGGCGGAGTTGGCCCCCATCATCCGCCGCGTCGCTGCCCGCGGGGGCGTGATCGTCATCCCCGCCTTTGCCATCGGCCGCGCCCAGGCGCTCATGCTGCATATCGCCCGGCTGCGTGAGCGCAAGGAGATCCCTCGCGTGCCGGTCTACCTCAACAGTCCGATGGCGATCAATGCCACTCGGCACTACCACGCCCACCATTCCGAGCACCACGTGTCCGAAGAGGACTGCCAGCGGATGTTCGATGTGGCCACCTTCGTCAACACGGTGGAGGAATCGAAGGCGCTCAACCGCCAGCGCGGCCCGATGATCATCATCTCCGCCAGCGGCATGGTGACCGGCGGCCGGGTGCTTCACCACATCGAGGCGTTCGGCCCGGATGACCGCAACGCGATCCTGCTGGCGGGCTACCAGGCCGGCGGAACACGCGGTGCCGCGCTGGCGGCAGGAAAGCGCACGCTGCGCATGTTCGGCCGCGAGGTGCCCATCCGCGCCGAGGTAGTGCAGCTGGAAGGCTTCTCAGGTCACGCCGACGCCGGGGAATTGCTGGACTGGATGCGCACCGCGCCGTCCGCGCCGCGCATCGTCTACCTCACTCACGGCGAGCCCGACGCAGCCGACACGCTGCGCGGGCGCGTGCAGCGTGAACTAGGCTGGCGCGCACGCGTGCCGGAGCACCTGGAGCGCGTTGAACTGGAGGATGGGCGATGACCCCACAGGCCCCAGGCCACACTCGCCTGCGCGTCACCCGTGCCGGCATCGACACCTACCAGCAGCCGGTGGTCTACATGCACCGCGACTGTGAAGTCTGCCGCTCGGAAGGCTTTGCTGCGATGACGCGCGTGAGGCTGGACGTGGGCACGCGCACGTTGGTGGCGACGCTGAATGTGGTCGTTGACGATCGGCTCGGCCTGGACGAGGTAGCGCTGTCGGAGGTCGCGTGGACGTTGCTCGATCCCATGTCCGGTGCCATGGCCGGGATCCGGCACGCTCAACCCGCGGCGTCGGCAGGTGCGCTCCGCGCCAAGGTGTTCGGTGCAAAGCTGGACGACGCGCAGTACCTCGCCCTGGTGCAGGACGTGATGGAAAGCAGGTTGTCGGACCTGGAGCTTGCCGCGTTCGTCACGGCCAGCGCGGGCGACCGCCTGGACCATGCGGAGACGACCGCGCTGACGCGGGCCATGATCTTCGTGGGCCAGCGCCTGGACTGGGGCGAAGGGCCGGTGCTGGACAAACATTGCGTGGGCGGCCTGCCGGGCAATCGCACCACCCCGATCGTGGTGGCCATCGTGGCTGCGCTGGGCTACCGCATTCCGAAGACCTCATCGCGCGCCATCACGTCGCCCGCGGGCACCGCCGACACCATGGAAGTCATGGCGCCGGTGGCGCTCGACCTGCCGGCGATGCGGCGGGTGGTGGAGCGCGAGGGCGGCTGCATCGTCTGGGGCGGCAACGTGCGCCTGAGCCCGGCCGACGACATCCTGATCCGGGTCCAGCGCCCGCTGGATTTCGACAGCGACGGCCAACTGGTCGCCAGCGTGCTGTCGAAGAAGATTGCCGCTGGCTCAACCCACGTCCTGATCGACATGCCGGTGGGTCCGACCGCCAAAGTGCGTGGTGAGGCTGCGGCCCACAGCCTCACCACACGGCTTGCACACACCGCAGGTGCGCTTGGATTGCAGTTGGGCATCCATCGCTCCGACGGAACCCAGCCGGTGGGTCGGGGAATCGGCCCGGCGCTCGAGGCGCACGATGTGCTCAAGGTACTGCGCAACGCAGCCGATGCACCCGCCGACCTTCGCGAACGCGCACTTACGCTGTCCGCGGCACTGTTGGACATGGCACCGGGCAGCAGCGCCGGCACCGGACTGGAGCGCGCGCGCAGCGTGCTGGATTCCGGGGCGGCGCTGGCCAAATTCTTGGCGATCTGCGAGGCCCAGGGAGGCTTCCGCGAACCGCCGCGGGCAGCATTCACCGCCGACGTCCCGGCAAAAGCATCGGGCCGGATCGCGGAGATCGACAACCGCAGGCTGGCCAAGCTGGCCAAACTGGCCGGCGCACCGACATCCCCCACCGCCGGCCTGGAGACCGGTCTGCGGGTCGGCGATGCGGTCGAGCGCGGACAGCCCCTGATGACCCTGCATGCGGAGTCGGCGGGAGAACTGGCTTACGCCCTTGAGCACGCTGCGGCGTTGCAACCCTTTGTCCTCGCGGAGATCCCATGAACCGTGTACTGATGCCGTTCCCGGCCGATGCGGCCTTGGCTGGCACCTTCGCCACGCCCCTACAGGCGCGGGTTTCACCCGTGGCCTGGCGGCACTTCCCCGATGGCGAGTCGCTGGTCACCCTGGACGACGCGCTGGACGGCGCCGATGTGGCGATCTTGGCCAGCCTGCGCAACGCAGATGCCCTGGCCCTCCCGTTGCGCTTCGCCGCCCGGGCCGCGCGCGAGTTCGGGGCGCGCTCGGTCGGCCTGATCGCACCGTACCTGGGCTATATGCGCCAGGACACCCGCTTCCAGCCCGGCGAGGCGGTCAGTACGCCGCTGTTCGCGCAGTTTCTCGAGGAGGCCTTCGACTGGCTGGTGACCGTGGATCCGCACCTGCATCGCGTCGAGCGCCTGCAGTCGCTGTACCGGATTCCGACGGCCCACGTGTCGGCGACGCCAGCCGTGGCCCGCTGGATCGCAGAGACGGTCCCCGACGCGGTGCTGATCGGACCGGACAGCGAGAGTGAGCAATGGGTCGCCGATATTGCGGCCCGGTGCGGTATGCCCTACCAGGTGCTGGCCAAGGAGCGGCACGGCGACTACGACGTGCGCGTGAGCCTGCCCGACCCGCAAGCCGTGGCCGACCGGACCCCGGTCCTGATCGACGACATCGTGTCGTCCGGCCACACGATCCTGGAGACCCTCGCGCACCTGCGGCGGCTGACCCTCCCCCCACCGCTGCTGGTCGCCATCCATCCAGTGTTCGCGGGCGACGCCTATGCCCGTCTGCAGGAGGCGGGCCTGGCCCGCATCGTCAGTACCGACACCATTCCCCACCCGTCAAACGCGATCGCGCTGGGCGCGGACCTCGCTGACGCGGCCTCGGCCTTGATGACCGCTTCGACCGACTCCCCGGAGGACCCATGAACCTGCATCTCAACTGCTGCACTGCCGACCAGCTGTCGGCCGCCGAGCGCCAGAGGATCCTTGAACTGGCCGACGCCCACCGGCAGGCTGATCCCGCCTTCGCCCACTGGGCTGCCGGCTACGGCGTGATCCGGCATGACCCGCTCACCCAGCTGCGGGTCCGTCAGATGGTCGACGAGCTGGTTGCCCTGGGCCGCACGCCCGATGCCGGCACCGCCTGGCAGCGGCTCGCTGCGGCCGATCGCGTCACCAGCGCCGGCATGTGGCTGGTGGCGCACATGACCTACAGCCAGCGGGTCCGTACCGACGGTGTGGCCCTCGAGACCGATGACTTCAAGGCCACGCCCGAAGGCCACACCGGCGGATCCCTCAACATGGTGCCGGCCTACGCCGGTTACCTGCTGATGGACGCTCTGGACGGCGTCACTCGCGCATGGATGATGGGCCAGGGGCACTGTGTGGCTGCCATCGACGCGCTGAACCTGCTGGTTGGCAACATGACGGCCAGGCACGCGGAACGCTATGACCGGTCCGACGCGGGGCTGAGCCGGTTCGTCGGCGACTTCTACGCCTACACCCTCAATCCGGACGGGACGCCGGCGTCACCCCTGGGCTCCCACGTCAATGCGCACACCGCCGGGGGCGTGATGGAAGGCGGCTATCTCGGCTTTGCCGAACTGCAGTACGTGCATGCGCCACTGAAGGACGAGCGTCTGGTCGCCTTCCTGAGTGACGGGGCGTTCGAGGAACAGCGCGGCAGCGACTGGGCGCCGCGCTGGTGGCGTGCCGAGGACAGCGGGCTGGTCAGCCCGATCATCATCCTCAACGGGCGGCGCATCGAACAACGCAGTCAGATCACCCAGCAGGGCGGCGAGCGGTGGTTGGACCGGCACCTGCGATTGAACGGCTTTGATCCGATCGCGCTGGACGGGCGCGATCCTGCCAGCATCGCGTGGGGTATCCATGTGATGGAGGCGCGCCTGCAAGCTGGCGCCGCAGTCCCCGATACCGACGTGCGGCTGCCCTATGGCATCGCCGAAACCGTGAAGGGCTTCGGCTTCCCCGGCGCCGGAACCAACGCTTCGCACAACCTGCCCCTGCCCGGGAATCCAGCGAAGGATGCCGAGGCACGCGCGCTGTTCAATGAAGGCGCCTCGGCGCTGTTCGTGGCCGCGTCCGAGCTTGAGGAGGCCATTGCCGCACTCAACAGCCACGATCTCCAGCAGCGGGTGCGCGAGCGCGACCATGCGTTGGCCGATCGCCAAGTGGATCCGCCTCGCGTTCCAGCGATCGCCGACCGCGGCGCCGGAGGCGAGAGCTCGCCAATGACCGCACTCGACGAGCAGTTCGTCGCCATCGCCGAGGCGAATCCGGGACTGCGGGTGCGCGTGGGCAATCCCGATGAGCTGCGCAGCAACAAGCTCGACCGGACCCTGGACGCGATGAAGCACCGGGTGCACGAGCCCGAGCCCGGCGTCGCCGAATCGCCAACCGGCGCGGTCATCACTGCGCTCAACGAAGAAGCCGTGGTCTGCGCGGCGCTCGGCAACAAGGGCGGGCTAAACCTGGTGGTCACCTACGAGGCGTTTGCACCGAAGATGCTCGGCGCCGTACGTCAGGAACTGATCTTCGCCCGCCACCAGGCCCAGGCCGGGCGCCCACCCGGCTGGCTGGGCGTGCCCCTGGTGCTGACCTCGCACACGTGGGAGAACGCGAAGAACGAACAGTCCCACCAGGATCCGACCATGGCCGAGGCACTCATGGGCGAAATGGCCGACATTTCGCGCGTGGTGTTCCCGCCGGACGCCAATGGCGCTGCCGCCGCCCTCGCCCGCGCCTACGCGCAACGGGGCACGGTCACCACACTGGTCGTTCCCAAGCGTCCGGTGCCTCATGAGCTGACCCCGCAGCAGGCCCAGGCACTGGCCGAGACCGGCGCAACATGCCTCGCCGGCGATCCGGAGACGGCGGCGATCCTGCTGGTGGCCACCGGCGCGTACCAGCTGCAGGAAGTGCGCCGCGCACAGGCGCGTCTGGCCGCACGCGGAATGTCGGCCGCGATCGTCTATCTCGCCGAACCCGGCCGATTTCGCGCCCCGCGCGATCCGGGGGAGGCAAGGTACGTGCACTCCGACAGTGCGGTCCAAGCGCTGTTTCCGGTGGGCCGGCCGCGCGTATTCGTTACCCACACCCGTCCGGAGCCCTTCCTCGGTGCGCTGCGCCGACTCGACACCGGCCCCACCACCACCGCGGCGCTGGGCTTCGTCAACCGGGGCGGCACACTGGACGTGCCGGGCCTGCTGTTCGCCAACCGCAGCACCTGGGCGCACGTGGTTGACGCGGCTGCGGGCGTCCTCGGCGAGTCCCGCGACAACCTGCTGTCCGAAGCGGAGCTGGCGGCCGTGGATGGTCGCGGCGATCCGACCGCCATCCTGCGCGCGGAAGCGGGGCCGGCATCGTGAGCCGGCCGGCGAGGACCTCGCGCTGATGGCGGGCACGGTGCGCCGCGGAGGCCAGATCGCCTGGGCCGGACTGACTCTCGGGGTCGCGGTGTTGCGCCTGCGCCGACGCAGACCCGAACGGCTTCCCGCGTACGTCAGCGCCACCCTGGTGGGGCTGGGTACCACCTTCGTCAAGCTGGGCCAGGGTTTGAGCCTGCGCTGGGACCTGCTGCCGGCGCCCTATCGCGAGGCATTGTCGCGGTTGCACAGCGACGTGCCGGCATTTCCTGCGGACCAGGCCAGACACATGGTCGAGCAGGCGTTCGGCGCCTCCGTCGAAGAGCTTTTCGCCAGCTTCGATGACCATCCGCTGGCCGCCGCGTCGGTGGCTCAGATCCATCCGGCACGCATGCATGACGGTCGCGACGTGGTCGTCAAGGTCACCCGGCCCGGCATCCACGCTCAAGTGCAGGCTGACCTGCGGCTGCTTCGACGCACGCTGCGCGTAGCCCAGTGGATCTGGCCGCCTCTGAAGCGACACCGCCCCCTCGAACTGGTGGACGAGCTGGGCGCATTCCTGCGCGATGAAATCGACATGCGTCACGAGGCGCAGAACATGCGCCGCATGGCGAAGGTGCTCGATGCCCTGCCCGGCATCACACAGCCACATGTCGTTGAGCCCTACGCCACCCGCGACGTGCTGGTCCAGGATCGTAGCCACGGCACCCGCCTGGAAGCCGCTTATGGAACGGCGGCGGCTCCCGCACTGGCAAGGGCGCTGCTCGGTGCCTACGTGCATCAGCTCTTCGGCGCCGGCGTCTTCCATGCCGACCCGCACCCGGGGAATCTGTTCTTCTTTGACGACGGTCGCCTGTGCCTGCATGACTTTGGCTCGATCGGCGTGCTCGACCCTGCATCCCGGCTCGCGCTCGGCGGCATGGTCGAGGCCATTGCGGCCGACGACGCCGAGGGCGTGCTGGATGCAGCGATCGCCATGGGCTTCTTCCCGCCGCAGGTCGACCGCCGCTCGCATGTGCGCGAGATCCACCTGATCCTGGCCGAGATGGCCAGCCGTCCGCTGGCGCAGTGGTCCATTGCCGAGGCAATCTGGCGCGTGGCACGCATTGGGCAGGGCGCTGGCTTCCGGCTTCCGGCCCACCTGCTGTCCCTGATCCGGACGCTGTTCCTGGTCGAGAACACGCTGCGGGCGCTGGATCCGGATCTGGACCTGCTGGGGACGCTGTCCGCGCAGGCGGCCGCGATCGCCGACATTGCCGAAGCCAGCCGCCCCAGCGGCAACAGGCCGCTTGCCATGCGGCTGGCCCGCACTGCGCGCCAACTGCCACAGATCGCCACCGACCTGTTGCGGCAGGCGCAACTGAGCGACGGACGACCCGCCTTCTCCGTACACCACCATGGCCTGAGTTCCACGCAGGAGGCAATCGCGCGCACGGGCAACCGGCTGGCGTTGGCCCTGGTCACCTTGGGCCTGTACGTAAGCGGTGCGCTGTTGAGCCTGCATTCCGACGGCCCGCAAGTGTTCGGTCACATGCCTTTCCTGGCGATCGTGGCCTTCGCTGCTGCGGGATTGCTCTCACTGCGGCTGGTGATGGCCATCGCCAGATCGGGACACTTGTAACAGAACACTGATCTATCTCCCCGCTGGTGCCCGGTGCATCAGTGCATTCAGGAAGGCAGACCCATGACGCAACGCAATCATCATCATCAAGATCATCAGGCGCACGGCGAGCAACCGCCGCATCCCCGCACGGGTGCTGAAGGTGACGTCCATGCCGGGCACGACAAGCATGCCGGCCACAGCGTGGCGAGCTTCCGCGACAAGTTCTGGTTCACGCTGCTGCTGACCATCCCCACTCTGATCTGGAGCGGGATGATCCAGCATTGGTTCGACTACACCGCACCACAGTTCCCGGGGTCGGCGTACATCCCGGCGGTGTTCGGCACGATCGTGTACTTCTACGGCGGCTGGCCGTTCCTCCGCGGCGGATACCACGAGCTGAGAAATCGCCTGCCGGGCATGATGACGCTGATCTCGCTTGCGATCACCGTCGCCTTCCTTTACAGCGCGTTGGTCACGCTCGGCGTTGTCGAGGGCTTGGACCTGTGGTGGGAGCTGGCGACGCTGGTGGCGATCATGTTGCTCGGCCACTGGATCGAGATGCGTTCGATCAACCAGGCACAGGGCGCTCTCAAGGAACTCGCGAAGCTGCTGCCTGATATGGCGGTGCGGTTGGATGAGGCCGGTACCGCGAAGGAAGTCCCTGTCGCGGAACTGAAGCGCGGCGACCTGCTGCTCATCAGGCCCGGCGCGAGCATTCCCGCCGACGGCGTCGTGAAGGAAGGGACCAGCGCCGTCAACGAAGCGATGATCACCGGCGAGTCCAAGCCGATGGACAAGTCGACGGGCGACCGGGTGATCGCCGGCACCGTCAACGGACAGGGCTCGTTGCGTGTCGAGGTGACGGGAACCGGCGACGAGACCGCGCTCGCGGGTATCATGCGGCTCGTCGAGCAGGCCCAGACGTCGCGCTCGCGCGCCCAGGCCCTGGCGGACCGGGCGGCGTTCTACCTCACGATCATCGCCATCGTCTCCGCCGCGGTTACCGCCATTGTCTGGCCACTCCTCGGTCGACCGTGGAGCTTCACGATCGAGCGCGTAGTGACCGTGCTCGTGATCGCCTGTCCCCATGCGCTGGGCCTGGCCATTCCGCTGGTGACCGCCATCTCGACCACGATTGGCGCACGGAACGGCCTGCTCGTGCGCGATCGACGCGGCCTGGAAGAGGCCCGTTTGCTGAACACGGTCGTGTTCGACAAGACAGGCACGCTCACCCTCGGTTCGCACCGCGTCGTGAAGACCACTGCCGCCGATGGACTCACCAACGACGAGGTGCTTCGCGTGGCCGCGTCGGTCCAGCGCGACGCTGAACATCCGATCGCGCAGGCGCTGATGACCAGCGCCAAGGAACATGGCATCGACGTTCCGATGTCGCAGGACTTCGAGTCCATGCCGGGACGCGGCGTGCGCGCAGTCGTCGAGGAGCGCTCGCTTCACGTTGGCGGGCCGGGTCTGTTGAGAATGCTCGCGGTCGAACCGCCGGAGACGCTTCGGCGGGCTGCCGAATCAGCGGCAGCCGATGGTCAATCTGCAACCTACCTGGTGGAAGGCGACCGGGTGCTCGCCGTATTTGCGATCGCGGATGCCATCCGTCCCGAATCGTTCGACGCGGTCAAGCGGCTGCACGACGAAGGACTGGAGGTTGTCCTGCTGACGGGTGATTCCACGGCGGTCGCAAACGCGGTCGCGAAGGAACTCAACATCGACACCGTCTTCGCCGAGGTATTGCCCGAGGACAAGGTGGCAAAGATCGAGGAGCTGCAGGCCCAGGGCAAGCGCGTCGCGATGGTGGGTGACGGTGTCAATGACGCTCCGGCGCTGCTCACGTCCGACGTCGGCATCGCCATCGGCACAGGGACGGACGTCGCGGTCGAGGCCGGCGACGTCGTACTCGTGCGCAGCGACCCGCGCGACGTGCCAGCGATCATCGAATTGAGCAAGGCCACCTATCGCAAGATGATCCAGAACCTGTGGTGGGCCGCCGGCTACAACATCGTCGCCATCCCTCTCGCCGCTGGCGTTCTCGCCGCATGGGGGATCCTGCTGCAACCTGCGCTTGGGGCAGTGCTCATGTCGCTGAGCACCGTCGTTGTGGCAATCAATGCGCAGTTGTTGCGCCGGGCGGTGCGGTCCCCATGAACATGATTCGGGGACACCTGTGACCACGCGCCGGCTTCTTGCACTCAACGTTGGCTCGTCCACCCTCAAGGGCGCGTCCTATCTGTTCAACACTGAGGGACACGGCGCGCAGTCTCGTCTGCTCGAGCGCTCCCGGGCCGAAATTCCAGTCGGCGTGGATGCGCAGGAGCGCCTTGCCACCCTGCTCGAGGCATTGTCGGAGCCGTGGCCCAGCCCCGACGTGGTGGTGCACCGAATCGTACATGGCGGTGACCTGCACGACGCCCGCGAGCTCGACGAAACCGTGCTCGCGAAACTGGATGCATTGGTGCCGTTCGCACCCTTGCACCAGCCGGTAGCCCTCGCTTTCGCGCGTGCCGCGCGCATGCGTTGGCCGCACGCGCGCCAAGGCGTGGCCTTCGACACCGACTTCCACGCGTCGCTCGCGCCCTGGAGCCGGCGCTTGCCTGTCCCTGAAGCATGGGATGCGCTGGGCATCCGCCGCTACGGTTTCCATGGACTCGCCTTTGCCTCCGCGCTCCGCATAGTGGCCAGCCACGACGCTGGAATCCTGAAGGGCCGCGCTGTCTTCGCGCATCTGGGGGGTGGCTGCAGCGTCTGCGCCGTCGAGGGCGGCCGCAGCCGCGACACCACCATGGCGCTCACTCCGCTGGGTGGAATCCCGAGCCCTACCCGCTCCGGAGATCTCGATCCCGGCGCGTTGCTGTATCTGCTGAGGCATGAACGCCTGGATGCGCAGGCGCTTGAAAACGGCCTGTACCGCAGTGCAGGCCTTGCCGGAATCGCCGGCCATGGCGACATGCGCGTGTTGCTGACGGATCCCGGCCCGCAGGCCCAGCTTGCCGTGGAGCTCTTTGCAGTCCGGATTGCGCAGTCCATCGCGGCCATGGCCACGGCAATTGGCGGTCTCGACCATGTCGTCTTTTCCGGCGGCATCGGCCATCGCGCGCCGGTTTTGCGGGCTCGCATCGTCGCGCGACTGGCCTGGCTCGGCCTGGCGCTGGCACCTGACGTCAACGATGCTGGAGCCACGCGGATCGACCGCGGGGGCGGGCCGAGCATATGGAACGTCGCGATCGATGAGGAGCGCGAACTGGCTGAATCGGCACTCGCCTGGCTGTAGCCACGACACGCCCCAAGGGTCGGCTCCGGTGGGGAATCACTCCTCGATCCGTGACGACGTGAGCACCGCTGCGAATCCACCACCGGGGGTGCGCATGTTCGTGGTCTGGCCCTGGTACAGCCTGGCCGCGAACAACAGGACACCCGCCTCGGACGCGAAGCAGCGCACATCCGCCTTGAGGGACTGGCCCCCATGCACGATCCGCATGCTCGGTGGCGCGAAGGCCTGTGCGATGTAGGTCGCCGACGCCATAGACGCATGGAGGAGGCGCTGTACGAGATCCCGACACTGCGTCGCTTCGCCCACTTGGGCGGGCTGGACACGATCCCCGACGAGACCACCATCCTCAACTTCCGCCGGCTGCTGGAGACCCACGGCTTGGCCGGGAAGATCTTCGAGCGGGTCAACGCGCACGGGTTCTACCCCGATTCTGCGGACACTTTCACTAAGATCCATACTGGATCAGAGGAGTGTCTATGTCCAAGCGCAAGCGTTACAGCCCTGAGTACAAGCGTGAGATCGTCGAGCTGGTCTGGCGGTCGAAGTTGAGCTGCCGTCAGATCGCGTTGGAGGTCGGCCTCAATCCGAACATGCTGACCCGCTGGGTCCGGGAGGCCGACGCCGGCGGAACCAAGGCTTTCCCCGGCGGCGGAACGCCTCGTGATGAAGAGCTCGCCCGCCTCAAGCGCGAGCTGTCGCGCGTGACCAAAGAACGGGATTTTTTAAAAGACGCGGCAGCGTACTTCGCGAAGCAATCACCGAACGGTACACGGTGATTGCGCGCTGCCGCAGCGACTACCCCGTAGGGATGATGTGCCGCTGCCTTGAAGTATCAACGAGCGGCTTCTACGCCTGGGCGAGCCGCACGCCGGGGCCTCGTGCGCGGGCGAATGCACGCTTGCTGTCGCGCATGCGGGAGATCCATGAGGACAGCAAAGGCGTCATTGGCGCACCCCGGATGCGGGAAGACCTGGTCGATGAAGGCGAACAGACCAGCCGCAACCGGGTGGCCCGCCTGATGGCCGGTGCTGGACTGCAAGGCTGGCCGCGGCGAACCAGGCGCCGCTACGGCGCCAAACCCGGCACCCGACCGGCGGGTGTGGAGAATCTGCTGCAGCGCAACTTCGCCGCTCACGAGCCGGAGACCAAGTGGGTCACCGACATCACCGAGATCGTGACAACGGAAGGAAAGTTGTACCTTTGCGTCGTCATCGACCTGTACAGCAAGCTGGTGCTGGGCTGGTCGATGCATCACCGTCAGGATCGCCACATGGTCGTTCGTGCCGTGCAGATGGCGGTATGGCAGCGCCAGGGCGATACCGAGGTCATCCTGCACTCGGACCGTGGTGGCCAGTTCATCAGCGGCACCTACCAGACGTTCCTGGGCGGCAACGCCTTGATCTGCAACATGGGCGACGTCGGCCACTGCGCCGACAACGCGGCCTGTGAGGGCTTCTTCGGGCTGCTCAAGCGAGAGCGAGTACAGCACCGGCAGTACCGGACCCGGGATGAGGCACGAGCTGATCTGTTCGACTACATCGAGCGGTTCCACAACCCGCGAATGCGACGTAGAGTTGCCCGGCGTGACCGGGAGTTTTCAGCCTTAATCAAACCGTCCGTGGAAACGGGGTAGAACCCGCTTTTGTCCCGCGCCAGTTCAATCAGGAAACCGCCTGCCCAGACCAGTGCTCTGGTCCTTTCGTTTGGCATGGTCATGGTCGATCCTCATTTCGGCAGAATTGAAGCCAGCATCCCGCCAAGCTGTCGCACAGGCTGCGACTTTCCTCCGTGCAGGGTTCGCCGGCTCGACATGTAACGGCGCGCGATAAATGGAAGGGTCACGAGCTCGCGCCTGTTGCAAAATAATTGCATTTTGCGGACGTTGCCAAGACCGGAAGCTCGCGAACGCTTAGATAAAGTTGCAAAATCGGGGGCCGCTCTTCAACGGACGTGACCGAATCGAACACCGGCACGGCCCTAAGCACATTGAGTGGGCCTTGAGCTCTTCGCCCGAGAGCTACGACTGCCCACCCCAAATTATGCAAAAACGGCTAAATTTTCATAATTATGAAAATCGCCCTCGGCCCCCATAATGCATGCACGAGTTGCCAGAAGACGCGCTCCCTTTACCTCCCACAGCCCGCCTCGAAGCGGCTGTTCTACCGCCGATAGCGCTCCCGAATCAGTCTGCGCGCGGCCGGTACTGTGATGGCAGCTATCGGCCAGAAGATGACACTGACAGTGCCGCGCTCCCCTTCCCCAGAAAACGCCCTCTCGAGGTGCTTCGCGTTCGGGATGCACCACCTGGCAGAGCGCTTCTGGTCGCAGGTTCCTTGCGAGCCGGCGCTACTGGCCACCCCGTGACAACTCTCCGAGCCGCCAAGAGCCCGATTGAGTTGTCAGCATGGCGTTCTCACCCAGGTTCGCGTCAACATCAGACGAGGAGAGCTGATAAGCCTCGATTTCCTTGCTCCGAAGCGAGTGAGACGGCTTCGGGTCCGGGGCCAAAGTTTCTCAGCACCACTCAGGCGGTACCACTCCCAAGTGTCCGGGCAGTTCGGCCACGACGCACTCTGCCGGGATCCTCTTAGACTCGGCACGCTGTATCTGCTCAACCGCGCGGTCTGCCGCCCTCTTGATCGCGTCGTTATAGCGGGCGTCTCTATGCGCCATGTAGTCCTCAAGCGGCGCCGTGAGGGGATGAAAGGTGGTGGGGAGCGAGACATCGGCCTGATTGTCCAGAGCGCACCCCAAGAGCCAGACCCGATGCTGAAAGGAGGCATTCTTGTAGGAACCGCGCGCCACGTCCCCCTCGATCAATGTCGCAACGATCGACTCCGCGAGAGCACGAATCTGAGGACTGTGCTCAAGGGAGGACTGACCAGCGAAGACGCGGCGGCGGACGATGAAGGTCCATACCGTTTTTACGTTACCCAGCACACCGACACGGGTGCAAAACCGTGCGATGGCGGCCAACGTCGCATTCGCGATCAGCGGGATCTCGTAGAACCGACCCTCCTCTATGGCGCGCCTGTAGAGCAAGCACAACAGTAGGATGGCGTGCACCGATCGGGTGCGCGCCAAGAGTCCTAATCGTTGCCGCAATACGGTGCGTGAAAGCGGTTTCAACCCCTCGATGTCGAGTCCGAGGATCTGCTGTGCCATGAGATCCCCTGGGGTAGGCTCGAACAGGCCCAGCCGGGCAAATGTTTCGGCAATTAGCGCCTCTCGCCGCTTTGGCACCACCGTACGCGTACCCAGAACGTCTTCCCACAACTGCGAGCGGTAAACGTCAGCTGTGTGGACCAGGCCCGGCCTCGCGGAAACGACGTCAACGAGGCTCCGACCTCCCCATGCGTTCCGAGGAATTCCAGGATCACGCCCCTCCTGAGCCACACGCCAGAAAGCGCGCCCATCACCCTCTAGGTCGGCAAGGAAAAAGCGGTCCATAGCCGCTAGTTCCAGAGGCACCTTTTTCAGGGTTCGCACGCCGCTCAACCACACTTGCGCACGTAGTCGGTAGATACGATCTTCCGCCCCGCGCCCCTTATTTCCGGTTGTTTCGCCTGGGTGCGCCCCGTGATTGGTTTCAACCCGTGGATGTTTCGATTTGCGTGGCATTTTGGGCATCGACATCCAACAGATCATCGCATAGCGTCCGCCCAATGCGAACTGGAACGAACCTCGTGCCTTTATCCCACGACGACACTGTTGCGCTGACCGCACGGCTTATTGCCCAGCATGGCGAGCTGGTAGGTGGAAATGCGCTAGCGCGTTGCTTGGGCTACAGAACGCAGCGGGCGTTCCAGATGGCCATCCAGAGGGGCCAAGTGCCGGTCGAGACCTTCGCCCTCTTTGGCCGGCGCGGCCGGTACGCACGCACCTTTCAGGTCGCGGAATGGCTGGCTACGTGCGATGGAGTACCCACTGCGGCCGCTGTCGGCAATCGTCCGACTGCGGGCTGAGCGTTAGCCCCTTGCGCACCCAATGAAGCTTCACGAACGCATCGATACGAACCTTCGCGGGCTCTGTGCAGACCCCCGCGGATCGCACGCGGTGCGGCGTTTCGGGCGACCACGATCACCTCGGTGTGGCACCGCACATCAGCCCCCCGTTCCGCGCGGTCAAGAGCGCCTGATGCGCGGTGCCACACAAGCTGATGCCTAGGAGACCACATGTCCTTTACTTCAACTGCGGCAGCAGGTGCCAAACGACCGCCACACCGCCCCGACCCCTTCGGCTCGCTCCACTCACCAGCGCAACGCCCCTTCGCCCCACGTGTCTTCAAACGCCGCGAGTTCGAGCGGCGGGATGTCTACGGATTCCGCTCGCTCAAGGAGGAGCGTTCCGTCGAAGTCGACGGCCTGCCGGCGATCGCGGTCGCGCTGGCCCTAGAGTGCGATCCGCGCGTACAGGCATTTACGGAGCGACCGCGGTATCTGCGCGCGGGTGACGCAACAGTCGAGCTCGGCTTTTGGGTGCGACACGCCACTGGCTTTGAAGAGTTCCTCTTTATCGTTGGGGACGGCCAATGCGTTGGCGGCGCGTCCGGTATGGCACGGCCTCGGGACGCCGAGCGCCTCCAGACAGCCGCCGATGCCGCTGGCATCAATCTCAAGTTCGTGACTGAGGCAGACGTGCGGCGTGCCGGCAGCGAGATTTCGCTGCACAACCGCCTGCTGGCATTTTCCCAAGTGGCGCAATCTCTGCCGAACCGACTGGCTCTTAGAAATCGGATTGTCGAGCACATGGCGACTGCGGGTCGTGCACGTGTAGACCAGTTGGAGGCCGCACTCGTTCCCTTCCACTCTGCAGACGTGCAGGCGGTGGCATGCGAGCTCGTGTGCTTGGGTATTCTCGATTTCGATCGCAACGTCGAGCTCAGCCGAAACACAGTGCTGCTCAATGCGGGTGCACCGTGATCCCGCGTTTCTCAGAGGAGGAGGCGGTTGCGCTGCAGGCCTTGCCGCGGCCGCACACTCAGGCGATGAAGCATCTGACCGACGAGGAGAGACGTGCGATCCAGAACCGCATCGCAGCTCTGGACGCCGCGTTGGGCGGTGCGTCTGAAGCCTCGGTCGCGAAGCTGCATCGCTTAAGCCGCAAGACCGTCCGGCGGATGCTCGAACTGGTGGACCAGGAAGCCCCGGATGGCACCCTTTACGGATTTCGGGTGTGCATGCCGCATGCCCGTCTGGTGAATCCCAAACCTAGGTCTTCTGACGGCCCTCTGCTGGGGCGCGCACACGACATGGTGCGCCTGATTGAGAAAGTACCGGAGATCGGGGTTCTGCTCGGTCGCTTCAAAGGCCAGGTGCCCACGCGAACGCAGTCGAGTCCTTCCTTCAACCGCTTGTGCGCTGACATCAAGCGCGTCCTTACCAAGCTCTCGATGGAAAACGGCTACCCATTTGACACTCGTGACAAGGGACGACGTGCATTTATCAACTACATCGTGCGGATGCGCAACCAGCGCGCAGCGGAGGCAATGGCGACCGGGCCGACTTGGACGGTGACTCAATGGGAGCTCTTGACCTACATCCGACCCTTTGATGAGGCCCAATGCGATGGCCACTGGATCGACACGGCCGGGCTTCAAGTGGCCGTGCCGGTGCCAGACGGCACATACGTATTGGCCCCGATCTCAGGACTGTGGCTGATTGCGCAGATAGATGTGGGCTCCCGAGCTTGCGAAGCATGGCAAGTGATTGCGGACTCCGGATACGACCAGTTCGATCTCACCCGGACTTTTGCGCACGGATTGACGCCATGGATCGGACGTGACGTTGAAGGGTTGGAGATGCGGTATCTGCCCAACGCGTGGATGCCCTCGCTTGTGGACGGGCCAGTGCCACGGACCTTGCGTACGTCAATGGACAACTACAGTGGGCATCTGGCCAAGCACTCCATGCGCGTGCTCCGCGAGGACCTGAAGGGGGTTTATCGCTTCGGGGTTGCTGGAATCCCTGAATCGCGCGGCGTGATCGAGGCGTTCTTCAAACTCATGGAGACGAAAGTCCTTCGTTTTCTCGCCGGCGGATTTGAACCCGAAACCAAGGATCGGCTCGTACAGAAGGTGTCCAACAAGAGGGCGTCCGACCATCCGATCTTCCTCGAGCTTCTCGAGACGTATCTCGACGTCGCTATCTCTACCTACAACATCACCCCGCACACCAGGCTCAACAACCGAAGCCCGCGCGAGGTAATCGAGCATTACCTCGCGCATGGCGGCATGCCGCTGCGCTCGACTCGTACCACCGAGGACGTTCGCAACATGAGACGTACGAGGCACGTCTTCACCATCCGCGGCAATAAGGGCAAGAGTGTGCTGCCGCATGTGAATCTGGAACTAGGGAAGTACCGCAGTGACGAACTCAACGTACGTTGGGATCTCGTCGGCACCAAGTTTTACGGGACGATGCGTGACGACGATGCGCGATATCTCGACGTCTTGAACGATGCCGGGATCCCCTTCGTGACACTCGAGGTGTTACCGCCATATGCGCGAACGGCGCACACAATCGCGGAACGCAAGCGCGCCGAACAGTGGAAGCGTGCAAACCCGGGTTGCTGGGAGGGTATGGACGATCACATCGAGGCCTATCACGCCGACGTGCGGCGAGTCGCGCGCAGCCTGAAGTGGGCAGCCGACGAGGTAGCCAGCGGAAACGTTCCACACCCGAAGGCCGGTCCGGCGGGGACTCAGGCGCCCCGCACATCGACTGCCGCGAGCTATGCCGCACAGACCCTGACCGGACTCAAGCCGCGCGGGGGCCCCGTCCGCCTGCGCCGCTAAAGCCGAGCTAGCGAGATTTTACCGGGCGAAATGCACCCGAAGGAGTTGACATGAAAACCACCGAGTTGCATCCGATGCTGCGATCGAAGCGGCCCCTCATCATCACGGGGCCCGGCGAACGGCTGGCCGGAGACGCGAAAAATAGTCTGGAAATGGGCGCCGACGCCATCTGGGTGGATAGTCACGGCCGTTTTGGAAAGACGTATGCTTTTCGTCAGCTGGTCCAGACCGATGCTTGGCGGCCTTTCCCCCTCTGCATGGTTGAGTACACGTACAGCAGGCCCACCAAGCCAGGCGAAGGCTACTTTTTCAGCTCGTTCCTCCTGCAGGACGGTCAAACGGTGCCCACCAGCGCAACGAGCAACGCGACTCTCATGCGCGTGGCGAACATGTGGCGCAACGAGGCAAGCCGCGTGGGGGCCGATGTGGTTTGCGTGGGCATCAACGAAGCGAATCGCCTCACAATGGAGGAGTTCGAGCACATTGTCTCGATTGGCAACGAGCTCGAGAAATGGGGGCGAGTCTTCTTCTTTTTTATCAACCAAACCGATTCGGGTCAGAGCCTGCGGTCGGGCTTGGACAGGATGCCGCCGCGCCATATCGCCGGTCGTTACTTCACCACCTCCCACCATTTCACCGGGCTGCTCTGGGATATCCCGGAGCTCGAGCGCGAAGAGCGGTACATGTCGGACGTCGCACTCGCGTTTCGAGAGTACGACGAGATCCTAGTGTGGCCCGCAGGTTCAGGAGTTACCTTTACCCAGTACTTTTCTCCGACGGCATGGGCCAATGGTTGGCGGCTGAGCACCCAGATCGACCTGATCCGCAAGGTGATAAACGAGGTTCGCACAGAAAGCTCACTCGGGGAGGTAGTGGAATGGCCGATGCTTACCTTCGAGCGCTTCGTGTACTACGTGCTGGTTCGAATTGCGTACGAAGACCCCGAGTTTCACGAACTCACTGAGATCCAGATCCGTGATGCACTGATACGAGTTGGGTATCTGGAGATTGAGCCCGGTCGCATCAGGGTTCCGGCATGAGCAGGCCCATCGTTTTGCGCGATGATGCGCATGCTAGGGCGCTCAGCCCGCACGCGATCGTTCGGTCGTCTCCTTTCGTCGGCGCTGATCTCTCCTCCGTGCCCCACAGTTCGGCATTTGGCGCCGTGTCGCGGCTGATCCGGCTCAATGCAATGGAACCGATTGATCTGGCCCGGCTGTTGGGCTTGAGGACCCAGCGTTCTCAGGACCTGTCGTCAGTAATGACGTTCTCTGATGCGCGCAAGGAGAAACTGGCACACGCCTTGTGTCTGCCAGCCCCACCCGCTTCTTGGAATCTGTCGGCGTGGTTCCCGTTCGCCGCGCCGTCCACGCTCTTGGCTGAGGGTTGGGCCTTTCGTTTCTGTCCCGAATGTCTTCAGAGCGGCTATCACACGCTCCTCCACCAGCTGCCTTGGTTTGCTTGCTGCCCCTGGCACGGAGACCCACTTCAGACCACGTGCGGCAATTGCGGGTTAACTGCGCCAGTAAATGCAAATTGGGAGTTCGACCGGAATCTAGTATGCGCGTGTGGACATGCTTTACTGGACACCCGCGCCGCCCTCAAGCGCGCCGCAGGGCCACCGATCGGTGCGGCAACCTTCCTCGAGACGTATCTGACATGGGCAGAGCAGGAGCGTGCTGTGTGGGCCCTGACGACGCCCCCGTTGGCAGGCGACCCGAGGTCCGCATTTGCAGCGCTCGTCCGGCTGCCACGGGCGTGGAAAGCGTTGGGCGCTCCCTCGGGTGCGCTCCACACCCGCGAGTGGGCTACGACAATACGCCGCGCAGATGGAGCGTTGAACACTCTGAGGGAACTGGACACACTCAGACGGGAGCGCCCTGGTTTTTTGCGGCTGTCGCCGGCACAAAGCGCCTCGTGCGCATGCGTAGCGGCGGATCTCGCTCTCAAGCTGCCGGTCAAGACCTTAGCAGATGGGGAGATGACGCTGTTCTTGGCCGGCGCCGGTATCGACGCTCTTGCCTCGTTCGAACCAGCCGAGCGGGCGCTCTCGGCGGAGGTGTCCGTCTTACCGCCTTGGCGGACCAGCGCCGGGGAGTTCCTCAATCTGATGTGTATGCATCCCGTGGCCTACCGGCCTCCCGTGCAACTCGTAGACGCAGCGACGCTTGGGCGATCGCTTTCTGATTTCCACAGCCAGTCGACTCCCGAGGAGCTCGATCTGCTACTCCGGGTCTGCACCCAGCTATTGGCCCGGGGATACGCCGAAGGGCTGCGTTGCGTTTTGGCGCCACGCATCCCCGCGCTTTTCGCCATGGAGCGGGACGCCCCGCACCTGACCCAACCTTGGCTGATCGTCCGAAGGAAGAGTGGCCGGCTCGATCGAATTCGGGCCGTTTGGGAGCCGCTCCGCCGTGGCGCGTACCAAGAGGCGGAGCTGATCCAAGCGGCCGACGACGCGAACAAGCGGCGGGAGCGCTACGGGGGTGGGCGTCGCAAGTCGCGTTCGAAAGCTCGCTAGCTGCATACACCAGGCGGTGGTGGCGCGAATGATCAGAGACGCAAGACGGAGACCACTCCCGGGAACCGCCGAGCGATATGTCTGCAGTGCGGACGCTCATTTCGATTTGCGCTCGCGTACCCGTTGCGACGAGAGGGGCCTCGCTAGCGAGGCGTAGGACGGGCATGTTTATGCAGATTCATCCGAGCCGTTGGGATGCTTGAGGCTCGCACCTCCAGTGCTCCGGGACCACTCGGATCACCGGCCTACTGAGAGGTCACAGCTAGCGGTGGCGGCGCAGAGCTGTCACTAAAGGTGCGCCCGTTAGCCTGCGCCGCCTCTTTCACTGTCCCCGTCGGACTGCAGGACTCTCTGCGCTGTACCCATCGCACTGCAGAACTCTCAAGGCTGTACCCCCCAGTTTGCGGAGGCTGGAGCGGAAGAGCGGGGACACCCGCAACTGAATATCTTTACAAATCAATATCTTAGTGTGACCCCACTTGCATGCGCTCAACACCCGGAGCGCCGCCCGCAAACCTCGCTGGACTGACCACCGCCGGTCAGCCCTCGGCGGACGCCGTGCTACGGTAGTTGACATCGCTCGAGGAGACGCCCGATCACCCATCCCGTTGATGCGCCCTCAATGGAAACGCTTTACAAGGCACTGAAGAAGTACGTGCCGCGGGTGCGAAAAGACAAACGCCTGCTGGCGCCGCCTGCCCGCACTGTTGACGTATACAGCGAGCTCTGCGGCAGCAAATTGACCCTCGATGCGGAAATAGTGGACGGTCGTGTTGCCGACGTCGGTTACCGCGTCCGCGCCTGCTCGCTGGGACAGGCCGCCACCGCCATCGCCGCGCAGCGCGCGATCGGCATGGACGCCGCCGGCCTGGCTCGCGTCCAGACCCAGCTTGAGAAACTACTTTCGGGTTCATCCGAACCCGATGCCCCACTCGACTGGCCTGAAGTCGAGATTTTCGCCGCCGCCAGGCAGCACAGTGCGCGACATGGAGCGATTTTGCTGCCGTTTGTCGCGTTCCAGAAACTGTTCGCCAATGACGACGCCCCTGGCGGAGGCGCAACTGAAGGAGAGTCCGTGTGAAAAAGGATATTTTCGTGATCGGCGGAGGGATCGGCGGCACCATGACCGCCAACAGCCTCGTCGCCAAACTCTATCCGGAGATCCGTCGCGGCGAAGTTCGCGTATCCCTGATTTCCAATAGCCCGTGGCATTACTACAAGCCGGCCTTCATGTACGTGGCCTTTGGCATGTTCTACAAGAACGAACTGCGCCGCCGGCAGACGTCGCTGCTGCGCCCGGAGGTGAATTTCATCCTTGACGAGGTCAGCGCGTTCGACTTCAAGGACAGCCGCCTGCGCACCAAATCGGGCGCCGACCACAGCTACGACTACCTGGTGGTGTCGACCGGCTGCATCCCCTCCCCCGAGCGCATCGAAGGCCTCGCCGAGGGCGGCGACCACTTCTACCAGCACGATCCCGCGCTGAAGCTTTACAACAAGCTGCGAACGATCGAGAAGGGCCGCATCTTCATCGGCGTGACCTTCCCGCAGACGCCCAACGTGCCCCATCAGTGCGGTATCGCGCCGATGGAGACCACCCTGATGCTGGACGATCTGCTGCGCAAGCGCGGCGTTCGCGACCAGGTGGAGATCGTCTACACCTACCCGACCATCTCCCAGCTGCTGCGCAACTGCCTGTTCCTGCAACGGGACGTCGGCGAGGTTCTTCCGGGCGTGTTCGAGTCCAAGGGGATCGAGTACAAGCGCGGCTTCACGCTCAATCGCGTCGACCCGGACGCCAAGGTCGCCTACTCCGAGGAAGGTGGCGAGGAGCCCTTCGACATCCTGATGCAGACTCCGCCGATCCGCGCGGTCGATGCGGTGCTCAATTCCGGCATCTCGCAGGCGCCCAACAACGAAGGCTGGCTGCCGACCGATCGCCTGACGCTGCAGATGGACGGGTTCCCCAACGTATTCCCGATGGGCGATACGGTGGACCTGCCGATCAGCAAGGCCGGCGGCAGCTGCCACAACCAGGCGCCGGTGATCTGCGACAACATCGCGGGACTCATCCGACTGGGGCACACGGTGGCCGAATACGACGGCAAGGTGCAGGCAATCGCGCAGATGGGACTGGAGGCGGGCATGCCGCTCTGGTACGACTACGACAAGGACGTGCAACCCACCCCGGCCACCAAGATCGGCGGGCTGATGCGCAAGGGATTCAACCGCGGCGTGTACTGGTCCGTCGCCCGTGGCCTGGTCTGAGGAGAACACCATGAACAAGGAAATTGAAACGACGCCCCAGCCGATGCAGTCACTCGCGGATCTGGCGCGCCAATCGCCGGAGCTGAACGATCGGGCTACGCTGGAAGGCATTTCCGACATCGTCGCCAAGCTGGCTCCGCTGCTGCAGGGCAAACGGCTGCACAACGTTGTCGACCTGTTGTCGGCGGTGTCGGACGTGGTCGACATGGCCGATGACGCGATGGTCCAGAAGCTCATGAAGGGCTACGAAGACGTCGTCGCTGGCGCCTGGAACCTGAACAACATCACCCGCCATTCGGCGGCCCTGGCTGGCGCGGTGGAGACCCCGCCCACCCTGTGGCAGGGGATCCGGGCGTTCAACCGTGACGAGGATGCCCGCCGCGGACTGCTGGTGGCAATGAACCTGTTGAGCAGCGTGGGCCGCCAGGCGAGACTGGCCAGCGAGCCCATCGCCGAGGACTGAACCTGGAGGACACTGGAGGACAGAAGCTGGACGCGATCGCAGCCATCGGAAATGCCCTCGCCCGGGATGCCAGTGTCTTGCCCCTGGACTTCTACCAGCGACCGGCGACCGAACTGGCGCCGGCGCTGCTGAACAAGTTGCTGGTGACCACGGACGGTCGCGCCGGTCGGATCGTCGAAGTCGAGGCCTACACCGATTCCGGCGATCCGGCGTCCCATTCCCACCGCGGACCGACGCTTCGCAACGCGACGATGTTCGGCCCGCCTGGCCACCTGTACGTCTATCTCAGCTACGGCATCCACTGGTGTGCGAACGTGGTCTGCGGCCAGGAGGGACAGGGCACTGCGGTGCTGATCCGCGCTCTGGAGCCGGTTGCCGGGCTGGAGCGGATGCGGGAGGCGCGGGGCAAGGCGCGCAGCGACCTGGACCTGTGCCGCGGCCCTGCGCGGCTCGCCCAGGCATTGGGCATCAGTGGCGAGGATGACGGCACCGACCTGCTCCGCGGCCCGATCCGGCTGCTTGGGGACGGCTGCCCTCCCCCGCCGCACCCGGTTTCCAGCCCACGGATAGGCATTACCCGCGCGACCGAACTGCCGTGGCGCTGGTACGTGCCCGGCAATCCGCACGTGTCCCGGCTGTCGGGGACTTCACGCCCGCGCTAGCCGCGATGCTCAGAAGGTCATGCTCAGAACGTCATGGGAACCCGCGCCGTCAGGGTGGCATCAGGCGTGTCGCGGGTCACGCCGACCCCTAGCGAGACATTGAGCGTGTAGCGCTCGCTGTAGCGGTAGGACGCGCCAAGCAGCAGCGTGCCCAGGGTGACGCGCACCGCGCCGGGCGCGTCTGCCCCGTTCTGCTGGGTCTTGCCGACCAGGCTGGTGTCGTAGCCGATGCTGATCGACGCTTTCTCGTTCAGCGCCAGCCCCATCCCGACGTTGAAGCCCCAGATATCGCCCGCGTCGACGTCGCCAATCGGATCGGTGGCCGTCTGGGGATAGCCCTCGGGCGCGCCGGTAAGCACGGTTCGCGACACGTCGTGACGGGCGAAATTGTGCAGGTAACTGAAGCTGCCAAAAAATACGACCGGGTCCGAGGGGTACAGCCACGTGAGCCCGGGCTGGATGGACTGGAAACCGCTGCCCGTCGGCAGTTGCAGCGGCAATCCGGTTCCGGTCGCGTTGGCGACGCAGCGGGTCACGCAGTCTGTGACCACTTCGAACGGGTCCTTGCCGGTATTGGATTTGTAGCGCAGCCAGCCAACGTAGAACGCTTTGTCCGGCCCGCCCCGGTTCAACTGGTAGCGGACGGTCGCCTCCACATCACCGATCCCTTCGCCATGGGCGTTGAACACCTTGTCGAGCGCGCTGCCGGTAAAGATCTCCCGGCTCACCGTACCCGCGCTGGTGTAGACGTAGGGGACCCGCGCTTCGAGCTCCAAGCGGTTACTCAGCCCGTAACGCGCGGTCATGGTGGCCGTGCCGGTGGTGGTCTTGACCTGGCGCACGTCGATCAGTCCGATCAGGATCGCCGGAATGACCGTATAGCCGACCAGGGCGACGCGGTTGCTGGAGGAATAGCCGTATTGCAGCGACGGTTCCAGGACGAACTTGCCCGGCGGAGTCAGCACGCCGGGCTGTTCGAATATCTGTGCGACTTCAGGCGGCCGCAGGTCCTGTTCCGGCGCACGGCCGACCGGCTGCGGCCGGCGTTCGGGGTCTTGGGCGGATCGGGCGTTGTCGGCCGACGCGACGGACGCCCCCGTCGCGTTCGGTCGTTCGGCGTCCTGCGTCGTACCGACCACACCGCGCGCGCGAGCTCCGGCCAGCCGCTCATCGGCGAGCGTCTGGCGAAGCTCGGCAACGCTGTGTTCCTGGACCTGCAGTTGCGACCGAAGATCCTCCAGCTGGACCGTTTGCTGATCCAGGCGCAGCTGCAGCGAGTCCAGACGGTCGCCCTGGCCCGTATCCGCCCCGCCGTCCTGCGCCCTCGCCCTGCCGGTGCCCAGCAGCGTCAGGCAGGGCGCCAGCAACGCAAGGGCCACCATGTGCCGCATCCGTTTGCTCATGGGCCTTCCTGTTCGATCACTTCGGGAGGTGACGTCGCGATGCCTTCAAGGCGCACCCGGTGCCCGCTGCAGGGCCGTTTGCAGCGCCTCGTTGGCCATCGCGCTGCGCATGGCGCCCAGCGAACCGATGCCGACATCGATCGTGGTAAGGGCGCTGATGTCCTGGCCGCTGGATGCGTTCTGGATTACCAGCGCCGCGCCCTGGCTGACCAATCCAGCGCCACCTGATGAAGCGAACGTGTTCCCGTCACCGATCTGGACAACCATCCCCTCGCGGACGCGGGCGAGATCGCGCGCCTGTTCCGCAGTGATCCTGCTCAGATCAGGAATGACCACGCGGCTTGACGCAACCTGGGTGCCGTTGACCAGCACCACCCGCTCGATGCCAAAGGACAGTTGCAGTCCCGACGGCAGCTGGAATCCGCCGCGCATCGTTTCCAGGCGTGAAACAGGCAGCGCCTTCCACTCCGGCCCCAACGCCGGCAGTGAGGCTGGCGGCGGATCCGCCGTGGCAACCCCGGCAGGCGCCGCGAGGGCGGCAACCATCGTCAGCGCCAACAGTGGGTGGGCATGCATCGGATAGGCGCGCATCACGAATCCCCCGGGCCGAACTTGGGCCGCACAATGTCGTCAAGGCCGCGGCGGCCAAGGCCGGCGTCCAGCGGCGCCGGCGGGGCGGTGCGCCAGTCACGTGCCAGGTTGAAGCGGGCGTCGTCGCGCTGGTTGTGGACGACGAAAAGCACGCCGTTGTCCCACAGCGCATTGAACCGCCGCAGTGACATGGCCCGGGTCCCGCGTGCCGGGTCGCCCAGCAGCACGCGGCCGTTGCGCAGGCCCTTGACCACGACAAAGTGCCGGTAGCCGCGGTCGTTGAGCAGGACGATGGCCGGCAGTCCCTCCTCCAGCAGCTTGTCCAGCGGCAATTCAAAGCCGTCCGCAGTGAACCCCAGGGACGCCAGGTAGCGCCGCATGTCGAGCAGCGAAAATCCCTCCGCGCGGATCTTTGGCTGGTCACCATGCCGGTACATCTGCACGAACACATCCTGTTCCGTGACCGGATGGCCGTACTGGTAGGTCAACAGGGTTGCGGTGGCCGCGGAGCCACAACTGAAGTCGAAACGCTGCGCGATCGTGGTCTTGAATCGCGCCTCTTTCAGGCTGGTGATCGGCAACGAGTAGCTGCCTCCGTGCGGTGCCTGGACCGTCAGGGCCGAGGCCTCGGCCGCGATCGGGTTCGTGAGCGCGAGCGCCGCGAGCAGCAGTGCCGCGTGGATCGGGCCGCCCCTCTCATGCGTCAAGCCTGCGCTCCCGCATCCCATCGCTCTGAAGCTCATGGGCCTGAGCCGGAAAACTGCACGTTCACGATCATCGCGTTCTGGATCAGCACATTGGCGCCGCTGTTCTGGATCACCGTGCTGATGCCGTTCGCGTTGGAAAAAGCACCGCCGGTAAGTGAATTGGTCCCGGTGACCACGTTCTCGGCGTGGTTGTCGCTGACGATGCCGTTGTTGCGGAGCTCGCTTTTCGCTTCGCCGCCGCGCAGTTCCTCCAGCAAGCTGGCATTGACGGGCGCGCCGAAGCCGGTGACCGGCGCGGGCGACTGCCCTTCGGCCCAGGCGCTTCCGCACGCCGCGGATGCCGCGAAGGCGACGAGAAGCGACCATCCAGACCATTGCGCACGGCTGCGTGGACTCGCAGTTGACGGGTAGTGGTGCATGCATGTTCTCCCTGGCCGATGGGCCCGTGTCCCCGGCGGTCGATGCCAGACCGCCAGGGCATATGCCGGGTTGGCCCCTGCCAGCTCCGGCGTTGGCAGCTGCTACGGGCCGACGGCCAGGTTCGCCTGGACAGTCACGCCCTGCTGGATCAACGATGCCGCGCCGCTGTTCTGCGCCACCACCATGATCCCGGCAGCCGCGTTGGCCGAGCCGTTCATGTAGTTCGACATGTCGAAGCTTCCCGCATCGGCCATGGTGGAGCCGCCATCGCCCGCGCGACCTCCGTTGCCACCCGTGCCGTTGCCGCCACGGCCGTTGCCGCCCATGCCGTCACCGCCGTTGCCGCCGTCACCCGACGTCGCCATGGCATCGCCGCTGTAACCGGAATCGGCGCTGTCGGCCGCGCCCGAATCGGCACTGGCGATCGCATCGGCTGTCGCCGCGCCCGAAGTCGATGTGTTGGCGCTGTCGGTGGTCGCATCTGCGCTTGCATCCGCCGTGGCATCCGCGTTCGAGTCGCCCGCACGACGCTCACGGGCACGTGCGTCGGCGTCCGAATAGCCATCCGCCCAGGTCTCCGCCAGGCCGAGGGTCGCAGAGTCGGAGCTTGAACCGGAGCCCGCCCAGGAGCCGGCATCGCCACTGTCACTGGACGCGTTGCCCAAGCGCATGCTGGCCGCCGTCGCGTCGCCGGTATCGCCACCGTCAGCGCCGTAGCCCTCGCCGCCGTTGCCGTTGCCGCCGCGCCCATCGCCCGCATAGCCGCCGTCGCCACCGCGCGCGTTGCCGTTGTTGCGCGCCACGTTGCCGATGTCATACACGCTGACACCGCTGACGTAGCCGTTCAGTTCGGTCCGGGCGACAGCCCTGCTGGTGTTGAACGAGCTGGACCAGTTGGCCGTGGCCGTGCTGTTGTTGTTGGCCGCCGCACTGCCCTGCCCCGAGGCGTCCGCCCGGCCGCGATTGTTGCGGTTGTTGCCGCTGTAGTCCTCGTCGTTGCTATCGGTGTTCGTGGTGGTCTGGTCGATCGTCTGGGTGTTGTCACCCGGTCCGCGTTCGTCGGCCGACTGCGCCAGGGCCTGGCCGGAGACACCCAGCGCCAGCAAAATCGTGGATGAGATGAGGGTTCTGCGTAGTTGCATCGTCGTTCTCCTGGGTCAATGCGCCGACCGTGGAAAACAGGGGGGAGGGGCCGACGCTGTAAGGAGAAAACGCATCAGTCATGCCAAGGTGTCCCCGGTCGAGTGCAAGCCAGAAACGGTGCGGGCCGTTCTGCCCGTGCGCATGGCGCGAACCCAATCTCGGCTGTTGCACGCCCTGAACAGCTGGAGAGTCGACGCTTTTCCGTGTGGAGGTTTTTGGCCTTGGGGAAGCGCGGCCGGCGTTGCCGGACGCGGCATTGGGATCCGGACCCGCTGGTGCAGCGATGCCAAAGGGGTGTAACGGTGCAGTTACACCTTGTTACACCAGGGTTACATCGGCACCAGGTGCCGGCCAAGGCACGCCGATCAGCGTGCTTTTTTCTGCGCCACTATCCGCGCCGCGCGGATCTGGTCGATCTTTTCCTTCAGTTTGATTTCCATACCCCGCTCGACCGGTCGGTAGTAGACCTGCTCGCCCATCGCATCGGGAAATCCGGTCTGCTCCAGTGCGATGCCGTCGGCCGCATCATGGTCGTACTGATAGCCCTTGGCGTAGCCCAGTTCCTTCATCAGCTTGGTGGGCGCGTTGCGCAGATGCATCGGCACCTCCTGTGTGCCGTGCTCGCGCACGTCGCGTCGGGCGGCATTCCAGGCGGTATAGACAGCATTGGATTTGGCGGTGCTGGCCAGGTAGATCACCAGTTGGGCCAGCGCCAGGTCGCCCTCCGGGCTGCCCAGGCGGTCGTAGGTGTCCCAGGCGTCGATCGCCATCTGCTGGGCGCGCGGATCGGCCAGGCCGATGTCCTCGGTCGCCATCCGCGTCAGCCGGCGGGCCAGGTAGGCCGGATCGCAACCGCCGTCCATCATCCGCGCGAACCAGTACAGCGCGGCGTCGGGATTGGAGCTGCGCACCGATTTGTGCAGGGCCGATATCTGGTCGTAGAACTGCTCGCCACCCTTGTCGAAGCGGCGGGTCCTGTCGGCGAGGACCTGCGCCAGCGTCGCCGGGGTGATCTCGCCCTCCTCACCCAGAGCCAGCTCGGCGGCGATCTCCAGCAGCGTCAATCCGCGGCGTACATCGCCATCCGCCGCGCCGGCAATCTGCAGCAATGCCTCGTCGGTGACTTTCAGGTGCTGCCCGCCGAGTCCGCGGTCGGCGTCGTCCAGCGCGCGGCGCAGTGCGATGGCGATGTCGTCGGCGGAAACCGCGTCCATGACGTGCACGCGGCAGCGTGACAGCAGCGCGGAATTCAGTTCGAACGAGGGGTTCTCGGTCGTCGCACCAACAAACAGGATCGTGCCGCGCTCGATGTGCGGCAGGAACGCGTCCTGCTGGGTCTTGTTGAAGCGGTGCACCTCGTCGACGAAGAGCACCGTTCGCCGGCCTTCGGCGAATCGCTGCGCCGCCTCCGCCAGCACCTTGCGGACTTCCGGCAGGCCGGACAGCACCGCCGATATCGCCCGGAATTCGGCATCCGTGTACTGGGCCAGCAGCAACGCGAAGGTGGTCTTTCCGCAGCCCGGCGGTCCCCACAGGATCATCGAGTGGGCGTGGCCGGATTCCACCGCGCGCCGCAGTGCCGACTCGGGTGCCAGCAGGCGTCGCTGGCCGACCATCTCGTCCAGCGACGCCGGCCGCATGCGCTCGGCGAGCGGGCGCAGCGCGCTGTTGTCCACGCTCAGCAGATCAGGCGTCAGGGACGCATCGGTACCGGCGGCGCGCGATCTGGGCAAGCGGGGAGCGTGATCAGCCTTCGCCGATCACGTCCACGCCCTTGGGCGGCGTGTATTTGAAGGTGGACGCGGCGAAGTCGGGATTGCGCTTCCACGCGCCGAACTCGATGCGGGTGCGCTGGCCGACGGCGTCCTCCACCTCCATGCGGACCAGCTTGGCGTCGGCAAAGCCCAGGCGTGCGGTGCGGAAGCTGGCCTCCTCGTCGCTCCTGGGGGCCAGGCTGAGCCAGTCCAGGCCGTCCGCCTTGCCGGTTTCCCTGGCGACGAATCGCTGGTCCAGCTTGGCCGGCTCAAACAATGCGGAAAGCGGGCTGCTCTGCTCCTCGGCGCCCTGGGAACGCACGGTCACCTGCTCCAGGTCAGGATCGAAGATCCACACCTTCTTGCCGTCGGCGACGATCAGCTGCGGATGCGGTTTGACGTACTCCCAGCGGAACAGGTGCGGAACCGACAGCTGGACCTTGCCGGTGGAGGTCTCCTTCAGCTTGCCGCCAGCGTCATACACCTGCTGGGTGAAAGAGCCATCCAGCCCGGTCAGCCCACTGGTGAATTGCGAGAGATCATCGCGTGCGCCCGCAAGCGCGCTGCCGGCGACAAACGCGCCCAGCAGCAATCCGGTACCCCAGCGAATCATCGGGTTCATAGGTCGATCTCCGGTTGCATCAACGTTGCTGTCCAACGGACGTCAAGTGTGTGGGCATCAAGCTGAACAGGTACGCGACATCGTGCGCGACGGTTCAGTCCCGCGGTGGCGGCGGCGCCAGTACGCTGCGGTCGCCGTTGTGTTCCTGCGGGCTGACGATGCCGGCCGCCTCCATCGCCTCGACCAGCCGCGCGGCGCGGTTGTAGCCGATCTTGAGACGCCGCTGCACGCCCGAGATCGACGCCCTCCTCGTCTCGGTGACCACGCGGACCGCCTCGTCGTACAGCGGGTCGGATTCGTCGCCGCTGCTGACGGTTTCCGGCAGGCCGCCGGCACCCACCACCACGCCGTCGCCCATGGTCTGGACGTCCTCCAGCACGCCGGTGATGTAATCGGGCCCGCCGCCGGTCTGTTTGAGGAACTCGACCACGCGATGCACCTCGTCGTCGGACACGAACGCACCGTGCACGCGCTCGGGCATCGCGGTGCCCGGCGGGAGGTAGAGCATGTCGCCATTGCCCAGCAGCGTTTCCGCGCCGGACTGGTCAAGGATGGTGCGGGAGTCGATCTTGCTCGACACCTGGAAGGCGATCCGGGTCGGGATGTTGGCCTTGATCAGCCCGGTGATGACGTCCACCGACGGCCGCTGCGTGGCCAGGATCAGGTGGATGCCGGCAGCGCGGGACTTCTGCGCCAGACGGGCGATCAGCTCCTCCACTTTCTTGCCGACGATCATCATCATGTCGGCGAATTCGTCGATGAAGATCACGATGAACGGGAGCGGTTCCAAAAGCGGTGCCACTTCGTCGATTTCCGGATTCGGCTTGAACAGCGGGTCGCTCATCGGCTGGCCGGCGTCGATCGCGTCGCGCACCTTCTTGTTGAAGCCCGCCAGGTTGCGCACGCCGACCGCGCTCATCAGCTTGTAGCGTCGCTCCATCTCGGCCACGCACCAGCGCAGCGCGTTGGCCGCCTCCTTCATGTCGGTAACCACCGGCGCCAGCAGATGCGGAATGCCCTCGTAGACCGAGAGTTCCAGCATCTTCGGGTCGATCATCAGCATCCGCACGTCTTTCGCCGACGCCTTGTAGAGCAGGCTCAACACCATGGCATTGACGCCGACCGACTTGCCCGAGCCGGTGGTGCCGGCGACCAGCAGGTGCGGCATGCGCGCCAGGTCCGCCACCGTCGGACGACCACCGATGTCCTTGCCCAGTGCGATGGTCAGCGGACTGGAGGACTTGTCGTATTCCTTGGAACGCAGCAGCTCGGAGAGGTAGATCATCTCGCGCTTGTCGTTCGGCGTTTCCAGGCCGATCACCGCCTTGCCCGGAATCACGTCGACCACGCGGACGGCCTTCACCGACAGCCCGCGTGCAATATCCTTGTCCAGCGAGCTGATCTGGCTGACCTTGATCCCGGGCGCCGGCTCGATCTCGAAGCGCGTGATCACCGGCCCCGGATAGGCGCCGACCACGGTCGCATCGATGCGGAAATCCTTGAGCTTGAACTCGATCTGCCGCGACAGGGTCTCCAGCGTCTCGGAGTTGTAGCCCTTGGGCTGCGGCTTGGGGTCGTCCAGCAGCGACAAAGGCGGTATTCCGCTGCCATCGCTGACGTTGAGCAACGGGATCTGCTGCTCGCGGTGGGCGCGGTCGCTGCGCTCCACGGCCGCCGGCGCGGGCGGCTCGATCCTGACCGGCGCACGTTTTGCCCGCAGCTCGGTATCGACCTTGCGGACCTCCTCGCGCTCCTCGCGCAGCGCCCGGGTGTGCTGCCACTCGCTGGCCTGTTTGCTGCCGCGCCGGAACAAGCCGCCCAGCACGGGCCCCAGGCGCATCACGCCCTGCCCGATGCGATCCATCACAGCCAGCCAGGAGATGCCGGTGGCAAGGGTTACCGAGACCAGCAGCAAGGCCAGCAGGAACAGGTTGCCGCCGACCGGCCCGAAGCCCTTGTACAGCGAGTCCCCCACGAGCTTGCCCAGGATGCCGCCGGCGCCGGCCGAAAAGTCGGCCACCGGGCCGATGCGCAGCTGCAGCAATCCGGTCGCCGAGACCAGGAAGCCGACGATACCGACCAGGCGAAGCGCGGGACCGAGGTCGGCCTCGCCGTCGCCGTCGGTATCCATCCCGAACAGGGCAATCCAGGCGACCAGGCCCAGCATCACCGGCAGAAGGAACGCCACATAACCGCATAGGGCGAGCAACACACTCGCCGTCCACGCGCCGAAGTAGCCGCCCCAGTTGCTTATCGGCGCCGTCACGCTGACCGACTGCGACCAGCCCGGGTCGGTGGGCGAATAGGTGAACAGGCTGGCGACCAGATACAGCAGGACCGGCGCGATCACGATCATCGCGATATCCCGCATCAGCCGCTGGCGGCCCGGCGAAGGCGTTTTCGCAGCGCCGGGACTCAATGGGGCTTTCTTTTTCCGGGATGCAGCAGACGCTTGCGCCACCGTGATGTTCCGCCTTAGCTAAGTTGCGTTAGCTATTGAATATACGTGATGTAATGGAATCCGGCCGCATCAAGCGACTGCGATGCAACGATCCGTTCCCGCCCCTTCGCCTTGTGTTGCCGGGACCCGGACTCCAAGCTAGGTAGCATCCTGGCAGCTGCATCAACGCTGCCGCCGCATCTCCGACAACCGTTGCGATTATAGACATGACCCCAAACAAACACGCCCGCCTCATCATCCTGGGCTCCGGCCCTGCGGGCTGGACTTCCGCGGTGTACGCCGCGCGCGCCAACCTCAAACCGCTGCTGATCACGGGCATGCAGATGGGCGGTCAGCTGATGACCACCACTGACGTGGACAACTGGCCCGGCGACGCCCACGGCCTGCAGGGCCCCGACCTGATGTCGCGCATGCAGGCGCACGCCGAGCGCTTCGACACCGAGGTGGTGTTCGACCACATCCACTCGGCCGACCTGTCGCGCCGCCCGTTCCGCCTGATCGGCGACAGCGGCGAGTACACCTGCGACGCGTTGGTCATCGCCACCGGCGCCAGCGCCAAATACCTGGGCCTGGAGTCGGAGACCAAGTACATGGGCAAGGGCGTGTCCGCCTGCGCGACCTGTGATGGCTTCTTCTACAAGGAGCAGGAAGTGGCGGTCATCGGCGGCGGCAACACGGCCGTCGAGGAGGCCCTGTACCTGTCCAACATCGCCCGCAAGGTCTATCTGGTGCATCGCCGCGACACACTGCGCGCGGAGAAGATCCTGCAGGACAAGCTGTTCGCCAAGGCCCAGGCGGGCAAGATCGAACTGGTCTGGGACCATGCGGTGGAGGAAGTGCTCGGCGACGACTCCGGCGTGACCGGCATGCGCCTTCGCTCCACCAAGGGTGACCAGAGCGTCCGCGAGATCCAGGTCAACGGCTTCTTCGTGGCGATTGGCCACACCCCCAACACCTCGTTGTTCGAAGGCCAGCTGGAAATGAACAGCGGCTACCTGCAGATCGAGTCGGGCCTGGCCGGCAACGCGACGCAGACCTCGGTGCCCGGCGTGTTCGCCGCCGGCGATGTGGCCGACCAGGTCTACCGCCAGGCGATCACCTCGGCCGGCTTCGGCTGCATGGCCGCGCTGGACGCCGAGCGTTTCCTCGACCTGGAAAGCTGACCACCGGCACCCGCCGATGAGCGCCCTGCTCGCTCGCACGGTCGCCCGGCTGGATGAGATAGAGCCTGCAGCGTGGGACCGGCTGCACGACGGCAGCAATCCGTTCGTACGCCACGCCTTCCTCGCCGGCCTGGAACGGCACGGCTGCATTCAGGCCGAATGGGGCTGGACGCCCAGGCACCTGACCCTGTGGCGCGACGGCACGCTGGTGGCCGCCGCGCCGGGCTATCTGAAAGAGAACTCGCACGGCGAGTTCGTGTTCGACCACGCCTGGGCCCGCGCCTACGCATCGCAGGGACTGGCGTACTTCCCCAAGCATCTTTACGCGGTGCCCTACTCCCCGGTCACCGGCCCGCGCCTGCTGGCGGCTGGCGATGCCGGGCTTGAGCGGGCACTGGTTGATGCGATGGCCGACGATGCGGCGCGTATGGGTAACTCCTCGGCGCACGTCAATTTCCACCCGGCGGGCCAGCAGGGAGCATTCGAGGACGCCGAAACCAGCAGCCAATGGCTGGCCCGCATCGACGTCCAGTACCACTGGACTAACCACGGCGACTGGGAGGACTTTGCCGGCTTCCTGGGCGCGCTCAGCCACAAGCGTCGCAAGAATATCCGCCAGGAACGCGCCCGCGTTGCCGCCGCCGGGGTGAGCTTCCGGATCGTCGATGGCACGAGCGCGACGGCGGAAGACCTGCGCCGGATCCATGGCTTCTACCTGCAGACATTCGCCGAATACGGCAACCACCCGGCCTTGACGCTGCCCTTCCTGCACCATCTCGCCGAGACGATTCCCGAGTCGATCGTCCTGTTCTTCGCCGAGCGCGGGGGCCGGCCCATCGCAGGCGCGCTATGCCTGCGTGGCGGCGACACGCTGTACGGGCGCTACTGGGGCTCGATCGAAGACCTGCCTGGCCTGCACTTCGAAACCTGCTACTACCAGGGCATCGAATACTGCCTGCGCAAAGGCCTCTCGCGCTTTGAACCCGGCGCGCAGGGCGAGCACAAGCTGGCGCGCGGCTTTCTGCCCGTGTTCGTGCACAGCCGCCATTGGATCGCCGAACCGGTGTTTCGTGAGGCCCTGCGGCCCTGGTGCGCCCACGAGGCCGAATCGGTGCGCAGCTACGCGCGCACGCTGTCGGCGCATTCCCCGTTCAAGCAGGCCGAGCCCGGGCAGGCAGCCGATGCCGATCTATCTTCCTGAGCTACCGGACGATCCCGCCGCGCCCTTTCCGGATCCGCGCACCGCCCTGCGCGAACCGGACGGCTTGCTGGCGATGGGCGGCGACCTGTCCCCAGCGCGTCTCTTGACCGCGTATGCCAGCGGGATCTTCCCCTGGTATTCCGAAGGCCAGCCGTTGCTCTGGTGGTCGCCGGACCCGCGCACCGTTTTCCGCACCAACGCGGTGCACCTTTCCAGACGGTTCCTTCGTGATCTTCGGCGCTCCACATGGACGGTCACCGCCGACACCGCGTTCCGGCGGGTCATCGACGCCTGCGCGCAGACGCCCCGCGCCGGCCAGCCGGGCACCTGGATCACTCCCGCCATGCGTGAGGCGTACCACGCGCTGCACGCGCTGGGGTTCGCGCACTCCATCGAGGTCTGGGACGGCGCTACATTGGTCGGCGGACTGTACGGCGTGGCGATCGGCAGGATGTTTTTCGGCGAGAGCATGTTCAGCGCCGCGCCCGGTGGATCCAAGACCGCATTGGCCGCCCTCGCCCATCAGCTGGACCTGCGCGGCTGGCCGTTGATCGACGCGCAGATCGAGAATGCACACCTGGTGTCGCTGGGTGCCGAGTCGTGGCCGCGCGACCGGTTTCTGGATGTTGCTCGCGCGCTGGCCGCCGAACCGGGTGAGCCCGGTCACTGGCGTGATCGCTTCGGTCGCCTCGCGGCCAGGAGCCTGGCGGGCGGCGGCGACAAGACGACGGCGACCGCGATCCCGATCGGGCGCGCCACGTGAACAGGAAATCCGCGCCAGTTTTGCGTGGTCGGCCTGATCGTGTCAGAATGCCGGGCTTCGCGGCCGCATTGTTGCGCCGCCATTCGAGTGATACAGGAAACACATGGCAAAAGACGACGTGATCGAATTCGAGGGCACGGTGGCGGAAACCCTTCCGAACACCCTGTTCCGCGTGCGCCTCGAAAACGGGCACGAGATCATCGCCCACATTTCAGGCCGGATGCGCAAGAACTACATCCGCATCCTGACCGGCGACAAGGTAAAAGTGGAGATGACCCCGTACGACCTCACCAAGGGGCGCATCACCTACCGCAACAAGTAATCGCGGCGGGTACGACGCAAAAAAAGGCGGCCAGTGGCCGCCTTTTTTATGACTCCAGATCGGGATGCCGGGTCGGCCATGACGGCGTCGACCCGGACGGTAGTCCCTTACTCCACCGAAGCCGGCAGCAACTTCTCCGGCTCCGAGCGCGAGTCGATCACCAGCTCGTCGTCCTTGACCTCCACGCTGACGCGGCCGCCGTTCATCAGCTTGCCAAACAGCAGCTCGTCGGCCAGCGGGCGCTTGATCCTGTCCTGGATCACCCGTGCCATCGGCCGCGCGCCCATCTGCGGGTCGAAGCCGTGCTGGGCCAGCCACTCGCGCGCTTCCGGCGTGGTCGACAGCGTCACGCCCTTCTCCTGCAGCTGGGCTTCCAGCTCGATCAGGAACTTGTCCACCACGCGCAGGATGTGCTCGAAGCCCAGTGCGTCGAATTGCACCACCGCGTCCAGGCGGTTGCGGAACTCCGGCGTGAACGCCTTGCGGATGGCTTCCATGGCGTCGGAGCTGTGGTCCTGGCGGGTGAAGCCGATGGTCCGTCGCGATGCCAGGGCGGCGCCGGCGTTGGTGGTCATCACCAGGATCACGTTGCGGAAGTTCGCCTCGCGGCCGTTGGTGTCGGTCAGCGCCCCGCGGTCCATGACCTGCAGCAGGATGTTGAAGATGTCCGGATGGGCCTTCTCCACCTCGTCCAGCAGCAGCACGCAGTGGGGGGTCTTGACGATCTTCTCGGTCAGCAGGCCGCCCTGGTCGAAGCCCACGTAGCCCGGAGGCGCACCGATCAGGCGCGACACCGAATGCGGCTCCATGTACTCGGACATGTCGAAGCGGACCAGTTCGATGCCCAGCTGCAACGCCAGCTGGCGGGTCACCTCGGTCTTGCCCACGCCGGTCGGGCCGGCGAACAGGAAGTTGCCGATCGGCTTGTCGGGATTGCCGAGGCCCGAACGCGACAGCTTGATCGCCGAGGTGAGCGAGTCGATGGCCGGGTCCTGCCCGAAGATCACCATCTTCAGGTTGCGCTCCAGGTTGCGCAGCACGTCCTTGTCGGTGGCCGATACCTGCCGCGCCGGAATGCGCGCCATCTTGGCGACGATCGTCTCGATCTCGTCGACATCGATCTGCGACTTGCGCTGGCCCTCCGGGAGCAGTCGCTGGCGCGCGCCGGCCTCGTCGATCACGTCGATCGCCTTGTCCGGCAGCAAACGGTCACCGATGTGCTTGACCGACAGGTCCACCGCCGCCTGCAGGGCGTCATCGTTGTAGGTGACGCCGTGGTGGGTCTCGTAGCGCGGCTTGAGCCCGTGCAGGATCTCGACGGTCTCGCCCGGGGTCGGCTCGACGATGTCGATCTTCTGGAAGCGACGCGCCAGGGCGCGGTCCTTCTCGAAGATGCCGCGGTATTCCTGGAACGTGGTCGACCCGATGCAACGCAGGTCGCCCGACGACAGCGCCGGCTTGATCAGGTTGCTGGCATCCATGGTGCCGCCCGATGCCGACCCCGCACCGATGATGGTGTGGATCTCATCGATGAACAGGATCGCCTCGGGAATCTTCTTCATCTGCGCCAGGACCGCCTTCAGGCGCTTCTCGAAGTCGCCGCGGTACTTGGTGCCGGCCACCAGCGCGCCCAGGTCCAGCGCGTAGATGGTGGCGTCGGCGAGCACTTCGGGAACATCGCCGTCGACGATGCGCTTGGCCAGGCCTTCGGCGATCGCGGTCTTGCCCACGCCGGCCTCACCCACGTACAGCGGGTTGTTCTTGCGGCGCCGGCACAGCACCTGGATCGTCCGCTCGACTTCCTCGCGGCGGCCGACCAGCGGATCGATCTTGCCGTCGCGGGCCAGCTGGTTGAGGTCCACGGCAAACTCCGACAGCGCGTCGGCCTTGCCCTCGCCTTCGGCCTCCGCGGGGCGGGCTTCGCCATCGGCCGGCTGGCTGTCCTCGCCGTCGCCGTGGCGGGCGATGCCGTGGGACAGGTAATTGACCACGTCCAGCCGGGCAATGTCCTGCTGGTTGAGGAAATAGACGGCGTGCGAATCCTTCTCGCCGAAGATCGCCACCAGCACGTTGGCACCGGTCACTTCCTTCTTGCCGGAGGACTGCACGTGGTAGACGGCGCGTTGCAGCACGCGCTGGAAGCCCAGGGTGGGCTGGGTGTCGCGGTCGAGGTCGTCGGGGAGTACCGAGACCGAGGTGGCAATGGCTTCCTCCAGGTCGCTGCGCAGACGGTGGTCGTCCGCGTCGCAGGCCTTGAGGACCGATTCGGCCGAGGGGTTGTCGAGCAGGGCCAACAGCAGGTGTTCGACCGTCATGTACTCGTGGCGGGCCTCACGGGCGCGCTTGTAGCACTGGCCGATGCTGTACTCGAGATCTTTGCTGAACATGGGGCATGTGCCTCCGGTAACTACTGCATCCCAAGATGGGGGTGCCGGAACCATTTTCCACGCCGCCGGCAGTTCAGGCCCGTTCCATCGTACATAGCAACGGGTGTTGGTTCAGCCTGGCGAACTCGTTGACCTGCGCTACCTTGGATTCGGCCACGTCGCGTGTGAAAACGCCGCAAACCCCGCGGCCGCGGGTATGCACGTGAAGCATGATCTGGGTGGCGTTCTCGGCGGTCATCGGGAAAAAGCGCATCAGCACCTCGACCACGAAATCCATCGGCGTGTAGTCGTCATTGAGCAGGAGCACCGAGTACAGCGGCGGCGGGGCCAGTTCGGGCCTGCCCACCTCGGCGACGGTTCCGTGGTGATGTTCGGTTTCAGTGTGTCTTGGCATGGCCGCATTATAGATCGCCGGGTCCCGCCATTTTCCTCCGCGATTGGACGCGCTTCAGGCTCTGCCTCAGAATTGCCGGTTTGATCAGGGCAACTTTGATGAAACTGAATAGACAGGTCGCCGGTCTGCTGGTGGCCGCCGTGCTGGTCAGCGGCGGTGCGGCGGCGCAGTACGCGACTGTCGGATCCAACAGGGCCGCGGCTGCTGAAGCGCCAGCGGTCGAGGTCTCGATCGGCAAGCAGCTGGATGAGCTCGGCTACGAGCACGACGTTGACGACGACGGCGATTACAAGCTGGTCCTGGAGATGGAAGACGATCGCACCCAGCTGGCCTACGTGCGCAGCCCCGTGCACGAGTTCGGCTCGCACCGGGTCCGGGAGATCTGGTCGCCGGCCTACCGTGTCGATGGCGGTCGCTTCCCTGCTCCCGTGTCGGTTCGGCTGTTGGAAGACTCCCATGACTCGGTCCTGGGCGGCTGGGTGAAACAGGGTGACATCGCGATGTTCGTGGTGAAGCTCGCCGCCGATGCAAGTGCCACCGAGCTGAAGGATGCGATCGCCGCTGCCGTCACCACCGCGGACGCGATGGAAACCGAGTTGAGCCCCGGCTCCGATGAGTTCTGAATGAGCTACCGCGAAGGCCGTTTCTGGCAGCCCGACGTCACCGTGGCGACCGTCGTCGAGCGCGACGGCCGCCTGCTGATCGTCGAAGAGGCCTCCAAGGGCCGGCTGGTGCTGAACCAGCCCGCCGGCCACCTGGAGCCCGACGAGAGCCTGCAGGAGGCCGCCGTGCGGGAAGCCCGCGAGGAAACCCGCTGGGACATCCGCCTGACCGCCTTCATCGGCGCCTACCAATGGAGCGCGCCGGCGCTGGAGCCCGGCGGGAAGGCGCGCTATTACCTGCGCTTTGCGTTTGTCGGTGAGGCGCTCGGCGAAGATCCGTCGCGCACCCTCGACGACGGCATCGCCCGCGCGCTTTGGATGACCGCGGACGAGTTGGAACAGGCCTCGGATCGTCATCGCAGTCCGCTGGTATGGCGCACCGTCGCCGACTACCTCGCCGGGCAGCGGCATCCGCTCTCGCTGTTGCAGCAGGCGTGAATACAAGCGGCCCCTCGACCGGCGGCGCAGCCGGGCCGCGCACGATTGTCGGCATGTCCGGCGGTGTCGACTCATCGGTCGCCGCGCTGCTGCTGCGTGACGCAGGCGAGCCCATCGCCGGGCTCTTCATGCAGAACTGGGCGGACGACGACAGCGGTGATTGTCGCGCCGACGACGACCGGCGCGATGCGGTGGCGGTCTGCGGCCGGCTCGGCATCCCGATCCATTTCCGCGACTTTTCCGGCGAGTACTGGGATGGGGTGTTCGCGCACTTCCTGGCCGAATACGCGGCCGGCCGCACGCCCAATCCGGACGTGCTGTGCAACCGCGAGATCAAGTTCAAGCACTTCCTTGACGCAGCCCGCGAGCTGGGCGCGGACTTCATCGCGACCGGCCATTACGCCCGCGTTGATCACCAGCGCGGCAGGCATCGCTTGTTGCGTGGCGTGGACCGCGACAAGGACCAGAGCTACTTCCTGCACCAGCTGGGGCAGGAACAGCTCGCGGCTACAAGGTTTCCGCTGGGCGATTTGCGCAAGCCGGCCATCCGCCAGATGGCCCGCGATGCCGGCCTGCCCACCGCGGCCAAGAAGGACTCCACCGGAATCTGCTTCATCGGCGAGCGCGATTTCCGCAGCTTCCTCGGCCAGTACCTGCCCGCCCGCAGCGGCGAGATGCGCACGCCGGACGGCCAGCGGATCGGCACCCATCCGGGCGTCTTCTATTTCACCCTTGGCCAGCGTGAGGGGCTGAACATCGGCGGTGTGCGCGGCTTTCGCGCGGAACCGTGGTACGTCGTCGGCAAGGACGTGGCGGGCAACGTGCTGTATGTGGACCAGGGCAGTGACACCCAATGGCTGAAATCGCGCCTGCTATGGTCCGAGCGCGCACACTGGGTCGCTGGCGAGCCGCCGTCGGATCGCTTCCACTGCACCGCGCAGACGCGCTATCGGCAGGCCGACGAGCCCTGTGAGGTGCTGGTGGGCGATGATGGCTGCCTTGAAGTGCGATTCGCCAATCCCCAGCGTGCAGTCACTCCCGGACAATCGCTGGTCCTGTACGACGGACCGGTCTGCCTGGGTGGCGCGGTGATCGCGCGCACCGACGCTCCCCTCGAACAACGTCTGAGAACCGCCTCCGAATGACCGACATTGGATCCACCGCCATTCCATCGCCCAGCACCCGCTTCAACCCCATGTCCGACCGGGTGTTGGCCCTTGCCGGGCTCGCCCAGGCGCTGGCGCAGGTGCGGCGCATTGCGGACACCGGGCAGGCGGAGGCATCGGTGCTGGAAACGATGCTCAGCTCGGTGTTCCAGATCGACGCGGCGTCCGTGGCCGACGTGTATGGCGGGGCGGCCGCGTTGAGGCCCGGGCTGCTGTTGCTGCGCGACTACTTCGCCGGCACGACCAAGGACGCGCAGCTGCCGCGACTGACGCTGTCGGTGACCCAGCTGGAGCGCCGTTTTGTCGCCGACATGGCCATGGTCAGCGAAGTGCAGGCCGGGATCCTCGCGCAGAAGGACAAGGCCGATGAGCTGGGCGTCGCCCATCCCGAGGTCCTCGCCGCGCTCGGTGGGCTGTACGCCAAAACGCTGAGCAACCTGCGGCCGCGCGTGCTCGTGCAGGGCAACCCGCACTACCTCGGCCAGCCGGCCGTCGTCGCAGAAGTCCGGGCCGTCCTGCTCTCAGCGGTCCGCTCGGCCGTGCTGTGGCGCCAGTCCGGCGGCGGGTTGCTGGACTTCCTGCTGCGTAGGCGCGATCTGACGGCGGCGGTGAACGCGCATCTGGGTGGCTGACGCGCGATCTGCACGCACCAGCGATCGCGGTTGCGTCCACGATCAGGCCCGGGGGACGATCAGTTTCAGGCCCTTGAAGTAATCGCGGTAGAACGTGTCGTTCCAGGTGATGAGGCCATCGCACTGGAGCAGTGCGTGGGCGCCGACCAGGAAGTGGTCCAGGCGTCCGGATGCACCACTGCGTTGTCGGTGGCGACGTTGCATTTCGCCGGCGCGCAACGCGGATTTGGCCTCCAGCGGACTGAAATGGAGGCCCATCTCTTCAAGGGCTTCCTGCACCTGCGACCCGCCACGCAGCGACGCGCAGATTTCCGCCAGCGTTACGCTGCAGATCACGACCCGGCCAGCGACAAGCGCCTGGCGCAGACAGGACTCGACTGCATCGGCTTGTGGTCCGTTGCTCAGCAGTTCGATGACGACAGGCGCGTCTACCGCGATCAACGCGTGGATCCGCCGTCGGTCGATCCGCCGTCACCGGATGGGTGCACGTCATCGGCGCCCGGCGTAACCCTGTCCAGCTCGAACTTGCCACGCACCCGAGAAAGGGCGTCGTCGACACTCTTGCTCAGAATGATGCGGCTGCCGTCGAGTTCGACCTTCAGCAGGGTGCCCTTGCTCAGCCCCAGCGCGTCACGCACGGCTTTGGGCAAAGTGATCTGGCCGCGCTCTGCAACGGTAACGTCCATAGGGTGCGTCAATTCAAGTATGCCCTCATAATACATACTTTTTCAGGCATACTGTGTCGGCCAACTTGGCGTTGCACGACAGTACATCCGGAGGCACTGTGTTCATCAACGTGATGACGCAATCAACACGCCTGCCCTTGTAAGCTGCTTCCGATATCGACGGACTCAGCGCCTGCCGCGGCTCGCCACTGTCGACGCACGCAAACCGCCAGGAACATCGCAAGGAGACGGGCTCCCCTGCCCTGTCCCGCACGCCATCCGCAACAAGGAGCTCCCACATGACGACCGATTCGTTCTCCACGCTTGACCGCCTGGACGCCAACGGCAAGCAGTACAACTTCTTCAGCCTGCGCAAGCTGGGCGAGAAGTTCGACATCGCCCGCCTTCCCTACTCCATGAAGATCCTGCTGGAGAACCTGCTGCGCCACGAGGACGGCGGCATGACCGTCGGCACCGGGCACATCGAGGCGGTGGCGAACTGGGATCCAAAGGCGGAATCGTCGCGCGAGATCGCCTTCATGCCGGCGCGGGTCGTGTTGCAGGACTTCACCGGCGTGCCCTGCGTGGTCGACTTCGCCGCGATGCGCGATGCGGTCACCCGGCTGGGCGGCAGGCCGAACCAGATCAATCCGCAGATCCCTTCCGAGCTGGTGATCGACCACTCGGTACAGGTGGATGTCTACGGTCGATCCGACGCGCTGGACATCAACGGGCGGATCGAGTTCGAGCGCAACAAGGAGCGCTATGGCTTCCTGCGCTGGGGCCAGAAGGCGCTGGAGAACTTCAAGGTCGTCCCGCCCAACACCGGCATCGTCCACCAGGTGAACCTGGAAAAGCTCGCCCGGGTGGTCATGGAGCGCGAGATCGACGGCAAGCTGTTCGCCTATCCCGACACCGTGTTCGGCACCGACAGCCACACCACGATGATCAACGGCATCGGCGTGCTGGGCTGGGGCGTGGGCGGTATCGAGGCCGAGGCCGCCATGCTTGGCCAGCCGTCCTCGATGCTCATCCCGCAGGTGGTCGGCATGAAGCTGACCGGCAAGCTGCCCGAGGGCGCGACGGCAACCGACCTGGTGCTTACGGTTACCCAGATGCTGCGCAAGTTCGGCGTGGTCGGCAAATTCGTCGAGTTCTTCGGCGAGGGCCTGCAACACCTGCCGCTCGCCGATCGGGCCACCATCGGCAACATGTCGCCCGAGTACGGCGCGACCTGCGGCATCTTCCCGGTGGACGCCGAAGCGGTGAAGTACCTGCGCCTGTCGGGTCGCAGCGAGGAGCAGATCGCGTTGGTCGAAGCCTACGCAAAGGCGCAGGGCATGTGGCACGAGCCCGGCCAGCCGGATGCACATTACTCGGCGACGCTGACCCTCGACATGAGCCAGGTGCAGCCGTCGCTGGCCGGTCCCAAGCGCCCGCAGGATCGCGTCCTGCTCAGCGACATGCAGGAGAACTTCCGCACCAACGTCAAGGGCTTCACCAGCAACCGCGGCGTGGGTTGCGCGGTGCAGGAGCTGAAGGAAGAAGGCGGCGGGCAGCCGCAGGCCAAGGCGCTGGCGGCCAAGCCGGTGTCGACCATCAACCTGGCGGACGTGGACCACGAGCTGACCGACGGATCGCTGGTGATTGCCGCCATCACCTCGTGCACCAACACCTCCAACCCGGCCGTGATGATCGGTGCGGGCCTGGTGGCACGCAAGGCCGCCGCCAGGGGGCTGACCGCCGCGCCGTGGGTGAAGACCTCGATTGGTCCCGGCTCGCGGGTGGTAACCGATTACCTGGAAAAGGCCGGGCTGCTGAGCGACCTGGAAAAACTCAATTTCTACATCGTCGGCTACGGCTGCACGACCTGCATCGGCAACTCCGGGCCACTGGCCCAGGAGGTTTCGCGCGGTATCGCGGAGAACGACCTGGCGGTCGCGGCGGTGCTCTCGGGCAACCGCAACTTCGAAGGCCGCATCCATGCGGAAGTGAAGATGAACTACCTGGCGTCGCCGCCGCTGGTCGTCGCCTACGCCATCGCCGGCACCGTGGACATCGACCTGGCCAATGATCCGCTGGGCAAGGACCAGGACGGCAACGACGTGTACCTGCGCGATATCTGGCCGTCCAACAAGGAAATCAGCGACACGATCGCCGCGACGGTCGGGCCGGAACTGTTCGCCCAGAACTACGCCGACGTCTTCAAGGGCGACGCGCGCTGGAACGAGATCGAGTCTCCCGATGGCGAATCCTTTGCCTGGGACGAGGGGTCCACCTACATCAAGAACCCGCCCTACTTCGACGACATGACCATGGAGGTCGCCGCCATTGACGACCTGCACGGGGCGCGCGTGATGGGTTTGTTTGGCGACTCGATCACCACCGACCATATCTCCCCGGCCGGCGCGATCAAGGCCGACTCCCCGGCGGGCCGCTTCCTGGAGTCGCGCGGCGTGCAGCCGGCGGACTTCAACAGCTACGGCTCGCGCCGCGGCAACGACGATGTGATGGTGCGTGGCACCTTCGCCAACATCCGCATCCGCAACCAGATGCTCGACAACGTGGAAGGTGGCTTCACCAAGCACTTCGACGCCGAAGGCAACGGCGAGCAGATGGACATCTACGACGCCGCCATGCGCTACAAGCAGGAAGGCGTTCCGCTGGTGGTGTTCGCCGGCAAGGAATACGGCACCGGCTCGTCGCGCGACTGGGCGGCCAAGGGCACCATCCTGCTCGGCGTCAAGGCCGTGATCGCCGAAAGCTTCGAGCGTATCCACCGTTCCAACCTGGTCGGGATGGGCGTGCTCCCGCTGCAGTTCAAGGCGGGCGAGAACGCGCTGGCGCACGGACTGGATGGCTCGGAAATGATCGACATCATCGGCCTGAACGATGGTGCCTCCACGACGGCCACGGTCGTCGCGACCAAGGCGGACGGCAGCCAGAAGCGCTTCGAGGTCGACGTGCTGCTGCTGACGCCCAAGGAAGTGGAGTACTACCGCAACGGCGGCATCCTGCACTACGTGTTGCGTGACCTGGCCAAGAAGGCGGCCTGAGTCACGGCACAGGTCCGGCGTTGATCGCCGGGCCGAATAGTGAAGAAAGCGGCTCAGGCCGCTTTTTTCATGCCTGCAGGTACTGCAATGCTGCGCGTAGTGTCGCGGACGCGCCTGGACCGCGATCGCCTATTGCTGAAACAGCGCAGCGATCGCGAGCGCCGTTTCCATCGGTTCCGGATCGTTGCGGTTGCTCAGGATCACCACCGCCAGACCCTGCTTCGGGTATCGCACGAGGACGTTGCGGAAGCCGATCGTCTCGCCCGAGTGCCATACATGGTCCTTGCCGACGTACCAGCCCAGACCGTAATGAACCGCCGGATCATGGGTCGATACCGCCGGCGCGAACGCCAGTTCCCGCGATTGATCGGATAGCAGGCGATCGTCACTGAGGGCGGCGCTCCACTTCTCCAGGTCCTCGATCGAGGAGTAGATCCCTCCGTCACCCAGCACCGCGCTGGTCGAACTCTGGTCGGTTCGCACCCACGCGCCGTCCATCAGGCTGTAACCGTAGGCGCGATGGTTGATCGCCGGCCCACCTTCGACATAGGCCAGCGTGCCGGTCATACCCAGCGGCCGGAAGATGCGCTCCTGCAGGAATGCCGGATACGACTGACCCGACACCCGTTCCACGATCAGCGCGAGCAAGGCATAACCGCTGTTGCTGTACTGGAAATCACCGCCGGGCGGGAAATAGGTCGAGTCCTGTCGGGATAGGATCGCCAGTACGTCCGCATCGTGCACCTGATGGGCAAGATCGTCGGGCAATTCGTCCTCGTAATCGATCAGACCCGAACCGTGGGTCAGCAGGTGGCGAATGGTGACGCCCGCATTCGCGGCGGGAAGCTCGGGCAGCCATCTACGTGCCGGGTCGTCCAGGCTCAAGCGGCCGTCCTGCGCGAGCAGCAGTATTGACGCGGCGGTGAACTGCTTGCTGACCGAGGCCAGCCGGAAATTCGTGGACGCGGTGACAGGAATCGCGTTCTCGACGTCGGCCATTCCATAGGCTCGACGGATCGGTGGCTCGCCGGCGCAAACGACCAGCAGCGAAGCCCCTGGCCCATTTCCGTCATAGCGCGCCATCAATTGGTCGATCTTGTTTTCCACGGCCTCGGGCCCGGCCTGATCCAACGGTTCGGCTGAAGGCGCGTTGGCAACGGCCGTCATCGTGCAGGCACCCAGCGTGGCGGTGATAAGCAGGCCGGCGGTAAAACGCCGTGCGAGCAAGGCCACTTGCAGAAACCTGCTGGCTGAAGTGATTCGGAGCATGCCGCTCTCCTGGTCGCGCGCGTCGTGTCCGCTTTTGGCGAGCCGATGAAGTTCATCGATCCGCACAATCGCCGATGCGCTGAAAATGAAGGTCTTCGTAGTCGTAGCTGAAGTCCGCGTCCGGGTCGACCTTGGCCATGGTGAGTTGCGGGCTGGCGGGATACGGTCCGCCGGCAGCGGATGGCTGGGCAAAATCAAGCCACGCATCGGCGTCCGACTCCAGTGTGTCGAAGTCGACCAGCAGGCGCCCGTCGGCGTCGAGCACCGGCCCCGACAGCCGCGGTGATTTGACCGACTGGAAACGCACGCCAGACTCGGACGCACAGATCGATACGTCGCCAAACCACGGGTCGCGGTACTCGCCGAGCCAGGAAGCAAGTTCGCCCGGCGCGACGGCCGAGCGCGACGCTGACGCTCGCGCATCCGCTGCGATGGCGCCGGGGGGGTCCTCGGCCGGAGGCGAGGGACGAGCCGACCGCTCACGCGCCAGTTCGTCGGCGTAGTAGGCGACCGTCCGCTTCTCGCCGGGTGCGGTGAAGTGCTTGCTGAGAACCTGCTCCAGCACCGTCCGCGCTTCTCCTGCTTCAGCGTTGATCAGGATCACGAATCCCGTGCCCAACTCGGGCAGCAGGGTCACCGCGGAATACATCCCTGAAAGCGTGCCGGTGTGAGCCACTTTTGAGGTGCCATCCACGTCGCTCAGCCGCCATCCGTAGCCATACGCGTAGAAGTGGCTGCCATTCCAGTCGCGCATTCGGGGTAAAAGGGGCATCGGCATGTGCGGTGTCCACACGGCCGTGCGCTGCTGCGTGGAAAGCCAGTCGGTCCCGGACCCGTTGCCGTCTTTCCCAAGCCATGCCTGTGTCCAACGAAGCATGCTGTCCAGGTTGCAGCGCACCCCGCCTGCGGCCGCCATGGGCATGTCGGTGACGACTTCCCCGTCCAGCCTCGCAGCCCACTTTCCCTCACGCGTCACATGGGCCGAGGCTACGCTGCCCGCGTCGGCCACACGCCATTCACCGATCCGGCAGCCGTCCATTCCCAGCGGTTCGAAGACTTCGCGCCGCAGCAGCACGTCGTACGGGGCTCCGCCAACGGCAGCGGCGACCTCGCCGGCCACGATGTACAGGGTGTTGTCGTAGGCGTAACGCGAGCGGAAGCTCCAGCGCGGCTTGAGATGCTTCAGCCCGGCAATCACGTCCGCGCGGGTGAAATGGTTGGGTTCGGGCCACAGCATCAAATCGCCGGCGCCCGGCCCAAGGCCACTATTGTGGATGAGCAGGTCGCGCACCTGCATTTCGCGGGTGACCCAGTCCTCGTGCATACGAAACCCGGGCAAATGCTTCACGACAGGGTCGTCCCACGACAGGAGGCCGGCGTCGACCTGGCGAGCCAGCAAAGCCGCCGTCATCGCCTTGGTATTGGACGCGACCTTGAACAGTGTGTCGCGACGCACCCGCTCGCCGCTGCCTGTGCTCGTCTCGCCGCGTACTTCCCACTGCTGGATCTTGCCGTCAACGACCACGCCAACGGCGATGCCGGGCAAGTCGTAACGCGCCACCACGTCATCTACGGCAGAGGTGATCCGGGCAGACGGCTTAGTGGTTTCCGGTGGTATCTGGGCGTTGGCCGGGGCCAGAACAAACGCGGCCGCTAATGCGGCCGCCTTGTAAACGTGATTACTCACTACTTTTGCCACTCCTTGCCGGGCCTCGGCGCCCCGGATGATCTCCGGGACGCCTGGCCGCTATCACGACAACGGGCCGCCCATCAGAAGGCGTAGGTAACCACCAGCTGCGCATAACGCGGCGACTGCCAGTTTGTGCCTTCGCCGAAGTACGGCATCTTGTTGCCGGGGGTGCTTTCGTAACGGGAATGCACGTTGACCATGGTCTGGCTGTTGAACAGGTTGTAGATCGACAGGCGAGCCTTCAGGTCGATGTGCTCAACGGGCAGGGTCCAGGTCACGCTGAGGCCAACATCCTTTACCCAGGGCATCCGACCGAAAGCGCCGCGCGGCGAATAGGTCATGTCCCGCGTCGTGTAGTCACCGCAGCCGGAGTTGCACAACCACCCGGATCCGCCGCCGCTGTACTCGCCTGGACCACCGGCGCTTCGGTTGTCATTGGGCCAACGCACGCCAAACGCCGTGATCGGACCACCCGAGCGGGCCGATACCGTGGCGCCGAAGCCCCACATCTCGTTGAGCTTGTAGCTCCCGCGCAGCTTGAACTGGTGGCGTGAATCGTTGAAGAGGACCCCAAAACGTTCGTTCACGGCAGGGTGGTCGTAATGCTGCACGAGGTTGGTGTCGTTGTAGCCGGTGTCGGAATTGACCGGGCCTTCCATGTTGCCCTCCGACTTCGACCACAGATAGCTGGCGTTGAACGCCCATTTGTCATCCCATGCCCGGTCCAGCTGGAACTCGACCGCCTTGTAGGTGCGCTTGGGCTTCTTGTAGCCCATGATCGCGCCGCTCCCCAGCGCCTTGTATCCGTCCTTGGAGTTGTCGAAGGTCACCCAGTCAGAGGTGGTCGGGCACCACAGCGTCGTGCTCTCCCCCGGGTTGATGATCGGCCAGTCGCCGGAGTACCAGGGGCACCCATCGACGTGGTTGATGCGAACGTCTTCGACCGTGCGGGTCATCTCACGATACGTGGCGTTGACGCCATAGGACCAAGCGTTGTTGAGTGCCTGCTGGAAGCCGAGGATGAACTCGTCCTGGTACACCTGCTTGAGGTCACGCGCTACTGCGGTGTCGACATTGTCCGGGGCCGGGGCGTTGCCCTCTGTATTCACAGGGCCCAGCTGCGCACCGATGTTGGGGAACAGGTAGGGCTTGCCATTCACGGGATCGGTCCGCTCGACGAAGCCGTCCAGCACGTAGTAGGTATGCTCATCCGTGGTACCGCCGCCAAAATAATCGGTCAGCTTGTTGGTGAGCGGTGTGTAATAGCGGCCGGCATTGCCGAAGACCTTGGTTGAGCCATCGCCCCGCATGTCCCAGCTGAAACCAAAGCGCGGCGAAATCATGTCCGAAAAGTCCGCTTTCGCAAAACTGGTACCCGATGCCAGCTTGTTGTGGAATTTGTCGGCGCGGATCCCGAGATTCAGGAGCAGGTCTGGAGTGACGTTCCAGTTGTCCTCGATGTAGATAGCCTGTGCTTCCGTCGAGACCGGAGCGCCGGTGATGTAACGACGCGCATCGATGATGCTGTTGACCCCATTGGGTATTACTGCGCCGTTGGGAAGCACGCCGCCGGGTGTCGCAGCCTGCGCCTGGTAGCTGACGCCATCGCCGGGATACACCCTGGCGCTATCGGAATCCATGATCTCCTGGTCCGCGCCAAAACGAATCAGGTGGTCACCGATCGACCACTCGAAGTCCAGACGGGTGGCCTCGCGCTTGTCAAAACGACTGCTGATGCTGCTGTTGCTCGGATGGCAACCCTCGCGCATTGTTGCCGGACCAAACACCTCCGTGTAGCCGCCAGTGCGGGTGACGATGCTGCAACCCGCATCCCATGGGCTGCCACCGGTAGCGCTGCGCTCGTTGACGCCGTACATCGCCTTGGCGACGAAGTTGTCGGTGAAATGGCCGGTGTAGGTCAGCGACCAGTTGTCGCCGCCAGAGCCGCTGTAGCTTTCACCGAGCTTCTCGCCGCGCGTCGCGCTGTCCCAGTCGTAATCGTAGCTGCTCGTCGAGGAGTCGGCTTTGTCCGAGAAAGCGAGCGCTTCCAACAGGTGGTTGTCGTTGATGTGCCAGTCAACCTTCGCGCCCCAGAAGTCGTTGTCGCTCTTGGTGTACCAGGCTTCGGTGGTGTCAATGTCGCGGGGATTGCTGTCGCGTTTTTCGTACATGCCGAAGAAGAACAACCGGTCCTGCACGATTGCGCCGGATGCCCACACGTTGGCCTTCGAAAACGAACTGTCGTCGCGGCTCATGCGGTCCTGCTCGACGATCGTCCCGTCCCGGTGATAGCGGTCCTTTCTCGAGGACGTCCAGGCAGCAGGCTCCATGGTGACCTCCGCGCCGGCATGGAACTCGTTTCCACCCGAGCGCGTCACCGCGTTGATGACGCCGCCGGTACTGCGGCCGAACTCCGCCGAATAGCCGCCGGTCTTGACCTGGAACTCCTCGTAGAACGCGAACGGCACAGAGGAGAAGCCCTGCCGTCGATACGGGTCGGTGACGTTGAGACCATTGATGTAGGCGACGTTCTCTGCGACCGACGACCCCCCGAAGGAAAGCCCACCGAAACTGGCCCCCGAATTGACCACGCCCGGAGCCAACAACGCGACCGATGCAAGGCTCTGGTCGACCGGCAACTTGGCAAGCTCGGTGCGGGTGATATTCGTGGAGGATTCCGTAGTGTGGACATCGACGCGGTTGACCACGCGCGAACCCACCACCTGGATCGCCGCCAGGTTGACCGCGCCTTCATTGGTCAGGTTCACGGTGGTGGTGCCGCCCAGCGACACCGTGAAGGAGACCGGTTCGCCCGAACCCGACCTCAGGATGTAGTCACCCGGCGGCAGTTGACCGATGCGGTAACTGCCGTCCCTGCCCGCCGTGCCGGTGCGCGATGCGCCGGTGGAGGTATTGGTGATGGTGACCTGCGTGCCGGCTTCGGCGCGTCCGGCTACTGCACCGGTAACGCTTTGTGCCATGGCCAGGCTTGGCACCATGGACGCCAGACAGACGCCCATTGCCAGGCTCAGTACGCTCTTGCGCAATCGTTTGTGCTGCATGTCCCCTCTCCCGAAAGGTAATTGAAAATCCAGGCCCTGCAGTCGCCCCCTAAGGCCGCAGGACCTCCGCATTGAAGTCGTACGTCCATTGATCGAAATACAGGTTTCCTCCGCTCCACTCCACTTCGCCGCGCTGCGAGTCGACGTTGTCGGAACGGAAATGCCGCTTCGGCGGTTGAAACTGTGTGCCGAAGTCGTCATTGAATGCGATCCGGTACGCGTCCAGCCCGCCCAGATAGAACCACTCAAGACTTCTGCCCTGCCCGTCCACCGCACCAGGCAGCCGGCCCGTTGTCACGTCCATCGGAACCCACCCGTAGGGCGCCAGATACACCTGGCCCCAATCGTGGAGGTTCCAGTAATCGGCACGATCCGCGCCACCGACCTGCGAGTCGGAGTAGACCATTCCCGATTGCCACCGCGCGGGGATCCCATTGAGCCGGAGCAACGTGATCAGCAGCAGGGTCTGCTGGCCGCAGTCGGCGTGGCCGGTGCGCAGCGCGTGCTCGCTGATGTTGGAAATCGTCGAATACTCGCGCGCGCCTGCCCAGGGGATGCGGTCGACCGCGGCGAACAGCTTCTGCGTGATGCGGTACGGGTTGGTTTCGTCGCCCACGACGTCCCTGGAAAATGCACGCAAGGCCGGGGTGAAAACGATGTGCGGAGGACGCTCGGCCAGGCTTTCGGCCAGGTCGGGGTCATCCGCTGTCGACTGGACGCGATCGCCGTCGATCTGGTGGTATCGACCGTAAACGGTCATTTCGTATTGGACGCTGAACTCGGTCGGCGCTCCGGCGCGCGCCGGCTTTTCCATACGGACGGTACGTTGGGCCGCGGAAACCGGCGCGACCTGGGCCTTGGCCGGCTCGGTTTGGAGAAGGCGGATGTCCTCCTGCTGGCCGGGAATCTGACGCGGGAACGGAATCCACGCACGCACTTGCTCACCCGCGGGAACCGCGTCGGCGTTCACCGTCAGGGACTGGGTGACGCGGATCCGCTGCGGCAGCACGCTGCTTTGGCCGCTGGACAGCGCCGTTTCGGCGATCGCGACGTGGTGAGCATTGGCCGACTCCATTGGGCCGTCGCGGAATGGCGTTTGCACCGCCCGGCGTGCGGCAGCTTCCGGACTGATGCGGAACAGGTTGGACACTGCGCGCTTGAAATACAGGGTGCGGCCATCAATCAGCCGATGCTCGAGCAGACCGGACTGGCTCCAGGCATCAACCTCTGCCGCCCGCAGATCGGGGATCTGGCGCCGCAGTTGCTGCTCGACGTCCGCCGGCTCGAGAGTGAAGTCCATCAGGATGCGACGCATGCGCTCGCGTTCAAACAGCACAGGCTGCTGCGCATCCACGCTGTTTCCGCGCGCGGCCAAAGCCAGATCGATCGCGGATTCCGCCTGCCTGAAGTGGCCGGCATCAACCAGTGCCACGATGGCTGCGACGGTCGCGTCGGGATCGTGCGGGCCTGCGCGGCTGTCCGGTTCTGCCGTGGCGCCGAGCGGGACGGCATTGACAGCGGCACCCATTCCCAAGCAAAGGGCAAGCGCGGCCAGCATCAGACGGCGTGGTGAGCTCACCGCCGGACCCCCGCGCGTTCGACGAGAGGCCTTCCCGATGGCCGATACCCGGCAACATCCCAAATGACTATCGTTGGTGTAACCCCATGCACCACTGCCTGCCCCTAGCCGGTGTCCCAAAGCGATGTTTAGCACGGCCTGCGAGCGGAAGCAATAATATATTCTGGAATTGCGTGATATAAGAATCACGTATTCCGCGCGCTGAAATCGTGTGCGACATCGGCGCCTTCACCCGTTCAGATCGAGGAAATCGATGCGTATCACCGTACTTGCCGCGAGCCTTGTGCTGGCCAGCGCGCTTTGCCTGCCGCTGCACGCGCAGGCCCCCCTGCCCGGCGTGGCGCCTGTTGCCGCGCAGGTTCCGGCGCACGGCGTGGTCGGGATCACCGATGAGGCGATGCTGTCGCCGGACTATTGGACAGCGGCCATGGCCGCGCCCGACCAGGTCCTGCTGGATACCGCGGCCATCCGGGCCCAGAACCGGCGCCTGTTTGAGCTGGACCCTTCGATGCACGACCTCCGCAAGCTCCCTGCCCGCCTTGATCGCAGGCAGGTCCGCAAATGGCTGGAAGGCGCATCGTCGCGCCCCACCACGCCGCGCTGGGATCTGGAGGGAAATGAAGTAGCGGTAGCCGCGATCGACGCGATGTTCGCCAACACCGCCGTGGACGCCGTCCCCGCCGATCAGGCGACCCGCTACGGACTGGTGGTGCACCGCACCGACATGCGTGGCCTGCCGACCACGATGCGCATCTTCAGCAGTCGCGGTGATACCGACATCGACCGTTTGCAGGAGAGCGCCCTGTTCCCCGGAACGCCGGTAGTGATTGCGCACGAAAGCGCTGATGGCGAGTGGTTGTTCGTGATCAGTCCGCGCTACGCCGCGTGGGTGGACAAGCACCACATCGCCGAAGGCAGCCGCGCGCAGGTGCTGGGTTACACCACCGAATCGCCTTACCGGATCATCACCGGTGGCGTCGAGCACACCGTGTTCACCCGCGAGGAGCCGCGCGTGTCGCAGCTGCAGCTCGACATGGGCATCCGCCTGCCGCTGGCGGACGTCGCCCCCGACAAGCCGGTCAACGGCCAGCACCCCTACGCCGCCTACGTGCTGGAGATGCCGGTGCGCAACGAGGACGGGAGCCTGGCGATGTCGCCGGCGCTGCTGCCACGTCGCGCTGACAGCGCCGCGGATTACCTGCCGTTGACTCCGGCGAACCTTGTCGACCAGGGGTTCAAGTTCCTCGGCGAACGCTATGGCTGGGGACACGCCTACGGCACCCGCGACTGCAGCGGTTTCGTCTCGGAGATCTACCGCAGCATGGGCGTCGAGCTTCCGCGCAACACCAGCGCGCAGGCGGTGAGCCCCGCGCTGGAGCACATCACCTTCGAGCGCAGCGATGACTCCGCCAAGCGCAAGGCCGCGCTCGCTGCGTTGCAGGTCGGCGACCTGGTCTATATCCCCGGCCACGTGATGATGGTGATCGGCCACCACGGCGGCATGACCTACCTCATCCACGACACCCACGGCGGCCGCTACAAGGGCGCGGACGGCGAGCTGGTCTCAATGGCGCTCAACGGCGTGGTGGTGACCCCGCTGGAACCGATGATGTTCAACGAGACCGAGAGCTACATCGATCGCATGACCAGCATCGTGCGCCCGCACGGCGAGCTGCGCCTGCCGAGCCACTGACCCTACGACGCACACTGCAACCGGACCTGCGACAAATGAAGATCACCCGAATTGAATTCGGCATGCTCCGCGTGCCGCTGAAAACCCCGTTCAAGACCGCGCTGCGGACGGTCCATCAGGTCGAGGACATCGTTGTGATGGTCCATACCGACAGTGGCAACATCGGCTACGGCGAGGCGCCAGCGACCGCGGTCATTACCGGCGACACCCACGGCTCCATCGTCGACGCGATCCGCCACTACATCTCCCCGCGGCTGATCGGTGAGGAGATCGCCGACCTCAACCGCATCACCCGCCTGATCCAGACCGCGATGGAGAAGAATTCCAGCGCCAAGGCCGCCGTCGAGATCGCCATCTACGACCTGTTCGGGCAGCTCTATGGTGCGCCGCTTTACAAGATGCTCGGCGGCGGCGATCCACTCGTCACCACCGACATCACCATCAGCGTGGACACCATCGACAAGATGGTCGCCGACTCGATCAGCGCCGTCGACCGGGGTTTTGACTCGCTGAAGATCAAGGTCGGCAAGGACATCGGGGTCGACATCGAGCGGGTCAAGGCGATCTACGCGGCGGTGGAGAACCGCGCCCTGCTGCGCCTGGATGCCAACCAGGGCTGGAGTGCCAAGGAGGCGGTGTACGCCATCCGCGGCCTGGAGGATGCGGGCGTCCGGCTGGAGCTGGTGGAGCAGCCAGTCCGCGCCCGCGACCTGGAAGGCATGCGCTACGTGACCGAGCGCGTGCATACCCCGATCATGGCCGATGAAAGCGTGTTCGGCCCGATGGAGGTGATCAAGCTCATCCACATGCGCGCCGCCGACATCATCAACATCAAGCTGATGAAGACCGGCGGCATCTCCAACGCGGTGCGTATCGCCGACATCGCCGCGATGCACCAGGTCGAGTGCATGATCGGCTGCATGCTCGAAACCAGCATCAGCGTCGCCGCGGCAGTCCACCTGGCAGTGGCCAAGTCCGACGTGATCACCAAGGTCGACCTGGACGGGCCCTCGCTGTGCGCCTACAACCCGGTCGAAGGCGGGGTGATCTTCAACGAGTCGGAGATCTCGATCACCGATGCGCCGGGGCTCGGCATCCGCGAGATCCGCGGTCTGGAGCCGATCAGCAACTGCAACGCCGCCGCCTGAAATGTCGGCCCTGCTGACCATCCGCTCGCGGCGCGATCAGATGTCGGCGATCGAGCGGCGCATCGCCGACTTCGTGCTCGACAACGCCAACCTGCTGCGCGACTACTCCTCGCAGCAGCTGGCCAACGCGTTGGGCGTCAGCCAGTCCAGCGTGGTGAAGTTCTGCCAGAAGCTGGGCTTCAAGGGCTATCCGGACCTCAAGTACTCGGTGGGAGAGGACATCGCGCGCGCCGACAATGGCGACGAGCCGCCGGCCACCAGTGCGCCGGAGCATCCCGCCGACGCCATGGCGGCGGAGCTGTGGCGACGCAAATCCGCGGCCGAGGAGGAAACGCGGTCGATCAATCCGCCCGGCACCATCGCCGCGGTCGCGGCCGCGATCACCCTCGCCGGCGAAGGCGGCAAGGTCTTCCTGATCGGCCTGGGCGATGACGATATCCGCGCGCGCGCGCTCGCCCTGCGGCTGTCGTTGCTGGGCATCCTGACCGTGCACAACTTCGATCCCGCGCACATGGCGGCCAGCGTCAGCGCTGCCTGCACGGGCGACGTGCTGATGGTGTTCTCCGAGCACGGAAAGCCGCCGCCGCTTTGCTACATCGCGCGCTGCTTCCGCGAGCGCGGTGGCACGGTCGTATCCGTCACCCGCCACACTTCCAACCCGCTGCGTGCGTATGCCGACATTGCCCTGTTGGTATCGGCCCACGACGAGGAGGTGCATATCCAGCCGCTGCTTTACCAGGCGGCCGCGCAGCACCTGATGGATCGGGTGTTCGTCCGCCTTTGCGAGGGCGGACGCGATCAGCAACTGCGTGAGAACCTTGAACGCCTGCAACCGATGCTCGAACCTTGATCGCAGCCGCAGATCCTGTTCTCTTCCCATCCCACGCCGGCCGCGCTGCGCGGTCGCCGGCGCCTGTCGCGAGCCCGTCCATGCAACGACCTGCCGTGTTTCACCACCGTTCCTGCGCGTCTGCCATTGAGGTGGTCACCCTCGCCACGCGGAGCCCGGGGCTGTGAGCGGCACCTCACGTGTTCTGCTTGCGCTGGCACTTGGCGCGCTGATCGGCCTGGGCCTGGCCTGGATGGACCCGGACATCGCGACGCGCGTCGCCGACGTCGTCCACCCGTTTGGCCGGTTGTGGTTGAACGCGCTGCAGATGACCGTGGTGCCGCTGGTGCTGGCCCTGGTCGTGGTCGGCGTCAGTACCGCAGCCGATGCGGCCTCTTCGGGACGGATCGCCCGCAACGCCATCCTGGTATTCATCGCGCTGCTCGCCCTGGCGGCGGTGTTCACCGCGATCGCCGCACCGGCGCTGCTGTCGCTGCTGCCCCACGATCCGGGCCTTGCCGTTGCGCTGGGCGGAGGCGCGAGCGAGACCGCCGCCCTGCCCGCTCCGGCGGGCTGGTCGCAATGGGTTACCGGCATCGTCCCCAGCAACGCCGTGGAGGCCGCGGCGAGCGGCGCCATGCTGCCGCTGGTCGTCTTCGCGCTGTTCTTCGGATTCGCGCTGACCCGGATCGAAGCGCCGCGGCGCGCGCTGATGGTCGAGTTCTTCCAGGCACTGGCCGACGCGATGATCATGATCGTGCGTTGGGTGCTGTGGGCGGCCCCGGTTGGCGTGTTCGCGCTCATCCTGACCGTTACCGCCCGCGCCGGATTGAGCATGCTCAGCGCGCTGGGCATCTATATCGCGCTGCAATGCCTGCTCTACCTCACCGTCACGGTGGCGATGGTGCTGGTGGCGGTCGTGTGGGGCGGCGAGTCGATCCGGCGCTTTGCCGCGGCGATTGCCCCCGCCCAGGTGGTCGCGGCCAGCACCCAGTCGTCCCTGGCGTCGCTGCCGGCGATGCTTGAGGTCGCCAACGACCGACTGCGCTACCCGCGGCAGATTTCCGGACTGGTGCTGCCCATGGCGGTGACGTTGTTCCGCATCACCAGCCCCGTGCAATACCTCAGTGCGGCCGCCTTCATCGCCTGGGCTTATGGAATCGACCTCGGCGTTGCCCAACTGGCGGCCGGATGCGCGCTCGCGGTGGTGATCAGCCTGGGTTCCGTCGGACTGCCGGGCCAGGTCAGCTACATGGCCACCAACCTGCCGGTCGCCCAGGCGATGGGGCTTCCCGTCGCGCCGCTGGGATTGCTGTTAGCAGTGGACACGATTCCCGACGTTTTCGCGACGCTGGGCAACGTCACGGCCGACCTTGCAGCGACCAGCATCGTCGCCAGGACCGCGAGGGGTGATGCGGTTCCGCCCGGCGCAAGGAATGAGAGCTGACCGCAAACCGTCGTCCGTCGTCTTGCCACCCTTCGGGCCCTATGCTCCAATCTTTGCGACCATGCGCCGTCGCGGATCCGAACCACCGGTCGCGCACGCACCACAGTTATCAAGGGGATCGCGATGAGTGTTGAACGTCCATGGCTCGACCATTACCCGGCGGGCGTGCCTGCCCAGATCGATCCGGACGAGTACAGCTCGATCGTCGCGGTCATGGAGACTGCGATTGCCAGTTTCCGCGACCGTCCCGCGTTTGCGAACTTCGGCAAGACCCTGACCTACGCCGAGATCGACACCCTCAGCGCGCAGTTCGCGGCCTACCTGCTGGGCGCGCTCAGGCTGCGCAAGGGTGATCGCGTGGCGATCATGATGCCCAACTGCCTGCAGTACCCGGTGGCCACGTTCGGCGTGCTGCGCGCCGGCCTCACGGTGGTCAACACCAATCCGATGTACACCGCCCGCGAGCTGCGCCACCAGCTGGTCGATTCCGGGGCCAAGGTGCTGCTGGTGCTGGACAACTTCGGCGACACCGCCGCGGAGGTGCTGCCCGATACCAGCGTGCAGCACGTCATCACCACCGGCCTGGGCGACATGCTCGGGGTCAAGGGCTCGGTGATGAACTTCGTGCTCAAGTACATCAAGAAAATGGTGCCGGAATACCGTATCCACGGCGCGGTGCGTTTCAATGAAACCCTCAAGCTCGGGTCCAGGCACTCGCTGCCTGATATCGATGTCGGCCCCGAGGACATCGCCTTCCTGCAGTACACCGGCGGTACCACCGGCGTGGCCAAGGGCGCGATGCTCACCCACCGCAACATGGTCGCCAACATGCAGCAGGCCTCGGCCTGGGTGGGCACCAACGTCACGCTGGGCCAGGAAATCATCATCACCGCGCTGCCGCTTTACCATATCTTTGCTTTGACGGCGAACGGCCTGGTCTTCATGAAGTTCGGTGGCTTGAACCACATGATCACCAACCCGCGCGACATGCCCGGCTTCGTCAAGGAGCTCAAGAAGGTCCCGTTCACCGCCATCACCGGCGTCAACACGCTGTTCAACGGCCTGCTGAATACGCCCGGTTTCGATGAGGTCGATTTCTCCAAGCTGCGCCTCACGCTGGGCGGCGGCATGGCGGTCCAGCGGTCTGTCGCCGAGCGCTGGAAGAAGACCACCGGCTGTACCTTGATCGAGGCGTACGGCCTGACCGAAACCGCACCGGCCGCGTGCATCAACCCGATGGACCTTGCCGAGTACAACGGGGCCATCGGCCTGCCCATTCCGTCCACGGATGCGTGCATCAAGGATGAGGACGGCAACATGCTTCCCGTCGGCGAGGTTGGCGAGCTGTGCCTGAAGGGTCCGCAGGTAATGAAGGGTTACTGGCAGCTGCCCAGGGAAACCGCCGACGTGATGGATGCCGACGGCTGGCTGCACACCGGCGACATCGCCCGGATGGACGCGAACGGGTTCTTCTACGTCGTGGACCGGAAGAAGGACATGATCCTGGTCTCGGGCTTCAACGTGTACCCCAACGAGGTCGAGGACGTCATCGCCATGATGCCCGGCGTGCTGGAGGTTGCCGCCATCGGCATGGACGATGAGCACTCCGGCGAAGTGGTCAAGGTGGTCGTGGTGAAAAAGGACCCGTCATTGACCGCCGAGCAGGTGAGCGCGTTCGCGCGGGAGAACCTGACGGGCTACAAGCGACCCAAGGTCGTCGAGTTCCGCAGCGAGCTGCCCAAGTCGAACGTCGGCAAGATCCTGCGCCGCGAGCTACGGGACGAGCAGCCCAGCTGAAACCGGATCCGATATTCGCGTCAATCCAATCCCCTCCTTGCGAGGGGATTTTTTTGCGTGGCTCAGCCGCGCTTCACGTGGCGGATCAGACGGCGCCGCTTGGCCACCTGCTTCTCGCTGAGCACGTTCTTCTTGCCTTCGTACGGATTGACGCTGTCCTTGAAGACGAAGCGCACCGGCGTTCCAACCAGCTTGAAACGCTTGCGGAAGAAATTCTCCAGATAGCGCTTGTAGCTGTCGGACAGTGTCTTCAGGCGCGTGCCGTGGATCACGAAGGTCGGTGGATTGCTGGCCGCAGGGTGCGCGTAGCGCAGCTTGGCGACATGGTTGCGGATCACCGGCGGCGGGTTGGCCTCATACGCCGCTTCCATGGCCTGGGTCACCTCACTGGTGCTGAACTCGCGGGTCGCCGAGGCGTGCGCGCGATGCACCGCCGCGAACAACTCGCGCAGCCCGGAGCCGTGGGTCGCGCTGATGCGCACCCGCTCGGCCCAGTCAACGAAGGTCAGCTTGCGCGCCAACAGCGATTCGTTCTGCTGGCGCTGGTATTCGCTGAGCCCGTCCCACTTGTTGACCGCGATCACCAGCGCGCGTCCCGCGTCCAGCGCATAGCCCAGCACGCTGGCGTCCTGGTCGGTCACGCCTTCATTGGCATCCAGCATCACCACCGCCACCTGGCACTGCTCGATCGCATGCAGTGTCTTGATGATGGAGAACTTCTCCACGACCTCGTCCACGCGGGATTTGCGGCGCAGGCCAGCCGTGTCCACCAGACGGTACAGACGCCCATCGCGCTCCATGTCCACGGCGACCGCGTCGCGGGTGGTGCCGGCAACTTCGGAGGCGATCATCCGCTCCTCGCCCAGCAGGCGGTTGACCAGGGTCGACTTGCCGACGTTGGGACGGCCGATGAAGGCCACCTTGATCCGCGAAGGATCGTTGTCCAGCTGCGCGGAATCGCCCAGCTCGGGCAAGCGCTCCAGGATCACGTCAATCAGGTCATCGATGCCCTGACGATGGGCCGAGGAGATGCCGATGACATCGGTGAAACCGTAATGGGCGAACTCGCTCAGCGCGGCGTGCGTATCCAGCCCGTCGGTCTTGTTGACCACCAGGTAGGTCGGACGCGCGGTTTTGCGCAGCCAGGCGAGGATGTCGTCGTCCAGGCGCGACGCGCCCTGCCGCCCATCCACGATGAACAGCACCAGATCGGCTTCGGCAGCCGCGGCACGCGCCTGGCGCGTGGTCGCGCCGGCGATGCCCTCGTCCTCACCGCCAATGCCGCCGGTGTCGACGACCGCGAATTCACGCTGACCTTCCGGCCGGCACAGGCCGTAGTTTCGGTCCCGGGTAACGCCGGGCTGGTCATGGACGAGGGCGTCGCGGGTGCGGGTGAGCGCATTGAACAGGGTCGACTTGCCGACATTGGGGCGGCCCACAAGGGCGACTAGCGGCAGCATTGGCGGATCCGGTCGGGATGGAAAAACGTGATGATCACTGTCCCAGCCGGTACGCGCTCAGCTTGCCGCCAACGTCCTGCACCACCAGGATGCCGTCCGCCACGCGCGGCGCCGAGAGCAGCCGGTCGCGACCGACTCGCGAACGCGCGGCGAATTCACCGGTATCCAGCGAAAGCCAGTGCAGGTACCCGTCCAGGTCGCCAACGACCGCGTAGTCGCCCTGGATGGCCGGTGCCGTGAGGTTGCGGCGGGTCATCGCGGGCTGCGTCCACATCGCACTGCCGCCGGACTTGTACAGGCCGACCACATTGTCGGCAGCTTCGGAGACGACCAGCACGTTGGGCCCAACGCCGATCCGGCCCGGACCGCCGTGATCGGAGATCCACATCGGCTGGCCACTGGGCGCATCGATGGCGATGGTCTTGCCCTTGTAGCTGGTGGCGTACAGGGTGGTGCCGTCGAGCACCGGCGCGCCATCCACGTCGGCCATGCGGGAGAGTTCGGTGCGTCCTTCCTGTTGCGCCACGCTCTCTTCCCACAGCGGACGGCCGTCGTTGGCCGACAGCGCGACCACGGTGCCATCATCGTTGCCGACGAAAAGATAGCCCGGACCCAGAACCGGCGTGTCGTTGCCGCGTACCGACAGCATCGGCACGTCCTGGTTCCAGAACCAGCGACGCTCGCCACTGGCCGCGTCGAACGCGGTGACGCGTCCGTCGTTGGAGCGCACGAAGACCATGCCCATGCCGACCGCCGGTGCGGCGATGATTTCATTGCCAAGTTTGGCCGTCCATTTCTCGCTGCCGGTGTCCGCGTCCAGCGCGACCACATCACCGTCCAGGCTGCCCACTGCCACCACGCCCTCGCCCACGCCGGGGCCGCCGGTCAGGAGCAACTTGCTGGGGTAGTTCCACAGCTTCGCGCCAGTCTGCAGGTCGTAAGCGTGCACGCCACCCTTCACGGCTGCGGCATACACCCTGCCGTCGGCAATGGCCGGCCCCTGGCGTGCGCCGATCTTGCCCTCACCCTTGCCCACGTTGGCGGACCAGATACGCGATGGCTGAGCGGACGGCTGGAAGTCGACCAGTGCCGCCGGCGCTGCGGCCTTCTTCTTGTCGCTGCTGAACCAGCCCTTCATGGTGCTGCAGCCGACCAGGGCAGTGGCGCACAGCATCACGACGGAAACACGCAGCGCCATTTGGCGTGCAGGAAGACGGGCGTTCGAAAGGTTCGATACGGCATTCATCAGGAGCGCACCTCGGAGTCGTCGGGCTTGCCGCCGACCTCCATCAATTTGAGTTCCAGCAGCTTGCGGCGAGGCGACGCGACATCCATCCGGGTCAGCGCCTGCATATAGGCTGAGCGCGCGTCGTCGGTCTTGCCCAGCGCATATTCCGCATCCCCGCGCACTTCCAGGGCCATGGCGGTATCGGCGCCTTCAAGCAGTCCGATCGCCTCCTCGCCCTTGCCGGCGTCCACCAGTAAACGGGCCAGGCGCTGATGCACGATCGTCGCCATGCGCTCATCGGCGGGCTTGATCCCCCGCAGGGTCGCAATGGCTTTCTCGTTGTCGCCGGCGCGAACCTGCCGGGAAGCCAGCTCCAGGCCCGCCAGCTCGGCGTAGACGCCATTGTCCAATGTCGTGATGCGTGAAGCGGCCTCGGGATCGCCGGCCTCGATGGCGCTGATCACCTGCTGGTAGCGATCGGCGTCCGCCAGCGCTTCGGTGTGCTGGTGGTGCCCCCACCATTTCCAGCCGCCGATCGCGGCGAGTCCGAGCACGATCCCACCGACCAGGGCGATACCGTTCTGCCGCAGCCACGCCAATACGCGCTCGCTCTGCTCGTGTTCGTCTAGCGGATCGTCAATTGCCATCTGGGGTCGCCATGCTGTCCGGATCCGCCTGGATAGACGGATCGTTGATTACGAGCGGCCCGCACTGCGGGCCGAAGGGAAAGTGCCGGATTGGGGCGACGATGCCGTCGAGGCTGATCAGTCGCTGCTCGGCACAAGTGAACCGTCAGAGGATAGCGTAAAGCGGGCGACGTTCGCGCGGCTGAATGCTTCCAGGTCCACCGGTTTGCCGTTTTGCCGGGCTTCGATCGCAGCGGTGTTGCCGATCACGATCCGCAGATCTTCCTTTGCGTCCCACTGGCGCTTCTCGCCACTGCCGACGACGGCCTGCTCCAGCACCTCGCCACTGCGGGTGGTTACCTGCAGCCAGCTGTCACCGCTGAACGCCAACGAAAGCCCCGGGGACTCGGCGACACCGACCGGCGCGCGGATCGCTGCCATGGAGGCGATGACCGGCGTGCGCTCCTGAACGGCCGCGTCAGCCTGCCGAGGGGAATCAACCATGCCGGTGGCAAAGGACGGTATATCCAGCGATTGCACTTCCGGCGCGCTGGACAGGTGCGGCTTGGTCGCCAACCACACCGGCACGACGATAAAGGCGGTGATGGCGATATAGATGCCGCGTCGCGCCGCCTGCTCGAACATGTAGCGGTATTTCGGCGTATGGGTGTGGCTGATCAGTTCGGCCGGGCGGACTTCGTTGACGCCGGACCTCACAAGATCCTGCTCGATGTCCACCCCGAGCATCCTGGCGTAGCTGCGCAGGTGGCCGCGGACAAACACGGTCGGTTCGGATTGCCACTCGTCGTTTTCCAGCGCGCGGACCACGCGAACGGGCATTTTCAGGCGTGCGGAAGCCTGCTCGAGCGTCAGCCCGGCACTTTCACGGGCGCGAGCGAGCCGCGCACCACAACGCCCGGCATCGTCCGCCAGCCTTTCGTTGGACTGTCCCATCACTTTCCGATTTCCCCGTTTCCGGAACCCGGTACGGCCGGGAACTCCGCCCCCAACCGTTGAACATATCTATTGGCGGCTTCCCTGTCGCCCAGCTTTTCCTCAATCTGTGATGCAAGCACGAGCGAACGCCGGTCCGCCGGTGCTGCCGCCAGCCGTCGCTGCGAAAACGCACGGGCGCGAAACGCGTCGCCGGCCTTGAACATGCGCTCCGCCATCGCGCCCAGCGCGACGGGATTCTCCGGATCCAGCTCCAACGCGCCCGTCAGGTAGCGTTGCGCGTGCGCCTCCTGCCCCGCATCCGCGGCGCAGGCGCCGGAGTTCGCCATCGCGATCGCCGGGGTACGGTAGCCCGGATCCGCCAAGGCGCGATCGAACCACTCCAGCGACTCCTGCGCGCGACCGTTGCTGCACAACCACGTGCCGTAGTTGTTGGCCACCCCGCCCTGGCGCGGCTCCAGGTCCACGGCGCGCCGGTGGTGTTTACCCGCCGCAGCCGAGTCGCCCTTCCGCTCCGCCACCAAGGCCGCCAGGGTGTGGGCCGAGGCGTTGTCGGAGGCCATGCGCAGCGCCTGGTCCGCGGCTTTCGCAGCAGCCGTGAGGTCGCCCTGGGACAATGCCGCCTGCCCCTGCTGGATGAGCACGCGGGATTTGGCGGCCGGGGAATCGTAGCTGTCCGGGGTCATACGCACCTCCGGCGCCTTGCGATCCATGCCGCTGCGGGCGAGCTTGGGCTTGACGAAGCTCAAGCGGCTGCAGGCCGTGGACGCAAGGACCACGGCAAGCAGCATAACCACCAACGCCCTTCCCCCGAACGGCGACTGGACATAAGCCCCTCAGGCACTGGCATCTCCTGCTTCCTGCTCGGCCAGCATCTTTCGGAAGGTTGCCTGACGGCGCGTGCGGTCCATGACCTGCCCCTTGAGCTGGCCGCATGCGGCATCGATGTCGTCGCCGCGGGTGCGACGCACGGTGGTGAGTACGCGGGCCTGCTGCAACAGCTGCTGGAACGCGCGGATGTCGTCCTCGTCGGAGCGCTCGTACCGCGTGCCCGGGAACGGGTTGAACGGGATCAGGTTGACCTTGGCCGCATCCTTCATCTGGGTCGCATTGTCGAACTGCTTCATCAGGCGCGCGAGCTGACGCGCATGCTCGGGCTGATCGTTGACGCCGCGCATCAGGGTGTACTCAAACGTGATGGACGAGCGCGGCTTGCGCATGACATAGCGCTCGCAGGCGGCCATCAGCTGGGCGATCGGGTACTTCTTGTTCAGCGGCACCAGCTCGGTGCGCAGCTCATCGTTGGCCGCGTGCAGCGACACAGCCAGCGAGACATCACTGAGCTCGCCCAGCTTGTCGATCATCGGAACCATGCCGGCGGTGGAAAGCGTCACGCGCTTGTTGGCGAGCCCGTAACCCAGGTCATCGCGCATGATGCTCATCGCACGGACCACGTTGTCGAAATTCATCAGCGGCTCGCCCATCCCCATCATCACCACGTTGGTGAGGCGGCGGCGCTGGTGGGGCATGTTGCCCAGGTGGCGGGCGACCACCCACACCTGGCCGATGATCTCGGCGGTGGTGAGGTTGCGGTTGAAGCCCTGGGTGCCGGTGGAGCAGAAGGAGCAGTTCAGCGCGCAGCCCACCTGGCTGGACACGCAGAGCGTGCCGCGCCCCTTCTCGGGGATGAAGACCGCCTCGATGGCGTTCTTCGGGTCCATCCCGATCAACCACTTGTGGGTGCCGTCCACGGACGGCTTCTCGGTCAGCACGATGGGCGCGCGAACTTCAGCGTGCTCGTGCAGCTTGGCCCGCAACGCCTTGCCGAGGTCCGTCATCTCGTCGAAGTCGGTGACGTAGCGATGATGGATCCACTTCATGACCTGGTGGGCGCGGTAACGCTTTTCGCCCAGCACGCCTTCGAAGAAGTCCTCCAGCTGCGTGCGGTCCAGGTCGAAGATGTTCTTCCGGGGAGCAGCGCTTGCTGCTCCCGGAAGTGCCTGTGATGTCGTATCCGCGGCGGCACCGGTCACAGCCTGGCCTTCCGCCACAGGCGAAGCGGTCAGCTGGATGTCGATGGTGTTGTCGCGGTTGGCGGTCATGGCATGGGTACTGCGATTGCGTGTTGCGTTCCCGGCGGCCGGGAGTGGATGGTCAGCGCGAGTAGACGTCGGTGGCCGGGAAGAAATAGGCGATCTCGATCGCGGCGTTCTCCAGGCTGTCCGATCCGTGCACCGCATTGGCGTCGATGCTGTCGGCGAAGTCGGCACGGATGGTGCCCGGTGCGGCGTCCTTCGGGTTGGTGGCGCCCATCAGGTCGCGGTGCTTGAGGACAGCGCCCTCGCCTTCCAGCGCCTGGATCATCACCGGCCCGGAGCTCATGAACTCGACCAGCGCAGCAAAAAACGGACGTTCGCGGTGGACTGCGTAGAAGCCTTCGGCCTCGTCCTTCGAAAGTTGCTTCATCTTCGAGGCGACGACCTTCAGGCCCGCCTTTTCGAAACGGCTGTAGATCTCTCCGATCACATTCTTGGCAACTGCGTCGGGCTTGATGATGGAAAGGGTACGCTCCAGCGCCATGGAAAATCTCCGGTTGGGCGGGCGGCACCCCGTATGTCAGGGATACGCGCCAAAGGATAACAGGAAAACCCGCGTACTGACGCGGGTTTGGCCGTAATGGCTGCCACGGATTCTACCGGAAATCCGCGTGCGCAATGCACGCATCTGGGTTGAATTTGACGGCAGCGGCCCTGGCGCCTAGCATCCAAACAAGCGTTTGATTCATCTTTGCGCAACCGTGCTGGTCGCGCTGGTTCAGGATGCCGCCATGTCTACCAACACCCAGTTCTCCACCAAGGACCGCATCCTGACTGCGGCGGAGGAGCTGTTCGCCCAGCACGGCTTTTCGGGCACATCGCTGCGCCAGGTCACCGGGCGCGCCGACGTCAACATCGCGGCGGTGAACTACCACTTCGGCAGCAAGGAAAACCTCGTCAACGAGGTGTTCCGGCGACGCATGGACGAGATGAGCGCGCAGCGCCTGGCGGCGCTGAAAGCCGCCCTGGACCAGCATCCTGGCGATCTGGAGCCGATCCTTGCCGCCTTTATCGAGCCGGCGCTCGCGGTCGCGCTGCATCGCCAGGGCGGCGCCGCTTTCGTGCGCGTCATCGCCCGCGCCTACGCGGAAAAGAACGATGGCCTGCGCACGTTCCTTTCCGAACGCTACGGGCACGTGCTGCGCGATTTTGCGCGTGCCATCGGTGACTGCCTGCCGGGCCTGAGCAAGGAGGAGCTGTACTGGCGTCTGGACTTCCTCGCCGGCGCATTGACCTACGCGATGGCTGATTTCGGCCTGATCAAGCGCCCCGGCGGGGTGCAGGAAAAGGCGCATGCGGAACGGGCGGCGCGCGAACTCATCCGCTTCGCCGCGGCCGGATTCAAGAACTGATAGTTGACATAAGACAATCCAATCAAGGAGTTACAAGTAATGTCTAATAAACTACTTGTCCGGCGTGCGGCCGTTCTGGGCGCAGGCGTCATGGGCGCTCAGATTGCTGCGCACCTGACCAATGCCGGCGTCGACACGGTGCTGTTCGACTTGCCGGCCAAGGAAGGAAACCCCAACGGCATCGTGGACAAGGCGATCGCCAACCTCGCCAAGCTCAGCCCCGCTCCGCTGGCGGACAAGCGTCTCGCCGGCCGTATCACTGCGGCCAATTACGAGACCGGCCTGGAGCAGCTCGCCGACTGCGACCTGATCATCGAAGCGATCGCCGAGCGCATGGACTGGAAGCAGGACCTGTATCGCAAGATCGCACCCCACGTCGCGGATCACGCCGTACTGGCCAGCAACACGTCCGGTCTGGGCATCAGCAAGCTGGCAGAAGTATTGCCCGAGCAGTTGCGTCACCGTTTCTGCGGTGTGCATTTCTTCAATCCGCCGCGCTACATGCACCTGGCGGAACTGATTCCGGCCCGCACGACCGACGCAGGCGTGCTCGAGTCGCTGGAAACCTTCCTGACCACCACCCTGGGCAAGGGCGTGGTGATCGCCAAGGACACGCCGAACTTCATCGGCAACCGCGTCGGCGTGTTCTCGATGCTGACGGCGATGCACCACACCGAGCAGCTCGGGCTTGGCTTCGACACGGTGGATGCGCTGACCGGTCCCGCCATCGGGCGCCCCAAGTCGGCGACCTACCGCACGGCCGATGTGGTCGGGCTGGACACCATGATGCACGTCATCAAGACGATGGCCGACACCCTGCCCGATGACCCTTGGCACAAGTACTTCAAGGCGCCGAAATGGCTCGCGGCGCTGGTGGAGAAGGGCGCTCTGGGTGCCAAGACCGGCACCGGGTTCTACACCCGCAAGGGCAAGGACATCCTGGTGCTCGACCTGGAAACGCAGGACTACCGTCCCTCCGCTCCGGACTTGGATCCTGAGGTCGCCGCACTGCTCAAGGAACGCGATCCGGCGACGAAGTTCGCCGCCCTGCGCGCGAGCGAGCACCCGCAGGCCAGATTCCTCTGGGCGTGTTTCCGCGACACCTTCCACTACAGCGCGTTCCACCTCAAGGACATCGCGCAGACCGCGCGCGACGTGGATCTCGCGATGCGCTGGGGTTATGGCTGGTCGGTCGGTCCGTTCGAGAGCTGGCAGGCAGCGGGCTGGAAGCAGGTGGCCGACTGGATCGCCGAGGACATCGTGGCCGGCAATGCGATGAGCACGGCCACCCTGCCCGACTGGGTCTTTGACGGCCGCGAGGGCGTCCACGTCGCCGATGGCAGCTACAGCCCCGGCCGAGACGCGATCGTGCCGCGCTCGTCCAACCCGGTGTATGCGCGGCAGCGGTTCCCGGACGCGCTGCTGGGCGAGAAGCCCTCGCAGGGGCGCACCGTGTTCGAGAACGACGGCGTGCGCATGTGGGCCGATGAAGGCGACGACATCGCCGTGGTCGGCTTCAAGACCAAGATGAATACCGTCTCCGACCAGGTGCTCGATGGCCTGCAGGAAGCGATTTCCCGCGCCGAGAAGGAGTTCTCGGGGCTGGTCATCTGGCAGGCCAAGGAGCCCTTCTCTGCCGGCGCGGACCTCTCAGGAGCGCTGGGATTGCTGCAGGCCAACGACATCAAGGGCTTCGAGTCGATGGTCGCCAACTTCCAGCGCACCAGCCAGCGGATCAAGTACTCGCTGGTGCCGGTGGTCGCCGCCGTGCGCGGTCTGGCGCTGGGCGGCGGCGCTGAGTTCCAGATGCACGCTGCACGCACCGTGTTCGGGCTGGAGAGCTATGTCGGGCTGGTGGAGGCAGGCGTCGGTCTGCTGCCCGCCGGAGGCGGACTGAAGGAGCTCGCGGTGCGCGCATCCGATGCGGCCGGGCCCAACGGCGATGTCTTCGCCGAGCTGAAGAACGTGTTCGAGACCATCGCCATGGCCAAGGTCGCGACCTCGGCCATGGAGGCCAAATCACTGCAGCTGGCGCGGGAAGACGACGTGGTCGTTTTCAATGCCTTCGAACTGCTCCACGTCGCCAAGGCCCAGGCCCGCGCGCTGGCGGAATCCGGCTACCGCCCACCCCTGCCTGCTCGCCGGATCCAGGTGGCAGGAGACGTCGGCATAGCGACCTTCAAGATGCTGCTGGTGAACATGCTCGAGGGCCGGTTCATCTCTGAACACGATTACGAGATCGCCAGCCGCATCGCGACCGTTATGTGCGGCGGCGAAGTCGACCGCGGTTCGCTGGTCGACGAGGAGTGGCTGCTGAAGCTGGAACGCGAACATTTTGTCGAGCTGGCGCAGATGCCCAAGACCCAGGCCCGCGTGGCCCACATGCTCAAGACCGGCAAACCCCTGCGCAACTGAGTGACGACGAGGACAACACCATGACCAAGCAAGTACAAGACGCCTACATCGTCGCCGCCACCCGCACGCCGGTTGCCAAGGCCCGCGGCGCGTTCCGCAATACCCGACCCGACGACATGCTCGCCCACGTGCTCAAGGCCGTCATTGCCCAGGCACCGGGAATCGACGTGAACCGCATCGATGACGCGATCATCGGCTGCGCGATGCCCGAGGGCGAGCAGGGAATGAACGTGGCACGCATCGGCGTGCTGCTGGCAGGCCTGCCCGAGACCGTTGCCGCCCAGACCATCAACCGCTTCTGCTCCTCCGGCCTGCAGGCGGTGGCGCTGGCGGCCGACCAGATCCGTCTGGGCAACGCCGACCTGATGCTCGCCGGCGGCACCGAGTCGATGACGATGGTGCCGATGATGGGCAACAAGGTCGCGCTCTCGCCCAACGTGTTCAAGGACGACCACGTCAACATCGCGTACGGCATGGGCATCACCGCCGAGAAGGTCGCCGAAGAGTGGAAGGTCAGCCGCGAGGACCAGGACGCGTTCGCGCTGGAGTCCCATCTGAAGGCGCTGGCGGCGATCCAAGCCGGTGAGTTCCGCGACGAGATCAGCCCGCTGGAGGTCATCTCGCAGCTGCCCGACCTTGAGCGCGACAGCATCCGCGAGAAGCGCACGCTGGTTGACACCGATGAGGGCCCGCGAGTGGGCTCCACAATCGAAGGCCTGGCCAAGTTGCGGCCCGTTTTCCGCAACGGACAGTTCGGCGGCACGGTAACCGCGGGCAACAGCTCGCAGATGTCCGACGGCGCCGGCGCGATCCTGCTCGCCTCGGCCCAGGCCATCAAGGATTACGGCCTGACGCCGCTGGCCCGTTTCGTCAGCTTCTCCGTTGCCGGAGTGCGGCCGGAGGTGATGGGCATCGGCCCGATCGCCGCGATTCCCAAGGCGCTCAAGCAGGCCGGCCTGACCAAGGACCAGATCGACTGGATCGAATTGAACGAGGCGTTTGCGGCGCAGGCGCTGGCAGTGATCCGCGACAGCGAGCTGGATCCGGCCAAGGTCAATCCACTGGGCGGAGCGATCGCGCTGGGTCATCCGCTGGGCGCGACCGGAGCGGTCCGCACCGCGACGATCCTGCACGGGATGCGCCGCCGCCAGCAGAAGTACGGCCTGGTGACGATGTGCATTGGTACCGGCATGGGTGCTGCGGGCATCTTCGAAGCGCTGTAAGCAGAAGCGCCGCAAGAAAAACCTTTGCACTGGAACAAGCGAAGGGAGCCGGGCGAAAATGCACGGCTCCCTTCGTTTTTATCCGTTCGAACCCTGGCTTGCGCGGCTTGTCCAGCGGACGATCCCGGCGCTCTATGCCAATTTCGGACGCCCTACTCCAGTTCGCGCACACCCATCTCATTCAGTGCGTCGCGCATCATTCCCTGCGCGGCCTCGCTGAGCTTCTCGTGGTCGAGCGCGTAACGGATGGTGGCGCCGATCAATCCAAGGTGCGTCCCGCAGTCGAAACGCGTTCCCTGGAACCGGTAGGCGTCAACCGCCTCCTCCACCAGCAGCGCGGCGATGGCGTCGGTGAGCTGTATCTCGCCGCCCGACCCCGGAGTGGTGCCTTCCAGCAAGCCAAAAATGCGTGGACTGAGCACGTAGCGTCCGACCACGGCCAGGGTGCTGGGAGCATCGGCGGGACTGGGCTTTTCGACAATGGCGCGGATGCGCCCCTGCCGGCCCCTGAATTCGTCCGTGGCGACGATGCCGTAACTGCCGGTGTTCTCCCGCTCCACATCCTGCACCGCGATGACGCTGGCGCCGCTCGCTTCGGCGGCGTCGGCCATCTGCTTCAAGGCACCTGCGCCCCGGTTCCAGATCAGGTCGTCGGGGAGGATGACCGCGAACGGTTCATTGCCGATCACCGGCTTGGCGCAGAGAACCGCGTGACCAAGGCCGAGCGCCTCGGTCTGGGTCACGAACACGGCCCGCACGCCCGGCGGAAGCGGGTTGCGCACCAGCTCCAGTTGCTCGAGTTTCCCCGCCGCTTGCAACTTGTCTTCCAGCTCGTAGGCCTTGTCGAAGTAGTCGGCGACGGCGTGCTTGTAGCGGTTGGTCACGAACACCAGCGTGTCGCAACCGGCCTCGATCGCCTCATCGACGGCGTACTGAATGAGCGGCCGGTCGATGATCGGCAACATCTCCTTGGGCACGGTCTTGGTGGCGGGAAGGAAACGGGTGCCCAGCCCTGCGACCGGGAATACCGCCTTGCGTATACGTTGGGACATCAATTCTTCCTTGAAGCGTGGGAGGGGAACGCCACCACCGTGGTGGGAGCTGCGGTCGGCGCGGCATGCGATCCGATCGGCTGGAATTCGGGCACCGTACGCCGCAGCACGAGGTCCAGGGTGGCCAGGTCGTAGCGGCCTGCGGCCTCACGCAGACGCTCTAGCGCCTGGTGGATCTCACTGACGACCACGGCGCGCGGCTCTGCCTGGAGAATCTTCGGGTGAGCCGTCGCGCGGTAGCGCTCGTCGGCGTGGAACAGGGTCTCGTGCAACTTCTCGCCCGCTCGCAGGCCGGTGTAGACAATTGATACATCCCGCCCAGGCTGCTTGCCGGCAAGGCGGATCATCTGTTCGGCCAGCAGGCGGATCGGAACCGGCTCGCCCATGTCGAGCGTGTAGATCGCCTCCTGGCTGCCGATCGCCGATGCCTGCAGGATCAGCTGGCAGGCTTCCGGAATGGTCATGAAGTAGCGCGTCACTTCCGGGTCGGTGACGGTCACCGGCCCGCCCTGGCGGATCTGCTCACGAAACAGCGGTACCACACTGCCGGCCGAATCCAGCACGTTGCCAAAGCGCACCGTCACGAACCGCGTGCTGCGGGGGTCCACCAGCGACTGGCAGACCATCTCGCCAAGACGCTTCGTGGCGCCTAGAATGTTGCCCGGATCGACCGCCTTGTCGGTGGAGATCAACACGAAGGTGCCCACATCAGCCTCGCGGCAGGCGCGGGCAACGGTCTCGGTCGCCAACACGTTGTTGCGCACGGCCTCGCGAAGCTGCGTCTCCAGCAAGGGCACCTGCTTGTAGGCAGCCGCATGGAAAACCGCCTCGGGCTGCGATGCATCGAGCGCGTGGCGGATAACCGCGGTATCCCCGCAATCTCCCAGCACCGGGATGTATTCAAGGTCCGGGAAGTCGCGGCGCAGACTGGCCAGGACCGTAATCAGCGCAAACTCGTCCTGCTCCACCATCGCGATGCGCCGCGCCCCGTGGCGCGCGCATTGCCTGCACAGTTCCGAACCGACCGAGCCGCCGGCGCCGGTAACCAGCACCGAGCGCGCACCCAGCCAACTGCGGATCGCTTTCCAGTCGGGCAGTACCTGCTGGCGTCCGAGTAGATCCTCGATGGCCACTTCCTTGAGTTGGCCCGAAAGGGAGCGGCCCTCCAGTGCATCACGTAACCGCGGGACCATCCGGAACGGCAAGCCGGAGCGTTCACAAGCGGCCACAATGCGCTGCATCTGGGTCGCGCTGGCAGACGGAACCGCGATTACCAGCAGCCGTGCCGCGGTCTCCCGCGCAATCTCTGCCACATCGTCAACGCCTCCGAGAACCGGTATACCCTGAACCTTGCTTCCGCGCAGGCTTCGCGCATCGTCCAGAAATCCAACCGGCTGATAGGAGCCGAGGCGACGAAGGTCGCGCACGAGGGCATCACCAGCACGTCCGGCACCAAGGATCAGGATCCGCACCGAAGCGGCGTCGGTCTGATCACTGTTGCTGTCCTTCCACGCGCGATACAGCAAGCGCGGCGCCCCCAACATGCCCATCAGCACGAACGGGTACATCAGCAGGACGGTGCGGGAAACGAGCTCGAGCCGGTTGTAGAGAAAGAGGCCAAGGACTATCGCAAACAGGCCCAGCGCACAGGCCTTGAAGATATTCCACAGATCGGGAACGCTGGCGAAGCGCCACAGACCGCGATACAGGCCCACCTGCCAGAACACCAGTCCCTGCGCGGCCAGCACCATCGCGATCTCGGTAGACCACAACGGCAGCTCGGGCGGCGACACCATTACGCCGTAGCGAACCCGGTGCAAAACCACCCACACGATCCAGACCATCGCAAGGTCGTGAACCACCACCGCCGAACGAGGCACCGCGCCGGACCATCGCTCCCGCCATCTAGTCATTTGTCACCTGTTGTTTTTGTATGCGATTCCATTCGCTCCAGCCTCCACCAGACCACGGATGCGGCCAGATACGTCACAACACACAGCGCCACTGCCAGGGAGACCGGCGTTGTGCGGAGCACGATCATCACGGCGACAGTCGTCGCCGTCCATGATGCGTAGAGCAATGTGACACTCGTGTGTCCTTTTGAGCGCGCCCAGACCTGGTAGGCGTGCCGGGTATGCGCTTCCCACCAGCGCTCTCCCTGAAGTGTACGCATCGACAGCGTCAGCCCCGCGTCCACCAGGAACGCGGACAGCGGCAAGAGGAGCCAGAGCGCGGCGGGGCTGTCGGGCATGGCGGCAACGGTTCCCAGCCCCGCGATCGAGAACCCGATACCGCCACTGCCACCGTCGCCGAGGAAGATGCGCGCGCGCGGAAAATTGAACGGCAGAAAGCCTGCACACGCCGCGGCAAGGGCCCCAGCGAGCAGCGCCCAGGAGCCGCCCAACACCCAGGCCAAGGCCATTGCGACCAGCAACGCCTGGCTTGCGGCCAGGCCGTTGATACCGTCCATGAAGTTCCAGACGTTGGTCAGGACCATCGCCGAGACAAACGCGAGCATGGCCAGCCAGGGGTTGCCCGACGCCATCTGCACGCTGATCGCGAGCACCGCCGCGGCGAGCGCGTGGACGGCCAGTCGCAGGCTTACCGGCAGCGGCCGATGGTCGTCCGCCATGCCGATCGCCGCGACCAGGACAAGTCCGATACCAAACCCTCCCAGCAGCCAGCGTTGCGAGGGATCCCGCGTCGCCAGCGCCACAATCGCGACGAGCAGCGCGGCAACGATGGCGACGCCGCCCCCGCGCGGCGTGGCTACCTGGTGGCTGCGACGCTCGCCCGGGTGGTCAAGCAGGTCGCGTTGCAGCGCATAGCGGCGCGCCAACAGCGTTCCGACCGCCGCAATCAGGAAATGCAGGAGCAACCAGGAAAGCAAAAGGTCACACCACCGCGTAGTTCAGGAGGGGCTTGACGGTGCCCCACTCCTTGCAGCTCGGGCATTGCCAATGATGGCTTCGGGCGCCGAAGCCACAATGATTGCAGCGGTAGCTCGGATTGCGGACCAGCAGCTGCTCGGTGATGTGCTTCAGGTCATGCAGGGTCGCCAGCGGATCCGCGCCCTCGGCGATGCTCAACTCCATCAGTGCCGCCTCGCCTCGCACCGACGGGCGGTCCTTGAGCTCGTTGGCCAGATAGGCGCGCGCCGCTGCGACGCCGTCCTGGCTCTCGACCATTTTCGTCAGGGCGAGCACGGGCGCTATACCGCGATAGTGCTCGCACATCTCGGACAGAAACGCCCGCGCGCCTGAACCATCGCCAGTCCGTTCGTAGCACGACAGCAGCGCCGGCATCACCTCGGGGAGGTAGTCCGGATCGGTCCGCGCGACGCGCTCGAAGGCGCGGATCGCCCCGGCATCGTTTCCCGACTCGACCTCCAGCCGCCCTTCCAGCATCCCGGCACGCACTGAATTGGCATCCGCCTGGTAGGCGCGCGCGACCGCGGCGCGCGCCGCCGGGACGTCGCCCGCAGCGCGGTGGCGATCGGCCAGCTCGCATTCGAACTGGCCGATCAACTTGCCCATTGACTCGCCGGTCGCCGCTTCGTAGCGTTGGGCGTTTTCAATGGCCTTGTCCCATTCACGCTCGGACTGGTAGATGTGGATCAGGTGCCGCAGCGCCAGCGGCGCGCGCATGTCCAGGTCAACCAGATCGCTGAACACGGTTTCCGCGCGATCCAGCAAGCCCGACTTCATGTAATCCTCGCCCAGCGCCAGCAGCGCCTGCACCTTCTGCTGGTCGCTCAGGCCGGGACGCTGCACCAGCGCCTGGTGCAGGCGGATGGCACGGTCCACTTCGCCACGGCGGCGGAACAGGTGCCCCAGCGCCACCTGGGTCTCGAAGGTGTCCTTGTCGAGCTCCGCGATATGCAGGAAAAGCTCGATGGCCTTGTCGGGCTGCTCATTGAGGAGGTAGTTGAGGCCCCGGAAATAGGTGGTGGAAAGCCGGCTGACCTGGGTCGTACTGTGTCTTTCACCACCTCGACGGCCGACCACCCAGCCGCCAAGCGCAGCAACAGGCACCAGCACAAAGAACCAGAACCACTCGCTGATGAAGTCCATTTACGGGATTTCCTTCGCCGAGGATGGCTCGGATGAGCCCTGCTTCTGCGCATTGGCCAGGCGACGACGCAGTGGCCAGACCACGCTCGCGCTGATCGCCATGCCGCCCACGATCACGCCAACGAGCAGGCACGCGAGCATCACGATGCCGAGGTTGGATGCGACGTGGCCGAAACCGACATCGATGGACACCGCCTGCCGGTTGAGCGCGCCCAGGACGGCGCCAAACGCCAGGCACACAATGGCCGCCAGAAATCGGATCACTCGCATGACAATCTCCGGGTTGGTCTGTGGGCGAAATACAGGTCGGCCCAGCACGGATGCGCCGTTCTACAACCCGACACAGGGCTGGCCGGGGCCGGGTTCAATCCGCCTCATCCACGGGCATCGCGTCACTGACGCGTTCGCGCAGTTCCTTGCCCGGCTTGAAATGCGGCACGTGCTTTCCGGCCAACGCGACCGACTCGCCCGTTCGCGGGTTCCGACCCATGCGCGGCGGACGGTAGTGCAGCGAGAAACTGCCAAAGCCTCGCACTTCGATGCGCTCGCCGTCGGCGAGCGAACTGCCCATCATCTCCAGCAAGGCTTTCACTGCCAGATCCACGTCTTCGCCTTTGAGGTGCGGCTGGCGCTGGGACAGGATCTCGATCAGTTCGGACTTGGTCATGGATGTCTGGGGTGGCTGCTTGTGGCCATTTCAAATAGGGGTGTTGATTCAAACGAAGTACGGCCCGGCCAAAGCCGGGCCGTACTCATGTTGCGACAACAAGGTACCGGCAACAACGCGCCATCCAGCGGACAGCGCGCCGTTGCGGGTTACTCGGACTTGTTGCTGTTCAACTGCTCACGCAGCAACGCGCCCAGCTTGGTCGTGCCGCTGGCAGCGTCCGCGCTGGCGCGGCTGTAGTCGGAGACGGCTTCCTGCATTTCCGCCTCGTCCTTGGCTTTAATAGAGAGCTGCATGGTGCGGCCCTTGCGGTCCATACCGATGAAGCGCGCTTCGATCTCGTCGCCCACCTTGAGCACCTTGCTGGCGTCGTCAACGCGATCCTTGGAGATGTCGCGAGCCGCCACGTAGCCTTCGATGCCGTCCGCCAACTCGATGGTGGCGCCCTTCTCGTCGACTTCGGTGACCTTGCCGGTGACGATCGAGCCACGGGTGTTGGAGGCCATGAACTGGCCGAACGGGTCCTGCTCCATCTGCTTCACGCCCAGGCTGATGCGCTCGCGCTCCGGATCCACGGCCAGCACGACAGCTTCCAAGGTGTCGCCCTTCTTGTAGTTGCGGACCACGTCTTCGCCGGTGGTGTTCCAGCTGATGTCGGACAGGTGGACCAGGCCGTCGATGCCGCCGTCCAAGCCGATGAAGATGCCGAAGTCGGTGATCGACTTGATCTGGCCTTCAACCTTGTCGCCCTTCTTGTGCAGGACCGAGAAGGTCTCCCACGGGTTGGACGAGACCTGCTTCATGCCCAGCGAGATGCGTCGACGCTCCTCGTCCACGTCCAGCACCATGACCTGGACCTCGTCACCGACCTGCACGATCTTGGACGGGTTGACGTTCTTGTTGGTCCAGTCCATCTCCGACACGTGCACCAGGCCTTCCACGCCCGGTTCGATCTCGACGAACGCGCCGTAATCGGTAACGTTGGAGACCTTGCCGAACACGCGGGTATCGGCCGGATAGCGGCGCGCGATGTTGTCCCACGGATCCTCGCCCAGCTGCTTCAGGCCGAGGCTGACGCGGTTGCGCTCGCGGTCGTACTTGAGCACGCGGACGTCCAGCTCCTGGCCGACTTCCACGACTTCGGACGGATGGCGCACGCGCTTCCAGGCCATGTCGGTGATGTGCAGCAGGCCGTCGATGCCACCCAGGTCCACGAACGCGCCGTAGTCGGTGAGGTTCTTGACCACACCCTTCAGGATCGCGCCTTCGACCAGCTTCTCCATCAGCTGCTCGCGCTCTTCCGAGTGCTCGCTCTCAACCACCGCACGGCGGGAGACGACGATGTTGTTGCGCTTGCGGTCCAGCTTGATCAGCTTGAACTCGAGTTCCTTGCCTTCCAGGTAGGTCGAGTCGCGCACCGGGCGCACGTCAACCAGCGAACCGGGCAGGAAGCCGCGGACATCCTTGATGTCGACTGTGAAACCACCCTTGACCTTGCCGCTGATGCGGCCGGTGATGGTCTCGTTGTTCTCGAGCGCTTCCTCCAGCTCGTCCCACACCATCGCGCGCTTGGCCTTCTCGCGCGACAGGACGGTCTCGCCGAAGCCATTCTCGATGGCGTCCAGCGCGACCTTGATCTTGTCACCGACAGCGATGTCGATCTCGCCGTCGTCGTTACGGAACTGCTCGATTGGCACGATGCCTTCGGACTTCAGGCCGGCGTTGATCACCACGACGTCGCTGCGGACCTCGACGACGGTGCCAACAACGATGGAGCCAGGCTTCAGGTTCGAGAGGTACTGCTCGCTTTGCTCGAACAGTTCTGCAAATGATTCGGTCATTGGAAAAATATCCGTGTGAACACACGGGTCGCACCGGCTGGCATCGTTTCCCACAGGGGAGAACGCAAGCAGCACGTGGTCGACCCACCCGTTGATGTGGTGCGGTGGAACTGCACCATGTGTCGGTTGGTTGATCCGCCGCGGAATTGCGACGGGGTTGTTACAGCGGTATTGCCGTAAAGCTCACTGCGCCGGCGCCATTACGGCAAGGACCCGGTCCACCACATCGTCGATCGCCATGCCCGTGGTATCAATGGTCACGGCGTCGGCCGCCGGTCGCAAAGGTGCCACGGCACGGTTGGCGTCGCGGGCGTCACGGGCAAGAATCTCCCGCAGCAGCCCTGCAAATGTAACGGAAACCCCCTTGTCCTTCAACTGCTTATAGCGTCTTTGTGCGCGCTCGTCCGCGCTCGCAGTCAGAAACACCTTGTAGGCGGCGTCGGGGAAGATCACCGTCCCCATGTCGCGGCCGTCGGCGACAAGCCCCGGTGGACGCCGGAACGCGCGCTGCCGCTCCTTCAACACCTCGCGCACCTCGCCGATCGCGGCGATCGCCGACGCGGCGGCACCGGCGGTTTCCATCCGCAGCTCGTGGGTGGCATCGGAACCGTTGACCATCACCCGCAACCCGTCCTCCGCCTCGCGGAAGTCGACCCGGGTATCAAAGGCGCACCGCACCAGCGCCGCCGGATCGCCCAGGTCGATGTCTTTCCAGCCGGCGGCCACGCCGACGGCGCGGTAGAGCGCGCCGGAATCCAGGTAGTGCCAGCCGAGCCGGCCGGTGACCAGGCGGCTGATCGTGCCTTTGCCGGAGCCGGACGGGCCGTCGATGGTCAAAACGGGAGCTGGATCGGATGGGTTTGCGCTTGGGGTGCTGGTCATCGCGCTATTATGCCGTCACCGGATTGGCGCGCGCGGTGCGAAGCACTCCGACCACAGTGCGTGGTTTGGTGCCGACCGCGTTTTGCTGCGTGGATCAGCGCACGTGCTTGATCGCGGTGTAAATAGCCCCTATCATTGCGGGCTTGCTTCTTCCCATCTGTTGCCGAGGTCTCTCATGAAGGTCCTGTCCTCCCTGAAGTCGGCGAAGGCCCGTCACCGCGACTGCAAGGTCGTTCGCCGTCGCGGCAAGGTCTTCGTGATTTGCAAGTCGAACCCGCGTTTCAAGGCGCGCCAGCGCTGATCCACGGGCGCTTCCTGCGCTTCGCCAGAAAGCCGCCTCCGGGCGGTTTTCTGCGTTTGGTGCCCGGCGTGCGGCCTCTCCCGTGCGCACCTCGCAAAGCGACACGGTCGTGTCGCCCATGTGCTTACAATCCAGATTCAGAATCCGTCCAGGGAAATCAGGAAATGACCATCAAGACCGCTGTCACCAGTCTCTCGCTGCTTGTCCTGATCGCGGTCGCTGCCCCCGCGTCTGCCGACACGCTGCTGATCGAGCGCACTGCGTTCCTCAACCAGGCTGCCGTCCCTGCCCGCGGAGCGAGCATGTCCGAGGTCGAAGCACGCTATGGAGCGCCGTCGCAGCGGCTGGATCCGCGTGGTGGCCAGAAGCGCCAGTGGCCGACCATCAATCGCTGGTCGTACCCGCAGTTCACGGTGTACTTCGAGAAGGACCGCGTGATCGACGTGGTCGCCAATCATCAGGCTGTCAGCACCGAGATCGGCCCAGCGCCGGCGATCCGCTGAGCCGGGTTTGCAAGCCAATATCATGACCGATGCGCTGCGCTTTCCCGCCGAGTGGGAACCCCAGTCCGCGATCCTGATCGCCTGGCCGACCGCCGTTACCGACTGGGCGGACCGTCTGGGCGAGGTCGAGGAAACCTACATCCTTCTGGTCGCCGCGATCACCCGCTTTCAGCGCGTGCTGATCTGCGTCGCCGACGAAGACGTCGAGGCCTACGCGCGGGCGCGGCTGGCCTCGGCCCGCGTGGACATGCAGCGGGTCGGATTCATCGAGGTGCCCTACGACGACACCTGGCTGCGCGACACCGGCCCTGTCACGCTGCAGGCCATGCACGAAGATGCGGCAAGCGACTTCCGTCTGCTGGATTTCCGCTTCACCGGTTGGGGTGGCAAGTTCGAGGCCAGCCGCGACGATCGACTGGTCGAAGAACTGTTTGCGCGCGGCATATTCCAGCGCAGTGCCCGCCAGGACATCGACTTTGCGCTGGAAGGCGGCGCAATTGAAACCGACGGCGAAGGCACCCTGCTGACGACTTGGACCTGTTTGCACGAGCGCCACCCCGAGGCGACGCGCGCGGAGCTGGAGGTCAAGCTGTCGCGGCATCTTGCCCAGCAGCGGGTGCTGTGGCTGGACCACGGGTATCTTGAAGGCGACGACACCGACGCCCATATTGATACGCTGGCCCGGTTCGCGGCGCGCGACGCCATCGTCTATCAGGCGTGTGACGACCAAAACGACTCCCACTACGCGCCGCTGCAGGCGATGGCGGCCGAGCTTGCGGCGCTGCGCACTGTCGAGGGCCAGCCCTACCGGCTTTTCCCGCTGCCCTGGCCGGCACCTGTCATCGACTACGACCGCCGGCTGGCTGCGAGTTACGCCAACTTCCTGATCATCAACGGTGCGGTTTTGATGCCGGCGTACGACGCCAGCACCGATGATGAGGCCGCTGCCGTGCTCGCCGCCGCGTTTCCCGAGCGGGAAATCATCCAGGTGCCGTGCCGACCCTTGATCTGGCAGAACGGCAGCCTTCACTGCATCACCATGCAATTGCCACAGGGCGTCGTCTGATCGCTGTCTCCCTCCAAACATCGGAACCGTCATGAAAACCAGGACCCTCCCCGTTGCGCTGATCCAGGATCGCGCCGTCATCGACCGCGGCGCCGGCAACGCCGAGGCCAATCTGGCGCAGATCGAAGAGCGCGTCGCCCAGGCCGCCACCGATGGCGCGCGTCTGGTCCTGCTGCAGGAGATCCACAACGGCCCGTACTTCTGCCAGCACGAGTCGGTGGACGAGTTCGATCTCGCCGAACCGATTCCCGGACCCAGCACCGACCGCCTCGGCCGCCTGGCTGCCAAGCACAAGGTCGTGATCGTCAGCTCGCTGTTCGAGCGCCGCGCGGCCGGGCTGTACCACAACACCGCCGTGGTGCTGGAGGCCGACGGCAGCATCGCCGGCAAGTACCGCAAGATGCACATTCCCGACGATCCGGGCTTCTACGAGAAGTTCTACTTCACCCCGGGCGATATGGGTTTTGAGCCGATCGACACGTCCGTCGGCCGCCTCGGCGTGCTCGTGTGCTGGGACCAGTGGTACCCGGAGGCTGCCCGCCTGATGGCGCTGGCGGGCGCCGAACTGCTGCTCTACCCCACCGCAATCGGCTACGACCCCGATGACGACCAGGCCGAGAAAGACCGCCAGCGCGAGTCCTGGATCGTGAGCCACCGTGGACACGCGGTCGCCAACGGCCTGCCCGTGTTGAGCTGTAACCGCGTGGGCCATGAGCCTTCCCCGCTGGGCGCTGCCGGGGTCGACTTCTGGGGTCACAGCCACGTGCTCGGCCCGCAGGGCGAGTTCCTGGCAGTGGCCGGCGACGGTCCGGAAATCCTGATGGCCGAGGTCGACCTGCAGCGCAGCGAGGACGTGCGACGGATCTGGCCGTTCCTGCGCGACCGGCGCATCGACGCCTACGACGATCTGCTCAAGCGCTATCGCGATTGACCCGCTGCGCTCGCGCGCCACCCCCAACACGGTTGTACCTAGATGAGCGATACCCCACTGGCGGCCACCGCCGATTTCCTGCATGGCCAGCCGCACGAGGTCGTCGAGCGCGACGGCGTCCGCTTCACGCTGCTGGGCACGGCGCATGTATCGCAGGCCAGCGTGGACGCGGTGCGCGATGCGATCGGCAGCGGCCGCTTCGACGCCGTCGCCGTGGAACTCGACGAAGCGCGGCTGCAGGCGCTGTCGGACACCGATTCGATGGCCAAGCTGGACCTGGTGAAGGTGATCCGCACCGGCAAGACCGCGATGTTCGCCGCCAACCTGGCGCTCGCGGCCTACCAGCGCCGGCTCGCCGAGCAACTGGGCGTGGAGCCGGGGGCGGAGCTCAAGCGGGCCGTGCTGGAGGCGCGGGCGCGGGAGATGCCGGTGCACCTTATCGACCGGGACGTCGGCCTGACCTTCAAGCGCGCATCCGCCCGGCTCGGCTTCTGGGACCGGGCCAAACTCGGTGGCGGCCTGCTGGCGGGACTGCTGGCCGATGACGAGGTCGGCGCAGAGGAAATCGAGAAGCTGAAACAGGGCGACATGCTCGAGGCCAGCTTCAACGAGTTCGCCAGTGAAAGCCCGGCGGTGTACGAGACCGTCATCGCCGAGCGCGACCGCTACATGGCCGCGCGCCTGCGCGAAATCCGCGAGGACACCAACAACGACGGTTCCCGCGAGGTGCTGGCCGTGGTCGGCGCGGGACACCTGCAAGGGCTGGCCAGGCACTTGCGCGAGGAAACCGCCCCTGCCGGCGCGATCCGCGAGGAGCTCGAGTCCATCGCGCCCAAGAGCACCATCCCGTGGTTCACCATCATCCTGTCGACGGTGGTGATCGGCGGATTCGCCTGGGGCTTCTGGCAGGGCGGGATCGATGTGGGTTCCGACCTGCTGCTGCAATGGATCCTGGCCACCGGCCTGCTCGGCGCGCTGGGTTGCGCGATAGCCGGCGGCCATCCGCTGAGCATCCTGGTGGCGTTCGTCGCCTCGCCGATCACCCCGCTCCACCCTGCCCTGGCGTCCGGCACCCTGAGCGCGCTGACCGAGGCGTGGATACGCAAGCCGACCTATGCCGACTTCATGGCCCTTCGCGCCGACGTGCAGACGGTGCGCGGCTGGTGGCGAAACCGCGTGTCGCGGGTGCTGCTGAACTTCTTCCTCACCAGCCTCGGTACCGCGATCGGCGTGTGGACCGGCGGCTTGAAGATGCTGGGCACGCTGTTTGGCTGAGTGACACGCCGGGCGGCAGGCGCGTCCTTGCGCCAGTGCCCGCCTCGGCGTAGCCGGTTGTCAGTGTGCAGCCTGGTGGGACGACGCCAGCTGCGGCGGAACCCCGCGCGCACGCCGGGTCAGGCGCGCCGTGGCGTTGCGCATGTCGTCCAGGATCGCGTAGATCGTCGGCAGGAACAGCAGGCTGACCACGGTGGAGAACGCCAGGCCGCCAGCCACCGCGCGTGCCATCGGCGAATAGGTCAGTCCGCCCAGCACCACCGTGTCGCTCAGCGAGATCGGGATCATCGCCAGGATCGCCGTGCCCATGGTCATCATGATCGGACGCAGGCGCTCCCGACTGCCCTCCACCAGCGCATCGGTGCGCGACAGCCCGCGCCGGCGCAGGTTGTTGATGTGCTCGACCATCACGATGCCGTTGTTCACCACCACGCCCATCAACACCAGGATGCCGATGAAGGCCATCACCGAGAACGACGTGCCGGTCAGCCAGAACAGCCAGAACACGCCGAAGATCGAGAACACCACGCAACTCATGATCGCCGACGGAAACACCAGCGACTCGAACACCGCCGCCATCACGACATAGATCATGACCAGCGCGATGACCAGGTTGAACATCATCTGGTTCACCGCCTCGGCATCGTTCTGGAAGGAACTGCCCTCGAAGGTGAAGCCGTAGCCGGCCGGAAACGCCACGCCGGCAAGGGTCTGCTCGATGGCCGTGCGGGCTTCGGGCGTGGTCGACTTGTCGGCCAGGTTGGCCTTGATCACCAGCGCCGTCTGCCGGTTGGTGCGCCGGATCTGGGTCGCCGCGGCGCTGGTGTCCAGATCGACCATGCTCAGCAGGGGGACATCGCGCCCGTCCGGCGAGCGCACGGTGAAGGCGGCGATATCGGCAATGTCGAACTCATCCGCGCCGGCAAACCGGACCCACACCGGCACCTCGGTCTGGCCCCGGCTGAAGTCGCGCAGTTGCGCACCGCGCAGTGCCAGTCCGACGAACTGCGCCACTTCCTGTGCGCTGAAGCCGAAGGCGGCCGCGCGTTCGCGGTCCACGCGCACGTTGAGCTCGTTGTTGGTATCGCCCGCATCCACCCGCACATCGCGCAACGACGGCTGGCGGGCCAGCAGAGGGACGACGTCGTTGGCCAGGTCGGTCAGCACCTGGGTGGAATCACCGACAAGCTGGAACTGCAGGCCCTCACCGCCCCCGCCACCCTGGTTGCCCTGGTCGCCGATGGCGAGCTCGGCGCGGGCGGACTTGGGCAGGCCCTTGCGGATCGCCTCCACCAGCGCCCCCGCATCGGCGACGTCGTCCTTGAAGGTGATCATCGTGCCCGCGTCGCTGCCGGTGCTGAACCACGAATAGACCTGGGCGATCCGGAACTCCTCGCGGTTGCGCTCCAGGTACGCCTCGACCCGGGCCACTTCGTCGGACACCTGGTCCTTGCTGTAGCTGCCGCTGAAGCGGTAATTGACCGATGTCTCATTGCGCTGGTTGCCGCCGCCGAACATGTCGAACTTGGTCTGCGTCATCGGCACGATGCTGATGGCGCTGATCAGCACGATGCCGGCGATGCTCCAGCCTCGGTGTTCCAGCGTCCAGCGCAGCAGGCGGGCGTAGCGGGTTTGCAGGCGACGGATGATGCCGCGCTGGTCCTGCACGGCCGCGGGCGTCTTCATCCGCGATGACAGCATCGGGATCAGGCTTACCGCGACCAGCCACGATGCCAGCAGCGACACCGAGATGGTGATCGCGATCTGCGACATGAAGATGCTGATGTTGTTCTTCTCGCCCAGCAGGTTGGGCACGAAGACGATGCAGTGGCACAACGTGCCGGCCGACAGTGCGATGGCGACGTTGCGGGTGCCGACAATGGACGCTCGAACGGGTTGATCGGGCATCCGCTCGCGCTCCTGGTAGATGCTCTCCACCACCACCACCGCGTTGTCGACCAGCATGCCGACCGCCAGCAGCAGGCCCATCAGGCTGAGCACATTGAGGCTGACACCGACGAAGAACATGAATCCCAGCGTCATCACGAAGCAGATCGGGATGGCCAGCGTCACCATCAGCGTGGACGGCCAATGACGCAGGAAGAAGAACAGCACCGCGATCGACAGCAGCAGGCCGATGCCGCCGGCCTCGCCCAACTCCAGCAGCGAGCTGGTGACGTCCTTGCCCTGATTCTCGATCACCTTGAAGTCGACGCCGCGCAGGCTGGGTTTGGTGCGGATCCGGTCCAGTTCGGCCAGCACCAGACGCGAGACTTCCACCAGGTTCGCATCGCGTTCCTTGAACACCTCCAGCGCCACCGCCGGGCGACCGTCCAGGCGCCGGCCGACCTCCAGCCGCGCCGGTCCCAACTCAACGTTGGCCACGTCGCCCAGCCGGAGACCGCTGGCGTTGAGCGGAAGCTCGCGCAATTGCTGGATCTGGTTGATTTCGCCAACGGGTTGCACGCGCAGGCGCCGACCGTCGTGCTCGATCTCACCGGCCGACACGGAGAAGTTGGCGGCCTGCAGACGCGAGGTCAGCTCATTGAGGTTGAGCCCGTGCGCGACCAGGCGGTCCGGGTCGATCGCGACCTCGACCTCATTGGCCGCCGCCCCGCCGATGTCGACCTTGGCCACGCCGGGAATCCGCTCCAGCGGCGTCTTGAACTCGCGCTCGATCAGGTCGTATTCGCCACTCATGTCAACTTCGCCGGCAAGGCGAAGCCTCATGATCGGCTGATCGTTGGTGGAGAACTTGAAGACGAAATACCGGCGCAGGTCGTCGGGAAGCTCGCCGCGGATGGCGTCGATCCGCTCGCGCGCCTCCGAGGCGGCGATCTCCACGTCGCGACTCCAGTCCGAAAACATCATGAATATCGATGCTCCGTCGGCCGACGCGCGGCCCTGGATGCCCTTGATGTCGCTCATCGTGGCGAGCGCTTCCTCGGCCGGGCGCAGGATGTTGCGCTCGACCTCCTCCGGCGTGGAACCGGTGTAGGGCAGCTGGACGAATACAAACGGCGCAGACACGTCCGGCAGCGCCTCCAGCGGGAGGCGCACGGCGGCGATCAGCCCGATCGCAACCATCGACACGAACAGCATGATGGTCGTCACCGGCCGGCGCAGGCTGATCTCGGCGATGCTCATGCGACCGGCTCCGGGTAGGCCTCGCCCGCCGGAGGGATGTCCTCACCGCGCCGGGCGCGATGGCGGTAGTACTCGTCCGGCCGGCGGTCCAACAGGTCGTAGACGACGGGGATCACGATCAGGGTCAGCAGGGTCGATACCAGCAGTCCACCGATGACGGTGATCGCCATCGGCGAGCGGACTTCGGCGCCCTCGCCAAAGGCCAACGCCAGCGGCAGGAAGCCGAACAGCGTGCTCAGCGTGGTCATCACGATGGGCCGCAGGCGCGACTGGGCGCCCTGCAGCAAGGCCTCGCGCTTGGCCACGCCCGCCTCCCGCAGCTGGTTGACCTTGTCGATCAGGATGATCGCGTTCTTGGTCACCAGCCCGACCAGCAGGATCAGCCCGATGAAGACCACCACCGAGACCGGCGATCGCGTCAGCAAAAGCGCCAGCACCGCGCCGACCATCGCCAGCGGGATGGTGAACAGGATCACGAACGGATGCAGCAGCGATTCGAACTGCGAGGCCATCACCAGGTAGACAAGGAAAATGGCCAACCCGAACGCGAACAGCAGCGACCGCAGGGAATCGCCGAGTTCTTCGCCCTGACCGCCAATATGCATCTGCACCTCGGCGCCCAGCGGGTTGTCGGCGACCAGCTTCTGCACCTCCAGCACCGCACTGCCCAGATCGATGCCCTGCAGGTTGGACGACACCACCGCGACCCGGACCTGGTCGGCGCGATGGATCTCGCTCGGGCCCGTGGTGGAGACCACCTCGGCCACCGAGCCCAGCTGCACCGTCTTGCCGCCGGCGTTGATGATCAGGTTGCGGATGTCATCCACCGAGCCGCGCTCTTCCTCCTTGAGCCGCACCAGCACGTCGATCTTGCGATCGCGGAAGCTGTAGCGCGTCGCCACGTCGCCGCGCACCTTGGACACCACCGCATCCGCGATCTGGCGGGTGGTGAGGCCGAACGCGGCCGCCCGCTGCTGGTCGAACAGGATCTGGATCTCCGGAAAGCCCTGCTCGACGGTCGAGCTGACGTCGGTGTAGTGCGGGTTGGCCCGCAAAAGGGCGGCCATCTTCTGCCCTGCCTTGCGGATGGTCTCCAGGTCCGGTCCCGCCAGCTCGATCTCCAGCGGCATGGAGAAACTGAACAACTCCGGGCGGCTGAAATCGACCTGCGCCGACGGGTGGTCGCGCATGCTCTGGCGCAACGCGCCCGACATCGACGCCTCGAGCCGGTCGCTGCCTCCGTTGCTCATCACGATGCTGAGCTTGCCGACGTTGTCGCCGCTGTCGGTCGGGCTGGCATCCAACCGCGTGCCGCTGCCACTGACTCCGTAGATTGCATGGATGCCTTCCGTGCCCGCGTGTTTCTTCTGCAGGCTCTGCACCAGCGCGTCGGTTTCCCGCAAGGGCGTGCCCGGCGGCAGCTTGACCGTCATGTCGAAGCGGTCCTGAGCCAACTGCGGTATCAGGTCCGCGCCAAGCATCGGCACCAGCAGCAAGGCCAGCGCGAAAGCGGCCGCGGCCGACCCCAGCACGAACACCGGGCGGCCCATCGCCGCGGGGAGCAGCTTCCGGTAACCGCGCTCGGCACGTGCGTACGGCGCCATGGCCAGATCGCTGGCCTTGCGCATGACCGGCCCCACCACGGCGGACACGCCGCGCCACATGCGCACGAACACCCACGCAATCCCGAACAGCGCGCCGCCCACGCCGGCGCCCACACCGCGTCGGGTAGCCGCCACCGGTTTCTGCCAGGTGCGGCTGGGTTGCCACTGCGGATGGGGCGGCTCCTCGGGCAGCGATTCTGACGGCCGGCCACGCAGCGCGCTCAGCATCGGAATCAGCGTCATCGCCACCGCAAGCGAGATGCCGATGGCAATGGCAACCGTCAGCGCCTGGTCGCGGAACAGCTGCCCGGCGATGCCTTCCACGAACACCAGCGGCAGGAACACCGCCACCGTGGTCAGGGTCGAGGCCACCACCGCCATGCTGACCTCGGCGGTGCCGGTAATGGCTGCCTGCAGGATCCCCAGGCCGCGTTCGCGCGCCTTGGCAATCGACTCCAGCACCACGATCGAGTCATCCACCACGAGCCCCGTCGCCAGCGCCAGCCCGCCCAGCGACATCACGTTGAGGCTCAGGCCCAGCTGGCCCATGAAGAAGAACGTCGTGATGATCGAGATCGGCAACGACAGGCCGATGACGAACGTGCTCCAGCCATCGCGCAGGAACAGGAAGATCACCAGAATCGCCAGCATCCCGCCGATCACCGCGTCCATCTTGACGTCGCTGATCGCGTTGCGGATGAAGGTGGACTGGTCGTCAATGACGGTCAGGTCGATGTCGGCCGGCACCTGCTTGCGGATGGATTCGAGCCGCTCGTGGATCGCGTCGGCGGTCGCCACGGTGTTGGCATCGCCCTCCTTGTAGATCGCCAGCTCGACGGCTTCGCGGCCATCCAGGCGGATGATCGCTTCGCGCTCCTTGTGGCCCTGGACGATCTCGGCGATGTCCTTCAAGCGCACCGGCTTTCCGCCGGCAACCGTGCTGGCATTTCCCGAGGACGCGCTTTGCACCGACGCCGCCGCGGCCATCGCATCGGCCGAGCCCGACGCCGCGGCCACGCGCGCCATCTGCATCGCGGCTTCGGCGGCCGCGTCGCTGCCTCCGGTGCTGGTGGTCACCAGCAAATCGCGGATCTGGTCGACGCTGGAGAACTGGTTGACCGTCCGCACCAGGTAGCGCTGTGAACCTTCCTCCAGCCGGCCGCCGGAGATGTTGATGTTCTCCTGGCCCAGGCGCTGGGTCACGGTGGAGATCGGCAGGTTGAGCTGCGCCAGTTTCTGCTGGTCCACCAGCACCTGGATCTCGTCCTCCAGCCCGCCGCCCACCTTCACCGCGGCCACGCCGAGCACCGGCTCGAGCTTCTTCTTCAGGTCATCGTCGGCGTACTGGCGCAGCAGGGCCAGTTGGCGCAACTCATCGCCTTCGGCCTTGGACGACAGGGCGACGCGGATGATCGGCTCGGTGGACGGATTGAAGCGCAGCAGCACGGGCGGCTTGGCCTCCAGCGGCAGCTGCAGCGACTCCATCTTGTCGCGCACCTCCAGCCCGGCCTTGTCCATGTCGGTGCCCCAGGCGAACTCGAGCACGACGTCGCTCTGCCCGGTCCGCGAGACCGACTTGAGCTTGCGCAGTCCTTTCACCACGCCCACGGCCTCTTCGACCGGCTCGGTGATCAGCGTCTCGATCTCGGTCGGGGCCGCACCTGTGTATTCGGTACGTACCGTCAGCGTCGGGTAGCTCAGGTCCGGCAACAGGTTGACCTTCAGGTTGCCGAGCGCGATCAAGCCGAACAGCACAAAAGTAAGGGTCACCATCGCCACCGTGACCCGGCGCCGGGTCGAGAATTCGACCAGGCTGAAGTTGCGCTGCGGGTGCGCCCCGGGCACGGCCGGCGCGGTCTGCTTGAGGTCGCTCATCGGGAGGGCGCCTTACTGTTCGGTGGCGGAAGCGGCCGGGACTGCCGGGGCCGGCGGCGGTGCACCCGTATCGATGACGGTTACCGCGCTGCCATCGCGCAGCGTCGTCTTGCCCGCCACCACCACGCGGTCGTTGGGGGAAAGCCCGTCCAGGACCTCGACCCAGCTGCCGTCGCTGTAGCCGGTCTGGATGGCGGCACGGCGTACCTTGTCGCCTTCCAGGACGAACACCGCTGGATCGCCCTCCCCTTCCAGCAGCGCGTTGCGCGGAACGACCATGGCGTCGGCGCGCTGGCCGTAGTTGATGCTGATGCGTCCGAACATGCCCGCCTGCAGGGCGCCCTCGCTGTCGAACCGGGCGATGACGCGGAAGGTGCCGCTGCCCGAATCCACCACTGGCGATATGCGCTCCACCACGCCGGTGAACGTCTTGCCCGGCAGCGCATCCACCGCGAGTGAGACCGGCAGGCCCGCGCTCATCGTCGCCAGTTCACGCTCGGGCACGTTCAGGGTCGCTTCCAGGGTCGAAATGTCCACGATCCGCACGATCGGCGTATTGATCTGGATGAAGTTGCCCGCCTTGGGCGGAACCGAGGCCACCACGCCGTTGATTGGCGCTTTCACGTCCGCGTAGGACAGCTCCAGGTTCGCCATGCGGTTGGCCGCCTGTGCGTTGGCCAGGTCGTAGCGGATCTGGTCGTAGTCGGCGGCGGCGATCAACTGCTCGGCGGCCAGCTTCTGGGCGCGCTCGAATTGGTTGCGCAGCTTGCCGACCTGCGAGGCGGTCTGCGCCACCTGCAGCCGCGCGCGATCGGAATCGAGCCGCACCAAGGTCTGACCGGCGCGCACCGTGTCGCCCTCCGACACCAGCACTTTCAGCGCCACCCCGGACGTCTTGGCCACCACCTGGGCCTCCACCGACGCCTCCAGCGGCGCGGTGCCGGTGTAGCTTGCGGCCATCAAGCGCTTCTGCACGGGCGCGACCTCGACGGTGACGGCCTCGGTCTCCTCCGCATCGCCTTCCTTGCCCGCCCCGCCGGCGCCGCCCTTGCAGGCCGAAAGCAGCAGGACACACACAAGCAGGTAAGCGCAGCTGCGAAACCAGGCAGTGCCGCTGGAATTGGCGCGATGTTGCATTGGAGACCCCGATGGTGTGATTTTTGATGGACACAGCCCGGTCGCAATGCCGGTGTTGTAGATAAGTATGTCACCAACACTTCACCACCGGAATGCGCCGAAGGTCATGCCGATGCGACCCGCAATTATCACCCGCAAGCAAGGCGTCTTCGCGACCTGCCCTCTTCGTTGATCGATGAACGCAAGCTATACTCCAAAAATTGAGCGGCGCCCGCGGCATTTCGACGCGGCCCAGCCGTCCCGAATTTCGCCAGCCACACGAGATTGCCGATACCTATGATGCGACTGCTGACCATTGCCGCTGCCCTGGCGCTGAGCCTCGCCACGGCCCCTGCCGTCGCGCAGGAGTCCGCCGACGCGGCTGCGCGCACCCAGAACGGCTACGAGCTGACCTACACCTGCCAAGGCTGCCACGGCATCGACGGCTACAAGAACGCGTACCCGAACTACCACGTACCAAAGCTGGGCGGGCAGTCCGTGGATTATCTGGTCAACGCGCTCACCGCCTACCAGACCGGCACCCGGACGCATCCGACCATGCGCGCGCAGGCCCAGGGCTTTTCCGACCAGGACATCGCCGACATCGCCGCCTTTCTGTCCAACGTCAAGTAGGAACGCCGCCCCATGACGATCCGCAAAACCCTCGCCATCGCCCCTGCGGTCCTTTCCTGCATTGCCGTGATTGCGCTGTCCGCGTGCTCGCAGTCGCCTGCCGACCCGTCGCGATCCTCGTCGGCTGGCCTGCCGCAGGGCTTCGTCGCGGCCGGCGAGCAACTGGCCAATGCCAAGGGCGCGGCAACCGGCCAGTCGTGCATCGACTGCCACGGCCCGGACGGCAACGCACCCATCGATTCGACCTACCCGGTCATTGGCGGACAGTATCCCGACTACCTGGCGCACGCGTTGCAGACCTACCGCGACGGCAGCCGCGACCACGTGATGATGTCGATGCAGGCCAAGGCGCTTACCGACCAGCAGATCGCCGACCTGTCGGCGTATTTCGGTTCCCGTCCCAGCAAACTGGTCAACCTGACCGGCTCCCACAGGAAGTAGCAGACACCCTCCGCAGCGCAGCGGTCCTGCTTCCCCGCTGCTTTGAACCAATAAAAAAGCCCGCATCGCGCGGGCTTTTTTATTGCCTGGACATCGCCGATGCGACTACTGCTCGACCGGCGCCGGCAGGCTGCCGTTGTCTTCCTGCAGGCCGGGCTTGAAGGGAATGTCGGGTGCGGGACGCGCGGTGGCGGGAACGTCGAGCAGGTTCGGATCGCTGATGTCGCAGCCGCCGCCAACCACCAGCAGGACGGTCTGGCAGACCACGTGCTTGTTGGTGCCCGGGATCGGGATCCGGATGGTGGTGACGCTCTTGCGCACCCACTCTTCCAGCAGCGTCTCGCTGGGTCGCCAGTAGCGGTCGAAGGACGTCGGCTCATAGTCCGTGGGCTTGCGCTTGAGCCATGTGCCGGCACGATCCAGGTTGACGATTTCGTCCGTCAGCGCTCCCGGCGGTCGCGCTGGAGAGGCGGAGCCCGGTGTCTCGGCCAAGCGCACGCTGCCGTCGCTGTTGTACAGGCCGGCGGGCGTGCCCTTCTGGCCACCCTCCACGTTGCGGGTGGATTCGCCCCAGTCGTCGGCGCGCTTCCTCGTATCCCAGCCGCCTGGCGCGGTCGCGGTCTTCGGACCGGCATTGGACGGCATTGCCGCAGCGTCCGCGGCGGCGGCCGAGGCAGCGCGCTTCCGCTCGCTTGCCACGGCGCTTTCCGAGCTCGCAGTCGACGCGGGAGCGGTCGCGGTGGCGGTAGCCGCCGATGCCGGTGGTGATGCGGGACGGGGTGGCGCTGGCGAAGGGATTTCCCGCTCCCGTATTGGGGCGGGTGTCAGGGCGTGCTCGCGCAACGCCACTTCGCGCTTTGGCACCGTCACCGTCGGCGCGGTCGGCAGTGGCGCGGCAATCTCGCGCACCACGACCTCCGACGGCGTCGGCTGCAGCGTGACGTCCGCGATCGGTCGAGCGGCGATCGCAGGAACCACCGGAGCCGGGCGCGACGGAACCTCCACCACGACCATCTCCGGCACAACCGGGCTGCGCTCGGGAACGGTCACCTGCGGAACCGGCAGCGCGGCCATCGGCGGCGGCAACTGGTAGTCCGAGACATCCGGCGCAGGCTCGCTGACCTCGACGTTTTGCGGCACCTGCGGGGGTGCGGCTTCCGACACGGGTTGTTCGGGCACAACGGCGGGCATCGGCGGCGCCGGCTCCGAAGCCGCGACCACTGGAGTGGGCTCGACCGGCGTAGGCGGCGCCTGCGAGCCACTTGCGGCGGCGCTCGCGCTGGCCTCTGCGGCAGATGCTGCAGGCTGCGCGGCCGCTGCTTCTGCCTCCGGGCCACCGCCGACTTCCCCGGTCGCGCCCTCGCCGATGAACTCGATCTGGACGACATCCTCCTGCCCCTTTTGTGGCGGATGGGCGGGTGCCAGGTACTGCTGATACATCAACCAGACCAACGCCACCGCGACGAAGACATGCCAGCCAACGGCCACCAGCCACGCGACGCGCCGCATCGGGCGATCTTCGGCGTCGGGCGGATCCCACTGCTCGCGGCACAGCGCCTTGAACGAGTCCCAGCGACCGAGTTCGGGAGCGCCCGGTAAAGGGGGCGCAACGCCCCGTGCGGCAATGGCCAGCGTCAGGGCTTCGGGAGGCGCGGCCGCCGGGCGGGCGCCCGCACCGCGATCCACCCATTCGTCCCATCCGGGTGGAAATTCCCCGGCGCCGCGTCGGCGGTGCGGCGCCACCAGCTTCATCCGAAGCTGGAGCGCATGCAGCCACTCGTCAACCGGGAGGGTCAAAGGCGACCGGTCGGTCAGCTGGCGCCGCGCGCGATGTACGGTGCGGCGCCGCTATCGTGATCGGTTGCATCACGCACGCCGGTTACACCCGGCACCTTCTCGCGCAACGTCTTCTCAATGCCGTTCTTCAGCGTCACGTCGGCCATCCCGCACCCGTGGCAGCCACCGCCAAAGCGCAGCACCACGATCCCGTCCGCCGTGACCTCCTGCAACGCGACGTTGCCGCGGTGCGTCGCCAGTTGGGGGTTGATTTCGTGCTCGATGAGGTAGCGCACACGCTCCACCAGCGATGCCGCCTCGCCGGGAACCGCGCCCTTGATCTTCGGAGCGCGGATCTGCAACTGGCCTCCCGTTGCCATGGCTTCGTAATCGATCTCGGCGCCATCCAGTGCGCTGACGCTGTCCGCCTCCAGCCACAGCGTGAAGCCCTTGCAATCAATCGCCCATTCATCGCCATCGAGCTCGGCCGGTTCGGTGAATTCCAGGCGGACGTCGGCGCGCGGCGTTCCCGGATTCACTGCCGACAGGCGTACACCCAGGCCGGGGATCGCCTCGCGTTCGATGAGCTTGCGGAAATGGGTCTGTGCCGATTCGGATATCTGGATCATGCCGCTATTCTAACGGGCTTGGCGCTATACAACCGTATGCCACCGTTAAGCCCCGGCAAGGCTGCGAACAGTGTTCAGCCTGCCCTTCAAGGAGTTGCCATGAACGACAGGATTCCGCTCGCCCAGGCCCATTGCGTCCCGCGCAAGGGCGCCAGCCACCGACTTGACGAAGCCCAGGTCCGGGAGCTTCACAGCCAACTCAACGGCTGGACGTTGGCCGAGGACGGTCGCGCCCTGACCCGCACGTTCAAATTCGACAACTATTATCGGACGATCGCCTTCGTCAACGCGCTGGCCTTCATCGCCCATCGCGAGGACCACCACCCCGACCTGGGCGTGCACTACGATCGTTGCGAGGTGCGTTTCTCGACCCACGACGTGTGCGGCCTGAGCGAGAACGATTTCATCTGTGCCGCCAAAACCGACGCCCTGCAGGAGTGAACAACATGCCCGGCATACGCCCGCAACCCCTTTCCATCCGCCGCTGGATGCTGTTCCCGGCCGTTTCCGCGCTCGCCATTGGCCTGATGCTGGCCGGTTGCAGCTCCGAGCAGGCCGACCAGCCCACTCAGGTCGCACCGACACAGCCCATGGCCGTGGAGACGCCGCCCCCGGAGTACCCCGAGGAGCTCGCCTGCGCCGGGATTGAAGGCGAGGTGGGCGTGCTGCTCACCATTGGCGTCGACGGGATTCCCAAGAACGTGAAGGTCGAGGACACCAGCGGGCACCCACAACTCGATGCGGCGGCAGTGGACGCGGTGAAGGGCTGGAAGTTCCAGGCCGGCACCAGTCGTGGCCAGCCGGCGGAGTCTCCGCTCCGGGTGCCGGTGAAGTTCACCGCCCCGGACATGGATTCGGAACGCTGCCGGGACGTGTCCGGCGGGCTGCCGCAGTAGCGGGATGAACGGTCGTCGCCGGCGCTGAAGGGCGTGCAGCCTGCTACGCCTATTTCAGGCGGTCGAGGACATCCAGCAACTCGGGCGCCAGTGGCGCGGTGAGGCTGTAGGGCGTTTTGCCACCGTCCAGGGCGAATTCCAGCGTGGCTGCATGCAGGAACAGACGTTTCAGTCCTGCCTGATCACGCAGGCGGCGGTTGACCTCCGGATCCCCGTACTTGTCATCGCCGGCAACAGTGTGACCGATGTGCTGCGCGTGCGCTCGGATTTGGTGGGTACGCCCGGTTTCAATGCGCACCTCGCAGTAGGAATGCCCACCGCGCCGCTCCAGCACCTTGAAATGGCTCAGCGCCGACTTGCCTGAGGGATTCACCTGCACGTGGCGCTCGCCGCCCTGGCGCAGTCCCACGTGAAGCGGGGCGTCGACACTCATCGTTCCATCGGGCATCCGCCCGATCAGCAACGCCAGGTAGCGCTTGCGCATGCCGCCCGCGCCGCTGGTGCTTTCGCGCATCAGCGCCTGCATCTCGGTCAGCGTGGAGCGCTTCTTGGACACCACCAGGACACCGGACGTGTCGCGGTCCAGCCGATGCACCAACTCCAGGCCCTGCCCCGGCCGCAGCGCACGCAGGGTCTCGATGGCGCCAAAGCTGATGCCGCTGCCGCCATGGCTGGCGACGCCTGAGGGCTTGTTGAGCACCAGCAACCGGGCATCCTCATGGACGATTGCCGCCTCCAGCGCATCCATGAACCCGCGCGGCGGTGCGGGTCGCTCGCCCTCGGGCTCCACCCGAACGGGGGGAATGCGGACCTTGTCGCCACTTTCCAGCTTGCGATCCGCCTTCGCGCGGCCCCCGTTCACGCGCACCTGGCCGGACCGCACCAGCTTGTAGACCAGCGACCTGGGAGCACCCTTCAGCAGACCGAGCAGGAAGTTGTCCAGCCGCTGGCCTTCGCGGTCCTCGGGAACCACCGCAACGCGCGCTCCGGCATGGCTTTGCTGGCTATCTGAATGGGTCATTCTGGGGAAGTTATCTGATACACTCGCGACGCGAGATAAGGTTTTGATTTCGCAGGAAAGTCGTTGCGGCCACCACACTACGTCGGTAGCCGGAACACGGGCCAAAAGCCCAACCTGCGATTCCGGTCTGCGTCTGACCCCCGCCCTCGGGGCGGCCATGTTAGCAGCGCCAGCACGGTGGAACCTCGGCTCGTCCGGTTTTGTCGAATACCCCGTCAACCACCGGTCGATGAACACGACCCGAGCGGCGTCACGGCATCTGCCCGAAACGCCTCCGGCCCCAAAATTTGGTAAGCAACAAAAACAAGCGCTCCCGCGGTGTGCCGTGGTGTAGAAGCGCTGGAAATTGTCAGGTCACGTCAGCGCGCGCACGCCGGTTCACCGGCCTGCAGGTTCCATTCCGCGGCGACGGGACGCAGTGTCCAGAGGCGAAACGCCAAGGCGTTCCGCGCGGTAGAGCGCGCGAGGAATGCAACAATGAAACGCATGCTGATCAACGCGACGCAGGCCGAAGAGCTGCGCGTCGCGATTGTCGACGGGCAGAACCTGTACGACATCGATATCGAGCAACCGTCGCAGGAACAGAAAAAGTCCAACATCTACAAGGGCAAGATCACCCGCCTGGAGCCCTCGCTGGAGGCGGCGTTCGTCGAATACGGCGGTGATCGACACGGCTTCCTGCCGATGAAGGAGATCTCGCGCGACTATTTCGCCGCGGGCGTGGACCACAACAAGGCCGGTCTGAAGGAACTGCTGCGCGAAGGGCAGGAAGTCGTGGTCCAGGTGGACAAGGAAGAGCGCGGCAACAAGGGCGCGGCGCTGACCACCTACATCTCGTTGGCCGGGCGCTACATGGTGCTGATGCCCAACTCCCCCACCGCGGGCGGCGTGTCGCGCCGGATCGAGGGCGAGGACCGCGCCGAACTCAAGCGTGCGATGGATGCGCTGAACATCCCCGACGACATGGGCGTGATCATCCGCACCGCCGGTGTCGGCCGTGATGCCGAGGAACTGCAGTGGGACCTGGATTACCTGCTGCAGGTCTGGAAGTCGGTGGCCGACGCGGCGCTGACCAAGCCCGCGCCGTTCCTGATCTACCAGGAAAGCCGCCTGATCATCCGCGCCCTGCGTGACTACATGCGTCCGGACATCGGCGAGGTGCTGGTTGACACCGAGGAGATGTACGCCGAGGCGCGCGAGTTCGTCGAGCAGGTGATGCCGCACAACCTGCGCAAGCTCAAGCACTACACCGACGACGTGCCCCTGTTCAACCGATTCCAGATCGAGTCGCAGATCGAGAACGCCTACGAGCGCGACGTGCGCCTTCCCTCGGGCGGCGCGCTGGTCATCGACCAGACCGAGGCGCTGACCGCGGTCGACGTCAACTCGGCACGCGCGACGCGCGGCAGCGACATCGAGGAAACCGCGTTCAACACCAACCTGGAGGCGGCCGAGGAAGTCGCCCGCCAGATGCGCCTGCGCGACCTGGCCGGACTGGTGGTGATCGATTTCATCGACATGTCCTCCAGCAAGCACCAGCGCGAGGTCGAAAACCGCCTGCAGAACGCGCTCAAGCAGGATCGCGCCCGCGTCCAGGTCGGCCGTATTTCCCGCTTCGGCCTGCTGGAGATGAGCCGGCAGCGGCTGCGTCCGAGCCTGGGCGAGTCCAGCCAGCTGGTCTGCCCGCGCTGCGAAGGGCATGGCCGCATGCGCAGTGTCGAGTCCCTGTCGCTTTCTATCCTGCGCGTGAGCGAAGAGCACGCGATGAAGGAGAACACCGGACAGATCCTGGTCCAGGCGCCGGTCGAGATTGCCAACTATCTGCTCAACGAGAAGCGTCGCGCGATCAGCGAGATCGAGCGGCGCCACGGCACGCCGATCGTCATCGTGGCCGACGAGCACCTGCAGACCCCGCATTACGAAGTCAGCCGGCTGCGCGACAACGAGCTGGGCGAAGACAGCAACCGTCCGAGCTACCACCGCGGAAGCCAGCGCAAGCTGCCAACCCACGCGCTGACCAAGGCGAACCTCAATGTTCCGGTCATCGCCGCGGTGACCAATGTCAGGCCGGCCCAGCCGGCGCCGTTGCGTGAACCGCGCCAGGCTGACGTGCCCGCGCCCGTCGCGCCGACCCCGGTGGTGGTGGCAGCTGCTGCACCCACCCACTCGGTCGGCATGGTCGACCGCATCATGCGGTTCTTCCGCGGCACCCCTGAGCCGACGACCGATACGGCGACCGAGCGCTCGGGCAGTGCTCGTGGCCGTTCCAACGGCACTGGCCAGGCCGAGCGCGGCGAGCGCGGCGAGCGCGGTGACCGTCAGGATCGCGGCGGGCAGCGCCGTGGTGGCGGCAAGCAACAAGGCCGCGACGGCGGACGCCGTGACGACGCCCAGCGTGGCAACGGTCCGTCCCAGGATGATCGCGCCGCGTCGGGCAATGGACGCGGACCGCGACAGCAGCGGGAAAAGCAGCCGCGTCGCCAGGACGAGACAAACGTGGCGGCAATGGATGCCGCGGAGAAGTCGACGCAGCGCCAGCCCCGCCAGCCCCGCGGTGATCGATCCGGTCGCGATGTCAGCGCTCCGCAGGTCGACAACGCCGATCAGCCGGCGGTGGCGGCCGCGGTTGCCACGGCCGCCGCGGCTTCAACGGGAACCGAGCGCGCCGCAGAAAAGGACCACGCACGCGCGGCCCAGAACACGCAGCCGGTGGAGAGCACGGCTCCGGGCCACGGCCCGGCCGAGGACGACAACAATCCGGACGGCACTAGTCGCCGTCGCCGCGGCCGTCGTGGTGGACGTCGCCGTCGCCGTGGTGGCGCCGACGCGGGTTCGGCCCCGGATCACACGTCCGACAACGTCCTGACCGATGAAGCTTCCGCCGATGAGGAAGGCTCAGGCGAGGCGCAGACCAGTGGCGCTTCGACGGCAGTCAGCCGGGCGCAGCCGGAGTTTGATTTTGATGACGTGCCGGAGTCCGACCACACACAGCACGAAGCGCGGAAGGCGGAGTCGAGGTCGGGCACGCAGCGAGCGGGCGTAGAGCCCGAGGCGAAGGCGGCCTCCGCGAAAAACGGGACCGCGGCCGCCGACGCCACCTCGCAGGAACCGGCAGCGCCGAAGGGTCCGGAGGCCGACGACGGTGTGGAGACCGGCGAAAGTGCCGACAGCGCGGACAGCGCAGAAAGTGCCGACGCCGGGGACGCTGCCGCACCAAGGGCGCGCAAGCCACGCGCGCCGAGGACGCCGCGTCAGCCGAGGGCCCGCAAGCAGACGGTTGCCGCGGACGAAGGCAGCGAGACCCACGGCAGCGACGCGCCGGCGGCGCAGGACAGTCCGGATTCGGACAAGGCTCAGTCGCCTGATTCGGCGACCCCGGCTTCGGAAGAACCCGCGCCGGAGCCCGCCCGGGCGGATGCAGACGCGGCCACGCCGGCTGAGAGGATGCCAACTGCGAAGGTCACGGCTGCCAAGGTGCAGGCCCCTCAGGTCCGCGCCAATCCCGGCTACATCACGGGCGAGAACGCCGACGATGACTCCGGCGACGCACCATCGGCGCTGCCGGCGGTCGTAGTCGCTCCGCCAACCGTTGTGCGAACGGAGACGGTGTCGGTGGAGCCTGCAGCGGAAGCGGTGAATGCCCGCAAGGACGAGCAACCGCGGACGGCCCACCTCTTCGACAGCGACGGTCCCGGTAGCAACAACGCGGCAGGCCAGAGCGCCGAAGAGAAGCAGAAGGATCCGGAAGCGAAGGACGCGGCGGACGAAAAGCACAACGCCTGACGTTTGCGAAGGCGGTGGTTCAAAGCCACCAATGAAACGGGCCGCGTACGCGGCCCGTTTCATTTTGTACTGATCCTTCGCGGCTCTGGCCGCCCTGCCCTGAACAGCCCGGCCGGCTAGAGCACCCGGCTGGGCTCCAGCAGACCGTGCTGGCCGAGCAGCCTGGCAAGCGCGATGTTGTCGCTGATGCCCAGCTTCTCGAACATCCGGCTCTTGTGCGTGTTGACCGTCTTCGCGCTCAGGCACAACCGCCGGGCGATCTCCTCCTGGCGCAGCCCCTGGGCCAACAGCAACGCCACTTCGAGCTCGCGCGGTGAGAGCTCATCGAACGGGGAATCGTCCCCCTCCAGCCCGGACAGCGCCAGGTTCTGGGCGATGTTGCTGGCCAGATAGCGTCGACCGCGGGCCACCGCGCGTACCGCACGCACCAGCTCGGTGGCATCGCCGCCCTTGCCGACGTATCCGAACGCGCCAGCCTCCAGCAGTCGCCGCGGCATCGGGCCGTCCTCCAGCACCGAGACGATGATCACCCGCGTGCCGTGCCCGCCCTTCACCACCCGCTCGGTGACCTCCAGCCCACTCACACCGGGCAGGTGCAGGTCGCACAGCACCACATCGGGTTGCAGTTGGCGGATCAGCGGCAAGGCCAGCTCGCCACTCTCCACGTCGCCCACGACCTGGATACCGTCCTCGGCCGACAGGATCATGCGCATGCCGGTACGCACCAGCGCGTGGTCGTCCACGATGAAAACCGTAATTCCCATTGACCCCTCCTTGTCTACGATCCATGTAGTCCCCTCCACGCGAGGCTACCGCCGCGCTTGACCCCGCGCAACATAGGGCGTGGCATCGGGCCGCAGCGAAAGGATTTGAACCGGGGAAATGGCGGAAGAGGTGGGATTCGAACCCACGGAAGGTTTAACCCTTCGCCGGTTTTCAAGACCGGTGCCTTCAACCGCTCGGCCACTCTTCCTGGAACTGGTGTTGCCGCTGTTGGGCGGCGGGGTGGTGCAAACCGCGTGACTGCACGCGGACGGACCGGCATTGCACCTGGACCGCCGCGCCGGATTATCGCACGAGCATCGCCGACGCGTCAGCGCCGGAACGCCTTCAACTCCGCCTCGCTGCAGGGCTTGCGGTTGATGTCGCCGCAGCCCAGGCGCGCATCGGCGACCAGCGCGGGAACGGTCTCGGCGAGGTAATCGATGAACACCCGCACGGCAGGCAGCATGCCGCGGCGGGAGGCAAACACGGCGTGGAAGATGCCCTGAGGCAAACGCCACGCCGGGAGCACCACGTGCAGGTCGCCGCGGCGCACCGCATCGGCGCACACGCTCTCGGGCAACAGGGTGATGCCTACGCCCTGTATCGCCAGCGAGAGCAACATGGGCAGGTCGAAGCCCATCACCCGCGGCTTGATCTCGACCGGCTGGACGTCTCCCTCGGGGCCGTGCAGTTCCCAGCGTTGCCGGGCGTCGTCCTCGCTCATGCTCATGGTGACGTGCTCGGAGAGTTCCTGCGGGGTCGAGGGACGACCCATCTTGCGCAGGTAATCGGGACTGGCGACCAGCAACTCCTGGATCTGCCCGAAGCTGCGCATTACCAGGCTGCCGTCGTCGTCCAGCTTGCTGCGCACGCGCAGGGCCACGTCGATGCCCTCATTGATCACATCCACCCGGCGATTGCTGACATGCAGTTGCACGCGCACTTCCGGGTAGCGGCCGAGGAACCCCGGCAGCAGCTTGGGCATCTGTTGCTGGGCGACACCCACCGGGACGCTGACCCGGATCACGCCGCGCGGCTCGGCGCTGAGCCGATCGACGACTTCGCGGGCTGCCTGCGCCTCGGCGAGCATGGACTGGACGTGGCGGTAGACCGAATTGCCGACCTCGGTTACCGCAAAACGGCGCGTGGACCGTTGCAGCAGGCGAACGCCCATCTCCGCTTCAAGCTGGCTGATGCGTCGGCTCAGGCGCGACTTGGGGACGCCGGTCGCCCGCTCCGCCGCAGCGAAGCCGGCGTGTTCCACGACCATCGCGAAATAGTGAAGATCGTTGAGATCCTGCATGCCTGACAATTCCAATAGCGGAACATTGGGCAGCATTTGATCAGCACAGGCTGCAAATCGCAACGATCAGTTTCAAAAACTTCCCGGGCAGCTGGCTCGCCTGTTCGGTCAGGCGGTGAGCGGTCTGCGGTCGGGCGCGCAGGCGATCACGCAATCACGCAATCAGGTCGATCCCGCCCATGTACGGACGCAGCACATCGGGCACCACGATCGAGCCGTCCGCCTGCTGGTAGTTCTCCATCACCGCAACCAATGCACGGCCGATCGCTACGCCCGAGCCGTTGAGGGTATGCACCAGTTCCGGCTTGCCCGACGCCGGGTTGCGCCAGCGCGCCTGCATCCGCCGGGCCTGGAATGTATCGCAGTTGGAGACCGAGGAAATCTCGCGGTAGGTGTCCTGCGATGGCAGCCACACCTCCAGGTCGAAGGTCTTGCTGGCCGCGAAACCCATGTCTCCCGAGCACAGCAGCATGCGCCGGTAAGGCAGCCCAAGCTTCTCCAGCACCACCTCGGCGCAGCGGGTCATGCGCTGGTGTTCGGCGTCGGAGTCTTCCGGGCGGACGATGCTGACCAGTTCGACCTTTTCGAACTGGTGCTGGCGGATCATGCCGCGGGTATCGCGGCCGTAGGCGCCGGCCTCGGCACGGAAGCACATCGAGTGCGCGGTCATCCGCATGGGCAGTTCGGATTCGGCCAGGATCTCCTCGCGGACGATGTTGGTCAGCGGCACCTCGGAGGTCGGGATCAGATAGCGCTTGCTCTCGCCGACCGCGGTGGCGAACAGGTCGACCTCGAACTTCGGCAACTGGCCGGTGCCGACCAGGCTCTCAGCGTTCACCAGCACCGGCACGCTGGTTTCCTCGAACCCGTGCTCGCCGGTGTGCAGATCCAGCATGAACTGGGCGAGCGCACGGTGCAGCCGCGCGATCGGGCCGCGCAGGACGGTGAAGCGCGCACCGCTCAGCTTGGCCGCGGTGTCACCGTCCAGCCAGCCGTGGCGGGCGCCCAGTTCGACATGGTCCTTGGCCGGGAAGGCGAAGACGCCCGGCGTTCCCCAGCGGTGCTGCTCGACGTTGTCGCTCTCGTCGGCGCCACCCGGCACGGAGGCATCGGGCAGGTTCGGCAGGCCCAGGGCGATGGCATCCAGCTCACCGCGGATCGCATCCAGGCGGGCCTCACTGGTCTTCAGCTCCTCGCTGAAGCCGGCGACCTCGGCCAGCAGCGCGCTCGCGTCCTCGCCCTTGCCCTTGGCTTGGCCGATGGCCTTGGACCGCGTATTGCGCAGGTTCTGCAACTCCTGGGTGCGCACCTGGATCCGCTTGCGTTCGGTTTCCAGGACGCGCAACGCGGCGACATCCAGGTCGTGACCGCGCGTTTGCTGCAGGCGCTCGGCAAGTTCGTCGGGCTGCTGGCGCAGCAGGTTTGGATCAAGCATGACGGGACCGCAAGGTGGTATCGGACCGCGCATTATTGCGTGGATCGGCCGCGGAGGGCAGCCGATTGCCGCCTCGTTAACCGCGCGTGTGCACAATGCGCTTACCCAGACTCCCGGATTGGCCATGCCTGCAACGTCCCGCCCCCGCTTTGATCCCGCCCGATGGCTGCCCACCCAACGCATGTGGTGGGTGGTGATTTTCGCGGCGGCGGCGGGCTTGCTGCTGTTCGCGATCATCTGGGCACGCAGCCGCAGCGAGCCGGACTTCTACCGTCCCGGCGAGGCACCGGCGGACGCCGTCGCCGCCGACTACACGCCGCTGCCGGTACCGACCGGCGATGGCACGGGCGAGCGTATCGAGGTTCCCGCCGAAAGCGCCGCGGCGCAGACCCAGTCCCCGGCGTTCATCGAGCCGGAACCGGCCCAGGTGGTGGAAAGCGCTCCGTCGTTCGACCCCGGCCCTGCGCCCGTGTATGCCCCCGCGTCGAATTCGCCGATTGTTCCGCCGGTACCACTGGCCGGGCAGACGCCGGCACCGCGCTACCCCGCCCGCGCGAATCGCCGTGGCGAAAGCGGAACGGTGATGGTGGAGGCCATGATCGGTGCGGACGGCGTGCCTACGGCGGTCCGCGTGGCACGTCGCAGCGGGTCCAATGATCTGGACCGTGCTGCGGTCGAGGCGGTCCGCCGGTGGCGCTTCCAGCCCGCTACCCAGGACGGCCGACCCACCACGGGCGTGGTCAACGTGCCGGTCAGCTTCCAGCCCGGCGGCTAGCTCGGGCCGGATGGGTACATACGGACGGGACCGTGAAACAAAAACGGCGGCAGGCCATGGGCCGCCGCCGTTTTGCCCAACCGGAATCCCGTCCGGTCAGAAGTTGTAGCGCACCGACAGGTAGTAGTTGCGCGGCATGCCGTAGTACGCGGTCTGGATGTTGGCAACGCTGGAGAATTCCTGGCCGTCGGTCTTGTAGACCTTGTCGCCCAAGTTGCGCACGCCGGCGCGGACCTGCCAAGCGTAGTCCGACGAATCCCACACACCAAAGGCGCCGTAGGTCGCGTAGGCCTCCTGCATCAGGTTGCTGCGGTTGTCGACCGACAGCCAGGTGTCATCCCGGTAGGACACATCGCCGCCGATGGTGAAGCCGGCCCCGCCGTCCAGCATGAAGGTGTGCTGCAGGGCGACTCGCGCGGTGAAGTCAGGCGAGAACGGCACATGGTCGTGCAGGTTGGCCAGCGCCGGATTCAGCTGCACGCGCGGGTCGACGAACTTGTCGTAGCGCGCATCCATGTAGGACAGCTGGCCCGACAGGCGGGTGCCTTCGCCCAGCAGCGCACTGCCCTCGAACTCGACGCCGTCGATCTTCAGCGACGCGGCGTTGAGCACCGGGAAGGAGAAGCTCGGGGTCGGCGAACCCGGGTTCACGATCTCCGACACGCGTGCCTGGAAATCCTTGTACTCGCTGTGGAAGGCGGTGACGTTGCCCTGCAGGCGACCGTCGTTCGAACGCATCTTCAGGCCTGCCTCGTAAGTCCAGACGAACTCCGGATCAAACACCGCCTGGGTGGTTTCCAGAACGCTGTTGGCGCGTCCGTTGAAACCGCCGGACTTGAAGCCACGGTTGGCGGAGAGGTAGCCCATGACGTTGCTGCTGAACGCCTTCTGCAGGCTGATCGAGGGCGTCCAGGCGTCCCAGCTCTGGCGACCGTCGAATGCAACGGTCTCGTTCAGAGCAGCAAAGAGCGGTCCCCAGTAGGTGCTGGTGGAGCGGGCGTAATCCTTCTCGTCCTTGGAGTACCGCAAGCCTGCAGCCAGGGTCCAGGTCGGGACAAACTCCCAGCTCATGTGGGCGAATGCGGCCTTGGAGGTCGTATCGAGATCGTCCTCAATGGTACGTAGGAAAGAGATCGGCGTTCCGGCGAAGGCAAAGAAATCGCTGGCATAGGCCTCCTGATAGGAAGGCACCTTCTCGTTCATGTAATACAGGCCGAAGATCGCCTGCAGGTTGCTGCCGTTGTCGTACTGGAACTGGAATTCCTGGCTCTTCTGGTTCTGGTCGATCGCCACCAGCACGTCGCCCAACTCGAACTCCGAGGCATCGATGTCGATGAAGGACTCGGTTTTCAGCTTGCGCCAGGCACTGATGCTCTTGAAGCGCCACTGCGCGCTCATGTCCCAATCAACGGCAAGGCTGGCGCCGGTATGGGTCATCTCCTGCCCCTGGTTCGGGCCGAACGAGGTGCGGGTGCGGAAATCGTACTCTCCAGTGGGCGCAGGCTTCAGGATCACGGGACCGAACGCCAGGTCGGTCTGGATGAGCGGCGCGGTCGGCTGGCCCAGGGTCAGCGGCGCGTACTGCTTGTTGCGGTCCAGCGACAGGGTGGCGTTGACGGTGTCGCTGACCTTGAAGGCGATCTTGCCGCGCAGGGCGTTGTTTTCGTCACCGTTGTACTTGCGGCCGGTCGACGGGTCGGTCACGTAACCGTCGCTCTCGCTCATCGCGCCGGCCAGGCTCATCGCGACCGAGTCGTTCAGCACGCCGCCGAAGTAGAACTTGCCTTCGCGCTGGCCGAAGTTGCCCACGGTGGCCTCGACCGCGCCGCCGGTGTTCTCGAACGGGTTCTTGGTGGTGACCTTGATCGCGCCGCCGGTGGAGTTCTTGCCGTACAGCGTGCCCTGCGGGCCGCGCAGCACTTCCACCTGCTGCACGTCGAACAGGGAGAACATCGCGCCGTTGATGCGCGAGTAGTAGACGTCATCGACGTACATGCCGACGCCGGGATCGAAGGTCTGCAGCGCGTCGGGCTGGCCGATGCCGCGGATGAAGACGTTGATCGAGTTGGCCGAGCCGCGGCCCTGCACGATGTTCATGTTGGGCACGACGCCCTGGAGGCCCTCGACGGTATCGGCCTGCAGATCCTTCAGGGCTTCCTCGCCGAATGCACTGATCGCGACCGGCACGTCCTGGATGGACTCGGTGCGTCGACGGGCCGTCACCGTCACGGTGTCGAGCGTCCTGGCCTGGCTGTCCTGCGCGGTGACGTCCGGCGCTGCGCTTGACGCCTGCTGCGCCCAGGCGCCCGGCGCGAGCAACGCGCAGACGATGGCGACACTCAACTGCTTACGGTACATACGGTCTCTCCCCTTGAATTCGATTGGCTTGCCGGTTGTCGTGTCGAGGTTTCGGATCCACGGCAAACCCGGACCCGCTCCACCCTGGCCGCCAGACTAGGTGGGGCGGGCAACCATCACAGCTGTACCTTCGGACAATGCCCGGCGCCGGGCTCTGCGCGGACACTCCTCGGTCACTGATACACGGGGAGTGGCGCATGGCGGGGTTGACATGGATTTCCTGATTGTCCTGGGCGCGCTGGCGTTCCTGATGTTCGTCGCCTACCGCGGCTACAGCGTCATCCTGTTCGCGCCGGTGGCCGCGCTCGGCGCGGTACTGCTGAGCGATCCGAGCCTGGTCGCGCCGATGTTCACCGGCCTGTTCATGGACAAGATGGTCGGCTTCCTGAAGCTCTACTTTCCCGTGTTTTTGCTGGGGGCGATCTTCGGCAAGGTGATCGAGCTGTCGGGCTTCTCCAAGGCCATCGTCGCCGCCACCATCAAGCTGTTCGGCGCCAGTCGGGCGATGCTGTCCATCGTGATGGTCTGCGCCTTGCTCACCTACGGAGGCGTTTCGCTGTTTGTGGTGGTGTTTGCGGTGTATCCGTTTGCCGCCGAACTGTTCCGCCAGAGCGACATCCCCAAACGCCTGATTCCCGGCACCATCGCGCTGGGCGCGTTCACCTTCACCATGGACGCCCTGCCCGGCACGCCGCAGATCCAGAACATCATCCCGACCCCGTTTTTCGGCACCGACACCTGGGCGGCGCCGTGGCTGGGAACGATCGGCGGCGTGTTCATCCTGATCGTCGGCATGAGCTATCTGGAGTGGCGCCGTCGTGTCGCGCTGAAAGCCGGTGAAGGCTATGGCGATCCTGCAAAGCTGCTCAACGAGCCGGCCGAGTTCACCGGCGGCAAGCTGGCCAATCCGATGCTCGCGATCCTGCCGCTGATCCTGGTGGGCGTGTCCAACAAGCTGTTCACCAACTGGATCCCGCGCTACTACGGCGAGAGCCATTCCTTCGATCCGGCCGTGATCGGGACGAACGCGCCGGTGGTGCAGCAGATCTCGTCCGTGGTCGCCATCTGGGCGGTCGAAGGAGCGCTGCTGGTTGGGATCCTGTCGGTCATCGCGTTTGCCTGGAAGCCGGTTATCACCAGCTTTGCGGTCGGCACCAAGGACGCGATCTCCGGGGCGCTTCTGGCGGCCATGAACACCGCATCGGAGTACGGCTTTGGCGCCGTGATCGCCGCATTGCCGGGCTTCTTGATCGTAGCCAACGCGCTGGGCGCCATCCCCAATCCGCTGGTGAACGAGGCGATCACCGTCACCGCCCTGGCAGGCATCACCGGGTCGGCATCGGGCGGCATGAGCATCGCCCTGGCGGCGATGTCGGAGACCTTCATCGCCAACGCGAATGCGGCGGGCATACCGATGGAAGTGCTGCACCGCGTGGCGTCGATGGCGTCCGGCGGCATGGACACCCTGCCCCACAACGGCGCGGTGATCACGCTGCTGGCCGTAACCGGCCTGACCCACCGCCAAGCTTATAAGGATATCTTCGCGATCACGATCATCAAGACCCTGGCGGTGATGGTGATCATCGGCGTGTTCTACAGCACGGGCATCGTCTAGACGGCCGCAGGAAACATCGCAGCGCGTCGGATCGCCGATGCGCTGCGTGGCCGTCGTTGATTTGAGGCGCTGAGGACCATCAGCGCGGCCCGAGCACGACGTTGAGATCGTTGCCCTGTGGCATGCCCGAGCGACGCTGGACGTTGCCCTGCTCGTCCTGGAACAGGATGCCCGGCGTCCCCTGGAAGCCCAGCTCCAGCATCAGGCGTTCGTTGCTGTCCAGCTGGGTGCGCACGTCCGCAGGAATGGCCGACATAGGTTTAATGCCGCCGCTGGACTGTTTGCGCTCGTTGTCCGCCAGCGCGTTTCCGGGCGACGGCGCCTTGAGGATCGCGGCAGCCTTGTTGGCGCTGTCCTGGCGGATCACGCCGACCATGACATGCCGCAGCTGGACCTTGCCCGAGTCCACCCAGGGCCGCGCGGCTTCCCAGAAGCTGTGGCAGTAAGGGCAATTGGCGTCGGTGAAGGTGTAGATGACCCGCGGCGCACCGGTCTTCCCGTCCTGCACCCAGGTCGCGTTCTCGAGCTTGTTCCAGATGCGTTCCGACATCGGCTTGACGACCAGATCGCGCATCGCGTCCGCTCCGGCATCGTTGCCTTGCGCGTCGACGAGCGTGCCGATCAGGGCATGCGACCCGTCGCCGGTCAGGTAGATCGAGACCGGATTGCCGCCTGCGATCCCGGCATAGCCGGTCAGGCCCGACGGCGCTTTGAAGGTTCCCAGCACCTCCAGGCCCTGCGCTTCCAACGCCTGGATGGGCGCGGGATAGTTGCCGGTTTTCTTGCCAGCGGCGGAAGATGCGGCGTTCGCGCCCGGCTGGGCCGGCGCCGGCTGGGCGCCTGATTCCACGGCGTCGCTGCAGGCACTGGCCAACAGCAGGATCGGGGCCAGCAGCAGCCAGGAATGGGTGGTCTTGCGTGCCATCACGGCACCTCCGGGGGAGTGGGGGGAAGTGGTACGGGCGAGCCGGGGATGGCCTTCAGCTTGCTGGCGAGACCGGCCTCGGTCAGCTCGCCCATGTGGAAGTCCACCAGCCGCCCATCGGCGCCAAAGAAGAGCGTGGTCGGCAGGCCGCGCGCGCCCATCTCGTTCATGAGGCTGGAAAACGGGTCGAGCAGCACGTTGTCGAGCGACAGGCCCTCGGCGTCGAGGTAGTCGCGGATCTGCTCGGGGCCCTCGCCCTGGTTCACGAACACGAATCCGACATCGGGCGTGGACTGCTGGCCCTTGGCCAGTACCGGCATCTCGCGGCGGCACGGCGGGCACCAGGTGGCCCACAGATTGACCACCAGCGGCTGGCCGGACATCGCCGAGAGGCTTACGCGCTCATCGTCGAGCGTAGTCATCTGCGTGCTTGGCAACTCGACGCTGGACTGGTGCATCAGCCACACCGATCCCAGCAAGGCTCCCCAAGCGAGCAGTCCAGACACGCTTCCTGCGATCAGCGGGACCCGCAGCCCGGGGCGCTGGCGCAGCTTCCACGCTCCCCAGCCGAGGGCGGCCAGCACGCCGGCCCACCAGGTAAAGCCGCCGTCGCCAATGCGCAGGACCGACCAGGGCTCCGCCACGTACGCCGGCCACCAGCGCAACACGAAGGCCAGCCGCGCGGCCAGGACGCCGACAAAGAACATGTCGAAGAGGACCGAGGACGCGCTGGGTGCGGAGGAAACCCCGTCGGTGCCAGACGCCTCAATGCCGCCGCGCGGGCGCCGGCCAAACCAGCGTGAGACCAGGATTGCAACGATCAGCGCGACCGCCAGCATCGCCGCCGGCAAGGGGAAAGGACCAAGGCTTAGCATCCCGCCACTGTAGCGGGTCGCTCTTAAGCCGACCTAAAGGATGCCGCGCAGGGGATGCTGCAGTCGATCGCCGATCAGATTCTCATTCCTCCGGCGCGGGGTCGTCCGGTGCTGCTTTGTCCGGCACTGGTGCCTCCAGCTTGCCGACCGGTTCGCCAAGCGCACTGCCCTGCGGCGTCAACAGGTACCACTGGCCCCATTCGTCATGTCGCTGGTGGCCAAGCGTGTCGCCTGGCCGGCTGTCGCCGATGAAGTGGTAAAGCGGATGGCCGTTGTAGGTGATCTGCCGGCTGCCGTCGGGGCGCTCTACGGTTCCGATCAGGACGGGACTCAAGCCTCCGCTGACTGTCGGCTCACCCGTCGGCGGAAACAGCGGCGCCCATTGGGTCAGGCAGGACGCCGCGCAGCCGGTGCCGTCCTCGTCGCCTTCCAGCATGTAGACGGCGCGGCGGTCGTTGTCGGCGAGAAAATCACCGGGGCCGCCCACGGACATCACGGTCAGGCTGCCCGATGCGTCCGCCGCCGCCGTTACCAGCGTGCCGCCTGGGCCGGTCGGGGATGGCATCTCGCCATCCGCGGTGGCCGGCGGGTCCATGTGCGTGCCGTCTTCGGCAGCGCGGTTGCAGCCGCCTGCGGCGAGCGCGATAGAGAGCGCACACAGCGCCGGCAGCAGGCCTCGGCCGGGAACGATGCGGGAAGCGTGCAATGGATGGGGCATAGGTCCTCGTCGTACGCGCAGCGGCGCGAATGGCAACCGGCCGGATGCGGTCGCCTCCATTGATAGGTGCGACGGCGTTAACGCCGGGTCGACGGCTCGGGCGTGGGCCGTCGTGCGCGGCCGGCGTGGATCAGCCCAGTCCCACGGCTGCAAGCGCATCCGCCAGGGCCGCCCCGTCGGTGGGTCGGACCACGCGCGCCACTTCCTCGCCATCACGCAGGAAAACCAGCGTGGGCCACAGTTTGACCCGGAACGACCGCCCCAGGCGCCGGCCCGGGCCGTCCTCCACCTTGATGTGCTTCAGTTCGGTATGGGGCGCAAAGGCGGCGGCGATGGGCGCCTGCGCACGCTGGCAGTGGCCGCACCACGAGGTGCCGAACTCGATGACGCAGATGCCTGGCATCGCGTCCAATTCTTCCCGCGTCGGCGCGGTGGTGGCGTAATCCTGACTCATGCGTCTGCGTCTCCTGCATGGGTGATCGTGCCCGGCCCGGTGGGAGCGCGCGCAGCCTGCGCATCGCGCGTGGCGACGGCGGGTTCCTTCAGCCGCGCCAGCATGGGCTCGACGAGATCCATCGGCAGCGGGAACACGATCGTGGAGGTGCGGTCCCCGGCGATCTCGGTCAGCGTCTGCAGGTAGCGCAGCTGGATCGCGCGCGGGTCGGCCCCCATGATCCGGGCCGCCTCGACCAGCTTCTCCGCGGCCTGCTGCTCGCCCTCGGCGTGGATGATCTTGGCTCGCCGCACGCGCTCGGCCTCGGCCTGGCGGGCGATGGCGCGCACCATCGTCTCGTTGATGTCGACGTGCTTGATCTCGACGTTCGCCACCTTGATGCCCCAGGCGTCGGTCTGGTTGTCGAGGATGGAACGGATGTCGTTGTTGAGCTTGTCGCGCTCGGCCAGCAGCTGGTCCAGTTCGTGCTGCCCAAGCACGGAGCGCAACGTGGTCTGTGCCAGCTGGCTGGTGGCCTCGTAGAAATGCTCCACCGCGATGATCGCCTTCTCGGCATCCACGACCCGGAAGTACACCACCGCGTTCACCTGGACGGACACGTTGTCGCGGGTGATCAGGTCCTGCGAGGGCACGTCCATGACGATGGTGCGCATGTCGACGCGGACCATCTGCTGCACGACGGGTATCAGCAGGATCAGACCCGGACCCTTGACCTTCCAGAACCGGCCGAGCTGGAACACCACCCCGCGTTCGTACTCGCGAAGTATCTTGATGGCGCTGAAGAAGAACAGCGCGATGATCACCAGTATCGGGAAGTACATGACCAGGTTCATGGTGGAACTCCTTTTTTGCCGGCCCGCGCGGCGTCCACCGGACCAATTGGGATGACGTGCAGCAACAGGCCGTCGAGGGCCTGCACCTGCAGGGCCTGGCCGCGGGTCACCGGCAGGTCGCACTCGGCCTGCCAGACCTCGCCGCGGATGCGCACGTGGCCGCGGCCGACGAAATTCTCCATCGCGATGGCGCGCTGGCCGATCATCGTACCGGCGGATGCAGAGACGGGACGCGAGCGCGATCGCGCCATCAGCCACACCAGCCCCATGAATGACAGGGCGCTGGCAACGCCAATCCCGAGAATCAGTTGCCCCGGCACGCCAAAGCCGGGCACGTCGGTGTCAAACAGGATCAAGGAGCCCGCCACCAGCGCGAGCACCCCGCCGATCCCGAGCGCACCGAAGCTGGGCGCGGAGAACTCCAGCCCCATCAGCAGGACCCCCAGGGCAATCAGGCCCACCCCCGCGTAGTTGACCGGCAGCACCTGCAGTGCATACAGCGCCAGCAGCAGGCAGATGGCGCCGGTGACGCCGGGCAGCACGGCGCCGGGGCTGTAACCCTCCAGCAGCAACCCGTACATTCCGGCCAGCAGGAGGATGTAGGCGACCGACGGGTTGGTCAGCACTGCCAGCAGGCTGGAGCGCCAATCGGGCGCCATCTCTTTGACGGACGCGCCTCGGGTGGCAAGCACCACGCTGCCGCTTGCCAGCTGGACTTCGCGACCATCGGCCTGGGCCAGCAGGCTATCCAGGCTGTCGGCGATGATCTCCACCACGTGCCTTTGCAGCGCCTGATCGGCCGACAGCGTGGCGGCATCGCGCACCGCTGCTTCGGCGAAGCCGGTGTCACGGCCGCGCAATTCCGCCAGGCTGCGCAGGTAGGCGACCGCGTCATTGACCACCTTGTGCGACATCGGGTCCGCGGACTGACTGGCGGGTGCCTCGTCGGCGCCTTCATCGGATCCGGCAGGCGCGGCAGGGTCATGGCCCCTGGTGCGGCCCGGTGCAGCCCCGCCCATCTGCACGGGCGTCGCCGCGCCCAGTGCGGTCGCCGGAGCCATCGCTGCCAGATGGCAGGCATAGAGGACATAGGTGCCTGCGCTGGCGGCCCGGGCGCCCTGCGGCGCCACCCAGCCGATCACCGGCACCGCGGACGCAAGGATGGCCTGGTTGATGTCGCGCGTCGCGGCGTCCAGACCGCCGGGTGTATCGATGCGCAGGACCACCGCAGCAGCGGAGTCCTCGGCCGCGCGCTGCAGGCCGCGCACCAGGTAGTCGCGGTTGGCCGGGCCGATTCCGCCCTTGATGTCGAGCACGACCACCCCGCCCGGCTCCGCGGATGCCGCAGGCCGCTGCGCGTCCGCGGCAGCCGGCCGCACCAGGACCAGCAGGCAGGCAACCAACCCCAGTACAGACAGCCACTTTGTGAGCGACGTCATCTCCACCCTCGACGACGGGGGCGCAAGGCCAGTGACCTCAATATTCACCGCGGGCTGTTAAAGGCACGGGAAAGCCCGGATCCCCGGTGCACAGGCCGGCGTGCACAGAGCGCTCTGCACAGTCGCGACACGCCGCTCGCCTATGCTGGCCCGAACTATGCTGCCCCCGACGGGTCGTCGTCATGACGATCGTCAACCCGCCACGCATCAGAGAGAAATCAAATGAGCAACCTTGATGGACAGGTCATCATCGTTACCGGCGGAGCCGCCGGGATCGGAGGCGCGATCACGTCGGTACTGGTTCGCCGCGGCGCGCGGTGGTGGCGGTGGACATCGACACCACCGCCGGCGAGGAAGCGGAGAATCGCGACCCCGCCAATATCGCTTTCCTGCAGGCCGATGTGTCCAGCAAAGCCGCCGCGCTGGATGCGGTCGACCTGGCGATTTCGCGGTTTGGCAAGCTGACCGGACTGGTCAACAACGCCCACGCGTCAAGGCAGAAGCCGTTGATGGAACTGACCGAGGAGGATTGGGCGCTGTCGTTTGGAACCGGGTTCAATGCGACCCTGTTTTTCATGCGCGCCGCCTATCCACAACTGCTCAAGAGCGGTGGATCCATCGTCAACTTCGGCTCCGGCGCCGGGCTGACCGGCCTGGAAACACAGGCGAGCTACGCCGCGGCCAAAGAAGCCATCCGGGGCCTGAGCCGGGTCGCGGCCAATGAGTGGGCGAAGGACCGGATCCGGGTCAATGTCGTCTGTCCCAAGGCGGAGACCGAGGGCGTGCGCAAATGGAAGGCCAGCCATCCGGAGCACTACCAGGAAGCGGCCTCCCGCATCCCACTCGGCTATTTCGGCGATCCCGAGAAGGACGTCGCTCCGGTGGTGGCTTTCCTGTTGAGCGACGACAGCCGCTACATGACCGGACAGACGTTGATGGCCGACGGCGGGTCGATCCAGCTGCGGTGATTCGTGTGGCTCACTCCAGCTCGAAGCGGTCCGCGTCCAGTATGGCCGGGAAATGCTCACGGTGGGCGCTCAATCCGGCCGCGAGCAGGGTCGTGGTGGTGAGCAGCTCGCGATCGGTGCATTCGCTCAGCGCATCGCCCACGTAATCGATCACCGCGCTGTCACCGGAATAGGCCAGGTCGTTGCCGTCGGTACCGACGCGGTTGACGCCCGCCACGAAGCAGAGGTTTTCGATCGCCCGCGCCCGCAGCAGCGTCTTCCAGGCATGCGCACGCGCCGCGGGCCAGTTGGCGACATACAGGGCCAGGTCGTAGTCCGGCGCCCCCTCGCGCTCGACATCGAAACGGTTGCGGGAAAACACCGGGAATCGCAGGTCGTAGCAGACCATGGGGCAGATACGCCAGCCTTTCCACTCCACCGTCAGCCGGTCTCGGCCGGGGGCGTAGCGCTTGTGCTCGCCGGCGTAACGGAACAGGTGGCGCTTGTCGTAGCTGTGCAGGCCGCCATCGGGCGTAGCGAACAGCATCCGGTTGAAGACCTTGTCGCCGTCGCGGATCTGCACGCTTCCGGTAACCGCCGCGTCCAGCGCCCTGGCCTGCTCGCGCATCCACGCCACCGATTCGCCGTCCATGGTTTCGGCGTCTTCAATGGCATCGTTGGAGAAACCGCTGGTGAAGGTCTCGGGCAACACCACCAGATCGGTCAGGCCACGCAGGGACGCGATCAGGCCGCCGTAATACTCGCGGTTGCCGGCCGGGTCGTGCCAGAGCGTTTCGCCCTGGACGAGGGAGACACGAAGGTTGTCCATCACAGCTTCTCCAATCGTTTGATCGCCGCATCGCGGGTGGCTTCGCTCTTGGCAAAGCACAGGCGGACCAGCCGCTGCCCGGCCGGTGGCGTGCCATAGAACGGGGACAGCGGAATCGCGGCGACGCCGTGCTCGATCGCCAACCAGCGGCAGAATTCGGCATCGTCCAGATCACTCACCGCCGAGTAATCGACCAGCTGGAAGTAGCCGCCCGGCACCGGCAGGGGCTTGAAGCGTGTGGTCATCAGCTGCTCGCGGAAACGATCGCGCATGGGCTGATAGAACGCGCCCAGCTCCAGGTAGTGCTCCGGCTCGTCGCGGATCATCTCCGCGAAGGCGAACTGCGCCGGGGCGAAGGTGCAGAAGGTGTTGTACTGGTGGACCTTGCGGAATTCGGCGCTCAAGGCCGGCGGCGCCACGCAATAGCCGACCTTCCATCCGGTGCAGTGGTAGGTCTTGCCGAAACTGGAGATCACGAACGCGCGCTCGCGCAGTTCCCGATAGCGCAGCACCGACTCGTGGCGCGCGCCGTCAAAGACGATATGCTCGTAGACCTCGTCCGACAGCAGGTAGATGTCGGTATCGCGCAACAGCGCGGTCAGTTGCTCGATGTCGTCCGCATCCAGCGTCGCGCCGGACGGATTGTGCGGGCTGTTGATCATCAGCATCCGGGTCTGCGGTGTGACCGCAGCGCGGATCAGGTTCCAGTCGGGGGCGAAGGTGTGCGGATCCAGCGGCACGTGGACGGGAATGCCACCGGCCATCTCGATGGCGGGCTCGTAACAGTCGTAACAGGGATCCAGGACGATCACCTCCTCGCCAGGCCGGACCACGGCGTGGATCGCGTCCAGGATCGCCTCGCTGCCGCCGGAGGTGACGGTGATCTCGGCATCCACATCGGGCCGGTAGCCGTAGCAGCGCTCGGTCTTCTCCGCGATCGCCTCGCGCAGCGTCGGGATGCCGCTCATCGGCGCGTACTGGTTGCGTCCGTCGCGCATCGCCCTGGCGAGGGCCTCCACCAACCGTTCCGGCGGATCGAAGTCGGGAAACCCCTGACCCAGGTTGACCGCGTTGTGGTCAGCGGCCAGTTGCGACATCACGGTGAAGATCGTCGTGCCCACCTTGGGCAACTTGGTTTCCGGGGTGGGCACGCTGGGGGCGGTGGCGTTGGTCGACATCGGCGGGACCTTTGATTCGCAAAGACAGCCAGTCTACGAAATCGCGGGGCGGCGGGGATGCCGCCTGTGCCGCCGGCTCGCCCAGCGCGGCGGCGTTTGCTTCCGCTGGAGCACCCGCCGCCGGGATGCTGCAGCGAACGGCTAACATGGGCGCCCGGAGTTCCACCGGCCACGACGCCTCCAGATGACCGCCGCCGATCGATCCGCCCCGCCCCTGCTTGCCGCCCGCGGCCTGCATTTCGCCCGCAATGACGACCCCGTGTTCGGCCCGCTGGATTTCTCGGTGGACGCGGGCGAAGCGCTGCTCGTGCAAGGCGGCAATGGCTCCGGCAAGACCACGCTGCTGCGCGTGCTGGCCGGCCTGCTGCGCGCCGACGGCGGCGAGGTGGATGTCGACGGGCAGCGGGCGCGGGCGTCGCGCCGGGCGCGGGCCATTGCCTACATGGGGCATCTGCCCGGCTTCAAGGCCGACCTGAGCGCGATGGAAAACCTGTCCTTCCTGTGCGGCCTGCAGGGACGGCGGCGCAACCAGCTGCCGATCAATGCCCTGGCCATCGTCGGGCTGGGCGGATACGAGGACGCGCTCGCGCGCCAGCTGTCCGCCGGCCAGAAGAAGCGGCTGTCACTCGCGCGGCTGTGGTTGTCGCCGGCACCGCTGTGGCTGCTGGATGAGCCCTACGCCAACCTGGACCTGGAAGGCATCGAGCTGGTCAACCGGATGATCCAGGCACACCTGCGCAGCGGCGGGGCGGCCCTGGTGACGACCCACGGTGCCTACGCGGCGCCGCCGGTGCGCACGCGCATGCTCGAGATGGTCCGGCCGTCCAGCGGGGCAATCGCATGAGCAGCGCCCTGCCCGGTCTTCCCGGCTCCGCAAAGGCGCTGATGAAGCGCGACCTGCGCCTGCTGTGGCGCCGCCGCGGCGATGCGTTCCAGCCCGCGTTGTTCGCGCTGCTGGTGGTGGTGCTGTTCGCGCTGGCCCTCGGCGGCGAGCCCGACACCCTTGCCGCGGTCGCGGGGGCGGTGCTCTGGGTCGCGATCCTGCTGGCCGGCCTGCTCTCGCTGGACACACTGTTTCGCGGCGATGCCGAGGACGGGTCCCTGGAGCAATGGATGCTCGCGCCGGTGCCGCTGGGCTGGCTGGTCGGCGTGCGCACCCTCATGCACTGGGCGACCACGGCCCTGCCGCTGCTACTCGCAGCGCCGTTCCTGGCCGAACTGATGCACCTGCCGCGGGCCCAATTGCCCGTGCTGATGGCCGCCCTGGCACTGGGTACTCCCCTGCTGAGCCTGCTGGGCGCCGTGGTTGCCGCATTGACCGTTGGAATGAGGCGCTCCGGTATACTTGTCGCCTTGCTGGCCCTACCCCTTTACGTGCCTGTGCTGGTCTTCGGCGCCGGCAGCGTCGCTGCAGCGGCGCAGGGGCTGGATCCGGTCGGCCCGCTGCTCCTGCTGGGCGCCGGACTGGCGGTAGCGCTGGTGCTGGCGCCACTGGTGGCAGCAGCGGCGATCCGGATCGCTCTGAATTGAGGCATATGAATCCCATCGTTCTGTGGTTCCACAAACTCGGTTCGCCTCCCACCTTCGACCGTTTCGCCGCCCGTTGGGCGCCTTGGGCGTACGGGCTGGGCCTGCTGGTGATGGCGTGGGGTATTTATGGCGCCCTGTTCACCGTGCCGGCCGACTACCAGCAGGGCGACAGCTTCCGCATCCTGTACATCCACGTGCCGGCGGCATGGATGAGCCTGGCGGTGTTCGGCCTGATGGCGATCTACGCCGCGATCGCGCTGGTCTGGCGGATCAAGCTGTGCGAGATCCTGGCGATGGCCTGTGCACCGATCGGCGCCGGGTTCACCCTGATTACCCTGGCCACCGGCTCGATCTGGGGCAAGCCGATGTGGGGCACCTGGTGGGACTGGGACCCGCGCCTGACCACCCAGCTGATCCTGCTGTTCCTGTATCTGGGCGTGATCGGCCTGTACAACGCGATTGATGACCGCCGCAGTGCAGCGCGTGCCGCAGGCCTGCTGGCGATTGTCGGCGTGGTGTTGCTGCCGATCATCCGTTACTCGGTGGTGTGGTGGAACTCGCTGCACCAGGGCCAGACGATCCGCCTGCTGGGGGAGTCGACGATGGACCCCAGCATGCTGCAGCCGCTGATCTGGATGCTGGTCGGTACCAAGCTGTGGTTCATCGGCGCGCTGCTGGTGCGCGCGCGCGCCGACAACCTGCGCCGCGAATCGGGCAAGGCCTGGGTCGCCGCGCTGGCGTCCGCGCCGACCGGTGACAGGCCCCAGACGAGCCCGGGTATCTCGCCATGAGTTACCTGGGCTATGTGATTGCCGCCTACGCGGTGTTTGCGGTCGTGCTGGGCGGGGAGTTCCTCGCCAGCTGGCTGCAGGTGCGCCGGGAGTTGCGCAACGCACGTCGCCGTGTCGCGCGCCAAGCCGCCGCTCGCACGCACCAGGCGCCGCCCTCCGTCTCCAACGAGTTGACCCGATGAATCCGATTCGCCGCCGCCGCCTGATCTGGGTGCTTGCCCTTGTCGTCGCCGCCACCATCGCCGCCTCGCTGGTGGCCATGGCGCTGCAGCGCAACGTCGCCTATCTCTACACGCCCAACGAGGTGATCACCGGCGAGGCCGGCGCGGACGTCTCATCCGGCCAGGCCCGGTTCCGCCTCGGCGGCATGGTCGCGGAAGGTTCTCTCAAACGCACCGACGGCTCACTGGACTCGCACTTCAGCGTAACCGACGGCGACGCCGAGATGCCCGTCGTGTACACCGGAATCCTCCCCGACCTGTTCCGCGAGAACCAGGCGGTGATCGCCACCGGCCGGATGGAGGGCGACCTCTTCGTCGCCGAGCAAGTGCTGGCCAAACACGACGAGACCTACATGCCCAAGGAAGTGGCCGACAAGATGGGGATCGCCCACCAGAAACACGACGTAGATACCCCGGCGGGGCCGTAGGCATGCTGCCGGAGCTGGGCCAACTCGCCCTGATTCTTGCCCTGCTGGTGGCGGCGCTGCAGGCCGCATTGCCACTCATTGGTGCCCACCGCGGCATCCACACCTGGATGGCCGTCGCCCGGCCGGCGGCCTACGCGCAGATGGTGCTGGTAGGATTTGCCTTCGTGGTGCTGACGATCGGTTTCGTCATGCAGGACTTCTCGTTGCGGTACGTGGCGGAGAACTCCAACTCCCTGCTGCCGCTGGGCTATCGCTACACCGCAGTCTGGGGCGCGCACGAGGGCTCGCTGCTGATGTGGGCGACGGTGCTCACGCTGTGGACGGGCGCGGTGGCGAAGTTCTCCCAGCGCCTGCCGGCGGAGGTGGTCGCCCGCGTGCTCGGGGTGATGGGCATCGTCAGCCTGGGCTTCCTTGCCTTCCTGATCTTCACCAGCAACCCGTTCGAGCGATTGCTGCCGGCCGCAATGGAAGGGCGCGACCTCAATCCGCTGCTGCAGGACCCGGGGATGATCATCCATCCGCCGATGCTGTACATCGGCTACGTGGGTTTCGCCGTGCCGTTCTCCTTCGCCATCGCCGCGCTGCTGGACGGCAGGGTCGACACGCGCTGGGTGCGCTGGACCCGGCCATGGACCAACGTCGCCTGGTCATTCCTTACCCTGGGCATCGCGCTGGGCAGCTGGTGGGCGTATTACGAGCTCGGCTGGGGTGGCTGGTGGTTCTGGGATCCGGTCGAGAATGCGAGCTTCATGCCGTGGCTGGCCGGCGCCGCGCTGTTGCACTCCCAGGCCGTTACCGAGAAGCGCGGCAGCTTCCGCGGCTGGACCCTGCTGCTGGCGATTGCCAGTTTCTCGCTGTCGCTGCTGGGGACGTTCCTGGTGCGCTCCGGCGTGCTGACCAGCGTGCACGCCTTCGCGGCCGACCCGGCGCGCGGCCTGTTCATCCTGATCTTCCTGGGCATCGTGATCGGCGGCTCGCTGGTTCTCTACGCCATCCGTGCCCCGGGAATCCATCACGACAAGCCGTTTGCGGTCTATTCGCGCGAGACCCTGCTGCTGGCGAACAACCTGCTGCTGGCGACGGCCTGCGCGATGGTGCTGCTGGGCACGCTGTATCCCCTGCTGGCCGACGCGCTGGAGCTGGGCAAGATCTCCGTCGGGCCGCCGTACTTTGCCTTGTTGTTCATCCTGCTGATGGCACCGATCGTGTTGCTGTTGCCATTCGGGCCGCTGACGCGCTGGCAGCGTGACCAGCCCTCGCGGGTGATGGCAATGCTCGCGCCGTGGCTGCTCGTCGCGCTGGTGGCCGGCGTGGCCGCATTCTTCCTTGCACCGCAGGGTCGCTGGAAGGTGGCCGCGGGCATCTTCGGCGCCGCCTGGGTGGGGCTGGGAACGCTGCGTTTCGTGTGGTCCCGCTACAAGGGCGCCAGGACGCGCATGACCGCGGAAATGCTGGGCATGACCTTGGCCCATCTGGGCGTGGCGGTTTTCCTGGTAGGAGCGCTGCTGGTTGAAGGCCTGGAGCAGCAGAAGGAAGTGGCGGTCAAGGCGGGCGAGACCGTGGAGCTGGGCCACTACGCGTTCCGCTTCGACGGCGTCGACATGCGCCAGGGGCCGAACTACACCGCCAGCTACGCCACCGTGCACGCGTTCAAGGACGGCAAGCCGCTTGCCGAGCTGCACCCCGAGAAGCGCACCTACGCCAGTGGCGGCGAAGTCATGACCGAGGCGGCGATCGTCAGCGGCGTCACCCGCGACCTCTACGTCGCCATCGGCGAATCGCTGGGCAACGATGCCTGGGCACTGCGCATGCAGGTCAAGCCGTTCGTGCGCTGGATCTGGGCCGGCGCCCTGTTGATGATGCTTGGCGGGCTGGTATCGGCTTCCGACAAACGATTCCGCCGGCCGGCGCCGCCTGCTGTCCGACCCGAGGCCACGCCATGACTCCCATCGAAAAATCGACCTTCTCGCGCTGGGTGCCGCTGCTGGCGGCGGCGGCCATTGGCGCCCTCCTGCTGGCGGGCGTGATCCTGAGCCGCAATCAGGATCGAGAAGCCCTGCCCTCGCCGTTGATCGGCAAGCCGGCGCCGGCGTTCGACCTGCCGGTGCTGCATGACGCGTCCTACCGCATCTCGTCCAGGGACCTGCTGGGCGAGCCGTACCTGATGAACGTCTGGGGCAGCTGGTGCCCGGAGTGCCGGGTCGAGCATCCAGTGCTCACCAGATTTGCCGAGACCAAGCGCGTGCGCGTGGTCGGCTACAACCTCAAGGACGAGCGCGAAGACGCCCTGCGCTGGCTGGAGCAGTTCGGCAACCTCTACTTCGTGGTGCTGACCGACTACAGCGGCGAGACCGCACTGGACTGGGGCATCTACGGTGCACCGGAGACCTTCCTGGTCGACGCCAAGGGTGTGGTTCGCTGGAAGCACGTTGGCACCGTGACCGAGCAAATCCTCGACGACGAGGTCATCCCCCTGCTCGATCGCATGGACGCTGAATCATGAGGCGTCGCTGGCCGCTGGTATTGCTGCTCGCCCTGCTGTTGCCGACGTTGGCTTTCGCGCAGGCGGTGAGGGACCCCTCGCCGATGCAGTTCACCGACCAGGCCGAAGCCGACCGCTTCCACGACCTGGCCGGCGAGCTGCGCTGCGTCAAATGCCAGAACCAGTCGCTTGCCGACTCCAATGCGGCCATCGCCCAGGACCTGCGCCACGAGGTGCTGACGCTGATGCGCCAGGGCAAGTCGAACGCGGAGGTCAAGGACTACCTGGTGGACCGCTACGGCGAGTTCGTGCTGTACCGGCCGCGGATGGACACCAAGACCTGGTTGCTGTGGTTCGGCCCGGCCCTGGTGCTGCTGGCCGGCGCGGGGGTCGTGGTCAACGTGGTCCGGCGGCATGCGCGGATGGGTGCGGCCGGAACCGCTGACAACGCAAAAGCCACCGCCGCCATCGATGAAGACCAGGAGTGGTGATGACCGTTTTCGTGATCGCCGGACTTGGCATGGCGCTGGCCTCGATGCTGTGGGTGCTGCGGCCGCTGTGGCGCAGCCGTCCCTTGCCGGGCATCGCGCTGGCGGTGCTGCTGGCGACCAGCGCCGGGCTGATTTATTCGTTTGTGGGCACACCTCGCGCGCTGGATCCGCTGCAGCGCACCGCGCCGGAGACGCTGGCTGACGCGGTCGGTCAACTGGAGGCCGAGCTGGCCCGCGACCCCAACCAGGTGGAGGGCTGGCGCTTGCTTGCCCGCGCCCATCTTGCCCAGGGCGATATCGCGGAGTCGATGCAGGCCTATGACCGGGCACTCAAGCTGGCACCCGATGACCCCGACATCCTGGCCGAAGCCGCCGAGGTCCGCGCCCGCTCGCACGCCGACCGCAGTTTCGACGCCACTTCGGTCGGCATGCTGGAGCACGCACTCGCCCAGCAGCCCGACCACCAGCGCGCCCGCTGGTTCCTCGGTATCGCCCAGCGCCAGGCCGGCAACGCCGCCGCCGCGGTCGCGACCTGGGAACCGCTGCTCGCCCAGGTGGATGCTGCAACGGCCGCCAGCCTGCGTCCGCAGATCGACGCCGCGCGACTGGATGCCGGGATGGAACCGCTGCCTGAGGCGGCGCCGGTCGCGGCGTCGCCGGTGAACATCACCGTCAGCGTATCGCTTGACCCACGTCTGGCGATGCAGTATCCGCAGGGCGCTAGCGTCTTCGTCATCGCCCGCCAGACCAATGGGTCCCCGGTGCCGGTCGCGGTAAAGAAGCTGCAGGCCGGTGGCTTTCCGCTCACCGTGACCCTGACTGACAGCGACAGCCTGATGCCCACCATGAAGCTGTCCGAGCTCGAGCAGGTGCGCCTGAGCGCACGCATTTCCGCCAGCGGCGAGGCAAGCGCCCGCCCCGGCGATTTCGAGTCGGCGCCGGTCGAGGTCGAGGCCGGGCCCGAAGTCGCCGCGGCGCTTCTGATCGACAAGGTGGTCAAATAATGGTCGCGCAATGACCGAATTCATTCCGCCAAGCACGCGCTGGATCGACCTGCCCTCGCCCTTTCCGATGAAACGCGGCGGCCGCCTGCACGGTGCGCGGATTGCCTACGAGACCTGGGGCGAACTCAACGCCGCCGCCGACAACGCCGTGCTGGTCGCGCCCGGCCTCTCGCCTAATGCCCACATGGCCTCGTCCGAGGCCAATCCGGCGGATGGCTGGTGGGAGCCGATGGTCGGCCCGGGCAAGCCGATCGATACCGATCGCTGGTTCGTCATCTGCGCCAACCCACTGGGCAGCTGCAAGGGATCCACTGGGCCCGCCTCCAGCAACCCCGACACGGGGCTGCCGTACCGCTTCCGTTTCCCCGAGCTCTCGATCGAGGACGGCGCCGACGCCCTCGCCCATGTGGTCCGCGCGCTGGGCATCGAGCGGCTGGCCTGCGTGGTCGGCAATTCGATGGGCGGGATGGTCGCGCTGTCGCTGCTGATCCGCCACCCGGGCATCGCCGCCGCGCATCTGAACGTCGCCGGCGCCGCCCGCGCACTGCCATGGTCGATCGCCATCCGCTCCTTGCAGCGCGAGGCGATCCGGCTGGACCCCAACTTCAACGGTGGCGATTACAGCGACGCAGCCTACCCGGAGTCCGGCATGCGCATGGCGCGCAAGCTGGGCGTCATCACCTATCGCTCGGCGCTGGAATGGGATGGCCGCTTCGGTCGGGTCAGGCTGGACTCCGAGCAGACCGACGACGAGCCCTTTGGCCTCGAGTTCCAGGTGGAAAGCTACCTGGAAGCCCACGCGCGCCGTTTTGTCCGCCATTTCGATCCCAACTGCTACCTGTACCTGAGTCGCTCGATGGACTGGTTCGATCTGGGCGACCACTGCGCCGAGCGCGAGGTGGGCGACCGCGCGGCCAGCCAGGCGCACACGCGTGCCGGACTGGCAGCGATCCGCATCGATCGTGCGCTGACCATTGGTGCGCAGACCGATGTCCTGTTCCCGCTGCAGCAGCAGATGGAGATTGCGGACGGGCTGCGCGAGGGCGGCGCAGCGGCGGAGTGCCTGCCGATGCCGTCCCCGCAGGGCCATGACGCATTCCTGGTGGACTACGAGCGCTACTGCCCGGCAATCCGCACGTTTTTCGACAGCCTGTGATTCGCGCGACCTGCGCTGCTCGGCGGATTGCGTGCCCCGGCGCTCGCGAGCCCATCCAGTAGAATCAATCACATGAACGCAAACGCCTTGCCCGACATCACCCTGCCCGACATCAGCTTTCCCGGCCGAGCCAAGCTCGTCGCCCTGCTCGATGCCGCCGTCAGCCGCGGCGACGAGCACCAGGTAACGGCAGCGCTGCGCAATGCGCTGTCCAGCATCATTCCCGACAGCGAGATCCAGCTGCCCGATTGCGTCTCCGAGCCCATCGAAGGCCATTACGCACGCCGCGAGATCTATCGCAGCGCCGAGCACGGCTACAGCGTTGTGGCGATGACTTGGGGGCCCGGCCAGGGCACCCCCGTGCACGACCACTGCGGCCTGTGGTGCGTGGAAGGCGTCTGGCAGGGCGGTCTGGACATCACCCAGTACGAGTTGCTGGAACGCGACGGCGAGCGGTTCCGCTTCCGCGGCACCGGCGGCATGATCGCCGGTCCGGGCAGCGCCGGCAGCCTGATCCCGCCGCACGAATATCACGCGATCCGCAACAGCAGCAGCGACCAGATCGCGATCTCGGTCCACATCTACAAGGGACCGATGGAGACCTGCGCGATGTTCGTGCCGGTGGATGGCGAGTGGTTCGCGCGTGTCGAGAAGGCGCTGCCGGTCGACCTGTAAGCATCCGGCAGGCGCAACCGCGCGACGGATGCCCTGGCGCGTCGACCGTCGCGCGCTGACGCGCAGCGTGCTTGCACACGCGCACTGGACACCCGATGGCGTAGAACAGGCACCAGCGCTTCCACAGCCGGGCTTCCAAAGCCGAATCGTCGCAGCCCTGTTCCTAGAGCCGCCTGCTTCTGCTGCATGCGACAGCGCCGGCCCCAATCATCCAGGAAAACTCCCATGCGCGTCCTCATCGTCGGTGCAAACGGCAATATCGGCCGTCGGCTGATCCAGCAGATGGCCTCCGGTCCACATCAAAGCCAGGCAACGATCCGCGACGCGAAGCAGGCGGCGGAGCTGCGAGAGCTTGGCGCCGATGCCACCGTGGTGGCGGATCTGGAGCACGACATCCAGGCCGCATTGGACGGCTGCGATGCGGTCATTTTCACCGCGGGCTCGGGCGGCAAGGGCGGTGCGGAGAAGACCGATGCGGTCGACCGCGATGGCGCAATCGCAGTCATCGATGCAGCGCAGAAGGCAGGCGTCGAGCGGTTCGTGATGGTGTCCTCCATGGGCGCCGACACGCCGGGACAAGGACCCGAGGGCCTGCAGCATTACCTCGCCGCCAAGCAGGCCGCCGACGAGCACCTGCGCGAGAGCGATCTGCACTACACGATCGTTCGTCCAGGCACGCTCAGCGACGAGGCGGGCAGCGGCAGGGTCGAGATCGCTAAGGATCTCGGCCGCCACGGCACGGTCCCGCGCGATGACGTGGCCACCGTCCTGCTGCAGGTGCTGGGCGCCAAGAACACCTGGGGCAAACAGTTCGAGCTGCTCTCGGGTACATCGTCAGTGTCCGCAGCGGTTGCTGCCATTTGATGGAGCAGGCAGACGGCGCGAGCCGCTGGCGCATCCTGGCGGTGCTGCTGGGCGTGATCTTCATGTCGTTGATCGGCGTGAGCATCGTCAACGTCGCCCTGCCCTCCATCCAGGTCGGCTTGGATGCGGACCAGTCGGACCTGCAGTGGGTATTGTCGGGCTATGCGCTGACCTTCGGGATCATCCTGGTTGCCGCCGGGCGCGCGGGCGACATCGTCGGGCGCGGCGGGATCTTCCTCGTCGGTGTGGGCATCTTCACCGTGTCCTCCATTGCGGCCGGATTCGCCTCGGATGCGATGTGGCTCAACGCAGCGCGCTTCGTCCAGGGAATCGGCTCGGGCCTGCTCAGCCCGCAGGTGATCGGGATGATCCAGCATTACTTCCGCGGCGATGATCGCGGCAAGGCCTTCGGCTACCTGGGAACGGCGGTGGGCGTTTCAGTGGCGATCGGCCCGGTGCTGGGCGGTTTCCTGATCGGGGCCGGCGGACCGGAACTCGGCTGGCGCCTGACCTTCCTGGTCAATGTGCCTATCGGCATCATCGCGATCATCCTGGGGATGAGGTGGTTCCCGAAGCCGCTTTTCCGCAAACCGCCGCAGGCGACGACCGGCGGCAGGGAAAAACCGGCAAGCTGGCTCTGGTCGCTGGACCCGGTCGGCTCGGTCCTGTTGGGGCTGGCGCTGCTGGCGATCCTCTACCCGTTCATGGAATCCGGTGGCTCGCCGCTGTGGTGGGGCTTGCTGCCGGTCGGCGGCGTCCTGGTCTGGCTATGGGTGCGGTGGGAGCAGCGCTGCCCGCGGCTGGGCCACACGCCGATGGTGGACCTGGACATCTTCCGCACCAGCAGCTTTACCAACGGCACGGCCATCATGACCCTGTACTTCACCGGCATGACCAGTATCTGGGTGCTGGTGGCGCTGTACGTGCAGGATGGGCAGGGAAAGACCGCGTTTGAGTCCGGCCTGTTCGGGATTCCCAGTGCGTTGCTCTCGGCCTACGCGGCGCACTGGTCCGGGCGGCGGGTGAACCAGTACGGCCGCAGGATCGTGATTGCCGGACTCTTCCTCGCCCTGTTCGGGCTCGCCGCCAGCATCGCGGTCGTTTTCCTGCATGAGCAATACGGCCTGAGCGTGTGGTGGCTCATGCTGTCGCTGTCGTTCATCGGCCTGGCGCAGGGCGCCGTGATCAGTCCCAACCAGACCCTGACGCTGGCCGAGGTGCCGCTGGAGTACGCGGGCAGTTCGGGGGCGATCATGCAGACCGGCCAGCGCATTGGTACATCAGTCGGCATCGCCGTAATCACCGCGGCGGTGTTCGCATCGCTGGCGCGGTGGTCCTGGTCGGTGGCCGTGGTCATCGGCTTCGGCCTGATTTCGCTGGTGGTGGTGGTCGCGCTGGCGATGGCGTTCAAGGATCAGCTTGACCGTCGCAGGATCATCGCCGACACGGTGGCCGACGCGGCGGCGGACCAGGACCTGCAGACGCCGCCGACGTTCGTCGGCGACAGCCACTTCTGAGCTGCGCTTCTCCTTGGCCTTCCGAGGCTGGCAGAGCCTTCAGCGGAGCGAGCGCCGCCTGCGTCGGGTCAGCAACCAGAACACCAGGGCGAGGATGACGATCACACCGATGATCAGCCCCGGCATGGCGAGCTTTGCCACCAGCGGTTGCTCACCGGCGTTCCTGCGCAGCTCATCGACCATTGCCGCATCGACCGTTGCGCCGGCCGGATTGCCGTAGGTTTTCAGCACGTAGTTGCTGACCGCGGCCACCTCGGCGCTGGTCAGCTTGTGCTCGAAGGCCTCCATGCTGACGGTCTCGCCATCGACGGTTCGATGGACGCCTTCAAGGATGGCCATGACCAGGTTGTTCGCCTGCCTGGCACCGACGACGGTGTTGCGGAACAGCGGCGGGAATTCTCCGTCATCGGTGCCGGCGCCCGCCATGCCATGGCACGAGGAACACGCACCGTAGAAGATCGCCCGACCATCGGGGTCGTCACCGGTCTCGTCGCCGCGGAACGCGCTGACATCCTCGCTCGGCGCGCCCCAACCGTGGCGCGGCTTTTCGTCGGCCGGATCGCGAACCGGCTTCTGCGCGCGCAGGTAGGTGACGATGTCACGCAGGTCCTGCTCGGGCAGTTTGCTCAGCGAATGCTCGACCGCCTCGCCCATCCCGCCGGCGGCGCCGCCCTTGCCGGCGACCATGCCGGTGCGCATGTACTCCACCAGCTCATCGTCGCTCCAGTCGCCAATACCGCTGACCGGATCAGGGGTGATGTTGTAGGCCTGCCAGCTGCCGACCGCGCCGCCGCCGAACTTCCGGCTCTCGTCGCTGCCCATGCTGAAGTCGCGCGGCGTGTGGCAGGTGCCGCAATGCGCGAGCGCCTCGACCAGATACGCGCCACGGTTCCATGCATCATCCTGCGCCGGTTCGGGCTTCATCTCGCCCTTGCGCAGGTTCAGCAGCTTCCAGCCCGACAGGATCCAGCGCTGGTTGAACGGAAAGCCCAGTTCGCTGACCGGATTGTCCTGGCTCATCGCCGGCAGGCTGAACAGATAGGCCTTGATGGCCAGCACGTCCTCGCGCGAGAGCTTGGTGAAGGCGTCGTAGGGGAACGCCGGGTACAGGTTCTCGCCATTCCTGCCCACCCCCTCGTGCATCGCCCGATAGAACTCCTCGTCGGTCCATTTGCCGATGCCGGTGTCGGGATCGGGCGTGATGTTGGGCGCGACGATCTGGCCGAACGGCGTGGGGATCGAGACGCCTCCGGCGAACGGCTTGGCCGGGTCGGTCGTGTGGCAGGCGACGCAGTCCGCTGCGGTGGCCAGGTAGCGGCCCCGCTCCACGAGGCTCGTGTCCTGTCCCGTCTGCGCCATCGCGCCGCCGCTGACGCACAGCACCACCAGCAGCACTATCCGCCGGACCAGATCAGACGACGCCATGGGCATGGGGGCTCCTCGCATGGTCATATTTCGCGGCGGATGACGTCGGCGGCGCGCAAGGCGAGTGCCGCGCCGGTCAGGGTCGGGTTGATCACCCCGGAGGCCGGGATCACACCGGTGGTGGCCAGAAACAGGTTGGGGTGGTCGTGCGTGCGGCAATCGCCATCCACGACCGAATCGGCCGGGTCGCTGCCCATGATCACGGTGCCCATGATGTGGTCGCGGTTCTGCGGACCGCTGTCGTCATCGAGCAGCTTGGCTTCGAACAGCTTCACGAAACGCTGGTAGTCCTGCTTGGCCACGTCGACGGCGGTACGGAAGTAATCGTCCACGTCGTAATAGATCTGCGGCTTGGGCAGGCCGATCGCGTCCTTCTTCGGGCTCAGCGTGATGCGGTTCTGCGGCAGCGGCAGGATCTCGAAGGTGGTGGAAATCTCGACAAAGCGCGCGGCGTCATGGCGGATGCGGCGGTCCAGCTCGCTGCCCATCAAGCCCTCCTCCAGCAGCGGTTCGGTGACCAGCTGGTTGGCGATTCCGTTGCGCGGTGAGTGCTTGATCGCGGCGTATTGCCTGCGGTGTTCGCCATCGCGCCGATCGAAGATGCCGCCTTGTTGCACCGGGCCCTGGCCCGGCCACAACGCTTCCTTGGTGAGCATGTTCAACGCGATGCCCGTGTGGTCCATCAGGTTGCGTCCGACCTGGTCGGAGGAGTTGGCGACCTCGGACATCAACAGCAGCTTGGGTGTCTCGACGCCGTGGGCGGCGACGATGAAGTACTTGGCCGTGATGCGGGTCGACTTGCCCTCCGGCGACTTGTAGTGCACCGCCACGATCTTGCCGCCGGCGCCCTTCTCCAGCTTCCAGGCGACCGAGTTCTCCAGCAGTTTTGCGCCGGCGCGCTCGGCCTTGTAGGCGTGCACCTCGCCCGAATACAGCGCACCGATCGGGCAGATCGGCATGCAGTTGTTGTTGCCACTGCAAGCCGGCCGACCGTCGTAGGGCTGGGAATTGGTGGAGTTGGGCTCATCGATGAAGTGATGGCCCGCAGCGCTGAACGTCTCCGACAGGCGCTTGGTGTAATGAGTCCACGGCCGCATCGGCATCGGATACGGCTTGGAGCGCGGCGGGAAAGGCGCGCCGCCCTGGCCGCTCTGGTCGTCGGTTTCGCTGCCCGAGACACCCATCGCCTCCTCGGCCAGCTGGTACCACGGCTCCAAATCGTCGTAGTCGATCGGCCAATCGCGGCCGACGCCGTACAGCGTCCTGATCTTGAAATCGTTGGGAATGTAGCGCCACGCCGCACCGGCGTAATGCCAGGTCGTGCCACCGACCAGCCGCAACATGCCCGGCTTGAGCGTGAACGGGCCGACATTCTGCAGGTAGTCATCGGCGTAGGGACCGCCGGAGGATTTGGGCGCCCAGGGCTGGTCCGGGTACGGCGCGTTGTAGTCCAGCTTGTTGGGGCGGTTGCGGTAGTTCTCGACGATCTTCCAGCGCGGCACGCGGGGTCCGGCTTCCAGGATGATCACCGACTTGCCGGCGGTCACCAGACTGTGCGCGGCAACGCTGCCCAGCACTCCGGAGCCGACGACGATGACATCGGCATCGTAGGTTGTGGACATGCTCAGATCCTCAGGAGTTGCTCATTCGGCGGGCAGGACAAGGTCGTCCCAGTAATTCGGTCCACCCAGCGCGTAGGTAGGGATGACGATGATTCCCTCGGTCGGCTGGAACATCAGCGCCTTCTCGAAACTGACCAGGGTCGCGTCGTCGCCCTGCCCCACCTGCCCGAGGTAGAACGCGGAGATGATCGCCATGGCCGTGCCCCTGAGCGCGGGATCGCCGTACAGGTCGGATGCGGCGAACGCATCGACATCGGCCAGCTTGGCCCCGGAGATCGCGCGGTCCAGCGCTGCCCATTGCGCAGCGAAACCGGTGTGCGCCTGGGTCAGCCCCTGGTGGGCGCGCGCCACGATGCGTGCGTCCAGCTCCGGCCGCGCGGTGAGGAAACGTGACAGTTCGACAAAGTCCGGATCGACCTCGGTCGCGGCGACCACCCCTTGTGCCAGACCAGGCGAAGCGCCCACCGCGACGGCGACCGAGGCGGCAAGTGCGGAGACGGCAAGAAAACGCCGACGACCCAGGTCAGTGGATCGATTCACCGAGCTGGCAGGACTTGAGCGGTCATCAGACAAGGCATACTCCAGGCAAGGACACGAATCGAAAAGATGCAGCAGATAGAGGTCGTTGCACGCAGAAACCCGACTTCGTTTCCACCCTACATCAGGAGCCTTCAATGACGACAGGTGCGTACACGTCGATCACCCGGGCGCTTGTCGCGTTCATCTGGATCAGCCTGTGCTCCTGCTCGTCGGCGCACGCTGCCGAGAGCCCTTACCTGTTCGGCGACTGGGACGGAAGCAGAACCCGGCTTGCCGACAAAGGGCTCGTGTTCGACATCGGCTACGACAGCGAGATCGCGCACAACTTCTCCGGTGGCACGCGCCGCCTGACGCGCTACGCCGACCAGTGGAAGCTGGGCGCCAACCTCGACCTGGAATCGCTGTGGGGCTGGCGCGGTAGCCGGTTCCAGATCGTCTATACCCAGCGCAACGGCCGGGATCTGGGCGCCGATGCGCAGATCGGCAACAACCAGCTGCTGCAGGAAGTCTACGGTCGCGGCCAGACGCTGCACCTGACCGTCCTCGCCCTGGGCCAGAGCTTCCTGGACGGCAGGCTGGACTGGCGCATCGGACGGCTGCCGGTGGGAGAGGATTTCCACCAGTTCTCCTGCAATTTCCAGAACCTCACCTTCTGCGGCGCCCAGCCCGGCAGCATCGTCGGCGACTACTGGGTGAACTGGCCCACGAGCCAGTGGGCGACGCGCTTGAAGCTCAACACCACTGAAAGCACCTATGTGCAGATCGGCGCGTACCAGGTCAATCCCAAATACGTGGATGACGGCTACGCGCGCCGCAACGGCTGGAAGCCGGATTTCCCCGACGGCACGACAGGCGTGCTGATCCCGCTGGAGTTCGTCTGGAAGCCGCAGTTCAACGGGCGGGCCGGCAACTACAAGGTCGGCGCGTGGTACAGCAGCGCGGAAGGGTCCGATCTGTACTGGGACCGCCATCGGCAGCCGATCGCGCTCAGTGACGGCGAACCGCTGCAACACAGTCATCGCGACGGCGCCTACCTGAGCTTCCAGCAGAAGATCAGCGGGACCGGGGATTCAGGCGCCACGGTTTTCCTCAATGTCACGCAAGCCGATCGGGACACCTCCGCCACCGACCGCCAGATCGCGCTGGGCGTGCAATACCAGGGACTGTTCGGACGCGCGGAGGACTCGGCGGGCTTCGCGGTTGGCGCCACCCACGCCAACGGCCGCGCGGCCGACCATCAGCGGCTGTACAACCAGTTGCATCCCGCGAATGCGGGGCCGGTGATGGATGGCAACGAATACGTCGCCGAAGTTTTCTACGGCTGGCGTCCGCTATCGTCCGTCACCCTGCGACCGAACCTGCAGTACGTCCGCCACCCGGGCGGGAACCGCGAGCACGACAACGCCCTGGTGTTCGGGCTGAAGAGCAGCATCGCGTTCTGACGCGCATCATCCGGTCTCATCACTCGCCGTCATCGGCGGTGTTGGCCTCCGTGCGGGAGACTTCGGGCAAGCGCCACGACCACGCTGTCCCGAGCAGGCCCATGGCCCCGAGCAGGAGCAAGGCCCAGGAAGTGCCCAGCATGGCCACGGCCGCGCTGAGGCCACCGGTCACCAGCAGCAGCACCCCGATCACGGTGTTGCTGACCGCCGTGTAGTCGGTGCGCCGGTTGCCCTCGGCCATGTCCACCAGGTAGGTCTTGCGACCGATGCGTACACCGGAATGGGCGATCGCCAACACAAAAAACGCCCCGGGATAGAACCATCCGCCGACGCGCCACGTGGGACTCAGCAGCGTCAGTCCGGCGACGAACAGGCACACCGCGGCGGCCAGACCGCCGCCCAGGATCATTACCTGGCGGCTGGACGCGTCAGCCATGAAGCCCCACACGCTTGCGCTGACCGCGCTGGCCAGCCCGGATGCGACGACGAAGCCGCCCAGCAGCACGGCGCTTTCATCCCTCTGCTGGGCGAGTACCACCACGAACGGCGAACCCAGGGCGGACGCCAGCAGGAATGCCCGGGCGATCACGAAGTTGCGAAAGGGCGCATCGCGCCCCAGCAGGCTGAGGCTGCTGACGGCCTCCCGCAGGGCGTTGCCACCACCGGCCGTCTCGCCCTCGAACTCATCCAATCCGGCAAACACCGCAGCCGCCACAAACCAGCACAGCCCGGCCGCCAGCAGGAGGAATGAGTAAAAACGCATGCTGGGATCACTGCCGCCCTCAAACAGCAGCAGCCCGACGATCAGCGCGACCACGCCCGACAGAGTGGAAGCCAACCCGGCGAGGCGTCCCCGCCGGGACCTCGGCACCGTCTTGCCCTGCACGTCCTTCATGGCCACCGAGCAAAACCCGCGGCTGACGCTGAACACCACCAGCAGACCCACCACCGTCAGGGCCGCCGGCACACCCTCCAGAAGCCAAACGGCCAGGGCCATGCCGAGCACGGCCAGCCCCTGCAGGATCGCGCCCATCACCCAGAACCATTTGCGGACCGGGTGCCGGCGCACCCAGGCGCCGATCACCAGCTGCGGAATCAGCGAGCCGGACTCGCGGATCGGCACCAGCACCCCGACCAGTGCCTGGGGCGCACCGACCGCCACGATCAGCCACGCCAGCACGGTCTTGGGGTTGATCAGCAGGTCGCCGATCTTGGTGAACATGCTGGCGACGATGATGCGGAAGAAGTTGCCGGGCACCTCCCTGCACGCATCCTCGCTGATGTCGGTGCAGACGCGCGCGTCCTCTTCATTGGCGACCAGCGCGTAGAGACGCTCGGTGGCGCTAAGGTGTTTCATCGATCCGTTACTGCCCCGGCCGTATAAGGGTCCCAGATACTACGGGAGGTCCCTCCCGTCGGGCACAAGGAGCTGAGCGATGAAGACGTACAAAGTTGGGTACCTGATTGGCAGCATGGCCACCGAATCGATCAACCGGAAGCTGGCCAATGCGATGTTCAAGCTGGCACCGGAAGCGTTGCAGTTCGAAGAGATCTCCTACCGCGACCTGCCGATCTACAGTTACGACTACGACCCGGACTACCCGGAGGTCGGACGCAAATTCAAGAAGGACATCGAGAGCTGCGATGCGATCCTGATCGTGACGCCGGAGTACAACCGCTCCGTTCCGGGCGGGCTGAAGAACGCGTTCGACTGGGCCAGCCGCCCTTGGGGAACCAACTCGTTTGCCGGGATTCCGTCCGCCGTGGTCGGTGCATCGATCGGCGCGATCGGGACCGCGGTATGCCAGCAGCACCTGCGCAGCATCCTGGGCTTCCTCGACTCCCCGCAGATGAATTCCCCCGAGGCCTACATCCACTTCAAGGACGGGATGATCAACGACGCCGGCGAGATCGCCAACGAGTCCACCGCGAAGTTTCTCGGCAACTACCTCAAGTCCTTCCACGAGCACATCGAGCACATGCTGAGCAAGGTGCCGGCGGACAGCTGAGTCAGAAGGAATACCTGCGTGATCGAACTTGTCATCCAGCAGCGCACCCGTGACCTCGGCAGTTTCGAAGTCGGACGCGTGCTTCCGTTCGCGCAGCGCCGCATGGTGGGCCCGTACATTTTCTTTGACCGCATGGGCCCCAAGGACATGGCGCCCGGCCTGCCCCGCGAGGCGGATGTGCGCCCGCATCCGCACATCGGTCTGTCCACCCTGACCTATCTGTTCGATGGCGAGATCATGCATCGCGACAGTGTTGGATCGGAGCAACCGGTCGGACCCAACGAGGTCAACCTGATGACCGCCGGCAGCGGAATCACCCATTCGGAGCGCTTCGAGCGGCTGCGTCGCGAAGGCGGCCTGCTGGACGGCATCCAGGCCTGGGTCGCGCTGCCCGACGAGCGTGAGGAAATGGACCCTGGGTTCTGGCACTACGACAGCGCAGCGCTGCCGGTCTTTGACGCCGATGGGGTGGTCGGCCGACTGATTGCGGGGAGCCTGTCGGGCGTGGGCTCGCCGGTGCGGACCGAATCTCCCCAGTTCTATGTCCACTGGGACATGCGGGGCGGCGCCCGGGTCTCGCTGCCGGCGGAATACCCGGAGCGTGCGGTCTACGTGGCACGAGGCGCAGTGGATCTGGACGGTCAGCGCATCGAGCAAGGGTTCATGGCCGTCCTCGCTCCCGGCAAGGCGGCAACCATCACCGCCGACGGCGACGCGGTGGTGATGGCGTTGGGCGGCGATCCGGTCGGGCCGCGCTACATCGACTGGAACTTCGTGTCCTCCTCGAAGGAACGCATCGACCAGGCGCGCGAGGACTGGTCCGCGGGGCGCATGAAACTGCCGGACCTGGACAACCAGGAATTCATCCCGCTGCCGCCGAAGATCGGCGAGCTGCGTGAACCCGAGCCGATGTCCTGACGCTCCGGACGTTCACCTGCAGGTAACGTGCCTCCGCCGAGCTTGGCTCGGCGGGTCGTCCAGATTCCACCCATTACCAGACGCCTGGAGCCGGACTGCTCGCCTACAAGGAGAGTACTTTGTCCGCCACTGCCCCCTCCTCCGACAAGCCGACCTTTTCCTGGTTTGTCCTTGGCCTCATGGCCAGCGTCACGTTCGTGGGAATCCTTTCCGAGCTCGTCCCCTCGGGCATCCTCCCCCAGATGACCGACGGGCTCGGGATTGAGGAAAGTGACGTCGGGTTTCTGGTGGGCATCTATGCGCTGGCCTCCGCCGTCGCCGCCATTCCCTTGATCAGCGCGACCCTCGCCTTCAACCGCAAGGCGTTGCTGATGGCACTGCTGATCGGCTTCGCGGTGTCCAACGTGGTGGTGGGCGTGTCCTCTTCCTATCCCATCATCATCGGGGCGCGGATTGTCGGCGGCATCTGCGCGGGCGTGATGTGGCCGATGATCGCCGCCTACGGGACAAGACTTGTTCCCGAGCACATGCACGGCAAGGCCATCACGGTGATCATGTCCGGCAACACACTGGGCATCAGCATCGGCCTGCCGGCGATGACAGCCCTCGGTCTCGCGCTCGGTTGGGACAGCGTGTTCCTGGGGCTGGGTGCCATCGTCGCAGTGATCGCCGTGCTGTCCTATTTCTTCCTTCCCTCCATCGGCGGCGAGAAGCTCGACAGGACCAACTCGCCGCTGGCGATGCTGAAGATGCCGTCGATCCTGATCGTCCTGCTGCTGACCTTCTTGTCCGTCGCAGCGCATTACGGTGTCTATACCTACATCGCCCTGCTGGTGGAGATGATCGGTTTCGCCGGCGGCATCGGCATCGCCCTGCTGATATTCGGGATCGGCTCGGTGATTTCGGTGGTCGTTTCGGCGCGTTACATCGATGCGTACCTGCGGCCCCTCATCGTGGCCATGCTCGGCGTCGGCGCCCTCTCCATGGCGATGTTCCTCGCTTTCAAGGGCACCGTGGGGGTCTCGCACGTCGCGTTCTTCCTGTGGGGACTGGCCTTCGGACCGCTGGTGACCATGTACCAGACCGCTGTGAGCAAGCAGGTCGAGAGCGCCAAGGATGTGGCCACGTCGGTGCAATCAAGCGTGTTCAACCTCTCGATCATGATCGCCACCTGGGTCGGCGGCATGCTCTTGAACCGCTCCCCTTCCGAGGGAGTCAGGCACATCGTCTACGTGTCCCTCGCCTGCTTTATCGCGGCCATCGTCATTGCGTTCCTGGCCAGACGCACGCTGCGGTCTTCCCGGAGTCCGTCGCCGTAAACGAAAGGGAGCATCATGAAAAAGTTCACCAACGCACGAATCTATCGACAGCACGACGAGGTCAGCGAAATCCTCGTCGACAAGGGCGCCATCACGCAGATCGGCAGGAACCTGTCCGCCGCCGATGAGGAAATCGACCTGAAGGGCCGCCTGGTGGTTCCACCTTACGTTGATTCCCACCTGCATCTTGACTACGTCTATACCGCCCAGAGCGAGGGCGCGGCGAACACCAGCGGCACGCTGTTCGAAGGCATCGCCCGTTGGCACGACGTCAAGAAAACCCAGACCCTGGAAGATGCAAAAGAGCGGGCACTGAGGGGCATCGAGGAGCAAGTCTCCAAGGGCGTCCAGTTCATCCGCACCCACATCGACGTCTGCGATCCCAAGCTGACCGGCCTGAAGGCGATGCTGGAGATCCGCGATCAGCTCAAGGAGAAGGTCACCATCCAGATCGTCGCGTTTCCGCAGGAAGGCATGTACGCCTACAAGGGCGGCGACGAGATGATCGAGGAGGCACTGAAGATGGGCGCGGACTGCGTCGGTGGGATTCCCCACTTCGAATGGGCCCGCGAGATCGGTGAGAAGTCCGTCCGCCGCACCGTGGAGCTGGCCGAGAAGTACGGCAAGCTGATCGACGTGCACTGCGACGAAACCGACGACGTGATGAGCCGTCACGTGGAATTGCTCAATGCGTTGGTGATGATCGAAAACATCGGCACCCGCTCGACCGCCAGCCACACATGCTCGTTCGGATCGGCCGACAACGCCTGGGCGTTCCGCATGATGGGCCTGTTCAAGCAGTCGGGGATGAACTTCATAGCCAACCCGACCGAGAACGCCTATCTGCAGGGCCGCCAGGACACCTATCCCAAACGCCGCGGACTTACCCGGGTCAAGGAGATGTGGGAGAGCGGCATCAACGTCTGTTTTGGCCAGGACTCGATCAACGACCCGTGGTATCCCCTCGGCAACGGCAACATGATGAACATCCTCGACAACGGCATCCATCTGGCGCAGACGATGTCGTTTGACGAGATTGATCGCTGCCTGGACCTGATCACCTACAACGGTGCCAAGACGCTCAACGTCGAAGATCAGTACGGCATCGAAGAGGGCAAGCCGGCCAACTTCCTCGTGCTTGATGCCCGCTCGCCTTTCGAAGCGGTTCGCCAGCGCGCGGACGTACTGGCCTCGATCCGCAACGGTGAATACCTGTTCAAGCGCCCGGAACCCGTTTACGAGATCGCCCTCGATCTCCTCGGGTAGTTGCCGGTCCTTGACAGGTACGTCTCCCGGCCACTGTTAGCTTGGAAGTCCGATGTCCGGTGAAGCCATATCCTCACCGACCAACATCATCTCCGTAACAAGGAGAAATACCGCATGACTTCCCAGGTTTTCCGTCCGGTGGCCATGGCCTCCGCGCTTGCGCTTTGCGCATTCATGTTCGCCGGCTGCACCACGACATCCCCACCGGGCCGCACAGATGTACTTTCGTCAACAGGCGATATCGATGCACAGACCGACGCCGCGCTGGCCCGGCTGTACAGCGAGGTGCCCGGCGCGCGCGAACTCGGCTCTGCAGCCAAGGGCATACTGGTTTTCCCTTCGGTGGTTGGCGGCAGCTTCGTCGTCGGCGCCGAGTACGGACGCGGCTCCCTGCGAACCACCGACAGCCCCAGGCGCTACTACAGCATCGCCGTCGGCTCGGTAGGCTGGCAGGTTGGTGCCCAGTCGAAGTCGGTCATCTACATGTTCACCACGACCGAATCGCTCAACAAGTTCCGCAACAGCAAGGGCTGGACCGCGGGTGTCGATGCGACGGTTGCCGTCGCCAATATCGGTGCCAACGGCAGCGTCGATACGTCCTCGATGGAAGCACCCGTGGTGGCGTTCGTTCTCGCCAATACCGGCCTGGAAGTCGGCGCGTCGGTGCAGGGCATGAAGGTCACCGAGCTGTCACGCAAGTAAGCTGAGGCTCGGCCAAAACAAAGGGCCCGCGATCGTTCGCAGGCCCTTTGTTTTTATCTGGTGCCGAAGGGGGGACTCGAACCCCCACAATGTCTCCATCGGCGGATTTTGAATCCGCTGCGTCTACCGATTCCGCCACTTCGGCGCGGACCGGGAGTATAGCGGAGCGCGCGCGTCGTGCTTCAGCTTTTTTGCCCTTACCAAGGCCACCAGCCGCGGCCGGTCTGGGCATAGCGGTCAGCGGCACGCTCGAACCGGTTGCGTGCACTGACGCCGCCGCACAGCAGGTACAGGGGCAGGAACAGCGGCCCCAGGACCATGTACTGGAAGACGTGGGCGCGCTCGTGATCGGCCAGGCAGACCGGGGTCTCGGTGCCCCACCCCGCCCTGTGCGCATAGGTGAGGCACGAGGCGTCCAGATCATCGCCGGTGTGGATGATGACGTTACCCAGCGTAAGCGCCCCGCCCGGTCCCCAGCGCCAGTGATGGAACACCAGAGCCAGATCGGCCGCACGCCAGTGGGCGCGCGCGCCAAACGGCATCCCGGCGATTCCCAGGACGAGCCCCAGCAGCGTGTTCGGCAATGTCCAGGCCATGCCGGCGAGCACGGCCAGCGTCGCGCCTGCCGGACGCACGCGACTTGTCAGGACCCTTCCTCCGGCATCAGCAGCCACAGGATCAGGTAGACGATGATGCCGGGGAACGCAGCCGACGCGATTGAGAAGATCACGTACAGCAGTCGCAACAGGTTCGAGTTCCAGCCAAAGCGCCTGGCGATGCCGCCAATGACGCCGGCCAGCATGCGATCGCTGCGCGAGCGGGTAAACGGGCCGGATGCGGATTTCATCGGGCCGGATGCGGATTTCATTGGGAAACCTCCTTAGGTCAGCTCGAGCGCTGGGCGAGCCACTCGTGGACGGCCTGCGGCACCTCGCGCTGCGCACGGCTGGAGACGTAGATGCCGATATGGCCTCCGCGGAAGGAGAGTTCGCTGTAGTCCTCCGTGCCCACCAGGCCACCCAGCGCCTGCGATGAGGACGGCGGCACGAGATGGTCGTGCTGGGCGAACACGTTCAACACAGGCATGTCGACCCGGGACAGGTCCACGCTGCGGTCGCCGATGCGGATGCTGCCCTTGATGAAGCCATTGGCCTGGTAGAACTGCTTGGTGAACTGGCGAAATGCCTCCCCGGCCTGGTCGGGTGAGTCGAAGATCCAGTTCTCCATGCGCAGGAAGTCCTCCAGCGCCTCCTTGTCATCCATGATGTCGATCAGGCCCACGTACTTCTGCACGAAGAGCCGCCACGGCTTCAACGTCAGGTAGGTGAAGTTCATCATGTCGGCCGGGATGTTGCCCAGCGTGTCGACCATCAGGTCCACGTCGACTTCGCGGATCCAGTTGGACAGCATGTTGTCTTCGGTGTGGAAGTCCACCGGAGTGACCATGGTGACGAGGTTCTTGATCTTCGTGGGGTTCAGCGCCGCGTAGCACAGCGAGAACGCGCCGCCCTGGCAGATGCCCAGCAGGTTGATGGCGTCCAGGTGATGGGCCGCGCGGATGTGGTCGATCGCACCGCCCAGGTAGCGCTGGATGTAATCCTCCAGCTCAAGGTAACGGTCGGAGCGATCGGGGTAGCCCCAATCCAGTATGTAGACGTCCTCGCCGCGGGCCAGCAGCCCACGCACGATCGACTTGTCTGCCTGCAGGTCCACCATGTATGGCCGGTTGACCAGCGCGTAGGCAATCAGCAGGGGCACCTTGGCGGTAGGTGCACGGCCGTCTTCCAGTTGCGCGCCACGGTAGCGGTACAGGGTGACCTTGCCGTCATTCCAGACCTCCTCTTTCGGCGTCGCGCCGTAGCTGATGTCTCCCACCTGGTGGAGGGTCTTCAGCCCCGCGCGCATCTTCTCCTGGACGCCGCCCGCCTCCCGGGCCAGGGCATCTGCGCTGAAGTCGAAGGGGCCGACGGAGAATGGTGAGGAAGTGTCCATGTCAGCTGGCCTTTGTGGTGGTCTTCTTTACTGCCGCGCGAGGCGCGCTGGCAGCGGCCTTTTTCGCGGTTGCCTTGCCACCCGCGGCCTTCCTGGCAGCGGCCGCCTTGGCCGTTTTCTTTGCTCCGGATTTCGCGGGCTGCTTCGCGGCGACCGACTTGGCCGCTTTCCTGAGCGGCTTGCCCGTCGCCCGCTTGGCGGCTTTTTTGGCCGCGGTGTCACCAACGCCGCGCTGCTTGCTCGCGGGCTTGCTGGCACCGGCGGGTTGCGTGGCCGGTTGCGTCGCCGGTTTCTGTGCCGGCGAATCAGGCGCCGCATTTGGCTCAGGCGCCGCGCGCGCGGAAACGCCCGCGTTTGTGGCACGCGAGTCGCCCGATCCGACCGCCTCGATCTGTGCACGCAGCCGGCGAAGCTCGCGCTCCAGCTGGGTGATCTTGCGGTGCGCGGCATCCACTTCAGTACGCGAAGGCATCCCCATGGATTCGCCGACGTTCTCGATTTCCTTCTGCACCGCCGCGCGCAAGGTCATCTGCGCGTTGCCCAACGCGCCGTAGGCGTCGCGGAACCGGGGCGAGATGGCGATGTCGGCATACGCATCTTCGGCCGCATCGATCCACAGGTCGAACAGCGCGCCCATGGACTCCAGCCTGTTGCCTGGCTGGCTGCACTCGTCGAGTTTCTTCTCGAAGCGCGTGAAGGCATCCTGCAGCGCTTCGCTCATCAGCGCCTGGTAGCCCTTGTTGTGGCGCTGGTACGCCTGCTGCGCCTGGATGAGCTCCTTCCAGCGCTGCTCATGCTCGCGGTTGAGGCCGAACGTCGGGGTTTCCAGCCAGGCGTTGCTGCCCTCGCGCAGCTTCTCCAGCCACGGTGAAACCTGCGCCATCCACTGCTCGAAACCCTGCGGGCCCTGCCCCTGCATGCCCTTGAGCGCATCGGCGAAGGGGTTGGCCGCGTGGCCACCGAACATCTCCTTCCATGCCTGGCTGACATCGCGCGCGCTGGCATCCTGCCCGGCAAAGCGCGCAGCCAACTCCTGGATCTGCGCGTACCAGCCCTGGGCCTGGGTATTGAAGCGCTGCACGGTCGCGTCGGCCTGCGGCATCCCGCCGCTGGCCAGCTGGGACCACCAGTTCACCCCCTCGCTCCAGCCGGGCAGGCCCGGGGTCGCGGTCGGACCGTTGCCACCGGGGAAACCCATGCCCGGGAAACCAGCAGTGCCGACAAAGCCCGACGCCGGCGCACCCGGGCCGCCTGCGCGCAGCATCTCGCCCCACTGGTTCCAGTACTGACGGGCCAGTTCGCCCAGTTCCACGGGGTCGGCGACGTTGCCGAAACCACCGGGAGGAAACCCGCCCGAACCAAATCCCTGATTGCTCATTGAACCTCTCCCAAGCTGGCGTTGATCATAGCAACGCCGTCGTTGCGTACCCGTGCACCGCGCGCTTCATCAGGGTTTGGGAATCCGCACCGTCTTGCTGACCATCAGCACGCCCGACAGCGCGAACATCAGTACCAGCGGATGGAATTGCCACGGACCGATCTTCAGCACGCCCAGCCACAGTTGCGATCCGATCGCACCCTGCGACGCGGCGATCCACAGCACGATCACCAGCACCAGACTGGTCGGGATCGGCGTGCCTTCGAAGTACTTGACCTTGCCCTCGTCGCCGGACAACTGCTCGGCGGTAACGTTGTAGCGCGCCAGTCGGCTCACCCCGCAGCCCACGAAGAAACTCAGGATCACCCAGTCCCAGCCGCCCTGCATGCCGCACGCGTAGGCAAGCGCCGCCGGCGCCACGCCGAAGGAGATCACGTCGGCCAGCGAGTCCAGCTCGCGCCCCAGGGTGGAGGCGGATTTGCGCCAGCGCGCGACCCGGCCGTCCAGCGCATCGAAGATGAAGGCCAGAGGGATCAGCGCCATGCCGATCATCAGGTCGAACACCACGCCCTCCTGCAGGAAGCGCATCGCGGCGAAGATCGCGCCGGTGCCGCAGAACGCGTTGCCAAGGGTGAACCAGTCCGCAAGCTGGAATTCGCGGAGCATCGAGAAATGACGGGGTTGCTGCATGGGTGGCTCCGGAGCGGTTGGCGGGTATTGCGCGAACCAGGATCCCCAGCGTGCCAAAGAGCGCGTGACGACGGCAACCGCGGCGGCAACTTGTCGCACAATGGATGCGGTCGGAGGCCTGCCCGACCGTTGTTCCTTTCCAAAGACGCCGCTTTCCCCGATGCCCACCCCGCTTCGCAAGATCCTCCACGTCGACATGGACGCCTTCTATGCGTCCGTCGAGCAGCGCGACGACCCGTCACTGCGCGGCAAGCCGGTGGTGGTGGCGTGGCGCGGTGCGCGCTCGGTCGTCGTGGCGGCGAGTTACGAAGCACGTGTGTTCGGCGTGCGCTCGGCGATGCCGGCGATGCGTGCCGAACGCCTGTGTCCGGATGCGATCTTCATTCCGCCGGACTTCACGCGCTACAAGGAGGCCTCGCGATTGGTGCGCGAGATCTTCCTGCGCCACACCGATCTGGTGGAGCCGCTGTCCTTGGACGAGGCGTACCTGGATGTCACCGAGAACCGCAGCGGCCTCCCCTCTGCGACCGCTACTGCCGAGGCGATCAGGGCCGCAATCAGGGCGGAAACCGGGCTGACGGCCTCGGCCGGCGTCGCGGGCAACAAGTTCCTGGCCAAGATCGCCTCGGACTGGAACAAGCCCGACGGCACCTTCGTGATCCGGCCCCGCCAGGTGCAGGCGTTCCTCACTCCCCTGCCGGTCGGCCGCCTGCCCGGCGTGGGCAAGGTGATGCAGGGCAAGTTGGCCGAGTTGGGCATCGCTACCGTGGGCCAGTTGCGCGAGGTCGCCGGCGAAGAGCTGGAGTTGCGCTTCGGTCGCTGGGGCCGCCGCCTGCACCAGCTGTCGCGGGGCATCGACCACAGCCCCGTGCGCTCGGAACGGTTGAGCGTGCAGATTTCCTCCGAGGACACCTTCGAGCGCGACCTTCCACTGGCGGAACTGGAGCCGCACATCCGGCGCCTGGCAGAGAAGACCTGGGACGGCTACCAGCGCCAGCGGCAGCGCCATCCCGATCGCACGCCGCGCACGGTGGTGCTGAAGCTCAAGACCGCTGATTTCCGCATCCTGACCCGCAGCCTGACGCCGCCCACACGGCCGGCCACGCTGGACGCCTTGGCTGATATCGCCTGCGACCTGCGCGACCGCGTCGCCTTGCCCGGGAACACGCTCTATCGGCTGGTAGGGGTCGGGCTTTCGGGGTTCATCGAGGAGGATGCGGGTAGCGTGCAGACGGAATTGTTCGACCTCGCCTGAGCCGCGGCGTATCTCAATGCGTGAGACAGACAGGTACTATTATTAGTACATGGACCTCTCCGACACCCAGCACCGCCTGCTCGCCTATCTGCGCGAGCACATCGCCCGTCACGGCTACCCCCCGTCACAGATGGAGATCGCCCGCGCCTTCGGTTTCCGCCAGAACCGCTCGGCGCGGCACCACCTGGAAGTGCTCGCACAGGCGGGCCTGATCGAACTGGCCACCGGGCGTGCGCGCGGTATCCGGCTCACCGGCCCGGGCACTGCCGGCACCCCGGGCGATGGACTCCTGCAGGTGCCCTTGCTGGGCCGGGTCGCGGCCGGCCAGCCAATCGGTTCCGACCCGGAGGTAAGGCGCGAACTCACCCTGGACCCGTCCCTGTTCCGCCTGCGTCCGGACTACCTGCTGGAGGTCGAGGGCGACTCGATGATCCTGGACGCCATCCTGCCGGGCGATCTGATCGGCGTGCATCGCACGCCGCAGGCCCGCCACGGCCAGACGGTGGTGGCCCGGATCGAAGGCGAGCTGACGGTGAAGCGATTGGACACCGGTGGTGCGGAAGGCAATGGCGGCCATCTGCGCCTGCTGCCGCGAAACCCGGCCTACGCCCCGATCGAGATCGACGCCCGCATCGTCGACTTCGCCATCGAAGGCTTGTTTGCCGGACTGGTGAGGCCGGGTTGATGGCGGTGGTCAGCTCCCTGGAGTCCCTGCTGGAGTCGCGCCAGGTCTGGCGTGGCCGGCCCGCCCCGCGCGCGCCATCCAGCCAGCCGACCGGCTTCCCCGATCTGGACGATGCCCTGCCCGAGGGCGGCTGGCCGGAAACCGGCCTGACCGAGTTGTTGTTGCCGGCCGACGGTGTGGGCGAGCTGCGCCTGCTGTGGCCGACCCTGGCCCGGTTGTCGCAGGCCGACGGCATGATCGCGCTGATCGCGCCGCCGTACCTGCCCTATGCGCCGGCCTGGATGAATGCCGGCATCCGTCTGCAGCGTTTGCAGATCGTCCGCGCCGATCCACGTGACGCGCTGTGGGCCACCGAGCAGTGCCTGCGTTCGGCGGCCTGCTCGGCGGTGCTGTGCTGGCCCCGTCAGGTGGACGACCGCGCCCTGCGCCGCCTGCAGGTGGCCGCCGAGGCCGGGCAGTGCCTGGGGTTTGCGCTGCGCCCGATAAAGGCGGCAGCCAATCCCTCGCCGGCGGCACTGCGGATCGCCGTCGACGCCGATCCAGCCCGGTTGCGGATACTCAAGTGCCGGGGCGGCAATCCGCCCCCGCAGGCGATCCCGTTTGCCGCGGACGGCTGCCGGCCGCCTTCCCGGCAGGGCGGCGTGGTCCGGGCCTTCCCACCCTCACGCGTGCACAAGTTGTATGCGCTGCGGGCGCGGACCCATTGAGATCCGCCCATGCTCTGGGCCTGCATCCTCCTGCCGCAATTGGCGCTCGACGGCGTCCTGCGCCGCCACCCTGACCCCGCCGCCCCACTGGCGCTGGTGACCGGGCCGGCGCAGCGCCGCGTGCTGCGCGCCGTCAACGCCTCCGCCAAAGCCGCCGGATTGAGGGCCGGTCAATCATTGGGCGCGGCGCAGGCCCTGTGCAGCCGTTTCACCGCCGTCGCCCACGATCCGGCCGAGGACGTGCGCTGGCACCGCTTCCTGGCCGCGTGGGCCTACCGCTACAGCTCGCTGGTCAGCCACGAGATGCCCTCGGCCCTGCTGCTCGAGGTCGAGGCCAGCTTCAAGCTGTTCGGTCCCTGGCCGCGGTTCGAGGCGCAGCTGCGCGAGGACCTCAAGTCGCTGGGATTCCGCCACCGCATCACCCTGGCACCCAACCCGTATGCCGCCCGCGCGTTGGCCAACCAGCATGACGGGCTGGCGATCCTGACCGATGGCCCCCTGCACAACGCGCTGGCCCAGTTGCCGGTGGAGCGCAGCGGCCTGCCCGCCGAGGTGGCCAGCAGCCTGCGCCGGATGGGGCTGAGCAAGCTGGGCCAGGTCGTCGCGCTGCCGCGCGTGGCGCTGGGCCGGCGGGTGGGCAAGGACGCCCTCGCCCACCTGGACCGCCTCACCGGCTCACTGCCCACACCACTGCGTTACTACCAGCCGCCCGACAGCTTCAGCTCGCGGATCGACCTCAACTACGACGTGGAGTCCAGTCAGGCGCTGCTGTTCCCGCTGCGCCGCCTGACCGCCGATCTGGCTGCCTACCTGGCCGGACGCGACGGGGGCGTGGAACGTTTCACCCTGGTGCTGGAACACGAGCGCTGCGCCGATACCGAGGTGGTGGTCGGCCTGCTGGCGCCCGAGCGCGACTCGGCCATGCTGTTCGAACTGGCCCGGGGCCGGCTGGAGCAGGAGCGGGTTCCCGCCCCGGTGCGCGGCGTGCAGCTGCTGGCCCGTGAACTGCCCCCGTTCGTGCCGGCAGGTCGCGACCTGTTCGATGCGCGCCCACAACAGGCGGTGCCGTGGGAGCAACTGCGCGAGCGCCTGCGGGCCCGGCTCGGCGATGAATCCGTGCAGGGTCTGGGCGTGCGCGCCGACCATCGCCCCGAACGGGCCTGGCAAGCCGAGCACTCGCGGGTCGCTCCGCCGGCCGACCTGCCCCGTCCGGGCTGGCTGCTGCCGCATCCGGTGCCGCTGCGCGATCACCAGCTGCGCATCCTCGCCGGACCCGAACGCATCGAGACCGGCTGGTGGGACGGCGACCTGCGCCGTGATTACTACCTGCTGCAGACCAGCCAGGGCCAACGCGCCTGGGCCTACCGCGCCGCCGGCGACCCCCCGCGCCTCACCAGCCACCACCCCGCCAGCAGCGCGGCGGACGGCTTCATGCTGCACGGCTGGTTCTCATGAGCGCGCCCCTGCCCGCCTACGCCGAGCTGCACTGCCTGTCAGCCTTCAGCTTCCAGCGCGGGGCATCGACTGCGGCCGAGCTGTTCGAGCGCGCCCGGCAACAGGGCTACAGCGCCCTGGCGATCACCGACGAGGGTTCGCTGGCCGGTATCGTGCGCGCGCTGGAGGCGTCGGAAAAGTCCGGCGTGCCGCTGATCGTCGGCAGCGAGGTCCAGTTGGAGGACGGACCCAAACTGGTCCTGCTGGTGGAGAACCTGGCCGGCTATTCGCGCCTGTGCCAATGCCTGACCCGCGCCCGTCGGCGTGCCCCCAAGGGCGAGTACCGGATGTTGCGCGAGGACTTCGCCTCCGACGCCGCATCGCACGACAGCGATCCGGGTACCGACGGCCTGCTCGCGCTCTGGCTGCCACGGGGCGACACCCGCGATGACGCCCTCGACAGCGACCATGCCCGCTGGCTGCACGCCAGCTTCCCGGACCGCGCCTGGCTGGCGGTGGAGCTGCATCGCGGCCCGGACGACGACGCCCGCCTGGCCCGCCTGCGCCACCTGGGCGAGCGCATCGGCCTGCCGCTGGTCGCGACCGGCGACGTGCACATGCACGTGCGCGGCCGGCGCGCCCTGCAGGACACCCTGACCGCGGTCCGCCACCACACCACCCTGGCTGATGCCGGGCACCGCCTGTTCCCCAACGGAGAGCGCCACCTGCGCAGTCGCCGCGCGCTGGCGGCGATCTACCCCGAGGACCTGCTCGCCGAGAGCGTCCGCATCGCCGAACGCTGCCGTTTCAGCCTGCGCGAACTGCGCTACGAATACCCCCACGAACTGGTGCCGGCCGGCCACACCGCCGCATCCTGGCTGCGGCAACTGGTCGAGGAAGGCGCGGCGTGGCGCTGGCCCGGCGGCGTCCAGCCCAAGGCGCGCGCGCTGATCGAGCACGAGCTGGAACTGGTCCACTACAAGCGCTACGAGTCCTACTTCCTCACCGTGCACGACATCGTGCGCTACGCCCGCTCCTGCAACATTCTCTGCCAGGGCCGCGGCTCGGCCGCCAACTCGGTCATCTGCTACGTGCTGGGCGTCACCGAGATCGATCCGGTACTGATGGACCTGCTGTTCGAGCGCTTCATCTCCCGCGAGCGTGACGAGCCGCCCGACATCGACATCGACTTCGAGCACGAGCGCCGCGAGGAAGTCCTGCAGTACGTCTTCAAGCGCTACGGCCGCGAGCGCGCCGCGCTGACCGCCATAGCGACCCAATACCGGGGCCGGGGCGCGGTACGCGACGTCGGTCGCGCACTGGGCCTGCCGCAGGACCTGCTGGGCGAGCTGACCTCCACGCTGGACCGCTGGAGCGGCCAGGCGCCGCTCGACGCGCACCTGCGCGAGCGCGGCTTCGACCCCGAATCTCCGGTGATGCGCCAGCTGGTGGCGCTGACCGAGCAGCTGATCGGCATGCCGCGCCACCTCTCCCAGCACCCGGGCGGCTTCGTGATCTCCGAGCACCCGCTGCACACCCTGGTGCCGGTGGAAAACGCGGCGATGGACGATCGCACCGTGATCCAGTGGGACAAGGACGACCTGGACGCGATGGGCCTGCTGAAAGTCGACTGCCTCGCGCTGGGCATGCTGACCGCCGTCCGCAAGACCCTGGATCTACTGCGCACCAGCGGTCGCCGCGACATCACCGTCGCCGACATCCCCGTCGATGACCGTGACACCTTCGAGATGATCAGCCGCGCCGATACCGTGGGCGTGTTCCAGATCGAGTCGCGCGCGCAGATGGCGATGCTGCCGCAGCTGCGTCCGCGCGAGTTCTACGACCTGGTGATCCAGGTGGCGATCGTCCGGCCCGGTCCCATCCAGGGCGACATGGTGCATCCCTACCTGCGCCGTCGCCGCGGCGAGGAGGCGATCACCTACCCCTCGCCCCAGCTGGAGACCGTGCTCAAGCGCACCCTGGGCGTGCCGCTGTTCCAGGAGCAGGTGATGAAGATCGCCATGGTCGCCGCCGACTTCAGCGCCGACGAGGCCGACCGGCTGCGCCGCTCGATGGCCGCCTGGAAGCGTCGCGGCGGGCTGGAGCCGTACCGCGAGCGGCTGATGGCCGGCATGCTGCGCAATGGCTACAGCGTCGAATATGCCGAGCGCCTGTTCGAGCAGATCAAGGGCTTCGGCAGCTACGGCTTTCCCGAGTCGCACGCGGCCAGCTTTGCCCTCATCGCCTACACCAGCAGCTGGCTGAAATGCCATGAGCCGGCCGCCTTCGCCTGCGCGCTGATCAATTCCTGGCCGATGGGCTTCTACTCGCCCGACCAGTTGCTGCAGGACGCGCGCCGCCGCGGCATCCGCACCTTGCCGGTGGACGTGCGCTACAGCGACTGGGACTGCAGCCTGGAGGCGAATTCGAATGCCTCGTCCGCGCTACGCGACTCCACCTCGATGCAACGGCGCTCCGCCCGATCCGGCGAATCCCCCCAACCCGCCATCCGCCTCGGCCTGCGCATGGTGCGCGGCTTCAGCATGGAGGCCGCCCGGCGCATCGAACAGGCACGCGCGCAATCGCCCTTCCACGATGTCGCTGACCTGTGCGCCCGCGCGGCACTGGATCGCCGCGGCCAATCCCTGCTGGCCGATGCCGGGGCGCTGCGTGGACTGGCCGGACACCGACACCGCGCGCGCTGGGCGATCACCGGTATCGAACCCCAACTGCCCCTGTTCGCCGACCCGGCCACCGGCCGCGAGCCCGAACGCATCGTGCTACCCCTGCCCTCGCCCGATGAGGACATGCGCGCGGACTACGCCATGACCGGCACCACTCTGGGCCGCCACCCGCTGGCGATGCTGCGCCGGGTCCTGGATGCGCGGCGCTGGCGGCGCTCCGGCGAGATCGCCAAGCTTCCACACGGACGCCACGTCCGCGCGGCAGGACTGGTGACCCTGCGCCAGCGGCCGCAGACGGCCAGCGGCGTGGTCTTCCTCACCCTGGAAGACGAGGACGGCATGACCAACGTGGTGGTCTGGAACGAATTGGCCGTGCGCCAGCGACGTGAACTGCTGGAATCGCAATTGCTGGCAGTGGAAGGCCGGCTGGAATCACGCGGCGGCGTGCAGCACCTGATCGCCAGGCGGCTGGAAAACCTGACCCCGCTGCTGGGAACGCTGGACACACGCTCTCGCGACTTCCACTGACGCCCGCTCTCCGGCCCCCGGAAAACAACGCAAGCCGGGACGGTGCACTCCAACCAGCGATCGCGCTCGCTAGACCGTAGCCCGCCCCTTCAACAGCAGCTCCAGCGCCCTGCTCACCATCGCGAACGCAAACGCCCCGGTGACGTGCGTCGCCGCGCCCAGACCCGCGCCGCAATCAAGTTTCAGCGACGCTTCGCCCGCCACTTTCGGACGCACACCGCAGACCGTGCCATCGACCTGCGGGTACTTCACGTTTTCCAGCGAGTACACCGCCGGCACGCTGAAGTAGCGCTGCGGGCTGCGCGGAAAATTGAACTCGGCGCGCAGCTTCTTGCGGATCAGCGCCAGCATCGCGTCATGCTCGGTACGCGACATGTCACGTACGCGGATCTGGGTCGGATCCAGCCGCCCGCCGGCCGAACCGCAGACCACCAACGGCAGCTTCCGGCGCCGGCACCAGGCGATCAGTTCCACCTTGCTGCGGAAGCTGTCACAGGCATCCAGCACCAGGTCGAAGTCACGGTCCAGCAGCTCACCCACGTTCGCCGCGGTCAGGAAACTCTCTACCGCCTCCACCTCGATCAACGGGTTGATGCTCCGGCACCGCTCCGCCATGGCCACCACCTTGGGCCGCCCAAACTGGCCCTCGTGCGCAGGCAGCTGCCGGTTGGAGTTGGACACGCAGATGTCATCGGCATCGATCAACACCAACCGGCCGACGCCGCTGCGCACCAGCGCCTCGACGACCCAGGAGCCCACGCCTCCCATGCCGACGACAGCCACGCGCGACTGGCTGAAACGGGCAAGCGCGCCGGTGCCGTACAGCCGATCAATACCGCCGAATCGCTCCAGCAGGACAGGGTCCAGGGGGTGGTTTTCCATCGCGGCATTGTAGAGCCCGCGACCGGCTGAAGCTCGCGCAGTGCGTGCTATCGTTCGGCCAAACATCAGGAAGCGAGCCCCATGGACAACCCCCAGCGCGAGACCCCGTACGGCGACCACAAGCCCCATGGCAACGGCGCCAAGTACATCATCCTGGTGCTGGTCGGCCTGGCCATCGGTGTACTGGCGACGGTGATGCTGCTGCGCGCGCTGGAAGGCCGCAAGACCTGGCAGGACCACTTCCCGGGCGCCGCCATGCACATGATGGAGGCCCATGCCGCGCAGTTGGGCGGGAAGATCAAGGCCAACCGCTGCAGCGCGCCCGACTCCCAGCCGCACATCAAGGCGCTGCGCACCGTCAGCGACGACCTTGAGCCCGCCTTCCCGGGCCTTGCCGATGACGCGCGCTTCGCGGGCCACGCCGGCGATCTGCGCGCCACCCTGGATGCCGCGCTCGCCAGTCCGGCCGAAGGATGCGAGAGCCTCGCCGCGACCACAAAAAAGATCGGCGAAAACTGCAAGGCATGCCACCAGGACTTCCGCTGATTCCCGGCAGGTACCCCGCGGATTGACCCTGCGTTCATCGGCACCGCCCTAAGTTGGCTGCGTGGCTTGTTGCCCACCCCAAATCCAAGGTCGGAGAACCCCATGAACATCACCAAACAGCGCTCCATCACCACCGCGTTCGTCGCCGCCGCCGCGCTTGCCATGGCCGGCTGTGCGACCAGCCCGGGTTACAGCTCCGGCGGCTACAACACGCAGCCCGCCTACGGCAGCCAGACCAGCTGCCAGGACTGCGGCACCATCGTGCGCATCGAGCACATGGGTTCGACCGGCTCCAATGTTCCCAACGCGACCGGCGCGGTACTCGGCGGCGTGGTCGGCGCTGTAGCCGGCCGTGAGCTTGCTGACGACAAGAGCAAGGGCCGGCGCAATACGGCGACCGTCGCCGGTGCGGCGGCCGGCGCCCTCGCCGGCAACGCGATCCAGAACAGCGTGCAGGGCGATATCTACCGCGTCCACGTGCGCATGGACAACGGCCGCACCGTGTCGGTTGACCAGAAGAACGTCAACGGCATGCGCGAAGGTTCCTACGTGCGCGTTTACGGCGGTGCGGCACACCTGCGCTGAGCAGGTGTGAGCTGACCAGCCTGAGCTGATCGCCTGCGGCAGTCATGGCGCAGGCAACAAAAAACCCCGGACTGGCCGGGGCTTTTTGTTGGCGCAGTTCCGTCCCTTACTCGGGGCGGACCTGGTCGGCCTGCAAGCCCTTCTGGCCCTGCGTGACCACGAAGGAGACCGCTTGGCCTTCCTGCAGGCTCTTGAAGCCGTCGGACTCGATGGCCCGGAAATGGACGAACACGTCTTCGCCATTCTCACGGCTGATGAAGCCAAAACCCTTGGCATCGTTGAACCATTTTACGGTTCCGTTTTCACGGTTGGACATCTTGAAGCTCCCTGGAACAGTCTGAGTTGAACCGGCGCGGCTGCGCCAGGCTGGTTGCAAGGAAGAAACAAGGTGCAACGATGAGCGATCCGGGAACCAGCACATCGGGCCGTGATTCACGATGACCCTGACAAACAGCGGCCCGAAACTACCCCGGGAACAGTGATAATGCAATCACTTTTGCTGACGGATTCACGATTTGGACCTGCAATCGCTTTACTACATGCTCGCCGTGGTGCTGGTGGTGCTGGGCGTAGCCGGTACGGTCCTGCCCGCCATTCCGGGCATCCCGCTGATATTCGCCGGTATGTTGCTGGCCGCGTGGGCCAACGGCTTTGAGCAGGTCGGACCGTGGATCCTGCTGGTTCTGGGAGTGCTGACGGTGTTGTCGGCTGCCATCGATCTGCTTGCGACGGCCGTAGGCGCCAAGCGGGTCGGCGCGAGTCGACTGGCGCTTGCCGGGGCCGTCGCAGGCACCGTGGCGGGCCTGTTTTTTGGCCTGCTCGGGCTGTTGGCCGGACCGTTCGTGGGCGCGCTGGCGGGCCAGCTGCTGCACGATCGCCACCTGGGGCGCGCGACGCGTGTCGGCCTTGGCACGTGGCTTGGCATGCTGGTGGGGACGGTGCTCAAGATCGGGGTGGTCTTCGCCATGCTGGGGATTTTTGCCGCGGCGTGGTTTTTTTGACCGGCGCCACCGGCGTGCCGCGCATCCTTCACGTTATGCGCCGCCCCGGACATTCACAGTAGCCGCGGAGACAAGGGGAATTCCATGCTGTCCTGGAGCCGCAAACATATGACATGGGTCATCGTGCTGACTGTGCTCGTCACTGCCATCGTGGTCGTGATCGGGCTGAACTTCTCGACCTCGGAAAAGCACATCGAGCGTCGCATCAACCACCACTATGCAACCGGAGACGAGCAGTACGAGCGCGAGATGGCGGTCATGCTCGGGCCAGGGATACTGCCGGGCAACAAGGTGCAGGCGTTCAACAACGGGGGCGAGATCTTTCCGGCAATGCTGGAGGCCATCCGCGCCGCGCGCACCTCGATCACCTTCGAGACCTACATCTACTGGTCCGGTGAGATCGGCCGCGAATTCAGCGATGCGCTGTCGGAACGCGCTACGGCGGGGCTGCCGGTGCACGTGACCATCGATTGGGTCGGCAGCCTGAAGATGGACCAGGCGCTGCTGCAGTCGATGGAGGACGCGGGAGTGGAGGTGCAGCGCTACCGGCCGCTGCACTGGTACAGCCTGACCCGGATGAACAACCGCACCCACCGCAAGCTGCTCGTCGTCGACGGCCGCGTCGGCTTCACCGGCGGTGTCGGGATCGCCGACCAGTGGGAGGGCAAGGCCGAGGATCCGGATCACTGGCGCGACATGCACTTCCGGATCGACGGGCCGGCCGTGGCGCAGGTCCAGGCCGCGTTCAACGACAACTGGATCAAGACTACCGGCGTCGTGCTCAGCGGTCCGACCTACTTTCCACCGCTCGAGCACGCGGGCGACATGGACGCGCACATGATCATCGCCTCGCCCGCCGGCGGCAGCGAGAGCATGCACCTGATGTACCTGATGTCGATCGCGGCCGCGGAGGAATCCATCGATCTCGCGGCTGCGTACTTCGTCCCCGACGAGCTGATCGTCGAGGCCCTGCTGGCCGCGCGCGAACGTGGCGTGCGCATCCGCGTCCTCCTGCCCGGGCCGCACATCGACTCGGCCACGGTGCGGATCTCGTCGCGCTCGACTTGGGGCGCGCTGTTGCGCAACGGGATCGAGATCCACGAATACCAGCCGACGATGATGCACACCAAGTTGCTGGTGGTGGACCGCCAGATGACCTCGGTCGGCTCGACCAACTTCGATATCCGCTCGTTCAGGCTAAATGACGAGGCCAGCCTGAATATCTACGACCATGCGTTTGCCGAGGCGATGACGGCGGTGTTCGAGCACGATCTGAAGTCCGCCAAGCGCTACACCCACGAGATGTGGCTCAACCGCCCGTGGCGCGAGAAGATGGCCGAGCGTGTGTCGCTGCCCTTCAAGTCCCAGTTGTGATCCCAAGGTGCGGAATGTGTTGATGCCCAGATCGTCGCTCCTGCCCCTGGCGTTGCTCGCAGCGCTGTTGGTGTTGTTGCTGCCCGGCGTAGCGCCGGCCTCGCAGGGTCCGGGCCTTGCTCAGCTCGAACGCCCCGCCGCCGCTGAGGACAGCGGCGCCGCCGAACGGCCCGGAACCGATCCTGATCCTGCCCCGGACGCCGAGGTGGTCGCGCCGGACGATGACGCGCTCACCTTGCAGGTCGCGCGCCGCCTGCAGAAGGCCGACGGCATGCAGGACGTCAACGTGACGGTGACCGCAGGGGTCGCCCGCCTGGAAGGCAGCGTGCTGGAGGTCGAGGACCGCACGCTGGCCGAGCAGATCGCAAGCCAGCACCCCGGCATCAGCGCCGTGGAGAACCACCTGACCCTCAGCACGCACCTGATCGACCGGCTGGACGCGGCCAGCGCCATCGCGATGGACAAGGTGTTCCGCCTGCTGGCGGCGCTGCCCTTGCTGATCGTCGCCGTGGCGATGGTGGTCGCGTCATGGTGGCTCGGACGCTGGCTCGGTGTGCGCATCGGCAAGCACAAGCTGCGCACCGCCAATCCGTACATCAACGGGCTGGCCCGCAACCTCGTCCAGTGGCTGGTGCTGATCGTCGGTGTCCTGTCCGCGCTCAACCTGCTGGGTGCGACGTCACTGCTCGGCGCGGTGCTGGGCTCGGCCGGGGTGATCGGCCTGGTGGTCGGCTTTGCCTTCAAGGACATCGCCGAGAATTACGTCGCCGGCGTGCTGCTGGGCCTGCGCCGGCCGTTTTCGCCGGGCGACACCCTGCGCATCGACACCTACGAGGGCAAGGTGGTCGCCCTTACCTCGCGCGCAACGATCCTGATGACGCTGGACGGCAACCGTCTCAGCCTGCCCAATGCGCTGGTGTTCAAGTCGGTCGTGCTCAATTTCAGCAGCAACCCGAAGCGCCGCTTCGACTTCGTGATACCGGTCGACGCGGCGTCGTCCATGGGCACTGCCCAGGAAACCGGCCTGGAGCGCATCGCCAGCATCGATGGCGTGCTCGTCGATCCGCGGCCGTCCTCGATCATCAACAGCTACGACGGCAACGAGCTGCGGATCCAGTTCTTTGGCTGGATCGACCAGCGCAAGAACGACCTGGGCGGTGTGCGCAGCGCAGCGATCCGCGCGGTGCGCAACGGCTTCTTCCTGGCCGGCATCCAGCCGCCGCGCTCCATCCAGCACGTCGTGGCAATGCCCGCCCCCGACGAGGCCACCGCCATTGCCGAGCCTTCGCCGGCCGAAGCGGTGGCGATGGACGAAAGTCCCGACACCGCGCCGCAGGACACGTCCATCAACCGTGATATCGATGAACAGCTCGCGGACGAGCAACGTGCCCACTCCCCCGACGACCTGATGTCGCCCGACCCCTGAACCCCCATGAGCGAACCCGTGAATCAACCGCCTGCGCTCCGCCCCGCAACTCTGCGCCTCTTCGTTCTGGCGTCGCTGGCCATGGCCGCGCCCGTCGCGGCGCAGGACCTGATGTCGCCCGAGTCCCCGACCACCGCCGAAGCGTGTGTACCGCTCAGCCTCGATGTCGAGCGCCTGGCCTGCTACGACAACGTGTTTGCCCGACGCGCGGCCGATACCGCGCGTGCGGACGAGGACGCCGATGTCGCCCGCGAGCAGCGCGCGCAGCGGGTCGAGCAGGACATCCAGCAAGGTCAGGCCAGCCCGGCGGCGGCGCGCGCGCGTCTGGTGGCCGGCAATCTGTTTAGTACCGACACCGGGGATGACGCGCTGGTCGATCGCATCGCCAATGCCGGCAAGGGCGGCCTGCTGGACAGCCGCTGGGAGTTGGCCCGCGACTCCAAGCTGGGCATCTTCAACCTGCGTGCCTACAAGCCTGTCTATCTGCTGCCGACGGTCTGGAACAGCAGTCCCAACAAGGAGCCGAGCAGCTCGGACCCGGACATTCCGGCGCAGCCGGTTTCGCTGAAAAGCGTGGAGGCGAAGTTCCAGGTCAGCTTCAAGACCAAGGCGCTGGAAAACCTGATCGGCAACAACGGCGACCTGTGGATGGCCTACACCCAGACCTCGCACTGGCAGGTGTTCCAGGGCGATGATTCGCGCCCGTTCCGCGAGTCCAACTACGAGCCCGAAGTGCTGCTGGTGTTCCGCAACAACTACGGGCTCCCCGGCGGCTGGCGCGGGCGCATGCTTGGCGTGGGCGTCAACCACCAGTCCAACGGGCGCGCCGATCCCCTCTCGCGCAGCTGGAACCGGGTGATGGTGAACATCGGCATGGATCGCGAGGACTGGGCACTGATGGTGCGGCCATGGTGGCGGCTGTCGGACGGCAGCGATGACGACAACCCCGGCATCGAGAACTACATGGGACGCGCCGATGCGACACTGGTGCATGTGCGCGACGGCCACGAGTTCGCACTGATGGCGCGGCACTCGCTGCGTAGCGGCAGCGATTCGCGCGGCGCGGTGCAGTTCGATTGGGGATTCCCGCTGACCCGAACCCTGCGCGGCCACGTGCAGGTGTTCGACGGCTACGGCGAGAGCCTGATCGACTACAACCATCGCTCGACCCAGGTCGGCCTGGGCATCTCGCTGCTGGAGTGGTTCTGACGCCCGCCTGAGATTGGCCGGCGGTCTCATCCTGTGCGCCGGCATCGGGTTAACGTGGGTCCACTCCACCGGAGGCAGCGACCATGAAGGCCCGGCGAATCCTCTCCATCGATGGCGGCGGCATCCGCGGCCTGGTCAGTTGCGCTTGGCTGCAGGGCGTCCAGGACGCCCTGACGGACGCCGGCAGGCCGGGCCTGCTCGAAAGCTTCAATCTGGTGGCCGGCAGCTCCACCGGGGCGGTGATCGCCTGCGGGCTCGGTCTGGGACTGCCACCGGCGCAGATGGCGCGCCTGTACCGGGAGCATGGGCAGCGTATTTTCCCGGGCATGGCCAGCCGCCTGTGGTCGCGTGCCGGTCGGCTTTTCCGCGACGGTCCTTCAGCACCCCGCTATGACGGCCGTGGCCTGGAAAGCGTGTTGCGCGAGGTGTTTGGCACCGCCACGCTCGGCGAGCTGCGCATGCCGGTGGTCATCACCAGCTACGACACCCTCTCGCGGCAACCGGTGATCTTCAAGAGCTTCCGTCCCGAGCATCAGTCGCTGCGCGTCCGGGACGTGTGCCGCGCCTCGACCGCGGCGCCGACCTATTTCCCGGCGCATCCGCTGGTGGTGGAAGGTCAGGCGTGCTCGCTGATCGACGGCGGCGTGGTCGCCAACAACCCCACCGCCTGCGCCATTGCCGAGGCGATCCGTCATGACGAGCGGGTCCAGCACTGCCAGCAACTGACGGTGCTTTCGGTCGGCAGCGGCCAGCGGAACCGGCCGATCCTTCTCAAGCAGGCGCGCGAATGGGGCGCGCTGGAGTGGGCGATCCCGATCATCGACGTGCTCTTTGATGGCAACACGGATTCGGTGGACTACATCGCCCGCCAGATTGTCGGGAGCAGCTATTACCGCATGCAGGCCGAGCTGGTGGTCGGGCTGGACGACCTGGATGACGTCAGCGCGACCAATCTGGCCGCGCTGGACGCGATGGCCAGCGCGTATCTGGCGCAGCCGGCAACCAGGACGATGCTGCGCGCGCTGATCGCCGACCTCTGAGCGATCAGACCTCCGCCAGCAGCAGCGGGATCGTGCCGATCCGTGCCTGCCACTCGCGCGGACCGGTGACGTGCACCGACTCGCCGGCGGAGTCCACGGCGACGGTCACCGGCATGTCCTGCACGGTGAACTCGTAGATCGCCTCCATGCCCAGGTCCTCGAACGCAACCACGCGGGCGGCCTTGATCGCCTTCGAGACCAGGTACGCGGCGCCGCCCACGGCCATCAGGTACACCGACTTGTGGCGGCGGATCGACTCAATCGCCTCGCCGCCCCGCTCGGCCTTGCCGACCATGCCCAGCAGGCCGGTCTGGCTGAGTACCTGCTCGGTGAACTTGTCCATGCGCGTCGCGGTGGTCGGACCGGCCGGACCCACGACCTCGTCGCGGACCGGGTCGACCGGACCAACGTAATAGATGAAGCGACCCTTGAAGTCGACCGGCAACGGCTCGCCGGCGTCCAGCATGCCGACAATGCGTTTGTGCGCGGCGTCCCGGCCGGTCAGCAGCTTGCCGTTGAGCAGGATGGTCTCGCCGGGTTGCCAGCTGGCGACGTCCTCGGCGGTGACCGTGTCGAGATCCACCCGGCGGCCCTTGGACGCGTCGTAGGTGAGCTGCGGCCAGTCTTCCAGTGACGGCGGATCGAGCATCACCGGACCGCTGCCGTCGAGCGTGAAGTGGGCATGGCGGGTCGCCGCGCAGTTGGGAATCAGCGCGACCGGCAGGTTGGCCGCGTGGGTCGGGAAGTCCTTGACCTTGACGTCCAGCACCGTGGTCAGGCCACCCAGGCCCTGGGCACCGATGCCCAAACCGTTGACCTTGTCGAACAGTTCGATCCGCAGCTCTTCGGCGCGGTTGGAGGCGCCGCGTGCTTTCAGTTCGGTGATGTCGATCGGCTCCATCAGCGATTCCTTCGCCAGCAGCATCGCCTTTTCCGCGGTGCCGCCGATGCCGATGCCCAGCATTCCCGGGGGACACCAGCCCGCACCCATGGTCGGCACGGTCTTCATTACCCAGTCCACCACGGAGTCGGACGGGTTGAGCATCGCGAATTTTGCCTTGGCCTCCGAGCCGCCACCCTTGGCCGCGACGATCACATCGACCGTATTGCCGGGCACCACCTTGACGTTGACCACGCCGGGTGTGTTGTCCTTGGTATTGATGCGCTTGCCGGCTGGATCGGCCAGCACGCTGGCACGCAGCTTGTTGTCGGGATGCGCGTACGCGCGGCGCACCCCCCTGTGGACCATGTCTTCCACGCCCATGGTCGCGTCATCCCAGCGCACGTCCATGCCGATTTCCAGGAATACCGTAACGATGCCGGTGTCCTGGCAGATCGGCCGGTGGCCTTCGGCGCACATGCGCGAATTGATCAGGATCTGCGCGATCGCGTCCTTGGCCGCAACGCTTTCCTCGCGCTCATAGGCCGCCGCAAGACTCTTGATGTAGTCCACCGGGTGGTAGTACGAGATGTACTGCAACGCATCGGCTACGGACTGGATGAAATCCTGCTGCCGGATGGAGATTGGCTGGCGGTCGGCAAACGGGTTGGCGGCATTGCTCACGGCGCGGACTTCAGGCTGGCGAAGGGGTGGCCATTCTAACGGCCCGGGCTCCAACGGGCGCGCGCCGCCCTGACGGCACTAGCCCCAATGGCTGGCGGCCTCTCCCGCCGCCAGCCCTCCCCTTAAATCAAGAGCAGCCGCCGCAGCAGTCGCTGCCTTCGCCGCTGTGCGGCGCTGCGTTGCTGGCCGGGTAGCCCGCTGCGACCAGCGCGTCGATGGCCTGCTGCTGGGTGATCAAACCTTCGACGCGGACCTGCTGGTCGGCGACGTTGACGGTGACCTGCGCGGTGGGGTCCTGCGCGAGGATGGCTTTCTGGATCGCGTCACCGCACTTGTCGCAGGTGATCTTTTCAACTTCGAGCAGCATGGTTCAACTCCTGATGAGCGGATATCGGGGAGATGCAGAATCCGTCGAATTGATCGTCGGCGCCTTGACCCTGGTCAGGCGAGCGGGAAAATGCGTGGACTGGCGCGATCAAGGCCCGCGCACCCGTCGGGCGTGATTCACGCGTTGCAGCGCCGCGAGTTGCCAGACTTGCGCCCTCATACCGTCGGTGCGATCACGCGCCTTTCGTCCGGGAAGAACCGCTTTTGGATTTCATTCTTTGTCACACATCTGCGCCCTCGCGAAATGACGGGCTGATTGCACCGCCCGTGTCGCGTATCCCCGGCGCAGCCCGGCATGGCTGAGACGAAGACGGGCGCCCACGGCCCGCTCCGCCGCCCCAGTGCCAAGCCTTCGCTGCGCGAGCGTTTCGATGCGCTGCGCAACCTGCCGCCTTTCCTGCGCATGATCTGGGCGACCAGCCGGTCGCTGACACTCGTGACCCTCGGCCTGCGCGTGGTGCGCGCGCTCGTGCCGATCGCCACGCTCTACATCGGCAAGCTGATCATCGACGAGGCGATCCGCCTGGTCGCGATCGACACCACCTTTGAGACGCTGCAGGTCGCCTGGCAGAGCGGCCAGCTCAACCACCTGGCGGCATTGCTGGCGATGGAGCTGGGGCTGGCGATCGCCTCCGACCTGCTGGGACGGCTGACCAGTTACGGCGATGGCCTGCTGTCGGAGCTGTTCACCAACGCGACCAGCGTGCGCCTGATGGAACACGCCGCGACCCTGGACCTGCAGGACTTCGAGGATCCCGACCTGCAGGACAAGCTGGATCGCGCGCGTCGCCAGACGATGGGGCGGCAGAACCTGCTCAGCCAGCTGTTCGGCCAGTTGCAGGACGCGATCACGGTAGTCAGTTTCGCCATCGGGCTGCTGGTGTACGCGCCGTGGCTGATCGCCCTGCTCGCGGTGGCGTTGATTCCAGCCTTCCTCGGCGAGGCGCACTTCAATGCGCTGGGTTACTCGATCAACTTCGCCTGGACGCCCGAGCGTCGGCAGCTGGAGTACGTGCGCCAGATGGGCGCGAGCGTGGAGACGGCCAAAGAGGTCAAGATCTTCAACCTCCACCGCTTCCTGGTGGCCCGCTACACCGAACTGGCCGACAAGTTCTACCTCGTCAACCGCGCGCTGGCCCGCCGACGCGCGCTATGGGGCTCCGCGCTCGCCGCGCTGGGAACGCTGGGCTACTACGCCGCCTACGCCTACATCGCCTGGCGCACCGTGCGCGGGGACTTCAGCATCGGCGACCTGACCTTCCTCGCCGGCAGCTTCCGCCGCCTGCGCCAATTGCTGGAGGGCCTGCTGGTCGGTTTCTCCCAGGTGGCCGGGCAGGCGCTGTACCTGGACGACCTGTTCTCGTTTTTCGCCACCCAGCCCCGGATCATCTCTCCCACCGACCCCGTTGCGTTCCCGCAGCCGATACGGAGCGGCTTCGTGTTCGAGAACGTCGGCTTCCGCTACCCGGACGCCAACAAGTGGGCACTGCGCGGTCTGGACTTCGAGCTGCGCGCCGGCGAGGTCCTGGCGCTGGTCGGCGAGAACGGCGCCGGCAAGACCACCCTGGTCAAGCTGCTGGCCCGCCTGTACGACCCCGTGGAAGGCCGCATCCTCCTGGACGGGCGCGACCTGCGCGAATACGACCTGGACGAGCTGCGCGCCAATGTCGGCGTGATCTTCCAGGACTTCGTGCGCTACCACCTCACCGTCGGCGAGAACATCGGGGTTGGCCAGATCAACGCGATGGACGACGAGGACCGCATCCGCGAGTCGGCGCGCCGCGCGATGGCCGAGGAGATGATCGAACGCCTGCCCGACCGCTACGGGCAACTGATCGGGCGCCGTTTCAAGACCGGCGTGGACCTGTCAGGCGGCGAGTGGCAGAAGATCGCGATCGCCCGCGCGTACATGCGCGATGCGCAGGTGATGATCCTCGATGAGCCGACCGCAGCGCTGGACGCGCGCGCCGAATTCGAGGTCTTCCAGCGCTTCAAGGAGCTGTCTGCGGAGAAGACCGCGGTGTTGATCTCCCACCGCTTCTCCAGCGTGCGCATGGCCGACCGGATCCTGGTGCTGGCCGACGGCGGCCTGGAGGCCAGCGGCACCCACGAGGAACTGCTCGCCGCCGGCGGCCGCTATGCGGAACTGTTCGAGTTGCAGGCTGCGGGATATCGCTGAGCCACGCGCCTCAGAACAGGGAGGCCTGCGGCGGCTCGGGGGCGGAGTAGTCCAGCTTGCCGTCGACGATCCGAGCCGCCGACGTGTACGGATGCTCGTCACTGCGCCCCGGCGCCATCAGGTGGATGACCTCCCAGCCACGCGCCTTGAAATCATCCGAGATGAGACCGCGGTGGCACTGCCACCACACCGCCTCGGCGCACATGATCGCGACGCGCTCCTGCAGCGCCAGCTCGGCGAGCCGGTCCCGCGCCGCCTGGAATGCGGCGGTTTCCATGTAGTCGGCGTAGCCGCGGAAGCTGTCGTTGCGCCACGCCGTGTTGCGCGTATTGGGATCGACCTTGCGGCGCCCGCCCAGGTCGACCATAGGGATGAAGCGTATGCCGGTGACGGGCATCTCCCGCGCCATCGCCTCGGCACTGAACTGCGGGTTGCGCCGCGAGCCGGGAAACCGGCGCACATCCACCAGCGCGGTAATGCCGGCGTCCTTCAGCATGCCCACGAAGACGGGCCACTCGCGCGTGGAGTGGCCGATCGTCCAAAGCGTTCCTGTGGGCCTGGGCATGTCTTTGAGCGTGCCAGCCAGGGCGTGAAGCCACGTTGACGTCCGTCCCGATACGGTATCGGCATCCATGGAGACCAACATGCCCGACACCGTACGCAGCAACGCCGCCCAGCCCGGGCAAACAGCCGCCACGCCTGGCGAAGCCGAGCCGGCAGCGACGACGCCTGCGCAAGGGTCCGGTGGCGTCGAGCACGGGTTGGCGCGAACCGCGCGGATCATTGGATTCCTGCTCAAATACCGCAACTCGGGTGTGTTCGGCGGTCTGGACATCAGCGATGCACTCGACAACGCGGAGACCGTCCCCGCGGACGGCACGGCCGAGCAGTTCGTCGACGACCTGGAAGCGCTGGGGCCCACCTTCGTCAAGATTGGCCAGACCCTGTCCACCCGCCCGGACATGGTTCCGCAGGCGTATGTGGATGCGTTGGAGCGCATGCAGGACGACGTGTCGCCCCTGCCCTTCCCGGTGGTTCGTGCCGCGATCGAGGACGAACTGGGCTTCCGCCTGACCAAGGCCTACGCCAGCTTCGATGAGCAGCCGCTGGGCTGCGCGTCATTGGCCCAGGTGCACCGGGCCACTTTGCGCGACGGCACTCCGGTCGCAGTCAAGGTGCAGCGGCCACACGCGGTCGAGCAGATCCGCGCCGACCTGGACGCGCTGGCATCTATTGCCGGTCGGGTAGACCAGTCGACCGACCTGGGCCGGCGCATCCACTTCGCCGACTGGGTCCATGAGTTCCGCAAGACTTTGCTGGGCGAACTGGACTACCGCGCCGAGGCGGAGAACCTGGAGCGCTTCGGGGACCACTTCGCCGACTATCCCGAGCTCACCGTGCCAAAGCCGGTCTGGGACCTCACACGCACCCGGCTGCTGACGATGGAGCTCGTGGTCGGTACCAAGGTCACCGAGATCAGCGGCATGCGCCGGGCGGAGGAGCCCATGGGCCACCTGGCCACCGCACTGATGCGCGGCTACCTGGACCAGACCTTCATCCACGGTGAGATCCACGCCGATCCGCACCCGGGCAACCTGCTGGTGACCGACGACGGGCGCCTGGCAGTATTCGACCTGGGCATGGTCGCGCACGTCCCGCCCAAGCAGCGCGAGCGCCTGCTCAAGCTGCTGTTCGCCGCGGTGGACGGGCGCGGCGAGGACGTGGCCGCCGAAGGCATCGCCATGGGCACGCGCCTGGAGGACTTCGACAGCGAGACCTACCTGCGCGAGGTCAGCCAGCTGGTGTCCCGCTATGCCGCCCATTCCGGGCGCAGCCACGGCACCCACATGTCCGAGGGCCGGCTGGTGCTCGACCTGGCCCGCATCGCGACCGCCTGCGGCCTGCGCACACCGCCGGAGATGAGCCTGCTGGGCAAGACCCTGCTAAGCCTGGAGTCGGTCTGCGTCGCGCTGGACCCCAACATGGACGTCAAGAGCCTGGTGGAGGACCACCTGCAGCATGTGATGCGCGAACGCCTGCGCAAGACGCTCTCGCCGTCCAACCTGGCCGGGGAGATGATCGACCTGCACGAGCTGCTGCGCGAAGCCCCGCGCAAGATCGGCGATGCGCTGTCGCTGCTGGCCGACAACCGCCTGCAGATGCGCATCACCGGCCTGGACAATTCGCAATTGCTGGAGGCGCTGCAGAAAATCGCCAACCGGATCGCCGCCGGCGCGGTCACCGCCGCCCTGATCCTGGCCGCTGCCTTCATGATGCGCTCCGGCGAGGGACCGACCCTGCTGGGCTATCCCGCCGTCGCGATGGTCCTGCTCGCGCTGGGCGCCGGGCTGGGTGTCGCGATCGTGCTCAGCGCGCTGCTGGGCGATCGTCGGGCGAAACCGCGCGAAGAGCGCGGCCCGCGCTGACGCTGCCGGCTTTGATTCCGATCAAGCGCCGCGCAGGCGAAGCGTCCATAGTTGACGCATCACGATTACCGGAGCCATGTGAATGAAGATCCTCCTTGCCGTTGACGGCAGCGAAAACAGCACCCGTGCCGCCAACTTCGTGGCCAAGCTCGCCAAGAGCCTGGCCACGCCGGCGCAGATCATCCTGCTGCACGCCGACGTGCCCCTGCTGGCGGGCGTGAAAGAAGCACTCGGCACGCAGGGCACGCTGGACTACCACGCCGACAACAGCCGTTACGCGCTCAAGGACGCGCGCGCCGTGCTGGGCGATGCCGGCCTGGAATTCGAGGCCCGCGCGGTCGTGGAGGATGCCGACAAGGCCATCGTCGAAATCGCCGCCAATGACGCCGTCGACCTGGTGGTGATGGGATCGCGCGGCCGCTCGGCGCTGCGCGGCTTCCTGCTGGGTTCCACCGCCACCAAGGTGATCGCGCAGGCCGGCGTGCCGGTCACCGTGGTGCGCTGAGACCTCCGTCCAAGGTCGCGCCAGGCCCCACTGGCGCGATCGGCTAAAATACGCCGTCCCCGCATCCACGCAGCGCCTTCCGTTATGTCATCTGCCTTCGGCACCGAAACCGTGCTGGACGTCCGTCATTGGACGGACGACTACTTCAGCTTCACCACCACCCGCGACGACGGCTTCCGCTTCGAGAACGGGCAGTTCGTGATGATCGGCCTGGATACGCCGCAGCCCGACGGCTCGACCAAGCCGCTGATGCGCGCCTATTCGATCGCCAGTGCGAACTGGGAGGAGCAGCTGGAATTCTTCTCCATCAAGGTCGCGAACGGCCCGTTGACGTCGCGCCTGCAGCACATCCAGCCCGGCGATGCGATCCGCATCGGGCGCAAGCCCACCGGCACGCTGCTGATCCACGACCTGCACCCCGGCCGGAACCTCTACCTGCTGGGCACCGGCACCGGCTTCGCGCCCTGGCTGTCGATCATCAAGGACCCGGAAGTCTACGAGCGCTTCGAGAAGATCATCCTGACCCACGGCGTGCGCCGCGAAGCCGATCTGGCGTATCGGGATTACATCCTCAACGAGCTTCCCAGGCACGAGTTCCTCGGCGAGGAAATCACCGCCAAGCTGCGCTACTACCCGGCCGTCACCCGCGAGCCGTTCGTCTTTGAAGGCCACGATCACCGGGGGCGCATGACCGACCTGATGGCGAGCGGCCAGATGATGGAGCACCTCGGCCTGCCGCCGCTGGATCCGGCCCACGACCGGGCGATGGTGTGTGGCAGCCCGCAGATGCTGGCGGACTTCCGCACCCTGCTGGACGGCCGTGGATTCACCGCTGCACCGCGCATCGGCGTGCCCGGCGACTACGTGTTCGAGCGCGCGTTCGTCGAGAAATAAGCGACGCACGCGGCCAGCCCGGCCCGGCGCTTCCTGTCAACGGCTTCCCCGCATTCCCGGGCGCGGCCACAATCGGGCTCCCCGCGCTGCGGGGTTCCGTTTTCCGCAAGGTCCCCACGCAATGCCCCAAGCCATCGATACGACCACTTCCACGCTGTCCGACACCGCCGCCGCAAGCGCGGCGACCGACACCCGCCGCGCTGCGCGCGTGGCCACGCAGATCGCGGGCACGATCGCCGGTGAAATCGGTGCCCGCCCGGCACAGGTGCTCGCGGCGATCGGTCTGCTGGATGAAGGCGCGACGGTGCCGTTCATCGCGCGCTACCGCAAGGAAGTCACCGAAGGCCTTGACGACACCCAGCTGCGCAATCTGGAGACGCGCCTGATCTACCTTCGCGAGCTGGAAGACCGCCGTGCGAGCGTGCTGGCCAGCATCGAGGAACAGGGCAAACTTACCGACGAGTTGCTCGCCGACATCGAGGCGGCCGACAGCAAATCGCGTCTGGAAGATCTCTACCTGCCCTACAAGCGCAAGCGTCGCACGCGCGCCCAGATCGCCCGCGAGGCGGGCCTGGAGCCGCTCGCCGACGGCCTACTGGCGGATCCGTCGCAAGTCCCGGAAACCGCAGCCGCCGCCTTCGTCGATGCCAAAAAAGGCGTGGACGACGTCAAGGCCGCGCTGGAGGGCGCCCGCGCGATCCTGATGGAGCGCTGGGGCGAGGACGCCGCGCTGGTGGGCGAGCTTCGCGAATGGCTGAGCGAGGTGGGCGTGATCCGCGCGCGCGTCATCGAGGGCAAAGAGGCCGAGGGCGCCAAGTACCGCGACTATTTCGACCATTCCGAGCCCCTGTCGCGGATCCCGTCGCACCGCCTGCTCGCGCTGCTGCGCGCGCGTCGCGAGGAGTTCATCCAGCTCGACCTGGACCCGGGCAAGGACGCGGACGCCGGCCATGCGCAGGCGGAGGCACGGGTCGCGCACCACGCCGGCATCGCCAACCGCGACCGGCCCGCCGACGCCTGGCTGCTCAATGCGTGCCGGCTCACCTGGAAGGCCAAGCTGCACCTGCACCTGCTGCTGGACCTGTTCGGCCAGGCGCGCGAGAAGGCGGAGGCGGAAGCCATCGCCATCTTCGGTGACAACCTCAAGGACCTCCTGCTGGCCGCTCCCGCGGGGCCCAAAGCGGTGCTGGGGCTGGACCCCGGCCTGCGCACCGGGGTCAAGGTCGCGGTGGTGGACGCGACCGGCAAGCTGGTCGCCACCGACACCATCTTCCCGCACCAACCGCGCAACCAGTGGGATGGCTCGCTGCATCTGCTGCGCGCGATGTGCGTGAAACACGGCGTGCAACTGATCGCGATCGGCAACGGCACCGCATCGCGCGAGACCGACAAGCTGGCCGGCGACCTGATCAGGATGGCGCCCGAGCTGAAGATGCAGAAAATCGTCGTCAGCGAAGCCGGCGCATCGGTGTACTCGGCCTCCGAGCTGGCGGCGAAGGAATTTCCGGATCTGGACGTCTCGATCCGCGGCGCGGTGTCGATCGCGCGCCGGCTGCAGGATCCACTGGCCGAGCTGGTGAAGATCGAACCCAAGGCGATCGGCGTCGGCCAGTACCAGCACGACGTGGACGCCTACCGGCTCGCCCGTGCGCTGGATGCGCGCGTCGAGGACTGCGTCAACGCGGTCGGCGTGGACGTCAACACCGCCTCGGCCGCCCTGCTCGCCCGGGTCTCGGGCCTGAGCACGACCGTGGCCGAGAACATCGTCGTGTACCGCGACGAGAACGGCGCGTTCAACAACCGCAAATCACTGCTCAAGGTGCCGCGCCTAGGCGACAAGACCTTCGAGCAGTGCGCGGGCTTCCTGCGCGTGGCCGATGGCGACCAGCCGCTGGACGCCTCCTCGGTGCATCCCGAGGCGTACCCCGTGGTGGAGCGTATCGTCCAGCACAGCGGTCGCGGGGTGAAGCAGCTGATCGGTGACAGCGCGTTTCTGCGCAGCGTGGATGCGAGCTCCTACACCGACGAGCGCTTCGGCCTGCCGACGGTGCGCGACATCCTCAAGGAGCTGGAAAAGCCCGGTCGCGACCCGCGGCCGGAGTTCAAGGCCGCGCGCTTCGCCGACGATGTCCAGGAGTTGAAGGACCTCAAGCCGGGCATGGTCCTGGAGGGCGTGGTCAGCAACGTGGCGGCCTTTGGCGCGTTCGTCGACATCGGTGTGCACCAGGACGGCCTGGTCCACATCTCGATGCTCGCCGACCGTTACGTCAAGGATCCGCGCGAGGTGGTCAAGGCCGGGGACGTCATCAGGGTGAAGGTGCTGGAGGTGGACATCCCGCGCAAGCGCATCGCGCTTACCTGTCGGTTGGAAGAAGCTCCGCCGCCCGCACAGACCGGGCCGGCCGAACGTCAACCATCACGGGGCGCCAGGCCGGCGCCCGGCAACGGGAACGCAGCGCGCCGCCCACCCGGAGACAACCGGCGGGCCGCGCCGCCAAAGCCGCCGGTCGCGCGACCTGCTGCCCCTTCGATGAACAATGCGCTTGCCGCCGCGTTATCGCGGGCCAGGGAAAAGAGCTGATCGAGGTTTCGCAGCGCCCTTACCGCTCGCCGTGGCGAAGCCAGAGCGAGGCTTCCGACTGGTGGTTGAAGGCGCGCGCGACCATGCCGCGCTCGCGGGCCAGGATTTCCGTGGTCTCATGCTGCGCGGAGCGGGCCAGATTGGCGCCAACGTAGGCCGTACGCACCTGTTCCAGGCCGAGTTGCGCCAGATGTCCGATAAACACCTCGAGCTCGTCAGGCGTCAACATCGCCCCGCTGGTGTGGTCCACCACCAGCAGCAGCGCGACGCCCGCGCGCACGGTTTCCGACGCGATCATCGACCAATAGTCCATTGTCGACTGCAGGGTGCCGGTGACGCCGGTGACGGACGCCCAGAGACGGTCGCCCTCGCGGCGGAACTCGATCTGGAAACTTGATCCGTCGATCATCAGGCTATGGGGTTCGGGTTCGATCAGCATCGCGGTCCACCGCGGTTTCCGGACAGCGAGGCGCTCATCGTAACTGGCTGTCCTTGCTGCCGCGTCGGTTGTAGCCGCTGGCAGCAAGCTCGTCGTCTTCCAGCTCCTGACACGACACGCACAAGCGGACCCCCGGCACCGCAGCCCGCCGAGCCGCGGGAATCGGCTCCTCGCAGTGCTCGCAATGCAGAAGCCCCGGCCCGCTTGCCAGACGGCTGCGCGCACGCTTCACCGCATCCTCGACCGTCGCGTCGATCTGGTCCTGGACCGCGCCGTCGCCCGCCCATCCCGTCGCCATGACCCATCTCCCTTGCACCGTTTTACTACCGCAAGAGTAGTACCCCCGGTTACAACACAGCGTTAGCGACCATCCGGCGGGGTATTATCCGGTGGGGAGACGGGGGTCATGCCATGAAAAACAGTCGCCGCGGCCCGGGGGGTCGCCTGTCGGTAAGCCGTCTGATCTACCCGTTCCGGGTGGTCGGCATGGGCCTGGGCGGACTACCGGTAGCCACGGTGCTGCATGAGCTTCAGGCGTCCTGGCTGGCGTGGGCATTCGTCGCGCTTGGCTGCCTGGTGTGGCCGCATGCGGCGTATCTGCTCGCGGCGGGCAGCGCCGATCCGGTCCGGGCTGAGAAGCGCAACCTGCTGGTCGACTCGGCCATCGCCGGCGCGCTGGTGCCGATGATGCACTTCAACGTGTTGCCCTCCACGCTGCTTATCACGTTGACCACGGTGGACAAGCTCAGCTCCGGCTTCCGGCGTCTTTGGCTGCACTCGCTGCCGGCGCTGATTCTCGGCGGGGCAGCCAGCGCGGCGCTGTTGGGAACCGGGTTCAGCCCACTGACCTCGATGCCGGTGATGCTGGCATGCCTGCCGATGCTGTTGATCCACATGATCGCGGTCAGCATCGGCCGCTACCGGCTGATCCGCAAAGTGACCGAGCAGAACCGCGAGCTGGACCGGCTGCGCCGGATCGACACCCTGACCGGCCTGTCGCGGCGCGGCGCCTGGGAAGAGCAGGCCCAGCAGGTGCTGGCCAGCCGCCGCGCGGGCCGGCAGGACTGCATGCTGCTGATCGATGTCGACCGGTTCAAGCTGATCAACGACCGCCACGGCCACGGCGCCGGCGATGCCACGCTGCGTGAGTTGGCCGAGCAGATGCGCCGGGTCATGCGCCCGCAAGACCACCTCGGTCGGCGCGGAGGCGACGAGTTCGCGATCCTGCTGCCCGACACGACCCGGGAGCAGGCACTGGCGATCGCCGAGCGGCTGCGCTGCCAGGTCGAGCGGATCCGCCTTGCCGATTATCCGGACGTCTGCCCCACGGTGAGCATCGGCATGGCAGTGGTGCCCGCCGCGCCTGCCCACCTTGGGCATTGGCTGGAGCGCGCCGACAGCGCCCTGTACCGGGCCAAGAACGCGGGCCGTAACGCCGTCATGGCGTGACCCGCGGGTAGTCAGGTGCCATCCGACTCCACGTGCGCCGAATCACCGGTGATCCGGCCGTCGGTCAGCGTAACGGTGCGGACGCATTGCGCGGAAAGGCGGGGATCGTGGGTCACCAGCAGGACGGCGCAGCCGAACTCACTGTTGAACTTGCGGAACAGGGCGAAGACGTCTTCCGCGGTCTTGCTGTCCAGGTTCCCGGTCGGCTCGTCGGCCAGCAGCAGGGCCGGCCGGGTAACCAGCGCGCGCGCGACGGCGACGCGTTGCTGCTGGCCGCCGGAGAGCTGGTCGGGCCTGCGGTCCGCGAGACCCTTCAAGCCCACATCCTCCAGCAGTCCTGCAGCCATCGCCCGCTGCTCCGCGGTCGGCTTGCCCCCGGCGACCATCAGTGGCATCAGCACGTTCTCCAGAGCGGTAAACGCCTGGATCAGGTGGTGGAACTGGAACACGAAGCCGATCGAGTGGCCGCGAACCGCGGTGCGGCGAAGGTCATCCATCGACGTCGTGGCTTCACCCAGCAGGCGGATCTCGCCCTGGGTCGGCGTGTCCAGCAAGCCGATAAGGTTGAGCAGCGTGCTCTTCCCCGATCCCGATGCGCCGACCAGCGCGGCGAAATCGCTGCGCTGCAGGCGCAGGTCCAGACCGTGCAACACCTCCACCTCGGTGGGCAGGCCGACGTTGTAGCTCTTGCGAACGTGCTCCAGGCGCAGCACTTCCTGCTGGTGGTCGTGAGCGGTCGCGGCCGCGGGCGACGGGCTCTTCCCGGGCTCAGACATGGCGGATCGCCACGACCGGGTCCAGACGCGCCGCCCGGCGTGCCGGAATGGCAGCGGCGATGATTCCGGTAAGCGTCGCCAGCGCAGTGGCCGCCACGAGCAGCCATGGGTTCACCGGGATGTAGAACAGACGCGGGCCGAACTGGTTGAACGCCATCACCAGCCCGACCCCGCTGATGCCACCCAGCAGCGAGCCCAGCAGCCCGAACAGGGCGCCCTGGATCAGGAAAACGCGCAGCATCTGCGCCCGGGTAATGCCGATGGCTCGCAGGATGCCGATCTCGCGCGTGCGCTGGACCACGCTCACCGACAGCACGCTGGCGATGCCCAGCGCGACACTCAAGGCGACGAACAGGCTGATCATGGTGGTCGACATGCTCTGGCTGCGCAGCGCGTTGAGCAGCTGCGCGTTGGTCTCCATCCAGCTCTCGACTTTCTGCCCGGTGAGCCGGCGGATCCGCGTGGCGATGGTGTCCGCCTTGAAGATATCGGCCACCGTCAGGTCGATCACCGTCGCCGCACCGGGCAGGTCCAGCAGCGACTGCGCCTGGCTCATGTCCAGGTACACGTAACGCGCATCCAGCTCGCGCACGCCCAGCTCGAAGATCCCGGCCACGTTGACCACGCTGTCGCCGCCCTGCCCCGTTTCCAGGCGCAGCTTGTCGCCAACGCTGACGCCCAGGTCGATGGACAGCTGCTTGCCAATGACCGCCTCACCGGCGCCGATGCGGAACGCGCCGGCGACGATGTCCTCGCTGACGGGCAGGATCTCCTGGTACCGGCGCGGGTCGATGCCCACGAGCGCAACCGACTGCAGGGCCTCGCCGCGGCGCGCGAACGCCGGTCCCGAAATGATCGGCGATACCGCCGTGACCTGCGGGAAGTCATCCAGCACGTCGCGCAGTTGCTGCCAGTTGTTGATCGAGCGCAGGCGCTGGGCGCGACGGGTCTCCAGCAGCATGCGCGTCGCCGGACCCTCCAGCGGGACGATCCGGTTGACCTCGTCCGGCGGCGATAGCCTGATGTGGGACTGGGTTCCGAGGGTGCGGTCGACGATGTTGTGCTGCAGGCCGGTGATCAGCGCGGTGATGAACACGATGACGGCGACGCCAACGCCAATGCCGACCAGGATCAACGTGCTCTGGGCGCGGCCCTCACGCAGGAAGCGGGTGGCGATGGTCCATTCGGTCCACACGGCCGTCAGTCGAACTTGACCGGCAGTTCGCGATCGGTCGACGTGTCCGCGCGTTCCGACGGGATCGCGCCGAGTTGCGGTCGGACCCGGTCACCGTCGGTCAGCGTTGCGCCGGGTGCGCTCAGGACCACATCGCCCTCAACCAGACCACCGGTGACCTCGGTGACGGTGATACCGCGCAGGCCCAGGCTTACCGGCACCCGCGCGATGCGGCCGCCGGTCACCTTCCACACCTGCGCGCCGCCGCGGCCATCGCGCTCCAGGGCGTCATTGGGGATGACCAGTGCGCGATCGCGCCGCCCGGTTTCCACGTTGACCGAAACGGTCATGTCCTGACGCAGGAATTCGGGTACCGGATCCAAGCGCAGACGGATATCCACGCTGCCGCGTTGCGGGTCCACGGCCGGCGCGATGAACGCGACCGTCGCGGGGAACGGGCGCTCGGGATACGCGTCGGCCACGCAGACGGCGGCTTGTTCCAGCGCGAGCACCGACAGGTTTTTCTCGTCGACCGGCACCAGCAACTCGGTCTCACCCTCGCGGGCGATCTCGAACAGGATCCGCCCGGGCTGGACCACATCGCCGGGCTCGGCATCGCGGGTGAGCACGGTGCCGCCGACCTGGGCCCGGACGCGGGTCTTCTCCAGCAAGGCCTCGGCTGCCGCCACCCGCTGGCGGGCTTCGGTCTCGCCCGGATTGCCGGGCGACAGCGACCTTGCGCTGAGCTCCGCCTGCTCAAGCGCCGCGCGGGCGGCGGCTTCGGCCTGCACGGATTGCTCCATCATTTCGCGCGACACCAGCTGCCGGGTGAAGAGTTCACGCCGGCGGACCGCCTCGCGACTGGCCTGGGTGAAAGCGGAGCGGGCGCGGCGCAACAGAGCGTCGGCCTGCGGCTTCCCGGACTGCCGCAGATCGGCCAGCGCGGCCTGCGCCTCGCCCAGGCGCGCCCGGTAGTCATCGTTCTGCAGGATCGCCAGCACGTCCCCGGCCGCGACCGTATCGCCCTCTCGAACCAAGCGCTGGGCGATGACGCCGGCGACCTGCGCGCCCACCTGCGCGCGCGACGCGGACGCAACCCGGCCCGTGGCGACGACCGTCTGCACCAGCGGCTGCGCCTGCAGCCGGTACGCCGGCACCGACGGCCCCTGGACCTTCAGCTCGACCACCCAGCCGGCAACGACCAGCAAGGCCGCGAGGACCACCAGCAATGCAGCGCGTGTGCGGGTGAGTTTCAGCTCGGCCTCCGGTGGCTTCAACGGGGAACAGGGAGTGGTGCGGAACGCCGCTCATCATACGGTCGCCGTCTGCGCACGCGAACTTGCTCGCGCTAGACTGTCGCGGTCGAGCGAGACAAGGAGAACACCATGGCAAAGATGTGGATTGTGATCGGCGATCCCACCAGCGGCGGCGGCAAGGTCATTACCGGCTCGCCGTTTACCGATATCGATGGCAAGCCCGTGGCCCGGGTGACCGATCAGGCGACGTGCCTGACCCACAAGGGCAGTTTCCCGATCGTCGACGGAGACGCGACCACCACGATTGATGGCCAGCCGGTTGCGGTCCACGGCAGCGCGCTGGCGTGTGGATGCAAGGTGCTGGCAGCCAGACAGATGCGCGTGTCCCTGTAGCAGCCCGGCGTCGTAGCGACTCAGGCGCGGAGACGTATTGTTTGCGCCAGGATGCCGCCGCGGCGGGTGCGCGGCGGCCGTTCCGGCTACGCGTCGAGTTTCGCATCCATGGTGATGCTGGCGCCCTTGAGCACCTTGGATACCGGGCAGCCTTCCTTTGCCGCCGTCGCGATGCGCTGGAACGTCGCGTCATCGGCGCCAGGCACCTTGGCCTTGACGTCGAGATGGATGGTGGTGATTTCCAGCGCGTCCGGATCCAGCGTGACAGAGGCCGTGGTTTCGATCTTGTCCGGGGTCAGGTTTTCCTTGCCCAGCATCATCGAAAGCGCCATGGAGAAGCAGCCGGCGTGGGCAGCACCGATCAGTTCTTCCGGATTGGTGCCCGGGCCGTCTTCGAAGCGTGCCTTGAAGCCATAGGGCGCGTCACGCAGCACGCCGGTCTCGGTCGAAATGCTGCCCTTGCCGGTCTTGACTTCGCCGGTCCAGACAGCCGATGCGGTCTTCTTCATGGGGTTCTCCTGATGACGGGTGGGGTGCCGGTACGGACAACAGCCGTAGCCGGCGAACCCCCACTATGCCGTTTCGTATGCGATGAGCCTGTGTGCTCTGCGCGCCGACCTTGGAAGGTTGACCGTCGAAGAGCGCGCGCGTGTTTCGCCGGCCGACGCCCGCGGCGCTACGACCACTGGCTTGCGTCCAGCCTGGCGCGCAGACCGCTCGAGCGGCGCGCGGGGGTTGAGATCGCGCGACGGAGCACTGCGTCCGATGCCCATAGCTGCACCTTTTGCCGAGCGCGCGAGATCCCGGTGTAGAGCAGTTGGCGGGAGAGGATGCGGTTGTCCGGATCCGGCGGCAGCAGCACGGCGACTTCGCGGTATTCCGAACCCTGGCTCTTGTGGATCGTGATGGCAAATCCGCCCTGGTGGTCCGGCAGGCTGCCCGGCACGAAGCAGACCGCCCGGCGGCTGCGCTCGGTCGCTGGCGCCGCGGCATCATCGTCGATCGCGCTGCCTGCGGACGCGGCGCTGCCTGCGGACGCGGCGCTGCCTGCGGACGCGGCGCTGGCTGCGGACGCGGCGACGGTCACCGCAAACCAGACCCCCAACGCGCCGTCAGCATCCTCCAGGCAGATGCCGACATCACCGTTGAACAGCCCGGCGGTGTAATCGTTGCGGGTGATCATCACCGCGCGACCGGCGTACCACTCGCCCCGGGTGAGGGAAAGCGCGCCGCCCGATGAAGCGGCGCGAACCGATGACTCCAGGTGGCGGTTGGCCGCCTCGGCGCCGAATTCCCCCTCGCGCAAGGCGCACAGCAGCTGCCGTTCGCGCAAACCGTCCAGAGCCCCCAGGACGGCGACCTGGTCCGGTGCACCGTCCGCGCCGCGCGGCAGCGGCGAGAAGGCACCCGCTGCGCGCAATCCGTCGGCCAGGCTTCGGGCCCAGGTGGCCAACGCGGCGTCCAGCTCGTGCGGGGCGCCGATCTGCACGCGCCGCACCTGATCACCGGCGTCGATGACAGCGCGCTCGAACGCGTCGATGTCACCAAGGCGCACCGCTTCATTGAGTGGCAGCAGCGACTGGTCGGCGCGAAAGCTGTGCGAGAGCCGGACCAGACCGGGATCGGCCGCTGCCTCCATCGCGCCGACCAGATCCAGCAATACCGAACCGGTGCCCACCGAGGTCAACTGGTCGGCATCGCCGACGAGAATCAGGGCGGCATCCTCGCGCAATGCCTCCAACAGATGGCGAAGCATCGCCAGGTCGACCATGGAGGCCTCGTCGACGATGACGATGTCGGCAGGCACGGGATTTCCCGCGTGGTGCACGAACCCGCCGCCATGTCCGCGGCTTCCCAGGAGTCTGTGCAAGGTGCTGGCAGGCGCGTTGAGCGATGCGTCCAGCCACGGGTGCCAGTCTTCGGGCAGCCGCGTCTGGCCGTCACGCATCAGCCTGGCGCCGTCGCGCAGTGACTCCGATAGACGCTGCGCCGCCTTGCCGGTTGGCGCGCCGATACGGACGACCGCCGGAGCGGCACCTGATCCGGCGCGGCGCTTGAGCAGCAGCATCAGCATGCGCAGGACGGTCGTTGTCTTGCCGGTGCCGGGTCCGCCGGTAAGCACAAACAGACGTTTGCCCGGGACCTGCGCCACGGCGGCGCGCTGCGCGGCCACGCGCCCGCTTCCGTCCCCATGGAACAGCACGTCGATGTCGGCCGAACTACCCTCAGGCTCGGTTCCGGCGCCTGCGCGACGCGTATTGGCATGCCGCGCCACGACGCCCTCGTGCAGGTGGTTGCGCAGCAGGTAGAAATACCCGCTATCGACCACGAACGGCGTGGCTGCGACTGCCGGCGCGGCTTGCGTGGACCCGGTAGTCACCACCGTCACCATTGGGTCGGCCATGACCTGCTCCATGGCGTCATCCTCCAGCGGCGGCATTCCATGGCGGCCGGCGGCCTCGCCACGCAGCGGCAGTGCGCTGTCGCCGTGGCCGTCGGCCAGGCTGGCCCAACCCGCCAACTCCGCCAGCGCCGCGGAGCCACCGTGCGCCCTCACCCAGCGCGCCACGGTGTGATCCAGCATCCGCCACGCCTCGGGCGGAGCCGGCTCGCTCGCCGGTCGTCGGAAGTAGTAGGTGGCTGGAGCGCTCACGCGGCGACCTGGGTGCGCGTTTCGCCCAGAACGCTGCCGACCGCGTCCAGCAGCGGATCGGGAAACCGGTGTCGCCAGATCCCGGCACCCGGTGCCAGCCCTGCCGCGCGGACAAACAGGTACACGCATTCGCCCAGGTGTCGCGACCGGTCATAACCGGCACCAAGGCGCTGGCGCAGGTAGCGGTCCACGGCGAGCGTGTACAGCAAAGCCTGGAAGCGATAGCGGCTCCGGTCCATCTGCTCAAGCAATGCGCTGCCCATGTAGTTCCCCAAGGAATCGCCCAGGTAGTTTCCTTTGTAATCAAGGACGTGAAACCTGCCGTTACAGTGGAATGTCAAGTCGATCTTGCCGTTCATCAGGCCGCTCAGCACCCGCTGGCTGGTCGGCACCAGATGCGGCTCTCCGTGGGCCGCGCACGCTTCGCGAAGGTCCGCCATGGAGACCGCATCGAGGGCGAAATGGAATCCCATCTCCGCACGAAGGTCGGTTTCGGCCAGGTCCGCGAGCGACAGATCAGGATGTCCCTGAAGTCCCAGCGGTGCCTCCAAAGCACCCTGCAGTCGCCGGGCGAGCGTTTCGATCAGTGGCGCCTGTACGGCGTCCTTGCGACGCACCCCGGAATCACCCAGATACCGCTCCACCAGCGGAAGCTGGGCGGTGATCGGCTCGCCAATTTTGCGGAACTCGAATACGGCGTGGACGGCGTTGCCGAAATCCGTACCGCGGACGTCCGCCAGAGCAAGAAGTTCGGGATGTGGCGCGGCGGGCAGCTGCTCGGGCACCGCCGCGCTCGAGCCCGCCGCGGTGGTGGCCTCGGTCTCGTCCCCGGCAGCGGCCTCCGGATTGATCGCTTCGCGCTGTTCGCCGTGGGTCAGCGTGGTGAAGCTGTGCTTTCCCGGCAGCGGGCCGATCGGCCACGCCGGCATGGGGCGCGCGGTGCGTTGCCGCGTCGTCTTGGTTGCGTCGGGCACATACTGCTGGCGTCCCGTCGGAAGCCAGCCCTGCCTCCACTCGATCCGCGTGGCCTGGGGTTCCATTTCCGTGCTGCCCAGCGGTGACGACAGGCGCGTCAGCATCACATCCAGCGCGCTGCGTTTGGTGCCTTGCAGTGGCGACTTCGCCGTTGCACTCGCCGGTCGCTCCACGTCCAGGGCGAACACGTGGCACGCATAAATGGCGCGGGTCAGCGCCACGTACAGCACGCGGAACCGTTCGTCCTGCAGTTCCTGAAACCTGGTCGCAGCCGCCTCAGGCGAGCGCTCGACACGACTGGCCCCGGTGCGCGGATCGGTGAGGACATGCATCTCGCCACCGGTTTTTTCGCCGTGGTTCCACATCAGCGGCAGGAACACGATCGGAAATTCCAGGCCTTTGCTGGCATGCAGGGTCATCAGGCGAACCCGCGCGCTGTCGGACTCGATCCGCAGCTGCGCTGCCTCAACGGCGTCATCGCCGGAGTCGCCCTCGCCGTCCCGGCATTCGGCCAGCCAGCCCAGCAACTCCTCAAAACCCGGATCCTCCTCCGACCGCGCCTGCAGCAGCTCGCCCACGTGGCGCATGTCGGTCAAAGCGCGCTCGCCGGCCAGGGTCTGCAGGTAGCGCGGTGCCATGTGCGTGATCAGCTGCTCGACCACATGCAGCACGCCGCGACGTTGCCAGTCCAGATGCCAGTGGCGGAACTGCCCGGCCATCGCCTGCCAGCGCAGTACGTCGTCGCCCCACTCCTGAAGCTCGCTGAAGCTGGTGCCCCACAGCCGGGTGGCAGCCGCGGCGCGCAGCGCGCCAAGCTCGCCGGGATAGGCCACGGCGTACAGGACGGTCTGCAGGTCGCGGGCGACATCGGTGGCAAAAACGCTGCTGCGGGTGCTGGTGACGCAGGGGACACCGCGCGCACGAAGCTCGTCGCGCAGGGCGGTGATGTCTCTGGCCGTCGGCAGCAGTACCGCGATATCCGAGGGCTCCACAGGGCGTCCGGCAATGCGGTGGGCTCGCGACTGCAACATCCCCGCGATCTGGTCCGCGCAGGCGCGCAGGGCTTGAGCGCGACGCTCCGGCTGGGATGGCGCCGCCGGGGTTTGGTGGTGGATTACCAGCGGCTTGGCGCAAGGGTCCTCTTCAACGGTGTAGGGCGCCGCGCTCCGGCGTTTGGAGGCTTTGACCGGGCTGCAGCGGATCTCCGTTGCATCCAGCGCGCTCAGCCGGTTTCCGGCCAACGCGTAGAACTGGTTGATGGCATCCACCAGCGCCTCGCTGGAACGGTGGTTCGTGTCCAAGGTGAGCCGGTCGGTGGCGCCGGCGCTGGCCGCCGCGCGCTGGTAGGCGTGGATGTCCCCCCCGCGGAAGGAATAGATCGCCTGCTTGGGGTCGCCAATCATCACCAGCCGGCCACGCGGGGCGCCACCGGCATCGCGGTAGACCGCGTCGAGGATGCCGTACTGCAGCGCATCGGTGTCTTGGAATTCGTCCACCAGCGCGACCGGCCAGGCGTCGTGCAGCGCATCGGCCAGCGGGCGTTCACCGCAGCCGTCCCCCTCGCGTAGCAGCACATCGCTGACGGTACTGATCAAGGCATCGAAGGTGAGCTGGTGGCGGGCCGCGAGCCGCGACTGGATCTCGCCGCGCGCCACCGCTGCCAGCTCGCGCCAGAAGCTCATCTGCAGACCCTGGATGGCGGGGACGCACGCCTCGGCAAACTGGCCCGCGGCCAGAAGCTCGGGATCCTTTTCGAATGCTCTTTTCAGCCCGGTCAGCTTCGAGGCCTCGGCCAGTCGCTTGCAGCTGTCTTCGGAGGGCAGCCGCGAATGGTCCGTCAGCAGTTCGAGCAGTTCAGCGAGCACGCGCGGCAACGCCGCTTTCCTGCCAAACGTGTCGACGCTGCCCGCGACGATCTCCTCCAGCTTCGGTATCCATGCGGGGTCGAGCGCCGCCTCGATTTCCGCGGACGGCATGCCGCCGACCGCTACGCCCTGCCCGAGGCAGACCTTGAGCCCCTTGCGCAGCCGGTCGCGGGTCAGGTTGCCAGCGCGGCTGGCGAGCAGCACCAGCGGGTCGCTGTCGTCCCCCTGCTGCAAACGACGCCACAGGTCGCCTGCCACCTCGTCCAGCAGGGTGTCGCTGGCGACCATGTCGCCCATCACGAAGGCCACGCCACAGGCGAACGGGTGGTCGGCGAGGATCCTCCGACACAGGCTGTGCAGGGTGCTGATCGGGGCGGCGTCCATCTCGGCCAGTGCGAGGCGCAAAGCCTGCAGGTCCCTGGATCGTGCGTCGGCGTCCTGCTGCCAGCGTTCGTGCAGCCACAACGCATCGGGGCCGGCATCGGCCGGGACAGGCTCGGCGGATTCGGCGAGTTGCACGGCCCACCGCAGCTTCCCGCGCAAGCGTTCGCGCAGTTCCTGTGCGGCGGCTTCGGTGAACGTCGTCACCACCACCTGTCGCGGCGACCGGCCCTGTTCGAGCAACAGGCGCAGGTAGAGGACGGCAATGGTCCAGGTCTTGCCGGTGCCGGCACTGGCCTCGATCAGGCTGCGCCCGCCTGGTGCCAGGTCCAGGTCGCGCCAGTCACGAGCGGGGGCCTGAGCGTGCGCGCAAACCGTCTCGTTCATTGCTGCCTCTCCATGCAAGCAGATTCGTCGGCGGTCGCGTTGTGCCGCAGCGGCGATGCCATGTCGATGCATTCGTGAAGCGCCAAGGCAAAGCGGTGCAGTTCGGCCAGCTCGTTGCTGCCGCCGGCGAAATCCACGCCACCGGCCAGCAGCCGGCTGTAGCCAGGCGCGTAGTCACGCTCGCCGGTGCCGCCGTCGTGCGTCGCCACCCAGATACTCTCGACGTTTGCAGGCGCTGGCTCGCGATCACCCCGCCCGCCGGCACCGCTGCGCGGACTGACCGTCGGCTGGATCGCCTTCCAGGCGATTTTCGGGAAGTACCAGCGTGGCCTGCCCTGCGCCTGCTGCCACCAGTGCAGCAAGCGCGAGAGCCGCCGCTGCAGATCACTCAGCAGCTGCGATCGTTCATCCGGCGCTGCCTCCACAAAGGCCTCGTCCCAGGCGTTCAGCGCGCCGGACCAGCCTGGAATCTCGTCGTCGACCAGCATCGCCAAACGCACCGTCGGCATCCGCCCACCGCCGCCCGCCGTATGCACGCGCAGCAAGCCCCAGTCCATGAACATCGGCACGCGGTCCTTGAAATCCAGATCCTTCTCCGCCTTCAAAGCGCCACCCTGGCCGGGAAATGCGCGCAGCATCTGCCAGTGTTCGCGGCCCTCATGGCTGAGCCGGTACACGTGACCAACCTGACCGACCAGTGCGACATCCCCGATGGGCTGATCAATCACCACGCTGACCGGCGCCGGCACGCCATGCTCGAACGCCGGCAGATCGCCCAGCCGTTCGAGCAGTTTTGCCACCGCCGCCGCGGAGTCTTCCCAGGCCTGCACGCCCGGCCTCCCCGGCGGCATGATGCCGCCCAGGCGCAGCCAGTCCGGCGCACGTTCGGGCGGCCACTGCGCATCCGGCCAGGCCGGCAGCGCATCGTTGAAGAACAGCTTCCGCGGCACCGAATCCAGCGCGCCAAACCGGGGATCGACCGGCTCCTCGCTGGGCAGGCGATCATCCACCAGCGCGTCCAGGCTGATCTGCATGCGCCGGCCCAGCACCTGCGCGGCGGGGTCGCGGTAGTAGGCCTGTACCTCCCGCAATGCAACCGGGCCCTCGAGAACCACCTCGCCGGTGCCGTCGAGATCGAGGAACGGGGCGACGTCGGGGTGTGCGCCCTGGGCGTGCATCGCGGCGAAGTCCTGTTGATAGGAGAACAGGCGCGCGTCGCTGCCGTCGTAATAGCGGGCATCGAAGGGCTGCAGGGGGTGACGGATGATCCAGGGCCGCGGCGTGTCGGTGTCGTCGGCGGCGAGGCCGGCGGACGCATCCAGTACCGCCAAGAGCTCCGACAGCGGCTGCGCAGGGTTTCGCGGCTTGCCGTCCATCACCCCTTCGCCCAGGTAACTCAGGTGCAACCGCTCGCGGGCCGACATCAGGGTTTCCAGGAACAGGTAGCGGTCGTCGCTGCGCACGTCACGGTCGCCGAGCCGCCGATAGCGCGCCATCAGGTCCAGGCCGGCGTCGCTGCTGTTGCGCGGAAACTCGCCGTCGTTCAGGCCAAGCACGGCGACCACCTTGAACGGGATCGCCCGCTGCGGAACCATCCCGCAAAAAGTGATGCCGCCCATCAGAAAGCGCTGCCGCTCCGGCGCAGCGGCGAGGCGTTCGACCAGCAGGTCGCGGACGACGCTGAAATGCAGTTCGGGGTCGACCTCGGCTTTCGCGGTTTCCGTCGCCAGCGTGCGGATGAAACCCAGCAGCACGGCCTTTGCGTCGCGGGCGTCGGCGTCCATCAGGTCGATCCGGAACATCGCCTCGAATCGGCGCTCCAGTTCCTCCGCCCAGGCGCTCGCCGGACGGGATTCTTCGGCTAGATCACAAAGCGCCTGGATCTCGCGCAACAGGTGATCCAGCGCGCCCAGATGGGCGGCGGCCGGGCCGTGGATGCCGGTCAGCGGCGCAATGGCGACGCCGCCCGGCAGGGCCACCGATGGCTGGTGCTCGCTGTCGGCGCGGTCCGCCATCAGATAGCCGGCCATCATCCGGTCCATCGACCAGCCGAAGGTGTGCTCGGCGATCGCCGGCACGCCGAACCGGCTGCGGAACGCCGGATCCAGCGCCCACGCCACGCGGCTCGCCTGCAACCAGCCGCTCAGCTCGTCCACCGCGCCAGCATCCAGACCCAGGCGACCGGCGATCTCGGGGATGGCCAGCAGATCCACCACCTCGGGTGCGGTGACGCGGGTGCCGGGCAGATCGAGCAGGCGCTGGAACGCACCAAACAACGAGTGGCTGCGCGCCACCGAAACATCGGCCAGGTGGTACGGCAGGCGCTCCCCGCCGTGCCCGGCGACACCGAACACGGCGGGAATCAGCGGCACATAGGAGCGGATGTCCGGCGCCATCACGACGATGTCCGCAGGACGGATCGGCTCGCCGTGCTGGTCCGTGCTTTCTATCGCGTCGAGCAGCTGGTCGCGGAGGATTTCGAGCTCACGCAGGCGGGTGTGGCTGGCATGAACCCGCAACGACGCGTCGGCGATCTCACACTCGATGAGCGCTGGCTGCCGGAGCTCCACCGCCTCGGGCAACGGCGCCAACGCGCGGATGCTTTCCTGCACGCGCTGAAGTCGGTTGACCGGCGACGAGGCGTCCTCGTCGGCCCGATGGCGCACGTCGGCCAACACCTCATCGCTGCCATCGGCCAGCGCCATGATGAAGTGCTGGCCCATCCGGCCCCAACTGGCCAGCAGCGGATTGTCCTGCTCGATCCAGTAATCGCCTGCGCCGGCGCCTTCCAGCCCGGCCAGTTCGGCCTCGCGCCGCTGCTGGATCTCCGCCACCGTGTTGCCCAGGCCACCCCAGTACTCACGGCAGGGATCGGGGACGTACATTGCCACCAGCCGGTGGCGGGCCGCGGCGCGGATCACCGCCAGCTCGGAAGGCGCCAGATGACTGACACCAAAGACATGCAGCGCATCACCGCCGCCGACGTTGCGGTCCAGCAGTCGGTCGATGAGAGTCGTGACGACGTCGCCCCGGTGCGGCCCCAGCTGCGCGCGCAGATGCCGCCAAAGCGGCGCCAACAGCCGCTGCTCGGTGGAACTCATGCGGGGATCGCCGCCCTGACCGGTGACCGCATCCAGGCGTCCGTGCTCCCAGGCGTCGAGCCAGTCGGGCCGGTAGACCACGTACTGGGAATAGATCCGCGCCAGGCGGTCGGCGAGCTGGAACCGGCGCCGCGCCACGTCAGCGCCGGCATGCCGCGCGTCGGCGTCCGCCGGCTGGAGGTAGGACGCGATGCGCGCATCGGTGACACCAATCGTATCCAGCCCGCTGCCTAGAAGTTCATGGATGTTCCAGCGCAGGTGCTCGCGCTGATAGCGCGGCAGCGACACCGCCTGCTGGCCCAGCTGCCGCTCGGCCAGGTTGCCGATCCACGTGCTCGGCAGCTGGATGTCGAGGTTGGCCACAATGCCGCCCGGTCCGTAAGCGCGGGCAAGCGCGCCGTTCAGCCACTGCTTCATGCCCGGATGCGCGGCGATGATGGTCTGCGGGGCGAGGACATTGGCCGGGCGGGTCACGGCCAGCAACTCGCGCAGCGGACCGAGCAGCATTTCCAGCCGGCTGGCACGGTAGATCACCAGACCGGTGGTCTGCGCCGCCCCCTCCGCTTCCCGCAACTGTCCACGCTTGTCGACTGACGTCACCGCACCGCCCCCTGTCATGAGGCTCGAAGGATAGCGTCCGACGGTCGCAGCGGCTGAGACCTGGCTGGGTGGGCGTGACCTGTATGCCTTCCCGGCGAATGTCCCCCGGCTTCCGCCTGCGGCGGACGCCTCCTCCTTTATTTCGCCCGGAAGGCATACGGGCCCCGCCTGGGCTGGTGGCCTTGCGTTTTTCAACCGCCGCCATTGGAACGCCGGGGGTGAATGCGCTTGACGGCGAAATAAAGGAGGAGGCACCGGCTTCACCGGTGCCGGGGGACATTCGCAGGAAAGGGCGTTCACCCCCGGCGCCCCAGTCACCCAACGACCCAACAGATGAGGCGCCAAGCGCGCGGATCGCACAAGAAAAAACCCGGACCGACGTAGCAGCCCGGGTTTATGCATGCGATGCGTCAGTGACCAACGCATCGCCGGTTCGGCATCACCAGATGCGGACGCGATCCTCGGGGGCGATCCACAGCGCATCGCCCTGCTTGACGTCAAACGCGTCGTACCACGCATCGATGTTGCGCAGCGGCGCGAACGCGCGGATGTGGCCCGGCGAGTGCGTGCCGTTGACCAGCTGCTGGCGCAGCGCATCGTCGCGCCACAGCGTCCGCCAGACCTGCGCCCAGCCCATGAAGAAGCGCTGTTCGCCGGTAAAGCCATCAATGACCGGTGCTTCCTTCCCATCCAGCGAGCGCCGGTAGGCTTCCAGCGCGATGGTCAGGCCACCCAGGTCACCGATGTTCTCGCCCATCGCGACCTTGCTGTTGATGTGCATGCCGGGCAACTGCGGGAACTCGTAGGACTCGTACTGCGCGCCGAGCTTGGCCGCCTGCGCCTCGAACTTCGCCGCATCCCCGGACGTCCACCAGTCGCGCAGCAGGCCGCTGCCGTCGGACTTGCGTCCCTGGTCGTCGAAGCCGTGGATGATCTCATGGCCGATCACTCCGCCGATGCCGCCATAGTTCACCGCCGGATCGGCGTCCGGATCAAAGAACGGTGGCTGCAGGATCGCGGCCGGGAACACGATCTCGTTCTTGACCGAGTTGTAGTAGGCGTTGACGGTGTGCGGCGTCATGCCCCACTCCGCCTTGTCGACCGGCTTGCCGATGCGCACGCGTCGGTAGTCCCACTCGAACTGCGCGGCGCGCACGGCATTGTCGAGCACGTCGCCCTGCGCGACCTTGAGGTCGCTGTAGTCGCGCCACTCGTCGGGGTGGCCGATCTTCAGGCCGAAGCCCTTGAGCTTGGAGTGCGCTTCGGCCTTGGTGGCCGGGCTCATCCAGTCGAGCTGGTCCAGACGCGCACCCATGGCGGCCTTCACGTTGGCAACCAGCGCGTCCATCTTGGCCTTGGCGTCGGCGGGGAAATACAGCTTGACGTAGTCGCGCCCGATCGCCTCGCCCATCGCCGAGGACGTGTAGCTCACCGCCCGCTTCCAGCGCGCTGCCTGCTCGGGCTGGCCGGACAGGAACTTGCTGCGGAACTCGAACTCGGCGTCGGCAAACCGGCTCGACAGCATCGGTGCGGCATTGTCGATGGTGTGGAACGCCTGCCAGGCCTTCAGCGTGTCCATATCGCTGTCGGCAAAGATCTTCGCGATCTTCGGCAGCGCGGTGTCCTGACGGATCACGCCGTCGGTCGCGTAGTCCAGGCCGGCGGCCGTCAGGTAGGTCTGCCACGGGAAGCCGGCGGCGACGGTGTCGAGCTTGTCCAGTTCGACCGGGTTGTAGGTCTTGTCGCGGTCACGGCTTTCCGCGCGCGTCCAGTGGGCCTTCGCGATCTCGGTCTCCATCTTCATGATCGCGTCGGCATTCGCCTGGGGATCGGCCCAGCCGCCCAGCTCCAGCAGCTGTGCGATGTATTGGACATAGCGCTCGCGCTGCGGCGCGAACTTCTCGCCCAGGTACATCTCGCGATCACCCAGTCCGAGGCCGGACTGGCTGAAGTACAGGGTGTAGACGTCGGGGTTGCGCTGGTCATCGGAGACGTAGCTGCCGAAGAAGCTGCGGCCCAGGCTGGCGCTGCTCTCGCCCATCAGGCGCGCAATCGCGTCCTTGTCCCTGGCGTTGCGGATCGCGTCCAGGTACGGCTGCAGCGGCTTGTCGTCGAGCGCCTCGACGGTCTTCTCGTCCAGGTAACCCTGATACAGCGCGGCCAGCTTGGCTGCGTCGCCGCCGGTGGCCGGATCGGCCTGCGGGTAGCTTTCCAGCAACTGGTGCACGCGCTTCTCGGACAGGTCGCGCAGGCCCAGGAACGAGCCGTACATCGACTTGTCGGCCGGGATTTCGGTCTCTTCGGCCCACTTGCCGCTGACATAGCCGAAGAAGTCATCGCCCGGACGCAGATCGGTGTTCATGCCGTCGGTGTCGATGCCCCAGGTACCAAAACGACTCGCCGAGACGGCCGCTGTGTCGGCGCTGCCACCGGCGCTGGCGGGCGCGGCATACAGCGCGCGCAGGTCGCAGTTGGCGTCAAGACAGCGGTCGGTGGGGTTGGCGGCCAGCGGCGCGCCCAGGGTCAGGGCGACCGCGGTCGCCGCAAAAAGCAGTGTCTTTTTCAAGGAAATCTCCGTAAATGAATTCAGATGACACAAAAAGCCATGCCCCGTTCTAACCGACGAGGCCCGCAGACGTCAGTGCCAAAGGCTGGGGGCCGAGCCGTCCAGTGAGCCTGGAGGACTGCCCGCTGGGCAGGAGTTCGCTCAGAGCGCGCCGGCAGGCACCCGCACCCATCCCTCCATCAACACGCGCGCGCTCCGGCTCATGATGGCCTTGGTGACCTGCCACTTGCCGTCCGCCTGCACCGCTTCGGCGCCGACCCGGAGCGTTCCCGACGGATGGCCGAAGGTCACCGCCGTCCGATCGCCGCCGCCTGCCGCGAGGTTCACCAGGGTGCCCGGAACCGCTGCCGCGGTGCCGATGGCGACCGCCGCAGTGCCCATCATCGCGTGGTGCAGCTTGCCCATCGACATGGCGCGCACGTTGAGATCGATGGCGTCGGCGGCGATGGCTTTGCCGCTGGACGCGGTGTAGGCGGCCGGTGGTGCCACGATCGCGACCTTGGGCGTGTGCTGCCGGCCTGCGGCCTCGTCGATGTGCGCGATCAGGCCCATCCGCACCGCGCCGTAAGCACGGATGGTCTCGAACATCGCCAATGCCTTCGGGTCGCCATTGACCGCGTCCTGCAGCTCGGTGCCGGTGTAGCCGATCGAGTCGGCGTTGATGAAGATGGTGGGGATACCGGCATTGATCAGCGTGGCCGGGAACGTGCCGACGCCGGGAACCTCCAGCTCATCGACGACGTTGCCGGTGGGGAACATCGCCCCGCCCTCTTCGCCGTCATCGGCCGGATCGAGAAACTCCACCGCGACCTCCGCCGCCGGGAAGGTCACCCCGTCCAGCTCGAAGTCGCCGGTCTCCTGGACCTCGCCCGCCGTCATCGGCACGTGGGCGATGATGGTCTTGCCGATGTTCGCCTGCCAGATGCGCACCGTGCAGATGCCATCGCTTGGGACGCGCGCCGCGTCCACCAGCCCGTTGCTGATCGCGAACGAGCCGACCGCCGCGGTGAGGTTGCCGCAGTTGCCGCTCCAATCCACGAATGCCTTGTCGATCGCGACCTGGCCGAACAGGTAGTCGACATCGTGATCCGGGCGCGTACTTGCGCTGACGATCACCGTCTTGCTGGTGCTGGACGTCGCCCCGCCCATGCCGTCGGTCTGCTTGCCGTAGGGATCGGGACTGCCGATCACCCTCAACAGCAGCGCATCGCGGGCCGCGCCGGGCACACGGGCGACCTCCGGCAGGTCGTCAAGCCGGAAGAACACACCTTTGGAGGTCCCGCCACGCATGTAGGTGGCGGGGATGCGGATCTGTGGTTTGTGGCTCATGGACGAATCCGGCTGCAGGCGAGGAAGGAGGATGACCGGAGCGCGGTCAGGCGTTTGCGGTGCTTACCGCTTCCGCGTTCTTGCCAGCGCTGCCGCCGGACGACGCCAGGAAGTCCTGGGCAAACCGCTGCAGCACCCCGCCCGCCTCGTAGATCAGCAGCTCGTCATCGCTGTCCAGGCGGCACATCACCGGCACCTCGATCCGGCCGCCGTTGGCGCGATGAATGACCAGCACCAACTCCGCGCCGGGCGCCGGCGTACCCATGACGTCAAACGTCTCGGTGCCATCGATCCCCAGCGTGTTGCGGTCGGTGCCGGGCTGGAACTGCAGCGGCAGCACGCCCATGCCGACCAGGTTGGTGCGGTGGATGCGCTCGAAGCCTTCGGCGACGATCACTTCCACGCCGGCCAGCCGCACGCCCTTGGCCGCCCAGTCGCGCGAGCTGCCCTGGCCGTAGTCGGCACCGGCGATGATGATCAGCGGCTGCTTGCGCTCCATATAGGTCTCGATGACGTCCCACATGCGCATCACCTTGCCTTCCGGCTCGAGCCGGGCCAGCGAGCCCTGGCGCACCGAGCCGTCCTCGTTGCGCACCATCTCGTTGAACAGCTTGGGGTTGGCGAACGTCGCGCGCTGCGCGGTCAGGTGGTCGCCGCGGTGGGTGGCGTACGAGTTGTAGTCCTCCTCGGGCACGCCCATCTTGGTCAGGTACTCGCCGGCCGCGCTGCTGGCCATGATCGCGTTGGATGGGGACAGGTGGTCGGTGGTGATGTTGTCGCCCAGCACCGCCAGCGGCCGCATTCCGGTCATGCTGCGCTCGCCGGCCAGCGCGCCTTCCCAGTACGGCGGACGACGGATGTAGGTGCTCATCGGGCGCCAGTCGTACAGCGGGTCGACCTGCAGCCCGGCTAGGCCGCTGCGCGCGAACATCGGGTCGTAGACCTGGCGGAACTGCTCGGGCTTGACGCTGGCAGCGACGATCGCATCGATCTCGGCATCGTCGGGCCACAGATCCTTGAGGGTGACCGCCACGCCGTCCTTGTCGATACCCAGCACATCCTTCTCGATGTCGAAACGAATGGTGCCGGCAATGGCGTAGGCGACCACCAGCGGCGGCGAGGCCAGGAACGCCTGCTTGGCATAGGGGTGGATGCGGCCGTCGAAGTTGCGGTTGCCCGACAGCACGGCGACCGAGTACAGGTCGCGCTCGATCAGTTCCTTCTGGATCACCGGGTCCAGCGCCCCGCTCATCCCGTTGCAGGTGGTGCAGGCGAAGCCGACGATGCCGAACCCGAGCTGCTCCAGCTCCGGCAGCAGTTTCGAGTCTTCGAGGTACAGCTGTACCGCCTTGGAACCCGGCGCCAGCGAGGATTTCACCCACGGCTTGCGGGTCAGCCCACGGCGGTTGGCGTTGCGCGCGATGAGGCCGGCGGCAATCACGTTTCGCGGGTTGGAGGTGTTGGTGCAGCTGGTGATGGCGGCGATGATCACCGCGCCATCGGGCAGCAGGCCGTCGGCTTCCTGCGCCTGGGCCTTGTCCAGGTCGACCGCGATGCCGCGCGCGGCCAGATCCGACGTGGGCAGGCGCTTGTGCGGGTTGGACGGGCCGGCCATGGTCCGCACCACCGCGGACAGGTCGAAAGTCAGCTTCCGCTCGTACTCGGCGGTCACCAGATCATCCGCCCACAGGCCCGCGTGGCGCGCGTAGGTTTCCACCAGCTTGACCTGCTCGTCGGCGCGACCGGTCAGCTTGAGGTAGTCGATGGTCTGCTGGTCGATGTTGAACATCGCCGCGGTCGCACCGAACTCCGGGGTCATGTTGGAGATCGTCGCGCGGTCGCCCAGCGTCAACGCCGTCGCGCCTTCGCCGAAGAACTCCAGGTAGGCGCCGACGACGCGCTCGTTGCGCAGGAACTCGGTCAGCGCCAGCACGATATCGGTGGCGGTGATGCCCGGCTGCGGCTTGCCGGTCAGCTCCACGCCGATGATGTCCGGCAGGCGCATCCACGAGGGCCGGCCCAGCATCACGCTTTCGGCTTCCAGACCGCCGACGCCGATCGCGATCACGCCCAGCGCGTTCACGTGCGGGGTGTGGCTGTCGGTGCCCACCAGCGTATCCGGCGAGGCCACGCCGTCGACGGCCTGGATCACCGGCGACATCCGCTCCAGGTTGATCTGATGCATGATCCCGTTGCCCGGAGGGATCACATCGATGTTCTTGAACGCCTTCTTGGTCCAGTTGATGAAGTGGAACCGGTCAAAGTTGCGGCGGTCCTCGATCGCCCGGTTCTTGGCGAACGCGTCGCGGTCGAACCCGGCGTGCTCCACCGCCAGCGAGTGATCGACGATCAGCTGCGTCGGCACCACCGGATTGACCTGCGCGGGATCGCCGCCCTGCTCGGCGATCGCATCCCGCAGGCCGGCCAGGTCCACCAGCGCGGTCTGGCCGAGGATGTCGTGGCAGACCACACGCGAGGGGAACCACGGGAAATCCAGGTCACTGCGTCGCTCGATCAGCTGCAGCAACGACGCGTCCAGGGTCTTCGGATCGCAGCGCCGCACCAGGTTTTCCGCGAACACGCGCGAGCAGTACGGCAGCCGGGCGTAGGCACCGGGGCGCAGCGCATCCACGGCGGCGCGCGCATCGAAGTATTCCAGATCGGTGCCCGGCAGGGGCTTGCGGTTGGCTGTGTTCATGGTCGGCGTTGGGTACCTTTTTGGCGGGTGGCGTGTCGACGGTCGCGCAGCGCGCGGGGCGGTCGAGTAACACCCGACAGTATAGTTGGCCGCCCCTGTATGGCCGGGGCCGGGACTTCCGGGCTCAGCTCCGCTTGGTCGTTCACGCCCTCTGGTGGTGATCGATGACACCTTGGACCGCACCTTTCCTCATCGGGCAACCCTCATGCGCGCAATCGCCTACGCCATCGCTGCTGCCATGGTTCTGGCTCCGGGCGCCGGCAAGACCCAGACATCGACCTCCGCCGGAACAGGCGCACCATTGGAGAACGTCCCGGTCACGGCGTTGGAGCTGGATCGATACCTCGGCCAGTGGCACGAGATCGCCCACCTGCCAATGTTTTTCCAGCGCAAATGCGTAGCCGACACCACCGCCACCTACACGCTGAAAGAGAACGACCGGATCGAGGTCCGCAACGCGTGCCGCACCAGGGACGGCTCCCGGACCGAATCGGTTGGTGAGGCACGGACCGTCGACGGCAGTCCGGGCGCGCTCAAAGTGCGATTCGCGCCCGCGTGGCTGGGCTGGGTCCCCGGTATCTGGGCCGACTACTGGGTCCTGGATGTCGATCCGGAGTATCGCTGGGCGGTGGTCGGCGGTCCCAGCCGGAAGTACCTGTGGATCCTGTCGCGCGACCCCTCGATGGACGCGGCGCTGTTCAATCGGCTGAAAGCGGATGCGATGGCACGTGGCTACCAGCTCGATGAGCTTGTGATCGGCCCACCGATCAAGTGACCCACGCGCATCACGATGGCGGCGTGCCTGCTTCACGGACCGACGCCGCGGCGGATCTTTCTTCCTGGCTGGAAAATTACCGCTCGGTCTTCGTGCTCACCGGCGCCCGCGTCAGCACCAATTCGGGTATTCCCGACTATCGCGGAGCCGATGGCCAGTGGAAGGGCCGCTCTCCGATCACCTATCAGCAGTTCGTTGGCGATCCCGCCATACGCGCGCGGTATTGGGCGCGCAGCTTTGTCGGTTGGCCTGCGGTTGCGCGGGCGCAGCCCAATCGGGCGCATGCGGCGCTGGCGACCCTGGAGTCGCGCGCCGTCCTCTCCACCCTGGTCACCCAAAACGTGGACGGGCTGCACGCGCGCGCCGGTCACCGCAACGTGGTCGACCTGCACGGCCGGCTCGGCGTGGTCGCCTGCCTGCAGTGCGATCGACGCAGGGACCGGGCGCTGGTCCAGCAGGACCTGAAAGCCCGCTACCCGCACTGGAGCCAGCACACCGCAGCCACTGCACCCGACGGCGACGCCGATCTGGAAGGCGTGGACCTGAGCGGATTCGAGCCGCCTGCCTGCCCCCATTGCGGCGGCATGCTCAAGCCTGACGTCGTATTTTTCGGTGAAAACGTTCCCCGGCAGCGGCTTGCGCGCGCCCTGGAAGCCCTCGAGCAGTCTGACGCGGTGCTCGTGGTCGGATCATCGCTGATGGTCTATTCGGGCTTCAGATTTGCGCGCATGGCTCACGAACGCGGATTGCCCTTGGCAATCCTTACCCGCGGAGTCACCCGCGCCGACGAGCTGGCCACCCTGAAGATGGATGCGGACTCGGAAAGCACCTTGGCCGATGCCATCGGCTGACGGCCCAGCCGGACAGATCAGCTGCGGAAAGTTCGCGGGTGCGCGCCGGCGAACGGTGGCGCCACAGCCGCACCAGTCTAGTGCCCGTGATGAACGATCCAAAAGAGCTGTCAGGTCGCCTGATGGGTCGCAACGCAGATCAACAGGGCCAATAAAACGAGACGGCGGAACTGCAATGTCCGGATTCCCTACGTGACGGCGTGCATCGGGGAGTGAAGAGATTGCGCTCTTTACCGCCGAATCACTCAAGGGAAGAAAGAAATGATCCGAAGTTCGAACCGCCCGTCGACAAACTTCATCTCCACTGGCGCACGATTTAACCGGGCACCGCTCGCCGCTGCACTGCTCCTTCTTATGAGCGTCCCGCTGTCTGCCATCGCCGCTGACCGGCCCTGCGTAAACCCGGACGGAACGCCGACGTCGCCCTCGCCCGGCACCAATCTGGGGAATGAGGGCGGTGTAGACAACAGCACCTGTTCATCCGGAGCCAACGCATTTGGCTCGGATAACATCGCCAACTGGGTCGCGAACGCCTTCGGCCGGCGGAATACTGCCAGCGGAGGGAACAGTAACGCGTTCGGCACCAACAACGTAAGCAGTGGCGAGCGTGGCAGCGCGTTTGGATGGGGGAACACAGCAAGCGGCGAGTTCAGCAGTGCAATGGGGTATTTCAACCAGTCTTCAGGGCTCTACTCGACCGCCATGGGGAGCTACTCGCGCGCCAGTGCGATGGGAAGCATCGCCTTCGGCGGTTTGCTCGACCGCGATGGCGATGGGATTTACAACCACACCCCGCTCGATTACACCACCTCGTCGGGATATTACTCGGTCGCGATCGGCGGCGGTGCGCAAGCGAGCGCTGACCTCGCCACCGGCGTCGGGGCCGGCAGCATCGCAACCGGCGACAGCAGTATCGCCGTGGGAGGTTACTACGACCTCAATGGGAACGGCGTTGTCGATTCAAGCGATATGACGCTGGCCAGCGGGGTAGCCAGCTCAGCATTTGGACCTGCAACACAGGCCACAGGTGACTTCAGCACCGCGCTGGGCTACATAAACAGCGCATCGGGCGAGTACAGCAGTTCGGTTGGTACTGAGAACCAGGCGAGCGGGGATAACAGTAGCGCCTTCGGATATGAGAACCGCGCGACTGGACAGTCCAGCAGCGCGTTCGGCAATCGTACTCACGCATCTGGCCAGGCCAGTAGCGCCCTTGGCTATGCAAGTACTGCGTCCGGCAGAGTCAGCAGCGCGGTGGGCGTTCTAAACCATTCGTCAGGGGCAGAAAGCAACGCGTTCGGCCTCGGCAACGTTGCGAGCAACAATCACACCAGTGCATTTGGCTATTCCAACACAGCCTCTGGCCAAAGATCGGCCGCGTTTGGCTACAAGAGCGTCGCAAGCGGGCCTGACAGCGTCGCCATGGGCGGCTGGCTGGATGACAACAGCGACGGTCTTGTCGATCCCGACGAGGTCACCCTTGCAAGCGGCGCCAACGCCAACGCGTTCGGCAGCGGCGCGCAGGCGAAGGGTGACCACAGCAGCGCGATTGGCACGGGAACCCTGGCCACCGGCAATGCCAGTGCAGCGTTCGGCCCGAAAGCCATCGCAAGCGGCGGCCTCAGCACCGCCATCGGTCCCGCCTCCACCGCCAGCGCCCTGCAAAGTGCTGCATTCGGCTCCGCCGCCCGGGCCAGCGCGGCTGGCAGCAGTGCGATCGGCAGCTCGGCGCACGCCAGCGTCGCTGACAGCGTCGCGCTGGGGTCGAACTCCGTCGCCGACCGGGTGAGTACGGTGTCCGTCGGCAGCGCCGGCAGCGAGCGCCAGATCGTCAACGTCGCAGACGCGACCGCCGATACCGACGCCGTCAACCTGCGCCAGATGCAGGCGGCGTTGGGCGGCGTGGGCGGGATCACCATGGCCCAGGTCCAGGCCGTCGCGGACGCAGGCGATGCGGTGACCCTGGCGGATGCGAACGCGTACACCGATGCGCAGATCATCGCCGCCGGGAGCATCACCCCGGCACAGGTGCAGGCGATCGCCGATGCCGGCGACGCGCAGACGCTGACTGACGCGAATGCGTACACCGACGCCAGTTCCACGCAGACGCTCTCGGATGCGAACGCCTATACCGATTCGCAGATCATCGCCGCGGGCAGCATCACGCCCGGGCAGGTCCAAGCGATTGCGGATGCCGGGGATGCACAGACCCTTGCTGACGCAAACGCCTACTCGGATGCAGGCGACACGCAGACACTTCAGACCGCCAACAGCTACGCAGACACTGGCGACGCCGCCACCCTGCAGTCTTCGAACGCGTACACGGATCAGCAGGTGGCCCGCTTCAACCACGGGCTGGATGAGTTCCGCATGGAAATGGACGATCGCTTCCACACGCTGGACCGCCGTATCGATCGCATGGGCGCCACAAGCGCCGCCTACGCCGGGCTCGCGGCCAACACGGCAGGACTGGGCGGCGCCAACAACATCGGCGTGGGCATCGGGTCCCAGGGTGGCCAGCAGGCTTTGGCGATCGGCTATCGCCGCGCCATCGGCGCTCGCGCGAGCGTGTCGCTGGGCGGAGCCATCGCCGGCGGTGAGAGCAGCGTGTCCGCAGGTGCCGGCTTCAGCTGGTAAGCCTCAACCCAAGCACGCGCCAGGCGCCCCGCATCCCACCGAGGTTGGTGCGGGGCGTTTTTGCCTGTAGTCCGAGCAGGCGCGAAAGGCAGGGCCCAGCACCCGATCGAAGACGTTACATGCACGTTAGCCGAACTTGTGCTATTATACAGGGCTCCCCGCCCTAAAGCCTGCCACTGCATGGCTCGATCAACTTGAGCAACGTTGATCCTGGGACGGGGTTCACGGCATCGGCATCACCGCAGCCCGCGGTGGCGCGCCGCTATCTGCCGGCTGTGCCGTCCCGCGTCGGACGGCCCACTTCCAGGAGAAGCAATGTCAAGCACGTCGACCAAGCCCGCCAGCACCACCACCCGCACTCCCAGCCGCGCGGCCAGCGCGCCGCTGCGCCGACGTTCCACCGGTAGCGCCAAGAACGCCAACAATGGCATCACCAGCGAGAGCATTGCCGCCGACCTCGCTGCGTTTCGCAAGCAGGGTGGCCGCGTCGAGGTCCTCGGCAACACGCCGATCCGGCCCCGTGTCAACGCGACCGCGTTCCGTTCGCGCGGCAACACGGCGCGCAAGGCGGCCACCAAGACCGCCAGCACGGGCACCAAGGGCTGACATCGCCGACACCCTCTTCGTGATCGGACGGCGCGATCGCGTCGTCCGCTCCTAGAAGTTTTCGACCAACAGGCCTTTGGCGCACGCGATCCAGCGCTGGTCCGGATCCTCGACGCGCATGCCGCCAGTGAAGGCCGAAAAAGCGGGCAGCACCATCTGATCCGGCGCAAGCACGAACGCCGGATAGCGCCCTGGCAAACCCGGCAGGCTCACCACCGGATGCAGATGCCCGCACAGCACGTAGCCCTGGGCGTCATCCCGGGGGGCACGCGGATGGTGGCGGAACCGGAACGGACCATCGCAGACGTCCTCCGGGAGCAGCTCCACCCCCAGCGCGTCGGGAACCAGTGCGCGATCGTGGTTGCCACCGACCACGCTCACGCCAACAAGCGGATGCCCGGCCAGCAGCGCTCTCCACGCGCTCTCGACGGCCACACTCCGCCTGCCGTGCAGGAAGTCGCCAAGAACCCACAGCTCCGCGGCGCCAGTCGCGCGTAGCAGCGTGTCCAGCCGCGCCAGGTCATGCGCGGTGCCGCCGGTGGGCACCGGAATTCCCGCCGCCCGCATCACGTCGCCCTTGCCCAGGTGCAGGTCGGCGATCAGCAGGCGCTTGCGTGATGGCCAGAACACCGCGCGATCCGCGTGGAAGTGCAGCGCCTCGCCCGCTACCTCGCGCTCAAGCATTCCGGGCATGTCGCTGCTCCAGCTGCTGCGCGGCGCGCTTCACGCGGGTGCGCCAGTCCTCGGTGCTGAGCTGGCCGCGGATGGCCTCGGCCCATAGCGGGAACCCCAGCGGCGTCAGGCTGCGCGGACGCCGCAGTGCCAGCGGCCGTTCACCGCACCGGGTCAGGACAGCCTTAAGGTGCTGGACGTCGAGTTGCGCCTCCATCACCTCGCGCTCAGCCTGGGCCAGCAGGACGTGACCCGGATCATGCTGGCGCAAGACGTCAAACAGCAGACTGCTTGAGGCCTGCAGTTGCCGCAGCGACCGGGCCGCGCGCCCCGGCAGGGAGGGCGGCAGCAGGCCCGCCACCCGGGCAATTTCGCGGAATTGCCGACGCGCCAGTTCCGCAATATTGAGGCTCGCCAGCAGATCATCCAGCAAGCCCTCCGGCGTCAGCAGGCGCTGCATGAGCGGCGCATCCGGCCACGCCTCGGACTGCGCCGTCAGCACCAGCCCATAATCGTTTACCGCCCAGCTGAAGGTGTTCGGGACTTCGCGCCCCCAGCGCAGCGCCAGCAATGCGGCCAATCCCTCGTGTACGCCGCGTCCGGCGAACGGATAGACGAACAGGTGCCAGCCCTGGCGTGTCTTGATCGACTCGACCAGCAGGCTGTCGGGCCCCGGCAACTGCGAAAGCCGGGATTGCAGGTCGAGCAGTGGTTGCAGCGCGCGCATCTCCGGGCTTTCGGCCGGCTCGTGCAGGATGGCCTCAACCTCGGCACCCAACTCGCTGGACAGCGGCATGCGCCCACCCTGCCAGCGCGGCACCCTGCCCTCGCCGGCCTTGGCGATGCGCACGAACGCGGTCATGTCGCGCAGCTGGACCAGCTCCAGTGTCTTACCGGCGAACTGGAAGCGCTCGCGCGGGCGCAGCCGGCTGATGAACGCCTCCTCGACCGAACCCAGCCAGCCGCCTTTCATGTAGCGCACCTGCACGCTGCCATCGCTGGTGATGGTGCCGATCGACAGCCGGTGCCGGAACGCCACGCGGCGGTCGTGGACGCGATAGCAGCCGTCATCGTCGCGGATGACGCGGCGGTAGTCGGGATAGTTTTCCAGCGCGCCGCCGCCGCGGACGATGAAGTCCAGCACCGCGGTCCACGCTTCCTCGCGCAATGTGGCGAATGCGTGGGTGCCGCGGACCTCTTCCAGCAATTGCGCAGGCTCGAAGCCGCCGCCCAGCGCGAGGGTGACGCAGTGCTGCGCGAGCACATCCAGCGACAGCCGCAATGGCGGTCGCGACTCTACCCGCCCGTGGGCGAGCGCCACCCTTGCGGCCGCGTACTCGGCCAGCTCCAGCGCATGCGTCGGCACGCAGATCACCTTCCCCGCCTCGCCGGGACGATGGCGCGCGCGCCCACCGCGTTGCCACAACCTCGCCATCCCCTTCGGGCTGCCAACCTGCAGGACCTGATCGACCGCGGGGAAATCCACGCCGAGGTCAAGGCTTGAGGTCGCGACCACGCAGCGGACGGTGCCATCCCGCAGGCCGGCCTCGGCGGCCGCACGCAGCGATGCGTCCAGGGATCCGTGGTGCAACGCGAGGGTTTTCGGGTCGTCCAGCCAGACCGATTGCAGCGCCCGGTGCCACAGCTCCGCCTGCGAGCGGGTGTTGGTGAACAACAGGCTGGACCGCGCCTTCTGCAGCACCGCGGCGACGCGCGCCAGCTGCGACAGGCCAAGATGCCCGGCCCAGGGAAAGCGCTCGCCTTCGTTGGGCAGCAGGGTCTGCAAGGTCATCCGCCGGCGGCGCGCAAACTGCAGGATCGGCGCGTCGGGGCGATGCGGCAGCAGCACATCGCGCGCCTCCTCCAGATTGCCCAGGGTGGCCGACAGACCCCAGACGGGCGCGGCCGGCACGATGCCGCGCAGCCGCGCCAGACACAACTGCAACAGCACCCCGCGTTTGTTGCCCAGCAGCTCATGCCACTCATCGACCACCACCCCGCGCACGCCGGCGAGCAGTTGCGCGGCATCGGGGTAGGACAGCATGAGCGCGAACGATTCCGGTGTTGTGACCAGCACGTCCGACAGGCCCTTGCGGGCGAGTCGCTTGTCGCGTGCGCTGGCGTCGCCGGTACGCATCGCGACCGTCCACGGTACGCCGAGCGCGGCAATCGGCTCCTGCATCGAGCGCACGGTATCGGCGGCCAACGCGCGCAGCGGCGTGATCCACAGCAGGCGCAGGCGCGGCGCGGCAGCGACACCGCGCCTCGCTTTCGCCGGCGCATCGTCCAGCGCCAGCGCCTGCAGCAGCGGGCCGCCGAGCGCCGCGAGTGTCTTGCCACTGCCGGTCGGCGTTACCAGCAGGCCGGACTCGCCAGCCAGGTAGCGTCGCCAGGCCTCGCGCTGGAAGGGTGCTGGACGCCATCCGCGCGCTGCAAACCAGTCGGTCAGCGCTGCGTCACTGGCTCGCCGCCGGGGGCGGGCGGGCGCGTCGCTCACCGGGCCAGTGCCCGCAAGATGTCGACCTGGTCGGCCTCGGCAGCAGGCTTGTCGGAGCGCCATCGAACGATGCGCGGGAAGCGCACCGCGATCCCGGACTTGTGCCGCGTCGACACATTCACGCCCTCGAAGGCGATCTCGAACACCTGCTCGGCCGGAACCGAGCGCACCGGGCCGAACCGCTGCAGCGTGTTGCCGCGGATCCAACGGTCCAGCTGCAGGATCTCCTTGTCCGTCAGTCCGGAATACGCCTTGGCAACCGGAACCAGCGTGTCGCCGTCCCAAAGGGCGAAGGTGTAGTCGGTGTACAACGTGCTGCGCCGGCCGGAGCCGGACTGCGCGTAGATCAGCACCGCATCCACGGAGAGCGGATCGACCTTCCACTTCCACCAGTCGCCGCGCTTGCGGCCGTGGCGATAGGGCGAGTCGCGGCGCTTCAGCATCAGCCCTTCGACGCCGAGCTCGCGGGACTGCTCGCGCAGCGCGGCAGCGTGCTCCCAATCGGCAGCCTCAACCGCAGAGGAAAGCTGCAACACCGGGTGGTCGACCGCATCAATGAGCTCTTCAAGCAGGGCTCGCCGCTCGTCCAGCGGGCGCTCACGCAGGTCCTCCCCGTCCAGCTCGAGCAGGTCGTAGGCCGTCACCCGGACCGGGGTTGTGGCAAGCACCTTCGGTCCCGGCTTGAGGCGCTGGATCCGGGTCTGCAGGGCGGAGAAAGGCAACGGCATGTGCTCGCCGGGTCGCCAGGCCAGCAGCTCCGCATCGATGACCACATCGCGCGGCAGTTCGGCTGCGGCGGCTTCGATTTCCGGGAAGCGGCCGTCCATGCGCTCCTCACCGCGCGACCACAGCGCGATGTCGGGGCCGCGGCGGATCAGCTGCAGGCGAATGCCGTCCCACTTCCATTCCAGAAGCCAGTCCTCGACGGCGCCCAGATTCTCGGCGGGCCCCTCCAGCGGCGAGGCCAGGAAGAAGGGGTACGGCAGCGCGGCGTCGCCGGGCTGCACCTCCTCGGACAGCAGCGTGGCGAGAAAGTCCGCTGACGGCGCCCAGCGCCCGAGCATCCGCTGCGCGATCCGCGCCACGTCAACCCCGGACGACTCCGCCAGCGCTTTCTGTACCAGCCCGGCAGAGACGCCGACCCGCAAGGCACCAGTCAGCAACTTGTTGAATGCCAGACGTTCGCGGAAACACAGGCTGCGCCACGCATCGACGACGACCGCGCGGCGCATTTCCGGCTCGGCATTGGCCACCGGAACCAGGCGCTGCTCGATCCACTCGGCCAGGCCGACATCCTCGCCGGGCTGCGCGGGGTCATCGAGCAGCAGGGCCAGCGTTTCCGCCAGGTCTCCGACGGCGTGGTGGCTCGCCTCGACCAGCCAGTCGGGATTGCCGCTTTCCTCGGCGACCCACGCACGCAGCTCGCCGGTGGTGGCAATACGGGCGCGGGTGCCGCCGATCTTGCCTCCGGCCAGCAGCCACAGCGCCCACGCGGCGTCGTGGGGCGGCGCGGCGCGGAAGTAATCCGCCAGCGCCGCGCGCTTGTCGGTGGTGCCGGTGGTCCGGTCGAGGCGCTCATACAGCGCTGCAAAACGCCGCATCAGTCCTCCTCACCGTAGGCAGTCTGGAAGCCGCCGGCGTCGATCCCGGACTCACGCAGCACGCGCACCAGTGCATCGGTATCACCGTGCGTCGCGATCACGCGGCGTGCGCCGGTCTCGCGCACGGTACGCAGCAGGGACGGCCAATCGGCGTGGTCGGACAGCACGAAGCCGCGGTCGTAGTTGCGTCGGCGTCGGTTTCCGCGGATCCGCATCCAGCCCGACGCGAATCCCTGCTGCGCGCGGCGGAAGCGCCGGGTCCACGCACTTCCTGCCGCCGACGGCGGAGCGATGATCAGCTCACCGGCGAAGTCGGTCCCGCGCGCCTCGTCCGCGACTTTTCTGGTGTCCAGCATCGGCACGCCCGCCGCACGATAGACCTGCACGCCCGCATCGATGGCGCCGTGCAGCCATGCGGGCCGGTCGGTGTGGGCCATCAGCTCGGCGAGCACCCGCTGCGCCTTGCCCAGCGCATAGCAGTAGAGGATCGCAACCTCGCCGTTGGCGGCGCACTCCTCGCGCCACCCGACAATGTCGCGCGCCACATCCGACGCTGGTGGCCAGCGGAACACCGGCAGCCCGAACGTGGATTCTGTGACGAATACATCGCACGGCACCACCTCGAACGGCAGGCAGGTCGGATCCGGATCGCGCTTGAAATCGCCCGAGAGCACCCAGGTTTGTCCATCCGCCTCGATACGGACCTGGGTCGAGCCGAGCACGTGCCCCGCCGGGTGGAAGGACAGCGTGGCGCCACCCAGTTGGAAGCGCTCGCCATGCGCGTGGACCCGGTAATCCTGATCACCGAGCCGCCATTGCAGGATCGGCAGGCCGGCATCGACGACGTGGTAGCTGCCCATGCCGGCGCGGGCGTGATCGCCGTGCCCGTGCGTGATCACCGCGCGGGGCACGGGGCGCCACGGATCGATATGGAAATCCCCGGACGGGCAGTACAGCCCGTCGGGCGTATTGACCACCAGCTCGGACGCGCTTGCCAGAAACCACCCCGCTCCACGATGCCCTCGGGCAGAGCGCTCAGTGGAGCAGTGCGGGCGTCATCGCGACGTCATCGAGTAACGGGCGCCGTCGATGGCGACTGCACCGCGACTCAGTTCAACCCTGCTGGGCCAGTGCGTAGTCAATGGCAGCACGCACCGCGGCGACCTGGGCATCGTTGCACTGCTGCGGCGTCGCCCGCGGGCTGTCGGGGTACACCTCGGTGGTGGTGCGATAGCGCGCGTTGCTGACACCCGCACACAGGCCAAGCGATTTCACCGCATAGTTGATCACGCCCGGCGCCACCACCGTGGAGCCGATGATCTCCCCCTTGGCATCGGCCGGCGCGATGTGGGTGACCTTGGCCACCGCATCGATGATCGCCTGCTGGAATTGCGGCTGCGGATCCTCGCTGTCGCCGACCAGGTAGAAACCGTCGGGAATCTCGCCCGGCTCGGACGACTTGCCGTCGCGCGCGGCCAGGGCTGGGCGGAATTCGGACTCGTCGGTATCGGTGGTTTCGTGCAGGTCGACATGCACGAGCAGCGTGTCACGCAGGGGTGCAACGAGCTTCATCAACGCCGCCGACTCGGCCGCCGGGCTGTCGCTGACAAACGAGCGGTTGGGGTCCACCGCATCCACGTTCCAGCGGTGGATGCGCTCGTAGGCCCACGGACTCACGCAAGGTGCCACCAACAGGTTGACCCGGCCTGCGTAATCACCGGCATGGCGATCGAGAAACTGCAGGGCGCCGTGGACGCCGCTGGTTTCATAGCCATGCACGCCGCCGGTCACCAGCACGCTGGGGAGCTGATCATCCCAGTTGCGGCTGCGGACCGCGTAGAGCGGGAACGGATCGGTGCCGTAGTCCAGTTGGCCGTACTGCTCAACATCGAACCGCTCGCGCAGCCGTTCGATTTTGTTCACCACGTCCTCTGCATAACTGCGTTGGACCTGCTGCTGCGCGCGCCACTGGTTGACCTCGGCCGGTCCCCAAGGCGTTCCGGGCGTCCCGATCGGATAGAACGGTTCTGCGTTCATGGTTCAGTTTCTCCTGCCGTTTCGGCCCACGTCATGCGTGACCGATCCGCCCGCCAACAGGCCCGATCACGCGACCGGCCTTGTCGACGAACCACGCGCGCACCAGCGGGTACTCTGCGAGCAACGGGGTCCGGTTCGCCGGCGGCACGATGGACAGTGTCGTGGAAAGCCCGTCCGCCAGCGTCGCGCGCGGGGCCGTGACGGAAACGGATCGATAGTGGTTGGCGCTGCGGCCGCTGTGCGGATCCATCAGGTGATGGACCCGGGGATCGGTGCCGAAGCGCGTGCCGTAGCCGCCGGAGGTTGCCAGCGCCGGGCTCTGTTCCCGATCGCTGCCGAGCGCCAGCTCGAACAGGCTGCGATCCGGGTTGGCCGGGTCGGCCACCGCAGCGCGCCATGGCTGTCCATCCGGACCCCGTCCCAGCGCACGCCCTTCCCCAAGGTCAATCAACACGTTGCCAAAGCCATTGGCCAGCAACAGGTCGGCCACCCGGTCGGTGACAAACCCCTGCGCCACGCCGTTGAGGGTGATGGCCGCTCCTGGCCTTCCCAGGCGGATCCGTCGCCGGTCCACTTCGACATCGGCGAAACCGATGCGTTGGCGTGCCTGTGCAATGGCGTCCGCGGACGGGCCGGACGGCGATGCACCCGGCTTGGCAAAATGCGCAAAGTACAGGCTCAGCAGCGGCTGGACGGTGGGGTCGAAGGCACCCTGGCTCGCCTGCGCCAGGGAAAGGCTGAAGGACACGAGCTCGACCAGTTCGGACGGCGGCTCCGCGAGCACGCCCGTGGCGTTGAGGCGTGACAGGGCGGAATCGGGGCGATACAGGCTGAACACCGATTCAAGCCGGTCAATTTCGGCCACGCACTGCTCGATCATGGCCTGTGCAAGTGGGCGGTCAGGATGGACCAGCGTCATCGACGCCAGCGCTCCCATCGCCGAGCCCTTCCAGACGACGGGCGACGGCGACGGCGACGAGTTCCCGCCCGCCAGTGCCAGCCGAACCGGCATCGAACCCATCGCGGCACAGGTGGCGGCAATCGTGAGAAAACGTCGGCGATTCACCATGGGGATGTCCTCAATGCTCAGGATGCGTCGGGTGCGCGTGGGCTTCCGCCGCGTCGTGGCCGTCAGCGTCGTGCATCTCAACGTCGTGGCCGTCAGCGGCGCGATCCTGGCCGGCCGGATCGGGTTCGTGCCCATCCATGCCGGGCATGGGGGATGAGAGGTCCACGGGCCCGAGCACGTAGGCATCGGGAATGTCGTCGAGGCGGGCGATGTTGCCGCCGTGCTTGGTGCGGAACGCCTCCGCCGCGGCTTCGGTCGAGAATGGCACCGCTTCGTTCGCGCCCATTCCGCCGCGCATCGCGCTGTCGAGAACGAACCACGCCGCGTTCGCATCGATCCAGGTGCCCGCTTCAGGCTGATCCCAGTGTTGCGCCTTGCCCATGTCGTTGACGTAGACGGCGGCAACATCCTTGGCCTCCTCGGGCAGGCGCAAGAACGCGATCGTGTCGCGCACCGACGAGAACCACAGCGGATCCTCGCGGCTGGCCAGGTGGATCTGCCCCTTCGGTCCTTCGTGATCGGCGAGCAGCATGCCGCAGTAATGCCCGGTCGCCTCGTCGGAGACCTCGGCGGGCGCCGGCGGCGGCACGTCGGGCGCGGCCTTGTTGCACCCTGCCAACATCAGGATTGCCAGGCCGATCGCGGCCCACGTTGTCCGACCGAATGTCATACCGATTTCCTCCTGAAGGCCAGCACGGCCAGCGCCAGCGGCGCCACGACCCAGGCGGCCAGCACCGCAAACAGCACGCCCGGGGACAGGGTGGCCGCGTTGCCGGGACCGGCCAGACCACTATAGATGGCCACGCTGTCGTTCGCGGTCATGTTGAATATCCGGTAGACGTCCGCCGGATTGAGCAGCAGCACCAGGTCCAGCGCGCCCTGGGTTACGTGCTTGCCCTGGTCGGCGACCAGGATGCCCAGCAGCGCGGTGTCGTAAAGCAGCACGAAGAACAGCCAGATTCCGACGGCCAGGCCCGCGGCGGTGGCGCGCTCGCGCACGATCGCGCTCGCCAGCACCCCCATCGATACGAACGCGGCCCCGAGCATGATCGAGGTCAGCACCATCCCGGCGAAGGCGCCCCACGCCGGTGCGCCGATTTCGCTCTTGAGCGACAACGCGCCGGCCGCGACCCCATAGCCGAGCAGTGTGGCGATCGCCAAAATGCAGATCTGTCCCAGCGCCTTGCCGAGGATGACCTCCCATCGCGAAACGGGGTAGGACAACAGCAGCATCAGGGTCCCGCGCTCCTGCTCGCCCACGATTGCATCAAACGACAACAGCAGCGCGATCAGCGGCACAAGGAAGATCGTCAGGCTGGCCAGACTGACCACGACCACCGCCAGCGGGTCGGCCTTGACGACGCCGGTCGGTGCGCTGCCCAGCAACACCAGCGACAGCGCGAGCGCGGCCAGCAGGAGCGTGGTGGCCACCACCCAGCGGTTGCGGAATCCGGCCCGTATTTCCTGCATTGCGAGCTTGAAGACGTTCATGCCGCGCTCGCCTCCTGCTGGACCAGCCGCCGGTACAGGTCCTCCAGCCCGGGGGTCACGGTGCGGATGTCCTCCACCGACTCGCCCAGCGATGCCAGGGCGCGCAGCGCCGCCATCTTGTCCGCGGCCGGCACGCCGAGCATGAGCGTGTCCTCGGTGCGGTCAGTACATTGGATCCCGGGCGGAAGCGCGGCCAGCAGACGTTCCGTTTCGCAGTTGCGCACGCGCACCCGCAGCCCGACGTCCGGCACCACGCCCTGGCGCAAGTCCTCCAGTGTGCCTGCCGACAGGAGATTGCCGCGATGCATGACCGCGACCCGGTCCACGCGGTTCTCGACTTCAGCCAGCGCATGGGTACTGACCAACACCGTCGCACCGCTGCCGCGGAGCATGTCGATGGTGTTGAACACATCAATCCGCGACGCCGGATCCAGGCCACTGGTCGGCTCGTCGAACAGCAACAGGCGGGGCTCGCCGATCAAGGCCTGGGCAATGCCCAGGCGCTGGCGCATGCCCTTGGAATAGGTCGACACGCGGCGGCCGGCGGCATCGGCGATGCCGACCAGCGCCAGCAATTCGCGGTTGCGCTTTGTCGAATGGCCCTTCAGCCCCGCATAGAAGGTCATCAACTCGTTGCCGGTCATGGCGCCGTGGAAGGCGACATTTTCGGGCAGGAAGCCCAGCGCGCGCCGGGCTTCCGCACCCTGCGCGCCGGCCGGATCGATGCCCGACACGCGCACGACGCCTTCCTCGGGCCGGATCAGCCCAAGAAGCAGCTTGATCAGCGTGGTCTTGCCCGCGCCGTTGTGACCCACCAGCGCGGTGGCCTCGCCCGGGTGCAGCGCCAGGTTCACATCGCGCACCGCGACCACGTTGCCATAGCGTTTGGTCACGCCATCCCACTGGGCAATCGCGCTCATGACGCGTCCGCCCGGGTCATCTGTGGCGGCCGCATGAGTGGCGCGCTGTCCACGACCCCACCGGGATAAAGCGCGGGAAAACGCGCCTGTGCCCAGCGGATCATCTGCACCGCCGGGCTGCTGACCAGCACCTTGGCCTGGGGCAGCGTCCACAGGATCTCGTCCATCACGTCATTGGGCCGATACGGTCGATCGGCGATGCCGTCGCCATCCAGGTCGTAGGCCGGATTGTCGCTCCAGTAGTTGCCGCGGCCTTCCGACGTCCAGTCGAGGTAGCGCGTACCCACGTATTTCACCTGCATCCGGTTGGCGACGAACGCGTTGCCGGTCATGACGTTGCCCTCGGAGCCGGCAGTGAAGTGGATGCCGATGGGGCATCCTTCAAACCAGTTCTCGACGATCCGGTTGACGTTCGCATTGTAGACAAAGACGCATTTCTCCCCACCGCCGCGGACGGTGTTACCGACCACCTGCGAGGCGTTGGTTGAATTGAGCATGAGACCGTGGTCGCGGTCGTTGTCGGAGACGTTATCGCGAATCTCCAGACGTTCGGAATACATGATCGCCCAGCCCACGTGGTTGCCGCGGGAGCGGTTGCCAATGATCCGGCTGTCGTGGGTGTACATGTAATGGATCGCAAAGCGCAGGTCCGAAAACGTATTGTTTTCAAAGGTGTTGTGCTTGCTGACCTTGACGAAAATGCCGTCGCGGCCATGGCTGATGGTGTTGCCAATGACCTTGGCATCAGGGGCGTTCCAGATCGACACGCCGTTGCCGGCCTCCGCCAGGCGAAGGTCCTTGCGTCCGGTGATGACGTTGTCCTGCACGATCGAACCCGCGGCGCCGTGCAGATAGACGCCGAACAGGTTGTCAACCAGATGGTTGTCCCGGATGTCGGCGCGCGGAGCGGATTCCTTGACCAGGATCGCCGAATCCATGGCTGGCACGTCCAGCCCGGAGCCGGTGATCTCCATCCCGCGGATCTGCACCTCCGGCGCGGTCACGGTCACCACGCTGCCCAAACCGGGCCCCGTCAGGACGGCTCCGGGCTCACCGACCAGCGACAGCGTGCGGTCGATGAGCAGCGGGCCGGCATGGCGCCCCGCCGCCAGACGGATGGTGTCGCCGGACGCCGCAGCCTCGATAACCGGCTGCAGCGACGTTCCGGGCTGCACCCGCAGTTCAGCTGTGTAGCCGGCCGGCGCCCACACCAGGGCACCGGCCGCCACGGCAACGCACGCCAACGCGTGCGCGGCGGCGGCGGCCTTGACGGGAAAGCCGACCCAGCCCAACGGGCGCCATGGCCCGAACCGGCCCATTGGCCGCCTCTCCCTCGGCAACCGTCTAGGCCTCGACCAGCATCCGCCCCTTCATTTCCATATGCAGGGCATGGCAGAACCACTGGCAGTAGTACCAGTACACGCCGGGGCGATCAGCGGTGAAGGTGACCGACGCGGTTGCCTGCGGCGCGACTTCCATGGCCACGCCGTAGTTGACCACCGTGAAGCCGTGGGTCAGATCCTCGACCGTGTCCTTGTTGGTCACGTAAACCGTGACCTCATCGCCACGCTTGACCTTGAAATCGGTGAGGCTGAAGGTCGGCGCTACCGAGGTCATGTAGACGCGGACCTTGTTGCCGTCACGGATCACGTCGGCGGCTGCATCCAGGTCGACACCGTCGGCCTCAGCCTGCTTGCGCGCGTCTTCCCAGGTTACGTCGCCACGGTCCCAGACATTGACCGGGTTGATCTTGGAGCGGTGGATGATCTCCAGGTCGTGCGGTTCGGCGAACGACGGGCCATCGTGCACCAGGATCATCTCGTCACCGGAGATGTCGATCAGCTGGTCATTCTCGGGCTTCAGCGGCCCGACGTTGAGGAACCGGTCCTTGGAGAACTTGTTCAAGGACATCAGCCACTTGCCGTCGGCTTCCTTGCTCTCCCCCATCGAGGTGTGGTTGTGGCCCGGCTGGTAGTGCACGTCGAGCTTCTGGATGATCGGCTCGACATCCTCGCCATTGAACTTGGCAACGGCCTTGGCGATGTCCCACTTGACGATCTGGCTGTCGATGAACAGCGTGGTGTAGGCATTGCCACGGCCATCAAACGCCGTGTGCAGCGGCCCCAGGCCCAGTTCGGGCTCGGCCACGACGGCGTCGCGCGGCTTGATCGTGCCGGCAAAGACCTCAGGGAACTTGCGCACGTCGAACACGGTGCAGGTCGGCGAGAGCTTGCCGTTGACCACGACGTGGATGCCGTCGGGCGCGGTGTTGATGCCGTGCGGGCTGTTCGGTACCGGAATGTAGCGCGTGTACGGCGAATTGGCTTCCTTGCGGCCGTCCAGCACCGGTACGCCGCTGATCATCTCGGCCTTGCCGTCCTTGACCGCTGCCTCGATCGCCTTGAGGTCGAACACGGTGACCCAGTCCTGCTCGGCTGCGGTCATCTCCGCCAGGGTCACGCCTTCCTCGGAGTTGTAGCACGTGGAGAACGCGTACAGGCCCTGATAGTCGCAGTCCACGTTGTCCAGGTTGCCGCTGACGATGATCTGCCAGGCCACCTCCATCGTATCGCCGTCAACCGCGGTGAAGATGCAGCGGTACTCGGACGGATCGTCCAGGTTCATGCCGTTGTTGGGGATCGGCACCGCGTCCTCGCCGTTGCAGAAGACGTATCCCGTCTTGGGGTACTTCTGCAGGCGCAGGCCGTGCACGGTGTGCTGGTTGGGCAGCTCGATGATCTTGTCGCACTTCATGACATCGCAGCGGATGCGCGCGACGCGGGTGTTGGCCTTGTCGTTCATGAACAGGTAACGGCCGTCGTGGGCGCCATCGGTGAACGACAGATGCGGGTGATGGAGGTCGCCGTTGATGTAGGTGCCGCCGCGGCTTTCCAGATACTTCTTCGTCTCGGGCGTGAGCCCTTCGGTCAGGATCTTGAGGCTCTCGTTGGTCTGTCCCCAGCCGGTTGCGCTGCAGCGGTTGAACACCGGGACGCGCATCAGCACGCGCATCGACGGGATGCCCAGGATGCGCATCTCCCCGCTCTGACCGCCGGAGAGGAAGCCGTAGTACTCGTCCAGCTCGCCCGGAGCGATGTGCGTCTTGGCGAAGGCATCCGAAGTTGCGTTCTTGCCCGCAGGCGGCGAACCGGCGGGAACCGCGCCACCGGCGGCTGGAGTCGCGGTCCTGTCACCACAGCCGGACAGGAACCCGGTTGCCGCAACGCCGGCGGTCAACGCCATGACGCCGCCCGTCAATACGGCGCGGCGGCCGGAATCGGGCATGCCGGCCTTGTCGACTGGCTCGGGCTTGGGTTTGCTCTTGTCGTCAATCACGTTGGTCTTCTCCATTTGAAGCGGTAGCGGGATGGATGCAGGTGGCGAGGGGTCAGGACGCCGGATCGGGTTGTGGCTCGGGACCGTCCTTGTCCGGCAGAACGGCAATCGGAATGCGCTGGGCAAACGCCTCACGCTTCTCGCGCTTCAGTCTGCGCTGGATCTTGACCGGGCACTTCTGTTCGCTGTGGTACAGCACCTGGCAGTGCAGGCACTGGATGCATTCATTAGGGTTTATGTGCCCTTCCGGATGGATCGCCTCCACCGGGCATTCCTTGAAGCAGCGCATGCACGGGTTGCCGCACTCGCGGTAGCGCTTCAGCCAGTTGAACATCCGCATGCGGCCGGGAATCGCCAGCGCGGCGCCCAGCGGGCACATGTAACGGCAGAAGAAGCGCTCGACAAACAGCCCGGCAACGATCAGCGAGACCGCGAACAGCACGAACCACCACTCGCGCAGGAAGTGCAGGATGATCGCCGTCTTGAACGGTTCCACCTCGGCCAGTTGCTCGGCGAACGCAAGCGACCCCAGCGACACCGCAAACAGCGCCAGGAAGATGATGTATTTGATCGGCCACAGACGTTCGTGGATGGCCCAGGGGATCTTCAGCTGCGGCACCTTGAGCGCCTTGGCGATGCGGTTGCTCAGCTCCTGCAACGCGCCGAAGGGACACAGCCACCCGCAGAACGCACCGCGTCCCCAGAACAGCAGTGATACCGCCACCGAGCACCACAGGATGAAGATCAGCGGATCAATCAGGAACGAGGACCAGTTGAAGCCCGAACGCAGCGAGCTGGCAAAGGTGAGTACGTTGACCACCGACAGCTGCGCCTGAGCCACCCAGCCCAGCCAGAACAGCGTGGTCGCCAGATAGGCCAGGCGCACGCGATCGAACAGCTTCTCGTGCTTGACCAGTGCATCCTGGAAGAAAAATATCAGGGTCAGCACGCCAAGCATGATCCCCAGCATTGCAATGGCAATGACCTTGCTCTGCCAGACGCGCTTCCACAGCGGGTCGTCATCATCCTCATCGACCATCCACTGGCTCGCATCCGCCGGGCCGGTCTGCCCAGGCTGCGCTCCGGGCGCGCTGGCGCCAGCGGCGACTGCCGCAGTCGCTGCGCCTTCGCCCGGCGCGGGTGCCGCCGACTGTGTGTAGCGCGCCGGGATCGTATAGGGGAGGTCAAAGGACTCGAAGACCTTGGTAAGCGCACCGGTGGAGCGCTGCACCAGCAACTGCAGGCGCCAGGGTGCCGCCGGATCGAACTCGCTGCCCTCCGGGATGACAAAGATGCCGATTTCCTTGAGTGGCGGCGCACCGTCCGCGGCGATGGCACCCACGCGCCGGTGAAACTGGTCGCGGAAGCGGATCGTCTCGGCGCCCTGGACGAGCTCGATACGGTCGAAGATGCCGCCGCGCACGTATCCCGAACCCTTGAACGAATAGATGCCGTCGCCGGCAACCAGGATCGCCTGCTGATCTGGGGATAACATCTGCTGCATGCTGGCGTATTCGCTCTCGCCCAGCAGGCTGCGACCGATCGCCGGCTGCGAAACCAGCGCCACGTACAGATCGATGAACGGGTCATTGTCCCCGCCCGCCTGCGGGAACCGCGCCGCGGCGGGATCACCGCCCTCCAGGAACTTGCGGTTGACGTCGCCCACCGTCAGATGAAGGTGCTTGACGCCGCCCTCCTCCAGCAGACCCTGCCAGCTGGCGATCTCGCCGGCGCCGGTGTCGATGGAACGCCCAGCCGCCTGATTCACCGCGCCGCCCTCGCCGCCCAAGCCGAGCAGCCGCGCCACCCGCACCGCCGACCGGGTGATGCTCTCGCCCATCACCAGTGCCGTCACGGTGGCGCCACTGACCAGGTTGACCTTTGGCGGACCGCTGCCATCGGCTGCCGCCTTGAGCGGGTTGTAGCCGATGAAGGCGGACATGTAATCGATGACGCGCTTTTCGGGAATGCCGATCAGCACGATCGGCTCGCTGTGCGCCACCATTTTTATGCCGACGATGGTTCCGGCGGTGTCCAGCCCGACCATGATGTGGATCGGCTTGCTGGAGTACCCGTCCGCGTTGACGTACTGGGAGTTCAGGTAGGCGTAACCGACCAGCTGGTCGCCGCGGAACACCTGCGCTACGGGCGGAGACTGCTGGGTGGGACCGAACCGGTCGGCTCCGGGCACCACCTCGCCGGGCGAGACCTGGCTGGCGAATGTATCGAAGGTCGCGGGCTGGGCGCTGGCCGGAAACCAGGGAGCGGCGGCGAGCAGCACAAGGGCAAGGACGACCGACCAGGACCAGGACACGCTTCTGGGATCTCTCAAAATCCAACCCCGGGATGCTTGTGGGATGATTGAATCTGCGCTGTCGCAGCCACCCTTCCGCTACAGCGTCGTTCGCGGCGAGTATATCCGAGGCACCTCCAATGCGCACCGACAACAAGACCCGAGGGTCCCTGGCGTTCGGCCAGAACACGCTCAACCGGCGCCGCGTCGGCGCCGCCGAGCACGCCCGGCGGCGGTCGCTGCTGCGCGACGACCCCGACATCGACGTGGTCGACATGCCCACCCTGGTCGGGATCGCCAAGGCCATCGAGGACGAGGCGGTCCGGCGCTACGGCTTCCTGGCCGACCTGATGGAGAGCCGCGGCGAACTGTCGACCGCTGCAGCGTTCCGCGTGATGCAGGAGGAGGAGCAGAGCCACGTCAAAGCCGTTGATCGGTGGGCGACGTCGGTCGGCGAGCCGTCAGTGTCGGCCGAGGATTTTGCCTGGCAGTTGCCAGCCGACCTCTCCAGCTCCTGGGACGAGGTTGCCGGGAGCGCGTTGTTGACCCCGTATCGCGCGTTTGCGCTGGCGGTCGAGAACGAGGAACGCGCGTTCTCCTTCTACGCCTACCTCGCCGCGCATGCGGAAAATGAGCAGATCCGCGCCGAAGCCGAAAAGCTGGGCGGCGAGGAACTCCGGCATGCCGCGTTGCTGCGCAAGTGGCGCCGCCGCGCCTACCACCGCGAACGGCGCGCCGTTCGCCCCGCGCCGGTGGAAATCGATTCCTTGGACGCGTTCCATCGTGTCCTGGCCGACCACCAAGCGGCGATCGCATCGGTTCATCGCGCCCTGGCACCGCGCCTGAGGCACGCGGGTGACGAAGCGGGTGCGGCGTTGCTGGAGCGCTGGATCTCCGCCGCCCCGGAAGCCGCAGCCACTGATGCGCCGATCAATGCTGCGATTGAGCTGCCGGTGACTACCCCGACTGGCGCGCCCGCGAAGTCGTCACCGCATCCGGACGTTGGCGGAAGCACGGACCGGGAAACGCCGCGCCATCTGCTGGTGGACGCACAAAAGCCGCTGGAGGCCCTCGCCGATGTGCTTGAGGACGTCATGGCGAACGCCGAAGGCGACCTGTTCGACGAGGCCGCCGCAGCGATGGGCCGCGTGGTTGAGCGGATCTCGCAGATTTCGCTGCAGATGAGCCACCGCTGACGGTCGCGCGGCTCGGCAATCAGTGCCCGTTGAGCAGGCCGTGTACCGGCGCGTAAGCTGTCGGGTGGCCGGCGCCTTCACATGACGCAACACCGTGCGCGCCAACCATGTACCCATCCACCCCCACCGGAGATTCTCCATGAACGTCAAAATCACTCTGTTGACTGCCGCCTGCGCGCTGGCGCTGGCCGCCTGCGGCGACAAATCACCGCCGTCCGCGCCGGCCGCGCCTGCGACGACCGCGCCTGCAACCACTACGCCTTCCACAACGACCCCGGCTGAGACCGCACCGGCCGAGACGACTCCTGCTTCGACCACGCCGACCGCCGCACCCGCGGGCGGCGCTGCGGTGGTGACCGACTGCGCCACGGAGATCGAGGGCAACGACGCGATGCAGTTCAACGTCAAGTCCATCACCGTGCCGGCGTCCTGCAGCGAGTTCAAGATCACGTTGAAGCACACCGGCAAGATGCCGGTCGCGGCGATGGGTCACAACGTGGTGATCACCACGCTGGACGACATGAAGAAGGTCGCCGCTGACGGCATGGGCGCCGGCATCGACAACGACTACGTCAAGTCCGGCGACGATCGCGTCATCGCCCACACCAAGCTGATCGGCGGCGGCGAGTCCACTTCGGTGAGCTTCGATGTGAGCAAGATCAAGGGCAACGGCCCGTACGAGTTCTTCTGCAGCTTCCCGGGCCATTCGGCGCTGATGAAGGGCACCATCGCGGTCGAGTAATACCTGCGCGGCAGTCAAGCTGCAGCAGCATGGAAGGCAGGGGCCGCAAAGCTCCTGCCTTTTTTCATGACGTTCTCAGGGCGGGTGTACCTGCGTTCCGGTGCACCGCCGTCGTTCTCGCGGCGCTGACAGTCCGCCTGATTCAATGACGATCCCTCCCACAGGAATCTCCCATGGCTGACGCGAAAGAACTCGAACAGAAATTCTGGAAGGCGCTCAAGAGCGACCGGACGGTGATGCTCGCCACCGATACGGTTCCGCCCAGGCCGATGACGGGAATCGCGGAGGATGAACGCTCCCCGCTGTGGTTCTTCACATCCAGCCAGACCGATTTCGGCATCGCGCTGGAAGGCCGCACGGCGCAACACGCGACGGGCACCCTGACGGCCAAGAACCACGAGGTGTTCGCGTCGTTTTCCGGCAACGTGGTGATCGATAACGACCGCGCGGTGATCGAACGGCTGTGGAACCCGTTTGTCGGCGCGTGGTTCGAGGGCAAGGACGATCCGAAGCTTCGCCTGGTCCGAATGGATCTGGACAGTGCCCACGTGTGGCTCAACGAGCACACCATGGTCGCTGGGGTGAAGCTGCTGCTGGGTATCGACCCCAAGAAAAGTTACAAGGCCAAGGCAGGCGACGTCGACCTGGGCTGACGGGCGGGCGTGAACCCCGCGGTGTGCCGGTCGGTTCTGCGGCCATTACCTCCGACGACAACAAAAGGCCGGCAAATACCGGCCTTTTGTCCTTCGAATGCGGCGATCATCCGGGGCGGTAGTAACGCCCGATCTGCTCACTGAAGGTCGGGTCGCTGAAGTCCGGCCAGTCGCTCTTGTCGAAGCCCGGAGCATCCTTCAGCTTTTCCTTGGGCACATTCAGGATCAGGCATTTGTTCTCATGATCCACTCGCAGCGATTGCCACGGCACGGCAAAAAGTTTCTCGCCCAGGCCCATGATCCCGCCGAAGGCGACGACGGCGTAGCTGATGGAGCCTGACCCCAGGTCGATCATCAGCTCCTTCAGGTCGCCGAGTGATTCACCCTGCGGGTTCCTGATGTCGTCACCGATGAGGCTGGTTGCGGACAGGTGTCGATTGGTATTGACCATGTCGTTTCTCCTTCAATTGGTGGACGCGATGTAGCGACAACCACCCTGCCCGACCGGTCGTGACAGCCGCGGCCAGATGACCTCGCGCACGCAGCTTTCATTCATCTTGGGCGCCACGTCAGGCACCATGTACCCTCGCAAGCCGGATCCGGACGTCGGATCGACACCACCCCAGGACATGCCATGAACGAGACAACCACGCCACCGCCCCGCCAGGGGCACCTCGTTTCCACCACGGCCATGCTCATCACAGCCGGCGTCTTCATCGTGATTGCAGGCGTGCTGTATTACGTCGGCTTGAGCCAGGGCCGCAAGGAGTTGGCGACCCAGAAGGTGCACTACGAGCAGCAGATCGAACAGGGCAACCAGACCCTGGGCGCGGCCAAGGCCGACCTGGCGAAAGTGCAGAACCGCAACTACCTGATGCGCGCGCGGGTGGACCTCTACCGCACGGCCGTCGATCTGGACCAGCGCAATTTCGGCATCGCCAACACGCGCTTGCACGAAGCCGCGGACTCGCTGGGTCAGATCCAGAAGGATGCAGGCGGGATCGACCTGGGCGGGGTTGCCAAGCTGAAGGATGCGATCGAGTCCAACGACTTCACCGTGGCGGCGGACCTGGAGGGCCAGCGCGCGAATGTGCTTGATTTCGCGGCGCAACTCGATGCGATCGCCGCCGACGCGGAGCTCGACGTCAAGTAACCTCGGCCACGCTCGGGGTAACCGCGCGGAAGCCGTTCCTACACTGACAATTGGCCAGCCCTGATCCCGGCGGCTACCCTTCGGGTACAAATCCAGCCAGCCAGGGACGGAACCGCGTCTGGACTTCATCGCGTTCAACCGTTTAGCACACCACTTCATCACCCTTCCGCCATGGCAGGTAGTCCTGTGGGCGACGCTCTACTTCGCGGCGCTGTACTTTCTGACTGGCGCACTCACCGGGTGGCTGACCCAGTCGCTACTGCCCCGCATGGGCCTCGGCCGAGTGCTGGATCAGCGACCGCTGCGGCCCGGGCAGCTGCGCCGCGAGATCGCTGAATCCTGCGGTTCGATCCTGCTGTTTGGCTTCGGTGCCCTGGTGCCGTGGTGGCTGCTGCGCAGCGGCTTGGCCGGGCTGGCCACTCAGACGTCAGCGCCGCGCATCGGGATCGAGTTTGCGGCCTTGTTCCTGTGGAATGAGCTGCATTTCTATCTCTGCCACCGTTTGCTGCACACACGGCCGCTGCGGCGATTTCACGCGCACCATCATCGCTCGCTGACGCCGACTCCGTTTTCCACCTACGCCTTCCATCCGGTGGAAGCCCTGCTGCTGGGCAGCGTGCCGATCCTCCCCATGCTGGTGCACGACTTCAGTCCCATCGCGCTGTTCGGCCTGCCGGTGATGAGCATCGTGCTCAACAACCTGGGACATGCGAACTACGAGTTCAGCCGCCGCGCGCCCGCCGGGGGGCCGCTCGCGGCCAGCCGGCGCCATCATCTGCATCACGCTGTCTATCACGGCAACTACGGCTTCCTGCTCGACGTGTTCGACCGTCTGGCCGGAACCACCATCGCTGCAGGCGCCGCCGACCATCTGGCCGCCCCTTCGAGCGGCAAGGACTCCCGAGAATGACCACCCGCTTCAACAACGTGTACATCACTGGTCACGCGCGCCACCTACCCGGCCCGGCGATCGACAACGCTGGGATGGATGCATTCGTCGCGCCGCTCAACCAGCTGTCCTCGCGCATCAAGCAGCGCATCCTGGGCCAGAACGGGATCACCACCCGCCACTACGGCATCAACGAAGACGGCACCACCCACACCTCGCCCGAAGCGATGGCCGCACGAGCGATCAGCGAGTGCCTGCGGGGAGCATCGAAAGGCCTGGACGCGGTCGGCATGCTTGCGACCGGGGGATGCGGCGGCGACGCCCTGCTGCCCGGCTTTGCCAACATGGTGCTGGGCGAACTCAACGGCCCGCCAATGCAGACCCTGAGCTCGCTGGGGATCTGCGCATCTGGGATCGCGGCATGGGAGGCGGCGGCGAGTGCGGTCGAGCTGGGCGCCCACGAGCATGCACTGGTGGCGGCTGCGGAAATGCCGTCGCGCTTGTTCAAGCGCTCGCGTTTTGCCGGTTGCGGCTACGACGCCGACTTCGATGCGCACTTCCTGCGCTGGATGCTGTCCGACGGTGCCGGTGCGGTGTTGTTGTCGTCCCGGCCCAGCCCGGACGCGACGCTGCGGCTGAAGTTGCGCTTCATCCATCAGCGCTCGTTTTCGGGCGACTACCCGGTGTGCATGCAATTGGGATTGTCGGCCAAGGGCGGCCGCTCCCACCTCGATTACGACCGCTGGCAGGACGCGGAAGCCGATGGTGCCCTGCTGTTGCGGCAGGACATCCGGCTGCTCCCGAACCTGTTCGACGTCTGCATCCACGAGTACGTCCGCCTGGTGCAGGACGGCCATATCCACCCGGAGCGCATCGACCATTTCCTGTGCCACTACTCATCGGAGAAGTTCGCCCCGGTGGTGGACGACCTGATGCAGAAGGCCGGCCTCGGGATCCCCCGCGAGCGCTGGTACAGCAACCTGGCGACGCGCGGCAACACCGGGGCGGCGTCGATCTTCATCATGCTCGACGAGTTCCTGCGTACCCGCGAAATCGCTGCGGGCCAACAGATCCTCTGTTTCATCCCGGAGTCCGGCCGCTTCACGGCGTCCTTCTTGCTGATCGATGTGGAGGCCGCCGAGGCGCCGCTGGCGGTTGCGGCGCCGCAAAATGCCAACGCAGCGTCGGCGGCAGCGCCGTACGCGATTGTCCCCGCGCCGCACGACCCAGCCGATGCGCCTGAAACGCTGCGGGACCTGATCGGCAAGCTGGCTGGCGTGTGGCACGACTACCGCTCGCGGGTCTGGCGCACTCCCGTCGTCAGGCGCCTGCGCGAGGGCGCCTGGACCCGTGACGACTACCTGGGGTGGATGAGCGACTGGATTCCGCAGGTGCGTGAAGGGAGTCTGTGGATGCGCGAGGGGGCCGCGAGCGTCACTGCGCCTTTTCAGCCACTGGCGGCGCTGATCGAGACGCACGCGGGGGAAGAACAGGACGATTTCGAAATCCTGTTCAGCGACTACGGCAAGGCCGGCGGTCCCGTCGCGGACATCAATCGCCTCAAGCGCAATCCCGGCGGCGAGGCCTTGAACGCCTACCTGCACGCGCTCGCCGCAACGCAGAACCCGATCGGCCTGCTGGGCGCGATCTACATCATCGAAGGCACGGGCCAGCGGATCATTCCCGCGCTGCTCCCGCTGATGAAGGCAACGCTGAAGGACGTTCCGCGCGACGCGTTCCGCTTTCTCGAGTACCACGGCGAGAATGACGAGCACCACTTGTTGCGCTGGCTGCGGGCGGTGGAAATCGCCCTGGAGCACGACAGCGACGGGCAACTGGCCACGGACATCCTGGATACGGCCAAACGCACCGCGGAGATGTACCTCATGCAGTTCCAGCACGTCAGGCCCCTGCGGGAAACCCAGGCATGAACCAGCGCTCGCCGAACTTCCTCGATAACGAACACGACCCACGTGACCCCAGCCCGTGGCTGGCGCTGTACCTGGACCAGTCCACGCCGATTGATCCGGCGGTGAAGCACGCCTGGCTGGTGGACTCCAGCTCACGCTCGCGCCAGTACGTGTTGCCCTTCATCCGTCCGTTTGCGCGGCTGGCCATCATCCTGCTGCAGATACTGAAGGTGTTCACGCCGCGAAAGCTGGCGTTTTCGCCAACGCTGCACCGGCTGCTTGCCTGGGGCATGCAGAATTTCATCCGCCCGGAGGCCAACTGGCTGATCCTGCGCCACTTCTGCATCGGTTCGCAGGCGTTGTCCTTCATCGCCGCCAATGCGCCGGTCGAGATCCAGACGACTCCGTTACGGCCGGAGAAAATCGCCGACGTCGCCCCGGACATGTATTTAGTCCACGACCTCAACCTCTACAACTTCGTCATCCGGCTCAACAGTGCGCTGCGCGCCAGCGGAAAGCAGCTCGGCAAGGTCGACGCGCCGGATTTCTCGATGATCCAGCAGCCGGATCATCTGCGGATCGAGGACATGCCCAACCGGCGCCGCAACTTCCTCGATCTGCAGAGCGCGATTGAGCTGTTCACGCCGGTCTATCAGCTGTTTCTGAGCGATGACGATTTCTGGCGGGCGACCAATTCGCTGCAGCTGGATGAAACCATCGGCATCTACGTCGCCACGATCCTTGACGCACGCGAGCACCTCGGGCTGGTCAACAACAAGCACCCGCTGGTGCCCATGTCCACCCTGCGCGCGGGCTACCGCCTGTCACTGCACGGCCTGTCGACGGAAATGCTGCACCGTCACCTGATGCGGCTGAAGGGGGCGCAGGACAGTTCGGAATTGCCGCGAGATGAAAGCGTCGGCTGAAGGGCACGCCCCCGCTTGGCAGGCGCGCGATCCGATTACTTCCGGTAGTCCAGCGGGGGGCTTTCTCGCTGCAGCAAGGGCTCATAACGGAAGTCCTTGCCGCGCCGGCGTTCAAACTCTGCTCGCGCCTGCTGCACCAGCTCAGGCTCGGAGAACAGCCGCATCGCGGCCAGTGACAACGCCTTGGCCGCCACAACGGCCCCTTTGTGGCCGATGCCCATGCCCGACGCGGCAACCGCCTGCCAGCTGTGCGCGGGCGTGCCCGGAACCCAGGTCGCTGCGCCCATGCCGACCGTGGGAACCGCCCAGCTGACATCGCCGACGTCGGTCGATCCAAAGCCGTCGCCGTCAACCGAATACGGTGCGATCTTTGCCGCTTCGCTGATATCGACCTGCTGCTCGAGATGCGTCCGCAGCTCTTTGGCGAACGCGGCATCCGCCGCGCTGTATTCCACCCCGCCCACCTGCTGCAGTGAGGAATGCATGACCTTGCCCAGGGTGTCGTTGGGCAGAAGGCTGAACACGCCGCCGGTCTGCTCGAATTCAAAGCTGGTGCCGGTGCCCAGCGCCGCGCCCTCGGCGGCGTCGGTGAGGCGCTTGAACACGCTGCGCACCACCACCGGATCGGGGTGGCGAACGTAGTAATAAGCCTCCGCCGATGCCGGCACCACGTTGGGCGCCGACCCGCCGCCGTTGCTGATGATGTAGTGGATGCGGGTTTCCTGCGGCACGTGCTCACGAAGCATGTTCGCCATGTGGTTCAGCGCTTCCACGCCATCCAGCGCAGAGCGTCCACGTTCCGGCGCCATCGCCGCGTGCGAGGCCTGGCCGCTGAAGCGGAACTTGCCGCTGATGTTTGCCAGGCTGATGCTCTGCGCGGCGGAATTCCGCGAGTTCGGGTGCCAGTGCAGCGCCACGTCGACGTCCTTGAACAGTCCGTCGCGGACCATGTACACCTTGCCCGAGCCGCCCTCCTCGGCCGGCGTGCCGAATACCCGGATCTCGCCCTCGGTGCCACTGCTGTCGAGCCATTCCTTCAACGCCACCGCCGCGCCCACCGTGCCGGCGCCAAACAGGTTATGCCCGCAGGCGTGCCCCGGATCCTGGCCGGCGATGGCCTGCCGCCGCGGCACCGCGGCCTGTGACATTCCCGGCAGCGCGTCCATTTCCGCCAGCAGTCCGATCACCGTTCCCTTGCCGCGCTTGCCGGCGGTCGCCACGAAGGCTGTCGGCATCCCGGCCACCCCGGCCTCGATCTGGAAACCGTGGGCGCGCAACTCCTCCTGCATCAATGCCGATGATGCGTTTTCCAGATAGCCCAGCTCGGGTTGCTGCCACATCTGGTCGGCCATGCGGATGATCTGCGGTGCATAGGCGTCCAGGCGCTGCAACATCGGCTGGCCCTGTGCGGCCGTGGTGCCCGCGGGGGCAGCATCGGCATTGGCGGGGTCGAGCTGTCCGGCGACGGCCGCGCCCTGCAGTGCCAGTGCGGCGAAGAGTGCCACGGCTGTCTTGCTCATCAAATTCACATGTCGCTCCTGGTGGTGGCCACAGCAAAAATACGAGCGAACGGCTCAGTAGAACCGCACATTGTCGAGTTCAAACCACGGCATCTTCGCGCCGTCCCCTTCAACGATGAACTGCAGATCCGTGGCATCGTCGCCGCGCCATGGCCGGTCCTCACCCTCGACCACCCGATAGGGCGCGTACTCCAGCTGCCTGAAATCGACGCTGACCTGCTGCCACTGCGGCTGCACGCTGATCGCAGTCTTCCATCGCCCGCCTTCCAGGCCTTTGAGCATCAGCGCGTGGCTTCCGTCTTCGCCGCGGATGTCGAAACGCACGCCGCGATAGCCGCGCAGGTCTACCGGCTTTACCGAACCTCGGCTCAATGGCAGCACCACCGCGGCGTAGGCGCGATCCTTGCTGGACATTCGTGCCATGGTCCGCAGCGCGTGCCCGCCGCCGTCCCGCACCACGACCCGGGTCAATTGCCAGGTGCGGTCGTTGCCGCCGTCATTGTCGTCGGTGCGCAGTGTGTCCAGCGCCGTGCGCTCGTCCGCGCGCTCGAAATCATCCACCAGCGGACCCACGACCCCCGGCTGCGGGTATGGGCGCGCGTTGCTGGCCGGCAGTTGCACGCCCGGGCCGAGCACCAGTCGACCGTCCAGCCAGACGCGGCTGAGCTTCTTGATGTCCTGGATGTTTTCCCAAGGTTTGCCGTCCACGAGCAGCAGGTCGGCGCGCTGGCCCTTGGCGATGCGGCCGCGATCGTCCTGCAAGCCCATGGCTGCCGCGCTGGTCGCGGTCCCTGCCTGCAGTGCCTCGGCCGGGGTCAATCCCGCCTGGACGAGCAGTTCCAGCTCGCGCAAGGTGGCCGCGCCGTGGGGCGTGCCCGGCATGCCGGCGTCGGTGCCGAGCGCTATGGGTACGCCGGCGTCATGCAGCACGCGAACGTTTTCCATCGCGTTGCGGAAATTGCGCTGGCGGCTCAAAAACGCGGGCGACTCGGGATCGGCCGGCGGCGAACTGCCCATCTTGACCGGCTCGTAGACCGCCAGCGTCGGCGCGTAGAACGTAGCACCGGCCTTCAGCCGCGCGATGGTGTCTGCATCCACCACGCGGTCCTGGATGCTGTGGGCGATCAGGTCGACCTTCGCCTCGCCGGCCCATCCCGCCCGTTCCGCGGTGACGGTGTGGGTGGCGACCTTGAGTCCGTTGGCGTGCGCCTCCTCGACCAGCGCCGTCAACGTCCACGGATCCATGCTGGTGTTGTCGGGCATGTGGCCGTAGCGCCAGCCATCGGTGAACACCTTGATCATGTCGGGCTTGTACGGCGCCAGCTCGCGGACGGCAAGGCGCGCCGCATCCGGCGAATTCACCCATCGCGTGGTCGCCGTGTCGGCCCAGTCGGCACCGTGACCGAGGGGCGTGCTCATGCGCGCGGCAAAATTGACATGCGGAGCGGCGGCCATGCTGCCCAGCCATTCGCGCCGGGGCGCATAGGATTCGGGCGCCTGGTGGAAATCGTTGACGGTGGTGACTCCCGCCGCCAGATAGACCCCCGACAAGACCGCGCTGGAGGACGGGCTGGAGTTGGGCGTCCAGTGCGTATGCAGGTCGAACAGCCCCGGCATCAGCGTCTTGCCGTCTGCATCGATCACCAGCGCGCGTTTGGGCACCTTCAGATCGGGGCCCACGTCGACGATGCGCTGGTCGCGGATCAGCACTGTCGCCGGATAGGCGGACCTCCCGGTCCCATCAAAGACCAGCGCGTTGGTGATTGCGGTCGTCTGACCGGTGTCGCGAGCCAAGACGGCGCCCGACATTCCAACGGCCAGCAGGAGCGCGAGCGATGCCGCCCTCCACGCGTTCGAGTACTTCCCCATGCAACTCCCCTTCAACCACGAAGGCCCGCATCGGCGGGCCGTTTTTCTGGTGGATCGCCAACATGCGGATCAATTTAACAGCGAATCCGAGTTGCGTCCGTTGCCGGGCACGGCCGTTCGAGCGGGGGCGATATGCCGCGGACGTCCCGGCGCGGACGGGGTTTCGAGGTCGAGTCTGCGGACGATATCTGGCCTGATCACGATCGCCACTGCAGGCAGGCCGCGATGATCGACAGGAGTCAGGCCGCGAACACCGGCTCCAGCATGCGGAAGGTGCCGGCATCGGCGTCCATCTCTACCAATCCGCCCACCGGCACGATGAACTGCTGGCGGATATGCCCGATCATCGCGCCCCGGTAGGCCGGGATCTTCAGCGGCTTGAGATGATCATCGAGGATCTGCGCCAGCGTCAGCGAGCCGTATCCGTTGCCGGGCTCGCAATCGCTGCACTCGCCGAAGATCACCCCGGCGACACCGTCCAGCGCGCCCATCAGTTTCAGCGTGGTGAGCATGCGATCGATGCGGTACGGCGCCTCGGAGACGTCCTCGAGGAACAGGATCTTGCCGGTGAAATCCGGCAGGTACGGCGATCCCGCCAGGGCCACCAGCACCGACAGGTTGCCACCGACAAGCTCGCCGGAAGCCTTGCCGCCAGTGACGGTGACGGTGCGGTTGCGACGCTGTACCAGCTCATCGCCGGCGTCCTGCACATTGCGGTACTGCATGAGTTCGCGCTTGAAGAAGACGCGCTCGAACTGGTCGACGTTGAAGCCGTTCCAGCTGCCGGAGCCATTGGGCCCGTGGAAGGTCACCAGGCCGGTCCGCGCGTGGATCGCGTTGTGCAGCGCGGTGATATCCGAATACCCCAGCAGTGCCTTGGGGTTGCGGCCGATCGCCTCGTAATCCAGCAGTGGCAGCAGCCGAGCCGCTCCCGAGCCGCCACGCGTGGCGATGACGGCCCTGACTTCGGGGTCGGAAAACATGGCGTTGATGTCACCTGCCCGCTCCTCGTCCGTCCCTGCCAGGTGACCCCGTCGCTGCGCGTAGTGCGCGCCGGTCTTGACCTTGAATCCGAGGGCTTCCATGACCTCCCGCGCCAGCTGCAGGTCGAACTCGTCATTGAGTGCAGACGAGGGGCTGACCAGTCCGACCCAGTCGCCTTTTTTCAGCGGTACTGGCAGCAACTTGCCAGGCGCCGGCGCCCGGGCCGAAGCGTTGACCGCCAGCATGTTTGCCGCCATCGCGTTCGCAGAGCCCAGGAATGGCAGAAGAAGTGCAGCGCCGGCTGCGTGCCCCAGAAACTGTCGCCTTTGCATGCTGCTGCCCGCCGATCAGAGTGCGGGCGAGCGTAGCAAACCGCCCCGGGAGCGACAATTCAACCGGGCTTCGCTTCCGGAATCAGGGTGCGCCGGAACAGCGCGAGCGTCCGCTTCCACGCTTCGGCCGCCGCCGCCTCGTCGTAGCGCGGCGTCGTGTCGTTGTTGAAGCCGTGCTGCGTCCCCGCTGGCTGGTAGAGCTCGTACTGCACCCCGGCCTTCTTGAGGGCCGCTTCGTACGCCGCCCACGCGCCGTTGACGCGCTCATCGTTCGCGGCCAGGACCACCAGCAGGTCGGCCTTGATGTTGGGCACATCCTCAAGCGGTGGCGGACTGCCGTAGAACGGCGCGGCTGCGCGCAGATGCGGCAGTTGCGTGGCGAGGAAATTGGCGATGCCGCCGCCGTAGCAGAACCCGACCACGCCGATGCGGCCGTTGCCGCCATCGATCGACTGCAGCAGGGTCGCCGCCGCGATGAAGTCCTGGCGGGTTCTGGTCTGGTCGAGCTTGGCGAACTCGGCGCGCGCCCTGTCTTCGTCACCGGGGTAACCGCCGTGCGGAAACAGCGCGTCGGGAGCGAAGGCGATGAATCCCTCCAGCGCCAGACGACGGGTGACGTCCTCGATATGCGGATTCAGGCCGCGGTTCTCGTGCACCACCAGCACGACCGGCAACGGACCGGACGCATTTGCCGGACGGACCAGATAACCGCGACCGGTGCCATAACCCTTGGGCGACGAGAACTCCAGGTATTCCGCCCGCAACCGATCGTCATCGGGTTTTACCTGCTGGGCTGCGGCAAAGCGCGGGGCCAGCGCCGCCAGCAGACCCGCCGCGGTGGTCGCCCCGACCGCAAAGCGCGCCGCGCCGGTCAGGAAGCCGCGCCGGTCCAGTTGCCCATGCACGTACCGGTCGAAAAGCCGGAGGACTTCCGGATCGAAATCGTCAGCCGTCTTGCGGGGAGGTGCGGTCATGGGAACCTCGCTGCGGGGGTTCCCGTGACAATAAACCCCGATCAGCGCGGCGTCACCGTCAGAACTTGTGCGACACCCGTACGTAGAGATCGCGATCCACGCGCGCGCGCGTGCCGGCCGGATGCTCGAGCTCGCGGCGCTCGCGGACCCGTGCCTCCATCGAGGTCTTCGGCAGGAACTGCCACTGGTACCTCACCTCCACCGAGCTGTCATTGGGCCGATAGTCCGGCGAGATCAGCCAGCCCGCATCTGCGCGGCCGATGGCCAGGCCGATGTTGTGCCTGGGCGCGAAGTCATACACGCTCGCCTGGACCTGCCATGCGAGCCCCCCGGTATCGCCGTTGCCGCCCGTGCCACTGACCGCGTCGAGCGGGGTTTCCATGGCGTAACCGACCTCGGCGCCGGTGACGAACTTCGCGCCTGTCGCGCCCATCGGCCACTCGGCGGCAATGCGCGCATCGACCGTCACGTAGTCCTGCCGCGACGGATCGCCCAGGCCACGGTCGGCCAGACTGTCGGGCATCCAGGTCAGCGACAGCATGCGCTGGGTGATGGCACCGACGCGCTGCTTGTTTTCCATGCCCAGGAACAGCGTCGCGCGACTGCTACTGTCGCTGAAATCCAGCGGCGCAGCGGTCACGCTGCTGCTTCCCTTGGCGTCCTGGTACTGGGCGATCACGTGGCCACGCCATCCGCCGGCGACGGGCATGTCCAGGTGCACGCCGTCGGTCCAGTTCACTCCGATGTTGGGGCTGTCGTTGCGGTCCAGCCCCTTGGAGGCGACACCCGGAACCGCAAACGCGGTCTGCATGCGGCCCACCTTGAAGCGCAGCCCGTCATCGGGCGCCTGATAGCCGAAGTAGGCCTCGTCCAGGGTGATGTCGCCGAAATCCGCACCCCCGCGGGTAGGCGCGTAGCTGTGCAGGTAGACGTCGAGATCGTCCTGCTCGCTGCTGAAGCGGCCCGCAACGCGCGTGCGGAAGCGCCACGTCTCGTTGAGGCTGCGCTCGAAGGCCAGGCGCAGACGCGCGTTGAACGCATCCTCGTCGGATTCGGTTCCGTCACGCGCCGTCCGCTCGCTGGCGAAGTAACCGCCGCGGAAGTCGCCGCTGAATTGCCAGCCAGCGTCATCGGCTGGAGCGGGTGCGGCGCTGGCGGCGAAACTGCCCGCCAATGCAGATCCAGCGACCAGCAGCGCGACGCGGATCGCCGGACCCAGGGCTTTCTTGCGGGGGCGACAATCGGAAGTGCGGGGAGACATGACGTGATTACCTCGTGGGGAGAAGAGTCCAGGCACGCATCCAATCATCATTTGGGCGTGGCCGTACTGACGTGGATCAACATCCACCGTTCCAGCCCGGACACCCCACAGGAAAACAGCCGGTAGCCCGGCTGTCTCGATCGAAGAACCAGCGCCTGGACTACTGCTGCGGAGGAACCCGCAGGACCTGGCCCGGGTAGATCTTGTCGGGGTCCGTCAGCATCGGCTTGTTGGCTTCGAAAATCTGCGGGTACTTGCTCGCGTCGCCGTACATCTCCTTGGCGATTTTGGACAGCGAGTCACCGGACTTCACCGTGTAGGTGCGCGATGCCCATCCCGTAGCCTCGGCAGTCGTGCTTGCGGGCGAAGCGGGCTGCGTCGCGGTTGTGGCCGGTGCAGCGGCGACCGGCGCCGGGGTCGCATGCAATACCTGGATCCGGTCCTCGACGTTGCTGATGCCATCGATGTTGCCGGCGATGAGCACGGCTTTCTCGCGTGTCGCGGTGTCGGCAGCGGTGCCGGTCAGCGTGGCCCTGTCGCCGTCCACCTCGACCTTGATGCCACTGATCCCGTACTTGGCGAGGTGCTTTTCAATGGCCGACTCGCGACGCGCCTCACCCGGCTTGAAGATCTTTTCGCCAGCGTTCTTTACAAAGTCAATGATATTCATGTGGGGCTCTTGCATTGCGGAAGCGACAATCTTGCAGAGCGCTCGTGAGCTTGGAATCAATATTGCCGCCGCATGGCCGGTATATTCAGCGACTGTGCGTCACCAGCGGCCAACCGAACGCTCCACCACGATCCGCTCCGCCAGCCACTGGTTGTTGCCGACGCGGCGCGCCTGGATGCGCACCTGGTCGCCGCGCTGCAGGTTCTCGGGGCGGTAGCCGCGGCCCTGGTATTCCACCGTCGTGCGGGCGTCGTAGGAGACCTGTTGGTTGTTGCCGTAGCCGACGCCGTCGAGGCGGATCAGGCGCGCGCGCGTGTCGACGTAGTTGACCGAACCGCGCAGGTCGTTGCCCTGGCCAACGCCGTAGGGGTCGTCGCCGTAGCCACCGCCATAGCCGCTGTCGCGAACGTTGCGCACGACCTCGATCGATCGGGCCCAGAGCTCGCGCCCGGACGGGGCGGTTTCGATGCGGATCACATCGCCACGCTCCAGACCGTCGACCGGGTGCTGCCGGCCCTGGTAGAACAGGCGGGTGTTCCGGTCGTAGCGCAGATCGGTCCGCTGCCTGCGTCCCGTGCGCGGATCATCAATGACCACCGATAGACGGCCGTAACGCGGATCCACGCTATCGACCGTACCCAGCAGTTGGCTGCCGTACTGGGCCGGGTATTGGGACGGGTACCCGGGGGCTGGGGACTCGTAGCCGCCGGGCACGCCGTAACCACCCTGGTTGCCGTAGCCGCCTTGCGACCCGTAGGCGCCAGGCGTCACGCAACCGGCCAGCAGCATCAACATGCCCGCGGCCAACAACATGGCGATGGTCCGGATTTGCTGCTTCATGGCGCACTCCCGATGACAGGTGACGTCATTTGGACCCATTGATGGTGAACGCCGCGTGGCTCATGCCGTCGACCGGGTTGCCGCGGGAGTCAACCGTTGCCGGCCCCGGTGTGCCGGAGGAAGAACCGCAGCATCTCAGCCGAGGCATCCGGGCCGCTGGCATCGGTGAAACTGCCCGCGGGATTTCCTCCGCTCCACGCGTGCCCTGCACCATGCAGGTCCCACAACTCGACAATCGGCAGGCCCGAGTCGTCCGCGTGGATCTGCCGGGTGTAGGCCCGCCCGCCGGCCTCGGCTTGCACGGATGCGGAAGCAAGCCGGTCGGACGGTTCGTGCGATCCGAGGATGTCGTCGACGATCGCCTGGCCATTGCTGGCGTTCACGGTGCGATCGGCGTCGCCGTGGAAGACGATGGTGGGAATGGGAACGGCCCGAGCTGACCGGCGGGCAGCAGCGGCGTTCGACTTCGCCCCTGCACCGGGCGTGGCTGCCCTGCCCTGCATCGCCGCAAAGGCCCCAGACATGTCCGTGGCCGCTGCGAACGGCAGACCCGAGTGGGCGCCCACCGCGGCAAACACGTCCGGATACGTGCGCCCCAGGATCACCGCCATCGCAGCGCCCGCAGAGAGCCCGGCGACGTAGACGCGAGCCTGGTCGACCCGGTGGTCGGCCGCGATATCGGCAACGATCCCGGCGAGAATCGACGGCTCGCCGGCGCCGCGCGCCTGATCCTGGCCGCGGAACCAGTTCCAGCAGTTGGACCCGTTCGCGCGTGCGGTCTGCGCCGGGTACGCCACCAGCATGCCGAACTGGTCTGCCAGCGCATTCATGCCGGTCCCGGTGGCGAAGTCGGCGGGGTCCTGGGTGCAGCCGTGCAGCATCAACACCAGCGGCGCCGGGGTGGCCAGGTCGAGGCCGGGCGGAACGTAAAGCAGGTATGTGCGGGTGCCGGCGGCGTTCGTGTAGCTGCGTTCGAGCGTAATCCCGGCTGGCGCTTTGAACTGGCCCGCCGCGCCCGGTGTCTTCGTGGCCGAACGCGCGGGCGGCGCCGGCGGAATGCGGCTTGCGCTCGGCGTATCGGTGGGAGTGAAGCGCGCTGCCAGGTCAGACATGGCGGGCACGGCAGGCACGCCACCGGCGAAAGCCGGGGCAGCATTCTTGTCGCGCTGCGGGAGCAGACCAGCAGACGTCAGCGCCTGGTTGATCGTCGCCGCGATATCGAGCGCAGGTTTCCGGCGGTCGCCGGATACGACGGCCCGCGGTGTGGCACGGCGGACGCGCGAGAGGAAGCTTTCAGGTGGTTTCAACACGAACTCCGGGATCAGGCGATGCGCCTGCTGCAGTGCAGCATACGGCTTGGCCGTGAACGCCGGGTCGCTCTCCGTCGCGCCTCTGGCGGGTCCGCAGAGCCGCTAATCGTCAGCGACCGCGTCCAGCGTGCCACCCAGCAGCGCGCCAAGGTCCTGATCCTTCTCCTGCCACAGGCCGTTGATCCAGTGCTGGAAGCGGATGCGAAACGCGCGGTCGTTTTTGTAATCGCCACCCAACAGGTCTTCCGGGATGGCGCGTTGTCGCACCAGCACCTGCACCTCGGGCACGCGGTCGGCCACCAGATCCATCAAAGACGGTTGTCCGGCCGGATAGGCGATGGTGATGTCGAGGATCGCGTGCAGCCCCTGCCCCATTGCGTCGAGCACAAACGCCACGCCGCCGGACTTGGGTTTGAGCAGGTGACGGTAGGGTGAGCCCTGCTTGGCGTGCTTGGCCGGGGTGAAACGTGTGCCCTCCACGAAGTTCATGATCGACACCGGGATCTCGCGGAACTTCTCGCAGGCGCGGCGGGTGGTCTCGATATCGCGACCCGCCAGCTCGGGGCGTCGCGCGATCTGCTTGGGCGTATGCCGCCCCATGAAGGGAAAATCCAGCGCCCACCACGCCAGTCCGAGCAGCGGCACCCAGAACAGCTGACGCTTCAGGAAGAACCGCAGCAACGGAATGCGCCGGTTGAACACCTTCTGCAGCACGATGATGTCCACCCAGCTCTGGTGGTTGGCCAGCACCAGGTAATGGCCGTCCCGCTGCAGGACCCCATCGTGCTGGACCTCGAAGCGCGTCTTGAAGAACCGCGACACGATCCAGCTGTTGATGCCGATCCAGCTTTCCGCGATGCCGGTCAGCAAGGGATTGCTGGCCTTGCGCAGGCGGTCGATCGGCAGCACGGCCTTGATCACCGCCACCGCCAGCAACGGCACCACATGCACGACGGTGCTGAGGGCTACCAGCAGGAAGATGAAGGCAATGCGCAACGGGACCATGCAGGGTCAGGTGTGTCGAGGGATCCCTATTGTGGCTGCAAACCGCCGCGCGCGACTCCGGCGTTTATCGGGGAATGTATAGTTCGGCAGATACGGCGGGCACGGTGCCCGCCCATGAATCGCGGAGAATCGGCATGGGTCTTGTGCAGGCAGTGGTGGGTGCGGTGGGCAGTGCGCTGGCGGACCAGTGGAAGGATTTCTACACGATTCCCGACGGCCTGCCGGCGACGGCGGCGTTGTTTGCCGCGGTACCGCGCGGCACCAACGCCGGTCGCGGCTCCAACACCCGCGGCTCGGAAAACATCATCACCAACGGCTCGAAGATCATCGTCCCGGAAGGATACGGGCTGCTGCTTTTCCAGGACGGCGCGATCACCGGATTCGCCGCCGAGCCGGGCGGTTACGAGTGGCGCTCGGACCATCTGGACTCCCAGTCGATCTTCGCCGGCAACGGCATCGTCTCCCCGCTGATCAAGCAGAGCTGGGAGCGCTTCAAGTTTGGCGGCCAGCCCGGATCGCAGCAGGCTGCGTTCTTCGTCTCGCTGAAGGAACTGCCCGAGAACCGCTTCGGCACCCAGTCGGAAATCTACTGGGACGACGGCTTCCTGGGCACCCAGGTCGGCGCGGTGACGCGCGGTTCCTACACGCTGAAGATCGTCGATCCGATCCTGTTCGTGAAGAATTTCGTCCCGGCGCGATACCTGCAGACCGGCGAGGTGTTCGATTTCACCGACATGGACAATGCCGCCGCCGGCCAGCTGTTCAATGAAGTGGTCGGCTCGCTCGCGCCGGCGTTCAGCCTGTACACCAACGATCCCGCCAAGGGCAATCGCATCACCAAGCTGCAGCAGGATTCGCTCGGGTTCGCCCAGAGCCTGTCGGTCGCGGTCGAGAACGCGTACCAGTGGAAGTCCGATCGCGGCCTGGCGATCGTCAAGACCGCCATTGTCTCCATCGAGTACGACGAGAACACGCGGGAATTGCTCAAGACCGTGCAGCGTGCCGATGCGCTGGCCGGTTCGCGCGGCAACTCCAACCTGCAGGCCAGCGTCGCCGCCGGCATGCAGTCGGCCGGCGAAAACAGCGGTGCAGCCGGGATCATGGGCCTGGGCATGGCGTCGGGAATGATGGGCGGCATGGGCAGCCTGCAGCAGCCGGTGACGCCCGCCGCCCCGGCGGCACCCGCCGCTGCCGACGATCCCATCGCCAGGCTGACCAAGGCCAAGGAAATGCTCGATCTGGGCCTGATCACCCAGGCCGACTACGACGCGGCCAAGACCAAGGCGCTCGGTCTGTAAGCGGCGTTCCCGGAAGCGCCCATGTCCAGGCCTGATAACTCCTCCGCGCCGGAGGCTGCGCCCACCGGACCCGGCTCGCCGCGGGACGTGCCGCCGGCGCCGGGCAGTTTTCCGATCGATCCGGAGACGCTGCCCGACCCGATCCGCGACGAGGTGCTGGCGCCCGACCCCATCGCCATCAACACCTCCGCCGAGGAGCTCAAGGACGGCCTCAACCGCTGTCCGAAATGCGGCTCCACCGAGATCCGCCAGAAGCCCGGCAGCGACCTGCTCGTCTGCCTTTACTGCCGCAACGAATGGCACGGCCAGCGGGTGGAGGAGGAGTTCGGGCTCGGCACCGGGCTGGATGACCTGGAAGGCACGATCATCGCGTCGGGCGCGCAGAACATCGCGGCCGATGCCGCCAGCCTGATGAGCTTCAAGTGCACCGGCTGCGGTGCCGAGGTCACGATCAATACCGACAACGCGATGACCGCGCGCTGCCACTGGTGCCGGCACGTCTTCGGCGTCAACGAGCAGGTGGCCAACGGTGCGGTGCCGGACGCGGTCCTGCCCTTCCACATCAAGAAGGACGACGCGGTCGCCCGCATCCGCCAGTTCGTGGACAAGCGCCGCATGTTCGCGCTGAAGGAATTCAAGGACGAGTTCACCCCGGAGAACGTCATCGGCGTGTACCTGCCGTACATGATCGTGGACGGCAAGGCGAGCGTGGATGTCGCCGGCCAGGGCGAGATCGAGACACGCCGCTACACGCGCCAGAACGGCAAGCAGAAGACGACCTACTACGATGCCGACGTCTACCAGGTCGAGCGGCATGTCGACTTCACGGTCGATGACCTGCCGCTGGAGTCGTCCACCGAGCGCGGCAACCTGGACACGGCCGCCAACACCAACAACATCATCAACACGATCCTGCCGTTCGACACCAAGAACGCGGTGAAATGGAACGCCTCCTTCCTGTCCGGCTTCAGCTCCGAGAAGCGCGACCGCGACGTGGACCACCTGCACCCGCGCCTGGAGGATCAGCTGCTGTCGATCGCCCGGGCCCAGATCGAGAAATCCGTGGGCCGCTACGATCGCGGCGTGCGCTGGGACGAGGAGGACGTGCAGGTGCACGGCTCGCGATGGGTGTCGATGTACCTGCCGGTATGGCTGTACTCCTACCAGCAGCCCGGCAGGAACGGCGGCATGCTCCACTACATCGCCGTGAACGGGCGCACCGGCGAGACGATGGGCAGCGTGCCGGTTCAGCAGTGGAAACTGTTGCTGGCCGCGCTCACCGTGGGCACCTTCATTGAAGGCTTCGTCATCACTTTCCTGGCATTCGCATCATGAGCGACGACAGCGGACTCTGGCTGCTCTCCCTCGGCCCCGCAGGCGCTGCGGGACTGTACTGGGCGCTCTACCGTTTCTACCGCAACACCGACAAGTCGCACGCGTTCGAGCACGAGACGGCGGTGGAGGCCAAGCCGGTGACCGGCTCCGACCACAAGATCAACGAGATCAAGGGCACCCAGCAGACCCGCATCAATGGCGACAACGTGCGTGCCTACCGCAAGCGGGTCCGCCGCCTGCGCCGTCGTGACCCCGGATAGCTGACCGATTAACGGACCAACCGCTACCCTGAGCCTCTTTGTGCAAACAGCGCGAGGCAAGCATGGGACTTCTGGTCGACGGTCAGTGGCACGACAAGTGGTACGACACCGGGGACACCGGCGGGCGCTTCGAGCGCTCCAAAAGCCAGTTCCGCAACTGGATCACCGCTGACGGCTCGGCCGGCCCCGACGGCACGGACGGCTTCAAGGCCGAGAGCGGCCGCTATCACCTGTACGTGTCCTACGCCTGCCCGTGGGCGCACCGGACACTGCTGATGCGGGCATGGAAGGGCCTGGAGCAGCACATCGGGGTGTCGGTGGTCCATCCGCTGATGCTCGAGAACGGCTGGGAACTGCGCACGGATTTCGACGGCGCCACCGGCGACCCGCTGTACGGCTTCGACAAGACCTACCAGCTCTACCTCAAGGCGGACCCGCACTACAGCGGCCGGGTGACGGTGCCCACGCTGTGGGACAGGCAGCGCGAGACCATCGTCAGCAATGAGTCCGCCGACATCATCCGTATGTTGAACAGCGCGTTCGACGGGGTCGGCGCGCAGCCCGGCGACTACTACCCGGCCGACCTGCGCGCGGAGATCGATCGCATCAACGACACGGTCTACGAGCACGTCAACAACGGGGTCTACAGGGCAGGGTTCTGCACCACCCAGTCCGCCTACGACGAGGCGGTAACGGCGCTCTTCGCCACCCTCGAGGATCTGGAGCAGCGGCTTGGCAACAGCCGCTACCTGGTGGGCAACACCCTGACCGAAGCCGATCTTCGGCTATGGACGACGCTGGTGCGCTTTGATGCGGTGTACGTGACCCACTTCAAGTGCGACCGCAAGCGCATCGTCGATTACCCGAACCTCAATGGCCTGCTGCGCGACATCTACCAGATGCCCGGCGTCGCCGGCACGGTCCACATGGACCACATCCGCCACCATTACTTCCGCAGTCACCCGACCATCAATCCGCGCGGTATCGTCTCGATCGGCCCGGAACTGGACTTCAGCGCGCCGCACGACCGCGAACGGCTGGGCGAGCGGGAAATTCGCGGCACCTGATCACGCGTCACGCGGGACTAGAAGGCGAAGCCCGGCTCAACGGCCGGGGGGTTCGAACTTGTAATCCAGCGCGGCGCGATCCCAATGACCGGCATCGGCAGCGGCGTTGTAGGTGCTCTGCAGGAAGGCCATCAGCGCATCGTCGGGCGAGTCGGCGGTGCGCACGGCCTCGTACGGCAGGACGAATTCGCCCAGATCCTGGTGGTAATAGGCCGCCTCGCGCTCCACACGAGCCTGCGCAAACCCCTCTCCTGCCGGGTACGCATAGGCGTAGAAAGCGGCCTCGCCCAGGCCCGGTCCGGCCCAGAATCCGGCGCTGTAGAGCTCGTGCGAGTAGGCCTCCTCCATCACCCAGTCCGGACAGTTGGGAGCGCCGCCGGGGTGTTTGGGGGCGGTCCGGCCGGAAAAACGCGTCACCGCCAGATCGAAGGAGCCCCAGAACAGATGGACCGGGCTGCCCTTGCCCGCATAGCCGGCGCGGAAGTCCTTCAACACGCGGTCGGCCTGGACCAGCGCCTGCCAGAAGCGGTGCATCGCATCGGCGTCATAGCTGGCGTTGGTAGTGTTGCTGGCAAACGGAATGGCGACTTCGACCTCCACCGGTCGCGGGTTGATGTCCACGCGGATGCCCAGTTCGCCCAGCGTTTCCATAATCCGCTCGTAGAAGGCCGCCACCGTCATGGCGCGCAGCGCGAACGCGCGCTCGGTGCCATCGGAAGTGTGCACGGCCAGCGCGTGGCTGGCGAAATCAAAGTCGATGGTGAAAGTCCGCCCCTCGTACGGAATCGGCGACGTGGTCAGGCCGCGCGTCGTGACATACAGCGTGCTGCCCCACGAATGGTTGAACCATGGCGCCAGTTCCAGCCGGATCTTGCCGACGATCTGCGACCACATGTGGACGGTGTCGAGGGTCTTCTGCCAGTCGGCCAGGGCGGGCAGCCGGGGCCATACCTCAGCCCGGTGCTTGGGGATCGAGCGGTCGCTCCTGAGATCGGTCATGCAATGACTCCCTCCAATCGGGCCGACCGACGGGTGCCGGCCTCACTGAACCGTTCAACCAGAAAATCGCTGAACGCGCGCACCAGCAATGAGGTCTGGCGGTGCTGTGGGTATACCGCGTAAACCGTGAAGCCGCCGGGACGGAAAGGATCCAGCACTTCCACCAGCCGCCCGTCGGCGAGCGCGTCGGCGAGGATGAAGTCCGGCAGGACGACCACGCCGAGCCCGGCGATCGCCGCGTCGCGCAGCATCTCGCCGTTGTTGGCGCGCAGCGGCCCGCTCACCGCCAGCTTGCGCGTGCGATCCCCGACCCTGAAGGTCCACTCGCTGCGTTGGGTATGGCCGTAGATCAGGCAGGCGTGCGCGCTCAGTTCCTCCGGCGCCTCCGGCACGCCCTTTCGGTCCAGATAGGCAGGGCTGGCGCAGGCGACCAGCTGCGAGTCGGTGATCCGGCGGGCGATCAGGCTGGAATCGGCGAGCGTGCCGATGCGCACCGCCATGTCATAGCCCTCCCCGATCAGGTCCACCGTGCGATCGTTGAGCGCAAGTTCGACCGTCACCTCGGGGTGGCGCTGCATGAACTCCGGTATCAGCGTGCCCAGGTGCATCGTGGCAAACGTCATCGGCGCGCTCAGTCGCAGCACGCCGCGCGGCGTCGCGGTCTGGTTGCTGATCATCTGCTCGGCGGCATCCACCTCCTGCAGGATGTGTTGGATGCGCTCGTAATAGGCCAGCCCGAGATCGGTGACGCGCAACTGGCGAGTGGAGCGGACCAGCAGCCGTGCTCCCAGATGCGTCTCCAGCGCCGCGATACGCTTGCTGACGAACTGCTTGGACAGCCCGAGACGATCGGCCGCGGCGGTAAAACTCCCGGCATCGACGGTCTCGGAAAATATCCGCATGTCTCGCAGTTGGCTCATTGTCGGTCCCAGGATGACAGTGTTGTGCGCAAGCCTATCTTTTTTGCACGTTTGGGCCCCGTCGACATCGGCTGGTCACCGGTGGCGGAGTTCGGCGGCTACGTGCGCTGATGACCGCCAGCACCTACGCGATACGGCTCTCGATACGACGGTCCGGAACCAACCACATCAAGGCCACCAGCGCGTAGAGGGCGAGGGAAGCCCAAGGGATGACAAACGCCAGGCCGATCGCGAGGAGATACAGGGCAATCGAAAGCTTGCCCTTGGTGTCCTTGCCAATCGCCTGGCCGATCACCGAGTCCTTGCCCTCCCCGGCAATCAGCACCCGCACGAAAATCGCGTAGGCAACCGCGGCGAGCAGAAGGACGCCGCCATAGATCGCGATGGGCATCGCCGCATAGTGATTGCCGCCCATCCAGCTGGTGGCAAATGGGAACAGGGACAGCCAGAACAGCAGATGCAGGTTGGCCCAAAGGGACGCGCCGCTTACGTGCCGCGCCGCCTGCAGCAGGTGGTGATGGTTGTTCCAGTAAATGCCGACGTAGGTGAAGCTGAGAACGTAGCTCAGAAACACCGGAACCAGAGGTCGCAGATCCGAGGAGAACATCATGTTGCAAGTACGCAAGGCCGCCGACCGCGGCGTCGCTGAACACGGTTGGCTCAGCTCGCGCCATACCTTTTCCTTTGCCGGCTACCGCGACCCGCACCAGGTCGGCTTCTCCGACCTGCGCGTCATCAACGAGGACCGCGTGGCGCCGGGCCAGGGTTTCGGCACCCACCCCCACAGCGACATGGAGATTTTCTCCTACGTCCTCGAAGGGGCGCTGGCGCACAGTGACAGCATGGGCACCGGCTCGAAGATCCTGCCTGGTGACGTGCAGCTGATGAGCGCCGGCACCGGCGTCACCCACAGCGAGTTCAATGGCTCCGATGACGAGCCGGTGCACTTCCTGCAGATCTGGATCATGCCCGCCCACTCCGGTGGTAAGCCCGTCTACCAACAGCAGCACTTCAGCGAGGCGGACAAGCGCGGGCGCCTGCGCCTGATCATCTCCCCCGATGGCCAGGACGGCTCGCTGCGCATCCAGCAGGACACCCGCATCTACGCCGGCCTGTTTGACGGCGACGAAAGCGCGACCCTGACGCTGGACAAGGACCGCCACGCCTACGTGCATGTCGCACGCGGCAGCGTGGCACTCAACGGCGAGAAGCTGGAAGCCGGCGACGGCGTGCGCATGCGCAAACCCGAGACGCTGACCCTGGGCGGCGGCCAGGATGCCGAGGTGCTTGTGTTCGACCTGCGCCCGCACGAACTGCCGCAAATGCCATGAGTACGATGAAGGTCTGGTCGTTTGACCGCTACGGCCCGCCTTCCGCGCTCCAGCTGCGCGAGCGCGACGTGCCCCAACCCCGCCCGGGCGAAGTCCTGGTCAAGGTGGCCGCCACGGCCATCAATCCCAGCGACGTCAAGAACGTCTCCGGGCATTTCAAGGCCAGCACGCCACGCGTCCCGGGTCGCGACTACGCCGGCACCATCGTCGCCGGCGACGGTCGCCAGGGCGAGGAAGTCTGGGGCAGCGGCCCCGGCTTCGGGGTTGCACGCGATGGGGCGCATGCCGAGTACCTGCTGATGCCTTCGGCGTGGGTCAGCCGCAAACCAGCGCAGCTGAGCATGCAGCAGGCGGCCGCGATCGGCGTGCCGTACCTGACCGCGTGGTCTGCCCTGGTCACCGCCGGCGATATCCAGCCGGAGGAGACCGTGCTGGTGACCGGCGTGTCCGGCGCCGTCGGCCGCGCGGCCACCCAGATCGCACACTGGAAGCAGGCGCGGGTGATCGGTGCATCGCGCTCGATGGACAACCCCTCGGGCGCGGACGCCATCATCGACACGACCCGACAGGACCTGGCCGCCGAGGTCAAAGCCCTGACCGACGGCAAGGGCGCGGATCTCGCCCTGGATGCCGTCGGTGGCGAGCTCTTCGAGCATTGCCTGCACGCCCTGCGCCGGGGTGGACGCCAGATCGCCATCTCCAGCAATCCGCAGGTGGTCAGTTTCAACCTCGTCGACTTCTACCACGGCGTCAAACGCCTGATCGGTGTCGACAGCATGGGCCTGAGCGGGCCCGATATCGCCGCTTTGATGGACCTGCTGCGCGCCGGTTTCGAAGAAGGCGCGTTACAGCCGCCGGCGGTGCAGACCTGGGCGTTCGAGCAGGCCGTCGATGCCTACGAGGCGGTCGCCGTGGGCGGAGCGCCGGTGAAGCATGTGCTGCTGACGTAGCTCGGCAACACGGGTGCGGCACGACCCGGCGGCGACCGCCTTCGGGGAGGCCCTAAGAGACGCGATCCTCGTGCCGCCCTTCCGCAAACTCCTCGACGATCTTCTTGCAGAACGCGGGAAGATCGTCCGGATTGCGGCTCGACACCAGACCCTTGTCGGTCACCACTTCCTCGTCGACCACGTCGGCGCCGGCATTGCGCAGGTCGGTACGCACGCTCGGCCACGCCGTCATGCGGCGGCCGCGCACCACATCGGCCTCGGCCATCGTCCACGCACCGTGGCAAATCACGCCGATCGGCTTGCCGCTGCGGGTGAAGTCGCGCACAAATGCCACCGCGGCCTCATCCAGGCGCAGCGTGTCGGGATTGGCCACCCCGCCGGGCAGGATCAGCGCGTCGAACTCGTCGATAGTGGCGTCGGCCACCAGGCCGTCGACCTTGAACCGGTCACCCGGCTTGTCGTGGTGCATGCCCTGGATTTCGCCATCCTTGATGGACAGCAGGCGGGTCGTTGCACCGGCCTGCTCGACGGCCTTTTTCGGTTCTGTCAGTTCGACCTGTTCAAAGCCATCGGTGGCAAGGATGGCGACGGTCTTGTTGCGCAAAGCGTTACTCATGGGGCCTCCTGCAATGCTGGCGACGCGGCGGTACGCCACGTCCGGAGGCACTACTTTGGCGCCTGGAGCGTTCGCGATGGGTGACTAAAACCTAGCCGTAGCGCTCGCGATGCCGTTTGAGCGTGCCTGCGACCTTGTCCAGTGCCGCTTCCATTTCCCTGGTGAAACCGCCGGGAGGCAGGTCTCGAACGGCCGAATGCGCTGCGCAGACGGTGGGGGTATCGGCCCAACGGGCCGCAAGCCCTCGCGCCCAGGCAGCGTAGGCGTCCGCGGCGCCCGCGACAGGGGTGAGCGCCCGCGACAGCATCGGGTGCATGCGCAGCGATGACTGCGGCAACAGCGGCCGCAAAATCCCCGGCGCCGCCATCACGTTGAGCGTGTCATCGACGTGGACGATGCGGCTCTGACGATGGCGCACCAGCACCGAGGCCACATGCACGCGCTCATCCCTGGTCACGAATTGGACACCGTCAGGTACCGACAGATCGAACACGTCCGCCAGCGGGTGATCATCGCCCCACTCCTCCACCGGCGCGCCCGACCACGGCATCGTCGGCGCTTTCTCGCGATGTCTAGCGGTGCCGAACAGTGTCGCGTCAGGAAACAAGCGCTGCGTCGCCTCCACGTGCAGCGTGTGGAACGGGTGCACGTGCACGACAGCATCGACGAGCTCGCCGCCGCCGGTGAGCGCCAGCATGGCGTCGCGTTGCTCAGCGTCCGGATCACAGCCGTCCACCAGCACGAAGCGACCGTTGCCACGCTTCACCAGCGACATGTGCGTGCCGATGTCCAGCACACCGGCGACCCGGTACACACCGCGGATATTCCAGAACATTTCGGCGAGCTTTTTCATCCGCACAGCATAGGCTCGCTGCGTGAAGACGCCCGATACTTTGGCCGAGTCTGTAACGTTTCGCCCTTGCACGCGTACCGTTGGATATGGACGCGCAACTCAACTTCTCGGACATCTACCGCCAGCACGCCGAGGCGGTGTTCCGTCTCGCTTGGGTCCTGACCGGAAACCGCAGTGACGCCGAGGACCTGTGCTCGGAGGCATTTGCCAGGGCGCTGGCGGGTGGAGGACAAATCGTGCAATCGACCGTCCGCAGCTACCTGTACGCGATCGTGCGCAACCTCGCTGCCTCGCGATATCGGCGCCCGAGGGTGGAGCTGGCCGCCCAGGACGAGCTTGTAGACGCTACCCCCTCGCCAGATCCAGGTCCCGAGCAGCAGGCCGAGCTGCGCCAGCAGATCACCCAGGCGAGCTCCGCGCTGTCCACCTTGAACGAGGGCGAGCGCCACGCGCTGCTCCTGTGCGCGCAGTACGGATTGTCCACCAGCGAGATCGCGCGGGCGCTGGGGCTGGCGCCGGGTCACGTGCGCGTCCGCCTGCACCGCGCACGCCGCCACCTTCAGGCAATTCTTGACCAACAGGAGAGACGACATGCCAGTCCATGACAACGTGATCCTTGACCTGCTGCCGCTCGTACGTGGCGGTTACGCCAGCAGCGAGAGCCAGCAACTGGTGGAAGAGCACCTGCGCGCGCACCCCGAGCTGGCCCGGGTGGTCGCGGGGATCCCTTCCATGACACCGGAACTGGAACTGCGGGCGTTGCAGCGGACAAGAAAAGTGCTGCGCCATTCGACCTGGGAGAAGGCGGCGGCAATGTTCTTCACGGTGCTGCCGATGACCTTTGTATTCGATGACCGCCACGTCCGTTTCCTGTTCGCGGATTATCCGGGGCTGATCGTGGGAATGGCGGTCACGGCCACCGTGTTCTGGTTCCGCGCCTATTGGAGCAAGCGCTGCAACGAGGCGCTGGGCCGGTGACCGCGCTCTGCAATCCTCAAAAACTCACCTTGACCGACTCCGCGCTGCGCTGCGCGGGCCCGTGGTAGACCGCCTCGATATTGTTGCCGTCGGGGTCTAGGACGAACGCCGCGTAGTAGCCGGGGTGGTAGGGACGCTTGCCCGGGGCCCCGTGGTCGGTGCCGCCGTGCGCCAGCGCGGCCGCATGAAACGCGTCGACCATCGCCTCATCGGCGGCCTGGAAGGCCACGTGCGCGCGGCCGGTCAGCTCGCCCTGCGCGGCCGCGCTTTCCGCCGTTGAGACGCAGAACTCGTCGGCCCAGAAAAAATCGTCCTCCACCCCACCCATCGGCACCTGCAGGATGTCGAAGACCGCGCTGTAAAAGTCCCGGCTCGCGTCAAGATCACGCACCACCAACTGCAAGTGATCGATGAGGCGACCGCGATGAAGCTCGTTGATGTCCATGGCTCATTCCCGGCCGTTGCCAGTATGGGTATTCACCATCCACGGCACGCCGAACCGGTCGATCAGCGAGCCGTAGCCCGGTGACCAGAACGTCTTGTCGAAGTCCATGACCACCTTGCCGCCTTCCTTCAAACCATCAAACCAGCGCCGCGCCTGGTCGATGTCGTCGGTGTGCAGGGTCACGTCGAAACCGTTCTTGGGCTTGTCCACGTTGGGCGCCCAGTCGGTATCCATGTCGGCGCCCATCAGCGACTGGTCGCCGACGTCGAGCCAGCAATGCATCAGCCAATCGCGATACTTGGGATTGTCCGCCCCCATCTCAGGTGGCGCGTCGCTGTAGGGCATGGCGGCGGTGATCTTGCCGCCCAGGACTTTCGCGTAGAACTCGAATGCCTCGCGGCACTGGCCGCGGAAGCTGAGGCTGGTCACGATCTTCACGACACGTCTCCTGCGCTGTGGTAAGCGCAGGATTTCACGGGATTGTTTAAGAGCGCATGACGGACTGGCGCCGCCGCACGGCCTTCAAACTCCGGGCAGCGCCCGGAACTCCTCCTGCCCCTGCGTGGCAAGGCTGACGAAGTAGATCGCGGCCCAGGCGGCGGCGAAGCCGGGGATGATTTCGTAGACGCCGGCTCCGCCCAGGAAGCTCACGTCCCAGCCCATCAGGATCCAGCCGATGACCGTGGCCGCACCGACCACCAGACCTGCGACAGCGCCCGTGCCAGTCATCCTGCGCCAGGTCAGCGAGAGCACGATCAGTGGGCCGAACGCGGCACCAAACCCGGCCCACGCGTGGCTGACCAGGTCCAGGATCTTGGAGTCGGGATCCCACGCCAGGAATGCGGCAACGACGCCCACCAGCATCACGCTGATGCGACCCACCAGCACCGTCTCCCGGTCGCCCGCGTCCTTGCGCAGGAACAGCCGGTAAAAATCCTCGGTCAACGAGGACGACGCGACCAGCAACTGGCTGGAAATCGTGCTCATCACCGCAGCCAGCAGCGCCGCAAACAGGAAGCCGGTCACCAGCGGGTGGAACAGCAGGTCAGCCAGCACGATGAATATCGTCTCCGGGTCATCCACAACAAGCCCGTTACGGAGTGCATACGCCCGCCCGAAGATGCCCAGGCTGATCGAACCCAGCACCGAGATCGCCATCCACGACATGCCGATATTGCGGGCCCGCGGCACGTCCTTGACCGAGCGCAGCGCCATGAAGCGCACGATGATGTGCGGCTGGCCGAAGTAGCCTAGCCCCCACGCGATCGCCGACAGGAAGCCGATGACCGACAGCCCGGAGAACCACGACAGATAGTCCGGTCCCAGCACCGACAGGGTCTCGCGCGCCTGTGACAGCCCGCCGCCGCCGGGCCCCAGCAGCACCACCACGGGCATGATGATCAGCGCCAGCATCATGATCACGCCCTGCACGAAATCGGTCAGGCTCACCGCCAGAAAACCGCCGATGACGGTGTAGGCCAGCACCACGCCCAGGGTCAGCGTCACACCCACGGCGTAATCGCTCATCAGGTCGAACTGGATCACGGCGCTGAACGCACTCTGGGCCAGCTTGCCGCCCGCCACCAGGCCCGAGGCGGTGTAGACGGAGAAGAACACCACCACGATCAGCGCCGAGACCACGCGCAAGGCCATGGCGCGGCTGGGGAATCGGTTGGAGAGGAACTGCGGGATCGTCAGGCTGTTGTCGTAACGCTCGGTCTGCTCACGCAGCCGGGGCGCGACCACGATCCAGTTCACCAACGCGCCAAGCGTCAGGCCGATGCCGATCCACGCCGACACCAGCCCGCTGATATAGAGCGCGCCCGGCAGGCCGAGCAGCAACCAGCCGCTCATGTCGGATGCGCCCGCGGAGAGCGCCGCAACGGCCGGCGAGAGCCTGCGCCCGCCCAGGGTGTACTCCTCGGAGGACGAGGTCGAGTTGCGGTATGCGTAGAAGCCGATCCCCAGCATCAACGCGAAATACAGCCCCAAACTGATCCAGACACCAATCGCCATAAAACCCCACTTTCCACTGCGGCGGGCAGGCGCCCGCAAACGCGTCAGTCAATCACATCGTCTGCGGCCGACGCAAACCCTCCCCTGCCCGAGCGATATCCATCCGCGTTCACCAGTGCCTAACCCTTGCCCGCCGACTCTGCCATTTCTTCCCTACAGGTGATTGGCCATGCCACAACCCATCGAACCGGGCTTCATGGTGTTCCTCGCCGACGGCCAGACGGCTGCCGGCGCCGTACGCGAAGTGCAGGACGCGGACCAGCTTCTGGTCAACATCGAGAACGGCGGCGACTTCGTCATCTCGGCTGATGCGGTGCGCGACGTCCACGAGGGCAAGGTGATCCTCCACCTCGATCGCCTGCCGGAGCAGATGCAGGAAGCGCTGCGGCATCTGCACGATGCGGAGTACCCGATCTACCGCGCCGAGGATCCCGCTCAGGGGACGCCCGAGGACCCCGCGGCAAAAGACGGCGACGACGAGTAAGCGCGCGCCATCACGCAGTCCAGACCTCTTACGTACGCAGGCCCCCATGTCCAGATCACGCTACGCCCTGCTCCCTGCACTGCTTGCCGGCCTGCTGACGCTGGTCGGCTGCGTGGCTGGCGGCGATGTCACCAGGCCCGTGCCTACCACCTTTGTCGCTGCGCCGCAGCCGGCGCATCGGCTGGTGGTGATGCTGCCGGGACGTGGTGACAGCCTGCAGGGGCTCAATGACACTGGGATCGCCGCCGTCATCCAGCAAAGTTGGCCGGACGCCGATGTGCTGCTGACCGGGCTGACCATGCCGTTCTACCAGCAGGGTCAAGCGATCGAGCGGCTGCACGACGAGGTGATCGCACCCGCCAGGCGCAAGGGGTACGCACAGGTGTGGCTGGCCGGTGTATCGCTCGGTGGAATGGGCGCGCTGCTGTACGACAGTCAGTACCCCGGCCGGATCAATGGCCTCCTGCTGCTGTCCCCCTACCTGGGCGACGACGCGATCCACGAGCAGATCCGCGAGGCCGGCGGCCTCGCGGCGTGGCAGGCGGGCCCGCCGCAGGCAATCGGGCCCGATACCTTCCAGCGCGAGTTGTGGCGTGCCCTGCAAGGCTGGTCGCAGCGCCCCCAGCGCACCGGGTCGACCTGGATCGCCTACGGCGCCGACGAGCCGTTCCGCCAGCCCATTGAACTGATGGCGCCGCTGCTGCCAGCCGATCACGTCGTCATGTTGCCCGGCAGGCACAACTGGACGCTCTGGAAGCCGGCGATGCAGGAACTGCTGGAGCGCGAAAAAAGGCTCAGGGAACTCTGATACTCAATCGAACCTTTTGATTTCCACCGAGGTCATGGATGCAGCCTTCTGCAGCACGCCCGCGTAAAGTTTCCGGCCCGGCCCCGCGTCCCGGGCGGCCGCCTCCAGCCCGTCGACAAAGGCCGAGAGCAACTCACGCGCGTTGTACTGATGGCCAAGGTCTTCGACCGTGCTCGCCACTTGATTGCGCACATGCCAGTCGACATTGACGCCCGTCTCGGCCTGATTGGCGAGATCGATGAGCCTCAGAAAATGCGGGGTGATCAGCCCGACGACGGTGTTTTTCACTTGCTCAACCTGATGTGCGACCAGCGCAGACGATAGCGCGACTTCAGCGAAGGGACTCAGAGCGTTCCGACGAGACGGCAAGCAGGTCCGCCACCAGCCCGCGGTACGCCGCTTCCCGCGCCGCTGGCGGCTGGCGAAGCACCCACGCCGGATGCACCGTCGCCATCGCGCGCACGCCGTTGCCGAGGGTGTGCCAACGGCCCCGCTCCTGCGTCAGTTTGAACGCGTTGCCGAACACCGCTGACGCAGCGGTCGCGCCGAGGCACACCACGGTGTCGGGACGGGCGGTGGCCAGTTCCTGCTGGAGCCAGACGTGGCAGGCACGTACGTGGCCGGCATCAGGGCGCTTGTGCAGCCGCACCTTGCCTCGCTGTTCGAAGCGGAAATGCTTGACCGCATTGGTCAGATACGCCGCCGCCCGGTCGATCCCGGCGTCGGTGAACGCCCGGTCCAGCAGCGCGCCGGCCGGGCCGACGAACGGTCGACCGGCCAGGTCCTCGGCGTCGCCGGGCTGCTCGCCGATGAACATCACGCGCGCGTCTTCCGGCCCCTCGCCCCACACCGTCCGGGTGGCCGGTTCCCACAGCGGGCAGCGACGGCAGTTCAGCGCCTGTGCCCGCGCTTCCGCCAGCCCTCCCACGTCGCCCGAGGCGGGCGACGGCGCCGCAGCCCGCGCGGGAATCTTGCGTCGCGGCTGCTGCGCCTCGCGCTCGGCCATGTCGCGCACCCGGCTGCCGGCCTCGCGCAGCAGTGACGGCAACAGCGCCGCCTCGGGCAGACCCTTCCAGTATTTCTGCGGCATCTCCTGCCGCATCATCGTCGGGTTGAGCCGGGCCGGGTTGAAGATGTTGGCGTAATAGGTGAGCCACAGGTCCTCGCGCGCATCCTCGGCGGGCGCGTCGGCGCGCACCCCGCCCGGCCCGAAGTCCAGCGACGCCCCGTCCCAGCGCACGCTGCGGTACGGAGTGAGGATCGCCCAGCGCATGCCGGCAAAGCGTTTGGCGAAGAACGGCGCGACCCGATCAAGGATCCAGTGGTCGGGCTCGAACCAGGCCACGTACGCCTCCTCGCCCTCGCGGATCTGCCGGAAGCGCACAAACGCCTTCATCTTGTGGGTGTCGCGCCGGACCGCGGCTGCCAGCGCCGAGGCCGCCACGACGTCGGGGTCGGTGGCGCGCTCCAACAGGCGGCGTTCGCCGTTCACGATGCGCCACAGCAACCGGTACAGCAGGCCATGGCGGTTAGCGTCGCGGTGGCACAGCACCGCGGCGGCCAGCTCGATGAACCGGCCGGGCACGACCAGACCAGTGTCGGCTTCCGGCGCATCCGGCAGCGACGCACCCAACGCCAGCCCCTGCTGCGCGCCTCCATCCCATTGCAGGTCTTCGGGCGGTACGCCCGCAGCGAGTGCGGCCCGCGCCTGTCCCCGCCACGCGTCCAGACTCCAACCCGGCTCCACCTGTGTGCGAACCATGCCTGCGCCGCTCAGCCGAACAGTCCGGCCTGCACAGGCGGAGGCGCAAGCCGTGCACGCAGCCGCACCGGGTCATCCAGTTGCCGGCCCGGATGGTGATCCAGCAGCTGCACAAACGGCAGCAGCTTGGTGATGGGTGCACGCAGCCGCGCCAGGTCGGCCACCCGCAGGCCGCCACTGCGGCGCGACTGGACGATCCGGCCCACGTTGCGCGTGCCCAGCCCCGGCACGCGCAGCAGCATTTCGCGCGGCGCGTGGTTGATGTCCACCGGGTACTGCTCCGGGTGGCGCAGCGCCCAGGCCAGCTTGGGGTCGATGTCCAGATCGAGCATGCCGTCGCCGGCCGCAGTCGCGCTGGCCGGTGGCGCGATCTCATCAACCTCGAAGCCGTAGAAGCGCAGCAGCCAGTCGGCCTGGTACAGGCGGTGCTCGCGCGCCAGCGGCGGAGCCACCAGCGGCAGCCGCGACGACGCGTCCGGGATCGGACTGAAGGCCGAGTAGTACACCCGCCGCAGCTGGTAGTTGCCGTACAGATTGGCGCTGGACTGCAGCACGCTGCGGTCATTGGCGTCGTCCGCGCCGATGATCATCTGGGTGCTCTGCCCCGCCGGCGCGAACCGAGGCGGCTTGGCCGAACCGCGCCGCACCGCCTTGCGCGCCGCCTTGCCTTCCTCGATCCGCCAACGCACCTCGCCCATCGCGCCGCGGATCTTGCCCAGGTTCTTCTCCGGTGCCAGCGCGTCCAGCCCGGCCTGGGTCGGCAGCTCGACGTTGATGCTGAGCCGGTCCGCGTAACGACCGGCCGCCGCGAGCAGCTCGGGCGCGGCGTCGGGGATGGTCTTGAGGTGGATGTAGCCGCCGAAACGGTGATCCTCGCGCAGGCTGCGGGCGACCTCCACCAGTTGCTCCATGGTGTAGTCGCCGCTGCGGATGATGCCGCTGGAGAGGAAGAGGCCCTCGATGTAATTGCGCTTGTAGAAATCCAGCGTCAACCGCACCACCTCATCGGTGGTGAAGCGTGCGCGCCGCACGTTGCTGGACACCCGGTTGACGCAGTAGACGCAGTCGAAGACGCAGAAGTTGGTCAGCAGGATCTTCAGCAGCGACACGCAGCGCCCGTCCGGCGTGTACGAGTGACAGATGCCCATGCCGCCCGTGCTGCCCACGCCACCGGTCTTGAGCGAATCCCGCTTGGCCGCCCCGCTGGACGCGCAGGACGCGTCGTATTTGGCCGCATCGGCCAGCACGGCAAGTTTCTCGGTGACATTCATCGCGCCACGTTCGCCGGTACCGGTCTCAGCGCGTGAGACGGGCCGTGAACAGTTCAGTCTGGATCCGCTGAAGCGTCCCCGCGCTCAAGCGCTTGGCGCTGCTCAAGGCTGATCACCTCCGGCGCGCGCAGAGGCTGCCCGTTGCCATCGAAGAACGGCGAGGCGCGTTCACCGCGCAGGCGGGCGCCGACTATGCCGGCCAGTATCCGCAGCCCGCCCCACGCAAACGCCAGTGGCGTGGCGCGCACCGGGGCCGTGGCGGACGCGGTGTTGATCAGGCACCGCCCGGCCGGACCCACCGCCGCATCAAGTTGCTGTGGAGCGGCATCGATGCAGCTCGTCACCAGTCCCAGGTACGGCAGCCGCGCATTACGCGAGGTATTGCCCAACGGCGTGCGACAGCACCCGGCGTACCAGCGCAGCGTGCCCTTGGGACTGAGCGACATGCAGGCCACATGCTCGACGCCCGCTGTCAGCCGCACCGTGGCCGGTGCCGTGGCCACGACCTCGGTGCCGCCCGCCTCATCCAACACACCGGGCACCCCGAGAAACCGCGCGTACGCCCGGCAGTCCTTGCAGTAGCAGCTGGCCCGGACAAATGCGCGCCGGGGCTGCATTTCGCCACGGACTGCGCCGCAGCGGCATTTCAGTGGCAGTGTCATGGCGTCCTCACGGGTCCGGGTGGGATCGGTGTTGGCGAGCTAGCGGATTGGAACCAGCCGGTGCGCCGCGGCCTCGCACACCACCAGCACGCCGTCGCCGGACGGCGCGCCGACCGCCTGCACGCGCATCCCGACGCTCAACGCCGCCACATCGACGGGCTCCGCCTCACACAGGTTCCAGCGCGCCGGCAGCTCGACGGCCATACGCCCGCGGCCGTCAGCATCCACCAGTACGACCGCATTGCCGTCGTAGGCCCAGGGGTCGGTGTCGATGGAAACAATCGGTCCGACGATCGTCATCGCACCGTCGGCCGGCGGTTCGGCGCCGGTGGCGTCAGCATCCGCCGGCGTGGTGCTGCAGGCGGCCGCGAGTGCTACCGAGCAGGCAAGCAGGACTTGGATCGAAGTGGTTCGCATGGGCGGTCCTGATGATCGGGTGGGCGATGACCGAGTGTAATTCGCGGCCATGTGATTGCAGCACGACGAGCGCGCCGGTCCGCCATACACGCCTTGGCCACGCAGCCTCGGCCAAGGTGCGTCCATGGAAAAATTCGAACAGCCCGCGCCGCCCTGGTGGATCGTCCAACGCGGCGACGATCCCATCATTGCCACCGCGATCCACGACGGCCACGGCCTCGGCGCGCAGGCCGCCGCAGCGATGGCGCTCGACGACGCTGGCCGCCTCCGCGAGGAAGACCCACACACCGGGCAGGCGATCGTCGACATCCCGACCCACGTCATTGCGATGCGGTCACGCTTCGAGGCCGACCTCAACCGCGGCCTCGACCAGGCCGTGTACCTGGACCCCAGCCAGTCCTGGGGGCTGAAGGTCTGGCAGACACCGCCCGAGGGTGAGCTGCTGCGCGGCATGCAGGAGTACCACCGCGGCTTCTACCGGATGATGGGCGAGCTGCTGGACAGCGTGGTCGCCCGCCACGGGCGCTTCGTGCTGTTGGACGTGCACAGCTACAACCACCGCCGCGACGGCGCCGACGCACCACCGACGGCGCAGGAGGATGCGCCGGACGTGAACATCGGCACCTTCTCGATGCCGCGCGACCGCTGGGCGTTCCTGCTCGACCCGCTGATGCAGTCCATGGGTGAGTTGGACTTCAACCAGCGTCGCCTGGACGTGCGCGAGAACATCGCCTTCCAGGGCAAGGGTGAGCTGACGCGCTTCGTGCACGAACGCTACCCGGAAACGGGCTGTGCGATCGCGCTGGAATTCAAGAAGTTCTACATGGACGAGTGGACCGGCCGCCCCTATCCGGACGAGCTCGCGGCGATGCGTGCGTTCATCAACCATACCGCCGCTCAGGCGCGCGCCTTGCTGGCGGGTGCGGCTTGACCGACAACAAGCCGGTGCAGCAGCCGCCCTCGCCGGACCTGGGTGGCGAGCACGCCCATCGCCGCAAGTTGGATGGCGGCGGCCGGGTGCACATCGACCGCCCCCTGCCCTTCCTGATCCTCGCCGGGCATCCGGACGAGCCCTTCAGCCTGGCCCGACGCGTCGCCTCGATCAGCGCGGCCAGCGTGATCTGGCCCGAGGTTGGCGGCGAACTGGCGGCGGCCGGCGCAGCGGCTGAAGTGACCCTGCTGCTGGACCATCTCGCCGATGCGTATCCCAAATTCCTGGTGATCGTGCTGCACGACCTGCCGCGCGACCTCAGCCTGCACGAGGAAAGCCCGCGGCTGGAACCTTTCGAGTTCGTGCTTGCCGCCAGCGCGGATCCCGCCGCGCAGGACGTCGTCGACACGCTGCATTCCGCGCTGTCGGAGCTGGAAATCGACCTGCGCGTGCCCGAGTTCCGCACGCAGCCCCTGCCGCCCTTGCCGCCCGCGCTGGCGGAGGCGCTGGACGGGCGCGAGGGGATTTCCGTGCTGTCGCTGGGCATCCCGCAAATCCACCGCATTCCCGGCGATCCGCGGCGCATCTATCCGCAGATCTACCACCAGGTCGAGAGCGCGATCCACGATGCCCTCCTGCAGGCGGCCACCCACTTCATCGAGCTGGCCGAGCACGAGAACGACGCGGACACACCACGCCCGCACCACCGCTCGCTCGGTCGGCGGCGCTTCGTCAAAGCGGCAAAGCGTGCCGACGAGGCGCTGGCCAACATCAGCGCCTCGTTCGACTTCCTGCTCGGCATCTCACCGATCAACACCGTGGAAGCGTTCGAGGCCTTCGAGGCGGGCAAGCGGGGCACGCCGCCGGATTTCCACTACCGTCCGTTGCCGATCAGTCCCGATGTCGTCAAGCGTCGCCTGTACGACATCGACCTGCGCGCGGTCGAGGACCCGGTGATCGAGGAGCTGTTCAATGAGAAGCGGCTGGAGCTGGACCAGCAGCTGATGATGCTGCAACGGCGCAACACCCCCGCGTTCCGCCATGTGTCGCTGATCCAGTACGGCGGTGTGGAGCCGGAACTGCTGGAGGTCGCCAACAGGCTGCTGCAAGCGTTCGCGCCCGGCAGTGAGGGCAGCCGGGATTACGTCGATGCCGAAGGCGTCCAGGCCGCCGCCGAGCGGATCCTCGCGCGCTACACCCGGCGCACCCCGGCGTTCGCCATCGCGGAGACCTGCCTGCGCGCGGACACCGGTCCCGGACTGATGGTGTCCGGGCGTTCGCTGCTGATCTCCACCGCCACCCGCGTGCCGAGCGCGCGGGTGGACCCCCTGCTGCAGCACGAGATCAGCGTGCATGTGCTCACCTACATCAACGGCAGTCAGCAGGGACTGGGTATTTTCGGCGCCGGGCTGGCCGGCTACGAAGGTCTGCAGGAAGGGCTGGGTGTGTTTGCCGAGTTCATCGTCGGCGGGCTGACCGTGGCGCGGCTGCGGCTGCTCGCCGCCCGCGTGCTGGTGGTCCACGCGATGCTCGAGGGTGCCGACTTCATTGCCTGCCATCGCCTGCTGCAGGCTGAGCACGGCTTCTCCAGCCGGGGCGCCTTCAACATCGTCGCGCGCATCTTCCGCTCCGGCGGCCTGACCAAGGACGCGATCTACCTGCGCGGCTTCCGGCAGGTGCTGCGACGTGTCGCCGATGGCCTGTCCCTGGACCCGCTGTGGTACGGCAAGATCGCCGAACACCATGTGCCGGTGGTGGAAGAACTGGAGGCGCGCGGCATGTTGCGCCCGCCCGTGGTCACCCCCGAATTCCTCGACCGCCCCGATGCCCAGGCCCGATTGGCCCGCCTGCGCGAAGGACACTCTTTCATTGACCTGCTAAAGGAACCCTCCCCGTGCTGATTGCCTTCTACGTAAACTCGATCGAAGACGAATACCCGCGCTACACCACCACCGTGCTGGCGCATGAGGCATCGCGCCGCGGCCACGACGTCTGCTACATCACCCCCGGCGATTTCGTCCTCAGCCCGGAAGACACCCTGCAGGTGCACGCGCGCAGGATCCCGGCCGGCAAAGGCAAGACGCGCAGCCGCGAGGAGTTCTTCAAGGCGCTCAAGAGTGCCGGCAAGAAGAGCACCCTGATCAACATCGACGAGCTGGACGTGCTGATGATGCGCAGCGACCCGTCCAACGACGCCATCGATCGCCCCTGGGCGGAAAAGATCGGCATCCAGTTCGGCCAGCGCGCCGCCCATGCCGGCGTGCTGGTGCTCAACGACCCGGACACGCTAACCCAGGCGATCAACAAGCTGTACTTCCAGTCGTTCCCGCGCGAGGTCCGCGCCAAGACCCTGATCTGCCGCAACACCAACGACATCAAGGCCTTCGCCAAGGCCAACGGCGGCAAGGTCGTGCTCAAGCCCCTGCAGGGCTCCGGCGGCCAGGGCGTGTTCGTGCTCGATGCCAAGTCCGCCGGCAACCTCAACCAGATGGTCGAGGCGATCGAGCGCGACGGCTACATCATCGCCCAGACCGTGGTGCCCGAAGCCGACAAGGGCGACATCCGCATGTTCATGATGAACGGCTATCCGCTGCAGATTGATGGCAAGTACGCGGCGATGCGCCGGGTGGGCGCCGAGGACGACGTGCGCAGCAACATCCACGCCGGCGGCACCGCCAAGGCGGTCAAGATCACCGACCGCGAACTGCGCCTGGCCGAGTTGATCCGCCCCAAGCTGCAGGCCGACGGCATGTTCCTGGTGGGCATCGACATCATCGGCGACACCATCCTGGAAGTGAACGTGTTCTCCCCCGGCAACCTGCTCAGTTGCAGCGACATGAGCGGCGTCAACTTCGCCGCGAAAATCATCGGCTCGATCGAACGCAAGCTGGAGATCCGCGACGAGTACCCGGGGCACTTCACCAATGCGGCGTTGGCGGTGATGTAGGCCCGTGGGCTGCACCGAAAGCCGATACTGCGGACCAGGATCGGGGGCTTACGTCGCGAGCCGCTTGATCGGTTGATGTTCTCCCGGCCGGGGCTCCTAGCGTCTGCGGCGGCCGATAAAAGCGAAGCGCTCCGATAGGCGCGCTTCGTTAATCACTTGTTGCTCAGGCAGACCGGCCGGACCATGCTTGCCCATTAGAACCGGACTTCGGCACCTAGCATCAGCAGATCAGCACGGCTCGCGTCGTATTCGAACCCGTCGTCGGTCCACGCGTACTCATTGAAGTACACGTGGTTGGTGTAGACCAGGCTCATGTTGAAATGCCGATTGAAGTCGACACCGACACCCAGGCCAAAATAGCCACCGTCAACGGTGTCATCAAACGCGCCGATATCGGCCGCCCAGTAGCCCGCGCGGACCAAGCCGTAGACTGGATTGTCGCGGCCGAAGTTGAAGCGTGCGTTTACGCCGACGCTCGAGTAATCGACCTTGCCGTAGCGGAAACCGTCGTCCTCTGCGTCGTCCAGCCGCCCCGCGGCCAGTTCGATGCCTACCAACGACACCGCACCCGCCTGCCATCGGTAGCCTGCGTTCACCGCGCGTGCGGACTGGTCGACATCGTCGTACACCCATCCCTTGCCGCCCTGCACGCCCAGGAAGACCCCGCCTCGGCTTTCCTCTTCCATCGTGGCTGACGGAGCAGCCGCAGCGTACGACTGTTGAACTGCGCTGCTGGCCTGAGGGTGCGCAAGCGATTGCGCTGAAACGGCATCCGTCGGCACCGACGTTGTCGGCACCCGCTTGGCGGGATCCTTTTCGCCTTCCGGCGCAGGCTGCCAAACCGCGAGCGGCTTGGACTGTGCATGGGCCGTGGCAGATGCCAAGGCAACGCTCGCGAAGACCGCCGCCATGGCCGCGGTCACTATCGTGTTCTTCATGTTTTCCCCTGTTTGAAATCGATCGATCGCGCACATCAGCGCGGTCGTTATGGTGGTTTGCCGCTACTGGTAGCGGCCGCATCCGAATTGGAGCATCGGCCGACCCTGTAAAAACTTGAGCCGTAAAAGCTCAAATCGACGAGCGATCCTCCGGTTTTTCCTGGGCACTGATCAGTGACGAGATCGCAGCCAACCCTCATCGGCGGCGATATCGGAAATCAGCGCTACCATCCCCCCACACAGGGAGGGGTTATGGGACGTCGGAGAAAAAGCGGTCTGGACGAGGTCGCGTCATGGCCGTGGCAAATGGGGATTCTGGCGGGCATCGTCGCCTTCCTGCTCATCCGCTACGGGATAGGAGCATGGCTCTCAACGGCCGGCGGTCCGTTGCTGGGACCCGTCGGGCAGCAGATCGGCAGCATCACCGCGCCCTTCGCATGGATCGTGATGTTCGCCTGCTGGCTGGCGGCGGCGGTGTCCTGGGCCAATGCGAGAAAGCGACGCAACCTGCATGACACCCGCAGCGACCTCGACAGCCTGGCGGACATCTCCTGGCGCGAGTTCGAGATGCTGGTTGGCGAGGCGTTCCGCCGACAGGGCTACGACGTGCTTGAGACCGGCCTGGGTGGAAAGGACGGCGGCATCGACCTGATCGTGAGCAAAGGTGGGCGTCGCGAACTGGTCCAGTGCAAGCAGTGGAGGCGCCGCCAGGTCGGTGTCGCAACCGTCCGCGAAATGTGGGGCCTGGTCGACCACCACCGCGCAGATGCGGTGCACATCGTCAGCGTCGGGGATTTCACCGCCGATGCGGCGCGATTTGCCAGCGGCAAGCCTATCCATCTGATTACCGGACCCGAACTACTCGACCGGATACGTGCCGCGCAGACGGGCGCCGCTACCGCATCTGCACTTGCACCCACACCCGTAACGGAACCGCAAGCTGGACCGATAGAAACACCCCGACATGCAGACCCGCGAGGCCACACACCAACCTGCCCGGTCTGCGCCGGCGCAATGGTCGTGAGGCACAACCGACGCACGCGCGAGCCCTTCTGGGGCTGCGCGCGATATCCGCAGTGCAAAGGGACCGCGACCGCCGGGTCCTGATCCGTACACTCGGCTCGACGTGCTTCGTGATGGGGCTCTACAGCAGAAACCGCCCGCAGGTGGGTTTAGGCGGGCGCGGCCCCCCTCGCGGGCGCAGCATCTCCACCACCTCCATGAGGTCGATCCACGCCTGGATCGGGTCGGCGGCAACCGGCACGCGGTCCGCGCCGCCCTCGCTCACCAGGACTACCCGATCGTCATCAGCCCCGGGCTTCGTCGACAAGCTCTTCAAACAGATCCTCCCGCTCGAATAAACGGATTGTTCAACCAGGCTGGCCATGCGGGCATCGTAGCGCAGCGACGGCAGGCTACCGCCCATCACCATCGCGCAATCCACCCATCACCGGGCGCGCACCTGGTCCATGTGGGCTTTCGTTCACGCCCTTCTGGGCGTCATTGGCCAGATCGACGACGCGCAGCAGGTAGGGCTCCGGATGCGGCAATGACCTCAAGCGTGGCGGTGGCGACGCATCCGGAGACATTGACTCCCCCGCCAGAGGCATCGATGACGCATCCAGAAGCGTCGTCGACCCCATCCGAGGCGTCGATGACGCCATCGCAGGCGTCGCCCAGGCCGACCGATGGGTGGGTGATTCCAACGCCGGCAACCACGACCCCAACGGGGGCCTCCGGCACGCCTGCCGATGTCTGCAACCAGAAAGGCCGCCCGGAGGCGGCCTGTGTTGTGCGAAACCGGAGAAACGCGTTAGGCCGGTTCGGCCACCTTGCGGCGCTTCTTCGCGAAGCGGCCGCTCAACTCCTTGCGCAGCTCGTCCAGACCGTGGGCCCCGCCGGACAGCTTGACGTGGGCATAGCCCTCCAGCGCAACGCTCATCACGTCGCTGCCGAGCGCGGCGACCGTGTCCTCCACCCGCGTGGTCAGCCGCCGCAGTTGCTCCAGCACCGGCACCAGCTTGTCCAGAGCGGCCAGGTCGGCCTGCGCCTCCGCCAGGTTGAGGCTCGCCGGAACGATGTCCGGGTTCTGCTCCAGCACCCGCAGCGTCTGCCGCGCGAAATCCTGCGAGCGCGGGCCCAGCAGGGTCAGACCGCGACGGTCCCCGGTCTCCATGCCGATCAAGCCGGGCAACGACGCCGCCGCCTGCTGCACTCCCGCTACCGCACCTGCAATCTGCTCGTCCGTGAAATCAAGGGAAACAATGTTCTGAGCCACAGCACTCTCCTTTGCCTATCCATGTGTGTGCGCCAACGTCTGCCGGCGCGTCCTTGCCCTGTTACCGCCGGTGACTATGAGCCGAGCGGCAGGGCGGAAACGAGTGTGCCAAAGGAAGCGCGGGGAGTGAAGCGTCGCGCGGCAGGCTGCGTACCTGCGAGGTCGCCAGGCTCACACAAACTCGTGAAATGCGTGATCGAGTCCGACGGACGCAGCGAAAGCGCACGCCACAAGTGCTTCAACGCAAAGCCGCCGCGTCTCACCTCAAGAGACGCATATCTGGACACTCGATCAGGTCGATTTCGAACGCGCGGACCGGTGATTTTCCGCCTAAGCCCCTTCCTCGAAGGGACAACAATGGACATACTGTCCGCACATGTCCCGGAGCTATTCATGCCTACTTACGAACTGATTGACCTCGCGCTTACGCGCTACTCGGCAAAGGAAGTGGCAGTTGCCCTGGGGGTCGATCCGAAGACGGTCCGCCGCTGGCACCTGAGAGAGACCGAACCCAAGCCCTACATCGCCGACGCGATCCGCCAACGCCTGCTCCCCTTGGGCGAAGCGCCTACGGGACCTGCTGCATTCCGCTTCATCGATCTGTTCGCGGGGATCGGCGGGCTGCGACTACCTTTCGAAAAGCTCGGCGGCCGCTGTGTCTTCACCAGCGAGTGGGACTCCTACGCGCGCAAGACCTACGCAGCCAACTTCCACGACGGACCGGAGCACACATTTGCGGGTGACATCACCCAGGTACATGAGGACGACGTGCCCGATCATGACGTGCTGCTTGCCGGATTCCCCTGCCAGCCATTCTCGATCGCCGGGGTGTCCAAAAAGAATGCTCTGGGCCGCGCGCACGGTTTCGCCGACAAGACACAGGGCACGCTGTTTTTCGATGTGGCCCGCATCATCGCGGCCAAGCGGCCGAAGGCGCTTTTGCTGGAGAACGTCAAGAACCTGGTCAGCCATGACAAGGGCCGCACATTCGCGACAATCATCGATGTGCTGCGGAATGAGCTGGGCTACCACGTGCACACGAAGGTAATCAACGGTAAGCACTTCGTCCCGCAGAACCGCGAGCGGATCATGATTGTCGGCTTCCGCGACGACGTCCCGTTCAACTGGGACGATCTCGAACTACCCCCGCTGGAAGAGGGTCCGAAGCTTGACAGCATCCTGCACCGGGAAGACGGCACCGATCCGGCGGAATGGCACTATCTGGAGGGGGAGAAGAGGCGGGTCAGTGGCAAGTACACCCTGTCCGACAAGCTCTGGGAGTACCTGCAGAATTACGCGGAAAAGCACCGCATGAAAGGCAACGGATTCGGCTTCGGCCTCGTCACCAGAGATGACACGTCACGCACCCTGTCCGCCCGCTATTACAAGGACGGCTCGGAGATCCTTGTTTCCCGCGGCGGCCGCAAAAATCCGCGCCGTCTCACGCCCCGCGAGTGCGCCCGTCTCATGGGCTATGACGACACTTTCCGAATTCCGGTGTCGGATACGCGGGCATACATGCAGTTCGGCAATTCGGTGGTGGTGCCTGTCGTTGCAGCTATTGCCAACGTTATGGTTCCGCTCCTGGACCACATGGATACGGAAAAGGCCGCCGACCGCAAGGTGGCCTGACACCGTGGACGTGATCAGTCCCGAGCAACGGTCCGCGCTGATGTCGCGGATCAAAGGCAAGGACACGAAGATCGAATTGGAAGTACGGCGCGGACTGCATGCGCTGGGCTTTCGCTACCGGTTGGGAGGTGCAGGACTGCCGGGGAGACCTGATATCGTTCTTCCGAAGTACCGGACTGTGGTATTCATCCATGGCTGCTTCTGGCACCGACACGATTGCCACCTGTTCCGGCTGCCAAAGACCAGGACGGAATTCTGGAAGGCGAAGATGGATTCGAACCACGAGCGAGACACCCGCAACGAAGCGGCTCTGCGGGCGGTGGGGTGGCAGGTCGATACGATCTGGGAGTGCCAATTGCGCGATAAGTGTGTGGAAGACCGGGCAGCAACCCTCACCAACCTGGGAAACCGAATAAGATCAACTCTAAGTACGAGTACCCTCGCGACGGACTATTCAGCGACTACTCGCGGCTCCGGTACTTCATGAGCAAGCCTTTTGGACTATTTTGCTGATTTAAAAAGTCTGCTGTCGCGCTTTCGTGACATTGGCGCAACTCGCATCTTCTACAAGCTGCTGAGCGAGAACGACAACAGCAAGCAACAGATCTATCTCGGGGGCAGCTTCGAGGTCCTGACCTTTTTCCCCTACGGTAATGTCCACGCCGAGCCGGGTCTCAAAGATCCAACGTTCAAGGCACCACTGGAGTACTTCTGGGTCGGCCCTTCAACTTTGGAGAAAGCGCGCGCAGCGCAGCTTATTCTCTATCCCCGCTATCCTGAGGTCAGACTGTCGGGCTTCCTGCGCGGCTGCAGAACGGCTCCCAATGAACATCTTCGTCCGATTCCAAGGGACATGCGAAAGGGTGTAGATGGTCGCGCCTTGTTCTTTGGGACCACGGCCGACGGACGGACGCTTGCCCACTTGGAACCGGCCGGCTCGCCGCTCGCGTTCGAAGCGACACTCGCGCCGCACGCCGACGCCGGAGTGTTCAAGGAGCTCCCCGTACCTGGCGCGCCCAGCGATTCGCGTTCTTACGTATTGGATCGGCTGCGACAGATCCAGCAGATGGGTGCCATACCGTCCATCAGGCTCAACAAGACCGGCGATGCGGTTCCCTACAACGCGCGCAACGGCGGCGGGTACACCCTTGAGGCTCTGCTGGGGATCAAGCCGAACGGCGATGCCGCGCCCGACTTCATGGGCTGGGAGATCAAGGCATTCAGCAGCGACAGGATCACGCTGATGACCCCCGAACCAAACGGTGGTTTCTACGGATCAGAAGGTGTCGGCGCATTTGTCCGGCGCTACGGCCGGCCCATCCCAGACAAGGACCAGCTCTACTTCACTGGTGCCCATCAGTTCGGGAAGCCCAATGCCAGAACCGCCATGACGCTTGGCTTATGCGGATTCGACGCAACCAAGAGCGTGATCAACGATGTAAGCGGTCGGATTGTCCTGTCCGACGGGGACGGCAACGAAGCAGCGACGTGGAGCTACAGCCATCTGCTCACACATTGGAACCGCAAGCATGCATCGGCTGCATATGTCCCATTCAAGTCGGAGAGTTCAACGCCGCCGTGCTATCGCTATGTCAATCCGGTGTTGCTCGGAGAGAGGACGGACTTCTCCAAGTACCTCAGTGCGCTGGCTGCCGGCTTGGTTGTTTTTGATCCAGGTTCGAAAGTGGATGCTGTTAGTACGGCGCGCCCCAGAGTCAAAGCTAGAAGCCAGTTCAGGATGTCCAAGAAGCATCTTGCGGTGCTTTACGAATCATTCAACGAGATTAATCTCAGTGTTGAAATTTAATAATGACGCCCTACCTTTGACTTGCACATCGCATAGCCAGACCGATTTTCCGATCAAGATCCGTGCGACATTTTTATACCGCAACCACCGGGTTGATAGCGTTCGTGGGGCGATCGAAGCGATTGAAGCTTTCGCGGTTTAATCTACCCCTGACACTATTTCGAAAGCCACCGTCCTATCCACGCGGGCCAAGATTCCCCTCACAGCCGACGCAAACGTGAACAACGTGCAAGTGGCGAATCCGCTAAGCGCCTCGTCGCCACTACCTGACCGGAATCCCCGCGTCGACAAGCTGTTGGGGTAAGACCTGATGTGATCCGAGCTGCCTTTGGATATTGCTCGCTTCCTCGGCGAACAAGGGACCGTGCGTGACCAGCGCAACAAGCAACCCACGAAATCGTAAAACAACCTCACCAATTGTATCGCTAGTGAAAACAGAAATACTCGCAGAAAAGTCACTGGCACGATCCGCAACCGCAACATCGCTTCCTATTATAGGAAAAACCTCTACGAGGCCGGGGATGTTATCTCTCACCCATCTCTCACTTATCGCAATCTGCCCGGCATCGGTCTTCCAAAGCTTTGAGGTCTTCTCATTCTTCATCTCGATACAAAATGCTTTATCCTCAAAAATCCAAAGATTATCCGGACCCCGCCCGAACTCTTTCTCAGGGCGTCTTGAGTCCGCACCGAGAACCTCACCGAGATCCATCACTGCTGCCTCCACCGCGTCCGAGTCGTTTGAATATGATAAACGAGAAATAAGACTATCGAGCTCCAGTATCGCTCCATTCTTATCCTCAAACTGGCGAAGCCATTCCGCGATTCGCTCCGCTTGGCTGCTTACTCGACGCTGTAGAGACGGCGGAAGCACAGGGGGGCGAGAGACATTGTAATTATCTGCATAAGCCGACCCCTGTAAATCCATCGCAGTGGTTTTGTCATGCATATATAGAAGCTTTGCTGCACTCTGCTTCATAACCCCCTTCGGAAATCGACTGTTGCCAAGGAGATTTGAAGCGTTACGAAGGAATTGTGCCGCGCCATAGTAATCCCGCGCCTGAGCTGCAACAGCAGACTTCCGCTCAGCCACTGCTATGTCGCGCCGCACCTCCACCTCCGCAGCAACCCTATCAACTGCATCCGAATGAACCCTTACTTGCGAAAGATAATAGTTCCTCCAACCCTCATCGCGATTCAGCAATTGACTTAATGTATTGCTGATGCCAACTGCTTTGTCAGGATCGTCAGCAATAGCTTTTGATACCTCTCGCCCTATTTCTATCTGTCGGACTGTATTCGGCGAAAAGCTCTCAAGCACTATCTTTCGAGAGATGAAGTTTGCGAGATCCTGACCAGCGAGAATTACCGCGCAATAGTCTGAATTTGAACGAACGGCTCTGCCAAGCCCCTGCTCCACTCTATTCGCCAGCTTTCCCCGCATACCCACTAAACCACCGGCGTTTTCATTATCTAACCGATCAATGATCCCTTCACCAGCAGGCAATCCATCTATCACGAGAATACGGCACGCAGCGTCCGGCAAGTCGATACCGTCATACCTATTTACGAAGACGATAAAATTCCCTCGCGACGCGCGTTTGAGAGTCTCGATCCAAGAACTGACGTTTTCACCTTGAGCCTTCAAAGCCCCGGCCTCGACCCATACTCCCGCAGCAGCGTCAGATGGAACGAGCACCACCACATTTGCAGATGGGACGAAGCGCGCGACAACCTCGATTATCTGAGCCCGCGTAAACTCTGGGTCGACGAGCGACGGGACAAGCACCATCCGTTCACCGACAGCGCCTTCCCCTTCCACCTCAATCGGGTTTTTGATCGATTCTTGATCACAACCCAGTTCACGGATGAGCGGACCACCATCATGTATCGATGCGGACATAAACAACCGATGGCGTGCACCAACGTAATGTTCAACGTAATCGGTGAGAGGAGGATCCAGCGTAATTTCGGCGGAATTGCCACTGATTACAATTCTGCAAAGCTCCAGCGCTCGAGAGATATGGGGCCAGGAAAACACAAGAGGCTTTTCGCTCGCGCCGGCAGCCAAGATGCGTCTTATAGCGGAGATATTATCGGCTATTAGCCAATGCGGAACTTCAAGGAGCCCCGCAGGATCCGAGCCATCGACACGGCTCCAGTTCGCTGGCTCCGCCTCGCTTAGTGCCGGCCCTAAAAGGGAAAGTAATCCGTCTCTCACATCCCCGGAAAGCACGGCGCCGAAGCATTTCTTTATCGATTCGATTCCCGCGTGAACATCATCAAGAACAATAGCGCACGGTGTCAGACGAACATCAGCGCGAGCAAAGGTAGATTTTCCATTAAAGAATTTGTCGTATGTGCAGACCATTACCGAATTGCACTGAGAAGCTTGCTCAGGCGGATATCTTTCGTTACCTAACCATGCAACCACACTCAAACCGATGCGCTCTCCCTCGTCTATTACCTGCTCCGCAAGCTGAGTGGTCGGCACCAAGAAAACGACCGGCTCGTCATACCGATCCATCATGTGCTTCAAATAGATCAAGCCGGTTGTTGTCTTCCCTCCGCCCGTATTTAGCTTCAAGACTAAATCGCGCTGATTCAGCTGACCATCAATCTTTTTGAACAAATCCAACTGAGACGGCCTGAGCTCAACGTGGGAAACCTGTCGGTCGAGCCTAGAGAAGGTATCAAAGAGCGACGTCGCCTCTGCTTGCGAACCCGCTGGACTAAGCTTCGAAAAATCGACCATGCCACCTCTTCCCCAATATAAGTTACAACCCGACTAGCGATTTTATGCTACATATTCCGCCGATATTCCCCACCCACGTCATACAACGCATGCGAGATCTGTCCGAGCGAGTGCGTCTTGACCGCCTCAATCAGCGCCTCAAACACATTCTTCCGCTCGCGCGCTGTCTTCTGCAGATACCCCAGTCCGTGTCCGTCGTGCGCTTCTTCCCCTGCGCCGTCGGTCCCCACTTCATGACTGTGCGACGTTTCGCCGCGCGGCGCCAGTTGGTTGCGATTGCCCTGCCAGTTGCGGACGTTTTCGATCTGCTGGCCCTTCTCTTCCGGGGTTGAGCGGATCAGTTCGATCTCGGTGGTGACTTCGCCGGCGTGCTCCTTGGGCAGGAAGGTGTTGACGCCGACCAGCGGCAGGCTGCCGTCGTGCTTCTTGCGCTCGTAGTACATCGACTCTTCCTGGATCTTGCCGCGCTGGTACATGGTGTCCATCGCGCCGAGCACGCCGCCGCGCTCGCTGATCGCCTCGAACTCCTTGTAGACGGCTTCCTCGACCATGTCGGTGAGGTAATCCACGGCAAAGCTGCCCTGCCAGGGGTTCTCGTTGAAATTGATCCCCAGCTCCTTGTTGATGATCATCTGGATCGCGACCGCGCGGCGCACGCTTTCCTCGGTCGGGGTGGTGATCGCTTCGTCGTAGGCGTTGGTGTGCAGGCTGTTGCAGTTGTCGAACAGCGCGTACATGGCCTGCAGCGTGGTGCGGATGTCGTTGAACTGGATCTCCTGCGCGTGCAGGGACCGGCCGCTGGTCTGGATGTGGTACTTCATCATCTGGCTGCGGCTGGACGCACCGTAGCGCTCGCGCATGGCGCGGGCCCAGATGCGGCGAGCGACGCGGCCGATGACCGTGTACTCCGGGTCCATGCCGTTGCTGAAGAAGAACGACAGGTTGGGCGCGAAGTCGTCGATGTCCATGCCGCGCGCCAGGTAGTACTCGACGATGGTGAAACCGTTGCTCAGGGTGAAGGCCAGCTGGCTGATCGGGTTCGCCCCGGCCTCGGCGATGTGATAGCCGCTGATCGACACCGAGTAGAAGTTGCGCACGCCGTGGTCGACAAAGTACTGCTGGATATCGCCCATCATCCGCAGCGCGAACTCGGTGCTGAAGATGCAGGTGTTCTGGGCCTGGTCCTCCTTGAGGATGTCGGCCTGCACGGTGCCGCGCACGGTCTTGAGCGTGTACTCCTTGATGCGTTGGTAGGTCGCCGCGTCCACTACTTGGTCCCCGCTGACGCCCAGCAGGCCAAGGCCCAGGCCGTCGTTGCTCTCGGGCAGCTCGCCGCTGTACTGCGGGCGCGGGGCGTCCTTGAACATCGCGTCGATCTTCTTGCTGGCCTCCGCCCAGCGGGCGTCATCCTCGCGCAGGTACTTCTCCACCTGCTGGTCGATGGCGCAGTTCATGAACATCGCCAGGATCATCGGCGCGGGGCCGTTGATGGTCATCGACACGCTGGTGGTCGGCGCGCACAGGTCGAAGCCGGAATACAGCTTCTTCATGTCGTCCAGGCTGGCGATGTTGACGCCGGAGTTGCCGATCTTGCCGAAGATGTCCGGGCGCGGCGCCGGGTCCTCGCCGTACAGCGTGACCGAGTCGAACGCGGTGGACAGGCGCGCGGCGGGCTGGCCGACGGACAGGTAATGGAAGCGACGGTTGGTGCGCTCCGGCGTGCCCTCGCCGGCGAACATGCGAATCGGGTCCTCGCCGGTGCGGCGGTACGGGTACACGCCGCCGGTGTAGGGGTAATGGCCGGGCAGGTTTTCCTTCTGCAGGAAGGTCAGCAGCTCGCCCCAGGACTTGTACGTCGGCGCGGCGATCTTCGGCACCAGCTGGTGGCTGAGCGATTCGCGGTAGTTCTCGACCCGGATCTTCTTGCCGCGCACCTCGTATTCGGTGATCTCGTCGGTGATCGACTTCAGCCGCTCCGGCCACTGGCGCAGCAGCTTGACCGCGTCGGCGGTCAGCGACTGGATCGCGTCGTTGTAGCGCTGGCGAAGGGTCAGCAGGGTGCGGTCGGGCGCCTGCGTGTCGTCGGCAACGGCCGGCACCTCGTTTTCCGGGGGCACGGGCACGGCGGGCGACGGGCTGGCGACTTCGACGGTGCCCAGCCCGGCCTGCCCGCCGCCGGGCGTGATCGCCGCCGAGCCGTACAGGTCCAGCGCCTCGGGCAGTGCGTCATCACCCAGCCCCTTCAGCGCGAGCCACATGGCCTGCGCGCGGTCGGCGATCTCGGCCTGGGTCTCGATCTGGCGGTTGATGCTGCGGCCCTGCTCGGCGATCTCGGCCAGGTAGCGCACACGCGGGCCCGGGATCAGCACCGTGGCGCGCGGCTCCTTCAGGCTGGTGTCGATGTCGGGCTGGAAGTCGCAGTGCGCTGGCGCGAGCTGGCGGCTCTCCTTGCCTTCGCCGTCGTTGAGCACCTTCTCGCGCATCAGCCGGCACAGGTTGGAGAACATCCAGCTGATGCCGGGGTCGTTGAACTGGCTGGCGATGGTCGCGTAGACCGGCACGTCCTCGTCCTTGGTCTGGAACGCGACGCGGTTGCGCTTCCACTGCTTGCGGATGTCGCGCAGCGCGTCCTCGGCGCCGCGCTTGTCGTACTTGTTCAGCACCACCAGTTCGGCGAAGTCGAGCATGTCGATCTTCTCCAGCTGGCTGGGCGCACCGAAGTCGCTGGTCATGACGTACATCGGGAAGTCGACCAGATCGACGATCTCCGAATCGCTCTGGCCGATGCCGGCGGTCTCCACGATCACCAGGTCGTAGCCCAGCCCCTTCAGGAAACCGATGCTGTCCTTGAGCACGATATTGGTCGCGGCGTGCTGGCGGCGGGTCGCCATCGAGCGCATGTACACGCGCTTGGAGCGCAGCGAGTTCATGCGGATGCGATCGCCCAGCAGCGCGCCACCGGTGCGGCGGCGGGTCGGATCGACCGAGATCACCGCTAGGCGCATCTCCGGGAAGTGGGACAGGAAGCGGTTCAGCAATTCATCGGTGACCGAAGACTTGCCCGCGCCGCCGGTGCCGGTGATGCCGATGACCGGCGTGCGGCTGCCGGCCAACTGCCACTCTTTACGTAGCGTCGCCAGCGCGTGCTCGTCGAACTGGTCTTCCTCGATCGCCGTCAGCATCTTGCCGATCGCGATCTCGTCGGTGATCGACGGCGCGGATTCGGGCGCGTCGGCGCCCACGCGGGCGTCCTCGGCGCGCTTGACCACATCCTCGATCATCTCCACCAGGCCCATCTTCATGCCGTCGTTGGGGTGGTAGATGCGCTCCACGCCGTAGGCCTCGAGCTCGCGGATCTCCTCCGGCGTGATGGTGCCGCCGCCGCCGGCGAAGACCTTGATGTGCGCCGCGCCACGCTCCTTGAGCATGTCGACCATGTACTTGAGGTACTCCACGTGGCCGCCCTGGTAGGACGACAGCGCGATGGCGTCGGCGTCCTCCTGCAGCGCCGCGCGCACCACGTCCTCCACCGAGCGGTTGTGGCCCAGGTGGATGACCTCCGCGCCGAGCGACTGGATCAGCCGGCGCATGATGTTGATCGCCGCGTCGTGGCCGTCAAACAGGCTGGCGGCGGTGACGAAGCGCAACGGCGTACGGGCGGTGGCCGAATTGCTGGCGGTGGCGGGCTGGGAAAGCTGGCTGGCAGGAGTACTCATGACGCTCGATCCGTGCAGGCAAAGGGGTTTGGCGTGATTGTAGCGTGCCGCCCGACCGCCCCTGCGCTAACCCGCGTGCCGCTCGCCGGGCACGCTGAATGGCCGCGAGTTTCTGAATGCGCGAATGCCGCAGCGCAGCAATAGACGCCGCCGCGATTCGATTAGACTAGCGCCCCTGCGACCGGGAAACACTCGGCCTGCATTGGCGAATCCACGCGGATTCAATGACTTACACGAATCTTGGCGCCAGCGCACCCGCGCAATCACCGCCGACCCGGAGCTCTTGATGATTTTTGAAACCCTCGACACCAGCGGCCACGAGCAGGTGGTGTTTTGCCACAACAAGGATGCCGGCCTGAAGGCGATCATCGCCATCCACAACACCACTCTGGGCCCCGCGCTGGGCGGCACTCGCATGTGGCCCTACAAGTCCGAGGCCGAGGCGCTCAATGACGTCCTGCGCCTGAGCCGCGGCATGACCTACAAGAACGCGGTCGCCGGCCTGAACCTGGGCGGCGGCAAGGCCGTGATCATCGGCAACCCGGCCACCGACAAGTCGGAGATGCTGTTCCGCGCGTTCGGCCACTTCGTGGAGACCCTGGGCGGTCGCTACATCACCGCCGAGGACGTCGGCATCGACGTCAACGACATGGAGTTCGTGTTCCGCGAGACCGAGTACGTCACCGGCGTGCACCAAGTCCACGGCGGTTCGGGCGACCCGTCGCCGTTCACCGCCTACGGCACCCTGCAGGGCCTGATGGCGTCGCTGAACAAGCGCTTCGGCGATGAAGAAGTCGGCAAGTACAGCTACGCCGTGCAGGGCCTGGGCCACGTCGGCATGGAGTTCGTGAAGCTGCTCAAGGAGCGCGGCGCGAAGATCTTCGTCACCGACATCAACCAGGGCCTGGTCGAGAAGGCCGTGACCGAGTACGGCGCCGAGGCCGTGGGCCTGGACGAGATCTACGACGTCCCCGCCGACGTGTACTCGCCGTGCGCGCTGGGCGGCACCATCAACGAAGAGACCCTGCAGCGCCTGAAGGCGAAGGTCATCTGCGGCTCGGCCAACAACCAGCTGGCCAACGACGCGATGGGCGATGAAGTGCAGAAGCGCGGCATCCTCTACGCGCCGGACTACGCGGTCAACGCCGGCGGCGTGATGAACGTCTCGCTGGAGATCGACGGCTACAACCGCGAGCGCGCGATGCGCATGATGCGGACGATCTACCACAACCTGACCCGCATCTTCGAGATCGCCGACCGCGACGGCATCCCGACCTACAAGGCCGCCGACCGCCTGGGCGAGGAGCGCATCGCCTCGATCGGCAAGCTGAAGCTGCCGATGGGCCGCGGCACCCCGCGCTTCAAGGGTCGCGTCCGCAGCTGATCAGCCGCGGGCGGTAATGCAACAACGCGACGGGGCCGAGTGCCCCGTCGTGCTTTCAATTCAGGAGATTTGGGATGCGTGCTTTTCCGCTGGGTGACGAGATCGACGCGCTGCGCGACGCCGTGCGCCGGTTTGCCGAAGCCGAGATCGCGCCGCGCGCGCAACAGATCGACGAAGACAATGCGTTTCCGCAGGACCTGTGGCCGAAGCTTGGCGAGATGGGCCTGCTCGGCCTGACCGTCGACCCCGAATACGGCGGCAGCGGCATGGGCTACCTGGCCCACCTGGTGGCGATGGAGGAGATCTCCCGCGCGTCCGGTTCGGTCGGCCTGAGCTACGGCGCCCACTCCAACCTGTGCGTCAACAACCTCTACCTCAACGGCAACGAGGCCCAGCGCCGCAAGTACCTGCCCAAGCTTTGCAGCGGCGAGTGGAAGGGCGCGCTGGCGATGAGCGAGCCTGGCGCCGGTTCCGACGTGGTCGGTTCGATGAGCTGCCACGCCGAGCTTCGCTCCGTGGATGGCGGCGACGACGTCTGGGTCGCCAACGGCAACAAGATGTGGATCACCAACGGCCCGGAGGCCGACGTGCTGGTGGTCTACATGCGCACCGCAGGCAAGGAGGCCGGCAGCAAGTGCATGACCGCCTTCATCGTCGAGCGCGGCATGCTGGGTTTCAGCACCGCGCAGAAGCTCGACAAGCTGGGCATGCGCGGATCCAACACCTGCGAGCTGGTGTTCCAGAACTGCGAGATCCCGGTCGAGAACGTGCTCGGCGAGGTCAACCTGGGCGTCAAGGTATTGATGAGCGGCCTGAACACCGAACGGCTGGTGCTGACCGGCGGCCCGATCGGGCTGATGCAGGACGCCATGGACATTGCCCTGCCCTACGTCCGCGAGCGCCGCCAGTTCGACGCGGCGATTGGCACCTTCGGGATCATGCAGGCCAAGATGGCCGACATGTACACCGCGCTGCAATCCAGCCGCGCCTTCGCCTACCAGGTCGCGCGCGATTACGACGCCGGCCATCGCAGCCGGGTGGATGCCGCGTCCTGCCTGCTGCACGCCAGCGAGGCGGCGGTGCAGGTCGGACTGGAAGTCATCCAGACCCTGGGCGGCAACGGTTACATCAACGAGTACCCGGCCGGGCGCATCCTGCGCGACGCCAAGCTGTACGCGATTGGCGCCGGCACCAACGAGATCCGGCGCATGCTGATCGGCCGCGAGCTGTTCGACGACCGCAGCTGATCGCCAGCAATAACGGGCAGCCCTGCTGCCCGTTGGAAACCACCGCTCCGGCGCGCAGCCATGCAGGCCACGCGCCGGGTGGGTCAGGTCAGAACCCGACCGTCCAGTTGGCGTAGGCACCCGTCCAGGTGCGCCCGTTTTCGTTGCGCGCATTCAGATCGAAGCCCAGCCGGCCCAGCGGCAGATCGCTGCGCAGGCCGAAGCCGAGCACGGTGGCTTCCTTGGCCATCCCGCCGCCGGTGATCGGCGACCACGCATCCATGCCGGTAAAGCGCGCATCGATGGCGGTGCCCGACTGCGACAGCAGGCGCTGCCATTCCAGCCGGCCCTGCATGGTCAGCTTGAGGCCGCCCAAAGCCCACGGCTGCTGCAGGCGCACACCCGCCAGCGCCCGCGTTGCATCCAGCTGCGAGTCGCCGGTGGTCAGGCCGAACCCGACCGCACCCTGCTCGCTGAAACCGTCGCGGTCCAGCTGCAGGGACTCGGTCCCCACGTACGGGGTCAGGGTGCCCGCGCCGAGCGCGAAGCGGTGGCCCGCCTGCACGCCGAAGCTGGAGTAGCGGCTGGCGTAATCCGCCGCGACGCCGTGGCTCTGGCTGCCCAGCACGATCTGGCGCTGGGTGCTGCGGTCCATGCGGCCGGCGGCGAAGCGGCCCAGCAGATAGCTGCCATCGAACTCCCAGGCGGCGTAGAGCTGGCTCTCGTACTGGCGGTTGTGCTCCCGGTCCTGACGCAGCGGGTTGTGCGCGTAACCGTCGGTCTGGCCGAAGGCGAAGCCCAGGGTCAGGTTGCGCCCGATGCGCTGGTCGTGGCCCAGCAACCAGGAGTTGGCGTCCAACCGCGACTGCGACCACATCGCGCGCTCGCCGCCGTGACGACTGGCCCAGCTGCCCAGGCTGACGACGTTGCCACTGGAGAGCCCGTCCAGGCGCGACTCCAGCGCGTGGCGGCCATCGTCCATCGCCATCGTGGCGAACGCGGTGTCCGCCGCGTGCATCTCGCCGGACAGGCTCGCCAGCGTGCGCTCCGCACCGGCAGCCGACACGGTCGACTGGATCGCCCCGGCGCCGGTGATGAAGCCGCCCATCGCACCCGGCCCGGCCGATCCGGTCACGCCCGTGCCGTCGCGATCGAGGCCGCGGAACGCACCCTCGACCCGCGCGGCGCCGCTGACCGCGGTCGGGCTCAAACGCAGTGACTGCGCGGTGGTGAGGACGTCCAGTCGCTGGATGTCCAGCCAGGCGCTTTCAAAGTCGTGCCCCAGCGTTGCCTGCAGGAACAGGTTGTTGCTGGAGGACGCCGCAGTAAACGCGCCCGACAGCCCACCCTCGGCGGTCAGGAAAGTCTCCCGCGCCGAGCGCACGTAACCCTCGGTGACGCCGGTGACCAGCACCTCGCCATTGATCGTGGCGCGGCCCTTGACGTTCACCCTGGAGCCGAGGTCAAAGGCGAACACGCCGGTCGACGTCTGGGTGAAGTCGCCGCCGATGGTATGCACCGTGCCCTTGGGATCCTCGCCGTAGAACGCCGCGATGCCCTCGTTGCGCAGCGAGCCTTTCACGGACACGCCATCGAGCAACAGCAGGCCGTCGTGGCCGATGTCGGTATCGCCCGGGATGTCGTACAGCGATGCCAGCGAACCTTCGTTGACGATGGTCTTGCCGCGGTAGCTGTTCCTGCCGGTGAGGTCGAGGTCGCCGTCGCCGGTCTTGGTGATGCCGCCCGCCCCGGTCAGGTCGTTGGACCAGATGGAACGGCCGCCATCGAACGCGGCGCTCATCTGCCCCCAGTCCAGCCGACCCGGACCCTTGGCGGCCTTGCCAACGTCCAGCAGGCCGTGGCCAAAGACCGGATCCACGCCAGGCGCACCCAGGTCGACCGCGGTGCCCAGCAGGGTCTGTCGGACCTCATCGTTGGAGAAGTACGGGAAGGCCTGCCAGACCACCGCAGCCGCGCCCGACACCTGCGGCGCGGCGTAGGACGTGCCCTTGCCGACCCAATAGGTCGGCTTGCCGACCGTGTCCAGCACGTCGGTGAACACCACGTAGCCAGGCGCGACCAGGCAATAGTTCTGGGCGATGCCACAGGCGTTGGAATAATTCGCCAGCTTGGTCGGCTCCAGCGTGTCCAGCGCGCCCACCGCGAGCCAGCCGCGCTCGAGGATGTTGGCGCCGGCGCCCATGCTGGGCAATGCGGCGGTATCGCTGGGGTTGGCCTTGCCTTCGTTGCCGGTCGCGAATACGACCAGGCCGCCCCAATCCACCACGAAGGGCTTGAGCGCGTCGACGAAGGTTCGGGTGACCTTGTCACCACCGGTCCAGTACAGACCGCCCCAGGAGTTGTTGGAAATCCGCGCCCCACCGGTGATCAGGTCCCTGTGGATGTCGCCCAGCCAGGACCCGTCGGTGACCTCGTTGCCGCGACCCGAGCCGTCATCGGACGGAGGCGCATCGGAGATGATCCGCGCGGAGACGAACGTGGCGTCCGGGGCGATGCCGCCGGGCCAGTCGCCGAACCGGCGACCGCCCGCCAGCTGCGCCACGACCGTGCCGTGGCCGAGCACGTCATCGATGTTGAGGTTGTTCCGGCGCGGATCCAGGTAGGTGAAGCTGCTGGTGACCCGGCCGTCCAGCGTCGGGTGGTCGCGGCGGATGCCGCTGTCCAGCACACCAATGGTGACGCCCGCACCGGTGAAACCGGCGGCGTGCGCGGCATCGGTGTTGGTGAGCACCAGATGGGCATCGAAGTCGGGCTGTGGGCCCGGTGCCGGCTCATCGTCCGGTGGCGGAATCGGCGGCGGCGCCGGCGGCGGCTCGGGACGGATGATGGTGCCACCGCCACCGCCACCGCAGGCGGCCAGCGCGAGTACGCCTGCTCCGGCGATACCCAGTTTCCATGCGCGGGCGCGCTGGGATGCATGCGACTTCATAAGGTCTCCCCCTCAATGGTCGGCAATGGACGGCGCCAGGCGCCAAGTGACCCCAGTATCACGTCAATCACGCTTCACCGACAATCAGCCATCAACGCAGGCCGGACGTGCCCAATGCAGCGTGGCCGATACGCGAACCAGCGCACGTTTTAGCGCCCGGTTTGCCGCAGCGCAGCATGGCGCCGCATAATCGGAGCGTACCGGAAGCGTCTTCCGGCTCGTCCCAAATTGGAGTCCGCCATGAGCGACGTCGTCATCGTCGGTGCCAAGCGCACCGCCATCGGTTCCTTCCTCGGCCAGTTCACCGGCGTGCCGACGCCGGCTCTCGGATCGGCCGTCATCACCGGCGCCCTCGAGCATGCCGGCGTGTCCGCCGACCAGGTCGACGAGGTGATCATGGGCTGCGTGCTGCCCGCCGGCTTGGGCCAGGCGCCCGCCCGCCAGGCCGCGCTCAACGCCGGCCTGCCCGCCTCCGCCGGTTGCACGACCATCAACAAGGTCTGCGGCTCGGGCATGAAGGCGATCATGTTCGGCCACGACCTGATCAAGGCCGGATCGGCCAAGGTCGTCGTTGCCGGCGGCATGGAGTCGATGACCAACGCCCCGCACCTGCTCAACGGTTCGCGCACCGGCATCCGCTACGGCAGCGCCGAGTTCATCGACCACATGGCCTACGACGGCCTGACCAACCCGTACGACGGCAAGGCGATGGGCGTGTTCGGCGACATGGCCTGCAACGAGTACGGTTTCGACCGCGAGGCGCTCGACGCGTACTCCACCGAGAGCGTGGACCGCGCAAAGGCGGCCCAGGCCGATGGCTCGTTCAAGGACGAGATCGTCCCGGTCACCGTCAAGACCCGCAAGGGCGAAGTGGTGGTGGATACCGACGAGGAGCCCGGCAAGATCGACACCGCCCGGATTCCCGGCCTGCGTGCCGCCTTCGGCAAGGAAGGCGTGTTGACCGCAGCCTCCTCCTCGAAGATCTCCGACGGCGCGGCGGCGACCCTGCTGATGTCTGCCGAGGACGCCTCCGCCCGCGGCCTGACGCCGCTCGCACGCATCGTTGCGCACGCCACCCATTCGCAGGCGCCCGAGTGGTTCACCACTGCTCCGGTCACCGCGATCAAGAACGTGCTCGAGAAGGCCAGCTGGAGCGTGGCCGACGTCGACCTGTTTGAAATCAACGAGGCGTTCTCATGCGTGGCGATGGCCCCGATCAAGGATCTGGGCATTCCGCGCGAAAAGGTCAACGTGCACGGCGGCGCCGTTGCATTGGGCCATCCGATCGGCGCCAGCGGTGCGCGTCTAGTGGTCACGCTGATCAACGCATTGCGCGCGCGTGGCGCAAAACGCGGTGTGGCGTCGCTCTGCATCGGCGGCGGCGAAGCGACCGCGATTGCCATCGAGTTGCCGTGAATGGGAACGCACTTTTCACGCGCGCCTGTCAACACCGAACGGCAGCCCAACAGTTAACGATAAATTGACGAAAAAAGGAAGGCCTGCCGCTTGACACAGGCCGGCCTACCGTCATCATGTTAGCGGTACGCGATTGCGTGCTGCCGAATTTTTCTTAAGACGAGGAATACACCATGACTTTGAACAAGGCGCTGATCGCCCTCGCTATGGGCCTGGCCCTGGCTGCTTGCTCCAACACCCAGCAGGCTGACAGCTCTGCCCAGGAAGCGGCCACCGCCGCCAACGAGGCGCAGGAAGCTGCTGCCAACGCCGCCGCCACTGGCGACGCGATGGCCACCGACGCTGCCCAGGCTGCTGCCGACACCGCCGCTTCGGCTGCCGACGCCGCCGCGACTTCGGCCGACGCCGCTGCCTCTGCTGGTGACATGACCGGTGCCGACGACGCTGCCGACGCTGCCGAGAACATGGCTGACGCCGCCGAGCAGGCCAAGGACGCTGCTGAAGAAGCCGCTGCCAAGGCAGACGCCGAGACCAACAACGACGGCAAGTAATATCGCCCCGTTGCACGTTTCAGCTTGAAGAAACCGCCGGGTAACTCCGGCGGTTTTTTTATGCGCGTCGTTTCAGCGGCGTTTAAATACGACCGCCTCCTTCACGTCGCTTTCCCTGTGCCCATCGGATAGTTTTCCCGCCGGCAGAACCGGCGCATGACGCAGTTTCCCTGCCGACTTTCCAGGAGCTTTCCGATGAACCACAAGATCACCCTCATAGTTGCAGCCAGTATGTTTGCCTTGACCGCCTGCAATTCACCGCAGGCCGAACAGGACCGAAAGGAAGCGGCCGCCGAGGCTCGCGCCGCCGGTGATCACGCCGCCGCCGCCGCGGACTCCGCTTCCGACTCCGCGGCCCGCAGCCTCGACTCCGCCGCGGAATCGGCGCGTGAAGCGGCCGACGCCACCGGCGCTGCTGCCCGCGATGCAGCCGACAACACCAGTGCCGCCGCGCGCGACGCAGCCGCTACCACCCGCGCCGCCACCGCGGATGCAGCCGATTCGACCCGCCGCGCCGCTGCCGACGCGTCCGAGTCCGCCAGCAAGGCCGGCGATTCGATCAAGGAGTCCTACGAGGAAGGCAAGGCCAGCGCCGCCGACACCATTGGCAGTGCTGCAGACAGCGTCGCCGAGCGCATGAAGCGCGAGAAGGCCGAGGCGGAAGCCGCAGCCGCACGTGCGGCCGCCGAGAAGGCCAAGAAGGACTGATCGTTCTGCCGCAAAGCTGTCAGCGCGAGGCCCGCTATTGCGGGCCTCGTTGCGTTTGCGGAGCCGTCCGGGCGGAGCTCGGCTGGCCTCCGGTATCCTGTGCGGTCCATTCTCCCTCGGCCGGTTGCCATGCCCGTTTTGACCTCAGCCCTTGACCCCCGCTCGCAGGATTTCCAGGACAACGTTGCCTGGCATCGCAGCCTGGTGGATGAATTGGATGCACGGCTGATCCGGGCGGCCGAAGGCGGTGGTGAGAAGTCGCGCGAACGCCACACCGGCCGCGGAAAACTGCTGGTAAGGGAACGCATCACCGCCCTGCTCGACCCGGGCTCCCCTTTCCTGGAGATTGCCGCGCTGGCCGCCGAGGAGATGTACGACGGCGACGCACCGGCCGCCGGCATGGTCTGCGGCATCGGCCGCGTGATGGGACACGAAGTGATCGTCGTGGCCAACGATGCGACGGTAAAAGGCGGCACGTATTTTCCGATGACGGTGAAGAAGCACCTTCGCGCGCAGGAAATCGCCCGCGAGAATCATCTGCCGTGTATTTACCTGGTCGATTCGGGCGGCGCATTCCTGCCGCTGCAGGACGAGGTATTCCCGGACAAGGAACACTTCGGCCGGATCTTCTACAACCAGGCGCGGATGAGCGCGGAAAACATTCCGCAAATCGCGGTGGTGATGGGCAGTTGCACGGCGGGCGGAGCGTATGTGCCGGCGATGAGCGATGAGTCGATCATCGTCAAGGAACAGGGGACGATTTTCCTCGGCGGCCCGCCGCTGGTGAAGGCGGCCACCGGCGAGGTGGTCGATGCCGAGACCCTGGGTGGCGCGGACGTGCATACGTCGATCTCGGGCGTGGCCGACCACTTCGCCGAGGACGATCGCCACGCCCTGCAGATCGCCCGCGACATCGTCGGCAGCCTCAACCGGAAAAAGACCCTGCCGGTCGCCGTGCAGCCGGTCCGCGAGCCCTTGTTTGCCGCGCACGAGCTGTACGGGGTCGTGCCGAAAGACACCCGTCGCCCGTTCGAGATCCGCGAGGTCATCGCGCGCATTGTCGACGGCAGCGAGTTCCAGGAGTTCAAGGCGCGCTACGGCAAGACCCTGGTTACCGGCTTCGCCCACATCCACGGCTACCCGGTCGGGATCGTCGCCAACAACGGCATCCTGTTTGCCGAGAGCGCGCTCAAGGGCGCGCACTTCATCGAGCTGTGCAACCAGCGCGGCATCCCGCTGGTGTTCCTGCAGAACATCACCGGCTTCATGGTCGGCAAGAAGTACGAGCAGGCCGGCATCGCCAAGGACGGAGCGAAGATGGTCACCGCCGTGGCGTGCTCGCACGTGCCCAAGTTCACCGTCGTGATCGGTGGCAGCTTCGGTGCTGGCAACTACGCGATGTGCGGCCGCGCGTACGGCGGCCGTTTCCTCTGGATGTGGCCCAACGCGCGCATCAGCGTGATGGGCGGCGAGCAGGCGGCCAGCGTGCTGGCCACCGTGCGCCGGGACGGCATCGAGGCACGCGGCGATGAGTGGAGCGCGGGCGAGGAAGCCGCATTCAAGGCGCCGATCCTCGACCAGTACGAAAGCCAGGGCAATCCGTACTACGCCACCGCACGACTGTGGGACGACGGCATCATCGATCCTGCCGACACCCGCCGTGTTCTTGGCCTAGGCTTGTCAGCAGCGTTGAATGCACCGATTGCCTCGTCAACCCGGTTTGGCGTGTTCCGGATGTAGGTAACGGTTCCGCGCGCACACCGTTTTTCGTTAGCTTTCCAAACCTTCTGGCGCGAGACGCGTGTGCGCCCGCGCCGGGTTGTGATTCATGGTCAGGTGCGGCCCGCCCTCCCTCCCGGCTCCGGGGTACGGAGAGGGTCAGGCGGGAGGGACGAGCCGCGAACTGTCAGGCCTCAGAGATCCAGGCCGAAGCCGAAACCGACGGACTTTTGCGAGCCGCTGAAGGCGCCACCAAAACTGACCGTGGCCCGTGAGCCCAGCGGTGCCGCATAACCCACCGACATGGCCGCGTGGCCGCTCTCGAAGCCAAAGCCGGCGGCCAGCTTTCCCTTGCCCCGCGCACCGGCCGCGTTGATCGCCATCTGCGTCGACGCGGCGCTCATTGCTCCCAGACGACCGATGCGCTGGTCCGTGTTGTGGAAGCGGTCATCCACGTCGCGGCGGAATTCGTCCATGCCCACCGACATCTCCGTAACGCGCTGATCGGTGTAGGCATTCGCCGAGGACACAGCTGCGCTACTGCGGGTGTCCGCGTAGCCGTTCGCCGTGGAAAGCGTGGCGGCGTCGCCCGCGTCGGCGTAGCCCTGCGCTGAGGACAGCGTGGCGGCATCGCCAGTGTCTGCGTAGTCCTGGGCAGACGACAAAGTGGCGGCGTCGCCGGTATCCGCGTAGTCCTGCGCAGACGACAAGGTCGCTGCATCGCCGGTGTCCGCGTAGTCCTGTGCTGAAGACAGCGTGGCGGCGTCGCCCGCGTCGGCGATGTCCTGCACCTGCGACTCGGTGATGCTGCCGGCGGAGATGATCTGGCTGTCGACGTAGGCCTGGGCATCCGCCAGCGCCTGCGCGTCACCGGCATTCATCTGGCCCAGGTTGACCGCATCGTTCGCCCCGGTGGCGTCGGCCACATTGACGACCCGACGCTCGCTGCCAGCCGCACCGACAGAGACCGTGTTGGCCTGGTCGGCTACCGAACCCTGACCCAAGGCGACGGCGTCCGAAGCGGTTACCGATGCGCTCTCGCCCACCGCCACTGCGTTGGTCGCCGCCGCGTCGATCACCGTGTTGGCGCCGACCGCGGTGCTGCCGTCGGCATTGACCTTTGCGTTGCCGCCGATGGCGGTGTCGTTGGCGCCCGCCGCGTAGCTGTCACCGCCCACCGCCGTGCCGTGGTTCCCGCCGGCTTCGGCATTGGCGCCCACTGCGACGCCACGCGATCCCGGTGCAACCGTTGCTGGATCCGCCGCGCTGCCGTCGGTGGCGAGGTGGGGGTTGGCCGCACCTCCGCCGGAAACGCCGGCGATAGCCGCATCCAGCTGGCCCTTGTTGACCGCGTCATCCGCGGCCGTGCCATCGGCGAGGTTGTGGATCGCCGTGCCGCCGCTGCCGCCCAGCGTGAGGTCGGTGCGGGACGCGCTATCGTAGGCCACCGCATTGGGGGTTCCGCCCCCGGACAGCCCGGCGATGGCGGCATCCAGCTGGCCCAGGTTCACCGCGTCGGTGTTGTCGATGCCGTCGGCGACGTTGATCAGACGACGTTCGAGGTCGCTGCCGTAAGCGTTGCCCGCAAAATCAAGGTCGCCGGCAGCGTGTCCAAAGGAGACTACGCCGGTACTGCCAGCCACCGACTCGTTGCCCAGGGCGACACTGTTGAGGCCGCTGGCACGGCTGGTCGCGCCCAAGGCCATGGAATCCTGGGCATCGCTTTTGGCGAAGTTGCCGATGGCGACGGCGAACTCGCCGTGGGCTTCACTGCCGTAGCCTGCGGCTATGGCTGCCTGTCCAGTCGCACTGCTGTAGTAGCCCGTGGCCGTACTTCTCGCACCCGATGCGTTGCTGTGCAGACCCGTGGCAGTGCCGCCGTAGCCATCGGCCCGGCTGCGTGCACCCGTGGCGGTGCCGCCAAAGCCACTCGCGCGGCTGTCTGCACCCATGGCGGTACTGGCCTCCCCGCTTGCCTGCGCAGCGCTGCCGAAGGCGCTGCTCTCCAGGCCCGATGCCGAGGCCACTTCGTCGGGATTGATGATGTTGTCGCCGTTCTTGTCGATCCAGCTGCCAACGGCGGTGGCGGATTCCCCAGTGGCGAGGCTGCGCGCGCCAAGTGCGGTAGCGAAATCGGCGTGGGCCCTGCTGCCCGTCCCAACGGCGGTCCCATTCGAACCGGTCGCAGAAGCGGACGCGCCGAGGGCGGAGCTGGCGCTCCCCGAGGCATCGCTGCGGCTACCCACCGCCAGCGAAGACGCGGCTGCACTGCTCAAGGCGCCCAGTGCGGTGGAATTGATGCTTGTCGCCTGTGCCCCGTTGCCGAATGCGCTGCTGTTGGGTCCCGATGCCAGGGTGATTTCGTCGGCGTCTACAATGCCGTCGCCGTTCTTGTCGATCCATCCGCCTACAGCGGTGGTCGCGTCAGCGCTGGCAGCACTGTGGCCGCCGACCGCAACACTGTACTCACCGCTCGCACCGGCGCTGAATCCCACGGTCGTGGCGCCATCGTTGGCGGCCGTTGCACCGTGCCCCACGGCAGTTGCCTCGGGGCTGGCAGCGTCGGCGTCATGGCCGACCGCAACACTTTGGCTTTTGGCCGAGCTGTTGGTGCCGATCGCCGTACTCTCACCGTCGGCGGAGCTGTCGTAGCCGTAGGCACTTGAGTCACCTATGGCCAGGCTGGACACGCCCCCTGCAGTACTCAAGCCGGTTGCGTGAGGCACCGTGGTGTCCATGCCACCGTCGGCGATGAAATACGGCGACGCAAAGCTTTTCATCTGCCCCAGGTTCACCGCGTCGGTGTCGTCGATGCCGTCAGCCACGTGGATCAGCCGCCGATTCAAGTCGGAGTACCACATCCCGCCGGTGATATTCAGGCGCGGATCTCCGACACTGTGCCCGAAGGACACCACGTTACTCTCGCCGGCGTACGAATCGGAACCCAGCGCCACCGAGCCAGCGGCATCGGCGCCGGATTGGGCACCCAGAGCGAGGGAGTCTTCGCCCACCGCGTGGGCAGAGCTGCCGAACGCAGACGCCGCAAACCCGGAGGCTTCTGTCTGGGCGCCTGCGGCAAGAGCGAAGCTACCCGTCGCCTCGGCGTTTGAGCCCAGGGCGGTACTTTGCTCGGCGGTTGCTCCGCTCTGGCTGCCCAGCGCGACGCCCCACCAACCGGTGGCGGTGGCAAGCGCCCCGAGGGCGACCCCACGGTCACCGGATTCAGACGACTTGCCGCATGAGATCGCAAAATCACCCCCTCCCGTGATGGCGCCTGACGGGTTCCCGTCAGTGTCTTCGCAGATCACGTTGTCGGCAGCCCAGACGGGAGAGGCCAGCGCTGACAGCCCCAGCAGCACCGCGATGCTCATGACCGATTGCCTGGCTGTCACCGGCGCACGTCGCACCGTTGCGCCACGCCCCCCCGATGCCAGCTCCGAGGCGACCACCATCTGGCCGCGCGATGCACTCCATATCCTGCTGAAAATCTTGTTCATGCTTTTGTACCCCTCGATCAGTAATCAGGGTCTGCCGGGCGCTGCAAGCGACCGCGCAGACGACTTCGAAAGGGGTTTGCATCTGGAGCACCGAGTGCGTCCATTCCGTAGCCAAACCAGGGCGAGGCCCGTATTACCCCTCTCATTGATGACTACAGAAATCGCGCGCAAAGGAGGACACGGGTTTGCGTGGACGGGTCGCATTGCCTAGATTGGACCGTGTTCCAGGGAGGGGTTCATGGTTTCAAAAACGGATGATCTGGCCGGGGATGTCACCCGTCTGCTCAATGCGCTGCAGCCCGTTGAGGCCTCCGGCGTTGACACCGGAGACCGCGACAAAGTGTTCGCGCGGGTGTACGGGGCGTTGCATCGCATCGCGCGCCACCACCGCTCGCGCTGGCGCGGCAACGAGACGCTGAACACCACCGCACTGGTGCACGAGGCCTATCTGAAACTGGTCAGCAGCGGGGCCAGTTATGAAAGCCGTTCCCACTTCCTGGCCACGGCATCCAGTGCCATGCGCCAACTGCTGATCAACTACGCGCAGCGTCACGCGGCCCAAAAGCGTGGCAGCGGCAATGAAGAGCTGCCGTTGGACGATGTGTCGCTGGTATCGCCGCAACGCAGTGAGGAGTTGTTGGCGCTGGATGAAGCCCTTGACCGACTGCAGCTCATGGACCCACGCGCCGCCCAGGTCGTGGAGTGCCGCGTGTTCGGCGGTCTGAGTGCGGAGGAGACCGCCGAGGCCCTGGGGGTCACCCGCCGCACCGTCAGCCGCGACTGGAGCGCAGCGCGCGCCTGGCTTTATGGTGAACTGCGCGCCGACTTGACCGGTCACGCAGCATGAATAACGGCATGCGGCGATGAGCATCTCTGGCGAGTCGGAGAAACCCACAGAAAGAAACCGCTGGTTGCGTGCAAAGCAACTGTTTGCCGATCTGTCCGCCGTCGCCGTGGACGAGCGGGAGGCATGGCTGGATTCCGCCTGCAACGGTGACCCCGGACTGCGCGCCGAGGTCGATCGCCTGATTGCGCTGGATGCCGACGCGAGCAGCTATTTCGACGATCTTGGCGCCACGCTGGCTCAGGACGAGATTGCTCCCACACGCGTGGGTGCCTATCGCATTGCCGGCGAGATCGGTCAGGGCGGAATGGGGACCGTGTACCTGGGCCAGCGCGATGACGGCCAGTTCGAGCAAACCGTCGCAATCAAGGTGGTACGCGACAGTGTCAGCGAGCGCCTGCTTGCGCGATTCCGGGACGAGCGCCGCATCCTGGCCCAGCTGAAACACCCGGGCATTGCGTATCTCCTCGACGGCGGCAGCCTCGCCGACGGACGCCCTTATTTCGTCATGGAATACATCGCTGGCGAGGAAATCACCGACTACGCGGACCAGAAGCGCCTGGGCGTACGGCGCCGGCTGGGACTGTTCCGCGAGGTGTGCGCGGCGGTTGCGCATGCGCATCGGAATCTGGTCATCCATCGCGACCTGAAGCCTGGCAACGTCATGGTGCAGGAGGACGATCAGGGCCATCCATCCGTGAAGCTGCTCGACTTCGGCATTGCCAGGATCACCGAGCAAGGACTCGGTGATGACGGTGGCGACGCCGTGCGCCGGGGGAATCGCGAACCTGGGTCCAGACCGTTGCCAGCGACTGGCCTCACCGCACGTGCGCCTACCGAATACGGCGACCGGATCCTGACGCCCCGCTACGCCGCGCCGGAGCAGATTCGCGGCGAACCAGCCACGACGTCCTCGGATGTTTACGCACTGGGCCTGCTGCTCCACGAGCTGCTGACCGGCACGCAACCGTTTGGCACTGCCGTATCCACCGCAAAGGACATGCAGGAGGCGATACTGGCAGGCGCACCTGCCCGGCCCAGCGTGAGTGCAAGCCGCATGGATGCTGCCGTCGCCGCGCGCCGGGGCAGCTCGCCCAGGCAGCTTGCACGGCAGTTACGCGGCGATCTCGACAGCATCGTGCTGAAGGCGATCCAGAACGATCCGGAGCAACGCTACCTCTCGGTCGGGCAGATGGCCGAGGACATCAGACGCCATCTTGGCGGCGACATTGTCAGCGCGCGGCACCCCTCCGCCGCCTACCGGAGCAGCGTGTTCCTGCGCCAGCACCGCTACGGTGTCGCAACGACGCTGCTGGCCGTGGGCGCGGGCGTGGTGCTGGCGTCGCTGCATGTGAGCCGCATCACCCATGAGCGCGACCTCGCGCGCACCGAAGCGGCCAAGGCCACGCAGGTCAGCGGACTTCTGGTCAGCATGCTGGAATCGGCCGATCCCGCGCAGGCGCGCGGAGAGGAAACCAGCGTGCGCGAGGTGCTGGACCAGGCCTCGAACCGGATCGGGGGCGAGCTCGCCGGGCAGCCCGACGTGCGCGCCAGGATGGAGGCCATCATCGGCACCGTCTACACCAGCCTGGGAAAATACGACAAGGCGGAAACCTTCCTGACCCGCGCCCTGGACGTGCAACGCACGCGCCAGGGAACCGGTCATCGCGAAACGCTGGAAACGATGCAGGCCATCGCCACGCTGGCCATGCGCCGCGGGAAGAACGAGGAAGCTGAGACCCTCCTTCGGCAAGTGGTTGAGCAACGCCTGGCACAGCCGCATCCAGATCCGATGTTGGTGGCGGCTACGCGCAACGACCTGGGCGCGGCACTGGTCCGTCAAGGCAAGCGTGACGAGGCCGAGTCGGTGCATCGCGCAGCACTTGCATTCGCAACCGAAACGGCACTCACCGAGCCCGAAGTGCAGATGACCGCACGCAACAACCTGGCTGTGCTGCTGGTGGGCCAGGGGAAATTCGGCGAGGCCGAAGAACACTACCGTGATGTGCTGTCGCAGCGGCGCGAGCTGCAGGGGCCTGTCCATCCCGGTCTGGCCAATGTGATGAACAACCTCGGCGTCCTGCTGAGCAAGACACAGCGCTTTGCGGAAGCCGAGGCACTGCTGCGCGAATCCCTGGCGATGAAGCGCAAGCTGTATGACGACAGCGGGCACCCGTCGATCGCACTCGCAATGACCCAGCTGGCCAGTGTCCTCACCAAGCAGAAGCGCTACGACGAGGCGGAACCGATGTACCTGGAGGCGCTGGCCATGCGTCGCAAGTCCCTCAAGCCGGACCATCCGTACATCGCCACCACCCTCAACAACCTGGCCAACCTCTACCGCGAACAGGAGGATTTCGCCCGCGCCGAGCCGCTTTACCACGAGGCGATCGAGATCTGCCGCGAGGGCGCGGGCCCGGAGCATCCATGGACTGCGTCGATGATCCTCAACCTGGGCCAGATGTACCTGAGCGCGGGCAAGCCCGGCCTTGCCGCAGAATCACTTGGCGATGCAGTGCGCATCCGCGAAAAAATCCTTCCCGAAGACCACTGGGAACTGGCCGAGGCCCGAAGCCTGTTGGGCGCCGCACTTGCCCGGCAAGGCAAGCTTGATGCCGCTTCGGGCCTGCTGGATGAGGGCTACAGCGCCCTGCGGAAGGCGCGGGGCGAAGACGATCAACACACCTTGGACGCAAAGAAGCGACTGATGGCGTTGGGCGATGCGGGAGACATCGCAACCCGGTAAGTAATCACGCGGCGCTGGGCACCGCGGAGCGCCGGTTGAACCAGAACCCCGCCGCCAGCACCGTCAGCGTCACCAATTGCGCCAGCACGCTCTGCAGGGTCGGGTAGATGCCCAGCAGCGCGACGCGCGGGATCGAGAGCGTGGATACCGACACCCAGCCCGCTTCCTGCAGGGCGGCGATGCCCTTGCCGGCCAGCACCACGGCCACGACCGCGATCAGGATCGAGCTGATCGAGAAGAACTGTCCGATCGGCAGGCGCTGGCTGAAGCGGAGCATGGCCACCGCGATCACCACCAGCACGGCCGCGCCGAGCCCACCGCCGGCAACGATCGCCATGCCGTTGCCCTGGCTCCACAGCGCGATGTAGAACAACACGGTCTCGAAGACCTCGCGGTAAACCACGACGAAGGAAAGCACGAACAGGAACCACGCCGAGCGTTTGGACAGCGCGTGCGAGAGCTTGTCGTTGATGTAGCGCTGCCACGCACCCGCCTGGCTCTTGCCGTGCATCCAGATGCCGACAAACAACAGCACGACCGCGGCAAACAGCGCGGCGAAGCCTTCGGTCAGCTCACGACTGGCCCCGCTGATGCTGACCACATAGGTCGCCATGAACCAGGTAACGCCGCCGGCCACCAATGCGCTGATCCAGCCGCCATGCACATAGGGCATGACCTCGGTCCGGTTGGCCTTGCGCAGGAACGCGACCATCGCAATCAGGATCAGCAGCGCCTCAAGGCCTTCGCGCACCAGAATGGTGAACGCGCCGACGAAGGCCGACGCGTTGTTGGCCATTTCCGGTTCGAGCGCGTGCTCGGCTTCGGCGAAGAGGCTGTCGACGACCTGCACCTGCTCCTGGACCGCTTCCACGCTGGCGGAAGAACCGATGCGCGAGCGCAACTCGCCCATGGCCGCCTCGATGCGAGCCATCAGGGCACGGTCGCGCGCGGCCAGCAGCGGTTCGATCGGCTCGAAGCCGTCCAGGTATGCGGACAGGGCGAGGTCACGGGCCTTGGGCTGATCGCCGGCGGCATAGGCGGCGACGCTTTCGGCCAGACGGCTGCGGGCGAACGCGAGCTGGCCTTCGGCAACGACCGGTGCGTCCACTGCTTCAGGATGCCGTCGCAGGTAGGCGGTGATGGCCTGGGCGGTTTCCTCACCGACGTCGTTCGCGAGCGCCGCCGGGGTGACCTGGGTCAGCGCCGCCAAGTCCGGGATCGACGCGCGCAACGAAGCGTCCTCGTTCCACAGCTTTTCGCCGGCGCCGGCCTGCGATTCGGGGTAGGCGAACTGGCCGATGTAGAACGACAGCGCCCAGCGCTCGTCGGCTGGCAGGTGGGCGTAACTGGCCATGCTGGTGCCTTCCAGCCCCTGCTCGATCACCTGGTAGAGCGCGAACACGCTGCGCTCGCGCGCACGCCCGCGGTCGGTGAAATCGATCGCCGGGGGATCAAGGCCGACGCTGGCCGGACCGTCGCCGCCGCCGGTGTCGCCGTGGCAACTGGCGCATTGCTGCTGATACAGGCCGGCGGCGACGGCCATGTCAGGCGGGGCGGTCGGTGCGAGCGGGACCGGGTAGGCGGCGATCAGGTCGCTGGCCAGCCCGCGCGACAGCTTCGCGACGGCCTCAGGCGGTTCGTGGGCCGCGATGGCCGCCTGCAGGCGTTCCGCCTCCTCCAGCAGCCGCGGCTGCCCGGCGGTTGCCTCAAGGGACTGGATCCGCTCACGAGCGGACGCGGAGAATTCCACCATCTCCTGGAACTCGGTCGGGTCGACGACCTCGCCATCCGCCACCGCCCCGGCATAGTCCACGGCGATGTAGTCCAGCAATCGCCAAGCCGTCTGCACATCCGCCGTGGACGCGCGGACTTGAAGCGACAGGCACAACAGCACGGAGACGAGCAGGCAACGCAGGACAGTGGGCATCGGGTGGCAACGCGTGGCGGGCGAACACCGATTCTACTGCAGAAATGAGAACCGGTCGCATCTGCGATCACGTCCGCAAGGCGCGGCAGCTATCATTGACGGCTTCCCGAACACGCGAATCCCGATGACCAATCCGCTGCTGAATGTTCGCCAGGGCCCGGTGGCCCGCCTGCGCATGAATCGCCCGGACGTCCACAACGCGTTCGATGCCATGCTGATCGCCGCGCTCACCGGCGCGCTGGATGCGCTGGCCGCCGATGACAGCGTCCGGGTCGTGGTGCTGGAGGGCGCGGGCGCCTCGTTTTCCGCCGGCGCCGACCTCAACTGGATGCGTGGGATGGCGGCGGCGAGCGAGGCGGAGAACCGGGAGGATTCGCTGGCTCTGGCGCGCCTGATGCGGACCTTGAATGAGCTGCCCAAGCCGACCATCGCCCGGGTCCAGGGCGCCGCGTTTGGTGGCGGCGTCGGGCTGGTTGCGTGTTGCGACATCGCCATCGGCGCCGACGAGGCGAAGTTCGGCCTGACCGAAAGCAAGCTGGGCCTGTTGCCGGCGGTGATCTCGCCCTATGTGATCGAGGCCATCGGCGCCCGCCAGGCGCGGCGCTGGTTCGCCTCGGCGGAGATCTTCGGCGCCGAACAGGCGCGGCGCATGGGACTGTTGCACGAAACCGTCGCTGCCGATGAGCTCGATGCTGCGGTGGATCGCCAGGTCGGGTTGCTGTTGAAAGCCGGCCCGATCGCATCGGCCCAGGCCAAGGCGCTGGTGCGCCAGGTCGCCTCGCACACCGACGGCGCCGCCCACGACTCCGACAACGCCGACCTGATCGCCCGCCTGCGGGTATCGCCCGAGGGCCAGGAAGGGCTCACCGCCTTCCTCGACAAGCGCAAGCCGGCGTGGTGCCAGTGAGCACCTTGCCCCACCAGACAGTCGCCGCCACGAGGCCCGCCATGTTCACCAAGATCCTGATCGCCAACCGCGGCGAAATCGTCTGCCGGGTCATCCGCACCTGCCGTCAGCTGGGCATCCGCACGGTGGCGGTGTACTCGACGGCCGATGCCGACGCGCAACACGTGCGCCAGGCCGACGAGGCCTATTGCATCGGCGGTCCGACGCCGCCGGAGAGCTACCTGCGCGGCGAGGCGATCATCGAGGTCGCGACCCGCACCGGCGCCCAGGCGATCCACCCGGGCTACGGGTTCCTGTCGGAGAACGCCGATTTCGCCGACGCCGTCGAGTCCGCGGGCATCGCCTTCATCGGCCCCAAGGCGGTCTCGATGCGCAAGATGGGCAGCAAGGCCGGCGCCAAGGACCTCATGGCCGCCGCCGGTGTGCCGGTGGTGCCGGGCTACACCGGCGAGGATCAGGACCCCGATCACCTGCACGCCGAAGCGGACCGGATCGGCTATCCGCTGATGATCAAGGCGGCGCACGGTGGCGGCGGCAAGGGCATGCGCATCGTGCGCGAGTCGGGCGAGTTCGCGGCCAACCTGGCGTCCTGCCAGCGCGAGGCGAAGAACGCGTTCGGGCGCGACCGCGTGCTGCTGGAGCGCTACGTGGAGAAGCCGCGGCATATCGAGATCCAGGTGTTCGGCGACGACGCCGGCAATGCCATCCACCTCAACGAGCGCGAGTGCTCGGCCCAGCGCCGCTACCAGAAGGTGATGGAGGAATCGCCCTCACCGTTCCTGACCCCCCAGCTGCGCGAGGAGATGGGCGCGGCCGCCGTGCTCGCGGCGAAGGCCATCAACTACGTCAACGCCGGCACGGTCGAGTTCATCGTCGGCCAGGACGGCCGGTTCTACTTCATGGAGATCAACACCCGCCTGCAGGTCGAGCATCCGGTCACCGAAATGATCACCGGCCTGGATCTGGTGGCGTGGCAGCTGCAGGTGGCCGCAGGAATGCCCCTGCCGCTCGCCCAGGCCGGCATCGGTCGCAACGGACACGCGATCGAGGTGCGTCTGTACGCGGAGGATCCGGAAGCCGGCTTTCTGCCCGGCTCGGGCCGCCTGGAGCGCCTGCGCCTGCCTTCACCCGATGCGCACGTGCGGGTGGACTCGGGCGTGGTCGAGGGCGATACGGTGACGATCTTCTACGACCCCATGATTGCCAAGCTGATCGTCCATGACAGCGATCGCACCCGCGCGCTGGCCCGCATGCGTGACGCCCTGTCGCGCTGCGAGATCACCGGGCCGAAGTCCAACATCGCGTTCCTGGAGCGTCTTGTCCGCCATCCGGTCGTGGTCGAGGGCACGATCGACACCGGTTATCTGGACCGGCATCTGGAAGAGTTCCTGTCACCGACCGGACCGGTGGATACCGATCTTTTGCTGGCCGCCGCCACTGCCCGCCTGCTCGCCCAGGAGGCCGACAGCCGGCAGCGCGCCGCGCAGTCGCCGGATCCGGGATCGCCGTGGGCGATTGCCGATGGCTGGCGGCTGGCCCACGGCAGCCAGCGCAGCATGGCGTTCGGTCATGGCGAGCAACGCATCGAGGTCCACGCCAGCGGCAGCAACGGCGAGTACCGATTCGAGCACGACGGCAAGAGCCATCAGGTCGCCGGCGCGCGCCGCAGCTGCAGCGCGTTGAGCCTGCGCATCGGCGATCGCGCGCGCCGTTTCGAGGTGCTGGACCATGACGCGCACGTGGTGGTGCACGACGGCACCCGCCGCCTGCGCCTGCAGCCAATGCCGATGTACCAGCACGAGGCGAGCGGCGCCGGCGCGGCGGCCGACAATGTTGTCGCCCCCATGCCGGGCCGCGTGGTCGTGGTGCGCGCGGCGGCTGGGGACGCCGTGACCGAGGGCCAGGAAGTGATGGTGATTGAGGCGATGAAGATGGAGCTGAGCCTGAAGGCGCCCCGCGACGGCACCGTCGCCGAGGTGCGCGCCGCTACCGGCGACTTCGTCGAAGCCGACGCCGTGCTGGTCGCACTGGAGCCGGCGCCATGAGGCCGACCGTCCGCATCGTCGAGGTCGGCGCGCGCGACGGCCTGCAGAACGAGAAGGCGATCGTCGCGACCGCCGACAAGATCGCGCTGATCGACCGCCTCTCGGCGACCGGTCTGCAGAGCATCGAGGCGACCAGCTTCGTCAGCCCGAAATGGGTACCGCAGCTGGCCGATGCCGCCGAGGTGTTTGCCGGGATCACCCGCAAGTCCGGCGTCCACTACCCGGTGCTGGTGCCCAACGAGCGCGGCTACGAGCGCGCGCTGGCGGTCGGCGTGGAGGAGATCGCGGTGTTCAGCGCGGCCTCCGAGGCGTTCAACCAGAAGAACATCAATGCCTCGATCGCCGAGTCGCTGGCCCGGTTCGAGCCGGTAATGGCGCGCGCGAAGGCCGATGGCATCAGGGTCCGCGGCTACGTCTCCACGGTGCTGGGCTGCCCCTACCAGGGCGAGGTGCCGGTCGCCGAGGTGGTCCGCGTCGCCCGCGAGCTGCACCAGATGGGCTGCTACGAGGTGTCCCTGGGCGACACCATCGGTATCGGCACGCCCGGCAAGGCGCGCGCGATGCTCCGTGCGGTCGCCAGCGAAGTGCCGATGGACGCGCTGGCGGTCCACTTCCACGACACCTACGGGCAGGCACTGGCCAATATCCTCGCCTGCCTGGAGGAAGGCGTCGCCGTGGTGGACTCGGCGGTGTCGGGCGTGGGCGGTTGCCCGTACGCCAAGGGTGCCAGCGGCAATGTCGCCAGCGAGGACGTCGTCTACATGCTGGACGGGCTGGGCGTCGAGAGCGGCGTCGACCTGGCGCTGCTGGCGGAAACGGGGCGGTGGCTGGCGACGCTGCTGGGGCGCAAGACCGGCAGCAAGGTCGGCCGCGCGCTGGCCTGACGGTGACATCACCGATTGATTGCGGCCGCCGGAGCGCATGGCCAAGCGCGCGAGCGGAGACCACACCCGCCTGCACCGAGGCAAATGTCGGTGGACGAATGTCCTAGAATCACGGTCTTTCGTCCGCAGGATCCCGCATGAAGCTTTCCGATACCCGCGCCATCATCACCGGCGGTGTCTCCGGCCTCGGCCTGGCCGTCGCCCGCCACCTGGTCGGCCAGGGCGCGAAGGTCGCGCTGTTTGACGTCAACGCTGACAAGGGCGCGGAGTCCATCGCTGAATTGGGCGAGTCCAATGCGCGTTTCTTCGCCACCGATGTGTCCGACGAAGCACTCGTGGTGGAGAACGTCGCTGGTGCGCGCGAATTCCTGGGCGGCCTCAACGTCGCCGTCAACTGCGCCGGCATCCTGGGCGCCGGTCGTGTGTTGGGCCGCGACGGGCCGATGCCGCTGTCGCGCTTCCAGAGCACGGTGATGGTCAACCTGGTCGGCAGCTTCAACGTCGCCAAGGCGGCCGCCGACCTGATGCAGGGCAACGAGCCGGGCATCGATGGCGAGCGCGGCGTGATCGTCAATACCGCCTCGGTGGCGGCCTACGAGGGCCAGATCGGCCAGGCCGCCTACTCCGCCTCCAAGGGCGGCGTGGTGGCGATGACGCTGCCGATGGCGCGCGAGCTGTCGCGCTTCGGCATCCGGGTGATGACCATCGCCCCGGGCGTGTTCTGGACCCCGATGGTCGACGGCATGCCGGAAGCGGTGCAGCAATCGCTGGCCGCCACGATCCCGTTCCCGTCGCGGCTGGGCCAGCCGGAGGAGTTCGCCGACCTGGTCGCCTACATCCTGGGCAACACCTACCTCAACGGCGAGACCATCCGCCTGGATGGGGCGACCCGTCTGGCGCCCAAGTGATGCCCGGCGGCCGGCGTGCGTCCCGGCTGGCGCGGCGCTGGCCGGCCATCCGTGCACGCGGCATGCGCCGGTTCGTGGTGGTCCGCGGCCTGCTGGTCTGGGGTGGCGGAATGTTCGCGCTGATGGCCGTGCTGATGTGGTCGAAATTCGGCTTCGGCAACCCCCGCTTTGAACTGCTGATCGGCGTCGCCGCGGTGCTGTGCGCGTTTGGTGGCACGGCCTGGGCAGCGATCACCTGGATCCTCAACGAGCGCATCTACCGTGCGCTTCCACCTGCAGAAGAACAAGAATGAAAGCCTACGACGTCAAGAAAGGAAACGTGGTCGAGCACAACGGCACCGTCTACCAGGTGCGCGATATCGAGCGCAGCGCCGCGCAGGGCCGCGGCGGCAACGTCAAGTTCCGCTTCACCATGTACTCGGTGCCCGGCGGCAACAAGTTCGACCTGAGCCTGGGCGGCGACGACGAGCTCAGGGAAGTCGAGCTCAGCCGGCGCCAGGTCACCTACTCCTACAGGGACGGCGACGCGTTCGTGTTCCTGGACGACGAGGACTACACGCCCTACACGCTGGACGCGGCGACGGTCGGCGACGACGCCGGCTACATCGTCGACGACCTGTCGGGTTGCTACGTGCAGATCATCGACGACCTCCCGGTCGGGCTGCAGTTGCCGGCGAGCGTGGCGATGGAAGTCATCGAGACGCCGCCCGAGCTCAAGGGCGGCACGGCGACCAAGCGGCCCAAGCCGGCGCGCCTGTCGACCGGCCTGGAGATCATGGTTCCCGAGTACATCGCCACCGGCGAGCGGGTCTTGGTCAGCACCAGCAGCGGCGAGTTTGCCGGCCGCGCGGACTGAGCGAACGCAACGAAATTCGGCACCTGTCGACATCTGTCGGCATCTGTCGGCGGCTGAGGCTGCGACTGCGCCTGCGGCTGTGACAGGTGACAGGTGACGGGTGACAGGTGACGGGTCGAGTCGGTCGCGTGGCAACGATGCCACGAGCTGCGGCTTACCGCAGTTCCAGCCCGCCCGCCTCGCGGTTGAGCCGACCCATCTGTGTACGCAGCGACTGCAGGTTTTCTGCCGTCGCGGCGAGTTCGTCGCGCACGGCGGTATCCAGCAGCGCCTCCACCCCTGAGGTCAATTGGTTGCCCAATGCCGCCAGGCGCCGGGTTCGGGCGGCGGCGTCGGTTTGCAGCGCGTCGATTTCCGCTGGCTGCGGCAGACCATAGCCCGGCTCGCCGGCGAAGAGCGTGGCCGGTCGACTGAGGAACCCGCTGTCAACAAGGATCTGCTGCAGTGTGGCGTCGACGTCCGCGAACGCGCCCACCTCCGGGTCACTGCGCGAACCCAGGAAACGGCGTTTCAACTCCTGCCGTGCCAACACCAGCTGCCGACGCCGCGCCGACTCTTCCAGCAACAGGAGCGCCGCGGTCGCGCGGGTGCCGGCGTCATCAAAATGGGCGCGGCGGGCGGAAGCACCCAGCGTGAACCAGTCTTCCACCCTCGTTTGCGGCAGCGCCAGTTCGCCGCGCGCGATCTCGAACATGGCCTGGTAGCGCTCGCGCAGGGAGTCGAACCGATAACCGAGCCGGCGCGCTTCCGCGGCGTCCTCAAGCACGCCGGCATCGGCGATATCGGCTCGTTCGAGCTTGCGCAACAGACCCGTCGGCGTGATCGCATCGATACGCGACTGCGCCAGCCGCGGGACACCGTCGTGCAGCAGCTTGAAGGTCTCCACCGCGCAGTTGTTGCTGATGAAGTAATAGCGCCCGTCGTAGCTCCAGTGCAGCCGGGCTGCACGCTCCAGCAGCGCGGCGATCTCGTCACGCTCCAGTTGCAATGGAATGGACTGCAGCCCGCGCAGCTGGTCGCGCGTGTACTCGTCGACCACCTGCGCCAGCGGCAGCACGAACAGGCGCGAGGGATACGACCCCGTCAGGCCGCGCCAGCTGGACAGCTGCACGTCGTCGACAAAGGCACGGAACGACAGCACCACATGGTGATGCAGATCCAGCCGGCAGTCCGGCCCCGGCGGCCGCCCAGGCGCGCACACGACCAGGCGTAGCATGCTGTGGCCCCAGCGGCTCATCGGCTCGCTGTTGCCCTCGGCCAGCAGGTATTCGATCGAGGTCACCCGCGCCGGGTCCAGCGTCGCCAGCGCGGCGCCGTCGCCTGCGATATCGCCGTCGGCATCCACCGCGAGATAGGTGAAGCCCGGTGAGCAGTCCTCGTGCGGCGGTGCCCAGCCGAAGTGCGCGCTGAAATAGCGGTGCAGCGCCGGGCGGCGGCAGGCGTACTCCGGGTCCAGCAGGAAGTGTTCCAGGTTGACCGCGAGGAACTCGCGCGGGCTGGTCAGCTCATACGGATCGGGCGTTCGGTCAACGAACGGGTTCTCCGACGCGCGCGCACGCGGCCGCTTGACCTTGACCTGCCAGCCGGCGAGATCCAGCAGACGCGGATCCGCCGAAAGCCCCGTGTGGCGGTCGTGGAAATGCGCCACCTCGTGCAGCAGGGTCGCCATTATCTCGGTGCGTGCGCTCCGGCCTGCGGCAGATGGATGCGGTGTTTGCTGCGCCGGATTGGCGCCGTAAGCGACGCGGTTCTGCGACGCGTCCACCTCGTCGGACGAAGCGGCAAGTTCCGCCTCCAGAAGTGGCAGCAGTCGCCGGTTGAGCAGCAGCGCCCGGGACCGCGCGCGGCCGGTGGTCGCATGCGGCAACCGGTCGCTCCACCGAACAGTAAGGGTCTGGTCTGTCTGCGCCAGCAGTGAGGGAGGCAAGCGGGTAAGCGCGTCGTCCAGCAGACTTTGGGTGGCGGCCACCTGCTGTGCGCTGAGCCCGTCGGAATCGAGTTCCAGCCGCAACCCGGCGTGTGCGGCGCCCCACGGGCACCACAGTCCCGCCGCCAGCACCAAGCCACACAGCCGCAGTATCCCACTGGCAATACGGTTCACACCAAGCGCCTTATCCGTCGCAACGATGTGTGGCCGTGCAGAAACGCCTAAGACGCGAAAACGTACCGCGGCCGCAAATCACACGCACCCCAAGACGCCGATCAGAACGCGAGGATCGCCTGCGCCAGCGCGAGGTCACTGGCACCCTCCGCCTGGAGCAGTTCGGCGCGCAGCAGTGCCAGTGCCGCCTCCAGCTGGACGCCGCGGATCGCGCCGTCGCTGGCGACGAAGCTCGCCGCATCATCACGGGCAGCCAGCACGATGCGGTTGTCGCTGAAGGACCCGCTGCTGGCCGACACGCCGTTGGACGTTCCCTTCACCGCGCCGCTGATCGCGTCGGAGGTCGTGGACGTGGCGGACGCAAACGCGCCGGCGGAGGCAGTGCAGAGCACCAGAACAGCGAGCAGGCGGAATCGGATCATTGGCGGAAGTCTCGTGGCGGAAAAGAGCGTTGCGCGCAGAGGGTACCGCTGCAGCGCGCGATCCGCATGCCCGGCGCAGCGCAAAGCCACCTACGCCGCGGGTCGGCTGTCGAACAACTTGCCGGGATTCATGATTCCCGACGGGTCGAGCACCTGGCGAATGCCGCGCATCACTGCGATCTCCTCCGCGCTGCGGGTGCTCTCCAGCCACGGCTTCTTGACCAGTCCGATGCCGTGCTCGGCGGAGATACTGCCGCCATGTCGCTGGAGGATGTCGGCCAGCGTGTCGGTGACCTCGCTGCAACGCGCGACGAACTCCGTCTCCCCCATGCCCTCGGGGGTGAGCACATTGATGTGCAGGTTGCCATCTCCGATATGGCCGAACCAGACAACCTCGAAGCCGGGGTAGCCCGCCGCCAGCAACGCTTGCGCCTCGGCCAGGAACGCCGGCATGGCCGAGACGCGCACCGAGACATCGTTCTTGTAGGGACGGAACGCGGCCAGGCTTTCGGTGATGCCTTCGCGCAGGCGCCACAGCTGCGCGGCCTGAGCGTCACTGCTGCTCAGTACGGCGTCGCTGACCAGTCCCGTCTCCGCGCAGGCTTCGAACGCGGCCAGCGCGGCGGCTTCCTGCGCCTCGTCGGCCGCCTCGAATTCGGCCACGACGTAGTAAGGATGGACCTCGGCAAAGGGGGCCTGCGCGCCATGCGCCAGCACGTGCGCCAGCGCGCGGTCGGTAAAAAACTCGAACGCCTCCAGCGCGAGATGGCTGCGCAGGATCGCGAACACGTCCATCAGCGCCTCGAAGGACGGCAGCGCCAGCAACATGACGTTGGTGGGCGCGGACGGCGCCGTCAGTCGCAGGGTGGCCTCAACCACGATCCCCAGCGTGCCTTCCGAACCGATGAACAAATGGCGCAGGTCATAGCCACTGGAGTTCTTGATCAACGACCGGTTGAGCTCAAGCAGGTCACCGGCGCCGGTCACCACCTTCAGGCCGGCGATCCACTCGCGCGTGTTGCCGTAGCGGATCACCCGGATGCCGCCCGCGTTGGTCGCGATGGTGCCGCCGATGGAGCACGAGCCGCGCGAGGCGAAGTCGACCGGGTAGGCAAGCTCGTGCTCGCGCGCGGCGTTGTGCACCGCCTCCAGCGGGGTGCCGGCCTGTACCGTCAGCGTGCGGTCCACCGCGTCGAAGCCGAGCACCTTCGCCATGCGCTCCAGGCTCAGGACCAGTTCGCCATGCGCGGCCACGGCACCGCCGGACAGCCCGGTGCGCCCGCCCGACGGCACGATCGCCACGCCTTCGACACGCGCCCAGCGCACGATCGCCTGCACCTGCTGCGCCGATTCGGGAAACGCGATCGCCAGCGGCGCCGGGGTCCAGCGCCGGGTCCAGTCGCGGCCGTAATGCTCCAGGTCGGCGGGATCGGTTTTGAGCATCAGGCCGGGCACGGCGGCAAGCAGGGACGCGATGACTGCAGAATTCATTGTGGCCAGGGCTTCAAGGACGACGCATCCAGCGTGCCAGCAGGCCGTCGGCCGCGTCCAGTGCTGCGTCGCAGCAATCACACGCCGTTTCTGCGATATTCGGGGTCCACGTTTCCGCCCCGCAGCCGCCGTGACCATGAAAACGTCCTACCCCAAAACCGACATCCGCGTCCTGTTGCTGGAGGGCGTCAGCCAGAGTGCCGTGGATCGATTCCGCGAGTCCGGATACTCGCAGATCGTGCTGCACGACAAGGCCTTGCCCGACGACCAGCTCAAGCGCGAGATCGCCGAGGCGCACATTGTCGGTATCCGCTCGCGCACCCACCTCACCGCCGACGTCCTCGCCCATGCCCAGCGCCTGATTGCAATTGGCTGCTTCTGCATCGGCACCAGCCAGGTCGACCTGCATGCGGCCGAGCTGGCGGGCATCCCGGTGTTCAACGCGCCCTACTCCAACACCCGCAGCGTCGCCGAGCTGGTGATCGCCGAGACCGTCATGCTGCTGCGTGGCATCCCACAGAAGAACGCCGCCTGCCATCGCGGCGGCTGGATCAAGAGCGCGGCCGGCAGCCACGAGGCGCGCGGCAAGACCATCGGCATCGTCGGCTACGGCCACATCGGCACGCAGGTCGGGGTGATCGCCGAGGCGCTGGGGATGCACGTGTTGTTCCACGACATCGAGGACAAGCTCAGCCTGGGCAACGCGCATCCCACGGCCAACCTGGAGGACCTGCTGGAGCGCAGCGACGTGGTGACCCTGCACGTGCCCGAGACTCCGGCCACGCGCAACATGATCGGCGCCGCGCAGATCGCGCGGATGCGTCCGGGTGCGCACCTGATCAACGCCGCGCGCGGCACGGTGGTCGACGTGGACGCGCTCGCCGCCGCGCTCCGGGACGGCCGACTCGGAGGCGCGGCGGTCGACGTGTTCCCGGTCGAGCCGGGCAGCAACCAGGACCTCTTCAGCAGCCCGCTGGTCGGGATCGACAACGTCATCCTGACGCCGCACGTGGGTGGCAGCACGCTGGAGGCGCAGGACAACATCGGCGTGGAGGTGGCGGCAAAACTGGTCCGCTACAGCGACAACGGCACCACCCTGTCGGCGGTCAACTTCCCCGAAGTGACGCTGCCGGGGCATGAGGGCAGCCTGCGCTTGCTGCACATCCATCGCAATATTCCCGGTGTGCTGTCGCGGATCAACGAGATCTTCGCCCAGCTCGGGCTCAACATCGACGGCCAGTACCTGCGCACGAATCCGGAGGTCGGCTACGTGGTGATCGACGTGAGCGCGACCGGCGCGCAGGGCGACGAGCTGAAGAGCCTGCTGAAGGCGATCCCCGGCACGCTGCGCACGCGCATCCTCTACTGATCGTTTCCATGGCGTTGCAGCCATTTGCGCGCCATGCGCTGCAACGCGGCGTCGTAGGTGCCGGCGCCGTCGCCACCACTCGCGATCCGTTGGATGTCCCGCCACGCCAGATCCAGTGATTCGGCGCTGACCACGTACTGCTCATCGTCGCCGGCGTGCACGACGTAGCGGGCGTCGTAATGCCAGTGGCCCGGCACGTCGCCGCGCGCGGGTATCCAGTGCCGGTCCAGATCGAACAGTTCGCGCTCCATGCGCAGGCCCGGCAGTCCCGACTCCTCCTGCGCTTCCAGCAGCGCCACCGCCGCCAGGTCCCGCTCGCCGTCGGCATGGCCGCCCAGTTGCAGCCAGCGCTCCAGCTTGCGGTGATGGGTCAGCAGCACGCGCGTGCCGCGGCGGTCCACCAGCCACGCCGATGCGGTGAAGTGACCCGTCAGGCGTGAGCGTGAAAACGGATCGTTACGGTCCTCCAGCAGGCCCTGGAAGCGCGCGACGACCGCGCCTTCGTCCGGCCATCGCCGACCGTAGTCGTCCAGCGCCTGCAACAGGTCCCGGCATGGGTCACGAACTGGATTCGGCATGCGCAACGGCACTTCCCGCGGGATCAGGACGCCGATTATGACGGCTTCACAGGGCCCACAAATTCGGCTTGCCGGTGCTTTCGGGACTGCGGTAAGGTGACCGGTCGCTTGCCCGAACGCAGCCGCGCAAGGTGACGCAGCACCGCCCACGCCGCGCGCCAGTCGTTGGGGTTCCCATGCTCAAGAATCTGTTGATGACCAAGCCGATCCAGCCGGCGGGTCACGTCGATGCCGGGGAGCCTGTGGAAGGCAACCTGGAGGGCGAATCGCACCTGCGCCGGACGCTGACGGCTACCCAGTTGTTGCTGCTGGGCGTGGGCGCGGTGGTCGGCGCCGGCATTTTCGTGCTCACCGGCCAAGCGGCAGCCGAACACGCCGGACCGGCGATCATGCTCAGTTTCGTGCTGGCCGGCATTGCCTGTGCATTCGCGGGTCTTTGCTACGCCGAGTTCGCCGCCATGCTGCCGGTGTCCGGCAGCGCGTACTCCTACTCCTACGCCACCCTTGGCGAAGGCGTGGCCTGGTTCATCGGCTGGTGCCTGGTGCTGGAATACCTGTTCGCGGCCTCGACGGTCGCGGTGGGCTGGTCGGGTTACCTGAATGCATTTCTGCGCACCTTCGACTTGGCGCTGCCCGCGCAACTGGCCAGTGCGCCTTTCACCGTGGTCAATGGCGAACTGGTGCGAAGTGGCGCGCTGCTCAACCTGCCGGCGGTGTTCATCATCGCGGCCATCAGCGGCGTGGGCTATGTCGGCATCACCCAATCGGCGTTCGTCAATTCGGTCGTGGTGGCGATCAAGGTGACGGTCATCCTGCTGTTCATCGCGTTTGGCGCGCAGTACATCGACGTTGCCAACTGGCAGCCGTTCATCCCGGAAAACGAAGGCCCCGGCCGGTTCGGCGCCAGCGGGGTGGTGCGCGCGGCCGCCATCGTGTTCTTTGCCTATATCGGCTTCGACGCGGTCTCCACCGCGGCCGGCGAAGCCAGGAACCCGCAGCGCGACATGCCCATCGGCATCCTCGGCTCGCTGGTGGTGTGCACGATCCTCTACATCCTGGTGTGCGCGGTGCTGACGGGGATCATGCCCTACCCGCTGCTGGCGACGCCCGAGCCGGTCTCCACCGCGCTCGACAACTATCCGGACCTGCACTGGTTGCAGATGGCGGTGCAGGTAGCGGCGATTGCCGGCCTGTCCTCGGTGATCCTGGTGATGCTGATGGGCCAGCCGCGGATCTTCTACACCATGGCGCGCGACGGCCTGTTGCCGGCGTTCTTCGGCAAGGTGCACCCGAAATACCACACGCCCTACGTCGGGACAGTGCTGGTCGGCATCGTCGCTGCGGCGCTGGCCGGGTTCCTGCCGATCAACCTGCTCGGCGAAATGGTCTCGATGGGCACCCTGCTGGCGTTCGCGACCGTCTGCGCTGGCGTGCTGATCCTGCGCCGGACGCGGCCCGACCTGCCGCGTCCGTTCAAGGTGCCGATGGCCGGAGTGATCTGCCCGCTGGGCGTGGTTTCCTGCCTGTACCTTTTCGTCCAGCCCTTTTCCGAACATTGGGATCTGTTGCTGAGCTGGATCGGTATCGGTCTGTTCATTTACCTCGCCTACGGCTACCGTCACAGCACGCTGCGCCACCCCAAGGTCTGAAGCATGACGAAAACCGCGGTTCGAACGCCTTCACTGTTCCAGGCAGTGCTGCCCCTGATTTTCCTGGTGGTTTCACTGGCGACCGGCGTCTACCTGTTTTCCGACAATGCCTCCTCGGGTGCCAACCAGGTCTCGCTGATGCTGGCCGGCGCGGTCGCGGCGATCATCGGCATCCGCAACGGACTGAAGTGGGAGGACATCCAGGAAGGGATGGTCCACGGCATCTCGCTGGCGATCGGACCGATCTTCATCCTGCTGGCGGTGGGCGCGCTGATCGGCACCTGGATCCTCAGCGGCACCGTGCCGACGATGATCGTCTACGGCCTCAAGCTGCTCCATCCGTCCTACTTCTATCCCGCCGCGTGCCTGATCTGCGCGATCGTTGGGCTGGTGATCGGCAGCTCGTGGACCGTCGCCGGCACCCTGGGCGTGGCGCTGATCGGCGTCGCCCAGGGACTGGACATGTCGCCGGCGGTGACCGCGGGCGCGGTGATCTCGGGCGGCTATTTCGGCGACAAGATCTCGCCGCTGTCGGACACCACCAACATCGCCCCGGCGGCGGCCGGCAGCGAGCTGTTCTCGCACATCCGCCACATGCTGTGGACCACGGTACCGAGCATCGCCATCGCCCTGATCCTGTTCACCGTGATCGGTCTGGGCGAGGCGCGTGAGCTGGTGCCGGGGCAGGCCTTCGGCGACCTGCCGCAGGTGCTCGGTGAGCAATTCTCGCTGGGCCTGCATCTGTTGATCCCGATGGTGGTGGTGTTCGCACTCGCCGTCACCGGTTTTCCGGCCTATCCGTCGATCCTGATCGGCGCTCTGCTGGGCGGCGTGTTCGCGGTGATCTTCCAGCCCGACGTGGTGCTGCAGCTGGCCGACAACGAGTCCCTGTCGCGGCCGATGGCCCTGCTCGCGGGCGCCTGGACGGCGATGTTCGACGGCTACCACGGCCAGACCGGCGTGGGTCCGGTGGACGACCTGCTCAGCCGCGGCGGCATGATCAGCATGCTCAACACGATCTGGCTGATCATCTGCGCGATGGGCTTTGGCGCGGTGATGGAACGCGCCGGTCTGCTGGAAAGGATGATCCGCAGCGTGCTCAAGGCCGCCCGATCCGCCGGCTCGCTGATCGCCGCCACCCTGGCCACCGCCATCGGCGCGAATATCGTCGCCGCCGACCAGTACATGGCGATCGTGCTCACCGGCCGGCTGTTCGCGCCCGAGTACAAGCGCCGCGGCCTGGCGCCGGTCAACCTGTCGCGCGCGCTGGAGGACGGTGGCACGATCACCTCCCCGCTGGTGCCGTGGAACACCTGCGGCGCCTACATGGCCGCCACCCTGGGCGTGGCGACCATGGACTACCTGCCGTACGCCTTCTTCAACCTCGTCGGCCCGCTGGTGGCCGTCGTTTCCGCCTACGCCGGCTTCAAGATCCTGATGTTGCCGCGTGCCGCAGGCGCGGCGCCCGCACCTGCGCCGGCCGCCTGAAAACCCCCAACCAAGGTATTGCTTGAATGGAAAAGACCTCGATCCACGGCATGTGGTCCTCGCGAACCGCGTTCATCCTCGCGGCTACCGGCTCCGCCGTCGGTCTGGGAAACATCTGGCGCTTCCCGTACCTGGCTTCCGACAACGGCGGCGGTGCGTTCGTGCTGGTGTATTTGATGTGCATCGCCCTGGTCGGCCTGCCGATCCTGATCGCGGAGATCCTGATCGGCCGCCACGGCCGGCGCAGCCCGATCACCACGCTGGTCGCGCTGACCCGGGAAACCGGGGCGGCCAAGGGCTGGATCAGCATCGGCTGGATCGGCATCGTCGCCGGCATCCTGATCCTGAGCTTCTACAGCGTGGTGGGCGGCTGGACGCTGCACTACAGCTGGCTCTACCTGAAACAGGCGTTCGGCGGGGCCCACATCACCGACCCGGCGGCGACCTTCGGCGACCTGTTGGCGCATCCGTGGGAGCTGGCCGGCTGGCATGCGGTGTTCATGGCCCTGACGGTCGGCGTGGTCGGCCTGGGCGTGGAGAAGGGCCTGGAGCGCGCGGTGCGCTTCCTTATGCCGGCGCTGCTGCTCACCCTGCTGGCGCTGGTCGCCTACGGCGCGACCACCGGCCACCTGGGCAAGGCGGCCAGCTTCCTGTTCCAGCCCGATTTTTCCAAGGTCAACGCCGGCATGATGATGGCGGCCATGGGCCAGGCGTTCTTCTCGCTGAGCCTGGGCATGTGCACGATGATGACCTACGGCGCCTACCTGCCCAAGGACATCTCGATCCCCAAGACCGGCGCCATCGTCGCCCTGGCCGATACCGCGATCGCCCTGCTCGCCGGCCTGGCGATCTTCCCGATCGTGATCGCCTTCGGCATCGACCCGCACGGCGGCGGCCCGGGGCTGATCTTCACCTCGTTGCCGCTGGCCTTTGACGTGATGACCGGCGGTGTCGTCTACGGACTGATGTTCTTCGGCCTGCTGTTCGTGGCCGCGTGGACTTCGTCCATCTCGCTGCTGGAGCCGGCGACGGCGTTCCTGGTCGAGCGCCGCGGAGTCGCACGCAAGCGCGGCTCGCTGATGGTCGCCGCGCTGTGCTGGGTGATCGGCCTGGCCACCGTGTTCTCGTTCAACATCTGGTCGCACGTGCGCCTGCTCGACCGCGACCTGATGGGTCTGATCGAGCTGGTTGCCAACGACATCATGCTGCCCCTGGGCGGCCTGCTGATCGCGCTGTTCACCGGCTGGGCGCTGAAGGAGACCGTGCTGCGCGAGCAGCTTGCTGGCATGTCGCCGGCGGTGTTCACCGCGTGGCGCTGGACGGCACGCGTGATCGCGCCGTTGCTGGTGCTGATGGTGCTGCTCAACGTGGTGCTCTAGCCAGCGGCGGGCACCGCGAGTGCCGGCATCCGATAAACTGGCGTCATGAATGCACTTCCCTATGACGCCCAGCTGCTGCACGCGCGCGCCGCCGAACTGGCCCGCAACGTGTGCGAGATCGCCGCCGCGGGCTGGACCCCGGCGACCAGCAGCAACTTCTCCCAGCGTCTGGATGACCGGCACGTTGCCATTACCGTCTCGGGCGGTGACAAGGGCCAGCTGACCGCCGACGGCATCATGGTGGTCGACCTGGAGGGCAACGCGGTCGCCACGGAGCGCCGCTCGTCTGCCGAGACCCTGCTGCATACCCGCCTGTATCGGCGCTTCGCCGAGGTCGGTTGCGTGCTGCATACGCACTCGCAGAACCAGACGGTCGCCTCACGCCTGTACGCGCCGGCCGGCAAGGTGCGGCTGGAAGGCTATGAGATGCTCAAGGCGTTCCACGGCAACACCACCCACGACACCGCGATCGAGCTGCCCGTGCTGCCCAACAGCCAACACATGCCCACGCTCGCGGACCAGGTCGATGCGTTGCTGGACCGCCAGTCCATGTGGGGCTACCTGATCGACGGCCACGGCCTGTATGCCTGGGGCCGCGACATGGCCGAGGCGCGCCGCCACCTGGAGGCGTTTGATTTCCTGCTGGGATGCGAACTGGAACTGAGGAAGCTGCAACCATGAGCCGCCTGCGTATTTTCACCGACCGCGACCCTGTCACCGCGGTATCCTCCACCAGCGACCACGCGGAGATTGCGCGCGAGCTGGCGGCCATAGGGGTAGCCTTCGAGCGTTGGGAAACCAGCGACAAGGTCAGCGGCGGCGATGCTCCCGAGAAGATCCTCGCCGCCTACAGGACCGACATCGACCGGCTTGTTGCCGAACACGGCTTCCAGAGCGTCGATGTCGCCAGTGTCGGTCCCGACAACCCCAAGCGCGCGGATATCCGCAAAACCTTCCTCGAGGAGCACTTCCACAAGGAAGACGAGGTGCGCTTCTTCGTCGCCGGCTCGGGGCTGTTTACCCTTCACGTGGATGACAGGGTGTACGAGGTGCTGTGCGAACAGGGCGACCTGATCTCCGTGACCGACGGCACGCCGCACTGGTTCGACATGGGCGCAGAGCCGGACTTCGTCGCCATCCGCTTCTTCAAGCAACCCGACGGCTGGATCGGCCATTTCACCGGCACCGACATCGCTGGCCGCTTTCCGCGTCATGAAGGGAGTCCGGCGAAGTGACCACGTCAAACCGGGTGGTCCTCACCGATATCGAGGGCACGACCAGCAGCATCTCCTTCGTCAAGAAAGTGCTGTTCCCGTTTGCCCGCCGCGCCCTGCCCGCCTTCGTCAAGGTCCGTGGGCACGAGCCGGCGGTGCGCAAGTGGCTGGACCTGGTCGCCACCGAATTGGGCGGCATGTGCCAGGACGCGATGATTGCCGAGGTAATGCAGGGCTGGATCGACGAGGACCGCAAGCACACCGCGCTCAAGGCCCTGCAGGGAATGATCTGGGCCGACGGTTACCGCAACGGCGACTTCACCGCGCACATCTACCCGGATGCGGCGCAGGCGCTGCAGCGCTGGCACGCCGACGGCGTTCCGCTGTATGTCTTCTCGTCGGGCAGCGTGCCGGCGCAGCGGCTGTTTTTCGGCCATAGCGATGCCGGTGACCTCACCGGGCTGTTCTCCGGCTGGTTCGATACCGAGGTCGGCGAGAAACGCGATTTCCGCAGCTATGACCGCATCGCCTCCGAGATCGACGTCCCGGCGGCGCGCGTGCTGTTCCTGTCCGACGTGGTCGCCGAGCTGGACGCCGCGCGCACCGCGGGCATGGACACGGTCCTGATTGACCGCCGCGAGGACTATCCGGAGGCGCGCGACACCGACGCTGCCAATGGGCATCGCCGGCTGGAATCCTTCGAGGGCATCGATCCGGCCGTTTGAGCCGCGCCGCGTGGCGCGTTATTCGCTCGCGTCCTGCAACCGGTAGGTCGTGTGCGCCGTCTGTTCGCCGAGCCAGCGATCGTTCGTCCGTACCTCAACCCGGTGTTCGCCGATCGGCAGGTCGGTGGGCAGCGCGCCGCGCCAGAGGTGGCGGCTCGGCTTGGCTTCGGGTGAGCGGTCGAAGCCGCGCAGCATGGCCGCCTCGTCGTCGCGAACGTTCTCGACCAGCAGGCGGGGATCGGCCTGCACCACCTTGCGCATCGGCTTCCATTCACCGTCGCCCACGCGGTACTCGACCTGGCTGTCGTCCATGCCCATGAACACGTTGGCGTACACGCCCCAGGCCGGATAGGCGCCGCGCCGCAAGACGCGCGGCGCATGCAGCGCCATGGCGTGGGTGAATCCGGGTTGGTTCGCCGGCAGGCGCGCCGGATGCCAGCTCAGGGCGTAGTCGCCGGACGCGCCGATCCTGAGCCGCGCATAGCCGTTGGGCGTGCCGTCGGCCATCATCGAATCCGGGATGCCCGCCTCGTCCTTGACCCCGGACCAGAACGCGCCACAGGCCGCGCCGACGTTGTACTCATGCAGCGGAGTCGGGCCGTTCCAGCCCTCGGCGGCGCCGTGGTGGAAATGCTGCTGGACGTGGGTGTGGCCGCTGAGGAGTAGCACGTTGTCGAAGCGTTGCAGCAGCCGGAACAGCCGCTGCCGGTCGGCGGCGCGGAAGGTCTCCGCACCGGTCGCGGCCGCGGTGTTGAAGAACGGGATGTGGGCGCCCACCACCAGCCGGGTATCCGGGGCCAGCGTGGGCAAGTAGGCCTCGAGGAAGACGAACTGGTCCTCGCGCAGGCCACCGATGTAACCGGCGCCGGGCAGATGGATGACGTCGTCCAGCAGGACGATCGCCGTACCCTGCTCCTCCCACGCCACGGTGTCCGGCCCGAAATGCCGGCGGAAGGTCAGCGTCGAGTCGGCATCGGAGGCAGCGTCCAGATCCATGTCGTGATTGCCCGGCGCGTGCAGCCACGGCACGCCCAGTGTCGCGGTGCGGGCGTTGATCGCCGGGTACAGCGAGAGATCGTCATCGACGATGTCGCCCAGGCTCAGGCCCAGCTGCGCGATGACGTCCTTGCGGATCGTGTCCAGGATGTCGCGGTCGTAGTAGTCGACGTCGACCAGCGATTTCACCTGCGGGTCGGCCATCAGCAGCACCTGCAGATCGCCCGCCTGCGCCGGGCTGGGCTGCAGGGCCACGTCCATGCTCAGGCGCGTGTCGGCGGGGATGCCGCCGTACTGGAGCTCGGGCGAGCCGGCGGGAAAGTAGTGCTGCCAGAACGCCGGCAGCCCGTCGGCGCGGGTGGCGAAGGCGTAATTCGCGGGTTTCACTGCGAACACCGTGTCACCCGGGCGGACGGTGATCCGGTAGCTACCGTCGGCGGCGCTGCGGACGATGTCGCGGCCATTGGAGAGCTTGACCCCGGCCACGCCGGCCTCACCCGGGTCGCGCCGGCCGTTGCCGTTGGTGTCGGCGTAGACCACGCCGGTGAAGTCCGCGCCTTGCTGCGCGGCCGCGATCGCGTGGGCGGAAGCCAGCAGCGGCGCGCAGACCAGCGCTGCGGCCAGGCCCAGCGCCGCGAATTTCGGCCGGATCAGCAGCGCACGGCAGTGAGGTGGACGAGCCGACGGGTGAAGGGATGCGCGCATGCAGGCCGTTCCGTTGCAGAGACAGGATCGAAGCCTAGCAGCGCCGAACGCCAGGCGAGTCCCCCCGAAGCCGCACTCAACCGGCGCGGTCGGCGCGGTGGCGCTCGCGCATCACGGCAATCGCGGCGTCCAGCGAAAGCCCGCGCGCGCGCAGCAACACCATCAAATGGAAGATCAGGTCAGCCGCCTCACCTGACAGCGCCTCGTCGTCCTCGGCCACGGCGGCGAGTGCAGTCTCCACGCCCTCCTCGCCGACCTTCTGCGCGATGCGACGGATGCCGCTTTCGAACAGGCTGGTCGTATAGCTTCCGGCGGGCCGCTCGAGCTCGCGCTGGCGAACGACGTCATCGAGCTCGGCCAGCAGGTTGCCCGGCGCTTCGGGGAAGCAACTGGCGCGGTCCAGATGGCAGGTCGGTCCCTGCGGCCGCGCCAGCACCAGCAGGGTGTCGTCGTCGCAGTCCGCCTGCAGCGAGACCAGGTTGAGGAAATTGCCGGAAGTCTCGCCCTTGGTCCAGGCCTGCTGCCGGCTGCGGCTGTAGAAGCTGACCTTGCCGGTCTCGCGGGTGGTCTGCAGCGCGACCCGGTCCATGTAGCCGAGCATCAGCACCCGCAGGGTATCCGCGTCCTGCACGATGGCGGGCAGCAGACCGCTGGCGGGGTCCCAGAGGAGCGAGTCGGGATCAGGAAACGTCATGACGCACCTCGATGCCCTGCGCATGCAGGTACTGCTTGAGTTCGGGAATGGCGATGGCGCCGGAATGGAAGACGCTGGCGGCAAGCGCGCCGTCGACATCGACACGGCGGAACAGGTCGAGGAAGTGCCGGGAAGTCCCCGCCCCGCCGGACGCAATCAGCGGCACGGCGCAGACCTCGCGCACACGCTGCAACTGTTCGATATCGTAGCCCTCGCGCACGCCGTCGCTGCCCATGCAGTTGAGCACGATCTCCCCCGCACCCAGGTCCTGCACCTGCGCGACCCACTCCAGCGTGGTCTTCGCCAGCGCCCGGGTGCGCTGCACGTCGCCGGTGAACTGGCGCACGCGCCACTGGCCGTCCTCATCGCGCAGGCTGTCCACACCCACGACGACGCACTGAACGCCGAAGGCGTCGGCCAGCTCGGCCACCAGTTCCGGCCGTTGCAGCGCCGGCGTGTTGATCGAGATCTTGTCGGCGCCGGCGTGCAGCACGTCGCGGGCGTCCGCCACGCTGCGGATACCGCCGGCAACGCAGAACGGGATGTCGATGACGCGCGCGATCCGCTCGACCCAGCCCTTGTCCACGTGGCGTCCCTGCGGACTGGCGGTGATGTCGTAGAACACCAGTTCATCGGCGCCGGCGTCGCGGTAACGCATGGCCAGCTCGACGATGTCGCCGACATCGACGTGGTCGCGGAAGCGCACGCCCTTGACGACGCGGCCATCGGCGACGTCCAGGCAGGGGATGATCCGCCGGCTCAGCATGAACGCTCCTCGGCCAGCGCCGACGCCAGGTCCAGTCGACCGTCCAGCAGCGCCTTGCCCAGGATCGCGCCGCTGCAGCCCGCGTCGCGCACCGCAGCGATGTCGGCGGTGTCGCGCACGCCGCCGGAGGCCTGAAACTGCATGTCCGGTGCCAGCGATAGCAGGTGGCGATAGAAATCCAGGTTGGGGCCGGCCATCATCCCGTCGCGGGCGATGTCGGTGCACAGCAGGTGGCGCAGGCCTTCGCCGGCGTAGCGCGCCAGCAGGATTTCCAGCGAGACATCGCTGGCGCGGGTCCAGCCGGCGGTCGGCAATTGCCAGCGCCCGTCTTCGTCCTGGCGTGCGTCCAGCGCGACGGTGATGCGCTCGGGGCCGAAACGGTGGATCCAGCCGATCACCTGGTCCGGCTCGCGCACCGCCAGCGAGCCGACGACGACACGGTCCGCACCGGCCTCCAGGATCGCCTCGACATCGGACTCGGTGCGGACGCCACCGCCGGTCTGGATCTGCACCTTCGTCGTCTGCTTCAGTTCGCGCAACAGCGGTTGCAGTGTGTAGCCGCCCGCACGCGCTGCGTCGAGGTCGACCAGATGTAGCCAGGACGCGGCCGCATCGGAATAACGCCTGGCAACGATGGCCGGCTGGTCGGGGTACCGGGTTTCGCGGTCGTAATCGCCCTGCTGCAGACGGACCACGCGGCCGTCGCGCACGTCGATGGCCGGATAGACGACAAAGGCGTGCGGGGTGGGCCGGGCCACTGCGACGGCAGGACGCGGTTCGGGGGAAGGCATGCAATCAACTCCGGGAATCATGGGTGTGGCACATCGTGAGACGAGCGGCGATGGGCAAACGGGCGCGCGCCCGCTCACGCGGTGATCGTCAGGAAGTTGGCGAGCAGTCGCATGCCCAGCGTTGACGAGCGCTCGGGATGGAACTGCGCCCCGTAGCGGTTGCCGCTGCGCACCACCGCGGAGAACGTGCTGCCGTGTTCGCACGTCGCCAGCGTCCGCTCGTCGACCGGCGCGGCGTAGCTGTGGACGAAATACACGTGCGCGCCGTCCGCGATGCCTTCCAGCAGCGGATCATCCTGGGAAAACCGCAGGGTATTCCAGCCCATGTGCGGCACCCGGATGGTCGGACTGCCGACGGTGGCAGGCGATGCGGCCAGTTTCCGCACCGTGCCCGGAATCAGCCCGAGACACTCGACATCGCCCTCCTCCGAGCCGTCGTACAGCAGCTGCATCCCCAGGCAGATACCCAGCAGCGGCTGGGTCAGCCCGCGCAATACGCCAATCAGATCGCGCTCGCGCAGCCGGGCCATGCCGGACGCCGCCGCGCCGACGCCGGGCAGGATCACCCGTTCTGCGGTCGCAATTTCCTCCGGGTTGCGGCTGACCCGGACTTCCGCACCCAGGCGCTCGAGCGCGTAGCGCACCGACCCCAGGTTGGCACCGCCCGCATCGACCAGAACCGTTGCGCTCACAATGTTCCCTTGGTGCTCGGCAGTTCCCGGCCTTCGCGCCGGATCGCTTGGCGCAGCGTGCGCGCAACCGCCTTGAACCCCGCCTCGACCTTGTGGTGGTCGTTGTCGCCGTGGATCGACAGGTTGAGGTTGATCGCGCCGCCTTCGCACAGGGATCGGAAGAAATGCGGCACCAGTTCGGTCGGCATGTCGCCGATCATCTCGCGCTGAAACTCGCCGTCGAAGACGAAATAGGGCCGACCCGAGAAATCCAGCGCGGCGCTGGCCAGCGTCTCGTCCATCGGCAGGGTGAATCCGTAGCGGCCGATGCCGCGCTTGTCGCCCAGGGCCTCACGCAGCGCCTGGCCGAGCGCCAGCGCGCTGTCCTCGATGGTGTGGTGCTCGTCCACGTGCAGATCACCCTCGCACTCCAGCTGCAGCGCGAAACCGCCGTGCTTGCCGATCTGCTCGAGCATGTGGTCGAAGAACCCCAGGCCGGTCGAGACCTGCGGCTCGGCGACGCGATCCAGGTCCACCTCGACGCGGATGCGGGTCTCGCGGGTGTCGCGGGTGACCACCGCGCGGCGTGGCGCATCGGCCAGCTCATGGGCGATGCCGGGCCAGTCCCACTCACCGCCGAACCGCTCGGTACGCAGCTGGAACCCGCGGATGCCCATGTTGTGGGCGAAGCCGTTGTCGGTTTCGCGGTCGCCGACCATCGCCGAGCGCTTCCAGTCGATTCCGCGGTCCTTCAGCAGGTGCAGGGCCAGGCCGATCCCCGGCTTGCGCGTGGGCGCGTTGTCGGCCGGCCAACTGGTGTCGATCAGCACCTCGCGAAAGGTGATGCCCTGGCTCTCCAGGATCTGCATCATCAGCTGCTGCGGACCGTCGAACGCCTCCTGCGGGAATGCGTCGGTGCCCAGGCCGTCCTGGTTGGTGACCATCACGAACTCATAGCCGGCGTCGCGCAACTTCAGCATCGCCGGTACGACGTCGCGGACGAAGCGCAGCTTGCACAGGCTGTCGAGCTGGAAATCGTGCGGCTCCTCGATCAGGGTGCCGTCACGGTCCACTAACAGGATCGGGGTCAGACCACTCATTGCGTGCGCTCCAAGGCGTTGATCGCGTCGATGACGCGGTTGTTCTGGTCGCGGGTACCGACGGTGATCCGCAGCGCATCCCCAAGTCCGCTGGCGGCGCGTTGATCGCGGACGACAATGCCGGCGGCAAGCAGGCGCGCCATCGCGGCGTCGGGCTCGTGGAACCGCACCAGCAGAAAGTTGGCCTGCGACGGATAGACCCACCGGACGGCTGCGCTGTCGGTCAGCGCCGCGTGGAGGCGCTCGCGCTCACCGAGGACCTGCGCGACGCCGGCATCGGTGCGCGCGCGCGCCTCGGCCGTAAGCGATCGACAGGCAAAATCGATGCACGGCGTCGGCAAGGGATACGGCGCCTGGCAGCGCCGGAGCACCGTGATCAGGCTGGCGTCGGCGATAACGCTGCCGATCCGCGCGCCGGCCAGCGCGTGTGCCTTGGACAGCGTCCGCAGCACCGCGATGTTGGCTTGCCGGTCGATCAGGGACGCCGCCGAGGCGACCTCGCTGAATTCCCCGTAGGCCTCGTCGACAACGACCAGTGCGCGGTCCTGCAACGCAAGCGCCAGCGCCTCGATGCGGTCCAGCGGCAGCGCAGAGCCGGTCGGATTGCCCGGCGAGCAGAGGAAGACGATCTTGACCGGAGCCGCGGTTGCCGCACGCTCGATCGCCGCGAAATCGGCTTCAAACCCGGCCGGGCGATCCGACGCTTCACTGTCCAGCAAGGGAACCTCGACCACCGCGGTGCCGTGCAAGCGCGCACTCACGGCGTACATCCCGAAGGTCGGCGGGGTGACCAGCACCGCGTCGGTGCCGGGCCGGCACAGCGCGCGGACCAGCAGGTCGATGGCCTCATCACTGCCGCGCCCGACCAGCAGGCGGTCGGCGTCGCACCCGTACAGCCCCGCCAGCAGCGTGCGCAGCGCAGCGGGTTGCGGCTCGGGATAGCGACGCAGCGCCCCGTCGGCATCCGCGGGATTGGGCCACGGGGATTCGTTGGCGTTGAGCCAGGTGTCACCGTCCAACGGAGCGGTCCTGGCCGACGCGTAACCGGCAAATCCGGCGAGGTCCTCGCGCACCAGCCGCATCGGGTCGGCTTTCACGGCGGACGCGCTCATGCCGCGTCCAAGCGGCGCGAGACCGCGAGGCGATGGGCCTCCAGACCCTCCGCGCTGGCCAGTTCGACGGCGCAGGGACCGATCGCGCGCAGGCCCTGCCGGTCCACTTCCTGCACCGTGATCGCGAGCTGGAAGCTGGCGACGTTGAGCCCACCGACGAACCGGGCCGCGCCGCTGGTCGGCAGGACGTGGTTGGTGCCGCTGCAGTAATCGCCAAGCGCCTCGGGTGCCCAGTCGCCGAGAAACACCGAGCCCGCAACGCTCACCGACGGCAGCCACCGGCGGGCGTCGCGCAGGGCGAGGATCAGGTGCTCAGGCGCGTACGCGTTGCTGATCGCGAAGGCGTCCTCCAGCGTCGCCACCTGGATCATCCGCGCCGACTGCAGTGCCCGGCGCGTGGTCTCGACCCGTGGCAGCTCCACCAGCTGAGCCTCGATCTGCGCAATGACGCGCTCGATCAGACCGTCGTCATCGCTGATGAGGATTACCTGCGAATCCGGGCCGTGCTCGGCCTGGGACAACAGGTCGGCGGCGACAAATTCCGGGTTCGCGCCGGCATCGGCGATGACCAGCACCTCCGACGGTCCTGCCGGCATGTCGATCCCGACGCCACGCTCCAGCTGCGCGACCTGGCGCTTGGCCTCGGTCACATAGGCATTGCCCGGACCGAACAGCTTGTCGCACGCGGGAACGCTTTCGGTTCCCAGCGCCATGGCGGCGATGGCCTGCACGCCGCCGAGCTTGAACACCCGGTCGATGCCGCAGCTCGCGGCCGCTACCAGCACGGCCGGATCCACGCTGCCGTCGGGACGCGGCGGCGTGCACAGCACGACATCGTGGCAACCGGCCAGCCTCGCCGGAATGCCCAGCATCAGCGCGGTGGATGGCAGCGGCGCGGAGCCTGCCGGCACGTACAATCCGACCCGCTGGATCGGCCGCAGCACCCGCTCGCAGCGCACGCCCGGCGCGGTATCCACCTCATACGGCTGGCTCATGCCTGCGGCGTGGAATTGCTCGATCCGTGCGCCTGCCTCGACGATGGCATTGCGCAGGGCCGGCGCGATTTCCGCTTGCGCCTTGGCAAACTCTTCCGCGGAGACCGCGTGGGTGTCGATGTCGACGCCGTCGAAACGGGAGGTCAGCCTGCGCAGCGCCGCGTCGCCACCGACGCGGACTTCCTCGATCAATGCCGCCACCGCGGCTGCCGTTTTCGCGCCATCGGCCTGCGCGGGCCGCCGCAGCGCGTTCGCGCGTGCCGCACTGTCCAGCGAGTCCCACTGCAGACGGTTCTGCGGGCCGATCGCCGCGACCGGTGCCCCACTCATGCCAGCATTCCTTCCACCGGCAGCACCATCAGGCCCATGGCGCCGGCGCGCTTGAGGTCCTCCAGCCGCTGCCAGGTCAGGTGGCCGTGGCACAGGACCTGCAGCGCCAAACGATCCGCGCCGTCGACCTGCATGACGGTGGGCGCCTCGGCATCGGGCAGCAGCGGCAGCAGCTCCGGGAGGCTTTCGCGCCTGGCCTGGAACAGCAGCAGCTTGCTGTTGCGGATACGCAGCGCGCCATCCAAGCGACGCAGCAGCAGTTCCACCAGCTCGCCGCGCGCGGCATCCAGATCCTGCATCGGACCGGCGAGCACCGCTTCGCTCTCGAACAGCGTCACCACCGGCTTCAACTGGTTGGCCGCCAGGGTCGCTCCGCTGGAAACCAGATCGCAGATCGCGTCCGCCTGCCCGAGCCGCGGCGCGATCTCGACCGAACCGGACAGCAGCACCACCTCGGCCTGGACGCCCTCACGCGCCAGCCATTCGGACAGAAGCGCGGGATAGCTGGTCGCGATGCGCTTGCCCGACAGTTGCGCCGGGGACTCCCACGCCTCGCCTTCGGGTATCGCCAGCGCCAGGTGGCAGTCGCCAAAACCCAGCGCGCGCCATTCCCTGAATGCCGGCGCGGCCCCGGAGGCGCGCCGGGCGCCGTCCTGCTCGGCCATCACGTTGCGCCCGACGATGCCCAGGTCGCAGACGCCGTCGGCGATCAGTCCGGGAATGTCGTCGTCGCGGACCAGAAGCAGGTCCACCGGCAGCGATTCGCCGTAACAGAACAGGCGGTCACGGCTTTCCCGCCAGCTCATGCCGCAGGAGGCAAGCAAGGCACGCGCGGGCTCGGCAAGGCGGCCATTCTTCTGGATGGCGATACGCAGGCGGTCGCGGCCGGCGGGAACGGGTGGGCTCATGGGGTAATCCGGAAACGTGGGGCGAAGCGGGAGGCGGACGGTGCGGCGTGAAACCAATGGACGGCGATGCCGCCAACGGGTCAGGTATCGCCTGGATGCAGCTCCGGATGGCTGTGGCGGATCGCCGCAGCGTAACCCCCGGCGCCGTGGTCAATGGTCCGGGCGACCCGGCCGACGGTGGTAACGCTCACCTGGGTGCGCGAGTGGATCTCGCGGTAGGGAACGCCCTCCAGCAGCAGCGGGACGACCCGCCATCGATCGGTCATCGCTTCCAGTTCGGCCGGCGTGCAGAGGTCGAGCAGGAACGCGCGGACATCGTCCCTGCCCTGCAGGCACGCCAAGGCCTCGGCAAGCGCGTCGAGCGCATCGTTGGCATTGTCGGTTTGGCTGGCCGGTCGCTTCATGGATCTCGTAATAGCGTAATAATGTAATAACGTGCTGGTACGTTAATGCGCGCTTCCTGTTCCGTCAAGACGATTGCGGAGGTAGGATTCTCCAGGGGGCCACAAAACGGGGGATACGACCCGCATGCGGGTCGGCGAAGGGGCGTTCGCAGCGGCGTTGACGGGGATAACCGATGAGTGGCAGGAAGCTGTCCGGGTGGCGCGGCGTGCTGGCGTGGCTGGCACTGGCGAGCGTGTCCGTGGCGCTGCAGGCGCATCCCGTCGATTCGGATTTGGTCACCGGGCGCCCGGCGCTGCATCTCGACATCCACACCTCGCGCCTGGAACTGACCCCGTATGTGAGCGTCTATCACGATGCCGGGGGGCGGGAAGATCTTGCGGCGGTTCGCGAAAAGCTCGCGTCGGGAGGCTTCTCGCCACTGCCCGACAACAAGACCGCGTTCGGTTTCCAGCCGGGCGCGTTCTGGTTCCACGCCCGCCTCGTCAACGCGAACCTGCGCGAGCCGCGCTGGCTGCTGGTGCAGAAATACGCGCTGAGCGACAACATCGAAGTGCACACCCTGCACGCGGACGGCCACGTCGATACCCACACCGGCGGGGACGCCCTGCCCTTCGAGGCCCGCAGCATCCGCTACCGCTTGCCGAATTTCTGGATCAACGTGCCCCCTGGCCCGCCGGTAGACCTGCTGGTGCGCATCAGCAGCCAGAGCTCGATGCAGGTGCCGCTGTGGCTGTACACCCCGGGCGCGTTCGCCGAGGTGTCGCGCGATGCCCAGTTCGGCATCGGCCTGTACTACGGCATCCTGCTGGCACTGTTCGTGTACAACCTGGTGCTGTGGCTGCGGCTGCGCGACCCCAGCTATTTCTGGTATCTGCTGCATATCTCGGCGTTCGGGCTGGTGCTGTTCACGCTCAACGGCCTGGGGTTTGAATACCTGTGGCCCAAATCGCCGTGGCTCGCCGACAAGGCCGTACCGCTGTCGATCTGCCTGGCCCAGGTGGGCATGCAGCAGTTCGCCCGCTATTTCCTGGAGCTGCGCCAGCGCTGGCGCCTCGGCGACCTGGTCGGGCTGGCGATGATTGCCTTCTTCGTCGCCTGGGGACTCGCCTCGGTCTGGCTGCCCTACCGCATCGCCACGCCGGTGGCTTCGGCGGCGGTGTTTGTCAGCATCGCCTGGATCGCCATTGAATCGATCGTGGTGACCGCACGCGGCTACAAGCCGGCGCGGATCTTCCTGCTGGCGTGGGGATTGTTCCTGGCCGGTACCGGGATGTTCGCCGCGCTGGCGTTTGGCGTCCTGCCGAAAACCTTCCTTACCGAATACGGCGTGCAGATCGGCTCGGCGACGGAGATGCTGCTGCTGTCCATCGCGCTCAGTTACCGGTACTCGGCGCTGCGGCAGGAGAACGAGCGCATCATCCGCGCCGGCCGCGAGGAACTGGCCCAGGAGGTCGAGCAGCGCACCTCGGAGCTGCGCCTGGCCCTGGACCAACTCGGGCAGGCGCATGCGCGATTGCGGGAATCCAGCCAGCGCGACGGCCTGACCGGCCTGCACACGCGTGCGCATTTCATGGAGCGATTCCAGCAGCTGATGGTCGAGGCCTACCGCGCGGAGCAACCGCTGTCAGTGCTGATGATCGACCTGGACCACTTCAAGGACATCAACGACCAGCACGGGCACCTCGTCGGTGACGAGTGCCTGCGCTTCAGTGCGCATTTGCTGGGCCAGATCCTGCGCCGCTACAACGCCGTGGTGGCACGGTTTGGGGGAGAGGAGTTCGTGGTGGGCCTGCCAGGCAAGGACGGCGCGCAGGCGCTGCAGGTCGCAGAGGAACTGCGTCGCAGCCTGGACGAGTCGGCCTGCGACGTCGCCGGAATCCAGATCCGCCTGACGGCGAGCATCGGCGTGCACGAGTTGCAGGTCGACGGCGGCTCACAGGTCGCCAACGCACTGCAGCAGGCCGATGAGGCGCTGTACCGGGCGAAGGCGGACGGACGCAACTGCGTGCGCTGGGGCGGCGGCCTGCCGACGCACGCGACGTGACGCCGGCGACGCAAGTCCGTCAGCTGCTCGGCTGCTCAGCCGCTCAGTTGCCGCGCGCAGCCGCCAGCACGTCTCCGTCCACGACCAGTTGCACCGCGGCGGCGACATCGCGATCGAGGGCGCGGTCGCGCTCCAGGAACGGGATCCGCGCCCGGATCGCGGCATGCGCCGCGGCCACCGCGTCGCCTGGATGGAAGGCCTCCGCCTCCGCCAGCTCGGCGCGCAGGGCATCCACCTCGGCGAGGAACGCCGCATGGTCTTCGGCATTGCGCGGCGCGCCCTGGATTTTCGCCGCCAGCGCTTCCACGTCGCCCTGCCGGGCCAGCTCGCGGGCGGCGTTGATCATGTCGGTGCGCAGGTCCAGCGCCTGGGCAGCGGTGTACAACTCCAGGCCCAGCACCTTGCCCAGGTCATCGGCCATCGCCAGCACGTGGCGCGCCTCGTTGGCGCCCATGGATACGTGGTCCTCGGCATTGGCGCTGGTGGGGATGGAATACACCGAGGCCGGCATCGCGCGGCTGGTGAGGTCGTTGACGATCGCCGCGGCGGTGTACTGCACGATCATGAAGCCCGACTCGGTGGCGTCCTCGTTGCCGATCAGGAAAGCCGGCAGGCCGTCGTTGGTGGCGGGATCGACCAGCTTGTTGAGGCGGCGCTCGGAGATGCTCGCCAGCACCGGGATGGCGGCCTTGACGTAGCTCATCGCCAGCGCCAGCGGCATGCCGTGGAAGTGGCCGGCGGAAATCACCTGCTGCTCGACGTGCTCGGCATCCGCGTCGGGGAAGATGATCGGGTTGTCGGTCAGCGCGTTGAGTTCGATGTCCAGCACGCGGGCGGCCTGGGCGACCGCGTCGCGGACCGCGCCGTGCACCTGCGGGATGCAACGCAGCGAGTAGCTGTCCTGCGGCTGGTGCTTCTTGCCGCCCTTGAACGGACGAAAGCGGGTGTAGAACTTCTCGCGCCCGTGGCGCTGGTCCAGCGGAACCCAGTTCCAGCCGATGTCGAATCGCAGCGCCTGCGCCTCCGGCGTGTCCCAGCTCTGCGCCGTCCACGGCTTGAACGTCGGGACCAGGTGATAGGGAATATCCGACAGGGTGGAACCTTCCAGCAGCTTGCGCAGGTGCGCGGCGACTTCGACCTGACCGGGATGCGGCCGCAACTCGTGGACCTTCCCGGCAAACGCGCCCAACCGGCCGGCGAAGGCATCAATGGTCATCGCCGCGGCGAGGTCGGCCGTGTCGAGCAGGTCCTCCAGTCTGGACAGCGCCAGCACGCCGCAGGCGAGCATCTGCGCGGTGCCGTTGTTCAGTGCCAGGCCTTCCTTGTAGGACAGGGTGATCGGCGTCAGGCCCGCGCGTTCCAGCGCGTCGGCGCCGCTGATGCGCTCGCCCTGGTAGAACGCCTCGCCGCCGCCCAGCAGCACGATGGCGAGATGCGACAACGGCGCAAGGTCGCCCGAGGCACCGACCGAACCCAGCTGCGGCACCACCGGCACGATGCCTGCGTTGAGCATCGCCACCAGCGCCTGCAGGGTCTCCACCCGCACGCCGGAGTGGCCGCGCATCAGCGTGTTGATGCGGATGCACAGCATCGCGCGCACCACGTCGGCCGGGAACGGTTCGCCCACGCAGACGGCGTGGGTGACGATCAGGTTGCGCTGCAGTTCCGCGTGCAGGCTCTCGCCGGTCGGCTCCTCGCCTGGCAGCGCCTCGCGCACGCGGCGCGCGCCCAGCAGGCGGTCGGCGTTGCTGCCAAAGCCGGTGGACACACCGTAGATGGGCTCCTCCCGGCGCACCTGCTCGGCGAGGAAATCGGCGGCGCGGGCGACGGCGGGCAACTGCTCGGCAGCGAGCTCGACGTGCGCGCCATGGGCAACCGCGACCAGCCCGCCCCGCGTCAGCGAGCGCCCGTCAAGACGGACCGGCTTCATCGCTGCACCTCCGGCTGGGCCAACTCGACCCGCAGCGTGCGCGCCAGCTCGCCCCGCTCGACCTCGAACTGATCGGCGCGGCGCAGGTCCTTCACCGTCACCGTGCCCTTGGCCATCTCGTCCTCGCCCAGCACGACCGCGAAGCGGATGCCGGCGCGGTCGGCGTACTTGAACTGGCGCGCCAGCTTGGACGCCTCCATCACCACCTCGGTATTGATGCCGGCATGGCGCAGGTCGTTGGCGATCGCCAGGCAGTCCGGCAGCGACCCGCTGTCCATCTGCGTCACCAGCACCTGCACCGAGCTGGCGGCGGTCTCCACCAGGCCGGCCTCGCGCAGCTGCCAGAACAGCCGGGTCAGGCCGATGGAAATGCCGACACCCGGCAATTTCGACTTGGTGTAGTGGCTGGCGAGATCCTCGTAGCGGCCGCCGGAACAGATCGACCCGATCTGCGGGTAGTCATCCAGCGTGGTCTCGTAAACGGTGCCGGTGTAGTAATCGAGGCCGCGCGCGATGGAGAAGTTGAGCGCGTAGTCGGACTCGGGAACGCCCATCGCCCGGACCAGCGCCAGCACCTCGCGCAGCTCGGCAACGCCCTCGCGCAGGGCCTCGTTGCCCTCGCCCAGCGCATCCAGCTGCGCCAGCGCGTCGGCGTGCGAGCTCGAGCGGACCTGGACGAAGGTCATGATGCTGTCGACGGCCGCTGCAGGCAGGCCGAAGTCCGGACCTGTCAGCGTCTCCCACACATAGTCGGGACCGCGCTTGTCGATCTTGTCGACCTCGCGCAGCACCCGCGCCTGCAGCTCGCCATCGGCGACGCCCTGGGCCTCGAAGAAGCCACGCAGCAGCTTGCGGTTGTTCAACTGGATGGTGAACTTCCCGATCGCCAGCTCGGAAAACACCGCGTGGATCACGGCCGGGATCTCGGCGTCGTAGCGCACCGACAGCGCATCCTTGCCGATCACGTCGATGTCGCACTGGTAAAACTCGCGGAACCGGCCCCGTTGCGCGCGCTCACCGCGATACACCCGCTGCATCTGGTAACGGCGGAACGGGAAGGTCAGGTCGTGCTCGTGCTCGGCGACGTAACGCGCCAGCGGCACCGTCAGGTCGAAACGCAGTGCGAGCTCCGGAACGCCCTCCCCGCCTGCCGCCGCCTTCTCCAATGCGCCGGTGGACTGGACGAAATAGACCTGGCGCTCGGTCTCGCCCCCGGACTTGGTCAGCAGCACGTCCGAGAGCTCCATGACCGGCGTCTCCACCGGCAGGAAGCCGAAGCGCTCGTAGTTGCGGCGGATGACGTCGAGCATGCGCTGGAAGGCAATCTGGTCACGGGGCAGCAGCTCCATGATCCCGGGAGGCGTACGCGGCTTGATCAAGCAGGACTCCAGTGACAGAACGTCGCGATAGTTGGCGCACAGTTTAGCGGCCCCGCCCCCTCCATGCCGGCCCGGGCGCGGCGCCCAGGCCCTTGCGCAGTCCGGTGACGGTGCTTACAATCACCGGCTCTGCAGTCGGGGTGTAGCTCAGCCTGGTAGAGCGCTACGTTCGGGACGTAGAAGTCGCAGGTTCGAATCCTGTCTCCCCGACCACTTGCCAGCCACGCGCTGCAAGGCAGAAAGCAAAAGCCGGCCATGTGCCGGTTTTTTTGTGCCTGGCGGAAAGGGATGGGCGCTCCAGCGCAGCCAAGCGGACACAGCGCGGGCGCGATTGCGCTCGCACCGGCAGAGTGCGATATTTCGGCCGGGGAACGGCGCCTGGGACTGACCCGGGATTAGACACAAGTGTTATGCACCTCGCGTTGGGGTAACCCACTGATTTATCGGGTGCAGCCACTCAAAAAAAGACCCGGACTTCGGGATTAGACACAGGGAATAGGCACCAATCTGGTGTCGAATAGGTGTTAGGCCGCTCATGAAGAATCTTCGAAGCGCTGCGATATTCATCTACGCTCTGATGGCTGCTTGTGCGCCAGGTTCGTCTCATGGGCAGGCTACGGGGCCAGCCATGGGCGCCTTCAATCTCTACTTCACAGACGACCTCGTTCGTAAGTGTGCCGCGAGCTACCCAGCAAGCGCAGCGAACATTACCGAATCGTTTGAGAGCATGAAACGCAGGAATAGATCTTACCTGTCGTCCAAAGACTGGGATGAAATCAGGCGCAGGAACAGGGAAATTGCACTAGTTGAACCCGAACGAAATGAGTACATAAATGAGATCGTCAACGATCGCAGTTGCGCACTTGTTCTCGATCAGCTTTCAGTCGGAGGCGAACTTGATCAACACATTGCCAAGCATTTTCCTAAGGGTTATAGACCTTGAGACACGGCCTAACAATGCGTTCAAGCCGAAGCCGCTTCGTTCCACCAAGCACATGGCAGGTAGAGCTTGCCATGTGCTTGGCTCCACTACGCGTCTCGGCTTAACTTAGGTGTTAGCCATGCGAATGATTCTCCTCGCAATCACAACCATTTCCGTCTTGGCGTCATGTACTTCTACTGATCGCCAGAAAATTCGTGGGAGTTACGTCTGGGGTCACGAGACTGAGACTTTCACACCATGCGGCTCCTCCCAGTCACTTTGGGTCGTCGGTGACGTAGCATTGCTTCAGCCACTTCGCGACATTGCTGCGGAACAGTCTCAATTTAAAGGACAACCCTACCTACCGATCTATCTCGAGGTGGCCGGCACTATTGAACCGCAGGCTTCTGATGGGTTTGCTGCAGACTATGATGGCGTTCTACGAATCACTCATGTCTACGCTAGTCAGTCATCGCTTCCCAATCATTGCGGGCGGCATGGCTAACAATTCATTCAAGCCGAACCCGCTTCGCGGGTCGGCTTAATTCAGGTGTTAGCCATTAGGGGAAAGGCGTCGTGTCAGCGAAGTCTCTAAAGAATCATCCCATCGCGGCTTCACTCAAGCGGTTACAAGACCTCTTGAACGATGAAGCACTTCAAGCCCCTCAGGTCGCCGCAGATGAAGCTGCTCAATTCAATCGCGAAAAGCTGCAGAACATCACCAAGAGTCTTCGCTCGCTAGTCAATCAAAGCTCCGCGACGCTGGTTTCAGAAACAGCTCTAGATCAGATGAATGGAAATCTGCAGGCGCCGATCGGCGAGCTAACTTCATTCATATCAAACAAGAACGCCGGGCATCTGGCAAACGCCGTCGCGCAGATTGATCAAAATGTTCTTAACTACACTTGGGCATTCCTGCCGAAGATTAACCCAGCATCTAAGGCTGAGTTCGGCGAAATTGTGGACTCTTTGCTTGAGAGGTCGAGAGAAACGATCGAGCAGCTCGACGCTGAAAAGCGAGGTCTGGAATCGGGAATCAGCCAATTAAGCGCGAACGTACAAGCGCAAGAGACCAGCCTCGCAACGCTGAGTGAGGCCCAGAATCAGCTAAAGGCTGAGATGGCTGCATCTCTCTCAGATCTCGAAACGACATTCAACAAAGCCCAACTACAGCGCGACACCGACTTCGCGGCAACGATTACTGACTTAAAAGACAGGTTGACTCTTGCGTCCCGTGAGTTCAATGGCAAAGCTGAAAGCGTCATTGAGGCTCTTGAGACTCACAAATCTAACGCTGCTCGGATAGTGCAGGTTGTTGGAGATATTGGCGTCACCGGCAACTACCAAACCATCGCGAACAAGGAAACAAAGCAAGCTAACCTCTGGCGCTGGATTACGATCAGTCTCTTTGCTGGCGGGTTGGTCATGGCCGCGGCCACTTTCTTGAGGTTCTATTACGAGCCGATAACGTCTGACAACACTTTGGCCGTCGCGGTGCGACTCCTTTACGCGCTTGCGGTGGCAGCGCCAGCGTTCTATACGGCGCGGGAGTCAGCTCGTCACAGGACAAACGCTGATCGGGCCCGACAGACTGAACTTGAGCTTGCCTCCCTCGGTCCTTTCATTGAACTCATGGAAGATTCCGATAAGGAAGAAATTCGAAAGTCCCTTGTTCCGACGTACTTCGGCCGTTCTGTGGAAGCACACGAGATCAGAACCGTTCTTGATGCCGGCGGAAGAACTTGATGGCTAACAAATCATTCAAGCCGATGCCGCTCCGCGGCACGGCTTAACTCAGGCGTTAGGCCCCATGCCCAACTCTGCCGCAGACACAACCAAGATCGAGCGCGCGGTATTACAGTCCGTGCTCAAGTCTTTGGACGAAAAGCCGCTTTACGTTGCCAGGAAGAGGCCATTCGCGCTCTACTTAGTGGCTGCAGTCGTGGCTGGCTTTGCAATTTCTTGGCTCGACTTGGCGTTCTTTAGCCATCCGGTAATTCGTGCTGTCGAGCCGCTGTTCGCTCTTGCGCTGGGAGCGGCCACTACATACGCGGTGCTCAGGGCCGTGTCAAAAGCTAGGTGGTCGTTCTTAGTCCAGTATGTTGATCGTGCAGCAGTTGAGGCTAGGCTGCGTGAGCTCGGGGGGTGAATTTACACATCAAGTGCGACAAACGCCTAACAGGTCGTTCAAGCCGAACCCCCGAAGTCTTATTTCCAGGCATAGTCGTTGCTCGATTTCCGCCAACCTCCGGCTTACTTGTCGGGGGTCGGCTTAACTACGGTGTTAGACCACTATGAGGCTTCTCGTTTTCGGTAATTCCGGCTCTGGCAAAAGCACCTTGGCTAAGCAGTTGGCCGCGCAGTATGAGTTGGCCCTTCTCGACCTCGACTCCATCGTCTGGGAGCCCGGTAAGGTCGCTGTCCAACGCCCACCTGATGCGATCGCCGCGTCCTTGGCGGCGTTCCTTTCCGAGCACAGCTGCTGGGTCATTGAGGGTTGCTACGGCGAGCTCGTTCAAGCTGCGTCCCTCCATTGCACAGAGCTCGTTTTCCTTAATCCGGGCCTTGAGACGTGCTTGGAGCACAACCGCAGGCGCCCTTGGGAGCCTCACAAGTACGCGTCGAAAGAAGCCCAAGACCAGATGCTAGAGAACCTGCAAGCGTGGGTGACGGGCTACTATCAGCGGCAAGACCAGTGGTCGTACCACGCCCACCGCCAAATGTTCGACTCTTTCGCAGGTCCCAAGAGCGAGCGGCTCAGTGGCATCACCGTCGCTGGGTGAATCTACCCAGCAACTGCGACACGCGCCTAACCGGTCGTTCAAGCCGAACCCCCGAATTCCCATTTCCAGGCAGATTCTGAGCCAAATTTCCGCCAACCTCCGGTCTACGCGCCGGGGGTCGGCTTAACTACGGTGTTAGAAGCTTCAATGAGAAATCATGGCAATCTGACAAAATGGAACGAAGAGCGTGGGTTTGGCTTCATCAAGCCGGTCGGCGGAGCTGCTGAGATATTTGTCCATATATCTGCATTTCCACGGGACGGTCGAAGGCCCGAAATGGGCGAGCTTATTTCGTATCAAACCGAAGAAGCTTCAGACGGGAAAATTCGGGCAACTAGCGTGATGCGCGCTGGCCGCGCCATGCCTCCGCGGCACAAGAACAAAAGAGCCCATATTGATCGCAGTTCTGGCGTTGCAGGCAACATATTGACAGCTTGCGCACTCGCTGCGATCGCTTTCGTTGCGTACACCCATTATTTCCAGGAGACACAAACACCAGTCGCCGCGATCACATCTGCAACCAGCTCGAGTGGTATGCCGTATAAATGCGACGGTCGCACAATGTGCTCCGAGATGAGATCCTGCAGCGAAGCTACGTATTTCCTCGAACACTGCCCAAACACAAAGATGGACGGCAATGGTGACGGCGTACCGTGCGAACAACAGTGGTGCAACTAGCGCGCACAGCGTTCTAACAGTTCATTCAAGCCGAACCCGCGAAATCCCAGTTCCACGCAGAGCCTTCGTTCGACTTCCATCAGCATCCGGCTCACGCGCTGCGGGTCGGCTTAATTCCGGTGTTAGGCAGCAAGAACAATGAGGATCGCTGCGATGGAAATTCAGCAATTTCAAAATCGAGTCAGTGAATACATCAAGTCTCATCCACATGAAGTGCGCTTCTTATGTTTCTTTGCGGCACTCGCACTCGTTTGGGTGCAGGCAGATAACATTGAGTCTTTCATCCGTGGCTTCTTTGATGGCCTTTATGATGCAGGTCATCAGTAAGAGCTAGTCTTTGCTGCCTAACCATTCATTCAAGCCGACGCCACTTCGTGGCGCGGCTTAACTCAAAGTGTTAGGTCCGATGAGGATACTCAGAACGTTAGGAATGGAATCGAATCCCAACAGCGTGTCAAAGTTGATCAGGAACTGTGTTCGATTGCAGATTGGCGATCGAAGAAGGTAGCCCCATACAGGCTGGCTGGCTACAGCACTGGCGCGGGAATTGCGTACCTCCTTGGACTATCACTGGTAAATGGCATCTTACTAAGCGGCGTATTTGGCCTACTCTTTGCGTATGTTATGGCTCGCCGTACTTTGAGATGAAGTCACACTACAAGTGCAACACGCGCCTAACAGGTCGGTTAAGCCGAACCCGCGAAGTCCCATTTCCAGGCAGGCTCGTGGTTGAATTCCCACCAGCGACCGACCTACGTGTTGGGGGTCGGCTTAACTACGGTGTTAGAGGGACTGAACAGTGTCACAACTTGTGATCCAGCGAACGAAGGCATTGTGGCAAGATCGCGCACGGGAGTATTCAATCCTCGTTGACGGAAAGAAGGCTGCAGGGATTCCGAACGGGGCTGAAGCACGAATACTCGTCGAACCCGGCGAGCATTCGATAGTGATCCAAATTGACTGGTGTTATTCACCGGAACTTATAGTCGTGGCGTCAGGCGAAGAGGATATCCACATCGAGTGCGGCGCAAACGCCAATCCATTCCTTATCCTTCTTTACATCACGTTGTGGAAAAACAGGTACATCTGGCTGCGTAGATCGGAGGTTCCAGCCCTCTAACTGGTCTTTCTAGCCGAACGCCTGAAGTCCCATTCAAACGGAGATCCAAATGCGTCTGCTATCAGCTCTCTTTGTTCTACTAGCCCTTTCAATGACCTCGCCCGTCCGTGCTCAAGAGCAGCCACAGGAATCGTATCGAGCCATAAATGGATTGACACTCACTGTTGGCCAGCCGGTTCACGACTTCGCAGGCCCAGCCAATCTCGGGTCGTTCCGTGGCAAGCCGCTAGTCATAAATTTCTACAGCGCCTATTGCCCGCCGTGCATTCGGGAAATCCCCAAACTCAATGCGTTGAAGCAACTCAATCCGGACCTTCAGGTTCTGTCCGTCACTCCCGACTCTCCGTCGGACGCTGCAGCCTATGCAAAGGAGCGCCACTTGGCCTGGCCAATTGCTGCGCCCGGTCAGGATTACGTATTTGAGACTCTCGGCGTCAAGGTTTTTCCCGTGTTCGCAATTCTCGATGAGCAAGGGAACTTGGTGAGCGCGACGTACGCCAATCAACTGGGAGGAGAAGACGGCGACGCCACGCTTGCAGGTATAACTCGATGGATCGAGTCTTCTCTGTCAGTCAAGATCCATTAGACGCTCGTGGAACAAATCGATGAAGCCGGGCATTCACGACCGGCGCAGGCGCCAGGCCTCATGGAAGGATCGAAATGACTCAAGGAAAAGCGGCTGTTGTTTTTCTCGCCCTCGTCTTCGTCGCCGGCTGCACTAGCGTACCGCTGGTCACGACACAATCATGGATCGACCCCGGTCAAGCGGTGCTTCGGGCCGCCGGATCGCCCCGACTGGGAGTAACAGGTGTCTTCGCCCTGACCGTCAAAGGAGCGGGTCGGACCAACAATGTTCACCTGAATTCCGAGGTCGATTATCGCGATCCGCGCAACCTCTCAATATCGGTTACACCCGAGGCGGCCGCGCAACTGGAGGAGACTTTGGGCGCACCTCCTGAGATGTCGTTGCGCGGCAGGCGAATTATCGTATCGGGCACCGCGCGCCGCACACGGATAGATTTCATGATCGATGGTAAACCCAGTGGCAAATATTATTATCAGACACATGTTAGTGTCACTGATGCCTCACAGCTTCAGGTGCTCTAGCGCTGGGGCTATTGAACGGGCAAGTGTTCTGCATGCCTGACGGGCAGCTCAAGCCGAGCCCCCCCCGAAATCCCATTCCAGGCAGATCCACGGTTCCATTTCCGCCGCGTCATTCCAAACCAGACATCTGTCAGGGGAAGCCAGTGACCCGACACCTTGCAGTGGCAGGACTCTTTTTGCTCCTTGCGGGCTGCGCGTTGGCGCCCGTTCTCCCTCCATCCCAGATCTCAGAACCCCTCCGGACGACCCAGTCACCTGCATACGGGCTCAAACTTCCGACGACGCCGGATGATACCGACCAGCTTGCGGTGGTCATGCCGCAGCTCGCCAGGCAGGTCACGACGAGCTACGTTGAGAATGACCGCCGACGCTATCTCGATAACCTGCTGCGCCTTCAACTGGTTTCCGCAGAGCCCGCAACCGCCTTGGCTACGCTCGCCGAGCTCCATGAAACGCCATCGGAAGGCTCTTCGAGCACTGAGCCGGTACTGGTGGCGCTGGAGATCTTTGCAAGTGCCCGGAAAGTGATGTCGCATGATGAAGGCGATTTCAGAAGTATTTACGGCGACGCGTTCCGCGCGGCCTTCGCTGGACTCAGCGACCTAGAAGCTTCGGAGGTTGCCTGCTGGCTCGAGACGCCCGGTTTCGTGCATGAGCGGAACCTGGCGCATGCACTCAACCGGGCGGCTCAGGATGACCTGTCGGAGGCGGATGCAATAAAGCTAGTCCGCGCCTATCTCGCACAACAGATGAATATGGAAACGCAGGCGATTTTGCCCGGCCTCATCGCCGCCGAGAAGGAACGACGCTACGAGGTAGCCGACGACGTGCTGATCCACACGCCCGATGGCGGAACGCTTTCGGCCCTAGTGGTGCGACCGCGAATCGCGCAGCGACCCCTGCCCACTGCGCTGCTCTTCACCATATATACCGACGAGACCGGCAACAAGCAGGCTGCCGAGACAGCTGCTGCCCATGGATATGTCGGTGTCGTCGCCGATACCCGGGGCAAGCGCTTGAGCCCCGACCCCGTGGAGCCCTACGAACGCGAGGTGGACGACACCTACGCCGTCATCGACTGGATCAGTCGTCAGCCATGGAGCAACGGCGAAGTCGCCATGTACGGCGGCAGCTACTCGGGTTACACCGCGTGGGCAGCCACCAAGCTGCTCCATCCGGCGCTGAAAACGATCGTGACGTACGTCGCCGCGATGCCCGGGCTCGGGTTGCCGATGTGGAACAACGTCTTCCTCAACGCCAACTACGGTTGGGGCTTCTACGTCAGCAACAACAAGTCGCTCGACAACGAGGTGTATCGAGATCCCGACAGGTGGGATGCCCTGAATAACAAATGGTACGCGAGCGGGCGCCGGTATCGCGAGATCGACAAGGTAGACGGCACGCCCAATCCGCTGCTGCAGCGGTGGCTGGATCACCCCGCGTACGACTCTTACTGGCAGGCGAAGGCACCCTACCGGGAGGACTATGCGCGCATCGACATCCCGGTGCTGTCGATTACCGGCTACTCCGACGATGGGCAGATCTCTGCCCTGCACCACCTCACAGAGCACCTCAAGTACAACAGGAACGCCGAGCATTATCTGGTAGTGGGCCCATACGACCATTTCAGCGCGCAGACCCGCCGGAAGCCGCGCGAGCTTCGTGGCTACACGTTGGATCCGGTCGGCAGTTCGATACGCAGGAGCTCACCTTCCAATGGCTGGATCACGTGCTGCGCGACGGCGCACGGCCTGCTCTGCTCAAGGACCGCGTCAATTACCAAGTCATGGGGGCCAATGTCTGGCGGCACGCACGCTCACTGGACGCCATGAGCACTGAAATGCTGAAGCTGTATCTGACGAACGAACCGGCTGGTGAAAAACGTTTCCGCTTGACAGGCCGCTTGCCGGCAAAGTCTGCCAGCCTCGAACAGGTGGTGGACCTCGCAGATCGCGGCGCCTCCCATAACGACTACTACCCTGCTCCCATAAAGGGCAAGGAAGCCCCGTCCACGGGACTGGCATTTGTCAGCGAACCGTTGGATGAACCCATTTCAGTGAATGGGATGTTCAGCGGCGCGCTGAATGTCACCATCAACAAGCGAGACGTCGATCTCGGCGCAGTACTGTACGAAGTCCAGCCCGATGGGACGCTACTCCAGCTCTCCTATTATCTCGGTCGTGCGAGTTTCGCGGATAACATGAGCCATCGGAGCTTGCTGAAGCCCGGCGAAAAGACATCGATCGAAATCAAGCGTTCCTTGTTGGTCAGCCGGCAACTCCAAGCGGGCAGTAGGCTGATGCTTGTGGTGGACGTCAACCTGAAGCCGTATCACCAGATCAACTACGGCACCGGCCGCGACGTCAGCGACGAATCCATCGCCGATGCAAAGGAGCCTCTGGAGATCGCCTGGCATACAGACAGCTACCTGGAGATTCCCATCTCACGTTAGAGCACGCTTGGTACCCGTGCACTAAGCAAAACCGCTCATTCGATACCATCCCCAATCCCCCCCGCCGGCAAACACCCATCCGCGTCACGACACCCATGAACGAACCTACGGCTCCAATTTCCTTCGACGATTTCCTCAAGGTCGAGCTTCGCGTCGGCCGCATCGTTGATGCATACCCTTTCAAAGAGGCACGCAAGCCGGCCTACGTGTTGCACGTCGACTTTGGCGAGGCGATCGGCGTCAGGAAGTCCAGCGCCCAGATCACTGGGCTTTACCAGCCTGAGGAGTTGATAGGGAAGCTGGTCGTGGCCGTCGTCAATTTCCCCCGCAAGCAGATCGGGCCGTTGATGTCCGAGTGCCTCGTCACAGGGTTCCACGACGCCGACGGCAACGTGGCCCTTTGTGTTCCCGATCAGTCCGTGCCGCTTGGGACACGGCTGCTTTAGCGGCGCGCATATGCACGCCGGGCGCGGGCACCTCCATTTCCGCTAACGCCCCGCCCACATTGCCCGGGTTAAGGTCATCCCGCTGGATTCCTGACAGGACGTTGGGTCCGCGAAAAATCCCTTCTGTCCTCTCCCGGAGCAAAGACATGGCAGCAACCGTTGATCGATCCCTCGCAGTCAGGGACCAGATTGCCCCGCTGCACGCGTTCCTGCTGGGCGGCGCCATCACCCTCTTCATTGCGGCAATGCTCAGTGATTGGGCGTACGCATCCACCTACGAGATCCAGTGGAACAACTTCGCCTCCTGGCTGATCGCCGGCGCACTGGTCCTGACCGCGCTCGCCGTGGTCTGGGGCTTCGTCGATTTGTTCCGTCCGCGGGTTGGCGATTCGCGTCGCCTGGTCTACCCGGTTCTCCTGCTCATCACTTGGATACTCGGCTTCATCAACGCGTTGATCCATGCCAAGGATGCCTGGGCCAGCATGCCGGAAGGCCTGGTGCTGTCGGTCATTGTTGTCCTGCTCGCCTGCGTCGCCGCTGGCGCTGCGTCCATGTCACGCCGGACAGGAGTCCTGTCATGAAGCGCACTTCCCTGCTCATTGCGGTCCTGGCCGCGCTGTCGCTGTCCGCCTGTGGCGGCACCGACCCCGATCCGGAACAGTACGGCGCTGACCCGGTCCTGCCCGACCACCAGCGTGGCCTGCTTCCCCGCATGACGATCGCCAATCCGACCAACTGGGGCGACAAGCTCCCGACCGTGCCGGACGGGTATTCCATCACTGCGATCGCCACCGATCTGAAGATCCCGCGGCAGACCCTGGTGCTGCCCAATGGCGACATCCTGGTGGCCGAGGGCAAGGGCGGCAACGCACCGGCCTTGAAGCCCAAGGACCTGATTGCCGGTCCGATCAAGGCCAAGGGCACCACGCCGGTGAAGAGCGGCAACCGCCTTACCCTGCTGCGCGATGCCGACGGCGACGGCAAGTACGAGCTGCAGACCGTGTTCGCCGAGGATCTGAATGCACCCTACGGTTTGGCGTTCGTCGAGGGCGCGTTGTATGTCGCGAACCAGGATGCGCTGGTGCGCTTTGACTACACCGACGGGCAGACCCGTGCAGACGCCCCGCCCGTCACCGTGACGCCGCTGCCGTCGGCGATCAACCACCACTGGACCAAGGCGATGACCGCCAGCCCCGATGGGCGGTTCCTCTACGTCGGCATCGGCTCCAACAGCAACATCACCGAGCGCGGCATGGTGGCTGAGGTCGACCGGGCCACGATCTGGCAGATCGACGCGTCGACCGGCGCGCATCGCGCCTACGCCAACGGCGTACGGAACCCGACAGCCCTGGCGATCCTGCCGGGGACCGACCAGTTGTGGGCTGCCGTCAACGAGCGTGACGAACTTGGCCCGAATCTGGTGCCTGACTACCTGACCTCGATCCGGGACGGCGGCTTCTACGGCTGGCCGTACAGCTACTGGGGCCAGAACGTCGACCCGCGGGTGAAGCCGCAGGACCCGGACAAGGTCGCCTCGGCGATCGCGCCCGACTACAGCCTGGGCTCGCATGTCGCCGCACTCGGTCTGGACTTTTCTTCGCCGGTCATGGGCGCGCAGTTTGCCGAAGGCGCATTCATCGGTGAGCACGGCAGCTGGAACCGCAAGGACCCCGTCGGTTACAAGGTCGTGTTCGTTCCTTTCACCGGCGGCCGCCCGTCCGGTGATCCGATCGACTTCGTGGCCGGCTTCCGCGACGAGGATGGCAAGACGCGTGGCCGGCCGGTGGGCGTGACGGTGGATCCGCGCGGCGCACTCATTGTTGCCGATGATCTGTCCAACACGATCTGGCGGGTCGCGCCGACGCGCTAGTGGTGGACCGCGCCGGCGCACTCATCGTTGTCCTGAACTGCGGCTCATCAAGCATCAAGTTCGCCGTATTTCCCGCCGATGCCGAGCCACTGCCGCGAACGCCGCTATGGAATGGCAAGGTGCAGGGCATCGGCGGCTCCTCGCCGGATTTCGGTGAAACCGGAGTTGAGCCATTTGCCGTCGATCTGGATCGGGCCCACCCGCATAGCGCCGCGCTGGAGCTGATCCAGCAACGCATCACGCGGCGCCTGGAAGGGCGTCGCGTGATTGCTGTGGCCCATCGCGTGGTCCACGGCGGGACCCGGTATTTCGATCCCACGATCGTCACCCTGCCGATCCTTGGGGACCTGCGCAGCTACGTCCCGCTGGCGCCTCTGCACCAGCCGTTTCCGTTGGAGGCGATGCGCCTGTTGCTGGAGCAGCGCCCCGACATCGTCCAGGTCGCGTGCTTTGACACCGCCTTTCACCACACCCTGCCCAAGGTCGAGCAGATCCTGCCGCTGCCGTATTCGGCGTGGCAGCGCGGCCTGCGCCGCTACGGATTCCATGGCCTGTCCTACGAGTTCATGAGCCACGCCCTGCCCGAGCGTCATGGCGAAGTGGCGCGCGGGCGGGTCATCGTCGCCCACCTCGGCAGCGGGGCCAGCCTGTGTGCCATGCAGGACCTGAAGAGCGTCGCCACCACCATGGGGTTTTCCGCGCTCGACGGGCTGATGATGGGCACACGTACGGGCTCCATCGATCCGGGCGCCCTGCTCTACCTGATGGAGGTGGAAAAACTCTCGCTGGAGGACGTGGCGGCGACGCTGTACCACGACTCCGGCCTGCTCGGGGTGTCCGGCATTTCCTCGGAGCCGCGCGTCCTGATCAAGCACGAGGACGATCCCGGCGAATCCGGCGAACGCGCACGGATCGCGCTCGCGCTGTTCGTGCGTCGCATCGTGAAAGAGATCGGCGCGATGGCCGCCGTGCTCGGCGGTCTGGACCTGCTCGCGTTCACCGCAGGCATCGGCGAGCACAGCGTTTTCATCCGCGAGCGCGTGTGTCACGACCTGGCGTACCTGGGCGTGAAGCTCGACGCCGACGCGAATGCTATCGACGCGCCGGTCATCTCGGCGGCGGGCAGTCGCGTCCTCGTTGCGGTCGAACCGACCAACGAGGAGTGGATCGCCGCTCGCCACGCCCGTGAACTGCTCGCGGCCAACGGCCATCCGCCCTGATCGAGCGCACGCTCCAACTACGTCGCGCGCTCATTGCAACCTCTCGGCACCGCACAAGGCCTATCCCATGAATACCCTTTCCAACCCACGCCAGCAATGGCTCTCCGGCTACGGCCCCATCGTCCATCGCGACGACACCGTCAAGCGTGTCGACGCACTCGTGTCCCGGCTTGTTGCCGGAGGCGCGGATGAGGCGGGCATTTATACGCTGCTCGCCGCCGCCGACCGCGTGACGTGCGCGGGGATGAAGGTGGTCGCGCACATGAGCTATGCGCTACGCGTCGACATGTCGGGCGCGCCCCTGGCGGCCGAGGACTTCAAGCCGACCCCCGAGGGCCACACGGGTGGCTCGCTGAACATGGTCCAGGCCTACGTGGCCTATCTGCTGGCCAACGCGCTGACCGGTACCACGCGCTCCTGGATCATGGGCCAGGGTCATTGCGTGGCTGCCATCGAGGCGGTGAATGCATTGACCGGCGACGTATCCCCAGCGCAGCAGGGACGCTACGACCGCAGCGAGAAGGGCCTCTCGCAGCTGTGCCAGGATTTCTACTCCTACGCCCTCGATGCGAACGGCGTCCCGGCGGTCCCGCTGGGCAGCCACGCGGGACCGAACACCGCGGGCGCGGTATCGGAAGGCGGTTACCTGGGCTTTGCCGGCCTGCAGTACATCCACATGCCGCTGGTCGGCGAATCGCTGGTCGCCTTCCTCAGCGACGGCGCGTTCGAGGAGCAGCGCGGGCCGGACTGGGCCCCGCGCTGGTGGCGCGCCTACGACAGCGGTCTCGCCGTGCCGGTGATGATCCTCAACGGCCGCCGCATCGAGCAGCGCACCCAGATCATGCAGCAGGGCGGCGCGGAATGGCTGGCCGAGGACGTCCGCCACAACGGCTTCGAGCCCGTGACCGTGGATGGCCGGGACCCCGCCGCGATCGCGTGCGCGATCATCGAAAGCGAGGATGCGCTGCGCAGGTTCGCCGCCGATCCGGACCAGCATTATCCGGCGCCGATGCCCTACGTGATTGCGGAGACCGAAAAGGGCTTCGGCTTTCCCGGCGCCGACAGCAATGCCGCCCACAATCTGCCGCTGGACGGCAATCCGCATACCGATGCCGCCACCCGGCGCTTGTTCAACGAAAGCTCGGCCGCCCTGTTCGTCCCGCCAGCCGAACTGGACGCTGCGCTGGAGGCGTTCGCCACCCATGCCGGGCAGGAACGCGCGCGGGAAAGTGCGCACCCGATGGCCCATCGCCGTCCTGCCGCACCCGATCTGCCCGAACCTCGCTCGGAAACCACGGGCAGTCAAAGCAGCGCGATGACGACGCTGGACCGGTGGTTTGTCGAACTGGCCAACAGCAATCCGGAGCTGCGCATCCGCGTGGGCAACCCGGACGAGCTGGCAAGCAACAAAATGGGCGCGACGCTGGAACTGCTCAAGCACCGGGTCAACCAGCCCGAACCGGGCGTGCCCGAGCACCTGTACGGCGCGGTCATCACCGCGCTCAACGAGGAAGCGGTCGCCGCAGCGGCGCTGGGCAACAAGGGCGGACTGAACCTGATCGTCAGCTACGAGGCGTTCGCGGTGAAGATGCTCGGCCTGCTGCGGCAGGAGATCATCTTCGCCCGCCACCGGCGCCAGGTGGGTCAAAAGCCCGGCTGGATCTCAGTGCCATTGATCGTCACCTCTCACACCTGGGAAAACGCCAAGAACGAGCAGTCCCACCAGGACCCGACCATGGGCGAGGCGCTGTTGGGAGAGATGTCCGATACCTCACGCGTGCTGTTTCCGGTCGACGGCAATACCGCGGTGGCGGCACTGCGTGACGTGTACGCCCACCGCGGCCAGGTGGCCTGCGTGATCATCTCCAAACGCGAGGTCGAAAACCGCTTCGATGCGGAAATGACCCGGCAGCTGGTCCGCGACGGCGCCGCCCATCTGATCGGCGATCCCGCCGAGGCAGATGTGCAGCTGGTCGCGCTTGGCGCCTACCAGCTGGAGGAAGCGATGACGGCGCAGCAGCAGTTGGCCGATCGCGGCAAGCATGTCTGCGTGACCGTGATCCTCGAGCCGGGTCGGCTGCGCATTCCGCGCGATGACATCGAAGCCGCATTCGTCGACGACGATGCCACGGTCGACGCGCTGTTTCCGCCCGGCCTGCCGCGGGTGATCCTGACCCATACCCGACCCGAGCCGATGCTCGGCATCCTGCGCCGCATCGACAGCGGCCGCGCCACGACCCGCGCGCTTGGCTACATCAGTCGCGGCGGCACGCTGGACGTGCCGGGCATGCTGTTCGCCAACCGCTGTACCTGGGCGCACGCAGTGGATGCCGCCGCGAGCGTGGCCGGGTGGGACCGCGATGCATTGCTCAACCAGGCGCAGCTCGATGCGATCGATGGCAAGGGCAATCCGGCTGACCTGCGGCGGCAGTGATCGGCGGCCGCCGCAGATGGAGGGAGCCCTGCCGCGCTAGTCGCCGGATTCGGGGGGATCGGCGGCCGTGACCGTCAGCGTTTTCCTCGCCAGCACCTTGTGGTCCTGGTACTGCACGTAGCGGACCTCCCAAGTGCCCGGCTCGTCGGGCACCTTGACCTGGAGCGGGCTGCCATCCCCGGCCGGGCTGTGTTCCACCGAACTTCTGCCCTCCGTGCCTGGCTTGGCCACCGCGATAAAGTCATAGGCGTAGCCCGGTCCCGTCCATTCAACGGCTATTTTTGATCCCGCCGCCGCGCTCGCCGGGACCTCCAGATTCGCGGTCACCGGCGTGGTGCTGATCAACTTGCGTGCCAATACCTTGTGATCCTGGTACTGCACATAGCGGACCTCCCACTCACCGGGTTCCGCAGGCAGCCGCAGCTTCAGCGGAGTGCCGGCCTCGGTGGGCGTGTGGTTCACCGAGTCCCTGCCCGCTGCGCCGGCACGCACTACCGAGACGTGGTCGTAGGGGTAGTTCGGCCCGGTCCAGCCGACGTCGATGGTGGAGCCGGCCGGCGCGGTCGCCGGGATGTCCAGCTTGGCTTCCAGGGCAGTGGTGGTGATGCTCGTGCGGGCCAGCACCTTGTGGTCCTGGTACTGCACGTAGCGAACCTCCCACTCACCGGGATCCGCGGGCATGAGCAGATTCAGCGGCGTGCCGGCGGTGGTCGGCGTGTGGTTTACCGACTCCCTTCCGGGGGCGCCGGCGCGCACCACCGAAATAACGTCGTGCGGGTAATTGGGGCCCGTCCATTGCACGCTGACCTTGGCCCCGGCCGGAGCGGTGTCAGTAGCCTGCACGCTCGCCTCCAGCGGCGTCGTGGTGATCTCCTGGGTGGCGAGCACCTTGCGGCCCTCGTACTGCACGTACCTGACCTCCCACTTGCCCGCCTCCGCCGGCAGTAGCAGGTGCAGCGGATTGCCCGCATCCGTCCCGGTGTGATTAACCGATTCGCGACCCGGTGTGCCGGGGCGTGCCACAGCGATATAGTCGTAGGGTTCGTTGGGCCCGGCCCAGCTAACGCGCACCGTGGATCCGGCCGGCGCGCTCGCCGCCACCTTCAGCGTGGCCTGTGCGTTGGGATCGTTGGGCGCCGCTGGCTCGACTTTCCTGTCAGCCTCGCCCGGGGCCGCGCTGGTCATCCCGGCCGTGCCGCCAGCGATCGTCGCGCTGCGCTGTGCGGCGGAGACGAAGGCCATCTCGCCGGTCACCGCGTAGTCGAAAATGCACTGGTCGAGGAAGGGCTGCAGCGCGACACCGGACTCGCGGCAAACGGCTTCGGCGCGCCTGAGCAGATCCGCCGGCAGGCTCTGGCGGGTCACGTGCTTTTCCGGGAACGTCCGGTCGGTGTAGGTCGCAGTGGATTCGCCGTCGCGATAGTTGAACAGCGATTCGTCATCGGCAACCCGCCACCCGTCAGCGAAAACCTTGTATAGCTTCTCGTTGTCCAGCGGCTGTGCTAGGACCTTGCCGTCGCGCGTGCGGAAGTCGTTCCTCGGATCACCGTCGTGGTTGCCCAGCAGCCCGGTCGCTGCAACTCCCGCGGCCAACTCCATCGTGAAGTCGATGAAACCGCTGGATGGGCTGTTGGCGATGACCTGGTGGCCGTCGGTCGTTGCGATCTGCACCGCGCGGTGGAACTGGGTCAGCGTGCCGTTGGCAAACTCCAGCACTTCGCCGTCCGCGCCATGGGGCACGGCCTTGCCGTCGATCTGTACACGAAGGCCACCCTGGTCGGTATCCAGCAATACGCGGGTGCCGTCGACGTCCATCGCCATGGCAGTCACCACCGACACGGTGCGTGAGGAGTGGCGCGGCGCCGTGCGCAACTGCACTTCGAGCCTTGGCACGCGTACGGCGACGAATTCGCCCACGGCCTGCATGGAGAGGTTCGCACCATCGAAGGTGCTCAGGTGGGGATCGCCGCGCACACCGCCGCAGCGGCCGAAGCAGCGTGGCGGCGGGGGTGGTGGCGGCGGATCGTAGCAATTGCCGCCGAGGTTGCAACGGATCAGGTCGTTGCTCTTGGAGGAGCCACCACCGAACTTCTGAAAGTACTTGCGCACACACTTCAGTCCGAAGCGGCAGCCCTTCAACCCGTCGCGGAACCCCTTCATCATCGGGTCCGCCTTGGCCGGCGTGCTGGATCGGGTGGAGCCCTTTACCGCAGTGCCGAGCACGCCCTCGAACGCAAGCGGCTCTTCCACTCCGTCGATTTCTTCGCCGTAGTAGCGGATGCGGTTTTCCGCCATCCGGTGAGCAAGCACCTCCAAGGCTCCGGCACCCGCCGGGTCCTGTCCGGGCAAAGCCTGCAGGAAGGCGAAATCGATGCTCATCGGATCGTCCGGTGTGAGCCGGTCGCCGAGGAAGGTCAGGTCGAGCTCGACGCTGTCATCCAGGCCGATGGGGGCGGTTGCGTTCCTGTCCGGCATGGCCACGATCGCCAGCCCCTCGCCGTCGGGCGTCCGCAGCAGGCCTGCGATGACGGTGACGTCGTCGCGCCGGCTGTCGTCACCGGCGGACAGCCACGGACGCAACTGCGGGTAGGCGATGAACTGCGCGTCGTGCGGCAGTTGAACCGCGGCGTCCGGCTCACCTGGAAGGTTCGCGAGTATCTCGTCGAGCAGTTCGACCCGCTGGCCGTCCGCGTCGAAGGTCGACACCCGCTCATACAGCCACAGGTCCTGGACCCAGGGGCCGTCGACCATGCCGCTGTCCGACGCGGGAGTGGTCGCAGCCTCCTCCACGTGGGTGGACCGGTTGCGGTCACCGCAACCAGCCAACATCACCAGCGCGAGCAGCAGCACCGGCAGTGCAATCAACCTGTGGGCGGCGGCGTTCGCCGAGGCATCCCTTCCAAACATGTGGTCTTCCCTGTTGTCCGTGGTGGAGCGCCGCCGCCCGATCGGGCTGCGGGCATCGCGTCAACAGGTATACGCCATCGCAACGGCGAAACCGGACAGCCGCCCCTTCGTGGCGCGGGGCGGCTGGAACCAGCCGTCGCGAGGGTCAGCCCTGCGCGGCGACCACGTCGGGGTGACGCACCTGGCCCTCGCCGCGCACCACGTAGCGCTCGATGGTCAGCGACTCCAGCCCCATCGGGCCGTAGGCGTGCAGGCGGGTGGTGGAGATGCCGATCTCCGCGCCCAGGCCAAGCTGGCCACCGTCGTTGAAGCGCGAGGACGCGTTGACGACCACGGCCGAGCTGCGGATCTCGCGGATGAACCGGTCCACCGCATCGGTGTCGCGGCTGACGATCACCTCGGTGTGGTCGGAGGTGAAACGCTGGATGTGCGCCAGTGCGTCGTCGATCGAATCGACCACTTTCACCGCCAGCACGGGGGCGAGGAATTCGCGGTCGTAATCCTCATCCGTCGCCAACGATGCATCCGGGAACAACTCACGGGTGCGCTTGCAGCCGCGGATTTCCGCGCCGCGTGATTGCAGGTCCTTCAGCGCGCCCGGGAGCCACTCAGCAGCGACGTCGCCGTGCACCAGCATCGTCTCCAGCGCGTTGCACACGCCCGGACGCGATAGCTTGCCGTCGATGGCGAGCTGCAGGGCCAGGTCGAGGTCCGCGGCCTTGTCCACATACAGGTGGCAGACGCCCTTGTAGTGTTTGATGACCGGCACGCGCGCGTTCTCGGCAACGAAATGGATCAGCTTCTCGCCACCGCGCGGAATGGCCAGATCGATCAGGTCGGTCAGCTGGAGCAGCTCCAGCACGTGCTCGCGCGCGGTGTCCTCCACCAGGGTCACGGCCTCCGGCGGCAGGCCCTGCTCGCGCAGCGCCCGGTGCAGGCAGGCAGCGATGGCGATGTTGCTGTCGCGCGCCTCCGAGCCGCCGCGCAGGAGAACCGCGTTGCCGGCACGCAGGCACAGCGCGGCGGCGTCGGCGGTCACGTTCGGGCGCGCCTCGTAGATCATCGCGATCAGGCCCAGCGGAATGCGCACCTTCTCGACCTTCAGCCCGTTGGGCATGGCCTGGCTGCGGGTCACCTCGCCGACCGGATCGGGAAGCTCGCCGATCTCGCGGATGGCGGCAACGATGTCGGCCACCCGACCCTCATCCAGGCGCAGGCGGTCGAGCATTGCGCCGGTCGTGCCGGCCTTTTCGGCGCGCGCCATGTCGTGTGCGTTGGCGCTGAGGATATCGCTGCTGCCCTGCTCCACCGCGTTGGCCATCGCCTCGAGCATGGCGCCGCGTCGGGGCGCGTCCAGCTTGGCGATGACATGGGAGGCGGCGCGGGCGCGCCGGGCAAGATCGCGGACGTATCCACTCATCGAAAGTTCTCCTTGAAGTCTGGTTGACCCGAAACCCGGGTCGAAAGCGTGTTCAAAACTCGGCCGTTGAAGTGGGCGCCAGCAGGACCATGTCCTCGCGGCGGATCACCGAATGGCCGTGGTCGAAGCCGAGCAGCTTCTGGATGTCGCTGCTGTGGTGGCCGGCGATGCGGCGCAGGTCGCTGGACTGGTACTGGACCAGTCCGCGGGCAAGCCTGCAGCTGCCCTCCGCCGGAAGCACGTCGACCATCGCGTCGCGCGAGAAATCACCTTCCACGCCGATCACGCCACCCGGCAACAGCGAGGCGCCGTGCTCGCAAAGAGCTTCCACCGCGCCGGGGTCGATCCGGATCGCGCCGCCGCTTGGCGGTGTGTGCCGCAGCCACTGTTTACGCGCGACCAACTGGTCGCCGTGCGGCTCGATGTAGGTGCCCAGCAGGCGGTCCTCAGCCAGCGCGGCGATGGCCTTGGCGTCATGTCCGCAGAACAGCGCCGTGCCGATGCCGGCCGAGGCGCATTTGATCGCCGCCTCCAGCTTGGTGTACATGCCGCCGGTGCCCAGCTCGCCGGCACCGCCGGAGGTCATGCGCATGATGTCGGTGGTGATCTCGTCGATCTTCGGCACCGGCCTGGCGTCCGGGTCTTCCAGCGGATGTCCGGTGAACAGTCCGCTGGTGTCGGTCGCGATTAGCAGGATGTCCGCCTCGACCATCGTGGCCACCGCGGCCGCCAGGTTGTCGTTGTCGCCCAGCTTGAGCTCGGCCACCGCGACGGTGTCGTTCTCGTTGATGATCGGCAGCGCGCCGATGCGCAGCAGTTCGCGCAGCGTCGACTGCGCATTGAGGTAGCGACGGCGGTTGCGCAGGTCATCGTGGCTCAACAGGACCTGGGCGACCGGCTGCTCCATCAGGCCCTGCCAGAGCGCGAGCATCGGCGTCTGGCCGATGGCCGCCAGGGCCTGGCGCTGGATCACGCCCATGTTGTGGCGGGCCAGCAGTCCGCGACCGGCCGCGACGGCCCCGGAAGACACCAGCAGCACCTCGCGCCCCTGATCGGCGAAATGGCCGATCAGGCCCGCCAGGGCGGCAGCGTTGCGCTTTCCAAGCCCCCCTTTTCCGTCGGTCAAAAGACTGCTGCCGACCTTGATCACAGCGCGTTGCCAAGGGGGAAGGGGTTGCTCGGTAAATGCGGACGTCATCGTTGTAACCAGTGCTCCATGGGTGTGTGGCCAGCGGTGGGACAGGCATTGCCGTCGGGCAATGACGCTGGCAGGTCGCGGACATCGCGAACGGCTGGGCACTTCCGATGGCGATCGAACACGCCAACAGCGACCGTTGAAGGTCGCAACCAGAAGCTGCAGATACTCAAGCGTCAACAGGCTTGACGGGTAACAGCCCCGGTAGCGCACTGGTCCACCAGCCAGGCGCAGGAAGTGCGAATCCGAACATCGGTACGTCGTGGATGACGCCGGAAAACCGGATTCGACAAGCAGGCAAGCCTAACAGGCTCGCTTGCCCAACCCAACCCGGTGGCCGGTCTCCCGACCTTGGGCAGGGCCGGATTCGGCTAAGATCGGCTCAGCATTTTCACTCCGGAAGTCCAGGCATGAAGCGATCGAAAACCACCGCGCTGCTGTTGATGAGCGCCGCTCCGCTGCTGTTCTCGGCATGCCAGCTGGAGCCGCAGGGCCAGCTGCAGGAAGGCGTGTACACCTCGGTGGACAACTGCGCGCGCGCCACCGGCGAGTCGTCGACCTGCCAGCAGGCGTTCGAGACCGCGCAGCAGCAGGCCGCCGATTCGGCGCCACAGTTCGCCAGCCGGCAGGCGTGCGAGCAGGAATACGACGCCGATCAATGCGTGGAGCAGAAGACGCGCTCGGGCACCTCGTTCATCGGTCCGATGATGGCGGGCTTCTTCATGTCGCAGATGTTGCAGGGCCGCGCGGCCAGCGCCACCGCTGCAGCGCCCGCCGCCGCCCCGGCCTTCCGCGACAAGGCCAACGGCTGGGCTCGTCCGGCGGCGCCCGGCATGACCGGCGCCAACCGCACCGCCCTGACCCCGATCACCAGCCAGCCCAACCGCGCGGTCACCGCCAGTCGCGGCGGCTTTGGCGACAAGAGCCGCAAACGCACCAGCTCCGGCGGTTGACCGGGTGAAACGCATTGCCATTGCCGAGCGCTCCAACTGGCGCGCGCGGGCGGACGAGGCGGGCTTCCGTTTCCATACCATCGACGGCGAGCCCTACTGGGATGAAAGCGCCTATTACGCCTTCACCTTGCGCCAGATCGAAGACGACATCGAAGACCCCAGTCTTGAACTGCACTCCATGGCGCTGGACCTGGTCGGCGAGGTCGTTGCCAGCGAGGAGCTGATGGCCCGCCTCGCGATCCCGGAGCCGTTCCGGGACTGGATCGCCGAGAGCTGGCGACGACGCGACCCGCACCTCTACGGCCGCCTGGATTTCGCCTATGACGGCCATGGCCCGGCCAAGCTCTACGAACTGAATTACGACACCCCGACGTCGCTGTTCGAGGCATCGTTCTTCCAGTGGCAGTGGCTGGAGGACCAGCGCAACCGCGGTGCGCTGCCCGGTCATGCGGACCAGTTCAACTCGATCCATGAGGCGCTGGTGGAGCGCTTTGGCCAGCTGGCCGCGCAACTGCCGCCGCCGCTTTACTTCAGCGCGGTGCGCGACTCCGAGGAAGACCAGGGCACCGTGACCTACCTGCGCGATTGTGCGGCGCAGGCCGGGCTGCATGGTGCGTCCATCGCCATCGAGGACCTTGGGCTTTCCACGGACGGGCGCTTCACCGACACCGACGACGTGGTGATCGGCAGCCTGTTCAAGCTGTATCCGCTGGAAGACCTGATGGACGAGGAGTTCGGCCTCGCCCTGCCCGGCTCCGGCCTGCGGTTGCTGGAGCCGGCGTGGAAGGCGGTGCTGAGCAACAAGGGCATCCTGCCGCTGATGTGGGAGCGCCATCCGGGACACCCCAACCTGCTGGAGTCGCGCTTCGATGACGGCTCCGCGCTGGCAAAGGGCTGGGTGCGCAAACCCCTGCACTCGCGCGAAGGCGCCAACGTCGCCATGCACATGGCCGATGGGCGCTGGCAGGAGAGCGATGGGCCCTACAGCGGCCCCAACATCCGCCAGGCGCTGCATCCGTTGCCGGAGTTCTGGGGCAACTACCCGATGGTCGGCAGCTGGGTGGTCGGTGACCACCCCTGCGGAATCGGCGTGCGCGAGGATGCCAGCGCGATCACCCGCGACAGCGCGCGGTTCATCCCGCACGCGATCATCGACGAAGTCCAGCCGAGCGTGAAAATCTACGTCTGAGGCGCGCCTTCCGCCTGCCCGCCCAGTGCGTGCAGGCGCTCGCGAAGGAGGTCCAGACGAAGGTCACCGGCAGCCCCCGGTGATACGCGCGCCGCCAGGCTGGCATCCGCGTCGCCGGCTTCCCAACGGGCCGGATCGGCGGCCTGGCGGTAGGCATCGCGGAACGGCGTACCCGCCCGTGCCAGGTCCACGGCCAGGTCGGTCGCGTACATCGATGGCTCCAGCGCCGCACGCATCGCTTCGGGTTTCCATTCCAGGTTGCGCAGCAGGTCGGGCAGCAGCTCCAGTGCGCCCAGCCCGCGACCGAAGGCATGGAAAATCGCGCCCTTGCTGAACTGCAGATCGCGGTGGTAGCCCGACGGCAGTGACAGCAACTGCTCGATCTCGCTGCGCGCGGCAGCGACGCTCGCGTAGCTGGCGCGCATCAGTTCGATGACATCCGGGTTGCGCTTGTTGGGCATGATCGAGCTGCCGGTGGTGTACTGCGCCGGCAGGGTCACAAAACCAAACTCCGCGCTGGTAAACAGGCTCAGGTCCCAGGCCAGGCGGCGCAGGTCGAGCATGCCGCTGGACAGCGCTTCAATGGCCGCCATCTCGAACTTGCCGCGCGACAGCTGGGCGTAGGTTGCCGACACCTGCATGCGCCCAAAACCCAGCGCCTGCGTGGTGTGCTCGCGCGCCAGCGGCAGGTTGACGCCGTAGCCCGCCGCGCTGCCCAGCGGGTTGGCATCCACCCAGGCCAGGGTGTCGTCGGCGCGAGCGGCGTTATCGATGAACGCCTCCGCCCACGCCGACCACCACATGCCCGCCGATGACACGACCGCGCGCTGGAGATGCGTATAGCCCGGAAGCGGCAAGCCGGACTCGACGTCCGCCCGCGTCAGCGCGATGCCGGTGGTTTCCAGGCAGAGCTCGCGCAGGCGCGCCAGGCGGTCCTTCAACCACAGGCGCGTCGCCACCAGTACCTGGTCGTTGCGGCTGCGACCGGTGTGGATCTTGCGACCGGCATCGCCGAGCCGATCGATGAGGCGCGCCTCGATCGCCGAATGGCCATCCTCGTAGGTCTCGTCGAGGACAAAGCGGCCGCTGGCGAAGTCGTCGGCCAAGGTAGCCAGTTCGCGCTCGATCGCGTCCAGTTCGGTCGCATCCAGGATGCCGATCATCTGCAAGCCCTGCGCATGGGCGCGGCTGGCCTGGATGTCGAACAGCAGGAACTCGCGGTCGAGGATCACGTCGGCGCCGGCGCAGAAATGCTGGATGCGCTCATCCACCTGGACGCCGGGTTTCTGCCAGAGAAGCTGGGTCATGTCTTGGGTTTCCTGCGTGGATCAGACCGGGATGCCGGCCAGCTCGGGCAGCGCGAAGGCCCGATTGAGGTTCTGCATGGCCTGCGTGGCGGCACCCTTGAGCAGGTTGTCCTCGGTGGCGACGGCCACCAGCCGGCGCCCGTCCGCGGACAGGGCGAACCCGCCGATGTCGACGTGGTGCCGGCCGGCGATCGCGCTCACCCACGGGGCGTCGTCAACGATCCGCACGAGTGGCTCGTCGGCGTAGCGCTCGCGGTAGCGCGCAACCACTTCGTCGCGGCTGAAGACGCGCTGCAGATGCATGTTGGCGGTCATGGTGATGCCGCGGAAATGCGGCGCCACGTGCGGCATGAACTCGACCGGATGGCCGAGCCGATGGCTGACCTCGCGCTCGTGGATGTGACCGGCCAGTGCGTACGGCATGAGGTTGTCGCGCAGTATCACCGGATCGTTGCGGTCCGAGGGCGTGGTGCCCGCCCCCGAATAGCCGGACACCCCAAAGCACTGCGCAGGGCCGTCAAGCACGTCCAGCATGGGCGCGAGCACCAGTTGCATGGCGGTCGCGTAACAGCCCGGATTGCTGATCCGGCGCTGGCCGTCGTAACCCTTCCGGGTGAGTTCCGGCAGGCCGTAATACCAGTCCGCGTCAAAGCGGTAGTCGGCGGACAGGTCCACGATCACCGGGTTGGTTCCCGCGGCGTCCAGGGCAGCGATATACTCGCCGGCCTTGTTGTTCGGCATGGCGAGGATGTAGGCGTCCATGCCGGCGGTGGCGACGTTATCGGGCGTGGAGCTCTGGTAACGCAGTTCGCCGACGACGCCGTCGTGGTGGTCGGCCACGCGCTGGCCGGCGAATTCACGCGAGGACACGAATCCCAGCGAGAAGCGCGGGTGGCCGCCGATCAGGCGCATCAACTCGGCGCCGGTATGACCGCGCGCGCCTACCAGGCCGACGTTGATGATTGGCATGCTCATGGCACCACTCCCGCGGCAGCCGCCGACGGACCCGCGGCGTCATCGGCCGGATCGACCAGCGTCGCGCTGCGGATGGCGCAGTGGGCGACACAGTGGGCGATCTCGTCGAAATTGTTCAGGCCGTACCAGAACACCTTCCATTGATCCTGTTTGCAATGGCCGTCGGACTGCGCGTAGTAGAACGCGTTGACCGGATTGCCGTGCCGCGAGCGCCAGAACAGGCGCGGCGTCTGGTCGCACATCACCTGCCACACCGCGCGACCGAGGCCTTCGCCCTGGGCATCGTCAAGCACCGCGAACTTGTCCAGGTAGGTGAAGCCGTCCTCGTCGGTCAGCACCACCGCGGCGCGGTAGTTCTCGCTGACGTAGGCACGCAGCAGTCTGGTGCGCTCGAAGTAGTCCGGCGCCAGCCGGCGGCCGAACGCGGATTCGATCAGCGTGCGCAGGCGCGGCAGGTCCAGGGCTTCCCAACGGTCGGCCTGCAGCACCCGCTCACCGCGCCGGACCAGGGTGCCCGAGCCCTTGTGGGTGAACAGTTCCTTGGCCAGCTCGGAGGGCTGGGTGATCGACACCGACGAAGACGGCGGCAGCTTGTCGAGCAGATCCTTGACCTGCTGGATCTTCACCCGCATGCCGCCGTTGATCCACGGCTGGTTCATCAGGTCGGTGTATTCGGTGGACAGGTTGATCGAGTCGATGATCCTGCCCTGGTCGTCGAGCAGCCCGCCGGTCCCGGTCAGGAACACGATCTTGTAGGGCTGCAGCACCTGGACCAGCTCGCTGGCGGCAAAATCCGCGTTGACGTTGAGGATCTGGCCGCCGGTGGTTTCACCCAGGCTGGCGATGACCGGGATCGACCCGGCCTGCAGGCTCGCCTGGATCGGTGCCAGGTGCACCCGGGTCACCTCGCCGACCAGGCCCAGCGTGGCGCGGTCCAGGAAGTCCGCCTCGAACACGCCGGAAACAATGGACGTGGCACGCGCCCCGCCGCGCTGCAGGGCTTCCACCAGGCGCAGGTTCTGGGCGTGGAAAACGCGCCGCACGATTGCCAGTGCCTCCGGCGTGGTGACCCGCAGGCCATTCACCGTCTGCTTTTCGATGCCCGCGGCGGCGAACTCGTCATCCAGCTGCGGCCCGGCGCCGTGCAGGACGATCGGGGTCAGGCCCACGTCCTGCAGGAAGGCCAGCGACGAGGTGAGCGCGTCGAGGTCATCGCGCAGCACGGCCCCGCCGACCTTGACCACGGCAAAGCGCGCCGCGTCGAGCTGGGAGAAGCGCTTCAGGTACTGGCTGATCTCCTTGGCGCTGGCCATGCTGGACAGCAGGCGCACGATGGTCTGGCGGGTCTGGATATCGTTCGCGGAAGGCGGAATGGTCATGGGGATTCGTTGATGGGGGCGGTATTGTCAGGACGCGTTTGAGCCGGCGCAGCGGAACTCAGGTGGGTGGCTGGTCCAGGATGCGGCGGATGGATTCGGCGTAGCGCTCGAGCTGGTCGAGTTCGACCCACTCGTCGGCGGTATGGGCCTGGGCGATGTGGCCCGGCCCGTACACGATCGCCGTCATCCCGGCGGCGGAGAACAGCGACGCCTCGGTCCAGAAATCGACCGCGGGACCGATTGGCAGATCGAGCGCCTCGGCCAGGTCGCGCGCTTGCAGGCGGCGATCTTCCGCGGTGGCGATATCACCCGACGGCAGCGGCGGTCCGCGGAACGTTTCCTCGTAGCGCTCCACTGCGCCCGGCTCGGACAGCGTGCCGAACTGGTGGTGCAGCTCATCGATCGACATCGAGGGCAGCGGGCGGAAACCGAAGCGCACCTCGGCGCTTGGCGCGATCATGTTGGCCTTGATGCCGCCCTCGACCCGGCCGATGTTGAAGCGCAGCCCGGTCAGGCCTCCAAAGCGCTGGTGCGACTGGTCGGCGACGAAATCCAGCGCCCGGTTGCCCCAGCGCATCGCCTGGTGCAGCGCGCTGGCGTGGATGGCGTTGGCGCCGGAGGCATGGCCGGCCGCGCCCTGGAACTGCATCAGCACCGAGGCAATCCCGCGATGGGCCAGCACGGCCTCGCAGTTGGTCGGCTCGGCAACGACCACTTCCTCGAAGCCGTGGCCGCTGCCCAGGAAGGCGGCGATGCAGCGCGGGTCATTGGCTTCCTCGTCGGTGCTGAACAGGAAGGCCGCGTTGCCGCTGGTGACCGCTGCCGCCGCCAGCAGCCCGGCCGCCGCGCCCTTGATGTCGCAGGCGCCCAGGCCCACCGCGCGCCCGCCGTCGACCCGCAGCACGTGCGGGTCCGCGCTCCACGCCGGCGAGGACGGCACGGTATCCAGATGCACGTTGAACAGCCGCGTTGGCCGGCCGCGCACGGCGAGCATCGACACCGCGCCATCGCCGTGGTCGGTCATCTCGATCCGGAACCCCGGCAACTGCGCGCGCAGGTAATCGAAGATGCCGCCGGTGCCGATCAGCCGCGGCGGATTGCGGGTGTCGAAGCCGACCAGGGCTTCAAGATGGCGCAGGACCTCAGGAAGCACGGTTGACCTCGGCCCATAGCGTGCTGCTCATGCCGAACAGCTTGATGAAGCCTTCCGCCTCGGCCACGCCCCAGTCCGCGGCCTGGGCGTAGGTCGCGCCCTTGGCGTTGAGGATGTGCGGCGAATCGATCGCCACCGCAGTGACGCTGCCGCCGTGCGTTTCCACCACGACCTCACCGTTGACGGTCGCCTGGCTGGACGCGAGGAACGCTTCCAGGTCGGTTTTCAGCGGATCGTGGAAGAAGCCCTCGTAGACCAGCTCGACCCACTTGCGCGCGACCTCGGGCTTGAAGCGGTTCTGGTGCTTGCTCAGCACCGCCTCTTCCAGCGCCCGATGCGCGGTCTGCAGTGCGGCCAGGCCCGGTGCCTCGTAGATGATCCGGCCCTTCAGGCCGATGGTGGTATCGCCGGTATAGATCCCGCGGCCGACGCCGTACTCCGCGAACAGCGCGTTGAGCTTCGCCAGCATGGTGTGTCCGGGCATGCGGGCGCCGTCCAGGCTGACCGCCTCGCCAGCCTCGAAGCCGATCCGGACCTGCAGCGGCTGCTGCGGCCATTGCGCGCGCGGCTTGCACCAGCCGGTGGCACCTTCACCGGGCGCCTGCCAGCGATCGATCTCGCCGCCCGACATGGTCAGGCCCAGCAGGTTCTCGTTGATCGTGTAGGCCTGTTGCTTGGCGCGCACGCCGAAGCCACGGTCTTCCAGGTACTTCTGCTCGTAGGCGCGGACCTCGGTGTGCTCTTTCTGGATCTCGCGGATCGGCGCGATGATCTCGTAGTCGCCCAGCGACTTCACCGTCAGGTCAAAGCGCACCTGGTCGTTGCCCATGCCCGTGCAGCCGTGGGCGATGACCCGGGTCCCCAGCTCGTCGCAGCGCTTCAGCGCGGCATCGACGATCAGGTAACGGTCCGAGACCAGCAACGGGTACTGCGCCTGGTAGCCCTCGCCTGCCCAGATGAAGGGCTTGACGAAACCGTCCCAGATCGCCGGCCCGCCATCCACGGTGACGTGGGAGGCAACCCCCAGCTCGGCGGCGCGCTGCTCGATGAAGGTGCGCTCCTCGTCATCCACGCCGCCGGTATCGGCGAACACGGTATGGACCTGCCAGCCGCGCTCCTGCAGGTAGGGCACGCAGAAGCTGGTGTCGAGGCCGCCGGAAAAGGCGAGGACGATGGTCTTGTCGGTCATGGAAAGATCTCGGTGGGGTGGTTGCCGGCCAGAGCCGACATGATCGCCTTCTGCACGTGCAGCCGGTTCTCGGCCTCGTTGATGGCGATGCACTGCGGCGAGTCCATCACCGCGTCGGTCGCCTTGACGTTGCGGCGCAGCGGCAGGCAGTGGCTGAAGACGCCGTTGTTGGTCAGCGCCATCTTGGCCTCGTCGACGATGAAGTGGCGGTACTGGTCGCGGATGGGTTTTTCCGGCGCCCAGTTGCCGAAGTACGGCAGTGCGCCCCAGCTCTTGGCGTAGACCACATCGGCGCCGGCGTAGGCGCTGGTGATGCCGTGGCTGACCGCCAGCGAGCCGCCGCTCTCGGCGACGTTGTCCGCCGCCCAGCCCATGTAGCGCTCATCGAGCACGTAGTCCGGCGTCGGGCACAGCAGGGTCACGTCCATGCCCATGCGCGTGGCGATCGTCAGCGCCGAGTTGGCGACCGCGGTGTTGAGCGGCTTGGGGTGGTAGGTCCAGGTCAGCACGAATTTTTTGCCGCGCAGGTCGGCGGTGCCGAAATGCTCCTGCAGCGCCATCACGTGGGCCAGTTCCTGGCACGGGTGGGTGATGGTCTCCATGTTGATCACCGGCACCGGCGAGTATTTGGCAAACGACTTCAGCACGCGGTCCTGGCGGTCCAGCGACCAGTCGACGAACTTCGGGAAGGCGCGCACGCCGATCATGTCCACATAGCGCCCCAGCACCTGCGCGACCTCCGCGATGTGCTCCTCGGTGTCGCCGTCCATCACCGTGCCCAGGTCGAACTCGATCGGCCATGCGTCCTTGCCCGGCTGCAACACCACCGCGTGCGCACCCAGCTGGAACGCGCCCAGCTCGAAGCTGGTCCGGGTACGCATCGACGGGTTGAAGAACACCAGCGCGATCGACTTGCCCTTGAGCTGGTCGCCGAGCTTGTCGCGTTTGAAGGCCGCTGCCTGGACCAGCAGGGCGTCAAGCTCGGAGCGGGACCAGTCCTGGGTATTGAGGAAGTGCCTGGGGGTCATGCGTCAGTCCGGAAGTGAGGAAGCGATGGATGGAGATGGCGGAAAATCGGGTGCCGGGAACAAAAAAGCCCAGCTCGGTGGCTGGGCTTTTTTCGTCTGTCACGCCTGTTTTGCGTGCACGTGCGATGAGCTACCCGGCCGGAGTGGTGGGCAACGGTCGACGCGCGCGCGAGGTCATCCCTGCGGCCATGTAGGCGGAGGTCAGGATGTCGGCGTCGGCACGGAGGGCAATCATTGACCGCTGATCCTCGCATGCACTGGCGGGCACCGCAAGCATCTACGCACGCTCCGGCTAGTTTTCACGGTTGCTGCTGACAACCGGGGTCACACCGATGCGGATGCGCAGGCGGTTGCCCGGGTCCTCGGCCAGGCGCGAGCGGTATTTGGAGCCCTTGTAGATGTAATCCACGTCGTAGGCGATCGGACGCTGGAACTCGCGCCGGACCGGCACCACCGTGCAATCGCGCTTGCCGGCTTCCTCGGGTTCCTCGGGCTGGCGGCCCAGCACCCCCCGCACCGCTCCCACCACCCGCGACAGGCGCGAACCCACGTCCTCGTCCTCAGGGTCGGGCGTGCAGGTCTCCACCATCGCCGTCGCGGTGAGGGTCTGGTACACCGGCGTCACCCGCAGCACCTGCGCGTAGGCAAAGCGCACGTTCTCCAGCTGGGTCAGGGTCACGTCCTGCGCGCTGGCGGGAGCCGCTGCCACGGCGAACAGCAAAAGGGGCAGCAGGCGAAGACACATCATCGTGTTGGCGGACTCGATCGAGGGGGTGTTCAAGTGTATCGGCAACGGGGAGGGACAAATGAATCACTGCTGTAGTGGGCCCGCCGGCCGCGCGGCTGACCCTTCTGCCTGCGGACGCTAGAATGCCGCAACGTCTCTTTCGCGTGCCCCATGAGCCTGCATCTCTACAACACCCTGAGCCGACGGCTCGAAGCGTTCGTGCCGACCGACCCGGGCCACCCGACCATGTACGTCTGCGGGCCCACGGTCTACAACTACGTCCACATCGGCAATGCGCGCGGGCCGGTGGTGTTCGGCGTGTTGGCGGACCTGCTGCGACGGCGCTACGGCGCGTTGACCTACGCCCGCAACATCACCGACGTGGATGACAAGATCAACGCGGCCGCACGCGAGCAGCAGGTGCCGATCTCGGTCATTACCGACCGCTTCGCCGCCGCCTACCGCGATGACATGGCCGCGCTGGGCGTCGCGCCGCCCGACATCGAACCGGAAGCGACCGCGCACATCGGTCCGATGATCGCGATGATCGAGCAGCTGATCGCCTCCGGGCATGCCTATGCGGCCGAAGGCCACGTCCTGTTCGCCGTTTCCAGTTTCGAGGGTTACGGCAAGCTCTCGCGGCGCAACATCGAGGACATGCTGGCCGGCGCGCGCGTCGACGTCGCACCCTATAAGCGCGATCCCGGTGACTTCGTCCTGTGGAAGCCGTCCGACGAAGAGCTCCCGGGCTGGGAGTCGCCGTGGGGGCGTGGCCGCCCGGGCTGGCACATCGAATGCTCCGCGATGGCCGCCGCGCATCTGGGCGAGACCATCGACATCCATGCCGGCGGCGTGGATCTGCAGTTCCCCCACCACGAGAACGAGATCGCGCAAAGCGAGTGCGCCCATGGCGGGAAGCCGTTCGCGCGCTGGTGGCTGCACAACGGCATGCTCAACTTCGACGGCGCGAAGATGAGCAAGTCGGTCGGCAACATCGAGCGCGTCCATGACCTGGTGCAAAAGCACCCACCCGAAGCACTGCGCTACGCCCTGCTGTCCGCCCACTACCGCCAGCCACTGGATTGGTCGGATGCGCTGATCGAGCGCTCCACGCGCACCCTGGACCGCCTCTACGGCACGCTGCGCGACATCGATGCGCTCGCGGGCGACGCCGCGTCGACCAGTGCTGTCGATGCGCCGATACCGACCGCAATCGAAGCGGCGCTGGACGACGACCTCAATACACCACAGGCGCTGTCGGAGCTGGCGTCCATCGCTACCAGGGCGCGCGGAATGCGCAACACGCTCGCTGCTGCGGGCGGAAACCCGGACCCGGCAGAGTTGGCACCGCTGCTGGCGTCCGCGACCGAGCTGCGCGCCGCAGGACGCGCGCTCGGGCTGCTGCAGCAGTCGCCCGACGCGTGGTTCAACCGCGGCGGCGATGACGATGCGCATATCCAGGCGCTGATCGACGAACGCACCGCCGCCAAGGCCGCCCGCGACTTCGCCCGCGCCGATGCCATCCGCGACCAGCTCGCGGCTGAAGGCGTGGTGCTTGAGGACACTTCGGCGGGCGTACGCTGGAAGCGTGCCTGAGTCGCCCGACCCTTTTTCAAAGCGAGCTGCACCGTGACCGATGCCAACCTGACCACGCCGTTCCCGCTGGAACCCAGCGCCGCCGAAGCGCAAACCGCCATCCGCGACGAGTTTGCGTTTTTCGGCGACTGGTCGGAGCGCTACCAGTACCTGATCGACCTGGGGCGGAAACTGCCCGACCTGCCCGCGGAGCTGAAAACCGAGGAACATCGCCTGCTCGGTTGTCAGTCGATGGTCTGGATCGTCAGCCGCGGTGATGCCGACCGGCTCGACTTCCACGCGATCAGCGACTCGGCCATCGTCTCCGGCCTCATCTACCTGGCGCTGCGTGTCTACTCCGGCCGCAGCGCCAGCGAAATCGTTGCCACCGATGCCGAGTACATCGGCGACGTCGGGCTGGCCAAGCACCTCTCGCCGACCCGCAACAACGGTCTGGCCGCACTGCTCGCCTTCATCCGCGAGACGGCAACCCGGGCGTCGGGCCAGGGCTGAGCTTCCGCCGGGTAAAAAACGGAAAACCCCGCCATGGGCGGGGTTCCGGGTACTTCGTTCGCGCGCAGATCGCCGCGCAATGCGGCTGGTTCAGTCGCCCATCTGCTTGCGCAGGTGCTCCCAACGTTCCTGCGCGTCGATCGTGCGTTCGGCCGTCAGGCGCGCGTCCAGGCGCTCCAGTCCGATTTCCTCACCGGTATCCACGCAGTAACCGTAATCACCGGTGTCCACGCGCTTGAGCGTGCTGTCGATCTTGCTGATCAGCTTGCGGTAGCGGTCGCGGGTGCGCAGCTCCAGCGAGTTTTCAGTTTCGCGGGTGGCGCGCTCGGCCTCGTCGCCGACGTCGCGGACCTCGTCCTTCAGGTTCTCGATGGTCTGCTTTGACTCTTCGACGAGATCGTCGCGCCACTGCAGCAGGCGCTGGCGGAAATACTCAAGCTGCAGCGCGCTCATGTACTCCTCGTCCACCGAGGGGAAGTAGTCCTTGGGCACGATTGGGCGGCCGGACGCCTTGTCGATCTTGTGCGGGACGACCTTGAACTTGGTCTTGACGGCAGGCGGCTGCGACTTGCCGACCACGGCAACCGCGACCTTGCTGAGGCGGCGCTTGGCCGGAGCTGCGGACTTCACCGGCTCCTTGGCCGGGGCGACGGTTTTGGCTGGCGCCTTGGCGACTTTCTTCACTGCTGCTTTCCTGGCTGGCGCCTTTTTCGCCGGAGCGGGCTTCGCCGCTGCGACGCTGGTGGACGCTTCTTTTTTCACCACAGCCTTCTTGGCTGGGGACTTCTTGGCTACCGGCGCCTTCTTCACCGCGGCGGATTTGGTGGTCGTTTTCTTGGCGATGGGCTTGCTGTCGATGGTGCTGGCTACCTTCTTTTTTGCGGCCGCCTTGCTGGCTGCGGCCGTCCTGGATGGGGACTTGGCGACCGGTTTCGCGGCCGCGGGGGTCTTGCTGGCAACGGGGCGTTTGACCGCTTTTTCCGTCGCCTTGACGGTGCCTGCGGCCGCGGTCTTGCCGGACGCCGCTACGGGCGTTTTCTTGCCTGTCTTGGCGACCTTCGTCGCGGATTTTTTCACGGCCACGAGCCACCTGTCCTTGTTCGGTTCCCTTGTGACGGGAAAGCGCGCTGTTATACCCTGCCCCAGCACCCGCGGCAACCAGGTAACGATATGCCGGCGGTTTTCCACCCGTGCGGTGCCGGTCAAGGCCACCGCTCCTGCTGGACAGGACGCTGATTCGTTCCATTCTACATTTCCGGTGTGATGGCTGCCTGACAATGGAATACCGTGATTGACCGTCTGCTCATCGCGCTGCTGCGAGGATACAAGCGCTGGATCAGTCCCCTGCTGGGTCCGCGTTGCCGGTTCCACCCCACCTGCTCGGAGTATGCGATGCAGGCCATCGCCCGCTTCGGCGCGCTCAAGGGCGGGTGGCTGGCGTTGCGCCGCATCCTGCGTTGCCACCCCCTGCACCCCGGCGGCAACGATCCGGTCCCACCTGCGTCGTGATCTCCCATCTTCGAGGACGTCCATCCATGCCATCCCCCGCCACGCTCATCGTCAATGCCCGTCTGGTCAATGAAGGCCGCGAGTTCGACTCCGACCTGCGAATCCTCGACGGCCGCATCGCACAGATCGGGCCCGGACTCTCCGCCCGGCACGGCGAAACGGTGGTCGATGCGGCCGGTCGCCGCCTGTTGCCCGGCATGATCGATGACCAGGTCCACTTCCGCGAGCCGGGGATGGAATACAAGGCCGACATGGCCATCGAGTCCGGCGCCGCGGTGGCCGGCGGGTTGACCAGTTTCATGGACATGCCCAATACCAGTCCGCCGACGCTGGACGCGCGCGCACTGGAAGACAAGTACGCGCGCGCCGCCGGACGCGTCTGGGGCAACCACGGCTTCTACCTGGGCACCAGCACCGACAACCTGGAATCGATCCAGCGGCTGAATCCGCGCTCGGCGCCGGGGGTCAAGGTGTTCATGGGCGCGTCCACGGGCAACATGCTGGTCGATGATCCGGAAGTGCTGGATGCGGTGTTCCGCGACGTGCCCACGCCGATCATCACCCACTGCGAAGACACGCCGATGATCGAAGCGGCGACCGCGGCATACAAGGCGAAATACGGCGACGACATCCCCGCCGAGTGCCATCCGGACATCCGCTCGCGCGAGGCGTGCATCAAATCGACGCGGCTGGCGATCGAGCTGGCCCGCCGCCATGGCACCCGCCTGCACGTGCTGCACATCTCGACGGCTGACGAACTGGCGTTGTTCGAGCGCGGCCCGCTGATACGCGCCGACGGCAGCCGCAAGCAGATCACCGCCGAGACGTGCATCCACTTCCTGCGCTTTGACCGCAGCGACTACGCCGAGCTGGGCCACCTGATCAAGTGCAACCCGGCGATCAAGGATCCGGCCGATCGCGAGGCCCTCATCCGCGCGCTGGCCGATGACGTGATCGACGTGCTTGCGACCGACCACGCGCCGCATCTGCTGGAAGAGAAGCAGAGCGTCTACACCCGCGCTCCCAGCGGTTTGCCACTGGTCCAGTACGCGCTCAACGCGGCGCTCGAGCTGGTCCACGAAGGGCACCTCACCACCGCGCAGGTGGTGCAGAAGTTCGCCCACGCACCGGCCCAGCTATTCGACGTCAGCCAGCGCGGTTTCCTGCGCGAAGGCTATGCCGCCGACCTGGTCCTGATCGACGACGTGCCGCTGACCGTCCGCCGCGAGGACGTGCTGTCCAAATGCGGCTGGTCACCGTTCGAGGGGAAAACCTTCCACAGCCGCATCGGTGCGACCTGGGTCAACGGCACGCTTGCCTGGGACGGCGAGCGGCTGGTCGGATCGCCCAATGGTCAGCGCCTGGCGTTCGATCGATGAGGGCGGGCTTGGCGGCCACTCTGGCCCTCCTGTCCGCGTGTGCATCGGTCGTGGCGACAGCCGCGGCCGGCGCCGTTGCAGCGGAACGGGCGCCTGTCGACATGCGCCCGGCGACATCCGCCGCGGACACGGAGACGATCGTGTTCCCCGCCACCGTGGAACAGGGTTCGCTGGTGATCGGCAAGGTGCCGGCCGGCAGCCGCGTCCGCCATTCGGGTCGCGAGCTGCGGGTAACCCCTTACGGCACGGTGGTGTTCGGGCTCGCGCGCGACGTCGGGGCCACCGCCACGGTCGAGGTCACGCCACCTGCCGGCCAGGCCAGCACGCGGAGCATCACCGTCACACCCCGCGAGTGGCCGATCGAGCGCGTCAACGGTGTGCCCCCCAGTACCGTGAAACCGGCCCCCGCGCTCGCGGCAAGGATCGCCCGCGAGCAGGCACTGGTCACCGCCGCCCGCCAGCGCGACGACGCCCGCACCGATTTCACCCAGGCGTTCGTCTGGCCGGTCGAGGGCCGCATCAGTGGCCGTTTCGGCAACCAGCGCGTCTACAACGGCTCACCCGGCTCGGCGCACTCGGGAATGGACATCGCCGCCCCAACGGGCACGCCGGTCAAGGCGCCCGCCGCCGGCGTGGTGACCTTAGCCGACAACCTCTACCTCACCGGCGGCACGCTCCTGCTCGACCACGGCCACGGGGTCAGTTCCAATTTCCTGCACCTGTCGCGGATGGATGTGGCGGTGGGCGATCGGGTCGAACAGGGACAGGTGATCGCCGCGGTGGGCGCGACCGGGCGCGCGACCGGTCCGCACCTGCACTGGGGCATGAACTGGCTCGACGTGCGGGTGGACCCGCTGCTGGTGCTGCAACGCTCCCGCTGATGGCGGAGCGTGCGGTCAGGCAGGCGCGGTCGTGGCGGTCACCGCCAGGCGACCGGTAACCCGGTCCCGCCCGCCCGCCTTGCTCGCATACAGGGCGGCATCCACGCGATCCAGCAGCTGCGCCGCCGTTTCCCCGTCCACGAGTTCGGCGACCCCGAGGCTGAGCGAGGCGTCGAACAGGTGGCCGTCGATCGACAGTGGCCGACAGTTCACCGCCGAGCGCAGGTTTTCCGCGACGCCCATGGCCTCCTCCAGATGGGTGTCGGGCAGGATCACCAGCAACTCGTCGCCGCCCCAGCGACCCAGGCTGTCGTAGGTGCGCAGCCGGTTGCGGGTGCGCAACGCGATGATTTTCAGGCACGAATCGCCGATGCCGTGGCCGTACTCATCATTGATCCGCTTGAACCGATCGATATCGAAGAACACCACCGACAGCGGGATCCGGCGCCGATGCGACTCCTCAACACACGCCTTGAGCCGGTTCTGGATGGCCGTCCGCGACATTGCCCCGGTCAGCACATCCACGCTGGCCATGCGGCTGGCGCGGTCGCGGTCACGGCGCAGCTGCTGCAAGGTATCGCTCAGGCCGACCATCAACGCCATGCCGGCAAACAACAAGGCCGCCGGTAACGCGTGCATCAGCCACGACGGCCCAGCCCACAGGCCACTGGTCTCGCCCACGCGGACCATGAGCAGCGAGGCCATCGGCACCCACGACGCCAGCACGAAGTACCCCGAGCGCTGTCGCCCCAGGCAAGCAAAGACCGCCGCGATCACCACCGCCACCGTGCCCAGCACCAGTACCAGGTTGCCCACGACGGGCACCCAGTGCGCGGCCGTAATCCACGTGCCGAGCGCCAACAGGCTGAACACGCCCAGGCAGGCCAGCAGCAGCGTCCACAGCGCCGGCTGCCGGGCGCGCATGTCCAGGTAGCGGGTGAGGAAGATCACGTTGAATGCCGCGTTGGCGACCACGAACAGGCGCGGCCAGCGCCAGTCCGTCCCGAGCAGTTCGGCCAAGGCAGGCACCATGCGGATATCTCCGCTGTTGGTGGCGAAAAATGCGACCTGGGCAAGCAGGCTCAGGCCGAGATAGGCGTACCCCCGCTCGCCGATGCCGATCCACAGGCCGAGCGCCAGCAATCCCATCAATCCCAGTCCGCCCAGCAGGAACGCCCGCCCCGCCACATGGTTGAGGTCGGCATGATGGACCGCCGCCAGCGACTCGATCGAGACCGACATGGGGGTACTTATCGGCGACTCGACGCGCAGGTAGATCGGTTGCCCCGCAGGCAGGCCCGCTGGCAGGGGAAACACCAGCGCGCGGCTGGAGAAGCCAGGGTCTGCATCAGGACCCAGCAGGGCCCGGGTGATTGGCGCGGTGCTTCCAGGCAGCCAGGCTTCAACCGTGTTGTGTCCCGGGGACTGGAGCACCAGCTGCGCTCGCAGGGGTTCGTCCAGCGTGCGGTTGGCGGTGATCTTCCACCAGCGCGGCTGGGGGGTGAACTCATGGATCACCTGCCCCGCAACGGGCGCAAATTCGTTATCGAGAAGTCCGGCAGTGACGTCGACAACGTCCGCCTCAGGGTCCAGGCGCGCGACTGAAAGCTCCGCCAGCGTCCCGGCAGGCGGGGCACCGAGGACCTGTCCCGACATCAGCAGGCTGGGCAGCACGACCCAAAGCACGAATACGGCCCACCGTCGCCCCACGGCGAGCCTGCCGTCGGACGACCGCCTGCTTCGTTTCGCTGGTTCCATACGCCCCCCTGCGCATACCACCGAAGCATAACGGGGAAAGCGTACCGACAACACGGGCCAAGTCGCCTACCCGGACTCGCGCGCGAGATGACCCTGACTCAGTCCCGGGCCGATCGCCAGGCGACCCACAGGGTCCTGGCAGCGGGCACGGGCGCGGTAGCCGCGCCCGCGGCCAGACGCCGCTGGGCCAATGCGGCCCAGAGCCGCCGCACGCGGCTGGCGGCGCGCTGCTCCGGCCACTGGCGATAGAGCTCTGCCGTCCAGGTGGCAAGCGGGTCGCCGTCGCCCGCGCGGGCAAGCATGTCCAGCGGCACCGCCTGATCTCCCTCGTGCAGCATGCGTGCATGCAGCAGGTTGGCCGCGACCAGCCGCTGGTCCCCCGGCGCCGGCGGCGCGCGGAACAGGGTGGCGTCAATACCGGCGAACGCGGTCGCCAGCGGCGCCAGCGTGTCGAACGCAGAGGCGACGCTGTCAGGTCGCTCGCGGGTCGCGGCGAGAATCGGCAGCACATCGGCCAGCGACTGCCACGGTGCGTCGATCGGCTGAAGAACCGTGGCGATGGGGTGGCGCCGGGCCCCGCGGCGCCAACCGCTGAGCTCTTCCTGCCACCAACCCAGCTTGGCCCGTCCCGGGATCGGGTCCGAACCACCCCAGCCCGCGTCGACCAGCTCCTGCTGCAAGGTCGCCCAGGCAAGTGCCATCACGCGCTGATCGGCAGCGACAAACACCTCCGCGATGTTCCACTCGGGCCAGCGATTGCGCCATTTGGCGATGAAATCGGCCAGGGCGGCCGAATCATCCTCGCGCGCATCGGCGGGCCGATCGGTATCGACGGGAGGGGATTCGCTCATGGGACCGCCGGCCAGGTGGCGGGGTCCCCCAGTGCACGCGGATCGTCCACAAGCACATCTCCGCCCCACAGCGCCGGATCATCCCCGTCGAGTCGATAGCCCCAAAGGGCCACCACCGAGGGCATGCCTGCGGCACGCGCAGCGATGATGTCGCGCTCGTCATCGCCCACATAGACGCACGATTCGGGCGCGACGCCGAGCCGCTCGGCGGCGGCGGTCAGCGGAAGCGGGTCGGGCTTGCGCCTGGCAAGCGTGTCGCCGCCGATCAGCACGGCGCAGCGGTTCTGCCAGCCGAGCATCGGCATCAACTGCTGCGCCAGGTACTCGGGCTTGTTGGTGACAATGCCCCAGACCGTTCCGGCGGACTCCAGTTGTTCCAGTGCCGCTTCGATCCCGTTGAATGGTTTGCCGTAGCGACCCAGCTCGTCCGCGTAGCGGGTCAGGAACTCGGGAATCCAGCCTTCGCGCTCGCCGGCATCGACCTCCGGAAACGCCGCCGCGGCCATCGCCCGGGCGCCCTTGGATACATGCGGGCGCAGCTCGGCGATCGTCATCGGACTGCGCGATCTGGCCGCGCGCATCGCATTGACCGTGGCCAGCATGTCCGGCGCACTGTCCAGCAGGGTGCCGTCAAGGTCGAACAGGACCGTCCCGGGGAATGCCACGCTCAGTCGACCTTGCGCGCAGCGGCCAGATAGTTGACCCCGGTCCGGCTGGTCAGGCGGGCGGCGTTGCGCCAGGGCTCGTACATCAGGCCGCTGACGTCCTCCAGCTGCAGTCCTGCGGCGCGCAGCCAGCTGCCCAACTCGGAGGGCTTGATGAAGTCGCGGTAGCGGTGGGTGCCCTTGGGCAACACGCCGGCGACATACTCCGCGCCCACGATCGCCAGCGCGAACGCGGCCGGCGTGCGGTTGAGCGTGGACAGGAACAGCTGGCCGCCCGGCTTGAGCAGGGTCGCGCAGGCCTCGATGACCGCGCCCGGATCGGGCACGTGCTCGAGCATCTCCATGCAGGTGACCGCATCGAAGTGACCGGGCAGTTCGGCGGCCAGCGACTCGGCCGACTGCAGGCGGTAGGTCACTTCCGCGCCACTTTCCAGCGCATGCAGGCGGGCGACCTTGATCAGCTCCGGCGCCAGGTCGATGGCGGTGACGTGCGCGCCCTCGCCTGCCAGCGCTTCGCTGAGCAGACCGCCGCCGCAGCCGATGTCGAGCACCTGCTTCCCCGCCAGCGGAGCCCTCCTGGCCACATAGGCCAGGCGCGGTGGATTGAGCGCGTGCAGGGCCTTTTGCGGGCCCTGCGGATCCCACCAGCGGCTGGCCAGGGCGCCGAACTTGTCCAGCTCGGCCTGGCTGAAGTTGTCATCGCGCACGCTGTCGGGGGTGCTCATCGGGGGTGACTCCGGGTGTTCAAGCTTGGATCGCGGCGATCCGGGTGCGCCATTGGCGCGCGTTGGCAATCAGTGCCTGGCAATCCATGCCGACCAGTTCGCGCTGCTGCATCCGCGCCTTGCCGTCGATCCAGACATCGGTGACCTGATGGCGACCGGTGGCGTATACCAGTTGGGAGACGACGTCGTGGAGCGGCTGGGTTTCGATCTGCTGCAGATCCACGCAGGCCAGGTCGGCGCGTTTGCCCACCTCGATCGAGCCGATGCTGTCGTCCAGCCCCATCGCCCTCGCACCGCCCAGGGTCGCGGCCCGCAACGCGCTGACGGCACTGAATGCGGTCGCGTCGCCCGCGACGGCCTTGGCCAGCTGTGCGGCGGTGCGCATCTCGCCGAACATGTCCAGATCGTTGTTGCTGGCCGCGCCGTCGGTACCGATGGCGATGTTGATGCCGGCCTGCTCCAGCTTGCCGACCGGGCAGAAACCGGATGCCAGCTTGAGGTTGGATTCCGGGCAGTGCACCACGCTGACGCCGCGCTCGGCGCACAGGGCGATCTCGGCATCGGTCAACGAGGTCATGTGCACGGCGATCAGGCGGTCATTGACCAGGCCGAGACGGTCCAGGCGGGCCAACGGACGCTGGGCGTACTTCTGCAGCGACTCCTCGACCTCGTGCGCGGTCTCGTGCGTGTGCAGGTGCACCGGAATGTCGAGCTGGTCGGACAGCATCCGGATCCGCTCGAAGCTGGCATCGGACACGGTATAGGGCGCGTGCGGAACGAAGGCCATCGTCACCAGCGGATTGTCCCGCCACTGGTCGTGGACATCGATGGCGCGATCGAAGTACTCCGCATCCGTCTTCGCCCAGGCGGTAGGGAAATCGATGACCGGCAGGCCGACGCGCGCGCGGAAGCCGAGCTTCTGGTACGTCGCTGCCTGCACGTCGGGGAAAAAGTAGTTCTCGTTGGCGCAGGTGGTACCGCCACGAAGCATTTCCGCCACGGCCAGCGTCACTCCGTCGGCGACGAACTCCGGACCGATGACCTCGCCCTCGATCGGCCAGATGTGCTCCTGCAGCCACACCATCAAAGGCAGGTCATCGGCGATGCCGCGCAGCAGCGTCATCGGGTTGTGCGTGTGCGCGTTGACCAGACCGGGGATCAGCACCGAGCCCGGGCGCGCCACCGTTTCGCGTGCGTGGAAACGCTGCCTGGCCTCAGCCGTCGGCAACAACCCCACGATCGCGCCGTTGGATATGGCGACGGCGTGGTCCACCAGCACGGCATCACCCGGGGCGACCGGAACCACCCAACCCGCCTCGATCAGCAGGTCGCATTCGCGCGGCGCGGTATCGCTCATTACTTGACCCGGCTGACGTATTCGCCGGAGCGCGTGTCGACCTTGATGACTTCGTCCTGGGCCACGAACAACGGCACGCGCACGACGGCGCCGGTCTCCAGGGTGGCCGGCTTGCCGCCGCCGCCGGAGGTGTCGCCGCGCACGCCCGGATCGGTCTCGACGATCTTCAGGTCGACGAAGTTGGGCGGCGAGACAAAGATCGGGTTGCCGTTCCACAGGGTCACGACGCAGTCTTCCTCGCCCTTGAGCCACTTGGCCGCATCACCCACGCCGTTCTTGTCGGCCTGGACCTGGTCAAAGGACTCCGGATCCATGAAGTGCCAGTGCTCACCGTCCGTGTAGAGGAACTGCATGTCCGTATCCATCACGTCCGCGCCTTCCAGCGAGTCGGTCGCCTTCATGGTGACTTCCTGCGTGCGCCCGGTCTTGATGCTGCGGTACTTCACGCGGGTGAAGGCCTGGCCCTTGCCGGGCTTGATGAAGTCCGTATCAGTAATGACGCAAGGCTCATTATTGATCAGGATCTTCAGGCCGTTCTTGACGTCGTTCAAGCCATAGGTGGCCATCGGGAACTCCTGGAGTGTGGTGGAAAGCGGGATGCCGCGGGCCGCGAATTGGACGGCCCGCTAGAATGGACGGCTGCGCCGCGTGGACCGGTCGCAGGCAAACTGGATACGAATGATAACCGCACGCCCCTCGCCCATACAGCCAGACCCCGTTCCGCCGCGTTGGCAACAGTTGTGGCGCGACGCGGTGCGCGATCCGCGCGAGCTGGCAGGGCTGCTCGGCCTGGACCCCGACCGCTTGGGCATCAGCGACGCCGCGGCGAGCCAGTTTGCGCTGCGCGTGCCGCGCGGGTTCATCGCCCGCATGCGCGGCGGCGATCCGCACGACCCCCTCCTGCGTCAGGTGCTGCCGCTGGATGCGGAGATGCAGCCCAGCCCGGGATTCAGCCTGGACGCCGTCGGCGATGGCCCGGCCAACACCGGCACCGGAGTGATCCGCAAGTACCGCGGCCGCGCCCTGCTGGTCGCCACGGGCAGCTGCGCGATCAATTGCCGCTACTGCTTCCGTCGCCACTTCCCCTACGCCGAGCAGAACGCGTCGATCGGAGGCTGGGGCGATGCGGTCGCGGCGATCGCCGCCGACCCGGGCATCGACGAGGTGATCCTCTCCGGCGGCGATCCGTGGTCACTGGCCACCGCGAAACTCGCCGCGCTCACCGACGCACTGGCGGGCATGCCGCATATCCGTCGCCTGCGTGTCCACACCCGGCTGCCGGTGGTGCTGCCCGAACGGGTGGACGCGGAACTGGTCCAGTGGCTGGCCGACCTGCCCTGGCCGGTCGCGGTCGTGCTGCACGCCAACCACGCCAACGAGTTCGACGAAAGCGTCGACGCGGCGGTTGCACGCCTGCGTGGCGCCGGCGCCACGGTGCTCAACCAGGCCGTGCTGCTGCGCGGCGTCAACGACTCGGTGGATGCGCTGGCGGCCCTGAGTGAGCGCGGCTTTGCCGCCGGCGCGCTGCCCTACTACCTGCACCAGCTGGACCGCGTGCAGGGCGCCGCGCACTTTGAGGTAAGCGATGAGCGCGCGCTTGAACTGCACGCGCAGCTGGCCGCGCGCCTGTCGGGCTACCTGGTGCCGCGGCTGGTTCGCGAGGTCGCCGGCGACACCGGCAAACGTCCGCTGGCAACGCTCGCCGACACGAAACTGATCCCCGCGCGATAGCCGCGCCCGCTGGTCACCCCGCGGCGCAAAGTGACCCGACGCAAGTCTTGGGTGACACTCTTGCGCGATACTCGCCATCCAAGCACCTGGAAGGAACGCACAATGCAACTGGGGAAGGACAAGACGCTGCGCTTGATGATCGTTGACGACAGCGTCGATGACGCCGAGGCGATCGCCAACGGCCTGCGCAACAGCGGAATCGCCGTGCGCCCCAGTCGTCCCGAAACCCTGGACGAGCTTTCCGGCCTGCTGGCCAGCCAGCCGCTGGACCTGTTGCTGGTCGCCCGGAGCGCGCAGGGCATCCCGCTGGAACAGGTCGTCGCCCAGGTCGGCAGCAGCGGCAAGGACCTGCCGATGCTGGCGATGGTGGAGACCATGGATACCCGGCAGATGCTGGAAATGTCGTCGCTGGGCATCCGCGCCACCGTGCTGCGCGGCGAGCGCGCGCACATGGAGGCGGTGATCCGCCGCGAATGGAGCGACCTGGAAGGCCGCCGTGCGCTGCGCCGACTGGAATCGCAGGTCCGCGAAACCGACCGCCGCTGCGACGCCCTGATCGACTCGTCTCGCGACCCGATCGCCTACGTGCACGAGGGCATGCACATCCGCGCCAACAGCGCCTACCTGGAGGTGTTCGGCTTCGAGTCCTTCGAGGACATCGAGGGCATGTCCTTGCTGGACCTGATCGCGCCGCAGCACATCGATGAGTTCCGTGACCTGCTGAAGCGGCTGGGCAAGGGCGAGGCACCGCCGCCACGCCACGAAATCGAGGCCCGCACGCTCGACGGCACCGGCTTTCCGGCGGTGATGGAGTTCACGCCGGCCACCTACGAAGGCGAGGCCTGCCAGCAGATCGTGCTGCGCCGGCAGGAGCTGGACCCCGAGCTGGCCCGCGAGGTGGAGGAACTGCGCCATCGCGACCAGGTCACCGGCCTGCTCAACCGCGCCAGCTTCCTGCGCACGCTGGAGGACGCCGTCACCGACGCCGCCCGCGACGCCGGGCGCCAGGGGTTCCTGCTGGTGGAGCCCGACCACTACGCCCACCTGCTGCAGGACATCGGCCTGGACGCCGCCGACGAGCTGATCGCGGCGTGCGCGAAGCGGCTGCAGAGCGCATTGGGCGAGCACGACGTGGCCGCGCGTTTCGGCGAGCACCAGTTCGCCGTCCTCCGTCCTGACAGCGACTACCACGCCACCACCGCGCTGGCCGAGTCGATCCGCGCCGCCTTCGCAGACCACGTGCTGGAGACCGAGGCCCACTCGCTCAACGCCACCGTCAGCATCGGCGGCGTGCAGATCGGCCAGAAAATCGCCAGCGTCACCGAAGTGCTGGGCAAGGCACACGAAACGGTGCAGGCCAACCTGGCCGTTGGCGGCAACCGGGTGGACATCTTCGACCCGGGTGCGGTGGACCGCGCCGAACAGGAGCGCATCGAGGCCTGGGTGACCCGGATCCGCGACGCCATCGACGGCGATCGTTTCACCCTGCACTACCAGCCGCTGATCGGCCTGCATGGCGAGCCGATCGAGATCTACGATGCCTACCTGCGCATGCTCGGCGAGCACGGCGAGCTGGTGCCGCCGCCCGCGTTCCTGCCCATTGCCGAGGAGCACGGCCTGCTGTGGGAAATCGACCGCTGGGTGGTGGGCAAGGCGATCGCCGCCATTGGCGCGCGGATCAAGGCCGGGCACCGGACCACGCTCATGGTGCGCATCAGCGAGGTGTCGCTGCAGGGCGACAGCCTGGCCCAGCACATTGCCGAGCGGCTGGCCACGTTCGAGGCCGATGGCGCCCTGCTGGTGCTGCAGTTGCCCGAGTCCAAAGTGTTCACCCACCTCAAGGCGGCCAAGGACTTCCAGCAGCAGATGGCCGGGCTTGGTGTTCGCGTGGGACTGGAGCAGTTCGGCAGCGGCCTGAACTCCTTCCAGCTGCTGACCCATTTCGATGCCGCGTTCCTCAAGCTCGACCGCAGCTTCATGGAAGACCTGCCGGCCAATTCCGAATACCAGACGCGGATCCGCGAGATCGCCGCCAAGGCACGCGAGACCGGCCCGCAGACGATTGCCGAGTTCGTTCAGGACGCGGCCAGCATGAGCGTGCTGTTTGCCGCCGGCATCGACTATGCGCAGGGCCAGTTCCTTGCCGCGGCAGGGCCGGACATGGATTACAGCTTCGGCTGAGCGCGGCGGCCCGCCTCGGGCTCGGACCGGTCCAACAAAAAACCCGCCAACTGGCGGGTTTTTCTTTTGCCGAAAGGAGTCGATCAGGCGACGGTGCGCACCGTGTCCGCCCGCGCCCGCAAGGCGTTGATTCGCTCCTCCAGCGGTGGGTGGCTGAGCAGCAGGCGGCGCATGCCATGGCCGACCGCGCCGCTGATCCCGAACGCGGCCACCTGGTTGGGCAGGGTGTTGACGCCCTGGTTCTGGCCCAGCCTCTGCAACGCGGCGATCATCTTGTCGCGACCGGCCAGGCTGGCACCGCCGGCATCGGCGCGGAACTCGCGGTAGCGCGAGAACCACATCGCGATCATGTTCGCCAGCAGGCCAAACACCATGTCCAGCACGAACACGGTGATGTAGTAGCCAAAGCCCACGCCGCTGCTTTCGCGGTTGCCGCTCAGGTAGCTGTCGACGATGCGTCCGACGATGCGGGCCGCAACGATCACGAAGGTGTTGAGCACGCCCTGCACCAGCGCCATCGTCACCATGTCGCCGTTGGCCACGTGGCTGACCTCGTGGGCCAGTACCGCCTCGGCCTCGTCGCGGTTCATGGCGCCCAGCAGGCCGGTGGACACCGCGACCAGCGAGTTGTTGCGGGTCGGCCCGGTGGCGAAGGCGTTGATCTCGGGCGCCTCGTAGATGGCGACCTCCGGCATCTTGATCCCGGCCGCCTCGGCCTGCCGGCGCACGGTCGCCACCAGCCACTGCTCGGCCTCGTTGCGCGGCGTCTCGATGACCTGCGCGCCGGTCGAGCGCTTGGCCGACCACTTGGAGATCAGCAACGAGATCAGCGATCCGCCGAAGCCGAAGATCATCGCAAACACCAGCAAGGTGCCGTTGTCACCCAGCCGGATGCCGAAAACACCCTGCAAAACGCTCAACACCACACCCAGCAGCACCATCACTGCCAGGTTGGTGGCCAGGAACAATCCGATCCGCTTGAACATCGACACATTCCTTCCTGCGCGGGTTGCGCAGCCGTACCGCAATCTGTGGCACGCTCGGGCCGAATTCAAGAGCCAGCGACCTTGAGACACCATGGCGTCAGACCCGGATTGCCCGCCCTTGCCGAGCGGATCACTGCACGCGCGCGGGGCGGCGCCGGGCAGCGGCTACCGCGGCCGCTTCGCGCCCTCGCCAACCGGCCCCCTGCATGCCGGCTCGCTGCTGTCGGCGCTCGGCAGCTGGTTGCTCGCCCGCTCCGCCGGAGGCGAGTGGCTGGTCCGCATCGAGGACGTGGACCGCGGCCGCGAGGTGGCCGGCGCCGCCGCGTCCCAACTGTCCGCGTTGGACGCCTTCGGACTCCGCGCCGACGCGACGGTGGTGTACCAGTCGCAGCGCGAGCCGCTCTATCAGCGCGCCCTGCAACAACTGCTCGACGCCGGGCTCGCCTTCGAATGCCACTGCAGCCGCGGCCAGCTGGCCGCCGTCGGAGGAATCCACCGCCGCTGCGTGGCACGATCCAACCGGCGCGATCCGGCGATCCGTTTCCGGGTCGCTGATGACAGCGCGGTCGCCTTCACCGACCGGATCCGTGGGCACGTGCAGCAGCGGGTCGACCGCGAGGTCGGTGATTTCGTCATCCGCCGCGCGGATGGAAACTGGGCCTATCAGCTGGCCGTGGTGGTGGATGACGCCGCCCAGGGCGTCACCGACGTCGTCCGGGGCGCGGACCTGATCGGATCCACCGCGCGCCAGATCCTGCTCCAGCGTGCACTGGGGCTGCCGACCCCGCGCTACGCCCATCTCCCTTTGCTGCTGGACGCGGCCGGCAGGAAGCTCTCCAAATCCGAACGCGCGCATCCCCTGGACCCTTCGACTCCGATCCCCGCCGTTCGCAGCGCTTGGCGGATGTTGGGCCAGGACCTGTCCTGCCTTGCCTCGACCGGCGACGTGGAAGCGCTGCTGGAGCAAGTCGTCGCGAGCTTTGACCCCAGCCGGATCCCGATCCAGCCAATGCGGAGTGGACCGCTGCCGCTCTCGCACAAACGCTGACGCTCTGCTACACCTTAGATACCTGCGCCAGGCCTTGCCGGCCCGCCGCACCCGACAGCCGGGGCTGCAACCGGGACCTGTTCCGGTCCCCATCAAGGAGAACACCATGTCGCAACGAATCGCACTGGTCACCGGAGGCACCGGCGGAATCGGTACCGCCATCGTCAAGCGGCTCAGCAAGATGGGCCACAAGGTCGCGACCAACTATCGCGACGAGGCCCGCGGACGCGCCTGGCAGGAAAAGATGAAGGCGGAGGGTTACGAGGTCACCCTGGCCGCCGGTGACGTGTCCTGCCCCGACCAGGGCGCCGCCATGGTCCGCGATGTCGAAAAGCAACTTGGGCCGGTCGACATCCTGATCAACAACGCGGGCATCACCCGCGATGCCACCTTCCACCGGATGACGCCGCAGCAGTGGGACGAAGTGATCTGCACCAACCTCAACTCGTGCTTCAACGTCACCCGCGCGGTGATCGAGGGCATGCGCGAGCGCAAGTGGGGGCGCATCGTCCAGATCAGCTCGATCAACGGCCAGAAGGGCCAGTACGGCCAGGCCAACTACGCCGCGGCGAAGGCCGGCATGCATGGCTTCACCATCTCGCTTGCGCAGGAAAACGCGCGCATGGGTATCACCGTCAATACCGTGTCGCCGGGCTATATCGGCACCGAGATGGTGATGGCCGTGCCCGAGGAGATCCGCGAGAAGATCATCGCCCAGATCCCCACCGGTCGGCTCGGCACGCCCGACGAGATCGCCTACGCGGTGAGCTTTTTCGTGCCCGAGGAAGCCGGCTGGATCACCGGTGCGAACCTGTCGGCAAACGGCGGCCAATACATGGGCTGGTAGCCGAACAGGCGCCACCGGCGCTGTTGCAAGGCTCCGGGTGCTCCGCCATGCTGCAGGGCATCATTGCCGCAGGGACCTGTCGATGTCATCCAAGCGCGTCATCAAGAAATATCCGAACCGGCGTCTCTACGACACCCGCATCTCGAGCTACATCACGATCGAGGACGTGCGCCAGCTGATCGTCGATGGGGAAGAGTTCGAGGTCGTGGATGCGCGCTCCGGCGATGACCTTACCCGCCAGGTGCTGCTGCAGATCATCACCGAGCACGAACAGGATGGAGAGCCGATGCTCTCCACCGAACTGCTGAGCCAGATCATCCGCTTCTATGGCGACTCGCTGCAGGGCTACATGGGCAGCTACCTGGAGCAGTCGATGCAGGCCTTCCTCGACCAGCAGCAGCAGTTCCGCAAGCAGATCGGCAACGTGCTCGGCCAGACGCCGTGGACGATGATGAACCAGCTCACCGAGCGCAACATGACCCTGTGGAAGGAGTTCCAGAAGAACTTCTCCGCCAGCGTCGGCCAAGCGCCCAGGTCCGGGCGCAAGACCGACGAGCCGTCCGACTCCTGACCGGCGCCGTTACTGCGGCGCGCTGCCGCAGTATTTCTCGTAGAAGCCCAGCGCCTGCGGCATCAGTCCCTGCAGCGTCTGGATGCGGTTCGCCGGGTCCGGATGGGTCGAGGCGAACTCCGGAGGACGTGCACCGCCGCCGAGCTGCGACATGCGCTCCCACAAGGGCACGGCGGCACGCGGGTCGTAGCAGGCCGCGGCGGCCAGCATCAGCCCGATCTCGTCGGCCTGGGTTTCGTGGTTGCGCCCGTAAGGCAGGATCAGCCCGTACTGCGCGCCCGCACCCAGGGCGGCCATTACCATCTGTTGCTGCTGCGGATCCATGCCATCCACGGCCATGCTCGCGGCGATCTGGCCCATCTGCACCAGGTTCTGCTGGGCCATGCGCTGCGAGCCGTGACGCAACAGCGCGTGGGCGATCTCATGCCCCATCACCACCGCCATCGCGTCCTCGGTCTGGGTGATCGGCATCAGCCCTGTGTAGACCGCCATCTTCCCGCCGGGCAGGCAAAACGCGTTCGCCTCGTCGGACTGGATGACGCTGACGTCCCACTGGAAGTCCTTGTAGGTGGTAGGCGCCTCCTGCTGGTTCTGCGCGGCCAGATCGGCGGTGACCTGCGGCACTTTTTCGATCAGCCGGCTGGCAATGGCGCGGATCTCGCGACTGGCCGGCGCATCGGGAGGCAGCAGCGCGCCCTGGCCCTGCGCGTCGGCGCGCACCTGGCGATAGGCCTGTGCGCCCAGGTCGACCTCTTCACTGGTGCTGACGCCGTAATGCGCCGTCTCGCCGGTGTACGGATCGGTCTCGGCGGAGCCAAACCACTGCCATGCGGCGAACGCGGCGAATGCCACCAGGATCCACCAGCGGACGCCCACACCGCGGCGGCGCCCGGGTCCGGGCCGATTTCCCATGCGATCGGTGTTCATCGTGTTTCCTCAAAGGGGCCGGGGTGCAGCCGGCTCAGATCTCTCGCACCACGCGGAAGCCTACGCGCGCGTTTGTGGTGTTGGCGTCACTGGCCAGGCGCCAGGAGGAACGCGTCTGTTCCGGCGAGCTGGCCCACGAGCCGCCACGCACGACGCGCTCGCGGCAACCGGGATTGACCCAGGCCTTGCCGGTGGTGGGCGCGCGACGGTAACTGCCGTGCCAGCAGTCGCCGACCCACTCGCTGACGTTGCCCGCAACATCGAACAGACCGTAGCCGTTGGGCGCATAGCTTGCTGCCGGCGCCGGTCCCCAGGCGCCGTCCCCGTAGCCTTCAAACGCGTTGCGCCAATGGCGGCCGCTGGGGGAGGCATCCAGCGCGCCGGTGTAGTTGCCGCTGCCCTGCGGCGGGGCGCCCTCGCCCCAGGGAAATGGCCCCGGATTGCCGGCGCGCAGCATGTACTCGAACTCGGCCTCGCTGGGCAGGCGGTAACGGTGTCCGGTCTGGTCGGCCAGCCACTCGGCGTAGGCGTCGGCATCGCGCGCACTGACGTGGAGCACCGGCAATTCGTCCGCAGCCGGCTTGCCGGTGTAGTCGTGTCGCCAGTCCACGCCGTTGCGGCGGACGAGGTTGCCACTGCGTTCGTCGTAGATGGTCGAGTACCCGCGTCGCGCGGCACGCGTGGTGTATCCGGTCGCGGTGATGAAGCGGCGGAATTCGGCCACTGTCACCTCGTGGTGGGCGACCGCCAGGCCGCGGTCAAAACGGATGGTGCGCGCGGGACGCTCCGCGTCGGTGGCCTCGGGGTCGGCTTCGCTGGCGCCCATGCGGAACGCCCCGTGCGGAATCACCACCAGTGCCGGCCCGCGTCCGCCAAGACGCAAGGCCTCGGTAAACACCTGGCCGGGCCGGAATAGCCCGTAGTGGCTGGCAAGCTCGATGCGCTCGCGCAGTTCGACAGCGGCGGGATTGCCCTCGGGCGCGATGCGCAGCAGGTTCGCCAGGTGGGCGCGGGCGACATCCACCCCGCCCTCCGCGCTCAGCGCGGCGATGCCCTGGTCGCGCAGGCTGCCGATGCGCGCCAGGCGCACGCGCGCGATGTGGGCGCGCGCCCGGTCCACGGTGTCCATGTCCGGCCGCAAGCCGGCGGCCTTGTCGAGCCAATCCCCGGCCTGCCCGTAGTCGTCGGCCTCGGCGGCTTTTTCCGCGCGCCGGATCAGGGCGCTCTCGGCGGCAGCCAGTCCTTGCGTGGCCCGGGCATTGCCCGGTCGAAGTTCCAGCGACTGGCGAAACCAGCCGATCGCGCCGCCATCGCCCGTTTCGCCGATGTCATCCTGGTTCAGCGCCCGCTCGCCGCGCAGGCTGGCCTCCTGCGCCTGCTCGACGGTCTGCAGCTGGTCCAGATAGGCGACCACCCGCGGATCCTGCGCCGCCACGACGCGCAGCACCGAGCCAACTTCCTGCGCCTGGCGCAGCGCCGCAGGTTCGTCTTCGACCGCAGCCAGCATCGTGTCCGCACGGCTCACCAGCGCATCCACCGCCTCGCCGAAACCGCGCTGGACCTCCGGGTCATCCGGCGCGCTCTGGCGCAGGGCAAGGTACAGCGGAATCGCGCCAGCGCTATCACCATCACCGTCAGCGTCACCGTCACCAAACAGGCGGCCGGCTTCCAGCGCTTCGTGGGCTTGCGACTTGAGCTCGTCGGTATTGCCCTCGTCGACCTGGATGCTGGGCGCCTCCCATACGACCGCCTCGGGCATCGCCTCGTCGGGGCCGATCGTCACCACCGGCGCAGCGCCGCTGGCTTCCTTGCCGTCAGGCTGGTCGATCGCCCCGTCACTGCCGGATCGGGAGCACGCCGAGGCGAGCATAAGGGCTGCCATCAGCACCGCCACGATCAAGGCGACTCGGCCGTGCGGACCCTGCGCGAACGACGATGCGGCTGGCACTGGGTTGCGCAATCGTCCTCCTCGCCCGTGGGCTGTCGCGGTGGGGGCGCGCCGGTAAGGGCACGCTGAAAGTAGGCTATTGTCGCCGCTCCCGGCAACTCCCGTCTCCGGCTTACCGCACGTGACAGATTTCGCGACTTCTCCGCCCCGCTCCGCCAGCCCCGCACCGGTCTGGATCGACGATCCCCATGACCTCCGCGCGCACATGAGTCCTGCGCCCGGGCGCATCGGGGTGGACACCGAATTCATTCGCGAACGCACCTATTGGCCGAAACTGGCGCTGGTGCAGATCGCGCTGGAGCGCGACGGACAGCTCGAGATCCTGCTGGTGGACAGCATGGCGCCGGGTATCAATGAAGCGCTCGCGGCGATCCTCACCGATACGACGATCCTGAAGATCATGCACAGCCCCAGCGAGGACCTGGTGGCGTTCAAGCACGCGTGTGATGCGCTGCCGCGGCCGCTTTTCGATACCCAGCTGGCGGCCTCGCTGACCGGGGTGGGCGGCGGCATGGGTTACCAGAAGCTGGTGGAAAGCATCACCGGCGTGCCGCTGGCCAAGGGCGAGACACGCTCGGACTGGCTGCGCCGCCCGCTGTCGGCATCGCAACTGGAATATGCGGCCGACGATGTCCGCCATCTGTTCGAGCTGCACGATGTGCTGGAGAGCCTGCTGGAAAAGCAGGAGCGCAGCGGATGGCTCGCCGAGGACGCGGAGCGCACGCTCGCCAACGCCGAGATCGACGGGCTGGAACGCTGGCCGCACCTGTCCCTGCGCGGCTCGCAGTTCCTGGATCCCGATGCCCAACGCAGCGCCATCCGCCTGCTGCGCTGGCGCGACCGGTATGCCCGCGAGACCGACCGCCCGCGGGGCTGGATCCTCGACAACGAACTGGCGCTGCTGATCGCGCGCGAGCAGCCGACCAACCCCGAAGCGCTGCAGGCCCTGCTCGACGGCCATCCAAAGGCGCCGCGCAAACTGACCGGCGCCATCTGGGATGCCTTGCACACGCCCGTTGGCGAGGAGGACGGTGCGCCCGACGCGCGGGTCGCGGAAAGACGCGACAAGAACCGCCTGCGCGCATTGCAGGATGCCGTTGCTGCGCTCAGCGCGGATCTCGACCTGCCAGCCGGTGTGCTCGCCTCGCGCAAGCATCTGGAAAGCCTGCTTGACCATGGTGAGTGGCCCGACGCGCTCGCCGGCTGGCGGCAGGAAGTTCTCGAACCGGTATTGACGCCACTGCTGGAGCCGAAGCACTAGCGCTGGCGTCGCCGCCCCGTTAGACTTGGCCCCGCTTTCATGGGGCGGTAGCTCAGCTGGGAGAGCGCCACGTTCGCATCGTGGAGGTCAGGGGTTCGATCCCCCTCCGCTCCACCATGAAGCAGTCCGGATCGCGTCCGGAACCGTAAAGAGCCCTGCCATCCGCGCAGGGCTTTTTGCTGTGTGGGCGGTCAAACGCGATGAGGCGAATCTCCCGACTTCCTATCCGAGTGATGCGGGTTTGTTTGCCTCATGAGGCCAAGTCGCGCCGGATCCGGATCTGCCCCAACGGATGTGTCGAAGGTCACTTGACGCATTCCGGACTCCTCACCACAGTCGATTCACGCGGTTTCCCCTCCTGTCTCCAACGCTTTGCGTTCGTCAAAGCCGGTCGAGCACACCAGTGGCGCATGAACGATGGATAGACGGCAGTTTCTCACTCTCAGCAGCCTCGGCGTCGCCGGTCTGGCCATCCCCGGATGGGGTCACGCCATTGCAGCGGAGGCCCTGCTGGATCCGGCACTCGACGTGGCGATGAAGAAATCGCTCGCCGACACGGCGATGCAGGCGGCCACCGACAGCGGCGCGTCGTACTGCGATGTCCGCATCGGCCGCTACCTTCGCCAGTTCGTGATCACCCGCGAGGACAAGGTCCAGAACGTGGTCAATACCGAATCCACCGGCATCGGCGTGCGGGTCATCGCCGATGGCGCCTGGGGTTTCGCGGCGACCAACGACCTGGGCGCCGCCGGTGTCGCCGAGGCCGCCAGGGAGGCGACGGCCATCGCCAAGGCCAACGCGAAGACGCAGACCGCCCCGGTTGAGCTGGCCGCCACGCCGGGCCTGGGCGAGGTGAGCTGGAAGACGCCCATCCGCAAGAACGCGATGGCGGTGCCGCTCAAGGAGAAGGCCGACCTGCTGCTGGGCGTCAATGCCGACGCGATGGGCGCCGGTGCGAGCTTCGTCAACTCGATGCTGTTCCTGGTCAACGAGCAGAAGTATTTCGCCTCCACCGACGGCTCCTACATCGACCAGGACGTGCATCGGATCTGGGCGCCCATCACGGTCACTGCAATCGACAAGGCCAGCGGCAAGTTCCGCACCCGCAGCGGACTGTCGGCGCCGATGGGCATGGGCTTTGAATACCTGGACGGCGACGCCTCGGGCCGCTTCGTGCTGCCCAACGGCGTCACGGCCTACGGCCAGTCCTACGACATGCGCGCCGACGCGATCGCTGCCGCCAGGCAGACCGTGGAGAAGCTCAAGGCGCCGTCGGTCAAGCCCGGCAAATACGACCTGGTGCTCGACCCCTCGCACACCTGGCTGACCATCCACGAATCAGTGGGCCATCCGCTCGAGCTGGACCGTGTGCTCGGCTACGAAGCCAACTACGCCGGGACCAGCTTCGTCAGCCTGGACAAGGTCCGCGACCGGTTCCAGTACGGCAGCAAGAACGTCAACATCTTCGCCGACAAGACCCAGGCCGGAAGCCTGGGCGCTGTGGGCTACGACGACGAGGGCGTAAAGACCCGGCGCTGGGACCTGATCAAGGACGGCAAGCTGGTGAACCTGCAGGCGACGCGCGACCAGGTCCACCTGCTGGGCGAGGACGCATCGCACGGGTGTTCCTACGCGGACTCCTGGTCGAGCGTGCAGTTCCAGCGCATGCCCAACGTGTCCATGGCCCCGGGCAACGCCAAACTCAGCGTCGCCGACATGATCAAGGACGTCGAGAAAGGCATCTACATCATTGGCGACGGCTCGTTCTCGATCGACCAGCAGCGCTACAACGCGCAGTTCGGCGGTCAGCTGTTCTATGAGATCGAGGACGGCAGGATCACCGGGATGCTCGAAGACGTCGCCTACCAGATCCAGACGCCGGAGTTCTGGAACTCCTGCGTGGCGGTCTGCGACAAGAGCGACTACCGCTTCGGCGGGTCGTTCTTTGACGGCAAGGGCCAGCCTTCGCAGGTGTCGACCGTGTCCCACGGCTCCAGCACCGCGCGCTTCAACGGCGTCAACGTGATCAACACCGCGCGCAACCTGGGTTGATGGAAGGGCACGAGCGATGATGCACCGCCGCGATTTCCTCAAGGCCTCCAGCGCAGGGCTCGGGCTGCTGTTGCTGCCCGCGTTCGGCCGGGTCATTGCCGCCGAGGAGCTGACCGGCGGTATCGATGCCGCCTTGAAGAAGCGCCTGGCCGACACCGCGCTGGATGCCGCCAAAGCCGGCGGCGCGAGCTATTGCGACGTGCGCATCGGTCGCTACCTGCGCCAGTTCATCACCACCCGCGAAGACAAGGTCGAGAACGTCGTCAATACCGAATCGACCGGCGTCGGCATCCGCGTGCTGGCCAACGGCGCCTGGGGTTTTGCCGCCACCAACCAGCTCGGTACCGATGCGGTAGCCGAGGCGACCCGGCAGGCGCTGGCGATCGCGAAGGCCAATGCCGGCACGATCACCGAACCCGTGCAGTTGGCCCCGACCCGCGGGGTCGGCGAGGTCAGCTGGGCGACGCCGATCCAGCGCAACGCGATGGAAGTACCGATCAAGGACAAGGTCGAGCTGCTGATGTCGGCCAATGCCGCGGCGACCGCCGCCGGTGCGAGCTTCGTCGCCTCGCGGATGTTCCAGGTCAACGAGCAGAAATACTTCGCCTCCACCGATGGCTCCTATATCGACCAGGACATCCATCGCATCTGGACGCCCTTCACCGTCACCGCGATCGACAAGGCCAGCGGCAAGTTTCGCAGCCGCGACGGGCTGTCCTCGCCGATGGGGATGGGCTATGAGTTCCTCGACTCGAAGCCGCAGCACCGCTTCGAGTTGCCCGGCGGCGTGGTGATGTACTCGGATTCCTACGACATCGTCGCCGACGCCGCGGCTGCCGCGCGCGATGCCAGGGCGAAACTGAAGGCGCCGTCGGTCAAGCCGGGCAAATACGACCTCGTCCTCGACCCCAGCAACCTATTCCTCACCATCCATGAATCGGTCGGTCATCCGCTGGAGCTCGACCGCGTGCTCGGCTACGAGGCCAACTACGCCGGCACCAGTTTCGCCACGCTCGACAAGTGGCGCTCGGGCGATTACCGCTACGGCAGCGACCAGGTGACCTTCGTCGCCGACCGGACCCAGCCGCACTCACTCGGCGCGATCGGCTTCGATGACGAGGGCGTGGCGGCGAAGCGCTGGAACCTGGTCGAGGACGGCGTGCTGGTCAATTACCAGGCCACCCGCGACCAGGCCCACATCATCGACGAAGAGCGCTCGCACGGTTGCTCCTATGCCGATTCGTGGTCGAGCGTGCAGTTCCAGCGCATGCCCAACGTCTCGCTGGCGGCCGGCAAGTCCGAGCTGTCGCCGGCGCAGATGGTCAAGGACATCGACGATGGGATCTACATCTTCGGGCGTGGCTCCTACTCCATCGACCAGCAGCGCTACAATGCCCAGTTCGGCGGCCAGCTGTTCTATGAGATCAAGAACGGTGAGGTCACCCACATGATCGAGGACGTCGCGTACCAGATCCGCACGCCGGAATTCTGGAACGCGTGCTCGGCCACCTGCGATCAGCGCGACTACCGCCTTGGTGGGTCGTTCTTCGACGGCAAGGGCCAGCCCTCCCAGGTCTCGGCCGTCTCGCACGGATCCAGCACCACCCGCTTCGACGGCATCAACGTCATCAACACGGCACGCAACCTCGGCTGAGACGCCAGGCACGCACCAATCAGGAGTTGCACAGATGGGTATGTTCACCGAACAGGAAGCCAAGGCGATCCTCGACAAGGTCATCGCCCTGTCGACGGCCGACGAGTGCACGGCGACGCTGACCGGCGCGATCGACGGCAACGTCCGCTTCGCGCTGAACAATATCTCCACCAGTGGCGTGGTCAGCAACACCGATCTGGGCGTGCAGGTGGCGTTCGGCAAGCGGGTCGGCACCGCGACGATCAACGAGTTCGACGACGCGGCGTTGAAGCGCGTGGTGCAGCGCGCCGAAGAGCTGGCCAAGCTGGCCCCGGAAAACCCCGAGTTCGTTCCCGCCGTCGACAGGCAGGAGTACAAGCCTAGCCCGACGTTCACCGCGGCGACCGCGGCGATCACGCCCGAGTACCGCGCCAAGGTTGCGGCCGATTCGATCGCGCCCAGCAAGGCGGAAAACCTGGTCGCGGCCGGCTTCCTCAACGACGGTCAGCGCTTCTCCGCGATGGCCAACAGCAACGGCAACTTCGCCTACCAGAAGGCCGCAGCGATGGATTACACCTGCACGGTGCGCACCGAGGACGGCACCGGTTCGGGCTGGGTCGGACGCAACCTGGCGGATGTCAGCGACTTCAACGTTGGCAACGACATCCAGACCGCGATCCGCAAGGCGCGCAGCTCGTCGGGTGCCAAAGCGCTGGAGCCGGGCAAGTACACGGTGATCCTGGAGCCGGCTGCGGCCGCCGGCTTGGTGTCGTTCATGATGCGGTTCTTCGATGCGCGCCAGGCCGACGAGGGCCGCAGCTTCCTCTCCAAAAAGGGCGGCGGCAACAAGCTCGGCGAGCAGGTCTACGACCCGCGCGTGAACATCAGCTCGGACCCGTGGAACCCCGAAGCCGCGGTCCTGCCCTGGGACGACGAGGGCCTGCCGCGCGAGAAGATGGCGCTGGTCAAGGACGGGAAGATCGCCAACCTGCAGTACTCGCGCTTCTGGGCCAGGCAGCAGGGCAAGCGTGCGGTCGGCCGGCCCGGCAACCTGCTGGTGGCCGGCGGAACCAAGTCCACCGGCGACCTGGTGCGGGAAACCCAGCGCGGCATCCTGGTCACCCGGACCTGGTACATCCGCATGGTCGATCCGCAGACGGTGTTGCTGACCGGCCTGACCCGCGACGGCACCTTCTACATCGAGAACGGCGAGATCAAATACCCGGTCAAGAATTTCCGCTTCAACGAGTCGCCGGTGATCATGCTCAACAACATCGACGAACTGGGCCGGCCGGTCCGCGTGGCCGGCGATGAGTCGGACATGGTGATGATGATCCCGCCGATGAAGCTGCGCGACTTCACCTTCACGTCGCTCTCGGACGCGGTCTAGCGGTGTTCGCGGCGCTTCATCGCCCGTGTTGACGGGATGAGCAGCGTCGCCGGTCGCCGGCAGTTCCTGCGCACGTTCGGGGCGGCCGCGGCCGCCGCCCTGCTCGGCCCGCTGCCGTTCGCCACCCGCGCGCAGGCCACGAATTACGACTTCTGGTTCACCCGCCTGCGCTACGAATCGGGCGACTGGGACGTCGACGAGCGGATGCCGTCCAATGTGCTGACCTCGCTGATCGACTACACCAGCCTTCGCGTCGACCCGAAGGAGCACGTGTTCGACCTGGCCGACCCGAAAATGCTGATGGCGCCGTTCTGCTACCTCGCCGGCCACAAACTGGTCGAGTTCAACCCGGCCGAGCGTCGCAACTTCGAGCAATACGTGCGCAACGGCGGGTTCGTGTTCGTCGATGACTGCAACCACGACATCGACGGCCTGTTCGCCCGATCGTTCGAGGCGCAGATGGCCTCGATCTTCGGCAAGTCGGCAATGAAGAAGTTGCCCAACAGCCATGCCCTGTACCGCAGCTTCTTCATGTTCAAGGACGGCCCGCCCGCCACGACCTTCGAGCTCAACGGCTGGGGCGACGACCTGGTCCACGACTACCTCAAGGGCATCGAGGTCAACGGCCGCCTCGGCGTGCTCTACAGCAACAAGGACTACGGTTGCGAGTGGGACTACGACTGGCGCAACCGGCGCTTTCTGGCCGAGGACAACACCAAGCTCGCGGTCAACATCGTGATCTACGCGCTGACCGCCTGAATCAACGGGATCCCCATGAACGACGCCCCCACCGAAATCGACATCCAGTCCGAACTGGCCGGGCTGGACACCCTGCGCGCCGCCATCGCCAAGGCGATCGTGGGCCAGGACCAGGTGGTCGAACAGTTGCTGATTGGCCTGCTCGCCGGTGGCCACTGCCTGCTTGAGGGCGTGCCCGGGCTGGGCAAGACGCTGCTGGTGCGCTCACTGGGGCAGGCGCTCGACCTGGGCTTTCGGCGCATCCAGTTCACTCCGGACCTGATGCCCAGCGACATCATCGGCACCGAGATCCTGGAGGAGGACCACGGCACCGGGCATCGCAGTTTCAAGTTCCAGCGCGGACCGGTATTCACCAACCTGCTGCTGGCGGACGAGCTCAACCGCACGCCGCCCAAGACCCAGGCCGCGCTGCTGGAGGCGATGCAGGAGCGCACCGTTACCTATGCGGGCGTCACCCATCCGTTGCCCTCGCCGTTCTTTGTGCTGGCGACCCAGAACCCGATCGAGCAGGACGGCACCTATCCCTTGCCGGAGGCCCAGCTCGACCGCTTCCTGTTGCACGTGCGGGTCGCCTACCCCACCGAATCCGAGGAGCGCGACATCCTCGTCCAGACCACCGGCACCCACCACGCCGAAGTGCCCCGGGTGATGGACGGCGACGCGATCCTGGCCTTGCAGGCGCATGTGCGCGAGGTCCATCTGGGTGATGATCTGCTGGACTGGATCATCCGCCTGGTTCGAGCCACCCGCCCCGATGAAGGCGCGCCCGGCGAAGTGCGGGAGTGGGTGAAATGGGGCGCCGGCCCGCGTGCAGGACAGTCGCTGGTACTCGCGTCCAAGGCCCGCGCCTTGCTGCATGGGCGCCTGGCTGCGACCCGCGAGGACGTGCTTGCGCTTGCCGCGCCGGTCCTGCGCCATCGCCTGCTGTTGTCGTTCACTGCCGAGGCCGAACAGAAAAGCACCGATGACGTCATCGAAGCGCTGTTGAGGACCGTCCCGCTGGCGCCACGCTGAGTCGCGATCCCGTGGCCACCTCACCTGCCGCCGTGCCCGACCTGATTCCGCCGCAACTGCGTGCGCGGCTGAAAGGCATCCAGATCTCGGCGCGCCAGACGGCAGGCGCGCAGGGCTTCGGTCTCCACCAAAGCCAGAACCGTGGCGCCGGGCTGGAGTTTTCCCAGTACCGCGCGTACGAGCCCGGCGACGAGCTGCGCCAGGTCGACTGGAAACTCTATGCGCGCTCGGACCGCTTCTTTGTCCGTGAGTCCGAGCGTGACAGCCCGCTGGACCTGTGGATCCTGATCGACACCAGCGCGTCGATGGCGCAGGAGGACGGCGCGCGCCCCGGATGGTCCCGCCTTGACGCGGCCAGGACGCTCGCCGCGTGCCTGATCGAAGTGGCCCTGCGACAGGGCGACCGCTTTGGCCTGGCCATGATCGGCGGCGAGGGCTTGCGGGTTTCCGGGCTGGGCGCCGGTGCGCGCCATCGCGATCGATGCGTGCTGGAACTCCGCCGTCTGGCGGCTGCCGGCGCGTGGCCGGACGAAGCGCGGCTGCGACCGCTATGGGAGCACGTGGCTGCCCGCAGCCTGGTCGTGTTCCTGGGCGACACCTTTGATGAGGAAGTCGTGCGCTTGGCCGAGCGCCTTGCCGCGGCCCGCCGCGACGTATTGAACCTGCAGATCCTCACCATAGAGGAGCGTGACTTCCCGTTCCTTGGCGGCCATCGTTTCCGCGATCCGGAAACCGGTGAGGAGTTGATCGCCGACGGTGCCGCCGCGCGCGACGGCTTCATCGCCCGCTTCGCCGCGGCGCGGGCCACCCTTGCCAAACGCCTCGCCGCCAGCGGCGTCCGGCACGTGGAATACGTACTCGACGAACCGCTCGACCTCCCGCTGCGACGGCTGTTCAGCGCTGGCCCCATCGCATGACGCTGTCGCTCATGTTGCCGCTGGGGCTGGCGGCGTTGGCGTCGCTGTTGCTGCCGGTGCTGGTGCACCTGGCCCGGCGCAGCGAACAGCGCGTGGTGGTGTTCGCCGCCCTGCGCTGGCTGCAGGCAAAGCCGCAACCGCGACGGAAGCACCGTCTCGATGAAATTCCCCTGTTGCTGCTGCGCGTGCTGATGCTGGCGGCGCTGGCCTTGCTGCTCGCCGAGCCGGTGCTGTTCGGGCGCCCGGATCGCACGCCGCGTGTGCTGGTGGCACCTGGGGTCGACGTCACTTCCGTTCGCCCCGGCAGTGGCTTGACCGACGCGCGTTGGCAACGACTGGCGCCCGGCTTTCCAACGATCGACGATGCCGGCGCGAAAGTGCCTGAACTGCCAGCCCCGGACCAGGCGTCCCTGTCCAGCCTGTTACGCGAGTTCGACGCGAGCCTGCCCGCCGGCACGCCACTGACCGTGCTGGTACCACCGGTCATCACCGGCGCCGATGCGGAACGGCCCGTCCTCAGCCGTGCCGTCGACTGGCGCGTTGTCGCCGACGCCGTACCTCCGTCCGCACCGCCTGACGCCACCGGCGCCCGGCCGCCCATACCGACGCTGATGGTTCGCTACGCGCCGGAGCACCCGGAAGGGCTCAAATATCTGCGGGCCGCAGGTGCCGCATGGCAGGTGGCGCGCGGCGGCGGCTCGGCGGGTGAGGACGACGCCGAGGCGGCAGTGACCGTCGCGACTGATTCCACGCCCCTCGCGGGGTCCCGTCTGGCGTGGCTGGTACCCGGGCCGCTGCCGGATGCGGTTCGCCAGTGGGTTGCCGGGGGCGGCGATGCCCTGCTTGCAGACGGTGCCATCGCACCGGAGCTGGAGGGTGCGCCCGTCATCTGGCGCGATGCCACCGGCCCGCTTGCGCGCGGGACCCGTTTGGGACGTGGCCGATTGATGCAACTGGAGCACGAACTTGCTCCCGCCGGGATGCCGATCCTGCTGGAGCCGGACTTTCCGCAGCACCTGGGTGCCTTGTTCACCGAGGCGCCGCCGCAGCCGGCCTGGGTCGATGCCAAGGCGCACGCGCCGCGCGTGGGCGCCACGCCTTACCCGGACGCCCCCCGCCCGCTTGCGCCGCCGTTGGCCGGGCTGATCGCCCTGATGGTTCTCCTCGAGCGATGGATGGCCAATGGCCCGCGCCGCAGGACGGCTGCATGAGCACGGCCGACACTCGCCTGCGCCGCGCACGTGAGGCTGCGGCCCGGCGCGCCGGTATCCAGGCCGCACTGTCGGCACTCCCGTGGCTGCTGGTTGCAGCCGCCGTCGCCTGGCGGGTCAATGCGGCGGCCTGGTCGATCCTGGTGCTTGCCGCGATCGCGCTGGTCGCGGGCTGGCACGCCTGGCAGGTGGGACGCGCTTTCGACGAACGCTGGCTGGCGCGGACGCTCAATGCACGGCGGCGCGACATGGAAGACAGCGCGGACCTGCTGTTCCCGCATCGGCCAGCAACCAACCCCCTGGAGCATTTGCAACAGCAGCGCCTGCGGCAACGGGTGCAGGACGGCCCGCAGATCGACCTGCGGGCGCCGTGGCGACACCGCCGCCTGCTGCTCTGGGGCGCGCTCGCCGCCGCGCTCGCAGGCGCGGTGGTCTTCTATCCGGAGCGGCAGCAGGACGCCTCCACCGCCAGCACTCCCGGCCCCGAGCGCGCGTCGCCCGACCGTCCCGCGCAACTGGCTGGCGTGAGCATCGAAATCCAACCGCCCGCCTACACCGGCGTGGCTGCAACCCATATCGATACCCTCGCCGCGACGGTACCCGAAGGCTCCGTCCTGCAATGGACCCTGCGCTTCGCGCCGATGCCGCGACAGGTCGAACTGGTTTTCCACGACGGCGAGCGGATCGCGCTCGAGCGCGACGGCGACGACTGGGTTGGCCGTCGCCGCATCGATCGCCCTGCCCTGTATCACCTGCAACTGGAGCACCCGCTGCCAACGGCACAGGCCGGCGAGAACCGGATCGACGTGATCCTCGACAAGCCACCCGAGTTGCGCGTGCTCAAGCCGCTGCAAACCCTGACGATGGCGGCGTCCGGGCAGAGCCAATGGGCGCTCGAATTCGAGGCCAGCGATGACTACGGACTGTCTCCCTCCGCCGAGTTGAGCATCACCCGGACCGTAGGCAGCGGCGAGAACATCACCACCCGCCAGCAGACGATCACCTTGCGCGGTCGAGGCGGCCCCAAGCAGATGCGCTATGCCCACCAGATCGCGCTCGCCCCTTTGGGCATGGTCGCCGGTGAGGACCTGATCGTGCGGCTCAGCGTCAGTGACCGGCGAACGCCGTCGCCGCACACCGTCGTGAGCCCCAGTTACATCCTGCGCTGGCCGGCGCCACCAGTCGTCGAGTCGGCCGACCTGGATGGCCAGGTCAAGCGGGTCATGCCGGCCTACTTCCGCAGCCAGCGCCAGATCATCATCGACGCGGAGGCGCTGATGAAGGAGAAGCCGCGGCTGGCGGCCGACCGCTACCTGGAACGGTCAGACCGCATCGGCGTGGACCAGCGGCTGCTTCGCCTTCGATACGGCCAGTTCCTCGGAGAGGAAACCGGAGGCACGCCGCAACTGCTTCCCACCAACGACGCCCAGGACGTGCACCAGACCGACCTGCCGATTGAAGTCGCATCGGAGGCACCGGCGCCAGCACCAGCGCCGGATCGCGCCCATGCGGCCGAAGACGAAGACGGGCACGACCACGCCGAGGGGATCCAGCGCCAGCCGACCTTTGGTGAGGAAGCCGCCGTGCTCGAGCAGTTCGGCCACACCCACGACCATGCGGAGGCGGCGACCCTGCTGGATCCCGCAACCCGCGAACTGCTGCGATCCGCGCTCAACGAGATGTGGCAGTCCGAACTGAAGCTTCGCCAGGGTGAGCCTGACCGCGCGTTGCCCTTCGCACACCGGGCATTGGAACTCATCAAGCAGGTGCAGGAAGCCGAGCGCATCTACCTGCCGCGCGTGGGCAGCCAGGTGCCGCCGATCGATCCCGGCCGGCGCCTGAGTGGTGACCGCAGCGGCATTGTCAGTCGTCGCGATCCACTGCATCCGGCAACCGCGCCCGATCCGACCGCCGTGGATGCCTGGCGCGCTATGTCGCCAACGCCCGGCGCCGCAGGCCCCGACCTCGACCTCGACAAGCTTGCACGCTGGGTCGATTCACAGGATGTCGCTGACGCGGAGCCGCTGCAACTGGCAGCGGCCCTCGCCGAAGTACGCCGCGACCCCACCTGCCGCGAATGCCGCGCGCGCCTGCGCGGTGCGCTGTGGCCGCTGGTGACAAGGCCACCCGCCGCGGCGTCGGAGCGGCGGTCTGCAGGTGAAGTCGGCGACGTCTATCTGGACGCACTGCAACGTGAGGGCCGGCCATGAGCCCGCAACCGCTGGTCATTGGAATTCTTGCGCTCGCGGTGCTGCTGGGCAGCGTTCGCGCCCTCCGGGCCCGGACACGGCTGCCTCGGGAGTCGCGATCCCACCCGTTGCGCACGACCGTGCTGTTGCTCACCCAAATTGCCAGCGCCGGCCTGCTCTACTTCGTGCTGTTCCCGCCACCGGTCCCGCATGAGCCGGGGACCCTTGTCGTGCTGACTGCGCGCGCCGATGAGGTCACCGCGCAGGGCGTCGTCGGCGACCGCACCGTGGCATTGCCCGAAGCCGGTAGGAGCATGCCCGCCGACGCCGAGCGTTTTCCCGACCTCGCCAGCGCATTGCGCACCTATGCGGCGACCCAACGCATCCGTGTCCTGGGCGCCGGGCTGGTCGTTCGCGACCGCGACGCAGCACGCGGGCTGGAAATCAAGTTCCGCGCAGCGCCGCAGCCACCGGGTCTGGTCGAAATCCACTCCCCGCAGCGCGTGGCCGCCGGACGACGGTTCGCCGTCAGCGGACGCACCGCGGCGGTCACTGGCGGATCGGTCGAACTGCGCGACCCCGCCGATCGCCAGCTGGATCGCAGCGAGCTCGGCGACGACGGACAGTTCACGCTACATGCCAGCACACGCAGCGCCGGCCTGACGCCCTATCGAGTGCTGGTGCTGGACACGGAAGGCAACACCATCGACGAGGCCCCGCTGCCGCTTGACGTGACGCCACCGCGCGACTTGAAGGTGCTCGTACTGGCCGGTGGGCCATCGCCGGAACTCAAGTACCTGCGCCGCTGGGCGCTCGATGCCCGCGCCGAACTCGACACCCGCATCAGCCTGGGCGCCGGCACCCAGGTCGGCACCGCACCCGGCCGATTCGATGCCGCGGCGTTGGATCAATTCGACCTGCTCGTACTCGACGACCGCAGCTGGGGCACCCTCACCCGCGATCAACACGAGGTCCTCGCCGCTGCGCTCGACCGGGGCCTGAGCCTGTTGCTGCGGATGACTGGGCCGCCGGGCGACGCCGACCGCCAGCGATTGGCGGAGCTGGGCTTTGACGTCGCCCGTACCAACCCCGATCCCGGAATCCGCCTCGGCGGCGAATGGGTCGGTCCGGGCGACGCCGCCGACGCGCTCCCAAGCCTTGCCCGCGGGGTGCGGGTGACCGCTGCTGACGGTATTGAATTGCTTGCTGACGGCGCCGGGGAGCCGCTCGGGTTCTGGGTGGCGCACGGGCGGGGCCGCGTCGGCGTATGGCCGCTGGTGGACAGCTACCGCCTGGTCATGGCGGGACGGCAGGACGTCCACGGCGAGATCTGGAGCAGCGCCTTCAGCACCCTCGCCCGCGCCAGCGTCGCGACCACATCCCCGGTCACGATTGAAGCTGCCGCGCCGTACCAGCGCAGCGTGATCTGCGGCATCGGCGAAGGCGCGCAGGTGCTGTCGCCTGTCGGTGACCCCGTCACCCTGCACATCGATCCGGCCAGTGGCGACGCCGACTGCGCCGGGTTCTGGGCAGATGCTCCGGGTTGGCACGAGCTGCGCGACGCTGAGCACACGCAGCTGTTCCTGGTTCCGTCTGCAGAGCAAAGCCCAGCAATGACCGCCGACGCGTTGCGCGAAGCGACTCTGATGCTTGCGGCTGGCGCGGGCGGCTCCCCGGATGCCACCGGAGCCTCCGCACAGCAACCACCCTCACAAACCGGCCGCCGCTGGCCGTGGTTCCTGGTCTGGCTGGCTACCGCGACCGCCTGCTGGTGGCTGGAGCGCTCGCGTTGGGGGCTTCGCCCGGCAAAGAACAGCGCTGAAACGCAGGCCCGCAGTGATCGGCCAAGGCCATAGCAACGCCGCGTCTCGCGCCACCCCGGCACCGGTTCATGCGAAAATAGGCTGTTAGGGCCCCGTAGCTCAGCTGGATAGAGCGGTCCCCTCCTAAGGGACAGGTCACACGTTCGAATCGTGTCGGGGTCACCATTCATCGTCTGCGAGACTTTTCGCGGCATCGCCGCGTGCCCCGCCGGGATCAATCCGCGGCTTGAGGCGCGGCCTCACCACTGTTCGATCAACAGGAGATCTTCATGACCCATCCCGTCCTCACTGCGCTCGGCCTGAACGACACCGAATCCGGCACGTACCTCGGAAATGGCGAATGGGCCAAGGCCGGCAACGCAGGCACGCTGGAGCCGCTGAGCCCGACCGACGGCGAGTCACTGGCGAAGGTGCATGCGACAACGCAGGCCGACTACGACACGATCGTCGAGCGCGCCCAGGCTGCCTTCAAGGTGTGGCGCAGCACTCCGGCCCCGCGCCGGGGTGAGGCGGTGCGCCTGTGCGCCGACGCGCTGCGCGAGCACAAGGACGCGCTGGGTTCGCTGGTCGCGCTGGAGATGGGCAAGTCCAAGCCCGAGGGCGACGGTGAAGTGCAGGAAATGATCGACATCGGCGAGTTCGCCGTCGGCCTGTCGCGCCAGCTGTATGGCCTGACCATGCATTCGGAGCGCCCCGGCCACCGCATGTACGAGCAGTGGCACCCGCTGGGCGTGGTCGGGGTGATCTCGGCGTTCAACTTCCCGGTCGCGGTGTGGGCATGGAACGCGCTGGTCTCGGCGGTCTGCGGCAACATCACCATCTGGAAGCCGTCGCCCAAGACTCCGCTGTCGGCAATCGCCTCGATCAAGATCTGCAACGAGGCCCTGCGCAAGGGCGGCTTCCCCGACATCTTCTTCCTGTTCAACGACGCGGGCACCGAGCTGGCCCAGCACTTCGTCGACGACAAGCGCATCAACCTGATCAGCTTCACCGGTTCGACCAAGGTCGGCCGCCACGTGGGCGAGCGCGTCGCCCGCCGCATGGGCCGCTCGCTGCTGGAGCTGGGCGGCAACAACGCGATGATCGTCGATGCCAGCGCGGACCTGAAGCTGGCGATCCCCGCGATCGTGTTCGGCGCGGTCGGCACTGCCGGCCAGCGCTGCACCTCCACCCGCCGCGTGTTCATCCACGAGTCGATCTACGACGACGTGCTGGCCAAGCTGGTCACCGCCTACAAGCAGGTGGAAGGCAAGATCGGCGATCCGACCGACCCGGCCAACCTGATGGGCCCGCTGAACAGCCCCGAAGGCGTCAAGGAATTCCTTGACGCGATCGAGAAGGCCAAGGCGGCCGGCGGCAAGGTCGAGTCCGGTGGCGAGGCGATCGACCGCAAGGGCAACTTCGTCCTGCCGACCCTGATCACCGGCCTGGCCAACAGCTCCGAGGTGGTGCAGACGGAAACCTTCGCGCCGATCCTGTATGTCATGAAGTTCAGCACCCTGGATGAGGCCATCGAGATGCAGAACGACGTGCCGCAGGGCCTGTCTTCGGCGATCTTCACCGAGAGCCTGAAGGCGGCCGAGCAATTCCTGGCTGCGTGGGGCTCGGACTGCGGCATCGCCAACGTCAACATCGGCACCTCCGGCGCCGAGATCGGTGGCGCGTTCGGCGGCGAGAAGGAGACCGGCGGCGGTCGCGAGTCCGGCTCGGATGCATGGCGCGCCTACATGCGTCGCCAGACCAACACCATCAACTACTCCGACGAACTGCCGCTGGCGCAGGGCATCAAGTTCGACCTGTAAGTCCCACCCACCGAGCACCGTCGATGAACACATCCGTCTCCGCCCCGCTTCCGCCGCCGACGCAGCAGGTCCGCCGGACCAGCAGCATGGCCGTCATCAGCCTGGTCGCCGGCATCCTGGGCTGGACGTTGCTGCCGTTCGTGGGCAGCATCGCGGCCATCGTTACCGGGCATATGGCGCGCAGCGAGATCAAGCGCGGCAACGGGACGGTGGAAGGTGACGGGCTCGCGGTCAGCGGGCTGGTGCTGGGGTACGCCATGGTCGCGCTGGCGATCATCTCGATCATCGGCGTGCTGCTGCTGTTCGGTGGTCTCGCGGCCTTCCTCGCGCTTGCCTCCAACTGGGGGTAGGCGTGTACGGTCTGGCCCGCCCGCTGCTGTTCGCCATGGATGCCGAGCGCGCGCATGACCTTGGTCTGCGCGCGCTCGATGTCGCATGGCGATCGGGCGCGGCCTCGCTGCTGTCGAAAGTCCCTGCCCCGCTGCCGACACGCGCTTTCGGGCTGGAATTCGCCAACCCGGTTGGACTCGCCGCGGGCCTGGACAAGAACGGCGAGCACATCGATGCACTGATGGCGCTGGGCTTCGGCTTCGTCGAGATTGGCACCGTCACGCCGCGCCCGCAGGACGGCAACGCCAAGCCGAGGATGTTCCGCCTGCCCTCGCAGAAGGCGGTGATCAACCGGCTGGGCTTCAACAACGCCGGCGTGGACGCGCTGGTGCGCAACGTCGAGCGGGCCGACCGCAAGGGCGCGCTGCTGGGCATCAACATCGGCAAGAACAAGGACACCCCCAACGAGATCGCCGACGGCGACTACATGTACTGCCTGTCGCGCGTGTATGAGCTGGCCGACTACGTCACCGTCAACATCTCCTCGCCCAACACGGCCGGGCTGCGCGAGTTGCAGGAGGAGCAGACCCTGCGGCGACTGGTCGGCACGCTGCGCGAGGAGCAGGAACGTCTGGGCGCCAAGCATGGCCGGCGGATCCCGATGCTGGTGAAGATCGCGCCGGACCTGTCGGACCCGGATATCGAGGCGTGTGCCCGCGTGCTGACGGAGATGGAGGTCGATGGCGTGATCGCGACCAACACCACCGTCTCGCGCATCGAGGTGGAAGGCGTGCGCGGCGCCGACGAGGCCGGCGGACTGTCCGGCAAGCCGCTGATGGGCAGATCCACCACCGTGTTGCGGATGATGCGCACGCGCCTGCCCGAGTCGATCCCGCTGGTGGGTGTCGGCGGCATCCTCAGCGGCGCCGACGCGGTGACCAAGATGGCTGCGGGCGCCACCCTGGTGCAGTGCTACTCGGGCCTGGTCTACCGCGGCCCGGGCCTGATCAAGGAGTGCGTGGAAGCGATCCGCCGCCGCAAGTTCGCACCCAGCGGCGGACCGTTGCCGCCGGCTGCATGAGCGATTCCGTACGGCTGTTCCGCAATGTGCCGCTGAAGTCGCGCAACACCTTCGGCGTGCCTGCGTTCGCGCCCTTGCTGGCCGAAGTGGACGACGCCTCAGTCCTGCCCGACGTGCTGGCTTCAGCCAATTTCCGCGACCATCCGCCACTGGTAATTGGCGGTGGCAGCAACCTGTTGTTCGTCGGCGATCCGCAGGTTCCTTTGCTGGCCCTGACCGGCAACCGGGTGACTGTGGTCGCAGAAGTGCATGACGCGGCGATCCTGCGTGCCGACGCCGGTACCACATGGCACGCACTGGTCATGGAATCGCTCGCGCTCGGCCTTTGCGGACTGGAGAACCTGGCGCTGATCCCCGGCACCGTCGGCGCCGCGCCGATCCAGAACATCGGCGCCTATGGCGTGGAGGTCGGCGAGTTCATCCACCGGGTGGAGGCGTTCGCGCCGGCCACCGGCGAGTGGCATTACCTGAGCGCCACGGATTGCGCATTCGCCTATCGCGACAGCCTGTTCAAGCGTGAGTCCGGCCGCTTCATCATCACCGCGGTCGAGTTCGCCCTGCCGCGCAATTTCAGTCCGCGCCTGAGCTATGCCGGCATCAGCGCGCAGCTGGCGTCGGCTGGCGTTTCGAACCCCACGGCGCAGGATGTCGCCGCCGCGGTCGTCGCCATCCGCCGCAGCAAGCTGCCCGATCCGACGTTGATCGGCAACGCCGGCAGCTTCTTCAAGAACCCCATTCTCCCGGCTGCACAGGCCAGCGCCCTGCAGGATGCCAATCCCTCGATGCCGACGTTTGCAACCGGCTCGGACGCGACGAGGAAGGTATCCGCGGCATGGCTGATCGATGCCTGCGGCTGGAAGGGCCGCCGCAACGCTGATGCGGGCGTCTCGGAGTCCCACGCGCTGGTGCTGGTCAACCACGGCGCGGCCAGCGGGCTGGAGCTCTACGAGCTCGCCCGGGAGATAGCGGGGTCTGTGCGCAAACGCTTTGGCGTCGCCCTGGAGCCGGAACCGCGACTGATCGGCGCTATCTGGTGACAGCACCGAAACCACCGATCTCCATCCACACCCGCGCAGCACTGCTGATGCTGGGCAGCACTGCATTCTTTGCACTGATGGTGATCACCATCCGCCTGGCATCCGAGTCGCTGCACACCTTTGAGATCGCCTTCTTCCGCAGTTTCTTCGGCATGCTCGCCGCCCTGCCCCTGCTGCTCAAGCACGGGCCCGGGCTGCTGCGCACGCAGCAGATGCCGCGCTACATCGTGCGTTGCGTACTGGGCACGTTGTCGATGTTCTGCGGCTTCTGGGCGATCGGCCACCTGCCACTGGCGCAGGCGGTCTCGCTGTCGTATTCCACGCCGCTGTTCGTCACCATAGCCGCCGTGCTGTGGCTGGGGGAGCAGGTGCGCGTGCGCCGCTGGAGCGCGGTCATCCTGGGCTTCATCGGGGTGCTGGTGATCGTGCGCCCGGGCACGACCGAGTTCAGCGCAGCCTCGCTGGTCGCGGTCTCGGCCGCGATCATCAGCGGCATCGTCGCCATCCAGATCAAGCAGCTGGCGTACACCGAGCCGGCGGACCGCATCGTGATCCTGACGACGATCCTTTGGGTGCCGCTGTCGCTGCTGCCGGCGCTGTGGGTGTGGGAATGGCCGCACGGCATCGTCTGGCTGTGGGTGGTGCTGGCCGGCGTGCTGGGCACCGGCGGGCACATGCTATGGACCCGCGCGCTCAAGCTGGGCGAAGTATCGGCGCTGATTCCGATCAGTTTCATGCAGCTGCCGATCGTGGTGGTCTTCGGCTACTTCCTGTTCGGCGAGGCGCTGGACCGCTGGACCCTGCTGGGCGCAGCGATCATCTTCAGCGCCAATGGCTATATCGCGCACCGCGAAGCCAGCCTGGCCCGCAAGGCGGCGAGCACCGCGCCGACCAGCGCGGCCAAGCCAGGCAACTGAGGCCGTTCAGCGCGTGCGCCGGTCGCGGGCTGGCCAGGTGGGCGCGCGCAGCCGGTATACCGCAAGGTGGCAGGCCGCTGCCCAGGCGCTGGCCACGGCCCAGCCTGCCAGGATGTCGGACGGGTAATGCACGCCCAGGTACACCCGCGACGTCCCCACCAACAGGACGAAGACCGACATTGCGGCAATGACAGGCCAGCGCCAGCGGGTGTGCCACGCAAGCACGATCACGACCGCGGCCAGCGTCGCCGAGCCCATCGCGTGGCCGCTGGGGAAGCTCGAGGTGAGTTCGGGCGTGATCGATTCCCACAGCGACGGCCGGTCGCGGCTGAAGATGCGTTTGGCCGAGAGGTTCAGCAGCGCCGAGCCCACCACCGCCATCGACGCAAACGTGGCGGCACGCAGGTGGCGGCGCAAAAACAATCCCGCGATCAGGACGATGTCGACCGGCACGACGCCGTAGAGATAGCCGAGCTTCGAGACCGCGAGGAAGATCCGGTCTGCGCCGGCACTTGTCATCGCGCGCAGGCCCCGCAGGATCGGCTCGTCAAAGCCGAACACCGCACCGGCGCGCAGCTCGCCGGCGAGTTCGGAAAATCCCCACAGCGGCAGCAGCAGGGTCAGGAAAACAAGCACCAGCGGCCAGACGAACTCCCGGGCGATGCGCGCCAGCGGGCGTTGTTCCCGACGAACGATTTCCGGGGTGCCCTCGCCGGACGGCGCCGTGTCGTCGGGCAACGCCACTTCGTCGGATGGCGAGCGAGCATCGGCGAGGTGACGGTCGGCACCCGCCGCGTCCGGCGCCACCGGTGCTCGCGAAGGCGGGTCAGGCTCCCCGGGCGCCGCCATGGTGGCGCTCGACATACGCGTCGATCAGGCCGAGGAACTCATCGGCGATGTGCTCCCCGCGCAGGGTCACGGTTTTCTCGCCGTCCTCGAACACCGGGGCCGAGGGCGCCTCACCGGTCCCCGGCAGGGAGATACCGATGTTGGCGTGGCGCGATTCACCCGGTCCGTTGACGATGCAGCCCATCACCGCAAGCGTCAGGTTTTCCGCGCCGGGATGGGTGATCTTCCACTCCGGCATCTTCGCCCGGACGTGTTCCTGCACCTTTTGCGCAAGCTCCTGGAAGAAGGTGCTGGTGGTGCGGCCGCAGCCGGGGCATGCGGTGACCATCGGCGTGAACGCGCGCAGGCCCATCGTCTGCAACAGCTCCTGGGCGACGATCACCTCGTTGGTCCGCGACTGCCCCGGCTCGGGGGTCAGCGATATGCGGATGGTGTCGCCGATGCCTTCCTGCAGCAGCACGCCCAGGGCGGCGCTGGAGGCGACGATGCCCTTGCTGCCAATGCCCGCTTCGGTCAGCCCCAGGTGCAGGGCGTAATCCCCCCGCGCGGCCAACTCGCGATAGACGGTGATCAGTTCCTGCACGCCGCTGACCTTGGCGCTGAGCACGATCCGGTCCGCCGGCAGCCCGATCTCCACCGCTCGCGCCGCCGAATCCAGCGCCGAGCGCAGCAGCGCCTCGCGCAGCACGCGGCCGGCGTCCCACGGCTGCGCGCGCAACGCGTTCTCGTCCATCAGCTCGCGCGCCAGCGACTGGTCCAATGAACCCCAGTTCGCGCCGATGCGCACCGGCTTCCCGTACTGGATTGCCAGCTCGATCAGGGTCGCGAACTGGGTGTCGCGCTTCTTGCCGAATCCGACGTTGCCCGGATTGATGCGGAATTTCGCCAGTGCCTCCGCGGCCGCCGGCTCGGCGGTAAGCAGCTGATGGCCGTTGTAATGGAAGTCGCCGATCAGCGGCACGGGCGCGCCGATCATCGCCAACTTGTCGCGGATGCGGGGCACCGCGGCGGCGGCCTCGGCGTTGTTCACCGTAATACGCACCAGCTCCGAGCCGGCACGCCACAGATCGGCCACCTGCTTCACCGTCGAATTGACGTCGGCGGTGTCGGTATTGGTCATTGACTGTACGACGACCGGCGCCCCGCCGCCCACGGTGACACCACCGATGCTGACCGCGCGCGTGACGCGGCGCGGCATCGGACCGAAGGCAGGGGCGAGGCAGGGCAAGTCGACGTGTTGGCTCATCGGGCCATTGTACTGCCCGCCACCTTGATAGACTGCCGGGGATAATCTGGATGGACTACCCGATGACCCTTCGACCCCTGTTTTGTGCCCTCGTGATCGGCTTGACCGCCGGCCTCGCCTCGCCGTCCGCCGGCGCCCAGGAGGCTGCCGATGCCTGCACCGACTTCCACGGCTTCGCCAATGCCGGCTGGCTGATGGCCAACCCGCTGCCGGCAGGCGCGGACACGATTTCCGCCCTCGGCCAGCTCGAGACGCGCGCGCGCCAGGAGCAGATCGACCTGCTCAACAGCGCGATGCAGGCGCCGCAGGGGCCGATCCAGCAATTGCTGGGCGATTTCTGGGCCAGTGGCCTGAACGAGGCGGGCGTGGAAGCTGATGGCGCCCAGCCGCTGGCACCGCTGCTGGACCGGATCGTCGCGATCAAGCGCAGCAAGAGCATCGCCCCGGCCATCGCCGCGCTGCACCAGGTGGGCATCCCCGTGGCGTTCCACTTCGGCGCCGATATCGACCTGGCCGACCTGTCGCGCCACATCGGCTATTTCAGCCAGGGCGGCGTGGGCCTGCCCGATCCGGCCTATTACCTGCGCACCGACGAGCCCACCCAGGCCGTGATGGGCCAGTACCGCGCCTACATCGAGAAGATCCTCGCGCTCACCGGCGTCAAGGACAAGGAGCTGGCCAAGCAGGCGCAGCTCGTCATCGACCTGGAAACACGTCTGGCCAAGGCGTCCCGCCCGCTGGCCGAGCTGCGCGATCCGCGCAGCAACTATGGCGCCGTCGACACCGCCGGCCTGGCGGCCCAGTACCCGAACCTTGAGCTGGACAAATTCCTCGAAGCGCAGGGCGTCAGCATGCCCACGGTGTCCATCGCCAGCCCGACGCGTCTGGCGGAAGTGGACCGGCTCGTCGGCGAGCTCAAGCCCGAGCAGTGGCGCGCCTACCTGCGCTGGCGCGTGGGCGACTCGATGGCGCCCTACCTGGCCAAGGCCTGGCGGGACGCCCACTTTGATTTCCACGGCCGCGTGATTGCCGGCGCCTCCGCGCCACCCGCGCGTGAGCAGCAGGTTCTGGATGCGATCAACCAGGCCGCCGGCCCGATGCTGGGACACGAGTACGCCGCCCGTTTCCTGAAGCCGGAAACCCGGGCCGAGGCCATGCGGATCACCGGGCAGGTGCGCAGCGCACTGGCGGACTCGCTGGCGCGCGATACCCGCATCAGTGAGCAGGCCCGCGCGGAAGCGTCCGCCAAACTGGCGAAGATGAAGATCGAGCTTGGCGTGCCCGCGCGCGACCTGGACTTCACCATCCAGCCGATGGGGCGCGGCAGCTTCGGCGGCAACATGCTCATCGCATCGACCTGGCGCCACCGCGAGGAAATGCGCCGCATCGGCGAGAACAATGCCGACCGCCGCTGGGACGTGCTGCCGCAGCAGCCGGCGCTCACCTACGACCTGGCCCAGAACCGCCTGATCGTCACTGCCGCGGCGCTGCAGGCGCCCCTGCTGGACCCGTTGGCGCAGACCGCGACCCGCTATGGCAGTTTTGGCGCCCTGGTCGGACACGAGATCAGCCACGGGTTTGATTCGCGCGGCCACCATATTGCGGCCGATTCGGAAATCCGCGACTGGTGGACCCCACAAGACGCCTCCACCTGGGAGACCTTGGGCTACCGCGTCGTGGGCCAGTACGGGGGTTTCGACGTTCCGATGCTCAATGGGACCAAGGTCAATGGCGTGGCGACCCGCGACGAGAACATCGCCGACATCGCCGGCGTCCAGCTGGCCTGGGAAGCCTTCAACAAGGCCGCACCGGAGGCTGACAAGAAATCCAAGGAAGCCTTCTTTGAAGGCTGGGCCGGACTGTGGCCGCAGCACATGAGCGCCGCCGCGGCGGCGCAGCTCGCGGCGCACGGCGTGCATGCGCCGGGCAAGTGGCGCACCAACGGCCCGCTGATGAACATGGCGGCCTTTGGCACGACCTATGGCTGCAAGGCGAATGCGCCGATGCAGCTGAAGGCCGACGAGCGCGTCGTGCTGCGCCCCGAGCCGGTCGTGGAAAAGCGCAAGAAGTAAGCCGCGCAGCCCGCAATCCACGAAATAGAAAAGAAAACGGCGCGTGCAGACGCGCCGTTTTCCGTTTTCCGTCTCCGGTTGTGCGGCGGCGGTATCGGTCCGCCTCGCTCAGCGCACCACACGCGGCCGCGGCGGGCCGCGGCGACCAAACGGTGGCTGTCCGCGCCAATAGCGGATCAGCAGCCACCCGAACAGCATTCCGCCCAGATGGGCGAAGTGGGCCACCCCCGGCTGGTAGCCGCTGAAGCCCAGCATCAACTCGATGGCGCCGTAGACGATCACCAGCGTCCGCGCCTTCATCGGGATCGGCGGGATCAGCAGCATGACGCGCTGGTTGGGAAACAGCATGCCGTACGCCAGCAGCAGGCCGAACACCCCGCCCGAGGCGCCCACCGTCGGGTACGCCATGCCGCCCTGCGACATCGTCCATGCACCCACCGCCAGCTGGCACACCGCCGCGCCCGCCACGCAGACCAGGAAGAACGTCAGGAAGCGCCGCTCGCCCCAGGTGTGCTCCAGCGGCGCGCCGAACATCAGCAGGGCGACCATGTTGAACAGCAGATGGGTAAAACTGCCATGCATGAAGCCGTAGCTGAGCAACTGCCAGGGCAGGAACTCGCGACCCGGATACAGGCCCTCGCCACCGCCGATGGGCCACAGCATGAACGCGGAAAGGGCGGCTTCGCCGAGGACGTTCTGGAGCAGGAACACCACCGCGTTGGCGATCAGCAATGCGCGGGTGACGGGGGGAAGGTTGGAAAACATCGCAGCTCCTGGCAAGTAGCGCAATGGTAGCCGCTGATCGGGCCCGACAGGAGCGAACCGACGCTCAGCCGTGATCACCCCAGAGCTGCTGGTCGACCGTGGGAGCCGGTCGCAGGCCGCGAACCCGTCCCGCTTCGACCTTGACCCCCTCCGACCTGAGCCTGGCGCACTGCTCCAGATACGATGCCGATCCCGGCGCAAACGCGATGCGCCCATCGGCGCGGACCACGCGGTGCCAGGGAAGGCAGGGATCGTCGTTGGTGGCCAGCAGTCGCGCCACCATGCGCGCGCGCCCCGGCAGGCCGGCGCGGCGGGCGACTTCGCCGTAGCCGGCCACCTGGCCTGCAGGGATGGCGCGGATCGCCGCGATAACGCGGACGTTGGCCGGGTTTTCCATCGCGGTAGCATAGGCCTCCCCCGCTGGAGTCCGCCATGCACACCTTCAAGTCGATCCGCCAGCACCTCACCGGTGCCGGGTTCAATGTCGTCCTGCAGGACGAAGGCGTTGCCAGTATCGAGCTGTCGCTGGAACAGGGCAGCCGCCACCAGACGATCTTCCTGTCCGAACTGCACGACGAGGACGGACGTCCCTACCTGCGGGTAAGCAGCGCCGTCGCGCAGGCCGATGGCATCGATGCCGCGCGCGCGCTCAACTTCAACTGGCAGAGCCGGGTCGGCTATCTGGCGATCGGCGAGATGGGTGGCGATCCCTACCTGCAACTGTGCGAGAACCGCCCGTTTGAAGGCCTGGATGGCGCCGAAGTCCACCGTCTGGTGCTGGACATCGGCGGCACCAGCGATCGCATGGAACGGGTGCTCTCGGGCGAGCGCGACGTGCTCTAGAGGACGCGCTTCAGAGGACGCGCAACAGCGACGTCCGCGCGCGACCTGCGGAGGGGACCGGGACTATGCCCAGCCCATGGCGACCATGCCGCGGAACGCCAGCCAGGCGATGCCGCCGGCGGCCGGAATGGTCAGGATCCAGGCCCAGATCATCCGCTCCACGATCGTCCACTTGATTGCGTTCAGACGTTTGGCGGTGCCCACGCCCATGATCGCGGCGGAGATGTTGTGGGTGGTGGAGACCGGGATGCCCAGCGAGGACGCGGCGAGGATCACCGAGGCGGCGCTGGTCTCGGCCGCGAATCCGTGGATCGGGTGCAGCTTGACCAGCTTGTGGCCCAGCGTCTTGATGATCCGCCAGCCGCCCGCCGCGGTGCCGGCGGCCATCACCAGCGCACAGGCGATCTTGATCCACAGATCGATGTCGCCGTCGGTCAGAGCACCCGGGGAAGGATGCAGGAACGCCAGCCAGCCCGGCAGGTTGTCCAGCACGCCGGTGCTCTGGGCGCTGACCAGGGTCAGGGCGATGATGCCCATGGTCTTCTGCGCATCGTTCATGCCGTGCGCGAAACCCATGCCCGCCGCGCTGACGATCTGCGCCTTGCCGAAGAAGCCGTTGACCCAGCGCGGTCGTGCCAGGCGCGCCAGGACACCGCCACTGCTGGCCATGCCGGAAATCACCGCAAACAGCACGGCCATCATCACGAAGCCGGCCACGAAGCCCAGGATCGGCGAGCTGAACATCGGCACGACCACTTTCCACAGCACGCCGGCGCTGTGATAGATCGGCTCGGCCGGCTGCGACCAGATGATCGCGTCGAAGTTGTTGGACGCCGCCGCCAGCGCCGCGCCGATCAACCCGCCGATCAGCGCGTGGGACGAGGATGACGGCAAGCCGATCCACCAGGTGATCAGGTTCCAGACAATCCCGCCCAGCAGTGCGCACAGGATCAGTTGCGCGCCCACTTCGACCACGCCGATATCGATCAGCCCCGAGGCGATCGTCTTGGCCACCGCCGTGCCGACCAGCGCGCCGATGAGGTTCATGCTCGCCGCCAACGCGACCGCCTGCGCCGGCGACAGCACCTTGGTGGCCACCACGGTGGCGATGGAGTTGGCGGTGTCGTGGAAGCCGTTGATGTACTCGAACACCAGCGCGACCAGGACCACCGTCATGACCAGGGTCAACATGCGGGGCGCCTCAGGAGTTCTTCAGCACGATGTCGTACGCCACCACGCCGGCCTCGCGGCAACGGTCGATCGCTTTCTCGAGGATCTCGAAGAACTCCTTGAGCAGGAACATCTGCAACGGCTCCAAGTCGCCGGAGTAGATCTCGCGGTACAGCTCCAGCATCAGCCGGTCGGCTTCGTTCTCGATGGAGCGCAGCTCGTCGTTGAGCGCCTTCATCGGCCCCAGCTTGATCTTGCGCAGCTGCTTGACCATCTTCACCACCACGCTGGCGGCCTGCTCCAGCATCGCCGCGCGCGGGGCGAAGTCGATGTGCTCCAGGTGCTGCACAGCCAGGGTGTAGCGATCGGCGAACTTCTCCGCCTGCTTGTTGATCTTGTGCAGCGCCGAGCTGAGCGCTTCGATGTCTTCGCGCTCGATCGGGGTGATGAAGCTGTCGACCAGTTCCTGGCTGATCTTCTCCGACGCGTCGCGCTCGCGCTGGCGGGCCAGCTTGAACGCATCGAGCGCGGGTTCGCGCTGATCGCCCTTGAGCATCTCGTGCAACGCACGGGTGCTGTCGTGCGCGGCAACCGCCGACTGCTCCAGCAGGTCGTAGAACTGGTTGCCTTGGCCGAACATCGTCTGCAGGGAAAACATCGGTGCAATACCTCGTCGTGCCGTAAGGCAACGTTTCGCGGTGGGAGGCCGAAATCCGGAACACGGAGCCGGACATCATGAATACGGCCCGGGCGGCAACCCGGGGGGTGCGATTATGACGGTTTCACCGGCTTCACGCCCAGTCATTGATCGTTCCGGGGCCGGCACGGGCTAACTGCTAAAATCCGGCGGCGTCGCTTGGACGCGTCAATACGGTCTCCTGCGCTCCATGGGCGACGATCCAAAACCTCCGTCTACATGCTCCACGGCGCCCTCGTGCCGCCGTGGCCCAGCGGTGCCCTGCCCCATCCGGATGAGGCGAGCGGCATGCTGAAGTTCGGGATCGTGCTCGTGCTCATCGCGTTCAACGCATTTTTCGCGTTGTCGGAGATGTCGGTTGTCACCTCGCGCAAGGCGCGCTTGCGGCACATGGCGGTCACCAGCCGGCGCGCGCGCAAGGCGCTGGACCTGGCCGAACACCCCGACCGCTTCCTCTCCACCGTCCAGGTCGGGATCACCTTGATCGCTATCCTGACGGGTATGTTCGGCGGCGAGGCCATCGGCTCGGCCATCGGCGCCTGGCTCGCGCTGCAGGTGCCTTTCCTGGGTGACTACGCGGGCACCATCGGACTGGTGATGGCGGTGGGACTGATCACCTACCTCAGCATCGTGCTGGGCGAGCTGCTGCCCAAGCGGCTGGCCCTGCTGGCCCCGGAAAAGCTCGCCAGCTTCGTTGCCGCGCCGATGCACTGGGTGTCCTGGATCGCCACGCCGGCGGTCTGGCTGCTGATGGTGAGCACGCAAGGCATGCTCAAGCTGATGCGCCTGGACCAGACCCAGGCGTCCAACGTGACGGAAGAGGAGATCCGCCTGCTGGTCAGCGAGAGCCATGAGCAGGGCGTGATCGATGCCGACGAACGCAAGATGATGAACCGCGTGCTCGGCCTGGGCGACCGCACCGCCGACAGCCTGATGACGCCGCGCACCCGCATCACCTGGCTGGACGCGGGCGCGCCGCTGGATGAGAACCTGGAAACGATGCGCAGCTCGCCGGTGTCGCGCTTCCCGGTGCTGCGTGGCACCGACCAGGACGTGATCGGCGTGGTCGAAGCCAAATCACTGCTGCGCGGCCTGATGCCGGGCGTGCCGATCGACCTGTTCGGGCAGATGCGCGAGGCGCTGTTTGTCTCCGAATCCACCCACGCGATGAAACTGCTGGAGATCTTCCGCGAGGAGCAGCAGTCGCTGGCGCTGGTGGTGGACGAGTACGGCGACGTCACCGGGCTGGTAACCGTCAATGATGTGATGGGCGCCGTCATCGGGCGCGTCCAGGCCGGCATGGGCAACGGCAGCAACGAGACCAGCGACGACACCGCCGGACCGGTGGTGCAGCGCGCGGACGGCTCATGGCTGATCGACGGCAGCCTGCACCTGGAGGACCTGCACGAACTGGTTTCCGGGTCGGTGCCCGGCGAGGACGAGCATGACTTCCATACTGCCGCCGGAATGGTGATCGCCCACTTCGGCCGCATTCCCAACGTCGGCGAGCAGTTCGCCTGGCCGGGCTGGCGGATCGAGGTGATCGACCTGGACGGGCCGCGGATCGACAAGCTGCTGCTGCAGAGCGAGCCGGTGCAGGACCCGGAAAACGATGAAACCAGCGGATAGCGGCACCGGCGCACACGCGACGGACGGTCACGCCGTCGGCACCCGGGCGCTGCTGGACTCGTTCACCATCGGCGATCCCGACGAGATCCTGCCGCTTGGCGCCATGTTCGGCGGGCTGGGCAAGCGCTCGTTCGGCATGCTGGTGTTCATCGCCATCCTGCCAGCCTTCCTGCCGATCCCGGGCGTCGGCGGTGCCAGCGGCCTGCTGGTGGTGCTGCTGGGACTGCAATTGATGGTGGGTCTGCCGACCCCGTGGCTCCCCGGTTTCGTGGCCCGGCGCGGGCCGACGCGCGAGACCGTCAGCCGCTTCCGTGACCGGATCTCACCGTGGCTGGCGCGGCTGGAGCGCGTGTCGCGGCCACGGGCGCCGGCGTTGCTCGAGCGACGCCTGTCCAACCTCGTCAGTGGCCTGTTGCTGGTCGCGCTCGGACTGCTGCTGTGCCTGCCCATCCCGTTCACCAACTACGTGTTCGGGGTGCTGTTGCTGCTTTTCGCGCTGGCGTTGCTGGAGCGCGACGGCTACCTGATGGGCGCGGCTTGGGTCGCGGGAACCGCTGCGGTGGTCTTCTTCAGCCTGGTATCGGGGCAGTTGGCGACCGCGGTCGCGCACTGGATCCACGGCTGAGCGGACGCTCAACCTGGCAGGTGTACGGCGGCCGCGTCATTGCACAGCGCAACGAACTCATCCGAACTCATGGGATTGGCGAGACTGAAGCCCTGCGCCAGGTCGCAGCCGCGATCGCGCAGCAGCTGGTATTGCGCGCGGTTCTCTACGCCCTCGGCGATCACCGTGATTCCCAGTGAGCGCGCCATGGCGATGATCGCCGTGGTGAGGGCCAGGTCATCGGGGTCATGCAGGATGTCGGCCACAAAGCTGCGATCGATCTTGACCCCGTCCACGGGCACGCGGCGCAGGTGGCTGAGCCCCGAGAAGCCGGTGCCGAAATCGTCCAGCCAGACCTGTACCCCGGTCGCGCGCAACTGTTGCAGTACGCGGCCGGCATGGGCCTCGTCGCCGATCATCGCCGTCTCGGTCAGTTCCACCAGCAGCCGGCCAGGATCCAGGCCGCTGTAGTCCAGGCTGCGCGCCACGCTGCGCGGCAGGTCACTGCTGCGCAGCTCGCGGGCGGAGACGTTGACCGTCACGAACGGCGGCGGGCCGCCATCCAGCGGGGGCCAGCGCGCCGCGTCCCGGCAGGCGGCGGTCATGACCTTGGGTCCCAGCAATTCGATCAGGCCGGTTTTTTCCGCCACGTCGATGAAGACCGCCGGCGGCACCTCCCCCAGTTCGGGGTGGTGCCAGCGCAGGAGCGCTTCGGCGCCGACCACGGCGTCGTCCGCCACCCGGATCACCGGCTGGTACACCACGCTCAGCTCGCCGCGCTCCCACGCCCCGCGCAGCTCGGTTTCCAGCCGGACGTGGCGCTCCACGGCGCTGTTCATCACGTTGTCGTAGTAACGGGCGCAGTTCTTGCCGGCCAGCTTGGCCTGGTACATGGCGATATCGCCGTTTTTCATCAGCATCGCCGCGGTCAGGGCGTCGTCGGGGTACATGCTGATGCCGATCGAGATGCCCAGGAACACCTCCCGCTCGCGCAGTGCCAGCGGCGCGCCCAGCTCCTCGACCAGCGACTCGCCCAGCGTGGTCGCGATTTCGCGGACGTTGACCCGCGGATCCGCCGCCTCCACCAGGATGACAAACTCGTCACCGCCGAACCGGGCCAGCATCGCGCCCGGCCCGCCCAGGCGCTGGACCACGTCGCGGATGCGGCGCGATACCTCCAGCAGGACCTCGTCGCCGACGTCATGGCCGAGGGTGTCATTGACGCGCTTGAAGTCGTCGATGTCGGCGAACAGCAGGGCGAGCTGGCGTCCGCTGCCGCTCAACCGCAGCAGACGCTCGTCGAGTGCCTCGCGGAACGCCAGCCGGTTGGCCTGGCCGGTCAGCGCATCGGTGTAGGCCATCTTGCGGATGTCGCGGTCGTGGCGCGCGACGCTCCGGCCCATGTTGCGGAAAGCGCGGATCAGCTCGCCCAGTTCGTCATTGCGCTTGCTGTCCAATGGCAGCACGTCGTAGTGGCCCGACTCGATCTTGCGCGCGGCATCGGCCAGGTTGCGGATCGGCATCACCAGCCAGCGCTGGATGGTCCACAACACGGCGGCACCCATCGCCATCAGGGCCACACCCAGCACCAGCAACCACAGCATCTGGCGCTCGGCCAACACCTTCAGCCTGACGCCCAACTGGTGCGTGGCGCGCTCCTGCAATACGCGCATCGCGCCCAGGTCGTAGCCGATGCGGACACCGCCCAGGCGCTCGCGCCCAATCATGATCGGCGCGGACACGTCCATGATCGAGTCGCTGAACTGGGTTCGCAGCGCGGTCGCCGCCAACGCCGCTGGTGCCAGCGGATCGTCCATCGGCAGGCCGTAAGCCGGGATCGACTCGCTGCCGTCGTGAAGCACGCGGCCCTGCGCATCGAAGACATAGACGTAGCGGATCCAGCGCTGCTTCAGCGCGCCCTGGAGCAGCACGCCCATGCTGTCCAAGTCGTGGTAATAGAGCGGATTGACCAACAGCTCGGCCAGCGGCTCGACCATGTTTTCGCCGCGTTGCTGCAGGTTCTCATCGGCCACCTCCTGCATGGCCGAATGGCTGACGCGCTCCACTTCGTGCTGGGTTTCCGCCTGGCGCTGGAGGACCAGACCGGTCAGCGCCATGAAGACGACCAGGGCGCCGAGCAACATCGCCAGGACGCGCCCCTGCAAACCGCTGAACAGGCCCGCAAGCGTCGCCCTCACTCGACCTGGCTCCGCACCAGTTGCACCAGCTCCCGCAGATGGGCGAGCTCGCGGCGCGCCTCCTCATCAAGCGGCAGGAAGCGGGTCGTGCCGAAAAACTCGTGCATCGCGGCTGCAGCCAGGGGATCGTCCGCAGCCTCCACCAGCACCTGCCGCAGCCGCTCACGCACCGCGGGATCCAGGTTGGCGCGCACCAGCTCCAGCGCGCGCGGGAACTCCTCGCTGCGGCCGATCAGCACCATGTCCTTCCTGAACGCCTCGGGCATGCGGCGCGGGTTGGCCCAGTCCAGGTTGCTGACCACGCCGACATCGACCAGTCCCTTGTGCACCCAGGTGGCGATGTTCAGCTCCGAACGCGCGAACAGGTAGCCCAGCGCATCCGGGCCGACGGTGTCCAGCGGCGACATTAGCAGGTCCAGCTTGAGGCCGCTGCGCAGCAATTGGCCGGCCGGAACGAAATACGCACTGGTGGAGGTCGGTCGCTGGAACGCGATGCGCGATCCCTGCAGGGAATCGATGCCGGTGATGCCGCTGTCCGCGCGCGCGAAGAACACGGCGTGGTAGCTGCGTTCGCCGTCGCGTTCAGTCACCAGCAGCGGGCGGGCACCGGCGCGCTCGGCAAGCAGCGCACCGGAACCGGAGGTCTCGGTGACCCAGTCGACGCGCTCGCGGCGCAGGTAGCTGGCCATCTGCTGTGGATCCCGGGCCATCAGGATGCGGCCCTCGCGGATGCCCACGTCCGCCATCCGCGGCACGACGTAATCGAGGAGCGGCTTGAGCTGCTCGTAATGCGCCGCCGGATCGTCGCTGATGCGGCCCAGCACGAGAATGTGGGATTCGCCGGCCCACGCAGGCGTGCCGGCAACGCCGAGCAGGCAAACCGCCAGGATGAAGCTGCGCAGCCGCGCGACCGTTGCTGCGATCGGCCCGTGCCGGTCCTGCTGGTGATTCACTCGCATCCTTCCCCCAACGCCCCTGCAGTGAGCGTACAGGGCATCAGCGTCGTCCCGCCAGCATCGCCATCCGGCTGGCATCGGCGAGGATTCCACGCAGCAAGCGCAGCTCGCGCTCCTCCAGATCCACGCGCAGGAACAGCCGGCGCAGCTTGCGCATTGCCGAGTCCGGCGATCGACCCTTGTGAAAGTCGATGGCATCGAGTGTCTCGGCCAGCTGGGCGAAGAAATGCTCCATCTGTGCGTGCGAGGCGGGCGGATTGCGCTCGGCCGGCACCGCTGGCGCGGGCGAATTGGCCTCAGGGCTCGCCAGCAACGCAAGCCGCAGTTCGTAGCTGATGACCTGCACCGCGGCCGCCAGGTTCAGCGAGCTGTAGTCCGGATTGGCCGGGATATGGATGGCGGCGTGGCAAAGCTGCAGCTCGTGGTTCTCCAAGCCAGTGCGCTCGCGCCCGAAGACCAGCGCCACCTCGGCCTGCGCGGCAACGGCCACCGCGCGCTCCGCGGCGGCCCGCGGCATCAACTCCTCAAGGCTGATCCGGCGGCTGCGCGCGGTGCACCCCAGGACCAGGCGGCAATCGGCCACCGCGTCGGCCACTGTCTCGAAGGTGACCGCCCTGTCCAGCACGTCGTTGGCGCCGGCGGCCAGCGCGAAGGATTCCACGTCCGGTGCGCGTTGCGGCGCAACCAGCACCAGACGGTCCAGGCCCATCGTCTTCAACGCCCGCGCCGCGGAGCCGATATTGCCCGGATGCTGAGTCCCGACCAGGACGATGCGGATGCGCTGTGCCAGGGAGGGATCAGGCGGGACGTGCGGATGGTCGGCGGTCATGGCGGCAATGGTAAACTGCGCGGCCGGCAACGAACCATGTTCGTCCATCGCCGGCCGCTCTTTCCCTTCGCCCACTCCCCACCTCCCCGCTCGAGGCCGTTTTGCCATGCAGAAACCCGCCATCAACCTCATGGTCAAGGCCGCCCGCTCCGCCGGCAATGTGCTGCTACGGCACATGCACAAACTGGACGCGCTGAACGTGGTCGAGAAGGACCGGATGGACTTCGCCAGCGAAGTCGATGAGCTGGCCGAGAAGGAGATCATCAAGGAATTCCGCCGCGCCACGCCCGATTACGCCATCCTGGGCGAAGAAGGCGGCCTACTGTCGCCCAAGAGCGGCACCGCGCGCTCGACCTGGGTCATCGACCCGCTCGACGGCACCAGCAACTACCTGCGAGGCATCCCGCACTTCTGCGTGTCCATCGCCCTGGTCGAGAACGGCGAGCCGGTGCACGGGGTGATCTTCGACCCACTGCGCAACGAGCTATTCACCGCCAGCCGCGGCAGTGGCGCCACCCTGAACGACAAGCGCATCCGCGTCGCCGACCGCAAGGACCTGGACGGGGCGATGGTGCTGACCGGCTTCCCGCCGCGCGAGCGCAAGCGCGCCAGCGCGCAGCTGACGACGCTGGACACCCTGTTCACCGAAATCCAGGACATCCGCATCTCCGGCTCGGCCGCGCTCGATCTGGCCTACGTGGCCTGCGGACGCGCCGACGCCTACTTCGAAGCCGGGATCAAGCCCTGGGACATCGCCGCCGGTGCACTGATGGTGCGCGAGGCCGGCGGCAAGGTCAGCGATTTCCGCGATCGCAGCACGGGCCCGATGGACAGCCGCGGCATCAATCCCCGGCCGCTGATCGCCGGCAATCTCAAGGTGGCCGGCCTGCTGCAGCAGCGCATCCTCAATACCGGCTACGCCGCCACGTTCGACTGATTCAGCGGGCGGACGCTGAGCAGACCGGGCCCGCTCCATCGAACCAGCAGATCGGACCAACGAAAAAGGCCGCGCATTCCAGCGCGGCCTTTCTTGATTGCGGCGTTTACAGACTCACGGCCGGCGGGCCAGGGCCTCTTCGTCGCGGGCCTTCGGCATCAGGTCCTGCTTGGTGACCTTCAGGAAACCGATGGTCAGCAGCGGCGAGGCCACGAAGATCGAGGACATCGTGCCGATCACCACGCCGATCATCATCGCCTCCGCCATGCCCTGCAGCGACCCGCCGCCGTAGATGTACAGCGCGAACACGGTCAGGAACGAAGCCACCGAGGTGATGATCGTGCGCGAGAGCGTCTGGTTGATCGAGGCGTTGATGATCGCGGACGGACTGGTGCGCATCGTGCGGAAGTTCTCGCGGATACGGTCGAACACCACGATCGTATCGTTGATCGAGAAGCCCACCACCGACAGGATGCCGGCCAGCACGGTGAGGTCGAACTCGTGGCCGCTCAGGGCAAACCAGCCAACCACGATCACCGAGTCCTGCAGCGAGGTCAGCACGGCGGCGATCGCGAACTTGCGCTCGAACCGGGTCGAGATGTAGACCAGGAACCCGACGACCACGAAGATCAGCGCCCAGATGCCGTTGAGCGCGAGTTCCTTGCCGACCTGCGGGCCGACGAAGTCACTGCGCATCACCGTGCCCGGGTTGTCGGGAGTGGATACCGCGTTGGTGATCTGGCGGGCGGTACGGTCGTTGGTTTCCAGATCGCCGTCCGCGCCTTCCTCGCCGGACTGCAGGCGGACCAGCAGATCGTTGCCCGAACCGAAGGTCAGCACCTCGGCGCTGCCGTAGCCCGCGTCAGCCAGGCGCTTGCGCGCGTCGTTGACGTCCACGGGCTGCTCGAAGCGCAGCTCGGTCACCGTACCGCCGGTGAAGTCCAGCGCGAAGTTGAACCCGTTGAACGCGATCGCGCCCACCGATACCGCCAGCAGGATGATGGAGACCACGAACGACGCCCCGCGCAGGCGCAGGAAGTCGATGTTGGTGACATTGGGGATGAGGGTGAATGGTTTCATGATCGGTTCCTGCGGTCAGATCGCAATGGACTTGAGCTTGCGCCGACTGCCGTAGAGCAGCGTTGCCATCGCGCGCGACGCCGACACCGCGGTGTACATCGAGGTGATGATGCCGATGATCAGTGCCACCGCGAAGCCCTTCACCGGCCCGGTGCCGAAGGCGAACATCGCCACGCCGGCCAGCAAGGTGGTCAGGTTGGCATCGACGATGGTGCTGGTGGCCTTCTCGTAGCCCAGCGCAATGGCCGACTTGGGCGGCACGCCGAGTCGCAACTCCTCGCGTATCCGCTCGTTGATCAGCACGTTCGCATCCACCGACAGGCCCACTGTCAGTGCGATACCCGCCATGCCCGGCAGGGTCATGGTGAAGCCGAACAGCGACATCACCGCCACCAGCATCAGGATGTTCAGAAGCAGCGCGGCGCAGGTGATGACGCCGAACATCCGGTAATAGATGAGGAAAAACACCAGCACGAACGCGAACGAGAAGATGACCGCCTTCAGCCCGCGCTCGATGTTCTCCCGGCCCAGGCTGGGGCCGACGATGCGCTCTTCAACGAAATCCATCGGCGCGGCCAGCGAGCCCGAGCGCAGCAACAGCGCGAGATCGGTCGCCTCCTTCATGCTTTCCAGGCCGGTGGTCTGGAAATCCTTGCCGAACACGCCATTGATGTTGGCCACCGAGATGACCTCCTCGCTGACCTTGGTGCTGCGGACTTCCTTGCCATCGACCATGCGGACCTGCGGGATGCGCTCGATGTAGACCACCGCCATCGGCTTGCCCACGCTGGAACTGGTGAAGTCGAACATGCGCTGGCCACCGGAGCTGTCCAGCTTGACCGAGACCGCCGGCGTGCCCGATTGCGGGTCCAGACCCGAGGTCGCGCCGACCAGCTGGTCGCCCGAGGCGATCACCCGCTTGTTGAGCAGGATCGGCACCGGCTTGCCGTCGATTCCCAGCTCGCGCCGGTAATAGACCTTGGCCTGCGGCGGCACGTTGCCGGTGGCCACGGCGTCGTAGGCATCGCCTTCGACCACCGCGCGGTATTCCAGTGTCGCGGTCGCGCCGATCACCCGCTTGGCCTGCGCGGTGTCCTGCACGCCGGGCAGCTCGACCACGATCCGGTCGTTGCCCTGGCGCTGGATCAGCGGCTCGGCCACGCCCAGCGCGTTGATGCGGTTGCGCAGCGTGCCCAGGTTCTGGTTCAGCGCGTCCGTCATCATCCGCTGCATTTCCGGTTCCGGGATCTGCAGGGTCAGGACCTGTCCATTGCCGTCCAGGCGCAGGTCCGGCTGGCTGGCCATGATCTTCTTGCGCGCCGCAGCCGCATCGGCCGCGTCCACAAGGCGCACGTTGACCGAGTTGTCCGGGCGCCGGGTGACCGACTCGTAGCGCACGCGTCCGTCGCGCAGGACCACGCGCACGTCCTCGACGATCGCATCCAGGTGCTTGTCCAGCGCCGCCTTCTGGTCGACCTGCATCAAGAAGTGGACACCGCCCTGCAGATCGAGGCCGAGCAGCATGCCGTGGGCGCCGATGTTGTCCAGCCACGGCGGGACGGTCGACGCCAAGTTCAGCGCAGTGACGTAGTCGTTGCCCAGCACCGGCGCCAGCGCGTCGGCGGCCTTGGACTGGTCGTCCGTGCCGGTCAGGCGCACCAGCAGGTTGTCACCATCGATGGCGACCTGCTTGGTCGGAATCCCGGACTTGCGCAGCGTTTCGGACACGCGCTGGACCAGCGCCTCGTCGATCGGTGCGCCACGGTTGGCGGTGACCTGCACCGAGGGATCCTTCTGGTACAGGTTCGGCAACGCGTAGATAGTGCTGAACAGGATGGCCAGCACCAGGACGACGTATTTCCAGCGCGCGTAAGTGAGCATCGATTACCCCTGCGGCGGCCGTTCGGCCGCCCCTGCTTCTAGAAAAAAGTGGTGACCGCGATCAGGCGGCTTTCAAGGTGCCCTTGGGCAGCACGTTGGCGATCGAGCCACGCTGCACGCGGATGCGGACGTTGTCGGCGATTTCCACGGTGACGAAGTTCTCCCCCAGAGCCGTGACCACGCCGGCAACGCCGCCGTTGGTCAGCACCTCATCACCCATGGCCAGCTGGCCAAGCATCGCCTTGTGCTCCTTGGCGCGCTTCATCTGCGGACGGATCATCAGGAAGTACATCACGCCGATCAGCAGGACCGGGAACAGCAGGGACATTCCCATCCCACCCGCAGGAGCAGCGGCGGCCTGGGCATGGGCGGGAGCGATCACCAGATCAAGCAGGTTCATGTCGATATTCCGTAAGGACGAAAAACAGCCGGAGATTATGTCATGGGTTGCCAACACCCACGCGGGCGACGCGGGCATGGCGCGTCGCCGCTTATGGCGTGCGCGCCGCGTAGAAGGACTCACGGAATGCCGCGAAAGTTCCCGCGGCGATCGCCTCGCGCATCTGCGCCATCAAACGCTGGTAGTAACGCAGGTTGTGCGCGGTGCCCAGCATCGGTCCGAGCATCTCGTTGCAGCGGTCCAGATGGCGCAGGTAGCTGCGGCTGAAACCACCGGCGCAGGCGGTGCAGTCACAGCCCTCCTCGATCGGTCCCAGGTCATGCTCGTACTTCGCGTTGCGGATGCGCACCGTGCCGGTCGCGGTAAAGAAATGGCCGTTGCGCGCGTTGCGGGTCGGCATGACGCAATCGAACATGTCGATGCCGCGGGCGACGCCTTCCACCAGGTCTTCCGGCCGGCCGACGCCCATCAGGTAGCGCGGACGATCGGGCGGCAGTTGCGGGCAGGTGTGCTCCAGCATGGCGTTGCGCTCGTCCTCCGGCTCGCCCACCGCCAGCCCGCCGATGGCGTAGCCGTCAAAACCAATGCCGGTGAGACCGGCCGCCGAGTGCGTGCGCAGTTCGTGGTGGACGCCGCCCTGGACGATGCCGAACAGGGCGGCATCGTTGCCCTCGTGCGCCTTGCGGGAGCGTTCCGCCCAGCGCAGGCTGAGTTCCATCGACGTGCGCGCGACCTCCTCGGTGGCCGGATACGGGGTGCACTCGTCGAAGATCATCACCACGTCGGAGCCGAGCACCTTCTGGATGTGCATGCTCTCCTCGGGACCGAGGAACACCTTGCGGCCGTCGATCGGCGCGGCGAAGGTCACGCCCGCCTCGGTGATCTTGCGCTTATGCGCCAGCGAGAACACCTGGAAGCCGCCCGAATCGGTCAGGATCGGGCCATCCCAGCGCATGAAGCCGTGCAGCCCGCCGTGCGCCTCGATCACCTCCAGGCCCGGGCGCAGAAACAGATGGAAGGTATTGCCCAGGACCATCTGGGCACCCAGCTCGCGCACGGCCTGCGGATAGATGCCTTTAACCGTGCCGTAGGTGCCCACCGGCATGAAGGCCGGCGTCTCGACGATGCCACGCGGGAAGCCAAGACGTCCGCGGCGTGCGGCGCCGTCGGTACCCAGCAGTTCAAATGCCATCCGGCTCATTGCCGTGTTGCTCCAGGATCGGGAAACAGCAACATCGCGTCGCCGTAGGAAAAGAACCGGTAACGCGCCGCGACCGCGTGCGCATAGGCGGCGAAGACCCGGTCGCGGCCGGCGAAGGCCGAGACCATCATCAGCAGCGTGCTTTCGGGCAGGTGGAAATTGGTGATCATCGCGTCGACCGCACGGATCCGGTAGCCGGGAACGATGAACAGCCGGCTCTCGCCGGCATACGGCCGCAACTCGCCGTCGGGATTCTCCGGGCTCGGCTGCATCGCCGTTTCCAGTGCGCGCACCACCGTCGTGCCCACCGCGATCACGCGGCCACCTGCTGCCCGCACCCGCGCGACCTGCCCGACCAGCGCTGCATCGACGTGCAGCCGCTCGGCATGCATGACGTGATCGGCCAGGTCGTCGACGCGGACCGGCTGGAAGGTGCCAGCACCCACGTGCAGCGTGACGTGGCCGAACTCGACGCCGCGCGCCGCCAGCGCCTCGAGCAACGCCGGGTCGAAATGCAGCCCGGCCGTCGGTGCGGCCACCGCGCCGGTCTCGCGCGCGAATACGGTCTGGTAGCGCTCCAGATCCTCCTCGTCGGGCTCGCGCTGGATGTACGGCGGCAGGGGCAGGCGGCCGACCCGCTCCAGATAGGCGTCCAGCGGCTCGCCAAGATGAAACCGCAGGCGGTAGAACTCCCCGTCCCGACCGAGGACCTCGGCCTCGCCGCCGGCGTCGAGCTGGATCCGCGCGCCCTGCTTCGGCGATTTGCTGACGCCCAACTGGGCGCGGGCGCAATCCTCCTCCAGCAGCCGCTCGATCAGGATCTCGACGCGGCCGCCCGTGCTCTTGGCGCCGAACAGGCGCGCCGGAATCACCCGGGTGTCGTTGAACACCAGCAGGTCGCCGGGCTCCAGCAGCGCCGGGAGCTCGCTGAACACATGGTCGGAAAACGCCGCCGGCGCCGTCGGGACCAGCAGCAGGCGGCTGGCCGATCGCCGCGCCAGCGGCGCCTGCGCGATCAGCTCCGGGGGCAATGGATAGTCGAAGTCGGATTTTTTCAAGACAGTGCTTTCACGGGTGCAGGCGATCGCGCAGGACGGGACACGAGGCCTGCGGCAAATCGCATAGTGTAGCGATACGCCGCGCGCCGTCCGGGGGTTATGCCGATCTCCGCGCCGTGTTAGAATCGGCTAACTGTTTGAAATACAACGTAAATCTCTTGCGCGGCGCGCCCGCGCATTTTTGTTTGCGGTGCCCGGGCACTGCGATCAACCCTGCGGAGGAGCAACACCGATGCCCAGCGCCACCCACTCAAACGCCATCGCCAGCAAGCTTGCGCCCCTGCGCGCCCACGGCGGCTCGCGCCGCACGGTCGGCCTGGATGATGCGGTCCTGGCCCAGTTCGCCGACAACGCCGAGCTAGGCGAAGCGGTGGATGCCGCCGTGGCCGAATACGCCGAGGTGAAGAAGCATTTCGCCGACCTGCTGGACCTGGACGAAGCCAGCCAGATGCAGAAGCTGCAGGCCGGGTTCATCAACTTCTACCAGGACGACGCGGTCAACCCGTACGTCGCCCTCGCCGCCCGCGGTCCGTGGATCGTGACGCTGAAGGGCGCGGTGATCCACGACTCCGGCGGTTACGGCATGCTCGGCTTCGGCCATGCGCCCGCGCAGGTGATCGCCGCCATGGCCAAGCCACAGGCGATGGCGAACATCATGACCCCGAGCATCTCCCAGCTGCGGCTGAGCACGCTGCTGCGCGAGGCGATCGGTGTCGAGCGCGAGTGTCCGTTCACCCACTTCATGTGCCTCAACTCGGGCTCCGAGTCGGTCACCCTGGCCGCGCGGATCGCCGATGCGAACGCCAAGACGATGACCGACGAGGGTGGCAAGCGCGCCGGCCACCGCATCAAGCGCCTGGTGGTCAAGGGCGGGTTCCACGGCCGCACGGATCGACCGGCGCTGTACTCCAACTCCACCCGCAAAGCCTACGAGCAGTACCTGGCCAGCTACCGTGGCGAGGACAGCGTGATCGTCGTGGAGCCCTACGACATGGACGCGCTGAAGCAGGCATTTGCCGACGCGGATGCCAAGGGCTGGTTCATCGAGGCGATGTTCCTTGAGCCGGTGATGGGCGAAGGCGACCCCGGCCGCAGCGTTCCCGTCGAGTTCTACAAGACCGCCCGCGAGCTGACCCGCGAACACGGCTCGTTCCTGCTGGTGGACTCCATCCAGGCCGGCCTGCGTGCCAATGGGGTGCTCTCGATCATCGACTACCCCGGTTTCGAAGGCGTGGAAGCGCCGGACATGGAAACCTATTCCAAGGCGCTCAATGCCGGCCAGTACCCGCTGTCGGTGCTGGCCGTGAACGAGCGCGCCGGCAATGCCTATCGCAAGGGTCTGTACGGCAACACGATGACCACCAACCCGCGCGCGCTGGATACCGCATGCGCGGTGCTTGAGATGGTTACGCCGGAGCTGCGCGAGAACATTCGTGCCCGTGGCGCCGAGGCGCTGGAGAAACTGGAAGCACTGAAGTCCGAACTGGGCGGCATGATCACCAAGGTCCAGGGCACCGGCCTGCTGTTCTCGTGCGAGCTGTCGGATGAGTTCAAGTGCTTCGGCAGCAACTCGACCGAGGAATGGCTGCGCGAGCACGGCATCGGCGTGATCCACGGCGGCGCCAATTCGCTACGCTTCACCCCGACCTTCACCAGCACCAGCGCCGAGATCGAGCTGCTGGTCAATATGGTCGGTCGGGCGTTGCGCGAAGGTCCGCGCGCCAGCAACTGACGTCGCGCAAAACGACTGCGCGGGTGTTCGCGCTGTTCAAGCGCACGAGGAGCCGGGGAAACCCGGCTTTTTGTTGTTCTTTTCCGGACTCCCGGTGGCGACCGGAACGGCGGGAGGGGGGCGTGAGCTGCATGCCTTCCGGGCGAATGTCCCCCGGCCGCCGCCTGCGGCGGCCTCCTCCTTTATTTCGCCCCGAAGGCATCCAGCTCACCCCTGAGGTGGGGTGTCCGCTTTTACAACCACCAGCGATGTTGGAACGGCGGGGGTGAATGCCCTTGCGGCGAAATAAAGGAGGAGGCACCGGCTTCATCGGTGCCGGGGGACATTCGCCGCAAGGGCATTCACCCCCGGCGCCACCCGCTGCTCCGCAGACGCATTTCATTTACGCTCTCTCCAGAGACCGGCGCTATCGATCCATTCCATCCAATCAACTGGCAAGCCTTCGGCCGCGTAGGCAGACTGAAACGAACGGGAGGAAGTGCAACTCCCGTCACAGGTTCAGCCCCCCAGCAATTGACGCCAGGAGTTTCCCCATGAGTAAGCCACACGACAAGACCGCGACCGGATCCACCACCGGCTCTGGCAGTCCCGCACCCAGCGACCGCAATTCGCTGACCGTCGGCGCGAACGGCCCGATCCTGCTGCACGACGTGCACTTCCTCGAGCAGATGGCGCATTTCAACCGCGAAAACGTCCCCGAGCGCCGGCCGCATGCCAAGGGTGCCGGCGCGTTCGGGGTGTTCAAGACCACCGCCGACGTGTCGCGCTACACCCGCGCGGCGCTGTTCCAGCCCGGCGCGTCGACCGAGATGCTGGCGCGTTTTTCGACCGTGGCCGGCGAACTGGGCAGTCCGGACACGTGGCGCGACGTGCGCGGCTTCTCGCTGAAGTTCTACACCGATGAGGGCAACTACGACCTGGTCGGCAACAACACGCCGATCTTCTTCGTGCGCGACCCGATGAAGTTTCCGCACTTCATCCGCAGCCAGAAGCGTCTGCCCGACTCGGGCCTGCGCGACAACCACATGCAGTGGGATTTCTGGACCAACAACCCGGAATCCGCGCATCAGGTCACCTACCTGATGGGCGAGCGCGGGCTGCCTCGGACGTGGCGCCACATGAACGGCTACGGCTCGCATACCTACATGTGGATCAACGCGGCCGGCGAGAAGTTCTGGGTCAAATACCATTTCCACACCCGCCAGGGCATGGCGTTTTTCACCAACGCCGAAGCCGCCGAGATGTCCGGCAGCGACGCCGATTTCCACCGCCGTGACCTGTTCGATGCGATCCAGCGTGGCGAGCACCCGGAGTGGGTCCTGTCCGTGCAGGTCATGCCGTATGCCGAGGCAAAGGACTACCGCTTCAACCCCTTCGACCTGACCAAGACCTGGTCGCACAAGGACTATCCGCTGATCGAAGTCGGCACGATGACCCTGAACCGCAATCCGGAGAACTTCTTCGCCCAGATCGAGCAGGCGGCGTTCTCGCCCGGCAATACGGTTCCCGGCATCGGCCTGTCGCCGGACAAGATGCTGCTGGGGCGGGCGTTCGCGTATGCCGACGCGCAGCGCAACCGCATCGGCACCAACTTCCACCAGCTGCCGGTCAACCAGCCCAAGGTGCCGGTGAACACCTACATGTTCGATGGCCAGATGGCCTACCACCACAGCGGCAACGCGCCGGTCTACGCACCCAACAGCGGCGAGCGCAGTTGGGCCGACGAGACCGGTCCGATGCCCGACGGCTGGGAGACCGACGGAGACATGGTCCGCAGCGCCTACACCCTGCACGCCGAGGACGACGACTTCGGCCAGCCCGGCACGCTGGTCCGCGAGGTCTGGAATGACGCCCAGCGCGCGCAGTTCGTCGAGCAGGTCGCCGGCAGCCTGCTGGGCGGCGTTCGCAGTCCGGTGCTGGAGCGGGCGTTCGAGTACTGGAAGAACGTCGACGCGGCTACCGGCCAGCAGATCGAGGACAAGGTGCGCAGCGGCATGGCACCCGAGCCCGCCGAAGGCATGGGCGAAGGCTGAGCCGGACCCGGCCGCGGGCCTGCGCGCTTCGGCGCCGGCCCGGGGTTTTTTGTTTCAGCACGTCGCGCCGGCTCGGCGTCAGGCGCGGCGTCGACGGCGATATCGGCCAACCAGCAAGACGCCGAGCGCAAGCACCGCAGCCAGGATCAGCTTGCCGATCAGGCGAACCTCGCCGCGCTTGGGCAATGGCTCCCCGGCTGGTGCAGAGTCGGTCGCGACGGGCGTGGCACTGACCGGATCTTTTGCGGGCGCGCCGGCCCCCAGATGCCACTTCCCACCACGCAGCTGCACCTTTCCGGCCAGCGGCGGCAGGTGCAGAGCGCGCCAGTGGATGCGTATGTCGCCGTTGCCCGGGTCGAGCGGGTTCAGGGCACTTCCCAGCCCGTCACCTTCCGGCTGGAAGGTCGCCGCCAGATTGGCCGGCAGGCGGGTGAAACCGGGGCGGAATTCCTGCCACTGGCCCAGCGCCTTGATCACCGACAGCTCCACCGGCTTGCCGTCGATGCTGACATCGCGCGCCCACCAGATACGGTTCTCCAGCGGGAAGCTGCGCGGGTTTTCATGACCGTCATCGAAAGCAGAGGAGTCCACCAGCGCCGGCTTCCATACCTGCTGATAGCCACCGCGCCCGTCGCGCTGCCATTGGTACATCTCGACCCGGCGCTCCAGCCCGAAACGGGTGGTACGCACGCCGAAGTCAGGATCCTCGATCGGCGCTGCCGATACCGGCTCGCCCATGGGAGCAGGCGGTTGCGGGTCGCTGCGCGGTGCCTCCTCGGCCCACGCACAGGCTGCCGCGCCTGCAAGGAGCAAGGTGGCCAGCAGCCGGCGCAGGCTCATGCAGCCAGCGACCTCGCGTGCAGCTCCGCCACTTCATGCGCGGTGCCGTAGCGGCCACGCTCGTCGCGGGTCACCTGGGCGAGTGCACAGCCGGGGTCATGGGTAAAAAACAGATGGACGTTGCGTTCCAGCATGTCCGCCAGGAAGCGTTTTTTCTCGTCGATCAGCAGTTCCGCATTGCGGTCATACCCCATCGTGATCGGCACGTGCACCCAGGGCCGGCCGGGAATGAGGTCGGCGCAGAACACCAGGCCGCCCATGTCCTGACCATCGACCCGTTCCGGGCCGATGATCTCGGCCAGCATCAGCCCGGGCGTGTGGCCATCGCTGTAATGGAACCGCACGGCCTTCCCGAGCGTGTCGGAAAACTCGCCGTCGACCAGCTCCAGCCGCCCGGTCGCCTCCAGCAGGCCGGGAAGCTCGGGAATGAAGCTGGCGCGGTCGCGGGGGTGGGGCTCGATGGCGCGCTGCCAGTGCTCGCGCCCCACTACATAGCTTGCGTTGGGGAAAACCAGACGGGGCGGCTGGCCTTCGTCCCAGGCGGCGAGCAAACCGCCGGCGTGGTCGAAATGCAAGTGCGACAGCACCACGACGTCGATGTCCTCCGGCTTGAAACCGGCGGCATCCAGTGACTCAAGCAGGACATGGCGATCCTCGACCACCCCGTAGCGCTCGCGCAGCTTTGGCTCGAAGAACGCTCCGATGCCCGACTCGAACAGCACCGTCTTGCCACCCAGCGGGCTGGCCAGCAACGCGCGGCACGCAAGGTCGATGCGGTTGTGCTCGTCCGACTCGACCCACTTGCTCCACATCGCGCGCGGCGCGTTGCCGAACATGGCCCCACCATCGAGCTTCTGGCTGTTGCCCATCAGCGACCAGAGTTTCATCGTCGACTCCATCGTTGCGCAGCCACCGCTGCCTCACCAACCATCATCGGTGATCGACACGATGGGCGAAAGCAGGCGCGACTCAGGGCCCGTCCAGCACCACCTCGACCTCACCCACCGGGTTGCGCGGGTCGGTACCGCCGGACAGCTCATCGGTCCGCTTGTCCCAGGCGACGGTCTGCAGGTTGCCCCAGGTGCCCTCGCCGGCATTCACGGTATGGCCCATTTTCTTCAGCGCCTTGACGGTCGCGGCGTCCAGCGCGCCGGGTTCGGCCGAGATGGCGTCGGGCATCCACTGGTGGTGGATGCGCGGCTCGGCCGCCACCGCCTGTGCGGTCATGCCCGCGTCGTAGCCGAGGATGCCGATCAACACCTCGGTAATGATCCGGCTGCCGCCCGGCGCACCCAGCACCGCGAGCTTGTCGGGCGAATCGATGTAGGTCGGGGTCATCGAGCTGAGCATGCGCTTGCCCGCCTGCACCGCGTTGGCGTCAAAGCCCATCACGCCGAAGGCGTTGGGCGTGCCGGGCTTGAGCGCGAAGTCGTCCATCTCGTTGTTGAGCAGCACGCCGGTACCCGGCGCGATCATGCCCGAGCCGTACAGCAGGTTGACGGTCTGGGTCGCCGAGACGATGTTGCCGTCGGTATCGATGATCGAGAAATGGGTGGTCTCGTCATCCTCCATCGGCGTTGGCTGGCCGGAAAGCAGCTCGCTGGGCGTCGCCTTGTCGGGATGGATTGTCGCCCGCAGGCCGGCGGCGTAGGCCGGGTCGGTCAGCATCGCGATCGGCATCTGGACGAAATCCGGATCGCCCATGTAGAGGGTGCGGTCACGGTAGGCGCGGCGCATCGCCTCCACGATCAGATGGGTGCGCTGCGCGGAATCGAGCTCGGAGAGGTTCCACGGCTGCAGCACCTGCAGCATTTCCGCCAGGGCGACCCCGCCCGATGACGGCGGCGGCGCGGTGACCACTTTCCAGCCACGGTAGTCGAAGCTGATCGGCTCGCGCTCGCGGATCCGGTAGCCGGCCAGCTCGGCGGCAGTCCAGCGGCCGCCCTCCTCGGCCACCGCCGCCAGCAGTTGATCGGCGACCTGGCCCTGATAGAAGCCGGCATGGCCACGCTGGGCCAGCAGCTCCAGCGTCTGCGCCAGGTCTTCCTGCTTGAGGATGTCGCCTGTCCGGGGGGCACGCCCATTGGCCAGGAATACCTCGCGCGTACCGCGATAGCGCTCCATCACCTTGCTGCGGGTTGCGTAGCCTTTTTCGAGCCGGCCGTAGACGGGGAAACCCTCGCGGGCAAGCCGGATCGCGGGCGCAAGCGAGGTGGCCAGCGGCAGGCGGCCGTACTCGTCGGCCAGATGCACCAGCGCCGCGGGCAGGCCGGGAATGCCGGCCGACCAGGGCCCGTTGGTGGCACGGTCGCGGTTGAGCTCGCCCTTCTCGTCCAGATACGCCTCGGGTGTGGCCGATTCGGGCGCCGTCTCGCGGGCATCGACAAAGACGTCGCGGCCGGTTTTGGCATCGTGCAACAGGAAGAATCCGCCACCGCCGATCCCCGAACTGATCGGCTCGACCACCGAGAGTGCTGCAGACACGGCAATTGCCGCATCAAAGGCGTTGCCGCCCTGATTGATGATCTGCGCCCCGGCTTCGGTCGCCAGCGAGTGCGCGCTTGCGATCGCCGCGCCAGGCGGAGTCGCCGCGTTCGCTGGCGTGGTGCGTGACACCGATGCCGCGCGAAGCGAAGAGTCCGCGGTCGTCGCGCAGCCCCCGATGGCGAACGCCAGCAACGGCGCCAGGAAACCGGTTACCACTGCGGTTCGCGTCGCAATTCGCATCACATCACTCCTGTTCTTGCTGCAACCGGGCCAGCTTGGCCAGCAGCTGGCCGGTTGTTTCGGGAAAATCGGGATCCGGGTCAATGCATTCCACCGGACACACCACCACGCACTGCGGCTCATCAAAATGGCCCACGCACTGCGTGCAGCGCGCCGGATCGATCACGTAGATCTCCTCACCCTGCGAGATGGCCTGGTTGGGGCATGCCGGTTCGCAGACATCGCAGTTGACGCAAAGCTCGTTGATCTTGAGGGACATGGGCTGCCGCTATGCGCGGATGGGGCAAGCCCCACCACGCGCTGTTACTCGTAATGAAGCCGAGGGTTTACTTGGCTTCGACAAACACGTATTCGACACCGGCCGGCGTCACCGCCTGCTGGACACGCTCGCTGTCGGCGGGCGCGCCGATGAAGAGCAGACGCACGCCCTTCATCGAACCCGGGCCGACCTTCTGGAAGGCGCCAACAATGATGTCGGCCATCATCGCCGACTCGGGCGAACCGAAGGCCACCAGGTTGCCTTCCACGATGCCGCGCTGCATCGCGTTCTCGATTTCCTCGCGCAGGCGCTCGTGGGCGCCTTCGAAGCCTTCGCTGTCGCTGCTGGGCAGGTAGTACAGGTACGGGCTGGAGGTCACGTCGCCCATGTTGCGGGTCACCACCGCGGACAGGTAGCTGCCCCACTCGTTGTCATCGTTGGTGGTCGGCGCCGACAGCGGCGCAAGCGCGACCGCGGCATCTTCGGTGGTCTCGGTCGGAGCCTTGTCGCACGCGGCCAGCAACGGCAGCGACAACAGGGCGGCAAGCATCAGGCGGGCGGTGGTGTTCATGGCGTTCCCCATTCTTGTTGGTTGGAATATGACGTCGGCGAGGTGCCGGCGATCAGGCGGTGGTGCGTTGCCATTCGCGCTGAAGCGCCTCGGCAACCGCGGGCGGGACGAAACCGGAGACATCGCCCCCCAGGCGGGCTATCTCGCGGACCAGCGATGAAGAGATGAAGCTGTACTGCTCGGCGGGAGTCAGGAAGAGCGTCTCCACGTCGGGGATCAGATGGCGATTCATGCTGGCCATCTGGAACTCGTACTCGAAGTCCGACACGGCGCGCAGGCCGCGCAGCACGACGCCGGCACCGATGCCGGAAACGAAATGCGCGAGCAGCGAATCAAATCCACAGACCTCGACGTTGGGATGATGATCGAGCGCTTCGCGGGCCAGCTCCACGCGCTTTGCCAGCGGCAGCGCAGGACTTTTGGACGGGCTTTCCGCCACGCCCACCACCAATCGATCAAACAGCGGCGCGGCACGATCGACCAGATCGATGTGGCCGTTGGTAATCGGATCGAAGGTGCCTGGATAGACGGCGGTGCGGTGTCGAGCCGGGGTCATTGGGCAAAACGCTCCAGATCAGGGACGTCCGGCCGGGCCGGATCAATGGGGAGTGTATCAACGCCGGCGCGGGTGCCGTCGCCTGCCGTCAGTACCGGGCGATGCCGGTAAAGGGCATGGCGGACTTCGCGGGTCCTGCCTTCACGGTGCAGGCTCCAGGTTCCGGGCAGCGTCACCGGCTCGTCGACGGGCCCTTCGACGTGCAGCCATGCGCCGTCCCGCATCAATGGCAGCACGCCGGCCAACGCGGGCTCAAGAAGCCCGGTGGCGAAGGGCGGGTCAACGAAGGCGATGTCGAAGCTGGCGCGCGGCTGCGTCGGCAGCCAATGCATGGCATCGGCCTGCACCACCCTGGCCGCGTGGCCGCCCTGCAGTCGTTGCGTGGTGGCCAACAGGCTCGCTGCCAGCACAGGGTCGCGCTCGACCAGTACCGCCGATGCGGCGCCACGCGACAGCGCCTCCAGTCCGAGGGCGCCGCTGCCGGCGAACAGATCCAGCACCATGGCACCGTCGATCACCGGCGCCAGCCAGTTGAACAGGGTCTCGCGGACCCGGTCGGGGGTCGGCCGCAGGCCCGCCGAGTCGACAACGGGAAGCTTGCTGCCACGCCATCGCCCACCGATCACACGGACCTGGCCGGGGCCGTTGGCGACGGCGCGGGAAGGGTTACGGGCGGGCTTCTTCATGGGGTCGGAAAATCAGGCGGTGCTAGCATGGGCGCCATTCTCGCGCATTCGTGAAACCTACTGTCGATGGCCAGTTTCTTTCGCCGGAAAAAGCCCGGTTCCGCACCCTCCGAGCGCCGCTACAGCACCGAGGAGCTCGCCGCGGCGTTTCCGGGGGCGCAGCAGGAAAAAAGTGACGTTGAGAAAGTGGAAAGCGACGTGCCGCCGGCGCGTTCCGGGGTGGGCGCATCTGACCAGCCGTCCGCCCCGACGCAGCCGGCGCCGGCCGAGCTTGCTGGGCTGCGCGAGCGCCGGCAGGAGCTTGCGTCAGCGGAGACGGCCGAGCCGCCCGCGCCTGTTCGTACCGAGCCGCCGGTCGTTCCCGTTCCAACGTTATCCGAGCCTGCCCCTGCAGCACCGACGCCGGTAGAGACCCGCGCACCGACTGCACCATCTGTGCAGCCGGCGACTCCCGTACCGCCGCCTGTGCCGCCAGTGCCGTCCGCGCCGCCAGTCCGGCCCGCTTCCGACGTGCCGCGCCCGGTTGAGACCGTCGCGACACCAGCAGCAGATGCAGATACCGCTGAGCCCGCCCATAGCGCCTCCGTCGCGGCCGTCGGCCGGACCGACGCTCCGGCGAAAGGCGGCTGGCGCGAACGACTGCGCGGCACGGCGTTCGCGCGCACGTTCGGCGGACTGTTCCAGGGCAACCCCCGCCTTGACGATGACCTGCTGGACGAGATCGAAACCGCACTGATCATCGCCGACGTCGGGGTGACGGCGACCACCGATCTGGTCGAAGACCTGCGCAAGCGCATGAAGGCGCGTGAGTTCGCCGACTCCTCAGCCTTGCTGAAGGCCTTGCGCCAGGACCTGGTCGACCTGCTCGCTCCCGTTGCAGTGCCGCTGAGGATCGACGCCGCCGCCAAACCGTTCGTTGTCCTCACCGTGGGTGTCAACGGTGTCGGCAAGACCACGACCATCGGCAAGCTGGCGCGTCGCTTCAAGGGCGAGGGGCACTCGCTGATGCTTGCCGCCGGCGACACCTTCCGGGCGGCCGCGGTCGCCCAGTTGCAGACCTGGGGCGAGCGCAACGGCGTGCCCGTGATCGCCCAGGGCCAGAATGCCGATGCCGCCTCGGTGGCATTCGACGCGCTGCAGGCGGCCAAGGCGCGCGGCACCCAGGTGCTGATCGCCGATACGGCCGGCAGGCTGCACACCCAGCAGGGCCTGATGGCGGAGTTGGGAAAGATCAAGCGCGTCATGCAGAAGCTTGACCCCGCCGCCCCGCACGAGGTGCTGATGGTGATCGACGGCACGACCGGCCAGAACGCGCTCTCGCAATTGCGCCAGTTCCATGCGGCCGTGCAGGTGACGGGGCTCGTCGTGACCAAGCTGGACGGCACCGCCAAGGGTGGCGTCGTGTTCGCCCTGGCCCGCGAATTCGGCATCCCGATCCGCTATGCGGGCATCGGCGAGAAGCTCGAGGATCTGCGGGTCTTCGATGCCGAGGCGTTCGTGGACGCGCTGTTGCCGGACACGCTCGGCGGCTGACGCGCGCGCCATGCCCGCGGAAACCACTCCCGCGCCCCGCTCCGCTTGGCGACGCGGCGGTCGGATTGCCGCGATCGTCGCTGTGGTGGTCCTCCTGGGCCTCGTCGCGTCGATCGGCTGGATCTCGCGTCCTGCACGGCTGAGCGAGTTGATACTGGATCAGGTCGGAACCTCGCTCGGACTGCGGATCACCGCATCGGGACCAAGTGAATACCGCCTGCGCGGAACGCCGATGCTGACCGTTCGCGGCCTTGACGTTCGCCAGCCCGGCAGCGCGACGGCCCTGCTCACCGCCGAGCGCGCTTATCTGGCATTGCCATGGGCAACCCTGTGGGCCGGTGGCGAAGACCTCACCATCGGCCGGGTCGAGCTCGACGGGCCGCAGCTCGATCTGAGCGCGCTGCAGGACTGGTTGGCAACCCGGCCAGAGGGCGGGCCGCTGCGCATGCCCACGCTGACCGATGGCCTGCGCATCACCCGCGGCCTCGTGGCGGGCGATGGCTGGTCGGCGGATCGTCTGGGTATTGCCACCGATCACGTGTCGGCGAGCCAAGCGCTTGCTGCGCGCGTGACCGGGAGCCTGCGCATGTCCACCACGACCGCCCCGTTCGATTTGCAGTTGGCCCTGACCCGACCGGCGATCGGCGCCGGTGCCGCCATTGCGGGCACCGCCAGTGTTCGCAGCGGGCAATCGCGGATGCCGCTGGCGCTGAACCTGTCGGGAGTCCTGCGCGACGCCGCGGACGGAATCGGCCTGGATGCAACCCGGCTGGGCGTCCACGCACGCTGGCTTCGCGAGCCCTCCGACGAAGATCCCACGATTGCATTTGCGCTGGGAATGTCCGGCCGCGTGCGCTATCGAGGCGGCGACCTGGTCGTGGCGCCGCTGGCTGCAGCCGTCCGTGGGCAGGACAAGGTCCCGGAGAGAGTCGACGCTACCGGTTCCCTCGCGCTCGACGATGCCCTTGCGCTTCACCTCTCAGGCCAAGTTGCCGATTGGCCCGCGCAATGGCCGGCACTGCCCGCGCCGCTGGGCGAATCGGACTCCCCACTCCCGTTCACCGTGGACTACGCCGGCACTACCGACTTTTCGGACCCGCTGAACCTGCAACTGAGCCGGGACGAAACCCGCTTCGACGGACAATTCCGGCTGCCCGAGCTGACTGACTGGATCGCGCAGCTGGCCGACGGCACCCCGCTGCCGCCCCTCACGGGAACCCTGACGACGCCACGGATTGAAGTCGTCGGTGCGACCCTGACCGGCGTGCGACTACAAATCGATGACGGCGACCACGAGGGCGGCGACGGGCTGCCGGACCCCGATCGCCTTCCGGATTCCGGACCGGGCCGATGAAGGCGACCGTCAAGGCAGACAGCTTCGCCAGCCGCCTGCTGCACTGGTTCGACGACCACGGCCGTCACGATCTCCCGTGGCAGCATCCGCGCTCGCCTTACCGGGTCTGGCTGTCGGAGGTGATGCTCCAGCAAACCCAGGTCAAGACCGCCGCGCCCTACTTTGAGCGCTTCGTCGCCGCCCTGCCCAGCCTGCAGGCCCTCGCCGCCGCACCGATGGATGACGTCCTCGCGCTGTGGTCGGGGCTTGGCTACTACAGCCGCGCGCGCAACCTGCACCGGGCCGCGCAGGAGTGCATGTCTGCGCACGCCGGCGAACTGCCCCGTGACCTTGACGCCCTGGTCGCGCTGCCGGGCATCGGCCGCAGCACCGCCGCAGCCATCCTCGCCCAGGCCTGGGGCGACCGCCACGCCATTCTCGATGGCAACGTGAAACGGGGCCTTGCGCGATTCCACGGCGTGGACGGCTGGCCCGGATCGCCTGCGGTCGAGCGCCAGCTGTGGGTGTTTGCCGAGCAGCACCTGCCCCATGACCGCCTGGCCGACTACACCCAGGCGCAGATGGATCTGGGTGCGACGATCTGCACCCGCGCCCGCCCATCATGCGGCTCCTGCCCATTGTCCGCGGATTGCGCCGCCTACCTTCATGGCCGCACCGCGGAGCTGCCAACACGCAAACCCGCGAAGGCCGTGCCGCACCGCCAAGCATGGATCATGTGGCTGGAGGACGAAAACGGCCGCGTCCTGCTGCAAAAACGTCCTCCCGTTGGCATCTGGGCATCGTTGTGGACCCTGCCGCAAGCCGACGATGACGCCACGGTGGCGGACTTCCTGCGCGCTCATATCGACGGCGCCAACGGCGATGGGGATGTGTTGCCACCGATCGCCCACGCTTTCAGCCACTACAAGCTGGACCTGTTGCCCCGGCGGTGGCGCGGAGTCGCCCTGCGCAGCGCGGTGCAGGACAATAACCATTCGCGCTGGGTCGCACCGGCAGATCTGGCCACGCTGGGCATCCCCGCGCCCATCCGCCGCCTGCTGGAAGGCGGCCGACCATCCCACGAGGAATTCGATGACCCGTACCGTCTACTGTGAATTCGAGAAGCGCGACGCCGAAGGCCTCGACTTCGCGCCCTGGCCCGGCGAGGCCGGCCAGCGCGTCTTCGCCCACATCGGCAAACCCGCATGGGCGAAATGGCTGGCGCACCAGACCATGCTGATCAACGAAAACCGCCTGTCGCCGATGGACCCGGCGCACCGCAGGTTCCTGCAGGAGCAGATGCTCGCGTTCCTTTTCGAAGGCAACGTCACCCAGGTGGCCGGCTACGTCCCACCCGAACAGGACTGAGCCGGCTGGCTGATGACGCCATGCTCAATGCACCGAGCGCTCGCGCGCACGGCGCTCGGCGTTCTCCACCGCCTTGGTGTCGACCGGACGGATCTCCCTGATCCGGCACGGAAAACTTGTGTTCTGACGGTCCAGCACGACCACGCTGTCCATGCCGGCGAACACGGTCCCGCCCTGCGCGCTGAAGCCAATCGTGTGTGAGAAGTCCAGATCAGGGCAGCGGCCATCAAGTTCCAGCAGATACGCCTGGTGGCGACGCGTCCACACCGTCAGTGCGCTGTCACCGAGCGCCGTCCAGCTGTACAGGGTGCCGAAATTCTGGAAGCTGCGGACCGGCGCGCCCGCATGCGCGCGGTGGATCTCCAGACGCTGGTCATCGGTCAGGCGTGAGCCCGCGCTCGCGCACGCCCCCACAACCAGCGAAATCACAATGGCAAACAACAGATTCCTCATGACCGACTCCGATTTGGCAGCGGCCTGCTTCGCCGCGGGCCTGTGAACAGCAATGATCCCGTCACCGGCCTTCATCGGTGGTGAAGCGTGATCGACCGGCGCCGCAGCTTGCAGGCAAGCGACTGCCCCGCTATAGTTCCGCTCCTTCACGGCCAGCCCGTGACATGGCCGGGTAGCTCAGTTGGTAGAGCAGGGGATTGAAAATCCCCGTGTCGGGGGTTCGATTCCCTCCCCGGCCACCATTTGGTGGATTCGCGTGAAGTAGATGGATCAAGGGCTGCGAGCAATCGCGGCCTTTTTTCTTGTCTGTCGTCCGCGTATCCCTCTCCGATGCATACGCTTCGGATATCCATCAACGGGCCGGCGCATGCGTCCGCACAGGACGCGCTCAGGGACGCGGCAACCCTCCCAAGCGGGGGACGATCCCCCGAGTCGGGCAGCTGGGTTCCTGGGCGACTGGGGGGCGATCCCGGACGGCTTCGGGGGACAGGATCGAGGGGGAGTTTCCGGACGTTCCGGGGGCGGATCTTCTGACTCCTGCGCGGGGGCTTTTCCTACCCGGCAATGCACATCGATCCGATGACCACATGTCAGACTTTTTCTCGGGTCCCGGTCAGGGAGACGCCATGCGGTAGGCTTGGCATGGGGATAGAGGAGAGGGGGCTCCTACATGGCAATGATCCGTTGTCTCGAATGCCGCAAGGACATCAGCGACAAGGCTGCAACTTGTCCACATTGCGGCGCGCCAGTCGATGCGGTCGCAGCTCGGGCGATGCAAGGAGCGAGTGGCCGACGGGCTTTGAAGTGGATCGGAGGCGGTATCGCCTTGCTGATCTTGGTTCGCATGTGCAGCAGCATCGGCGCTCCGTCCAACGAGGAGATTGTGCCAACAGCGCCCACCCCTCCAGTTGCGGCGGCCAAGCCGGTACCCGATGAGGCAATGTTCAAGACGTGGGCCGCTGGCCTTACCGACGAATCCGTGCCGGCGTCGCTCCGAGAGAGCTACGCAAAGAACATCATCGCTGAGTTCCCAGACCGGCCCGAGGCTGCCGCAGCCAAGGAGGACTTGCCGAAGCTCAGCGCGCAGGTGGAAGAAGAGAAGACTTACGGCGCATGGTCGTACAGCAATGAAGAAGATGGCATGTCGGGCAAGCGCATCGAATACGCCGCCGTCGCTAGCGACAACGTCCTCAGTCTAGATTTTCCGTATCAGGGCGCGCAGCGCGGAACGCTAGCGATTCGACGCCATCCCAAGTGGGGCAACGATGTGATCGTCTCAATCGAAAAGGGACAGATCCTCTGCAGTAGTTACGAGTGTCCGGTGCGCATCCGATTCGATGATGCCCAACCCGTCACCTACAGCGGAAACGAGCCCGCCGACAACAGCAGCGAGACTGTCTTCTTACCGTACAGCATCGCCAAGAAGTTGCAGTCGGCGAAGCGGGTCAAGATCGAGATGAACCTCTATCACAACGGAGTGCAGGTACTGGAGTTCAACGTCAAGGGTTTCAATCCTCAGCGAATGAAACAGCAGTAGCCCTCGACGCCCTGGCTCTACAAGGGCATTAGACCTTTGACCTTGAAGTAGATGAAAGCGGAGACGGCAAGGACGACGGCGATCTGAACGGCCTTGGCGATCCATAGGGTCCGCTCGCGCCGCGTCATCCGTCCGCAGACTTCGCATTCGGTGTCTCGCTTTAGCAGCATATGGCCGCAATGGTCACAGGCGATGGTGCGGTATCTGGGCATGGTCGAGGCCTAAGAGTGAAGGGCCCCAGCATTGTCTCGGCAAGTCTCATCCGCTGAGATCGAGTCGCGGCCTATGCGACGGGGAACCGCGACGATAACCCCACGGCCCACGGGGCGACTGGGTAGATATGCAACCATTAAGCGATATCAGGGATTTATTGAGGGGGGCACCATGAACACACCTGTACTTCCGCCACTACCGGTGCTTAGCGCCCCAACTTCACGGATGAAGATCCAGAAGTTTCGCGTAGCAAGGCATAGCCGCGCTGTCCCGAAGCTGGGAGACCTGCTTACGCAGATTCACGGCAATGCCATCGCAAGTCGCACGCGCACGATTAACGGTGTCAAGTTCCGACTGGACGATGTTGTTCAAGACCCGGCTACCGGGCTGTGGCTGCTCAACTTCGTTCGCAATCGAACGGGCCACGGGCCAGGACGCTTCCACGCATCGCAATCCATTCAGGGCTTCGCTTTCGCCTCTGGTGAGTCGTTCGGCGAAGACACTGCGGCTCTTTACGATCCGGCTACGCGCTACATGTACATCCAGTACAACCACATCGGAGTGAGGCATAGCGCGATGGCGACGTACCTCAGCATCTATTCCGGCCACGAACCGGGCTACCGGATTTCCCCGAAGCTCGAGCATGACGCAGAGCGCAGGTTCCAGAATCAGGACATTACGCGTCGCATTGAGATTGGATTTGACCTTACCAAGATGGGACCGGCTGACAGGATTCAAGGCAATTCTCTGACTGACGCGGCGGAGATCGGCCAGGGATATTCGGCGGACAAACTATTCTTGACCCTGACCATCTCGAAGAGGGACCCACGAAAGTCTCTTCAGGAAATTAAGGACGACGTTCTAGCAGTGCTGCCCTTTGCTGGACTCCTTAAGGCCAGGGCGTATGGCGGCGACGAGCCGGAGACGACGGTAACGGTTGGCAAGCGGGGCAAGCGCAAAGAGACGGTCGCGAAGGCCGAGTTTGAGCCTATCGATCTGCTCGAAGAGTTGATCGAAACCGAAGCAACCATTCATCTCGGAGCCGATTACCGGCTGCCTTTGCAAGCTCGATATGATGCATTGAAGTCCGCGTCCACACGGATCTGAAATGAAGCTAACCCCACTACAACGCGAACGCTACTACCCCTACGTCGGGGGTATGGTCGCGTTTGCCGTGGTGTTGTGGATTCACCATAAGGGCTACTCGATTAGCTATAGCGAAAATATGCTGGCATCGCTTGTTTCGCTTGGCGGCATATTTGCGGGCTTTCTTGCGACAGTGAAGACCCTCTTGCTGACTATGAGCGGGCCTGTGCAGAAGCGGCTTAATGAGTCTGGGTACATAGAAGATTTGTTGCGCTACCTACGCGAAGGAATCTACGGATCGTTGCTTCTATGCATCCTGGCGATGGTCGGTTTTGCTAATGCGATAAAGTTTCCCGAGATCCATGCTGCGCTGCTTTTTGGGCTCCTCAGTTTCGCACTTCTCGCTTTGTACCGGATCACGCGCATTTCCGTCGCGTTGCTAGTGAGCAACAACTCTGACGATCCGGACGAGGAGTGACACTGGCACCCCCGGCGTCCCCACCGGCCGAGGACGAGCCCTTAGACGCCCGGGGCGCTGCCTAGCGTGAGAAGAACTGGCGGTGCGAGTACTCGCGCAGGGACTCGGCCGTAGCGCACGTTGATTCGGACAGCCCGAAGACGGCGATGGCGAGGGCCAGCACCAGGTCATCGTGCTCGCCTTCGCGGGCATTGAACGTCGCGCTGCCTGCGTCTGTGTACTTCACCCGGAACTCCTGCAACTCGCGGGTCAGGACCGCCGCATCGGGCAGCGCGCGCGGGATGCGAAGGTCGCCGGAGTGCAGCAGCGCCTGTAGGCGGCTGACCAGCGTAACCTTCGGCACCGCGAAGCCGAAAACTCCGTTTCGGTCGTCTCGCGCCCGCCAGCGATCGTGATGGCCTCGCCGCGCAGCAATCCCGCCTGCCGGAACATATCGAAGACCGGACGGCCGACACCGGTGGAGTCGAGCAGGATGCGCGGCTTGAGCTTGTCCAGCGGCGCACGTTCCAGCCGATCCATGACTGCGCGCACCTGCGAGGGATACGGCGTGCCGCGCGGCAGACGCTCCATGTGGCGGATGCGATAGACGGGACGATAGCGCGGAATCGGGCCGATGTAGTGCGGGGCGTTGGCGCGTGCATGGACGCCAGTGATGCGCTCCACGATGACCACAGCGGTCGGATCGCGGGCCTGCCCGATATCGACGCCGACCGCCCAGGAACTGCGGTAATCAATTTCTGGCTGTTGCAGCGGCAGGGATTCCATCGGCCTAGCTGCAATGGGGTTCGAGGTCGTCATCGAGCGGCTTCGATGAGGTCGGATGCGAAGAACTGCTCGTCCGTGTCCACGAGCTCGCACAGGTACTCCTGCCGGAATTGCCAGTCGCCCATGCCTTGGCGTTCCTCTTCCAGCCATTCGGGGTCGATGCGCGGGCAGTCGTGCGCCGTGACCTTGATCCGTCCCCAACGATCCCCGCCGTACTCCCACGCCTCATAGAACCAGCCGCGCTTGCCGTAGGGCGTGGTCAGCGCGATCAACCGGCCTTGCGTCGTCGCGAGCATTGGGCGGATGCCCGCCATGAGGCCGTCTTCGACGCGGGAGGCTTCATCGACAATCACGACCTTTGCGCCAGAGAAGCCGCGGATGGTCGCTTCACTGCCGGGGAGCGCGATGATCCCCACGCCGTTCTCGATTTCCAGAGTGGTGACATTCTCGTTGACCACGCGGGGCGCGTCCTCGAGCGCGTGGTAGGTCTCTTTGACAGTGACTTAGCGCCACTCTACAGAGGAATTGCCAGGCAAAGCAAGGGGTTAGGGAGTGCCCGTGGACTCCTTGAAAATCCCCGTGTCGGGGGTTCGATTCCCTCCCCGGCCACCATTTGGTGGCACCGCAAGACCAAGCCCTGCAACGGCCACAGCCGCTGCGGGGTTTCGCGTTTCCGGGGTCCGGACTTTGCGGCGCCCGCACCATGCGCCGTAGTATGCTCGTGGCAATCAAGACGGAGCGGTCGACATGCGGGCAACACGCGGGATGCGGTGGGCGGTTTGGCTGGTTTGCGTTGCGACCCTGGTCGCGTGCGCCAGTGGACCGGTACGCCGGGTGTCAGAGCCCTCGGCCAGGATCCAGCAGCTCACCGTGCTCGCCGATGGCAGCTGGACGGCTGATCTGCGGATCGAGAACTTCAGCAGTATCCCGATGCGCTTTGACAGCCTTCAGTTGGCGATGAAAATCGGCGACCAGGACGCGGGCACGCTGAGCGCCCATCCCGCGCTGACCATTGGACCGGAGTCCGCCGACGTCATCAGCGTCACGGTCTCGCCTACGGTTGCCGCCAAACTCGCGGTCGCCGACGGGTTGGCGAGCCGCCAGGGCGTGCAGTACTCGCTGGACGGTATGGTGACCGCGACGCCCGACGAGCAGCGTCAGCGCGAGTTCAAGATCAAGCGCTCCAGCGCACTCAGCCCTGCCCCGGGTCTGTCCGGCGTGCTTCGCTGAATTTTGTTTCCCGATCGCGGCGTCGCGCTGCGCCGGCGCGTCCGGCACCCGCACGACGCCACCCCACTTTCCTCAAATAAAGCGAGGCCGGCATGAGCCAGTACAAAGCCCCCCTGCGGGATATGCGTTTCGTCCTGTTCGACCTGTTGGGCGCGGAATCAGAATTCCAGCGCCTGGGTTTTGCGGACGCCAGCCGCGAGCTCGTCGACGCGGTGCTGGACGAGAGCGCCCGTTTTTCCGAGGAAGTGCTCGCGCCGCTTAATGAAGTGGGCGACCGCGAAGGCTGCACTTTTGACCAGGCGACTGGCGATGTGACGACCCCGACGGGCTTCAAGGAAGCCTATTCGCAGTATGTCGACGGTGGCTGGACCGGCCTGGTCGCGTCCACCGAGTTCGGCGGCCAGGGCCTGCCGCAGGCAGTGGGCTTCGCGCAGAAGGAAATGATCGACGCCGCCAACCTTGCCTGGGGCAACTTCCCGCTGCTTTCCCACGGCGCGACCGAAGCGCTGGTGCATCACGGCGAGGACTGGCAGCGCGAGGTGTTCCTCAAGCCACTGGTCGAGGGTCGCTGGACCGGCACCATGTGCCTGACCGAACCGCACTGCGGCACCGACCTGGGACTGTTGAAGACCCGTGCCGAACCCAACGATGACGGCAGCTACGCCATCACCGGGACCAAGATCTTCATCACCGCCGGCGAGCACGATCTGACCGAAAACATCGTCCACCTGGTGCTGGCGCGCCTGCCCGACTCCCCGGCCGGCAGCAAGGGAATTTCCCTGTTTGTCGTGCCCAAGCTGCGCGTGGGACGCGACGGCAGCATGGGCGAGCCCAACCAGGTGCGCTGCGGCAGCATCGAGCACAAGATGGGCATCCACGGCTCGGCGACCTGCGTGATCAACTTCGACGGTGCCCAGGGCTATCTGGTGGGTCAGCCGAACAAGGGCATGAGCGGCATGTTCACCATGATGAACGCTGCCCGCCTCGCCGTGGGGCTGCAGGGCCTCGGACTGTCCGATCGCGCCTACCAGAACGCCCTTGCCTACGCCCGCGAACGCCTGCAGATGCGCTCGCTGTCGGGCCCCAAGTTCCCCGACAAGCCGGCCGATCCGATCATCGTCCACCCCGACGTGCGCCGCATGCTGCTGACCTGCAAGGCCCTCGTTGAAGGCGGCCGCGCGATGAGCTACCACGCCGGACTGCAGATCGACGTCGCCCACAACTCTCCCGACGAGGCACAGCGCAAGCAGGCCGACGATCTGGTCGGCTTCATCACGCCGATCGTCAAGGCCTGCCTCACCGAATGGGGCGTGGAGTGCACCTATCATGCGGTGCAGTGTTACGGCGGCCATGGCTACATCGCCGAGAACGGCGTCGAACAGCTCGCCCGCGATGCCCGCATCACGACGCTTTATGAAGGCACGAGCGGCATCCAGGCAATCGACCTGCTCGGCCGCAAGATCCTGCAACTGCAGGGTGCGGGTTTCAAGGTGATGCTGGGCATGGTCCAGCAGCTGTGCACCGAGCACGCCGACAACCCCGAAGTCGCCGAGTTCATCGCCCCGCTGCAGAAGCACGCCGCCCAGTGGCAGCAGCTCACCATGGAGGTGGTCGACAAAGCCAGCCGCGATCCGGAAGAGATCGGCGCGGCCGCCTACGACTACCTCATGTATTCGGGTTATGTGGCGTTGGCCTACTGGTGGGCGCGCAGCGTTGCCGTCAGTGAGGCGGGCAGCAGTTCGGACGGATTCAAGGCCGGCAAGCGCGAAACGGCGAAGTTCTATTTCGCCCGCATCCTGCCGCGTACCCTCACCCACGCAGCGGCAATCCGCAGCGGCAGCGCCTCCCTGATGACGCTAGACGCGGAGCAGTTCGACGCCTGAATCAACGAAATCCCGCACGGTGACGGCGAAAAACCTTGCGGACAAACCGGGCCGGATCGGGTATATGCTCGATTTCTCATGGAAACCGACACTGCGACGCGCTTCGTGGCCCGGACCCTGCCCCCCGCCACGTCCGGCGGCGGGTGGGAACCGGACACGCCTGTGTCCACCGGGCACGCCCTCGAGCACCTCGACTCCGTCCGCCTGCTGTCTCTTGACGCGCATGGGCGGGTACTGGACTGGATGAACTGGCAGCACGCCGCGTGCCTGTATGCGCGTGACGCGGTTGCCTGGACGCTGGGCGACCCCTGCCTGACCGTCCACGGCGGGCACAACCGCCGCAGCGGCGAACCCAGCGTGCTGCGACTGCATCCCATCGTTGCGGCGCGCGGTCACGCCAGCGCACGTGCGGTCAACCCGACGCCCACGCTGACCAATGCCGCGCTGTTTGCCCGCGATGCGCATCTTTGTCTGTACTGCGGCGGCCAATTCAACCGTCCCCAGCTGACCCGCGACCACGTGAAGCCGGTGTCCCGCGGCGGCCGCGACGTCTGGGAAAACGTCGTCGCCGCCTGCTTCCACTGCAACTCGCGCAAGGGCAACCGCAGCCCGCAGCAGGCCAACATGCCGCTGCTCGCCGTTCCCTACCGGCCGAGCTGGGTGGAGCACCTGATCCTGTCGAACCGCAACATCCTCGCCGACCAGATGGCGTTCCTGAAGAGCCAACTGCCGAAAAAGCACGCGCGCGACGGCCTCGTGCTGCGGACGTCCGCACTGGCCGCCGTCCGCTGACGTCAGCCGTGATGGGCTTGATTGACGCCCGCGGCACGCTCCGCGACACTGGGTGATTGTTAAGACATGGACTCGACAATGGCCCTCACCCTCGGCCTGACCGGTATGGATCCGGCCACTGAAGCGTCCCTCAAGGTCGCCTTCGCGGCTGCCAACTCCCAGCTCCTCAATGCCTGGTCGCTGTTGCCCGGTGACGCCGCCGAGCACGTGATCGTGGACATGGACAGCATGTACGGGCCGATGAGCTGGTTGCGCCTGCATGCGGCGGGCAAGACGGTGATCGGACTGACCTCGGCCCCGCGCACGCAGGCCGACTTCCGCCTGGCGCAGCCCTTCGATACCGGCTCGGTCCAGCGCCTGCTGACGGAGCTCGCGCCCGGAATTGCGCCGGTCAGCGAACCGCCCGTCATTTCCGAGTCTGTGCCCAGTGGTTTCTCCGCCGCCCCGCAGCCGCAGGACCAACTGCCCGAGGAACATCCGGTCCACGCCGACGAGGAGGCGAGCCCGCCCACTGGCCTGGACGCGGTTCCGGTCCCGACCGAGGAGCCGCTCGACCCGGTTGAGCCCGCCAGCGCGGCATCCGGAGTCATCGTGCCGGCGGCTCCGACCCTGACACCGCACGTTCCCCCGAGCGTTCCGCCGCCGGCACCCGCGGAGCCGCGCACCCTGACCGAGTGGCTCGCGTCGGGCCGCATCAACGGGCGGGTGGGTTTCCAGCGCGAGGGAGTCACCCTGCTGCTGGATCTGGACCGGCGCGAATACTTCGGACCGGCGACCCTCAGACCGCTTGTCCCGCACGTCACCAGCGAAGCCGTCGCCGCGGATTTCACCGAGGTCGCCGATTGGTCGCGCCAGGCCGCGGCATCGGGCGCGCCACAGCCTCTGTCGCGCCTGCTCTGGTTTGACGGGCTCCTGGCCGGCAGCGGGCAACTGCTCCCGGGGATCGATCCGCAGGCACGTTTCGTGATGCTCAAGTGGCCGCAGACCGAGCGCGAGTACCCGCGCCACTTCCGCATCGCCACGGTAATGATGAAGGGCGCGGCGACGCTGGGTGAGATCGCCGAGGCCAGCGGCGTACCGCTGGCCGACGTCACCGACTTCGTCAACGCCAACCTGGCCACAGGCTTTGCCGAGGTCGAGCGACTGCCCGAGCCGGAGCCCGAGCTGCGCAAGCCGACTGGGCTGTTCGGGCGCTTCCGCAGCCGCTGAACTCCGGCGGTCGCACGATCCGGGCCCGCCTTGCCCCGCCGCGACCCGGGCGGGACAATGGGGCACCACCGTCCGACGCCGTATTGATGATTGATCCGCAACGCTACCCTCGTCTCTCGCGCATCCAGGTGCCCGCCGACCTGCGCCAGTTCCCGGTCGAGGACCTGCCGGTCATCGCCGACGAGCTGCGCGGCTACCTGATCGAGCAGGTTGCGCAATCCGGTGGCCACTTCGGCGCCGGGCTGGGCGTGATCGAGCTGACGGTCGCCTTGCACTGGCTCTACGACACGCCCACCGACCGCCTGGTGTGGGACGTCGGCCACCAGACCTACCCGCACAAGATCCTCACCGGTCGGCGCGACCTGATCCACACGGTCAAGCAGAAGGCCGGCGTATCGCCGTTCCCCAAGCGCGGGGAGTCGGAGTACGACACCTTTGGCGTCGGTCACAGCTCGACCAGCATCTCGGCCGCCCTGGGAATGGCGATTGCGCTGCAGCGTGCAGGCGACGAGCGCAAGGTGATCGCCGTGATCGGTGATGGCGCGATCACCGGTGGCATGGCGTTCGAAGCGCTGGCGCACGGCGGCGGCATGGGCGATGAGCGCGACGGCATCGAGCCCAACCTGCTGGTCATCCTCAACGACAACCAGATGTCGATCTCGGAAAACGTCGGCGGGGTGACCCGGATGCTGGGGCGCCTGACCGGCAGCCGCACGCTCAACGCCTTGCGTGAGGGGGGCAAGCGCCTGCTGGGCGACAAACACCGGCCGGCAGCGAAGTTCGTCAAACGCTGGGAAGAACAATGGAAGGGCATGTTCGTCCCTTCAACGATGTTCGAAGAGTTGGGCTTCCACTACACAGGCCCGATCGACGGGCACGACATGGAAGCGCTGGTCGGCACGCTCAAGACCCTGCAGGGCATGAAGGGCCCGCAGCTGCTCCACATCATCACCACCAAGGGCAAGGGCTACGAGCGCGCCGAAGGCGACCAGATCGGCTACCACGCGGTCGGGCCGTTCGACCCGGAGCTCGGCATGATCAGCAAGGCAGGCGCCAGGAAACCGACCTACACCGACGTGTTCGGCGACTGGATCTGCGACATGGCCGCCGCCGATGAGAAGTTGATGGGGATTACCCCGGCGATGCGCGAAGGCTCCGGGCTGGTGCGCTTCAGCAAGGAGTATCCGCAGCGCTATTTCGATGTCGCCATCGCCGAGCAGCATGCCGTCACGCTGGCGGCCGGAATGGCCTGCGAGGGCGCCAAGCCGGTGGTCGCGATCTACTCGACCTTCCTCCAGCGCGGCTACGACCAGCTCATCCATGACGTCGCGCTGCAGGAACTGGACGTCCTCTTCGCCATCGACCGCGCCGGCGTGGTCGGTCCCGACGGGGCCACCCATGCGGGCAACCTGGACCTGAGCTACCTGCGGTGCGTGCCCGGCATGGTGGTAATGACCCCGGCCGACGAGAACGAGTGCCGCCAGATGCTGTCCACCGGCTACCGCTACGAGGGCCCTGCGGCCGTGCGCTACCCGCGCGGGAGCGGCACCGGGGTCGCGGTGCAACCGGCACTGGACGTGTTGCAGATCGGCAAGGCGCAGCTGCGCAGGCGTGGATCGCGCGTCGCCCTGCTCGCCTTCGGCGCGTTGGTGCCGGCTGCCGAGGAGGTCGGCCAGGCGTTGGGGCTGACCGTGGTCAACATGCGCTTCGTCAAACCGCTGGACCGGACGCTCATCCTCCAGCTGGCCGCCGAGCATCACGGACTGGTCACCATGGAGGACAACGTCGTCGCCGGCGGTGCCGGCAGCGGCGTGGCCGAACTGCTGGCGGCCGAGGGCGTCGACGTATCCATCCTTCACCTCGGCCTGCCCGATGCCTTCCAGGCCCACGGCAGCCGCGAGGAACTGCTGGCCGAGGCAGGCCTGGATGTCGCCGGCATCCGCAGCGCGATTGTCCAGCGCTGGCACGACCTCGACAGCGCGCCACCGCGTAGCGCGGTGAACTGACCGTCTCCGGAAACCAGACCGTCTGATCGCGGGAAACCAGACCGTCTGATCGCGCAAGAAAAATGCCCGCGGGATCTCCGCAGGCATTCTGGCAATTGCTGAAATTGGTCGGGGCGGCCGGATTTGAACCGACGACCACTTGTCCCCCAGACAAGTGCGCTACCAGGCTGCGCTACGCCCCGAAGATGTTGCCGTGCGCCGCTGTTCCGGCGACGCAAGAGTATAGCTGAAAATCAGTAAATCGCGACCCCTGCAGGGCATCCGCTGAACACGATGTCAGCGCCGCAGCATCTGCAGCACTTCCTCCAGCTCCATGCGGACCTGGCGGATGATCTGTGTGCTGAGCGCGGACTCGTCCTTGGCCTCCTCGCCTTCAAGACGTAGCCGTGCGCCGCCGATGGTGTAGCCCTGCTCGTACAGCAGGCCGCGGATCTGCCGGATCATCAGCACTTCGTGGCGCTGGTAGTAGCGCCGGTTGCCGCGACGCTTGACCGGCTTCAGGGAGGGAAACTCGGTCTCCCAATATCGCAGTACGTGCGGCTTCACGTCGCACAGCTCGCTGACCTCGCCAATGGTGAAGTAGCGTTTGGCCGGGATCGGCGGGAGCTCGCGGTTGCTGCCTGGATCAAGCATTTTCAGTTCCGGCGTAGGCCTCTACGCGTTCCTTCAATTTCTGCCCCGGGCGGAAGGTCACCACGGTCCGGGCCGAGATCGGGATCTCCTCGCCGGTCTTCGGGTTGCGACCCGGGCGCTCCTTCTTGCGCCGCAAATCGAAGTTGCCAAAGCCGGAAAGCTTGACCTGGCGTCCGCCCTGCAGGGCCAGGCGCAGGGAGTCAAAAAAGGCGTCGACGAACTCCTTCGCTTCACGCTTGTTGAGCCCGACCTCGTCGAACAGCCGCTCGGCCATTTCAGCCTTGGTCAACGCCATTATCCGTTCCATCCCCTGCTGCTGTGTGACTGACAACCGTGCGCCGGGCGCCGAAAAAACCGGCCTCAGTCGCGAATCCTTGCTGCGTGATCGGAAAGCATTGCGGACGTGACGGAAGCCACGACGCGATCGACGTCAGTCTCGACGAGCGTGCGCGATTCTTCCTGCAAAATCAAGCCCATAGCAAGACTCTTGCATCCCGATTCCACGCCTTTCCCCTGGTAACGATCAAACAGGACCAGGTCGCGCAGGACCGGCCCGGCGGCTGCGCGAATGGTCCGCGCGACGTCGCCCCAGGGCACGCCTTCGGGCAAAACGAAGGCCAGATCGCGCCGTACCGACGGATAGCGCGACCGTCCGCTCGCCTTGGGCACCGGTCGAGCCTGCAGCGGTTCCAGGTCCAGCTCGAAGCCGATGACGTCGACATCGATCTCCAGTGCCTGCAACAGGCGCGGATGCAACTGGGCAATCCAGCCCAGTGGCTGCCGCTCCCCCGCCGAATTCCGGCGGAAGACACGGGCGCAGCGACCGGGATGCGCCCAGGGGGCTACCGCGGTTTCGTACGCCAGGCTCGCCCCGGACAAGGCTGCGAGGCTTTCCAGGTCGCCCTGCAGGTCGTGGAAGCCGACCTCGCGCGACGGCTGGGCCCACTGCTCGGCCAGCGCATCGCCGCAGGCCACCGCTGCGACGCGCTGCGTGTGCAGCGGCGCCACACCGTCGGCCGCCGTGAAGACGTTGCCGGTCTCGAACAGGCGGACCCGGGATTGCTGCCGCGCGGCATTCCGTCCCAGTGCCGATACCAGGCCCGGCAGCAGCATCGTGCGCATCGCGCCCAGCTCGACGCTGAGCGGATTGGCGATCACCACTGCGCGTTCGGAAGCGGACCAAGAGTCGAGCAGGTCGCCATCGACAAAGGCGTAGTTGATCGCCTCCAGATAGTCACGCGCCGCCATATGGCGGCGGATGTCCGCCGCATCCACCAGGGTCTCGGAGGGCGCGGCCAGCCGCGACGCTCCGCTGGGCAGCGTGGTCGGAATATTGTCGTAGCCGTGGATGCGGGCGACCTCCTCGATCAGGTCCTCCTCGATCGCGATGTCGAAGCGGCGGCTGGGAGCGATGATCTGCCAGCCCTCTTCCAGCGCTTCCACCTGCATGCCGAGCGCGCGGAGGATGCGCTCGACCCGCGCACCGGGTACCTCGATGCCAAGTACCCGCGCCAGCCGCGCACGGCGCAACACGATCGGCTGCGGTTGCGGCAGATGCTCATGCAGCGCCGCCTCGACCACCGGGCCCGCGCTACCGCCGGCGGCATCGAGGATCAGCGCGGTGGCGTACTCGATGGCGATGCGTGGAAGTTCGGGATCCACGCCGCGCTCGAAGCGGTGGCTCGCGTCCGTGTGCAAGCCGAGCTTGCGGCTGCGGCCGATGATGGCGGCGGGCGCAAAGTGTGCGGCCTCCAGGAACACGCTGCGGGTCGCCTCGGTCACGCGAGCGTCAAAACCGCCCATGATCCCAGCCAGCGCGATCGGCGCGTCGGCATCGGTAACCAGCAGGAACTGCGGGTCGAGCGCGGCGTCGCGGCCATCCAGAAGCTTGAGCCGCTCGCCGGCGCGGGCGCGGCGGACGCCCACCGTGCCGCCGCTGAGCAGATCCCGATCGAAGGCATGCATCGGCTGGCCGAGCTCCAGCATCACGTACTGGGTCACATCGACCAGCAGCGATACCGGGCGCACGCCGCTGCGCCGCAGGCGCTCGGCCATCCACAGCGGGGTGCGTGCAGTCGCGTCCACATCACGCAGTACGCGACCGCAGTAGCGCGGTGCGTCGGCGCCGGCATCAAGGTGGATCGACAGCGCGTCCTCAATGCGCGCCTCCACCGGTTCCACGATGAAACCGGATACCGCAGCATCGGCGGCCGCCGCCACGTCGAAGGCGATACCGCGCACGCCGTAGCAGTCGGCGCGGTTGGGGGTCAGCTTGATCTCGATGGCCGAATCGGGAAGGCCCAGCAGATCGCCTACCGGCGTGCCGGGAGCGGCATCGGCCGGGAGTTCCAGAAGCCCCGACGCATCGCTATCGGTGCCGAGCTCCTTCGCCGAACACAGCATGCCGAAGGACTCGGCGCCGCGCAGTTGGGCGGCCTCGATTTTCATGCCGCCGGGCAGAACCGCCCCGACTTTCGCCAGCGGCGCCATCAGGCCGGCGCGGGCATTGGGCGCACCGCAGACGATCTGCACCAGATCATCGCCGCCGGCATCGACCTGACACACCTGCAGGCGGTCGGCCTCCGGGTGCTTGGCCGCCGATACGATCCGCGACACAACGACGTTGTCGAGGCCGTCGCCGATGCGGGTGACCTCCTCCACCTCCAGGCCGATCGCGGTGAGGGTGTCGACCAGCTCGTCGTGGCTGGCAGTGGTGGATACGTGCTGGCGCAGCCAGTTTTCGGAAAACTTCATTCAATCGATCCCTGGCTTACGCGAACTGTTTCAGGAAACGCACGTCGTTTTCGAAGAAGCTGCGCAGGTCGTCGACGCCGTAGCGGAGCATCGCAAAACGCTCCACGCCCAGGCCGAACGCAAAACCGGTGTACTTCTCCGGGTCGACACCGATGTTGCGCAGTACGTTGGGATGGACCATGCCGCAGCCCAGAACCTCCAGCCAGCGCATGCTCCCATCGGGCTGCTCCCAGGCAATGTCGACCTCGGCAGACGGCTCGGTAAACGGAAAGTAGCTGGGGCGGAAACGCATCTGGAAGTCGCGCTCGAAAAACGCCCGCACGAACTCGGCAAGCGTCCCCTTCAGGTCGGCGAAACTGGCGTGTTCGTCCACCAGCAGGCCTTCGACCTGGTGGAACATCGGCGTGTGGGTCTGGTCGCTGTCGCTGCGATAGACCTTGCCGGCCGCGATCATCCGCAGCGGCGGGGAATGGTCCTTCATGTAGCGGACCTGCACGCCGGAGGTGTGCGTGCGCAGCAGGCGGGCGACGCCACTGCCGTCGGGACGCATGTAGAAAGTGTCGTGCATCGCCCGCGCCGGATGATGCGGCGGAAAATTCAGGGCCTCGAAGTTGTGCCAGTCGTCCTCGATCTCCGGCCCGTCGGCGAGTTCGAAACCCAGTCGCCCGAAGATATCGGTGATCCGTTCCAGCGTGCGGCTGACCGGGTGCAGTCCACCGCGCGAGGCGTTGATTCCGGGCAAAGTGACATCGAGGGTCTCGGACGCCAGCCGGGCGTCCAGCGCCGCCTGCTGCAGCGTGTCGCGACGTGCGTGCAGCGCCTCGGTGACGGCGTTGCGGGCCTGGTTGATTGCCTCGCCGGCTGCCTTGCGCTGGTCGGCGGGTAGTGTTCCCAACTGCTTGAGCTGGGCGGTGATGCTGCCGGACTTGCCCAGCAACTCCACTCGCAGCGACTCCACTGCGGCGGGGGCGTCAGCGGCGGCGATGCGCTCCAGCGCCTGGGCGGTGAGGGTTTCGATTGCGCTCATGCCTGTTCCAGAAAAAAACATGGGGAAGGACTTGCGCCCTTCCCCATGCGTGACTCTCGTTGCTGACCGGCCGCCGCGGACAATGCCGCGTACCGGTGCCGCACGTTTACGCTGTGAGCGCGCCCTTGGCCTTCTCGGTCAGCGCGGCAAAACCCGCCGCGTCGTGCACGGCGATGTCCGCCAGCACCTTGCGATCAAGGGTGATGCCGGCCTTCATCAGACCGTTGATGAAGCGGCTGTAGCTCATGCCGTTCATGCGGGCAGCCGCGTTGATGCGGGTGATCCACAGCGAACGGAAATTGCGCTTCTTCTGCTTGCGGCCGATGTAGGCGTACTGCTGTGCCTTGATGACGGCCTGATGGGCGACGCGATAGACCTTGCGACGGGCATGGTAATAGCCCTTGGCCAGGTCGAGCACCTTCTTGTGGCGACGGCGCGCCTGTACACCACGTTTGACTCGTGCCATTTTTCAGTCCTCCTCAGGCGTAGGGCAGCATGCGATTGATACGTCCAGCGTCTTCCGGGCGGGCGTAATTCGTCTGCCGCAGGTTGCGCTTCCGCTTGGTCGCCTTCTTGGTGAGGATGTGGCTACGGTTGGCGTGGCCGCACTTGAACTTGCCGGACGCGGTCTTGCGAAAACGCTTGGCCGCCCCACGGTGGGTTTTGATCTTGGGCATTGCGAAGGTCCTTTCGGGTATATGTCACTGACATGGGCGGTGGCGTGGCCACACTTTCCGTCCTGCCCGTATCGGTCGATAAGTCATTGATCCGAAAAGGATCAGCAACAGGTCCTGAACTACAAACAACAACCCCGGCAAACCGGGCCGCCCATTATGCCGGCAGCGTCAGGCGCGCGCAACACAATGGGCCAATGGCCGTCTGCGGGTGTGCGGCTGCCAGAGACGACAGCGCCTGGGCTACTTCTTCTTCGGCGCGATCATCATCACCATCTGACGGCCTTCCAGACGGGGACGCGATTCCACGACGATGTCCTCACCCAGATCCAGCTCGATCCGGTCCGCCATCTGGCGGCCCAGATCCTGGTGGCGCATCTCGCGGCCACGGAACCGGATGTTGACCTTGATCTTGTCCCCGTCTTCCAGGAAACGGCGCATGTTGCGCAGCTTGATCTGGTAGTCGCCTTCATCGGTGACCGGGCGGAACTTGATTTCCTTGATCTCGACCTGCTTCTGCTTCTTCTTGGCCAGATTGGCCTTCTTTTGCAGATCGAAGATGAACTTGCCGAAATCCATGATGCGGCACACCGGCGGATCGCCGTGGGGCTGGATTTCCACCAGGTCGAGGCCTGCTTCCTGGGCGAGCTCAAGCGCCTCGTCGCGTGAAAGCACGCCGACCTGTTCGCCATCGCTGCCGATCACGCGCACTTTCAGCGCGCGGATCTCCTGATTCTTGCGGTTCCGCTTGTCGGGGGTACTGATGTTGCAATCTCCGGTATGGGTCGTTCGGCCGCACGTGCAGCCGACACAGTATGGACGACGCTGCCTTAGCGAGCGTCTTCGTTACGTAAACGCGCGGCGAACTCGGCAACGGACATCGAGCCAAGATCTTCCCCCCCACGCGTGCGCACCGCGACCAGGCCGTTTTCCTTTTCGCGGTCTCCGACCACGAGCAGGTACGGCACGCGCTGGAGCGTGTGCTCGCGAATCTTACGGCCGATTTTCTCGTTGCGCAAATCCTTTTCCACCCGGAACCCTTGATCTGCAAGGGATTGGGCGACTTCTGCCGCGTAACTGGCCTGGGCGTCGGTGATGTTGCCCACCACCGCCTGCACGGGTGCCAGCCAGGCTGGAAAGTGGCCGGCGTGATGCTCGATCAGGATGCCGATGAAGCGCTCCATCGAGCCGACGATCGCCCGGTGCAGCATGACTGGGTGCTTGCGCTGGCTGGACTCATCGATGTATTCCGCGCCAAGACGGCCGGGCATCATGAAATCGACCTGCATGGTCCCCAGCTGCCAGGTACGGCCGATCGCGTCACTCAGGTGGTACTCGACCTTCGGGCCGTAGAAGGCGCCCTCGCCGGGCAGCTCCTCCCACTCCACCCCGGTGGCACGCAGCGCCAGGCGCAAGGCCTCCTCGGCCTTGTCCCACGTCTCGTCGTCGCCCATGCGGGGCTCCGGGCGCAGCGCCAGCTTGACCTGCACGTCGGTGAAGCCGAAGTCCTCGTAGACCTTCATCGCCTGCTGGTGGAACGCGGTGACCTCGGACTCGATCTGCGCCTCGGTGCAGAACACGTGGCCATCGTCCTGGGTGAACCCGCGCACGCGCAGGATGCCGTGCAGCGCACCGGACGGCTCGTTGCGATGGCAGGCGCCGAACTCGCCGTAGCGGATCGGCAGGTCACGGTAGCTGTGCAGGCCGTGGTTGAAGACCTGGACGTGGCCCGGGCAGTTCATCGGCTTGAGCGCGTAGGTGCGCTTCTCCGACTCGGTGAAGAACATGTTCTCCTGGTAGTTGTCCCAGTGGCCGGACTGCTTCCACAGCGAGACATCCAGGATCTGCGGGCAGCGCACCTCGTCGTAGCCGCTGTTGCGGTACACGCCGCGCATGTACTGCTCCACCACCTGCCAGATCGCCCAGCCCTTGGGATGCCAGAACACCAGGCCTGGCGCTTCCTCCTGCATGTGGAACAGGTCCTGCGCGCGCCCGATCTTGCGGTGGTCGCGCTTCTCGGCCTCCTCCAGCTGCAGCAGGTGCGCCTTCAGGTCCTTGTCGTTGAGCCAGGCCGTGCCGTAGATGCGGCTCAGCATCTGGTTGTTGTGGTCGCCGCGCCAGTACGCGCCGGCGACCTTCATCAACTTGAAGCTGCGCAGCTTGTCGGTGCTGGGTACGTGCGGACCGCGGCAAAGGTCGGTGAACTCGCCCTGGCTGTAAAGCGAGAGGTCCTCGCCGTCCGGGATCGAGGCGATGATCTCGGCCTTGAAGTGCTCACCGATGCCGTTGAAGAAATGGATCGCGTCATGGCGCGATTTCACTTCCCGGCTCACAGGCAGCGCCTCCTTGGCGATCCTGTGCATCTCCGCTTCGATCGCCGGCAGGTCTTCGGGCGTGAAGGGCCGCTCGTAGGCGAAGTCGTAGTAGAAACCGTTCTCGATCACCGGGCCAATCGTGACCTGGGTGCCCGGGAACAGACGCTGCACTGCCTGGGCGAGAAGGTGCGCGGTGGAATGGCGGATCACCTCCAGCGCGTCGGGATGCTTGTCGGTGACGATTTCCAGCGCGGCGTCGCCGGTCAGACAGTAGCTGGTATCGACCAGATCGCCATCCACCTTGCCGGCCAGCGCGGCCTTGGCCAGTCCCGGGCCGATGGATGCGGCCACGTCGGCAATGCTCAGGGGTGCGTCGAATTCACGGCGGCTGCCGTCGGGAAGGGTAATTGCGATCATGGCGGTGTCTACAAAGTGGCTGGCTGGAGGTCGGAAAAACGTCCGACCCGAAAAGAGAAAAGCGCCCCCTGGGCGCCTGCATCGAAATGGAAGCCCGGGGCGGTTCTAGCGTTGGATGCGCGTAGTGCTCATGTCACACACTCGACCGGCACGTGGGTGCGGGCCACCTTTGCAGGGATGGGGCGGCGAAGCTTCACCGCGGGACCTTCTAATATTGGGGACCGGGAAGTGCAAGTCAACGGCGTCGGATATCGATCGCTCCTCAGCGCGCCTGCTGCGCTACAGATCGTGCACTACCCACTGCCCTTCCCGCGCGTCGGGAGCGGCCCCCAGGGCCGCGCGGGCCACGTCCTCGGGTGACTGCCCCGACTGCCACGCGACCGCCATCGCGGCGAGGCGCTCACGGGTGGTCCGGGTGTACGCGCCCTCCAGCTCGTTCTGCGCGTCAACGGCGAGTTTCTGCGGATACAGCCGCCTCGCGTCCTCGCTGTGGTTGAGCAGCGCGACCAGGCGTGAGGTCGCCTGTACAAAAGCGTCGCGACCCAGCAACTGGCGCTGGGTGCGTTGCAGGTGCCACACCGCCAGGTACTCCAATGGGCCCAGCAGACGTTGCGGCGTGGCGCCGAAGAAGTTGCCGGAAAACGTGCTGGCCGCGACCGGCGTCTTGCTGTCGGGCAGGCCGGTCGCGCCCCAGGAACTCAAGGCCCCGCCGGGCAGGTCCATGCGGCGCAGCGCCAGCCCGAAGGTATCGGCGAGAAGCCGCTGCGCGCGCAGATCGTCGCTCTCGGCGATCACGCCCAGTATGCGCAGGAAGACCGGATAGCGCGCTTCGCCCAGCCGGCGTGCGAGCCGCTTGAGCACGCTCAGCCGGTACTCGGGATCCGAGTGCGACGCGAGCGCCGCCACCAGGCTGGCTGAAGCCGAGCGCAGTCCGTCGGACGAAGGAATGTCATTCATGGGGCAACCGGTCTCCGCGCAGGATCAGAACGCTGCGACGCGCCGATGCTAGCCCTCAGCCGAGTGCGGCGACTACCGCGTCGACGCCGACATCGACTGCCGACGGCAGGTCGAGGCGACCCAGCATGCCCTGCAGCGCCATGTCGCTGGACAACACCCGCTGTCCGCCGGCGAAACCGTCCCATGCCGCCACGCCCAACGCCTGCTCCCCCGCATCGATGACGGCGGAAGCGGCATGGCTGCGTAATCCGGTGGCCTCGTCGGTCGCAGGCGTGGCAGTCGGCAGTTGCGCGCCATGGCGTGCAGGATCATCCAGCGCAAGACGGTCGGCGAGCGATTGCAGGCCGGCGCGATCAAGTTGTGGACTGTTGCCGATGCTGTTCATGCGTCTGCGTTGGCCTCGATGACACCCGGGGACGGAGGGATGGCTGAAATGTAGCGCGTGCACCTGACGCTGGCATCTGGGGTAACTACCAGGGTGCTGGCTCCGCATTCAGGTGCAGCTGGACGCCGCCGGAACCGGCGTGGGGCCATGCTAGCCTCTGATCCTCCCAGAATCGAGGGCCGCCCGTGTCGGAGAAAGACAAAGGCGCCGACAAGACCGAGCCCCCTACCCGAAAACGTATCCTTGATGCGCGAAAGGAGGGCAATGTCTCCAAAAGCCGCGACCTCACCGGCACCGTGCTGGTGATGGGCTGGCTGGTGACGGCCTGGATGCTGGTGGGCTCGATGCACTCGCGGATCAACAACCTGTTCGAGCAGAGTCTGGCGACGCTGGGACAGCCCTTCGAGACCAGCCTGCCGCTGCTGGCGCAGACCGCGATCGAGACCTTCCTGTGGCTGATGCTGCCGCTGCTGGCGATGTCGCTGATGCTGGGCCTGCTGATCGAGTTCCTCCAGGTCGGCCCGCTGCTGAGCTGGGAGAAGGTCAAGCCCAAGATGGACAAGCTCAACCCGGTCGAGGGCATCAAGAAGATGTTCTCGATGGACAACCTGGTGGACCTCATCAAGTCCATCGTCAAGTCCGCGGCGCTGATCGGGATCGGCTGGATCGTCGTGCGCGGCATGCTGCCCGATCTGCTGCAGCTGACGACCTCCCCGCCCGAGGCGATCGGCGCAGCGCTGTGGCAGGGCCTGTCGCGGATCGTGATCTGGACGATCTGCGTGTTCTTCTTCATCTCGGCGCTGGACACCTCGTACCAGAAGTACTCGTACCTGAAGAACCTGCGCATGAGCCGGCGCGACATCCGCCAGGAACTCAAGGACAGCGAGGGCGACCCGCACGTCAAACAGCGGCGTCGCCAGTTGCATCAGGAGTGGTCGCAGCAGAACATGATGCATGCCGTGCGCGGAGCCAACGTCGTCGTGACCAACCCCACCCACATCGCCATCGCTCTGCGCTACCAGGACGGCGAGACCGACCTGCCGATTGTCGTTGCCAAGGGCGAGGGGCACACCGCGGAGATGATCCGCCAGGCAGCCGAGGAAGCCGGGGTTCCGATCCTGCAGAACATTCCACTGGCGCGCGGGCTGCACGAGAAGGTGGCGCTGGACGACCACATCAGCAACGAGTTCTTCGAGGCCGTCGCCGAGGTCCTGCACTGGGCCGAGGGCGTGCGCGACTCGCGCGACTGAGCCCGGTCTGGGCAGCGCACCGTCACTGCGGGTCGGTCAGGAAAACACCCGGTTGAGGACTTCCAGCAGGGCGCGGTTCTCACCCAGTTTCTTCAGCACCATCTCCACGTACACACCCATCAGCAGCAGGATCATGCCGGTTGCCACCCAGGCCTTGATCGGCAGCGTCAGCGCGAACACGTTCAGCTGCGGCGCGTAGCGGTTGACCAGTCCGAAGGATAGATCCACCAGCAGCAACAGGATCAGCGCCGGCGAGGCCATCACCAGCAGCGCGGTCATCAGGTAGCTGAACTGGCCGATGAACAGCTCCCTGCCCTCGGCCTGGATCTGCGGAAAGTAGGACATCACCGGCCACAGCGCGTAGCTGGACAGGAGCAGGTCGAGGAAGATCAGGAACGCGCCGCTGGCCATGAACAGCCAGGCCGCCAATTGCGACAGGAACTGCCCATGAGGCGCTGCCTGGTGCCCCTGGATGGGATCGAAGATCGACGCCATGGCCATGCCGACCTGGCTGTCCATCAGGTTGCCGGCGGCACCGATCGCCCAGAACACCATGCCGAAACAGAACCCGATCGCCATGCCCAGGAAGATCTCCTTGAGCACGATCACCGGCCACATGGGTGCGCCCATCGCATCGATCGGCGCCCCGGCCATCGCGATGGGCAGCGCGACCACGGCAAGGCTGACCAGGAAGCTGTTGCGCACCATCGCCGGGATGTTCTGCGAGGTGAGCAAAGGCAGCATCACGAACGCACCGATCACACGCGGCAGCGTGAGTGCCAGGGCCAGCAGCGCATTGCCGACACCGTCAAACGGCATCAGCCGGACTTCAGTGGATGCGCCGGCCCGAAACCGTCGCGCTTGCCGACGAGTGCGCGCACGCCCGTCCGCCGGGTCATCGCCTGACCAGCCCGGGGAACTCGATGAACAGGCGCTCGGCGAAGGTAAACAGCGTCCCGCCCAGCAGCGAGGCGGTGATGAACAGCGTGAGCACGATCACCAGCAACTTCACCGCGTAGGCGAAGGTCTGCTCCTGCAACTGGGTCGCCGCCTGCAGGAAGGCGATCACCAGCCCGAAGATCGCCGCCGCGGCGATCGGCGGTCCCGACAGGATCAGCACCAGCCACAGCGCCTGCTTGGTCAGTTCCAGGACCTCGTTCATGGCCGGACTCCGGAAATGAGCCAGGCGGGGCCACGACTGACGGCACCTGGCCTAGATCGCATACGTGAGCACCAGTCCGTGCACGAGCTTCGCCCAGCCATCGATCAGCACGAACAGCAGCAGCTTGAACGGCAGCGAGACGATCGTGGGCGACATCATCATCATGCCCAGCGCGAGCAGGATATTGGCGACCACCAGGTCGATGATCAGGAACGGCAGGAAGATGAGGAAGCCGATCTGGAAGGCGGCGGTGAGTTCGCTGACGGTGAAGGCCGGCACGATCACGATGAAGTCGTTGGCAGAGATGTCCGCCTGCCGCGCCGGTGGCAACAGCCGCTGCGCGCTGCGCAGGAAGAACGCGCGTTCGGTGTCGCTGGAATGCTTGATCAGGAACCCGCGCAGCGGCTCCTTGCCCACCTCGACCAGCTTCAGCAGGCGCGCGGTATCCATGCGCTCGCCCGGTGCCAGCGGCGGCAGTGCGGCGACCCCTTCCTGCTCCGCTTCCGCTTCTGCTTCCGCTTCCGCTTCTGCTTCCGCTTCCGCGTCGCCGGCTTCGGCAAGATTGTCGCCCTGGGATTGCGCGGCGACCTGCGACCCGGCCGGGCCCAGCATCTGCGCCGTGCTGTCCACCGCAACCTCGACGCCGGGAACCAGCGCCAGCGCGGCCGGAGCGGACGATTCAGGCGCGCCGGGCTGCGTGGCCGGCGCGGTCGCACTGGTGGACTGGACCTGACCGGTGATCGCCGCGTGCGTGTCCAGCAGCACCGGATACATCACGTAGATCGACAGCACGATGGCCAGGCCGTTGATGACCACGTTGGGCGGGACCTGCTGCAGCCCGAGCGCGTTGCGCAGCAGGCTGAGCACGACCACGATCTTGGTGAACGAGGTCACCATCACCGCCACGAACGGCGCCAGCGCAAGGCTGACGACGGTGACGAGGATCAGCGCCGGGGAGAAGGAACTGAAGTCCACGCGTCAGCTCCACGCCAGCAGACGGATACCAAGCGTATCGCCGACCGCGACCACCTCGCCGCGACCGACGTTGCGGCCGTTGGCGCGGATGGCGACGTTGGCGCCTTCCAGGCGGCTGGCCAGCGGGAAGACGTATCCGGGCTGCAGGGCCGACAACTCGGCGATGCTCAGCTCGAGCTCGCCCAGTTCAAACCGCAGCTGGACCGGCAGTTGCTCAATACCGTCGCCGCCAACCGGGGCCTCCGCTTCCGGCTGCGCGCCGGCTTCATCGTTGCTGGTCATGGAACTCTCCTGAGGGGGTGACAAAGATTCTGATGGGCCGTCCACGCGCCAGCCCTGGCCGTCGAACGCCAGCGGCCAGCGTCGTCCGCACGCGAACGCGTGCACCGGCGGAGGCGCGCGCAGGCGACCGGCAACAATGACACTGCCCGGCGTGAGGGTCCGCCATTCGGCAAGGGGGATCTCGGGTCCGGCAAAAGCAATCGCCACGTTGGCCGGCAAGCCAGGCCAGGCGCCCAGCGGCACCGGCGGATCCTCGCCGTAGGGGTCTCCGGCGCGCGCAAGCAGGGGCGCCAGGCTGTCGACCGGCAGGCGCAGCAGCCCGCTCAGGCCCGGCGGCTTGGGCTCGTCGGGAAGGTCGGGCTCTTCAACCACGAAGTCGAGCCAGACATCGCCGGAGTCCGCATCGGTCGCGACCGCTGCAGAGGCCGCATCGGCCGCCGGCAACACCGGAACCAGTGCCATTCCCAGCGCTTCGCTCAGGCGCGCCAACCGGGATTCCTGGGCCAGGCTCCAGGCGAGCACGCGTGAGCGGCCCTCGTAATCGCTCCAGTGCAGGCCGGCCCGCTCCGCCGACGAACGATCCTCGTCCAGGCGCAGCGCCATGCCCGTGCCGTCCGCATCGATGGCGAAGGTTGCGTCGCCGGCATCGGGTGTACCCGGCGAGAACACCAGGCGGCCTCCATCAGCCAGATGCCATCGGCGCGGGTATTCGAACAAGGCCTGCAGCGGAAGCAGCTGCGACGCCGCGATTGACGGCACGCGCCCACGCAGCGAGGTGACCTTGGTCGCGGCTGCGGCGTCGTCCCGGTTCGCCTCGATCGTTCCACTTCCCGCATCAGCCATGTCCGAGCGCCACCTTCATCAAATCGGGCACCGACCGTACCCCAAGCTTTGCCATCATGTTCGCCCTGTGCAGTTCAACGGTCTTGATGCTGATGCCGAGGATGTCGGCAATGATCTTGTTGGGCTTGCTCGCCACGACCAGGTCCAGCACCTGCTTCTCGCGCGGGGTCAGCTTGGCCAGCGCCACGGCTGCGCCTACCGGCTTGGCCAAGGCGGTGCGGATCGCCTCGATCAGCGCGTCATCGGAGAAGGGTTTCTCCAGGAAGTGTGCGGCGCCATTGCGCATCGCCTCCACCGCCAGCGGAACATCGCCGTGCGCGGTCACGAACACCAGCGGCAATGCGTTGTCGCGACGGCGCAGTTCGGCCTGCAACTGCAGGCCACTCATCTCGGGCATGCGGATGTCCGACACCAGGCATTCGGCCGGCGCGGCCGAGGTCGATGACGCCGTCGCAGCCGCATCCACCACCTCGGCGAGGAACTGCGGCCCCGAGGCATATTCCCGCACCTCGAAACCCGCGGTCTGCAACAGCCATGCGGTCGATTCACGGAACGCGTCGTTGTCATCGACCAGATGGACAAGCGTTCCGATTGCAGCGACGTCAGTCATGCCAGCCTCCGGCGTGGAAAATCCCGCGGCCCGTCATTGCCGTCCCTGAGCCGTAGGCAGGGTAAAGCCGAACACGCTGCCGCCGTCGGGATGGGGTTCAAAGAACAGGCGTCCCTCGTGGTACTCGATGATCGACCGGCAGATCGCCAGGCCGATTCCCAGACCATCGGCCTTGGTGGTGAAGAATGGCGAGAACAACTGGTCCTGCTCGTCCTCGGCCAGGCCGACACCACGGTCGATCACGCGCACCTCCAGATCGCCGTCCAGATTGACCCGGCCTTCCACGCGCAGGGCACGACGCTCGGCGGGAACCTCGCGCATGGCTTCGATCGCGTTCTTGACCAGGTTCAGCAGCACCTGCTCGACCATCACGTGGTCGGCCCACGCGGACGGCAGCACCGGAGGCAGGATCACGTCGATGCGCAGTTGCTGGCGCTCGGCTTCCAGCCGAAGCAGCTCAAGCACCGTCTCGACCATCGATGCCAGCGCCTGCGGGGAGCGGCGCGGTTCGCGGGCGCGGACAAACTCGCGCACCCGGGCAATCACCGCGCTGGCATGTTCGGCCTGGGTGCGCGCGGCCTGCAGCGCACGCTCCACCTGCACCGGGCCGCCAGCCTGCGCGACCAGGCGCAGGCTGCCGTTGAGGTAGTTCACGATCGCCGCCAACGGCTGGTTGAGCTCGTGGGCCAGGGTCGCGGCCATTTCACCGACCGACATCATGCGCGAGGTGAACAGCAACTTTTCCTGCTGGCTCTTGTGCGAGTCGAGTACTTCCAGGCGCTCGCTGATGTCGACCGCGGTCAGCAGCGCCAGAGGCGCGGCCGCGGCGGTGATACTGCTCCAGTGCAGCCCGTACCAGCGCCCGTTGTGCTCCAGCCGCACCTCGTCGCTGGCGCCGGGAAAGTGGGCGAGCAGCTGGTCGCGCGCGACGTGCCCCGGCAGCGGACCAAACTCGTCCATGTAGCGCTGGTTGGCGCCGACCAATCCCTGGCTGGCCGGATCAAACGCGGCACATGCGAACGGCAAGCCGTCCAGCACCGCCAGCAGATCGGGGCAGGAATCGGGCGACGCAGTCTTCCGTACGCCCTTAGTCTTCGCTTCACTGTTCATCGCGCCCCTGTCCCCCGCCTGTGTGCCCTCGGTCCCGTCCCCGCATTGGGCGGCCGGATCAGGCGAGTGTTGCTGCTACCGTAGCCGCGCCCTTCCCGCCCGAGTCCCGCTCCGATGGCTGATACGACCCATGCAACACGCAACCCGATCGCGTCCACCGTCATCGCGGCATGGTTGGCGCTGAGCTGTTTTACCGCCCGGGCCGGTATGCAGGACCCCACAGTGGCCGAAGCGGACCTGGCCGCCGCTGCGGGCGCACCCGTCGTCGCGTCCGGTTCGTTGGTCTGGGACCTGGTTGCGGTCGTGGTGCCCTTGCTTCTGGTCATCGCTGGCCTTGTCGCCGTCCTTTTTTTCGCCCGCCGCCGCTACAGGTTGACCGGCCGCGACGCTGCGCTGTCGATCGTGCAGGTGTTGCCGGTCGGTCCCCGCGAGCGGGTGGTCGTGCTTCGAACCCGCGCCGACCGGGTGTTCGCGATCGGCGTCGGCGCCCAATCCCTGACGCTCATTGCGGAGCTGGATGCGGCCGACGTCGCGGTGGACGCCGTGAAGCCCGGACCCTGATCCCCTTTCAAAAGCGTGCTGCGCATTACCGTCTGCAGTGTCGCGTTAGCTTCCGGTGAAGGCTGGGACAGGGCCGACACGACTGTCTGAACACTGCCGGCGCGAAGTCTCAGATAGCAAAAAAATCCGCGTCGCCTGCTGGTATTGCGGATCACATTCGGCTACGTTCGATTGACCTTGATTGTCACATACTGACGCTCAGGGCTGGAAGCTACGTACGAAAAGCCCGCTGCGCCTCGCGCCTCGGGACCGTACGTCAATCGAGAGAGGCAACGGATGCGATACGCAGCGACACTGATCTGCCCCTTTGCAACAGCTCGCGCGCCGAGCCGACCAACCGGCCGACGGAGCCTGCCTTGCGCACGCTGATCGGATCCTTGATGGCGGCGCCCGCTGGCGCGGCGCCCCGCAAGCGCGGCGGCTACAGCGATATCGTGCTGGCCTTTGCCGCCGTGTTGATCATCAGCCTGATGATCCTGCCGCTGCCGATGGCGGTGATCGACACGCTGGTCGCCTTCAACATCGCGATCGGCTTCGGACTGCTGCTGCTGGCGATCTACATACCGTCGCCGGTGGCGTTTTCCAGTTTCCCCAGCGTTCTCCTGCTCACCACCCTGTTCCGCCTGGCTTTGTCGATCGCGATCACCAAGTCGATCCTGCTGGAGGCCGAGGCGGGCCACATCATCGACACATTCGGCAACATGGTCGCCGGCGGCAACCTCGTGGTTGGCCTGGTGGTGTTCCTGATCATCACCGTGGTCCAGTTCATCGTCGTCGCCAAGGGTGCCGAGCGCGTCGCCGAGGTGGCGGCACGTTTCACCCTGGACGCGATGCCGGGCAAACAGATGTCGATCGATTCGGACCTGCGCTCCGGGCTGCTGGACAAGGACGAGGCGCGCACCAAGCGCCGCTACCTGGAAACCGAGAGCCAGCTTTACGGCAGCCTCGATGGCGCGATGAAGTTCGTGAAGGGTGACGCGATCGCCGGCATCGTGATCATCATCATCAACCTGCTGGGCGGCCTGGCCATCGGCGTGCTGCAACGCGACATGTCGCTGGGCGATGCGACCCAGACCTACAGCATCCTGACCATCGGTGATGGCCTGGTGGCGCAGATCCCCGCCATCCTTGCGGCCATTTCGGCCGGACTGGTGGTGACGCGCACCGCGGGCATCGAGGACGATCGGCATCTGGGCGATGCCATCTCCAAGCAGATCTCCGCGCAGCCGCGGGTGCTGACCATCACCGGCGTGCTCTCGCTGTTGATGATGCTGGTGCCCGGCTTCCCAACGGTGGTCTTCGGCCTGTTGGGCGCGACCCTGCTGACCATCGCCGCGTGGCGCTACCGCCACCAGAACGACCTGCTGCGCCGCGCCTTCCGCGTCACCGACGAGGCCATGGCAACCCACCAGCAGCCGGTCGAGATCGATGACCTGGCGCCGCCCGCACCGCTGCAACTGGCGGTCTCCCCCAGCCTGGCCGCGGAGTTCGGCAAGCAGCCGCTGCTCGATGGCCTGACCCAGGTCTGCCAGCGCCTGCGCGAGGAGTTCGGCGTACCGGTGCCGGCGCCGACGGCCCGCGTCGACGCCACGCTGGCCGATGGCGAGTATCAGCTCACCGCGTTCGGCGCGCGCATGGCGAACGGCACCTTGCGCACGGGCGCCCACTTCCGGCCCGCCCGCAGCAGCGGCGACAACACCCCTGCGCTGGCGGGCTTCCACCCGCCCCTGTCCGGCCACTGGCAGGACGAAGCAGGGGACGACACGCTCGCTCCCCTGGCGATGCTGACCGAGCACGTCCGCCGCGCGCTGCAGCGCCGGATGGGAGGGTTCATCGGCATCCAGGAGGCGTCCAACCTGTTCGCGAAGATGCAGCGCGACTACCCCGACCTGGTCAAGGAAATGCTGCGCGTGGTGGCGCCGCAGCGCGTGGCCGACGTGCTGCGCCGCCTCGCCGAGGAAGGCATCCCGGTACGCAACCTGCGCGACGTGTTTGAAGCGATCACCGACGTCGGTGGTCGCGAGAAGGACGTCGTGCTGCTGACCGAATACGTGCGCGTGGCCTTGAAGCGCGAGATCGCCGATCGCTATGCCGATGGCGAGCGCACGCTGCACGTGCTGCTGATCCACCCGGAGCTTGAGGATCGGCTGCGCCAGTCGGTCCGCGTGGCCGGTGGCGCCAGCCAGCTTGCCATCGCCCCGGAGCTGGCCGCCCGCCTGTCCGGCGAAGTGCGCACCCAACTGGCCCGCCAGGGCGGCTCGGTGCGCCCCGTCCTTTTGTGTTCACTGGACGTGCGCAGGCACTTGCGCAAGCTGCTGGAGAACGATTTCTTCGAGTTGCCCGTGCTTTCGTACCAGGAATTGGCAGCCGACCTGCGAATCTCGCAGGCAGGACAGATCAACGCATGACGCATCACGCATGCAAGGAGAAATTCCAATGATCGACGACATCGTCCCCGATCCAGAGCAGGCCTCCGCGACGTCGGAGTCGGCTCCGCAGTCAGCGGCAGCCGCCGGCGCCGACGAAAAATCCGCAACGGCGCAGCCCACAACCGCCAGGCTGGTGCTTCGCATCCTCGCCGGCCTCCACATCGGCGCCAACCGCGTGCTGGGCGACCAGGAAATGCTGCTGGTCGGCAGCGGCGAGGACTGCGACATCGTGCTGTCCGACGACGGTGTGGCTCCCCACCACGCCATGCTGCTGCGCAACGGCAACTCCCTGGCGCTGCGGGCAATCGACGCGCCCGCGGGTTTTGCCGGCGACCCGCTGTACCCCGGTGATCCGATCGAACTGCAGCTTGGCGCCCCGGTGAGACTGGGCGATGCGAGCTTCGCGGTGGGCGATGCAAGCGACCCGAAGTGGATGCCCGCGGACGGCCTTGATGCCATCGAGCAGGCGCCGTTGAACGCCCGCCGCGCCGTTCGTCCCGGCCTGGCCAAAACGCTTGCCGGCCTGGCCGTGCTGTCGCTGGTCTCAGCCGGCATCTATGCCTCCGTACGCCCGGTCACCGCGCCTGAGCCGAGCATGGAAGAGCAGGTCGCTGCGCTGGTCAGCACCTACAACATCGGCGACAACACCACCTCAATCAACGATGCCGGAATGACGGTATTGACCGGGACCGTGCCCGACAGCGCCACGCGCAGCCGCATCCAGCGCGAAGTCGACGCCAGCGAGCTGCCCTTGCGGTTGAACCTGCGCACCGGCGAGGACGTCGCCGCCGACGTCGCCGAGGTCCTGCGCAGCCAGGGCATCACCGCCCGCACCCGTTATCTGGGCAATGGCGACGTGGAAGTCAGTGGCCGTTTCGAGGACCAGGACAAGCTCCGGGCAGCCGCGACCTCACGCGCCATGATCGACGTTACCGGCATCAACCGGGTGATCCCGCGCAACTACGCCGACGAGGACGCCAAGGCACCCCAGCGCGCCAAGGCTCCGGTCGAACGCACCCGCATCGTCTCGATCGTGGGCGGCGACGATTCCTACGTGCTCGCCGCCGACGGTACCCGCTACGCAGTGGGAGCCGAGCTTCCCGACGACCGCGGCACGCTGGTCGCCATCGGCAAATCGGCGTGGGCGCTGGTCGATGGAAAGGTCCACCAGGTCAAGCCCGATCCACCCGTCGAGGTGGAGGAACCCACCGCAGAAGTTGCCAGCAATTCCGAAGAAAGCCGTCCTTCCGCCGCAGTCGCCAGGCAATTCGTTGCCGCCAATCCACGCACCAACCGGATGTAACCCGACAAGGGAATCAAGGAGAAACCTCATGAGCATCAACGCCAACGATCCGAACGCGCCCGTCACCACCTTCATCGCCACCGCGAGCAGTGGCAGCACCCGCAGCAGCGTGTCCTCCGGCGACAGCGGCAGCTGGTACGAGGCGATGTCCCGCGCCTGGGGCCAGACGCTTGACGGCCAGGCGGCGCGCGTGACGCAGCTGTCAGATGCCATCGCGTCGGGTGGCGACCAGCCGTCCAACATGGTCCAGCTGACCGCGGAGAGCCTGCGCATGCAGTTCATGTCCAACAACGCGGCGACCTCGCAGAACGCTGTCGGCCACGCACTGGAAACGCTCGGCAAGCGCCAGTAATTCCACCCCCTCGCGAGGACACGATCATGATCGAAGCAATCCAGGTATCGGCGCTCGACGCCGCCAAAACCGGCGCTGGAGGTCTGTCGCCCGCCCAGCAGCCGCAAACGTCGCAAGCGCAGGCCACGCCGTTCGACGTGCGTGATTTCGCCGCGACGATGGAGCGCACTGGCGCGGCGCCCAATGCGAACGCACCGGCCCCGGTGGCGCCGCCAACGGTGTCGGAGCCATCGCAGGGAACGCGGGCCGTGCTGGGCGCCCTCGACGGCCTCAACGGCGGCGCGGACAAGATCGAGTCGATGTCGCAGATCCTGACCGCCAACGGGGCCGATCTCACTCCGGGCGAGATGATCCAGCTCACCATGCGCAGCCACCAGTTCCTGTTCACCGCGCAGTTGACCTCCAACGTTGCCAACCGTTCCTCTGACGGCATCCAGCAATTGTTCCGTCAGCAGTCGTAAGCAGGAGCACGCATGAATCTTCGCAACCGGGCATTCCCTTGGCGCATCACCTGCCTCGTCCTGACCTGCCTGCTGCTGGCCGCCTGCAACCGGGTCACGCTCTACAACGAGCTGGATGAGCAACAGGCCAACCAGGTCATGGCGGCACTGCTCGGGTCCGGGGTTTCATCGGAAAAAGCGCCGTCCTCCAGCAAGAAGGGTTGGGAAGTGCGGGTCAACCGGGGCGACTTCCCGTACGCGATGCAGGTGCTCAACTCGCAGGGCCTGCCCCACGCCAGCTACCGCTCAATGGGCGAAATCTTCAAAAAGGAAGGTTTCGTGTCCTCGGCGATGGACGAGCGCGCGCGCTACATGGACGGGCTGCAACAGGAGATCGCGCGGACCCTGTCGCGGATCGACGGCGTCGTGGAAGCGCGCGTGCATATCGCCCTGCCGCCGCCGGACCCGCTGGGCGGCCGGGACAACGACTCCTCGGCATCGGTGATCATCTTCGAGCGCCCCGGCGCGAAGCTGCGTGACCGCGAAACCGACCTGAAGGTCTTCATCAAGGACAGCGTCGAGGGCCTGGCCGACGTCAACAAGGTCACCATCAAGTTCTTCACCATCGCCGCTCCGGGCGCGGCCGACCAGCAGACGAATGCGCCGATTGCCATGTCATCGATGGGCCCAATGGCGCTGGTAGCGGTCGTGCTGGCCGCCCTGCTCGGGCTGGGCATCGCATTTCGCGGAAAGCTGCGCGCGCGTCTGAGTCCAGCGGCCGAGGCAAAGCCACCGGCCTGGAGTGACTGATGGATACGGCGACCGGCTTGCACACGGTGATTGAAGGCACCGACGCCAGCTGGCTGGACGAATTTGATTCCGCATTGCTTGCCGAGGCGCGTTGCAGTCCCCTGGGACGCCGCCTGCTGGCGCGCACGCTCGCACGCGGCGCGGCCTCGACGCTGCTGGCGCCCGCTCCGAAGCCAGCGCTGGATCGCGTCGTAGCACGCTGGTCACCGGAAAAACTGCGCTCCTTGGTGCGCAACATCGGCGTTCTGGCGTTCGCGCCGGCGATCCGTTCCGAGGTCGGCCGCGAGCCGGTGCGCCGCCTCAAGCTGGCGCTCGACAAGCGCTACCTGCTGGCGCTGGATCGCAATGTCTGGGATGGCGAGGTGCCGCGTGACGTGCAGCTCCGGCTGCAGCAGGCGATGCGCACCGCGCTTGAGGAAACCGATGCCACGCCTGGGCTGCTCTCGCTGTTCGACCGCCACGGCTGCGCCGAATTGCGCTCTTGGGCCCATCCGCGTGATCCGGCGTTCACCGAATGGCTGGCGCTTCTGCATCCGCGTGAGCAGGCGTTGCCGCCGACGCACCTGCCTCCCTCGGCGGTGCAACAGCTCTATTCAGTCCACGCAGGCAACTGACCCACCCGAGCCGAAGAAGCAGATATCGACACCATGCGTTCAGACGATCAGTCCAGCAGCTTTTCCACGGCATCCCCGGCCACCCGGAGGCCGCATGGCGGTGTTGGCGTCATGGAGCCGGGGCGTTTCGAGCGCGTGCTGGCCGGCAACATCGTGCCGCCGGATTCCTGGGAGCGACTGGCCGACGTCGATGCCGTGGTCGAGCAGGTCAACGCCTTGCACACACAGGCCAGCGAGCAGATCCAGCAGGCGCGCAAGGAAGCGGCGGCGGCGGGATACGCCGAAGGCATCGCCCGCGCCCAGACGCAGATGACCGAGCAGCTCGCATCTCTCAACGAGCGGCGCGCCCGCGTGCTCGGCGAGGCCCAGCAGCGCGTGATCGACCTGGCCTGCGCGATCGTTGCGCGCCTGGCGCCGGGCTTCGATCCCGCGCAAGTTGCGCCATCACTGGTCATGGAGGCCGTCGAAGCTGCGCAGGCCGAACAGTTCCTGCTGATCCGCGTGCATCCCTCGGTACGCGAATCGGTGACGGCCGGTCTTGGCGCCGTCCGGCAGGCGCACCCGGCCGTCGGTGTGATCGAGCTGGTGGATGACGAGAGCTTGGACCCGCTGAGCTGCGTGGTCGTGTCGGAGGCGGGACAGGTGCGCGCCGGTATCGCCCAGCAAATTGAGGCGATCCGCTCCGCGCTGGCGGCGCACACGCCGGCGGTGGATCCCGACGACGATTCGGAAGCTGTTGGGGCGGATCGACGCGTCCAACGCTCGTCTGGTGATTCCACGTGAGCGCGCTGCTGGGCAACGAACAGGACGCGCTCCTCGCCGGCGCCCTGAACCGTGCACGCACCGTCGAGCGGGTCGGCAAGGTCGCCGAAGCCTATGGCACCCTCATCCGCGCGACGGGCCTGAAGGCCGCGATCGGCGAGTTGTGCGAACTGCGCAATCCGCCGCATGAAGGTCCCGCCGACTTCCACCTCGCCGCCGAGGTGGTCGGGGTGTCCCGCCAGCACACGCTGCTGACGCCGCTGGGCGCGCTGGACGGGGTGTCGGCGACCACCGAGGTCTATGCGACCGGGCGCCAGGCCACCGTGCTCGCCGGCGATGGCCTGCTGGGCCGCGTGCTGGATGCCCACGGCAACCCGATCGATGGCCTCGGACCGATCAGTGGCGGCGTGCCCGCACCCATCTATGCCAGTTCGCCCAACCCGCTGTCACGCAAGTTGATCGACCGGCCATTTTCGACCGGCGTGCGGGCGATCGACAGCGTCATGAGCGTTGGCGAGGGCCAGCGACTGGGCATCTTCGCTGTCGCCGGCGGCGGCAAGAGCACGCTGCTTGGGATGCTCGCGCGCGGCGGCGATGCCGACGTCAACATCATCGCCCTGGTCGGCGAACGCGGCCGCGAGGTCAACGAATTCATCCTCGACAACCTGGGCGCCGAAGGCCTGGCGCGCTCGGTGGTCATCGTCGCCACCTCCGACCGGCCCGCTTTGGAGCGCAGTCGCGCGGCCTGGGTCGCCACCGCGATCGCCGAGCACTTCCGCGATCGCGGTCAGCGTGTGTTGTTGCTGCTCGATTCCGTGACCCGTTTCGCCCGCGCCCTGCGCGATGTCGGCCTTGCGGTGGGCGAGCCCCCGGCCCGTCGCGGTTATCCGCCCTCCGTCTTCAGCGCCCTGCCGGGGCTGTTCGAGCGGGCCGGCAACAACGACAAGGGCAGTATCACCGCGTTCTACACCGTCTTGATGGAGGACGAGGACGGCAGCGACCCGATCGCCGAGGAGGTGCGCTCGATCCTCGACGGCCACGTGGTGCTCTCGCGCAAGCTCGCGGCGGCCTACCACTACCCCGCCATCGACGTGCTTGGCAGCCTCAGCCGAACGATGCCGCGTGTGGTCGATCGCACGCACCAGCACGCCGCCGGGCAACTGCGGAAGTACCTGGCCAAGTACCAGGACATCGAGCTATTGCTGCAGCTGGGCGAGTACCAGCGCGGCACCGATCCGGAGGCGGACATCGCCATCGACCGCATTGAACCCATCCGCCGCCTGCTCCAACAGCCGGCGACCGAGCTGGTGCCGTTCGAACGTTCCGCCGACGCGCTGCGCAGGCTGTTCCCATGAAACGCTATCCACTGGCGACGCTCATCCGCCTGCGCGAGCACCGCACCCAGGCCGCGCAGCAACTGGTGCTCCAGCACCAGCGCGAAGTCGCGGCGAAACGCGCCGCCTGTATGGAGATCGAGCGCCACATCGAGGCCTTGGGCGAGGAGCGCGCGCGCCAGCGCCGCCAACTGCTCGATCCGCCGCCGGCGGGCATCGCCTGGCCGATGGCGCTCGCGCAGCGCGAGGCCCACATCGAGCTGCTGCAGCAGCAAACGGAACTGGCGCACCAGCAGTTGCTCCGCGCCCAGCAGTTGCTGACCGAAGCCGAAGCGGAGCTGCAGCAGGTGCGCGAGGCGTTTTTCCGCATCAAGGCGCGCGAGGATGCGCTCAAGAAGCGCAAGGACCTGTGGCGCGAAGAACAGCACGCCAATGAACTTCGCCAGGAAGAACTGGCCTCGGCGGAGCTGCTGCACCGCCGCACCCCTCCCAACGCCTTCCACTGAGGTATGCCATGAGCATCATCCGCGACAGTGCGTCCGCGCCCTCGTCCGACAGCATCGACAATTCCCGCAATCGCGACTCCGCGCGCGATACGCAGCGCGCGGTTGACCCGGCGGACCGGCAGCGCTTCCAGCACCTCATGCGCGAGGGACAGCTGAAGGGTCAGGGCGACTCGCAGGCTGCCGCGCGCAAGGGCGAGGAACTGGCCGGCGAGCGCGTCAACCGCAGTTTCCCCAGCCAGCAGGACACGAGCTCCGTCCGCGATCCGGGCAAAGTGTCCGCCGAACCGCTGCCGCCGGCCGAAGTCGCCGCGATATGGCAGGCCCAGAACCTCGCCCACCAGGCCTCAGGGACCACCAGCGCGCTACCGGCACCTCCGGTCAATTCCACCGCATTCGCCGAACTGCTCGAGCGCCACGTTCGCCAGCTTGCGGTCAGCGAGGGCTCGGCAAGCAGCGAGGATGGCCAGGTCCTGCTGCGCATGGCCGACACGACGCTGGCCGGCACCGACCTGCTTTTGAGCCGGACCTCGGACGGCTGGCTCCTGCGCGCCGATGTGCGCTCGCGAGACAGTTTCGACGCCATCCAGCAGGCCGGCAGCCAGCTCAGCGAACGCTTTGCCCAACGCGGACTGGGCGCCCTCACCATCGACCCCCGTCTCACCGAGTAAGGAGCGCGGCGCCGCACCCTCGGGCAACACCTAGGTGGGGTCAGCCCCAATACCCAACCGGCAGTCGGTGCGGATACTTGACCATGAATCAACCCGCACCACTTTTTTCAGCAACCGGAGAAACCCCATGTCCTTGATCGGTGACATTGTCCAATCCGTCAGCAAGATGGTCGGTACCGCGATCGGCGGCCCGCTGGGCGGCATGATCGGAAACATCGTCGGTGACATCATCGGCGACGTGTTCGACCAGGCCATCTCGGCCGCCTTCAGCCGTGCCAACATCCCGACTGACGTCAGCCAGTACTTCAGCGCCGCCTACTCGTCAGGTTTTGCCGACGGCTATGGCAGCTGACCAACTGCCGCCGTTCGACATCCCAACCGCGGTGGCGTCAGCCCCCGCGGTTGCCGGTGACCGGCCCAGTCCGGGCGACGGTGACAACCGCGAATGGATCGGCCGCATCGAGGAGCTCAAGGGCGATGGCGGCATCAATGCCGACGACGAGTCCACCCTCATCCGCCATGTAAGCGAGCAACGCGAGTCGCTGGAGCAGGCGCTGGAGCGGATCATGCCCGAGTACAAGCAGCGCCTGGCCGACGATGGCAAGGACAGCGCTGACCGCTGGCTCGGCGAGAAAGCCCGCGCGCTGGGCGAGGAACACGGCCGGGAAAGTCGACGGGTCGTCGACGGCCTCGACGCCAGTCAATCCCCCTGACTTTTTCCACCGTCACCACAGGAAGCCGACGATGACCAGTTACGACACGCCATCCCGCACCGCGGACCACGAACAGATGCTCGCGCAACTGGATGCGTCACTGGCCGAGAACCCCGACGTCGACGCGGCGGATCGCGAAACCATCCTCCGCCACTTCCGTGACGCGCTGGAAAGCGAGGCAGCCTCGGCCAGCACGTCGCAAAGCGTCGGACCTGACCGAGCGCAGTGGATGGAAACCCTCGACCTGCTGGTCGGCAACCAGATGCTCGACGAGTCCGACCGCAACGAGCTGGTGCGACAGTTCGACGATGCGCTGGGCAGCCTGCAGAACGACGCTTTGCGTACGGCGACCGAGTTCGCGCAGCGCTGCAGGGAGCAAGGCGAAGCGGCCGCACAGGCGTGGTTGACCGAGCAGATGGGTTCAGCGCAAACCACGGCTTCCGCGGATCAAGCGATGGGTCTGCCGGCCCACGTCGCCATGGCACTCCGACGCCGCCGTTGAGCCCCAACGACTAGGGCACGCCCTAGCTAGTAAGCGATGCCGTCCACTCGCAGTATCAATCACACGCAACAGATCCCAATCCATCCCCCGGCCCAATCGTTCCAACCCGCACTCGGCCAAATCCAACACAACGGAGAATCGACATGACTGCACAGGCTTCCAACAATTTCGCCATCGCCAAGATGGTCGTCCAGAACCTCCAGGCCGGTGACGCCAAGGGCGGCAAAGGCAAGAGCTGGCTGGTCGCGATCGCCCAGGCGCTGGGCGGCATCATGGGCGACAAGGCGGCCAAGCTGGTCGAGCTGACGGGCAAGATGGACAAGCTGGCTGCAGCGAATCCCGAAGACCAGAAGGCCGCGAAGCAGTTCCAGAAGACGATGATGGAGTTCCAGGCGCAGAGCCAGCTCTTCAGCATGATCTCCAACGCCAGCAGCACCGCCATCAAGTCGATCGGTGAAGGCATGACCACGGTAGCCCGCAAGCAGTAATCTCCCGGCTGCCCTGTTTCAACAAGCGTCACCAAAGTGTCACCACATGGCGATCCCGGGCTTCCGGGGTCGCCATGTGCTTTGTGGAGGATCTCCTATGCGAACCCAACTGAAATGCCTGTTGATCGGATTGGCCGGCGCGTCCCTTCTGGCACCGGCGCATGCCCAGTGGTCACCCAGCCCTACCCTCGACATGGGCGTAAACTACGGCCAGATGGCACTCAGCCAGTCGGCGATCGGTGGCACCCGCGCGCTGAGCAAGAGCAGCAACAAGGCGATTGAATCACCGACACCCACCGTGTCCCCAGCCAAAGCGAAGCAGCCGCCCTTCAATCCGCGGTTCAAGTCCGACCCGAAGGTGAGCAAGCTGGTCGACCAGCGTTTCGCGCGCTACCTGGCCAGCGATCAGCCCAACGAGGAGGAAGCGGCGGCGATGGTCATGCGCGATCTTGAGGCCGGCCATTACCGCGCGGACTTCAAGAAGCTGCTCGATGCCAACGGCCTGGCCGCCAACGACCTCATCGATGTCACCGCGGCACACTACGCCGCCCTGTGGGAGGTCGTCAGGGGAACCGCGCTGACCCGGGCCCAGGTCACCTCCATCCGCAACCAGTTGCGCCAGGCCATGCGCGATGACCCGGAACTGGCCGCGATGGACGATGCGGATCGGCAGGAAATCGCGGAGACGTTCATGCTCCATACCGCGGCGGCGCTGGGCGGTTACCGGACCCTCCAGGCCCGCGGCGACAAGAAGCTGCTGGCGCAGTACCGCGACGGCGTGCAGCGCAACATGCTCCCCGACGGTCCGGACCTGAAAAGCGTGAGCGTGAACTCGGGCGGCTTCACCAGCGCGGTCCCGGCGCGCCGCTGATCCACGCAAAAAAAAACGGCAGACCTGCGAAGGCCTGCCGTTTTTATTGGATGTGGTGGGCGGTGAGGGTTTCGAACCCCCGACCCCTACCATGTCAAGGTAGTGCTCTACCACTGAGCTAACCGCCCCATTCGCCAAACTCATGAACCCGGCGAGAGGGCGCGCAGTTTAGCCCGCCAGCGGCGCTTCGGCAACAGCTTTGCGTCGTCAGACGCCGAAGCCCTGCTGTTTCAGCAGGTGCAGCTGGTCGCGCACGGCGCCGGCCTCCTCGAATTCCAGATCCCGCGCGTGCTGGTACATCTTCTGTTCGAGCTTTTTGATCCGCGCCGACAGTTGCGCAGGATTGAGCGCCGCGTACTCCGCCAGCTCCTCGGCGACCTGACGCGCGCGGTTACGCTCCTTCAGCGCGGCCGGATCCACACGCGCGCCTTCCATGACGTCCATCACTGCACGGTTCACCGACGTCGGCGTGATGCCGTGCTCGGTGTTGTACTCGACCTGCTTGCCGCGGCGCCGGTCGGTCTCCTCGATCGCCCGCTTCATCGAGTCGGTTACCTTGTCGGCGTAGAGGATCGCCTTGCCGCGCACGTTGCGGGCCGCCCGGCCGATGGTCTGGATCAATGAGCCCGTCGAGCGCAGGAAGCCCTCCTTGTCGGCATCCAGGATCGCCACCAGCGACACCTCGGGCATGTCCAGGCCCTCGCGCAGCAGGTTGATGCCCACCACCACATCGAATTTGCCCAGGCGCAGGTCGCGGATGATCTCCACCCGCTCGACCGTGTCGATGTCCGAGTGCAGGTACCGCACGCGCACATCGTGCTCGGCGAGGTACTCGGTGAGGTTCTCGGCCATGCGCTTGGTCAGCGTCGTGATCAGCACGCGATCACCCATCGCGACGCGCAGGTTGATCTCGCCGAGCACGTCATCGACCTGGGTGGCGACGGGGCGCACCTCCACTTCAGGGTCGATGAGTCCGGTCGGACGCACGACCAGTTCGACGACCTGGCCTTCGGATTTCTCCAGCTCGTAGGCACGCGGCGTGGCGGACACGTAGATCGATCGCGGCGACCGCCCTTCCCACTCCTCGAAACGCAGCGGGCGGTTATCCAGCGCGGACGGCAGGCGGAAACCGAACTCCACCAGGGTCTCCTTGCGCGACCGGTCGCCCTTGTACATCGCGCCGATCTGCGGAATGGTCACGTGCGACTCGTCCACCACCAGCAGCGCGTCGGGCGGCAGGTAGTCGAACAGGCACGGCGGCGGCTCGCCGGGCATGTGGCCGGTCAGGTGCCGGCTGTAGTTCTCCACGCCGTTGCAGTAGCCGACCTCGGCAAGCATCTCCAGATCGAACTGGGTGCGCTGCGCGAGCCGCTGCGCCTCCAGCAGCTTGTTCTGGGCGTACAACTGCTCCAGGCGTACGCGCAGTTCGTCCTTGATGGCATCCACGGCGTCCAGCACCGTGCGCCGCGTGGTGACGTAGTGGGACTTGGGGTAGATCGTGTAACGCTGCAGTTTGCGCAGGCTCTCGCCGGTGAGCGGATCAAAGGTCGAGACGTTCTCGATCTCACCATCGAACAGCTCGATCCGCACCGCTTCCATCTCCGACTCGGCCGGATGCACGTCGATCACCTCGCCACGCACGCGATACGTGCCGCGGCGCAGCTCGGTGTCGTTGCGCGAGTACTGCATCTCGGTGAGCCGGCGGATCAGCTCGCGCTGGTCGATGCGCTCGCCGCGCACCATGTGCAGCACCATGCGGAAGTACTCGTTCGGATCGCCCAGGCCGTAGATCGCCGAGACGGTGCACACGATGATCGCGTCGCGCCGCTCCAGCAGCGCCTTGGTCGCCGAGAGCCGCATCTGCTCGATGTGCTCGTTGACCGAACTGTCCTTCTCGATAAAGGTGTCCGACGACGCCACATAGGCCTCGGGCTGGTAGTAGTCGTAGTAGCTGACGAAGTACTCGACCGCGTTATTGGGGAAGAACGACTTGAACTCCCCGTACAGCTGCGCGGCGAGCGTCTTGTTGGGCGCCATCACCAGCGTCGGCTTCTGCACCTGCTGGATGACGTTGGCGATGGTGTAGGTCTTGCCCGAGCCGGTGACGCCCAGCAGCGTCTGGTGCGCCAGCCCGGCCTCGAACCCTTCCACAAGCTTCTCAATCGCCTGTGGCTGGTCGCCAGCCGGCGAATAGGGCGATACCAGCTCAAAGGTCCCCTCGCGCTGCCGCGCGCCAGGGAAGCGCTCGGGAGGGGCATCCGTTGGGGCGGATGGGGTGTGCGCTGCGTCGTTCATCGTATCCAAGCGTCGGAATGCTCAACGGGTCAGTGTAGGACCCTCCGGTGATGGGGGCGGACACGGCAAATCCCTACCGCCGGACGGCGGGTGACCGGATGACTGTTCAGCGAGCGCAGCGCGATCCTTTGCTGAAATCGGATCAAAAGGACGGATGACGATGAGGCAGGATGCCCGGGGTTTGACGTTGCTGGAGTTGCTGGTGGCAATCGCGGTGATGGGGGTGTTGCTGGGGATTGGGGTACCTTCGTTTCAGAGCCTGCAGCGGCGGATGCGTGCAGACACGACGTTTCATATGATCACCAGTGCGCTGGCAACCGCACGCGCGACGGCGGTGACGCGTGGCGTGCCGGTCAGCCTTTGTCCCAGCGCCGATGGGCTCCGCTGTGATCGCCACAGCGCTTGGGAGAAGGGGTGGATCGTGTTCGAGGACGCTGACCGCGCAAGCCAGCCAGCCGCGGACGGCGCCGTCATGCAGCGCTTCGGAAGCTTGAAAGGTGGAGTCGTGTTGCGCAGCACGGCAGGCAGGACACTGCTGCGCTTCCAGCCGAGCGGTATGTCAGCGGGCAGCAACATCAGCCTACGCCTGTGCTCCGACAGAGACAGCGCCTATCTGGGCAGCGTGGTCGTAAACAACGCCGGACGTGCGCGCACCGAGCGAAAGCAGAACGAGGCCTGCCCGTTCGCCCTGTAGGGGGTGTAAGCACTTGACCCCACGCCCCCAGCGCTTACAATGCCCGTCCCCGCCCGAATAGCTCAGCTGGTTAGAGCACTTGACTGTTAATCAGGGGGTCGCTGGTTCGAGTCCAGCTTCGGGCGCCAAGATCAAAAAAAAAGGCCGTGCAATGCACGGCCTTTCTTTTTCTCCCGCCAAGTGGCTCTACCAGCACTCGCCCGCACCGGCGGTTCCGCTAGCTGAGCGCTCACCCCGCTGGTTGATGGAGAGAGTCCCGCATTTAGTGTCGCGTGTCGCCTGCGCGCCCTGCGGCACTGCTTCCAGCGTGTACGCGCGAGCCGTGACGCCGCTCGCCTGGACCTGATAGAAGCGCGCTACCGAGCCGTCGCATTGCGCCGGTGCCGGAGCGGCGGCGTAGCTGAGGTTCGTCGTGTAGTGCCGCTCCATGAACTGTGCTCTCTCCTGCAGGCAGACGGCACCCGCCGAACGACGTGAGCGCATCACCTGATCCTGGTAGCTGGGGTAGGCGATCGTCGCCAGGATCGCCACGATCACGACGACGATCATGACCTCGATGAGCGTGAATCCTCCCGCCCCCGCCGTCGATCGGCGGGGATTGTCTGGGCTGCGCTGCATCATCATTCTCCGACCACTTCGCGCCATGAGACGCGCCCCACATTACGCGTTTCACGCGTGGGCACGCTCGCCGTACCGCCAGTTGAACCTCCCACGACCATACGGCCCCGAAGCAGCGATCCAAGCGTTGGCATCCCTACTCCCAGATCCACAGAGCCGATCGGCACTTGGTTATCACCGGTACCAATCGTTTCATCATCAAAGCTCCCATCGTTGTTGAGATCGAAGAACGACGGCCCCGTACTGGTACCTGTGAATGCGTCAAGCGCGTTGATGTAACCCCGGCCATCCGACTCACACGCGTTTGCAGTCGGAATGACGCTTGAGGTCACGAGCACGTTGCCAACCACCTGGGCATCCGTCACGATCCGTTCCCCCTCCGCTGTGTTTGGAGGCGTCACCAGATCGACGAACCAGCCCTTGCTATCCAAAGGCAACGGAGTCTGTGCTTCGAATCCCCGCACCGGACGGCCATCCCTAGTCCCCACCTGCTTGATATCTCGCTTGGTCAGCGCTGTCTTCAGAACGGTTGCGCCTGTATCGACAAGTCCATACATGCTCTGGACATCCCGATTTTCCACGTCGCCTACCGTCATCAATCGTCCTGTTCCGAAGAACAGCCACGTCTGATAGGTCGTAGGGTGCATCGCCACGGTCAACGCTCCGGTAATCGGCTGTGCGGTTTGCGACGCACCGGTGCCGTTGGATGCTTTGAACAGCGCAGCCCCTGAATTGGCCACCTTCCAACTCGATGTGGTTGTCCCACCCAGATCAAACTTCCAGACGTTGCCCAGGTGGTCCCCCGCATACACGGCATCGAGCGTCCCGTTTCCGTCAGTATCCCAACCTACAGGTGGCGACAAGCCGTTGGGTGCAGAAGCCGAGCCAGCCGCGGTGTCAATTTCCTTGAGCAATTCGCCTGTCGTGAGGTTGTAGACAAGCAGTACCGCCCGATCGTGTGAGCTGTTCACGCCATTGCTGACGATCAGGCCGGTGACGCCATTGTTGAGCTTGGCGATGATGGGCTTGCCTTGCACCAACCCCATATTTCCCAATGGAGTTTCCGCTTTCTCCCACAAGACGTTGCTTGCTGTGAAAGACTGCGAATTGGTCACATCCAGGGCAAACAGGCCCTTACCGCCTTTACCCAGACTTCCAACGAGCAGGTTTTTGCCGGGAGTCTGGGTTCGATCCGACACCACCACGGGCCCGTCGACGAAGTAACGATGAGCGTAATCAGGCCGACTCAGCGTGCTCAGATCGGACCAGTTGATTGAAGCCGGGATGTATGCGAAAAGCTCGGCACCGGTAGCGGCGGAGAAGGCGTGGAGCATTCCGTCGTTGGCTCCAACAAACACCGTGCTGGTCTCCTTGGAGTACGCCGGAGAAGAACTGACAATGTCACCGAGCACGTGATTGCGGCTTCTCAGCGAACCACCCTTTTCGATCTCCAGAGTGCGCACGCCCGCGATATAGTCGGCATTGTCGCTGCCGGTTACCGGATAGTTACTTGCTCCGGTGCGCACTAGCAATTGCGTCTGGTTCGTCGTGGGGAAATTGACACCGCTGGAACCGTCGAATGTGAATATCTTTCGCCCGGACGAGGGAATCCCGGCAGAAGCACGCCACGAGGGGGTAACAGAAACGCCTGTTTGGTTGATTGGATAGGAAAGCAGTTCGCCCGTCCACACCCCAGAGACGTAGCTGGCCTGGAATACCGCAGTATCCGCATCAAGCGTAGTGGAGTTTGCGGTGACGTTGGAGAAGGAACCCACCCGTTCGGTGATCGTTGCAAGCGCGGCCTTGAGCCCGGCGGCAAACTCGTTTGGATTGCTTGCAGACAGGAACGTACCATGGCCGTTCACAGACGCGTGCCAAAGATCATCGATTCGCGTCGCGTTCTCCGTTGGCAAGGGATTAGGCCACTGGAGCGTGCCATCCTTCAATGCCGGGAGATCGTTGTCGGGATCGAGGGTGCCACGCAGACCGATGGATATACCAAAGGTGACCATGTGCTGCCAGAACGCCGGGTTACCTACGCTCGTCGGCACGATGTTTGTCAGACTGGACAGATCGGTTTTCCAGTAGTACATCGCGATATCCGCGAGAGTATCTGAAAGTTCATCCTTGAACGGAGCCGCAGGAGCGTACGTATAGTCATCGTTCTTTGGCCCGCTGATCTTCTGGCCAGCAGTGCCGTCCGCATTGCCGACCTTCACTCCACTACCGTAGTTGCTAAAGTCGTTCCAATAGCCGTCAGTAGTAAGGATCGAGAAGTTTTGACGGCACGCAAGCTGATCAGATCCCGACTCGGGACCATATGGGCCATTTGCCGCGTTGGACGAAAAATACTCTCCAGCGTCCCGCAATGCCCCATGCAGCGGCGTTCCACTCTGCCCCACAGCATTGTGCAGTCGGTTGAACCATTGCGTTCGGTTGTTATTATTGCCCGCCGGCCCGTTTGGATCGACAAACAAGCCATTGTTGTGAGCTACAGGGATCGGGACGGCGTGCTTCGGCTCGTTGGCTGGACGGGTGCCACCAGGCTGGCGCTTCCAGATCGTTCGGAACCCGACGCGAACGTTAGTTCCTAGACCGCTGAACGCTGCACTGGCGCCGGCCTTGGCCGCCTTCATACGCGTACGGTGGTAGGAATACCACGTTGCGAAGTTGACACGCTCACTCGCAGGACTCCTACCCGTAGGCGTGGCCGGTACACAATTTCTCCAGCCCGTCGACCCGTCGCAGTTGTTGCCGTACTTATAGGTTACTAGAATCCTTCCCTTGTACTTGTCGTCATCGTCTGTCTTGAGCCGCACGTACCATGTTCCTGCGTTCGGCTTAGGTTGAAAACAGACATCATCACCGTCGTCCTTACAATCATGGTGGGTCTTATCCGGCGCCCCCCATGCCGAACGTAGATTTCAACATCATCGTCCTTTGGAGATATCGAAACCGATAGATCCTCTGCACCCTCAGGGACATCGAAACTGTAGCTTTCGCTCCACTCGTCTTTCTTCTTAAGATCGACAGGCTGATCCAGGGCAGTAACCACTCCCACGGTGCCGGAACCGGGCTCACTGCGAATGACGTCTCCATTTCGCTGAATCTGGTAGCGATAGTAATTGGCCGCGTCTCCCAGATAGCTTGCGGAAGTTTGGAGCGGGTCCTGGGGAACATAGAAAGTCTGCACCCCACCGCACTCGGTGCGATTTGCTCCATTCCGCTTTACTGTCTGACAAGAGCCAGTGTCAGCAAGATCGATCGGGTTTGTGGCGTTGTCGAAATCCGCGTAGGCGCTGTTGTAGCTCGTTCCGCCAGATAACATTTCCCCAGCAGCGTTCAACCATGGCTGGTACGTAATCGCCGGATCGTAGTATACGGTGTTGCCCACGTAAGATTCGTTGGTAATCGTCGTATTTTTAACGCAAGCGCCTTTGGCGGCTCTGAGACATATCGTGCTAACTACCGGATTAGCCATGGTCTCGAACGCCATCGATCCCGAATCATCCAGAATAAACAGAACGTTCGCGGGAACACGGGTTCCGGTCGTCAGCGGATCGCTGGGCAAGCTGATCCCCGCGCTTGCAGGAAGCGCCATGAATGTGACGGCGAAAGCGATCGCACAGGCTCCAAGCTTCTCCAAGAAGCCAGTGGCGTGGCTATTCGTAAATTGGCGCTTTCCAGACATGACGGACTCCATTTAGCGCACGATGAAATTGGTTTGCAGGAACACGGCGGCGCGGCCGGCTTCCGAGCTACGGGCGGTGATGCGATAGCGCGGAGCCATGCACAGGGCATCGATCGGGATCTTTCGATCGCAACCAGGCCAGGTGGGTGCCAGCCCCATGTTTTCGACGATTACGTCTGTTTGCGGAGCAATGGTGCCCAACTCGAGATCCGCCGTCACATCACGCCAGCCTGCGAAGCCTGGGCTCAACCAACGGTCCGGGTCAGACGCGACAGGTGTGGAGCAGATACCATTACTGCAAACCGCATCCCCCGCGGGCTGCGCTGCGGCGAGCGTTTCAGCGAAGCGCAATGCAGCCTCCGCTGCCTGGAAACTGACACTGCGATCGTAAAGATTCGCGCTCATACGCTCCTCCAGAAGCGTACCGCGCAAGGCGGCGAGGCCAAGCAGGGTCATTATCAGGAGAAGCATCAGTACAACAAACAACGAGGCGCCACCCTGACGCGCTGCCGTATGGATGCTTTGCATGCGGTTCATGTATTGCGATTCCGTAATGCTGCGATGTAGATCATGTCGCGCACGACCGGGCTGCCACCCACCTGCTCAACCCCCTGCATTTGCAGGTGGATGCGCGCCGAGAGCACCCGACCCCAGTCCGTGATGCCGCTTGCCGGCAAATAGCTGTTCTGCCCAGCCTGGAGGTAGGTCATCTGGAGGCCAAGGACATTCTCTGCGATTTCTTCGTTGACGACAGCGCCGCCCTGCAGCCTCGACTGATACAGGGAACTTCCACCGCGCCCATTCGTACCGACGTACCAGCGGGTTGCGTGCAATCGGGCAAGCACCGTATTGGGCGCGGCGTATGCAAACGGAGTGCCTGCGGTGCAATTCTGCGGCAAGCCCAGTTCGCCCGTGCAGTTGCCTGGCGCGGTACCGCCGGAAACGTGGCGGATGGTATTGCCGGAGGCAGCGGAAGACTGAAAGATCGAGGCCTGGCGCGCATTGCATACGAGGATAAGGTCGCCGCTGCTGAAGCCGTGATTCGCGTTCAAAGTGAAAGTATGCGAAGTGATGTCATGCGCGCTGACGGTAAATACCTTGTCCGCAGCCGACATGATCTGTACTGCATCGGTTCCCGCCACCCGGTTTGCCGGCTGAGCTCCGGCCGCTGGAAAATCTCCCTCAGCCCCAAGTAGTGCGGTGTTCCATCCGTTGATGTCCGTAAACCAGTTGCTGCCAGGTGAATTGAGCACATTCACCAACGGGAGATTGTTGACACAGGGGTTGCCCGCAGCCTCGCGGAGATCCCGTGCCATCAGTTCGAAAGCGATGCGCGCGTTTTCCTGGACACGGCCCAATGTCTCCGTGGCTTGATAGGTCATGCGATTTGAAACAAACATCGCGATGGCGGCGCCGGTGACCATTAGCCCTAGCAGCAGCCCAACCATCAGCTCGACAAGCGTCACGCCGCGCGCATGGCGGCGCGACGGTCCAGCAGAGATCCGGGATCGTTTCATAGGACTGCCTGCGTAATGAGTTGGTGCTCGCTGTTACCCGCCGCGGCGCCGTCGGCCGCGCGACTGTCGTCCCACTGGACGGTCACGGTGCACTCGGCCCCGTCGCACTCGACCTGTCCGCAGGTGCTGTCGGAGTTCCCGAAGGTGGCTTCAAGTCCGCCGATCCAGTCAGCAAGACTTGCGTTGGCAAGGGATCCGTCGGAAGCCGGAGGCGCACAGAGCAACGTTGCGGAATTGTATGCATTGCCCATCGCGGCGACCCGGTCCGCGCGCATGGCATCGAGAATGGCATAGGAGTGGGCAACCGCCTGGCCTCGCTCAAGTGAGCTTTGACTGTTCCGCAAGGCAGTCGCCTGCATCGCCGCGATACCGAGCATCCCCACGCCCATGATCAGCACCGCGATAAGCACCTCGATAAGACTGGATCCACGGACGTGAAATCGGAGTACGGATGGATTAAAGGAAGAACGAGCAAGTCTCATGGGCATGCACCCGCGCCATCAATAGAGGTTGTGGAGACCCGGCTACCGGACGCGATCGCGAGCCTCCGCTGATTCTCCGCTGGCTTGGTCGTGGGCATGCAGACAGTCAGCGTCGTCGCGAGGAGGCCACCGTCCGCGCCGCGTGCAAGCCCGTTCGACCCAAAGGTGATCTGTTGCACTTCACTGGTGATCTGAACGCTCGGATGCGCCCTTGCCGATTGCAGCACCTCAGCGGGTTGTCCGCCGGAGGCCGGCGCCAACACCAGCCACTGTTCCCAGCGTCCTGCTCCTGCGCAGGTTGCACCGTCCGTGGAACGGCATACCGAAACGGGGCGGCCCAAGCGAACTGCTTCCATGCGCGCCTGCTGCACGCCAGCGACGAGCGAATTGACCTGTGAGGTAATCCGGCTGCTGTTCTGGACCGTCGTAAATGACGGGAAGGCGATCGCGGCGATAATCGCAAGCACAACAACCGTAATGACAAGCTCCACCAGTGTGAATCCGGAGGATCTCCGCGACCGATGGCGCTGCGGATAAGGGGCGTACCTGCTGTGCATTCTCCCTCCCCGGAGATTCCTGATTGACGACGGTATCTGGGCCCATGCGCGGACACCACCGTTTTCCGATGGACGGCCCGGAACCGAGCCTGAGCGGGAGTCACCGCGATCTGCTCGTCCGCGGGCGCTGATAGTTGTCCATACTTGCCGCGTATGCAGACCCTCGAAGCATCGACGCATCCTCTCGACACCCTCTCGCAGGCTCCCACGATCGTGTGGGTGATGATTGCCGGGGAATGCCTGGCGATCATCCTTTCCCTGGCACCCGGCCTTCACGGAGACCGGGTCGTTTATTTCGGCCTCGCCTCGCTAATGATCCAGTGGGTCTCGCTGATCACTCTCTCGTGGATATTTCTTTTTCAAAGACGGCTGCGGACCGTGAGTCCGCAGCGTTTAGCTTGGGTGGTTCTAGCCTTTCTGCTCCTCGACACGTGGGTGGTTCTCGCGCTTGCGTGGCTGCTCGCCAGTGGCAGCTGGCCGATGGAGCCGGGCGGTTGGATGCTCCTGACAGCACGCGTGACGGGGATTGCACTCGCCTTTGGCTTCCTGGGAGTAGCCGCATTCCAAAACCACTGGCGTGGCCGCCTCCACGCCGTCCGCGCCAAGCAGTCCGAGCTGCAGGCGCTGCAGGCCCGCATCCGCCCCCACTTCCTGTTCAACACGCTCAACACGGGCGCGGCGCTGGTGCACGAGCGGCCGGAGGAGGCGGAGCGTCTGCTGCTCGACCTGGCGGACCTGTTCCGCGCCGCGCTGGGCGGACCGCGGCAGATCCTGCTGGCGGATGAGCTGTCGCTTGCGCGCCGCTATCTGGAAATCGAGGCGCTGCGATTTGGTGATCGGCTCACGGTGCACTGGCACCTGCCGCGCGAGCTGCCGGCGGTGACGGTCCCGGCACTTTCCATCCAGCCGCTGGTCGAGAACGCGGTGCGTCATGGGGTCGAGCGCCTCCCGCAGGGCGATGTGGATGTGCGGGTGACCACGACGCCGGATCACGTCGTCGTCCGGATTAGCAACCCCCTGCCGCCTCGCGACGGCACCGCGTCAACCGGTCACCAGGTCGGTCTGAATGCGTCCCAGGTGCGGATCGAGGCGATGACGGACGGTCGCGGCAGCGTCCAGACGCAGGTCGAGGATGGACGCTTCATCGCCACGGTCCGGCTGCCTGTAGGCGTCTGAGCGTCAGGCAACCACGCGATAACAGGGCTTGTAGTCGCCGGCGATCTTCATCCGCCGTTGCTCGACAAACGCCAGCAACAAGGCGTCCAGCGAGGCCATGATCTCCGGATCGCCGTGGATCTCGAACGGGCCGTGCTCCTCGATGCGACGCAGGCCGTCTTCCTTGACGTTGCCGGCCACGATGCCGGAGAAGGCGCGGCGCAGGTCGGCTGCCAGTTCGAACGGTTTGCGGCCGTGGTGCAGGTCCAGCGCCGCCATCGCTTCGTGGGTCGGAATAAACGGCTGCTGGAACTCCAGGGGGACATTGAGCGACCAGTTGAAGAAGAACGAGTCGCGCATGTTCAGGCGGTGCTCGCGTACCTTGCGGACACCGTTCGCCATACGCCGGGCGACCGCGGTCGGATCGCCGGTGATGATCTGGTACAGGCGGGTCGCGGCATCGCCCAGGGTCAAGCGGATGAACCGGTCGATCTGTTCAAAATACGGCGCCGCGCTGGTTGGACCGCTGAACACCAGCGGGAACGGCACGTCGGCGTTCTCCTCGCGCAACAGGATGCCCAGCAGGTAGAGGATCTCCTCCGCGGTACCCACGCCGCCGGGGAACACCACGATGCCGTGCCCAAGCCGCACGAAGGCCTCCAGGCGCTTCTCGATATCCGGCATGATCACCAGGTGGTTCACGATCGGGTTGGGCGACTCGGCCGCGATGATGCCCGGCTCGGTGACGCCGATATAGCGCATGTGGCGCTTGCGCTGCTTGGCGTGCGCGATCGTCGCGCCCTTCATCGGGCCCTTCATTGCGCCCGGACCGCATCCGGTGCAGATGTCCAGCCCGCGCAGACCCAGCTCGTAGCCGACCTCCTTGGTATAGAGGTACTCCTCGCGATTGATCGAGTGGCCGCCCCAGCACACGACCAGGTTGGGGTCGGCGGGCAGCAGCGCCTGGGCGTTGCGCAGGAGGCCGAAGACCGCGTCGGTGATGCCCTCGCTGCTGTGCAGGTCGCGATCGCCCTCCTGCCCCAGCTCGATCGAGCGGTAGGCCAGGTCGCGTACCACCGCGGCCAGGAGCTCGGCCACGCCGTGGATGATCTCGCCGTCCACGAACGCCATCGCCGGGGCGTGCTGCAGGTCGATGCGCACGCCGCGATCCTGCTGGTGGACCTGGATGTCGAAGTTCGGATACAGCTCCTGCGCGGCGCGCGGATCGTCGGAGGTGCTGCCGCTGGTCATGACCGCCAGCGCGCAACGGCGCAGCAGATCGTGCATGCCGCCACTGGACGCATCGGCCAGGCGCGCGACTTCCTTGCGCGAAAGAATGTCCAGCCCCCCGCGCGGATGGATCCGCGCGTTGACGGTCGGCAGGACGGCGTTGCTGGGATGACTCATTTGCGGGTGTTTCCTTCTTGTTTTTCGCTTGACCGGGCGACTTTAACGCAGACACATGAAAACGGCCGGGTTTCCCCGGCCGCTTCCGTCGTGCATCGTCCTGACCGGAATCAGAACTTGTACTTGAAGCTCAACATCATCGACCAGCGCGACACGGCGGTGTTCCCCTTGTCGTTGTTGTTTTCCTGGACCTGCGCATTGTCGGTGGAACCGGAGAAGTTGTAGACGTACTTGCCGGTGACCGGGTCAATACCGGCGTAGTTGACCACGCGACGGGTCGCGTAGAAGCCGTAGTCCTCGATCAGGCCCCAGTCCTTGTTGAGCAGGTTGCCAACGTTCATCACGTCGAGCGCGAGCTCGGCCTTGTGGCCCTTGAAGAAGCCGGGCAGTTCCTGGCTGACGCGGACGTCGAAGCTGTTGGTCCAGCCGGCGCGGAAGCCGTTAGCCGGAGCCACGCTGCCACGATGGCCCTGCAACTCGGGGGCGTTGGTGGCCATCCAGTCGAAGAACTGCTGCTCCATCGCGGCACCACCGGTCCACATCACGTCGCCCGGGCCGGCCGGCACGTAGAACAGGTCGTTGGTGTTGGCACCGTCGCCGTTGGCGTCGTTGTAGTAGATGTAGCTGTACGGACGACCCGAGCGGCCTTCGTAGAACAGGCCGACGCTGGTGGTGTTGTCACCGAAGAAGTCGTGCTGCCACTGCAGGGTTCCGGTGACGCGGTCCTTGATTGCGTAGCGCGAGTCGTAGGCCACGTTCTCGTTGGCGTTGTAGATCAGCGTGTTGCCCCAGTTCGAGGTGTTCTGCGAGCTGGTCAGCGGGCTGACTTCCTTGGCCTGGGTAAACGTGTAACCCAGCGACCAGCCCCAGTTCTCGGTCATCGGCTTGCTCAGCGAGAAGGTCGCCTGCGAGCTGCTGCCCTTGCTGGTGTTGCGCAGCAGGAGCACGTCGCCGATGTCGCCGGGACGGTTGGCCTTGACGTCCGGGCAGTTGCCCGCGGCGACCACGGCGGCGCTGCAGTTGTTGCCACCGATCCTGCCCGCTTCCATGCCGAACCGGCCAGCGTTGGCCGGATTGCGGCCGGCCGCGTTCCAGTAGTTGTCGCGGCCGTCCATGGTGCCGGTGAACGTCGGGTTCATCACGTCCAGACGCTCGAAGTAGATGCCGTCATTGACCTTGGTGAACAGGACCTCCGCCGACGCCACGATGCCGTGCCACGGCAACTCGTGATCGAAGGCCAGGTTGGTCTTCCAGACCGACGGCAGCTTGGTGCCCGGCTCGATCAGGTCGACGTTCTGGCGCGCTGCGCCCGGCGTGAGGCCGGCGGTGGACGGCGGCTGGGTCGGATCAAATACCGGGGCCTGGCCGCCGCGCAGATCGTACTCGACGTAGTTCAGGCCGGTGTTCTGGTACGCGCCGGCGAGCCAGACGTTCGGCGCTGCGCCGCCAAACAGGCCCACGCCGCCGCGCAGCTGGGTCGGACGGTCGCTGTCGAAGGTGTAGTTGAAGCCGACGCGCGGCTGCACCAGGTTGCTGTCGACCAGGTTGGTGTTGTTGTAGCCGTAGAGCTGCTCGATGCGCGCGTTGTACAGACGCTGGTCGCTGAAGGACGGCATGTCGACGCGAACGCCGGCCATCAGGTTCAGGTTGTAGTTGATCGCCCAGGTGTCCTGCAGGAACACGCCGGTGTTCTTGAGGGTGAAGCTGGCCGGGATGTCGGCGCGGCTGCCGCCCGGACGCGGAGCGCGCAACTGGTAGCGCGTCGGCGTGCCGGCAACGAATGCGTCCAGATCCTTGAACTCGTAGACGCCGTTGAGGTTGCGACCGTAGAAGTTCATCAGGTCGTTGTCGGAGTAGTCAAAGCCGAACTTGACGGTGTGGTCGCCGGCGTACCAGGTGGCCGCGCCGAACGCGCTCAGCTCCTTGCTCTCGATGATGTTGACGTGGGTGTTCTGCTCGGTGCCGAACAGCAACGCCGCGTTGTTGTCACCAAATCCGTTGATGCGGATCTGCGGCAGGTTGACGTTGGGCACGCGGTTGGCCGAGTAGTCCTTGTGCGAGACCTTGAACTCGGTGGAGAAGTTCTCGCTCCAGTCGGAGAACACCTCACCCATCCAGGTCTCGTAGATCTTCGGCTGGGAATACCAGTAGTTGCTCAGCGACACGGTGCCGGTGCCGATGCCCGGGAAGCGCATCACGTCCTGCTCCATCTTGTTGTAACGCAGGGCGGCGCGGTGACTGTCGTTGATGTTCCAGTCCAGCTTGACCGCGTACTCCTCGATCTCGGTCTTGCTGTCGGGCGCGGACAGGCCGCCGATGTCGTAGCCGCGGGCGGACATCAGGTTCTGCACGGTGGTGATGTCAGCGGCAGTGATGTCACCGGAGCCGAACGGGGTGCTTTCCAGCGCGACGCCGGGCGCGGAGCGCTCGTACTTCTCGTAGTTGGCAAAGAAGAACAGCTTGTCCTTGACGATCGGGCCGCCGAAGGTCATGCCGTAGGTCTGCTCGTCGTTGAAGCCGTTGAAGTCGCCGCGGTCGCCTTCCAGACGCGTGCGGACCAGGTCCTTGTCGCGGTAGGTGTAATACACCGTGCCGTGGTACTCGTTGGTACCCGACTTGGTGACCGCGTTGACCACCGCGCCGGTGCCGCCACTGATGGTGGTGTCGTAGTTGGCCAGGTCGATGGTGATCTCTTCGATCGCGTCCATCGAGACGGGCTGGCGCTCGGTCGGCAGGTTGTTGGATTCCAGGCCGAACGGATCGGACGCGCTGATGCCGTCGATGCGGATCGCGTTGTAGCGGGTGTTCTGGCCGCCGGCGGAAATCGCGCCGTCCGCCTTGCTGATCTGGGAGATGCGCGGATCCAGGCGGATGTAGTCCTGGATGTTGCGGTTGGCCGAGGGCAGCGCGTCAATGGTCTCGCGGGTGACGTTGGTGCCGGTACCCATCTTCTCTGCGCTGAAGATCTCCGAGCCGCCCATGGTCGCCACGGCCTGGACCGAGCCCAGGGTGGTCACGTCGTTGTTGAGCTGCGCGTTGACGGTCGCGACCTGGTTCAGCGGCAGGTAGATGTCATCCTGCGACCGGCTGCCGGCACCCGCCTTGTTGATCGTTACCGTGTACGGCCCACCCACGCGCAGACCGCGGGCGTTGTAGCGGCCGCTGGCATCGGTGGTGACTCGGCTGACCGTGCCCGACTCGGCATGGACGATGGTGACTTCAGCACCGGCGACCGGCTGGCCGTCGGCACCGATGACCTGGCCGCCAAGGCCGGCGGAGGTGCTCTGGGCGAAAACGGGGGCGGAAGCGAGGACGACGAGCAGTCCCAAAGTGAGCTTGGACAACCGGACGCGGCTGGGGTGGGTCATGGCAAAAGGGCCTCGGGCGTGGGTAACGGGCACGACCAGCGCCGACGCGCTGGCAGGATTTCCGGATCGCATGGATGTAAAAAACCGACTGCGTCGTCGGTTAACGGCAGTTTAACACGGAGAAACGATAGCTTGCGCGTGTTACCGGCCTATGACGAAAACGCACGGCGTGCGTGCTTGCCTCAGACCGCGATTCCCAGATACCCGACCAGACCGTCCAGGAACATCTGCACCGAAATCGCCACCAGCAGCATCCCCATCAGGCGTTCGACCGCGGTCAGCACACGCATGCCCAGCAGCTTGTACAGGTAGGTGGCCGAGAACAGGATCGCGGCCGTGGCTCCCCAGGCGATCAGCAGCGCCAGGCTCCACTCCATCAGCCGGCCCGGCTCGTTGCTGCCCAATAGCAGCACCGCGGCCATGCCTGAAGGGCCGGCCACCAGCGGGATCGCCAGCGGCACGATGAAGGGCTCGCCGTCCGGCAGCTCGCCCATCAACCCTTCCGGCGGCGGGAAGATCATCCGGATGCCGATCAGGAACAGCACGATGCCGCCGGCAATGGAGACCGAATCCTGACGCAGGTGCATGGCCTCCAGGGCGTACTTGCCGCCCCACAGGAACACCATCAGCACGCCCAGCGCGATCAGCAGCTCGCGCGCCAGCACATAGCGCTGCCGCTCCGGCGACAGCGTGCGAAGCATGCTCAGGAAGATCGGGATATTGCCCAGCGGATCCAGGATCAGGAACAGCAGAAGGGCGGCGGCGGTGATGGTCACGGTCGGCTGCTCATGCGTCGGGTGCCCAGACCTGTCCGCGATGGGCGACGCCGGCACTCGACAGCAGCGTCACGCACGCCGGCGCGTATCGCTCGGGATCGGTGGCGCGCTGGACGTCTTCCTCCACATACGCCTTGGCGCGCAGCGCCGTACGCATCGGCCCGGGTTGCAGCCCGGACACGCGCACCGTGGTGCTGGCCAATTCGGCGTGCAGCATGCCCACGAGACCTGCCAGCCCGTGCTGGGCCACGCCATACCCGCCCCAGAACGCCTTGCCCACCCGCGCCGGGTCGTCCATCGCGAATACGAGCGCAGCGTCCGGCGCCTGGGAGAGCAGCGGCAGGCACGCCTGGCTGAGCCACCACGGCGCGGTCAGGTTGACGTGGATCGCGCGCGCGAAGGCAGCCGGATCGGTGTGCAGCAAAGGGGTCAGTCCGGCAAATTCCGCCGCGCAATGCAGTACGCCGTCCAGCCGGCCCAGCTTGGCGCCGATGCGCTCGGCCATCTGCGCGTAATCGTCGGGCGAGGCCCCTTCGAGGTCCAGCGGATACAACATCGGCTCCGGGCCGGCCGCCGCAACGGCGTCGTAGACCCGGTTCAGGCGCGGCACCTTGCGGCCCGAGAGGATCAGCTGGGCCCCGGCCCGCGCGCAGGCGATGGCCGCCTGGCTGCCGAGTCCGCCGTGGGCGCCGGTCAGCAAAACCACGCGGCCGGCGAGCGCGTCGCTGTCGATCGTCTCCAATGCGGCGGTCACTGCGGCAAGGCCTCGCCGAGCATGCGCGCCAACTCACCGGACTCGGCCAACTCGGCGGTGATGTCGCTGCCGCCGATCAGCTCGCCATGGATGAACAACTGCGGGAACGTTGGCCAGTTGGAGTAGCGCGGCAGGTTGGCGCGGATTTCCGGCTCTTCCAGCACGTTGACGGTGTGCATGGCTGCACCGCCCGCCGCCAGCAGGATCTGCACGGCCCGGCTGGAAAACTGGCACATCGGGTATTGCGGGGTTCCCTTCATGAAAAGTACGACCGGGTGGCTTTCGACTGCGGTCCGGATCTGGTCCATCACCGGCATGCGCGCGGCTCCTGCAATGCGTCTCCCGCCATTGACGGCCCGGAAACAGGGGTGGGGATAGAATGGCTAATTGTAATGCCTCATCACGTTCGCGGCCCTACCCGGGCCGTGACCCCGTCCGTCCCTGCAAGGAGCCCGCCAATGGCCATCGAACTGCCACCGCTTCCGTTTGAACGCACCGCCCTGGAGCCGCACATCTCCGGCGAGACCATCGACTTCCACTACGGCAAGCATCACAAGGCCTACGTCGACAACCTCAACAAGATGATCGAAGGCACCGAGTTTGCCGACATGCCGCTTGAGGACATCATCCGCAAGTCGCAGGGCGGGATGTTCAACAACGCCGCCCAGGTCTGGAACCACACCTTCTACTGGAACTGCCTGAGCCCCAACGGCGGCGGCGAGCCGACCGGCAAGCTGGCCGAGGCGATCGACAAGTCCTTCGGCGACTTCGCCACGTTCAAGGAGCAGTTCAGCGATACCGCGGTCAAGACCTTCGGCTCCGGCTGGGGCTGGCTGGTGCAGCGCACCGACGGTTCGCTGGCGCTGGTCAGCACCTCCAACGCCAACACGCCGCTGACCGGCAGCGATACCGCGCTGCTGACCTGCGATGTGTGGGAGCACGCGTACTACATCGACTACCGCAACGCGCGGCCGAAGTACGTGGAAACGTTCTGGAAGCTGGTCAACTGGGACTTCGTGGCGTCGAACCTGACGTAAGCCGCACGCTACGCGTTGGATCGAGACGGCCGGAGAAATCCGGCCGTTTTTTTGTCGTTCGCTTGGGCGAGACCTGGCGTCCTTCACAGCGAATGTCCCCCGGCCTCCGCCGGCGGCGGAGGCCTCCTCCTTTACTTCGCTCCGAAGGACACCAGATCTCGCTGTCGGGCCGCAGCGGTAGGCCGAAAGCGAGACGCTGACCTTGCGCCCTGCAACCTCCGCCAAGCTGGCACGCCGGGGGTGATTGTCCTTGGGTGCGAAATAAAGGAGGAGGCACCGGCTTCATCGGTGCCGGGGGACATTCGCACCCAAGGACAATCACCTCCGCCCCCCCCGCAACCAACAAGCGCAGAGCTCTACCCGCCCTCAGCCCGCCGCCTCAACCGCCTCCGCCAGGCGCTCCACCGCAATCACTTCCATCGCGCCGATCTTCCCGCTGCGTGGCGCGTTGCCCTTGGGCACGATCGCGCGCTTGAAACCATGGGTGGCGGCCTCTTTCAGGCGGTCCTCGCCGTTGGGCACGGGGCGGATCTCGCCCGAGAGTCCGACCTCGCCGAAGGCAATCGTCTTCTCCGACAGCGGCCGGTCACGCAGACTCGACAGCACCGCCAGCAACACCGGCAGGTCGGCGGCGGTCTCCTGCACGCGGATGCCGCCGACGATGTTCACGAACACGTCCTGGTCCCCCACTCCCACCCCGGCATGCCGGTGCAGGACCGCCAACAGCATCGCCAGCCGGTTGCCTTCCATGCCGACAGCCACCCGGCGCGGGTTGGACAGCGGCGAGGCGTCCACCAGCGCCTGCACCTCGACCAGCAAAGGCCGCGTGCCCTCGCGGGTCACCATCACGCAGCTGCCGGGCTGGGCGGCGACACTGCCGGACAGGAAAATCGCCGACGGATTCGACACCTCGCGCAGGCCCTTGTCGCCCATCGCGAACACGCCCAGTTCGTTGACCGCGCCGAAGCGGTTCTTGAACGCGCGCAGGACGCGGAACCGGCTCCCCGACTCGCCCTCGAAGTACAGCACCGCATCGACCATGTGCTCGAGCACGCGCGGCCCGGCAATGCCCCCTTCCTTGGTCACGTGGCCGACCAGGAACACCGCGGTGCCGGTTTCCTTGGCGTAGCGCACCAGCCGCGCTGCGCTTTCACGGACCTGGCTGACCGAGCCGGGCGCGGCGGTCAGTGACTCGGTCCACAGGGTCTGGATGGAGTCGGCGACCAGCAGCCGCGGGGAGGTCGCGATCGCCTGCTCGAGAATCCGTTCCACGCCGGTTTCCGCCAGCGCGTTGACGCCGTCCAGCGACAGGCCAAGGCGCGCACCTCGCGCGGCGACCTGGGCCAGGGATTCCTCGCCCGTCACGTAGAGCGCGGGCAGTGACTCGGCCATCTTCGACACCGCCTGCAACAGCAGCGTCGATTTGCCGATGCCCGGATCCCCGCCCACCAGGACCACCGACCCGGCGACCATGCCCCCGCCGAGGACACGGTCCAGCTCACCGATGCCGGTGGAGACGCGCGACTCGCCCGAGTGGCTGACGTCCTTGAGCGCGGTGACCTTGGGCGGATCGACCTTGCCTGCCCAGCCGCTGCGGCGCGCGGGAGCGGCGCTCTTCTGTGCCGCGGCGGACTCGATCACGAACTCCGTCAGCGTGTTCCATTCACCGCAGTCCGCACACTGCCCCTGCCACTTGTTGTGGTCGGAGCCGCATTCCGAGCAGACGTAGGCAACCTTCGCCTTGGCGGCGGGCTTGGCGGGCGATTTGCTGGCAAAGGACATGGGCGGCATCGAAACGGGCGGGACGCCACTTTAGCGGCCCCCTGTCGCACCGCGGGAGATCCACGGCAGAACCTTTGCACAGCGTCCGCGAAGGTTTGTCCCGCTCAGACCTTGTAGTAGTCGCGATACCAGTCAACGAAGTTCGCCACGCCGGTCTCCACCGAAACCTGCGGCCGGTAATCCACCGCCTTGATCAGCTCGGAAACATCGGCCTCGGTATCGGGCACGTCGCCGGCCTGCAGCGGCAGCAGCTCCATCTGCGCCTTGCGGCCCAGGCACTGCTCCAGCACTTCGATGTAGCGCAGCAACTCGACCGTGCTCTCGTTGCCGATATTGAACACGCGGTAGGGTGCGTTGCTGGTCGCGGGATCGGGCGCGGCGGCATTCCAGTCAGGGTTGGCGACCGGCGGATGGTCCAGGCTGCGGATGACGCCTTCGACGATGTCATCGACGTAGGTGAAGCTGCGCTTGTGGTGGCCGTGGTTGAACACCTTGATCGGCTCCCCGGCGAGGATCGCCCTGGTGAACAGGAACAAGGCCATGTCCGGCCGACCCCACGGCCCGTACACGGTGAAAAAGCGCAGGCCGGTGCTGGGGATGCCGTAGAGGTGCGCGTAGCTGTGCGCCATCATCTCGTTGGCTTTCTTGGTCGCCGCGTACAGCGTCAACGGATGCTCGGTGGACTGATGCTCGGAGAACGGCATCGTCGTGTTGGCGCCGTAGACCGAGCTGGTGGACGCGAAGACCAGATGCTCGACACCGTGGTGGCGACAGCCCTCGAGGATGTGTAGAAAGCCGGTGACGTTGCTGGACACATAGACGTGCGGGTTCTGCGCCGCATAGCGCACACCGGCCTGCGCAGCCAGGTTCACCACGCGTTGCGGCTTGTGCGTCGCAAATGCGGTTCCCACCGCCTCGCGGTCGGCGAGATCGGCCTGGATGTGGGTGTAACCGGGATGGTCCATGAAACGCGCCAGTCGCGCCTGCTTCAGGGTCACGTCGTAGTAGTCGCTGAGATTGTCGAAGCCGACCACTTCATCGCCGCGCTCCAGCAGGCGCATGGCGAGATGGGAGCCGATAAATCCGGCGGTGCCGGTCACAAGCACTTTCATGGAGGTTCCACATTGGCCCGCGGAGGGCCGGAAACCATGCATCATAGAGTGTCCGAACGCCAAGCATCGCGCATTTGATGGGGTGGCCGGGTGCCGGGTGCCGATAGTGTTGCGTGTGAATGTCCCCCGGCACCGATAAAACCGGTGCCTCCTCCTTTATTTCACACGCAACACTATCGGCACCCGTCGTTGCAGCAACGGCAGGATCGCAGAGCGCAGATCCGACAGTATCAACGCGGCCTGCAGGCCTTCGGGGCGAAGTAAAGGAGGAGGCACTCGCCGCAGGCGGGGGCCGGGGGACATTCGCCCGGAAGGCCTGCAGGTCGCGTCCCACGTGACCATGGCCACGGCCCCCGCAAACGCGTGAGAATGACGCCCCACTCGAAGCCATACCTCGCCCGGAGAAGCCAGCCAGTGACTGACGCCACGACGGAAGGTGACCTGAAGGACACACCCACCGAGCACACCCCGTTGATGCGCCAGTTTTTCCGGGAAAAAGCCGCGCATCCCGACGTGCTGCTGTTCTTCCGTATGGGCGATTTCTACGAGTTGTTCTACGACGACGCGCGCAAGGCGGCGCGGCTGCTCGACATCACCCTGACCCAGCGCGGCAATTCCGCCGGCCAGCCGATCCCGATGGCGGGTGTCCCGCATCACGCCGCGGAAGGGTATCTGGCCCGCCTGGTCGCCCTGGGCGAGTCGGTCGCCATCTGCGAGCAGATCGGCGATCCCGCCACCAGCAAGGGGCTGGTCGAGCGCAAGGTGGTGCGCATCGTCACTCCGGGCACGGTCACCGACGAGGCGCTGCTGAGCGAACGCCGCGACACCCTTCTGCTGGCCGTCTCCCGCGGAAAGAGCGGCTATGGAATCGCGTGGGCGGACCTGGCCGGTGGGCGTTTCCTGGTCAACGAGGTGGCCAGCGAAGACGCACTGGAGGCCGAGCTGGCGCGTCTGGAACCGGCGGAGTTGCTGTGCGCGGATGAGGACGGCTGGCCGGTGTTCGTCAGCGAGCGCAGCGGCGTGCGCGTGCGGCCGCCGTGGCTGTTCGATGCCGACAGCGGTCGCCGCCAGCTGCTGAAGTTCTTCGGCCTGCACGATCTGTCCGGTTTCGGGCTGGAGGACAAGCCACTGGCGATTGCCGCCGCGTCCGCCCTGCTCGGCTATGTCGAGGAAACCCAGAAGCAGCGCCTGCCGCACCTGACGGCGATCGCGGTGGAATCGGGCGATGGCGCGATCGCGATGAACGCACCGACCCGCCGCCATCTGGAGCTTGACTCGCGCATGGATGGCGACAGCAAGCACACCCTGTTGGGCGTGCTGGACACCTCGGTCACGCCGATGGGCGGCCGCCTGCTGCGACGCTGGCTGCACCGGCCGTTGCGCGATCACGACATCCTCCGCCGGCGGCACCATGCGGTCGAGACACTGTCCGGTCCCGCCGGGGAGACCCTGCGAACGCACTTCCGCGCACTGGGTGACCTGGAGCGGATCCTGACCCGGATCGCCCTGCGCAGTGCCCGTCCCCGCGACCTGTCCACCCTGCGCGATGGCCTGGCCATGCTGCCGGACGTACGCAAGGGTCTCGACCCCCTGGACTCCCCCTTGCTGGATCGCCTCTCGGCCGAGCTGGGCGAGCACGCGGACCACGCCGACCTGCTCGAATCGGCGCTCGTCGAGCAGCCGCCGGTCCTCGCCCGCGACGGCGGCATCTTTGCCAGCGGTTACGACACCGAGCTTGACGAGCTGCGCACCCTTTCGAGCACCGCCGACCAGTACCTGATCGACCTGGAAAGCCGCGAGCGCGAGGCCAGCGGCATCCCGACGCTGAAGGTCGGCTACAACCGCGTGCATGGCTACTATCTGGAAGTCAGCAAGGCCCACGCCGCCAAGGCCCCCACCCATTACACCCGGCGCCAGACCCTGACCAACGCCGAGCGCTACATCACCGAGGAGTTGAAGGCCTTCGAGGACAAGGTCCTCTCCGCCCGCGAGCGTGCGCTGACCCGCGAGCGCCTGCTCTACGAGCAGTTGCTGGACACCCTGGGCGAGCAGTTGGAACCCCTGAAGCGATGCGCCGCCGCGCTGGCGGAGCTGGACGTGTTGGCCTGCCTGGCCGAACGTGCGCAGGCGCTGGACTGGTCCAGACCACAGCTGACTGGCGAACCCGGCATCGCCATCGAACGCGGCCGTCACCCGGTGGTGGAAGCGGTGCGCAGCGAGCCCTTCGAGCCCAATGACCTGGTGATGCACGACGAGCGCCGCATGCTCGTGATCACCGGTCCGAACATGGGCGGCAAGAGCACCTACATGCGCCAGAACGCGCTGATCGTGCTGCTGGCCCACATCGGCAGCTTCGTACCGGCCTCGCGCGCCGTGATCGGCCCGATCGACCGCATCCTGACCCGGATCGGCGCCGGCGACGACTTGGCCAAGGGCCAGTCCACCTTCATGGTCGAGATGAGCGAGACCAGCTACATCCTGCATCACGCGACCGAGCAGTCGCTGGTGCTGATGGACGAGATCGGCCGCGGCACCTCGACCTACGACGGTCTCGCGTTGGCCGAGGCCTGCGCCCGCCATCTTGCCCACCACAACCGAGCCTGGACCCTGTTCGCCACCCACTATTTCGAACTGACAACGTTGGCCGAGCCCGGCAGCGGCATCGCCAACGTCCACCTGGACGCCGTCGAGCACCACGACCGCGAGCACGGCGACACTCTGGTGTTCATGCATGCGGTCAAGGACGGCCCGGCGAACCGCAGCTTCGGTTTGCAGGTGGCGGCGCTCGCCGGTCTGCCGCGCGAGGTGATCGGCCAGGCACGTGGCCGTCTGGCGGAGCTGGAGCAGCAGAGTCGGGATGCGCCGAAGCCTGCGATGACGGCGGCCGCCCTGGACCAGCCCCAGCAGATCGGCCTGTTCGCGCCCTCATCGGCCGCGCTGGACGCCTTGGCCAAGCTGGATCCGGACGAATTGACGCCGCGCCAGGCGCTGGAGGCGCTGTACCGGATCAAGGCGCTGGCGTAGACCGCCGAGCCGTTACAGCGCGTCGATATCGCCCAGCGCACGGATCAGTCGGCGGGCGCGTTTGTCGGGCTTGGTCCTGGGTGCCTCGTAGCCGACGCGGCCAGCCGCACGCATCGCCCGGGCCTCTTCGCGCGCGACCTTGGACTCCTCGGACTCGCGATACAGGTTTTGCGCGACAGTCGCAGAGCCGCGCTTGCTGGCGAGCGCGAGAACGGTGATCTCGAAGGTTTCTTCCCCGCGGGTCACCCGCAGGACATCATCAACCCGGACCCCGCGCGAGACCTTGGGGCGCTGGCCATCGACCTCGACCTTGCCGCTTTCAATCGCCTGGCGCGACAGCGTGCGGTTCTTGAAGAACCGCGCCGCCCACAGCCACAGGTCGAGGCGAACGGTGCCGGAAGCGTCTGTCACCGCCAATCCTGCGAGCGACCGCGGCACGGGTCACCGACGATCCCCGCCGCACAGACACACAAAAGCCGCCCGAAGGCGGCCTTGTGGTGCAGCGGATGCATCATCGCCAGATGGATTACTTGGCGGCTTCCGCAGCAGCGGCGGCAGCGGCTTTCGCCTCGGCCTTGAACTTGGCCGCACCGGCCAGGTCTTCCTTGATGCGCGCCTTGCGACCTTCCAGACCACGCAGGTAGTACAGCTTGCCCGCGCGGACCTTGCCGCGGCGCTTCACTTCGACCGAGTCGATGACCAGGCTGTGGCTCTGGAACACGCGCTCCACACCGAAGCCGTGCGAGATCTTGCGCACAGTGAACGCGGAGTTGAGACCGGCGTTCTTCATTGCGATGACCACGCCCTCATAGGCCTGCACGCGCTCGCGGGTGCCTTCCTTGACCTTGACGTTGACGACGATGGTGTCGCCGGGGCCGAAGACCGGCAGTTCGCGGGTGACCTGCTCGGATTCGAATTCTTGCAGCAGCGTATGGATCGAGGGCTTCTTCATGGGTGCGGCCTGTTGGAGTAGTTGTAGCGCGAGTGCACGTGGACCCGCGTCTGGCGTAATTAGTGTCAAGCGGCGAATTGTAGCGGAGATGGGGCGATCATTGCCAGTGCTGGCTGTACGGGCGTGTTCGCCCCCGGTGGGCGCCAGGGAGTCGCGGCTGAAGGCGAAATCCCGGCTTCAGCTGGCGGTATCGGGTTCCGCTTGCTCGGCCCGCCACTGCTCCAGCAGTTTGCGATCGGCCTTCGACAGCGCGGACTCGTCGAACAGATCCGGGCGACGCCGCATCGTCCTCACAAGCGACTGTTGCCGTCGCCAGCGCGCGATGTCGCCGTGGTTGCCAGACATCAACACATCCGGCACCGATCCCAGCTCGTGCGAGACCGGCCGCGTGTAATGCGGGCAGTCGAGAAATCCGTCTTCAAAGCTGTCCTGGACGGCGGACTCGGCGTCGTTCAAGGCACCCTCCTGCAGCCGGGCCACCGCATCGACCACGACCGCGGCCGCCAGCTCGCCACCGGAAAGCACGTAATCACCGATGGAGAGTTCCTCGTCGACCTCGGCGGCAATCAGGCGTTCATCGATACCCTCGTACCTGCCGCACAACAGCAGCAGCCGCTCACGGCCCGCAAGCTCGTGCACTTTTGCCTGGGTCAGTGGTGCCCCCTGGGGGCTCAGGTAGATGGTCCGCACCGGCCGCGGGTCCGCCGCGCGGGCGGCGTTCAATGCCGAGCGCAGCGGATCGATCAGCATCACCATTCCCGGACCGCCGCCGAACGGCCGATCATCGACCCGCCGATAATTGCCCTGCGCATGGTCGCGCGGATTCCAGCCGTGCAGCGACAGCAGGCCCCGCTCCACCGCACGTCCGGTCACGCCAAAGACGGCGCACTGGGCAATGAAGTCCGGGAACAGGCTGATCACATCGATGCGCATGCCGGCGCTAGAACTCGGGATCCCAATCGACGGTGACCAGTCCCTGCTCCAGGTCGATGGCGGTGACGTATTGCGGCTGGACGAACGGAATCATCCGTTCGCGCTCGTCGTCACGCGCCACCAGCACGTCGTTGGCGCCGGTGGAAAACAGGTGGGATACGCGCCCCAGGTCGACACCCTCGACGTTGCGGACCCGCAGGCCTTCCAGATCGGCCCAGTAATACTCACCGGGCGCCGGCGGCGGCAATGCGCTGCGCGGCACATGGATCTCAAGCCCGGTCAGCGCTTCGGCAGCGTCGCGGTCTGCCACTTCGGGGAAGATGGCGAGCACGTGCTTGCCGGTGTCCCTCCCGCGCACGCCGCTGCACGCACGCTCGTTGCCCTGTGCATCGCGCAGGGTCCAGGGCTGGTAGCGGAAAATGGCGTCGCGAGGCTCGGTCCAGGATTCGATCCTGACCTCCCCACGCAGACCAATGGCACCAAGCACCCTGCCAAGGAGGATGCGGTGCCCGGAGTCATTCATCGTGGTTGGCAGTGCGCCAGGCGCACCGCCGGTAAATCAGGCCGCGGCCGGAGCCGTAGCGGTGGCCGGAGCATCAACCGACTTCAAGGCTTCCTTGTACAGCAGGGCGACCTTGTCGGACATCTGCGCGCCGGTACCGACCCAGTGCTTCACGCGCTCGGTGTTGAGCTCCACGCGCTTCTCGCCACCAGCGGCAACCGGATTGTAGAAACCCAGCCGTTCGATGTTGCGGCCGTCACGGGCGCTGCGGCTGTCGGTAACGATGATGTGGTAGAAGGGACGCTTCTTGGCGCCGCCGCGGGTCAGTCGAATCTTGACCATGATCTGTGATGTCCTGTGGTGCCCAGTCGCCGGAATGGCGAGGTAAGCCCGCAATTGTAGGGGATCGCGTACAGCAAAGGGAAGTGGCTCAGCCGAAGGGCATCCCGCCGCGTCCGCCCATCATTCCCTTCATGCCGCGCATCATGCCCTTCATACCGCCGCGGCCGAGCTTGCCCATCATCTTTTCCATCTGCTGGTACTGCTTCATCAGCTTGTTGACCTCGGCCGGCGTAGTCCCGGCGCCGCGGGCGATGCGGGCCCGGCGCGAGCCGTTCAGCAGCGCCGGATTGCGTCGCTCCTTGGCGGTCATCGAGTTGATGATGGCCACCAGGCGCGGCACTTCCTTGCCGGTCACCTGCGACTTCACCGAATCAGGCACCTGGCCCATGCCCGGCAGCTTGTCCATCAGGCTGGAGATGCCGCCCATGCTCTGCATCTGCTCGAGCTGGTCGCGCATGTCCTCCAGGTTGAACTTCTTGCCCTTGGCGACCTTCTCGGCGAGTTTCTGTGCCTTGTCCTGGTCGACCTGGCCCTCGACCTGCTCCACCAGCGAGAGCACGTCGCCCATGTCGAGGATCCGGCTGGCCACCCGGTCGGGATGGAACACGTCCAGACCGTCGGGCTTCTCGCTGACACCGATGAACTTGATCGGCTTGCCGGTGATGTAGCGCACGCTCAGCGCGGCGCCGCCGCGCGCGTCACCGTCGGTCTTGGTCAGCACGACGCCGGTCAACGGCAACGCCTCGCCGAACGCCTTGGCCGTGGTCGCCGCGTCCTGGCCGGTCATGGAATCGACCACGAACAGCGTCTCCACCGGGTTGACCGCCGCGTGCAGGGCCTGGATCTCTGCCATCATCGCCTCGTCGATCGCGAGGCGACCGGCGGTATCGACGATCAGAACGTCGATGAAGGACTTGCGCGCGTCCTCGATCGCGGCGCGCACGATCGCTTCTGGCTTCTGGTCGGTGCTGGACGGGAAGAAGGTGACGTCGACCTGCTCGGCGAGGGTCTTCAGCTGCTCGATCGCGGCCGGGCGGTAGACGTCCGCGCTGACCACCATGACCTTCTTCTTGCGCTTGTCCTTGAGGTGCTTGGCCAGCTTTGCGGTCGTGGTGGTCTTGCCCGCGCCCTGCAGGCCCGCCATCAGGATCACCGCCGGTGCAGGCACGTTGAGGTTGAGCTCGTTGGCCTGCGAGCCCATCACCGCGGTCATCTCGTCGCGCACGACCTTGATCAGCGCCTGCCCCGGAGTCAGCGACTTGAGCACTTCCTGACCCACCGCGCGCACCTTGATCCGCTCGATCAACGCCTGCACGACCGGCAACGCCACGTCGGCTTCCAGCAGGGCTATGCGCACCTCGCGCAGCGATTCGCGGATGTTCTCCTCCGACAGGCGGCCGCGGCCACGCAACCGCTCGATGGTGCCGGACAGGCGCTGGGTCAGGGATTCGAACATGCGGAGGTACCCGGAGAAGGACGGTGGAAAGATGGTCGCCAAGTATAGCCCGCGGCAAACCGGCTACTGCGTGCGCGCGTCCCGGCCGCGTTTGCACGCACACCGCCTGCCCCGGGCGCGCTCGCCGCATGCGAAGATCACGCGGGCTCCCACGCTGCGTGGTCGGGCGGCACCCTCAAAATCCCTTGTGCGGCGCGGTTGGCGCGAGCCAGCGGGCGTTCGCGCCGTGAGACACTTTGCCGATGACAATCGTTCTCATCACCGTTCTTCTCTATCTGCTTGCCACCGGCCTGCTGGTCGCGAATTTCGCCAGCAGTGAAGCGGCCGGTCGCGCCTGGCTGGCACCGGCGATCGGTGCGGTGCTGCTGCATGCCGGCACCCACCTGGCGGCCTGGCACGGGATCGGTGGCGCGGACATGCACTTCTATGCCGCGCTCTCGCTGGTTTCGCTGGGTATGGCGGCGATGACGGTGGCAGTGGGCGCCAAGGGCCGGATGGCTGCCTTGGGCGTGGTGGTGTTCCCCTTGGCTGTGCTTACGCTGGGGGGCTACCACCTGCACGGCCATATCGCGCCCGAGATGCTTGACTGGCGCCTGCAGTTGCACGCCTGGACCGCGCTGCTGGCCTACGCAACGCTGGCCTTGGCGGCGCTGCTGGCGATCATGCTCTGGCTGCAGGAACGCGCCCTGCGCCGCCGCAGCATCCACGGCTGGCTGCGCGCCCTGCCGCCGCTGGTGGAACTGGAGACGCTGCTGTTCCGCACCATCAAGGTCGGCTTCGTGCTGCTTTCGGCGACCCTGCTCACCGGCGTGCTGTTCGTCGATGACCTGCTGGCCCAGCATCTGGTCCACAAGACGGTGCTCAGCGTGTTGTCCTGGCTGACCTTCGGCGCGTTGCTGGTCGGTCGCTGGCGGTACGGCTGGCGGGGCGCGGTTGCGGTGCGCTGGACACTCGTGGCGACGGCGCTGCTGGTCTTGTCGTTCTTCGGCAGCAAGTTCGTGCTGGAGCTGGTGCTGCAGCGCACGAACTGAGGGACGCCGGCCCCAGCCCCATCTAGCCGTTGGTGGCTTCCGACGCGGCGTCGGTCTCGCGCAGCCGGGCGACAACCGGTGCCACCTGCTCCTGCCGGCCCAGTGCTTCGCCGACGCGCTCCAGCGCGCAGGCGAGCTCGTCGACAGAATCGGTACGCAATGTGGCATGCCCCACCTTGCGGCCCTCGCGCGCGGCCTTGCCGTAGTCGTGCCAATGCCCGGATGGCTCGGCAAGCACCGCCTCGGGTGAAGGCATCGAGCCCAGCCAGTTGAGCATGCAGGCGTGGCCGAGCATCCGCGTGGAGCCCAGCGGCAGTCCCAGCACGGCGCGCAGGTGGTTATGGAACTGGCTCGTCTCCGCACCTTCGATGGTCCAGTGACCGGAGTTGTGCACGCGCGGCGCCATCTCGTTGGCCAGCAGCTCGCCGTCGCGACAGAACAACTCGAGTGCGAACACGCCGATGTAGTCCAGCGCGTCGGCGACCTTGCGGGCGTGGCTGGTTGCCTGCTCGGCCAGCGCATCAGTCACGTTGGCCGGCGCCAGGCTGGCCGACAGGACGCCGTCGACGTGCCAGTTCTCTGTCAGCGGCCAGCTGCGGAACCCGCCGTGACGATCGCGCACCGCGACCACGCTCAGCTCCCTCTCGAAGTCGACGAAGCCTTCCAGGATCAGTCCAACCCTGGACGCCTGCGCGCCCAGCGCGTCCCACGCAGCGTCGGCATCGCCCGCCGAGCGCAGGCGGAACTGCCCCTTGCCGTCGTAGCCCAGACGTCGGGTCTTGAGGATGCAGGGCGTGCCGACGCGCGCAATCGCCTCATCCAGCTGCGTGCGGTTGTCGACCACCGCGAACGGTGCGACGGGAATATCCAGTTCGCCGAACAGGGTCTTTTCCGCCAGTCGATCCTGGGCGACCCCGAGCGCGCGGGGGTTCGGGTACACCGGCACACGCTGGAGCAGCGAGTCGGCCGACGCCGCGGGCACGTTCTCGAAATCGAATGTGGCCACGTCGGCGCGCGACGCGAACTCCTCCAGCGCCGGCGCATCGTCGAAACCGCCGTTCACCATCGGCGCGACATGCGATGCGCACGCGTCGGCCGCTGGATCGAGGACGACGAACCGCGCGCCCAGCGGCGTCCCCGCCAATACCATCATGCGCGCCAGCTGGCCGCCTCCAAGGATGCCGACTGTCTTCATTGGCGCGGATCGTCGCTGCCGGCGACCTCGGCGGTCTGCCGCGCGCGGAAGGCATCCAGCGCCGCGGCCACATCGGCATGGTCGGCGGCCAGCATCGCCGCCGCAAACAGCGCCGCGTTGGTGGCCCCGGGGTTGCCGATGGCAAACGTGGCGACCGGCACGCCGGCCGGCATCTGCACGATGGACAGCAGGGAGTCCATGCCGTTGAGTGCCTTGCTCTGCACCGGAACGCCCAGCACCGGCACCGCCGTCTTCGCCGCCAGCATGCCGGGCAGGTGCGCCGCGCCGCCCGCACCGGCGATGATCGCCCGCAGGCCCCGCCCGGCTGCGGTGGCGGCATAGTCGAACAGGACGTCGGGCGTGCGATGCGCCGACACCACCCTCACCTCATGCGCGATCCCCAGGGCCTCCAGGCGCGCGGCCGCATGCTGCATCGTCTCCCAGTCGGAACGGGAGCCCATCACAAGGCCGACCAGCGGCGCCTGCACGGTGTCTGTCATGGTTGGACCCTACGGCAAAACGGTATTCTACCGGGCACACACGCAAGCGCCACGAGCGCGCGCGTCCCCACCATGCCGTCCGCCGCGCATCGCGGACCGATCATTGGAGAAACCGCCCAGATGGACCGCAAACTGCTCGACCTGCTCGTGTGCCCGACGACCCGCCAACCGCTGGCGATGCTCGACAGCCGCAGCCTGAAGTCGCTCAACGAGGCGATCGCGGGTGGCGGCGTGCTGCGCGCTGATGGCAGCCCACAGACAGAAGCGCTTCGCGAGGCTCTGGTGACCCGCGATCGTGCGCATGTCTACCGCGTGGACGACGGCATCCCGGTCCTGCTGGCAGAGGAAGCGATCGCGTCCCGGCAGGTCGACGGATTTGCGCCCGCATGAGCGAGCCGCTGCACGCCCCGGACTGCGTGGCCGACGATGTATCCCGCGCGCTGGCGGAGGACATCGGCGGCGGTGACGTGACCGCCGCGCTGCTGTCGGACCACGCCGACTCGGCCTACCTGCTGTGCAAGGAAGACGCCGTGGTGTGCGGTCGTCCGTGGTTTGATGCCTGCCACCGCGCGCTGGATCCCGACGTCCGCATCCGGTGGCACGTCGCAGAGGGCGATCGCGTGCAGGCCGGAACCGTGCTGGCCACATTGGAAGGCCGCGCGCAGGCGCTGGTCACCGCCGAGCGCACTTCGCTCAATTTCATGCAGACCCTTTCCGGCACCGCCACGACGACCGCGCAGCATGTCGCTGCCGTCGCCGGGACCGGCACCCGGATCCTCGACACCCGCAAGACCATTCCAGGACTGCGCCGGGCGCAGAAATACGCCGTGCGCGCCGGGGGCGGGGTAAACCATCGGATCGGTCTTTTCGACGCGGTGATGTTGAAGGAAAACCATGTCCGCGCCGCCGGTTCGATCGCCGCGGCGATCCAGGCCGCGCGGAGGTTGCAGCCCGACCTGCCGTTGATTGTGGAAGTGGAGACACTGGCCGAGCTGCGCGAGGCGTTGGACGAGGGCTGCGACCGCATCCTGATCGACAACTTCGACGCAGCGACCCGACGCGACGCGGTGCGCATCAACGCCGCGCATGCGCGCCCTGCGCCGCTGGAAGTCTCAGGCGGCGTCGACCTTGCCGGACTGCGGGCGATCGCCGAGGACGGGGTGGATTTCATCTCCATCGGCGCCCTGACCAAGCACGTCCGCGCCATCGACCTCTCGCTCAAGCTCGGCGCGCCGCCGATGGCCGGCTGACCATGCCCACGATGCTGATCGTGATGATCGTCGGATCAGTGGCGTTTGCTTTCTGGAGCGCGGGCCGCGGCGCCGCCGAACGCGCGGAGGTGCTGGGCCGCGAGGCCTGTTCGGCGGCGGGTGTGCAGTTGCTGGACCAGACTGTGCACGTGATGCGCATGCGCCTGTACCGCGGCGAGGACGGCTGGCTGGGATGGGAGCGGACGTTCCGCTTCGACTACTCGCGCGACGGCGAGGACCGCCATGTCGGTCGGCTCGTCCTGCGGGGCGGCCGGATGGTCTCTTTCGCCGGTCCGGTCGACCAGGCTACTTGACGACCCGAAGGTGCCCGCCGCGTCGCGGACCGGACGGATCGGTTCCGTCGCCATCGGGCGCTGGATCATCGTCGTTGTCTTCCGCGTCACTGTGGATGCGCTCTGCGCCGGAGGCGTCGCTGGGCACCGCGCTCAACGCTGGCCGCTGCGTTGCCGCTCCCTCGGAGCTCGGGTGCGCGTTCTGACCGGCGTCCGCCTCATCGCCGGTCTCATCGGGCAGCACCATGCCCTGCCCGGTCTCGCGCGCATAGATCGCCACCACCGCGTGGGTGGGCACGGAAATCGATTGACTGACGCCGCCAAAACGGGCGCTGAAGCGGATCAGCTCGTTGCTCATCTCCAACCCGGAGACCGCTTGCTGGGCCACGTTCAGAACGATGCGCCCCTCACTGACGGCATGCAGCGGTACCTGCACGCCGCTGCGCGTCGCATCCACCAGCAGGTGGGGCGTCATGTCGTTGTCGGCGATCCACTCATACAGCGCCCGCAGCAGGTACGGGCGGTGACTGGTCATCACTGGGGTTTCGTCGTTCATGCGACCAGTTTAGAACACCGACCGCGATTCCGGGGACGGCGTCGCGTGGCTTCGGTAGCGCTGACGGCTCAGACCGGCAGTTCGTTCAGCCGCCGCTCCTGTTCGGTCAGGCTGCGCGCGAATCCGGGGTTGCGGAAGATGCGGCTGCCGTAATCCTCCAGCGCCTTGCCATCCTTGGGCAGCGTCACGCCGAGCGACGGCAGGCGCCAGATGATCGGCGCCATTGCGCAATCGGCCAGGCTCATCTCGTTGTTGATGAAGAACTTGTATGCCTTGAACAACGGCACCGAGGCAGTCAGCAGTTCTTTCAGCCGCTTGCGCGCCGCCTCGGCCTGGGCCTTGGTGCCCATCTGGATCGCCTGCACCTGCGGCACCCAGTCGTGCTCCAGGCGCAAGGTGGCCAGGCGCAACCGCGCACGCGACAACGGATCGACCGGCATCAGGGGCGGATGCGGGTACCGCTCATCCAGGTATTCGCTGACGACGCTGGCTGCATAGAGCACCAGATCGCGCTCGACCAGGGTCGGCACGGAATGGTACGGGTTGAGGTCGATGAGGTCCTCCGGCGGATTCTGCGGATCCACCGAAATCAGGTCGTAGGTAACGCCCTTGGACGCCAATACCAGCCGGACTCGATGACACAACACACAATCATTCGAGGAAAACAGGGTAAGGGCATTGCGCATACGGGGGCTTGACGCCATTTTCGACCTCTCCAACGCCCGGAATCCGCCGGACGCAAGACGCCATCCACCCAGCGTGGACAGTCGTCACGACCTCAACTACGACTCATCAGTGCACGTCGCGCCAGTACTCCTTGTTCAGCAGCCAGGCGAAGAACGTGAACACCGCAAGAAACAGGATGACCCAGACGCCGATCGCCGGACGCTTCAGGATCGCCGGCTCGCCGGCGTATTCGAGGAATGCGGTGATGTCCCGTACCGACTGGTCGAACTGCTGCGCATCCATGCTGCCCGGCTGCGTGATCGTCAAGCCGGTGATCATCCGGTTGCCGCTCGCATCGGCCGCGCCGTACTCGGCGTGCTGCAGGCCCTGCATCTCCCACAGCGGGTTGGGCATGGCCACGTTCGGGAACAGGCTGTTGTTCCAGCCCAGCGCCGTCGAATCATCCAGATAGAACGACTTCAGGTAGGTATACAGCCAATCCGCACCCCGCACACGGGAAATCACGCTCAGATCAGGCGGTGCGTTGCCAAACCACTCCGTGGCGCCGTCCTTCGGCATGGCGGTTTCGATGTGGTCGCCGAACTTCGCATCGGTGAACACGAGGTTTTCCATCACCTCGTCCTCGGTCAGTCCCAGGTCGGTGGCCATGCGCGAATAGCGCAGGTACTTCAGGGAGTGACAGCCGGCGCAGTAGTTCAGGTAGAGCTTGGCACCGCGTTGCAGCGACCCGCGATCGTTGAGATCCGTATCGGCTTGCTGCAGCGCGCCACCGCCGGCGGCGAACGCAGCGGCCGACACCAGCAGGCCGGCAACGAAGAGGACAAGTTTGGCAACCATGTTCGATTTGACCGTGAGGGAGCGCGGAGAGAGGGAGATCAACGGACTACCCATGGGTCGTCACCCGCTCTGGCACCGGCTTGGTTTTGTCGATCTTCGTCCACAACGGCATGGTGATGAAGAACGCGAAGTACAGGAACGTCAGCACCCGGCCGATCTGGGTCTCCACCGGGTCGGTACCCGGCCCGGCGCCGATCTTGCCCAGCCAGATGAAGCACACCACCAGCATCGTCAGCATGGTCTTGGTGATCCAGCCCTTGTAGCGGACCGAGTTGACCTTGCTGCGGTCAAGCCAGGGCACGGCAAACAGGATGGCGATCGCACCGAACATCACCATCACGCCGCCCAGCTTGTCGGGAATGACCCGCAACATCGCGTAGAACGGGGTGTAGTACCAGACCGGCTTGATGTGCTCCGGCGTCACCAGGCGGTTGGCCTCGACGAAGTTGTCGTGTTCCAGGAACCAGCCACCAAAGGCCGGCGCGAAGAAGATGATGAACGCCGCGACCATCAGGAAGAAGCCGATCCCGACCAGGTCGTGGACGGTGTAGTACGGATGGAACGGAATCCCGTCGGCGGGCTTGTTGGCATCCCAGCGGTTGCCCTTGGGGCCCTTCTTGATGTCCACGCCGTCGGGGTTGTTGGAGCCGACCTCATGCAACGCGCCCAGATGCAGCACGACCAGCAGCAGCAGGACCAGCGGCAACGCGATCACGTGCAGGGCGAAGAAGCGACCCAGGGTCGCATCGGAGGGCAGGTAATCGCCCATGATCCACTCGGTCAGTTCCGGCCCGATCACCGGGATCGCGCCGAACAGCGAGATGATCACCTTGGCGCCCCAGAACGACATCTGGCCCCACGGCAACACGTAGCCCATGAAGGCTTCGGCCATCAACACCAGGTAGATCAGCATGCCCAGGATCCACACCAGCTCGCGCGGCTTGCGGTACGAGCCGTACATCAGCCCGCGGAACATGTGGATGTAGACCACGATGAAGAACAGCGAGGCACCGGTGGAGTGCATGTAGCGGATCAGCCAGCCCCACTCCACGTCGCGCATGATGTACTCGACCGAGGAGAACGCCTCGGCGGCGCTCGGCTTGTAGTGCATGGTCAGGAAGATCCCGGTGAGGATCTGGTTGACCAGCGCCACCATCGCCAGCACGCCGAAGTAGTACCAGATGTTGAAGTTCTTCGGCGCGTAGTACTCGGTCATGTGCTTGCGGTAGACCGGCATCATGCCGGGCGCACGCTCGTTGACCCAGTCCATCACGCCATTGGCGCTACGGGTGAAGATGTTCGCCATGGCTCAGGCTGCTCCCTGGTTGGAAGAGGGATCAAGGCCGATCACGATGGTGTTGTCGTCGGCATAGAAATGCGGCGGCACCAGCAGGTTGGTCGGTGCCGGAACGCCGTCGTACACCCGACCGGCCATGTCGAACTTGGACTTGTGGCAGGGGCAGAAATAACCACCCTTCCACGCCGTGTCGAAGGGTTCGGGACGGATTTCCGCCTTCATCTCCGGCGAGCAGCCCAGGTGCGTGCACAGGCCGACCAGCACGGACACCTCACGCTTGATCGAACGCAGCTCGCGGAACTCTTCCAGCACGTATTCGGGCTGCTGGTCGGGGTTCTCCGACATCGGGTCACGCAGGTGGTCGTCCAGGGTCGGCAGCGCCTCAAGGATGGCCTCGGTCCGGCGCACGATCCAGATCGGCTGGCCGCGCCATTCGCGCACGAGGCGCTGGCCGGCTTCCAACGGGGTGATGTCGACGGTCACCGGCGCGCCGGCCTGCTTGGCCCGCTCGCTGGGGTTCCACGACTTGATGAACGGCACAGCCGCAACGCCAGCGCCCACGGCGCCGATCACGGCGGTGGTTGCGGTAAGGAAACGGCGACGACCCTTGTTGACGGGCTCGTAGACGGGATCGCCAACGGGATCACCGACAGGCACGTGTTGAGGATCATTGACCCCTGGGTTGGTCATCCGGCACTCCGCAAAGCTGGTAATCGAAGCTCCACCGCGCACCCGGCACCTTGGCGACGGTTGGCGGCTCATAAAGACGTGGAAGTGTAACGGATGGATGAACGGCCCGACAATCCGATCTGGCCGCCGCGGCGCCCTTTTCCGTCACTGGTATCAATTGGTTGCGCGGTAGCGCTCGGCGAGCACACCGACGCGCTGCACGTAGCGCTGGGTTTCGCTGTAGGGCGGAACACCCTTGTACTTGTCCACCGCGCCCTCACCGGCGTTGTAGCCGGCGGCGGCGAGGGTCAGGTTGCCGTCGAAGCGCTTGAGCAGCCAGGCCAGGTATTCCACCCCGCCCTGGATGTTCTGCCCGGCATCAAAGGCGTTGTTGACCTTGAAGCGGCGGGCGGTGGCCGGCATCAGCTGCATCAGCCCCTGCGCACCGACCCGCGAGAGCGCGTTGGGATTGAACGCCGACTCGGCATGGATGATCGCGCGCACGATCGCCTCATCGATGCCGTGGGAGCTGGCGGCGGCCGCGATCTCGTCGCGGTAGGCCTCACGGTTCAGGCGCACGTTGCCGAAATTGACCGCCGTCGACGAGCCGCAGGCGAAGCAGGTTTCCACATAGCTGTAGGCAATGGCGCGAACCGGTCCGGCAGTGGCCACGCCCTTGGGCCGGGTGCTGCTGTAATGGCGCACGCCGTCCTTGATGTAGGAGTAGACCTGCCCCTGGACGCGGCGCGATCCGCCACTGCCGGTCTTCACCGGTGTGACGGGAGCGGCGTTGGTGAGGAAGGTCGCAGGCGCAGAGGGATCCGGCGACGGGCGCGCTGCCACGCTCGCCGTCGCGACCGCCGGCGTGCTGGCAACGGCCGCTGGCGATGGCCGGGCCGGTGCCGGATCGGTGCTGACCACGCGGCACTGGGCCCCGGGGATTCGCTTGCTGACGTAGCTGCGTGTGCCGTCGGGCGTCTCGCAGCGGTAGACGCTGCCGGCGACGGCAGGTACGGCGGCCAGCGCAAATGCCAGACCGATGACTAGACTTGACCCCCTCATGAACGGGAGTGTCACCTTTCACGCCCGCTTTGCCAAGTGTGCGCTAGCGAAAACGCGACACCCTTCGCGCTCCTCGGCCGTTAGACTGGTGCAACCCTCCATCCATTACAGGCCTGGCGCGGGCGTCCCGCTTCGAAGTCCGAAGTCCTGACGCCGCATTCTGCGCCAGCCCGGACCCGCCATGACCGATCCCACGACCTTGACGCTGATTGCCGATGAACCCGCCCCGGCGACGGCGCCGCGCGGGAAGCTGTTTATCGAGACCCACGGTTGCCAGATGAACGAGTACGACTCGGCCAAGATGGCCGACGTCCTCGCCGCCTCCGACGGGTTGGAACTGACCACCAACGCGGCCGACGCGGACGTGATCCTGATCAATACCTGCTCGATCCGCGAGAAGGCGCAGGACAAGGTATTCAGCCGGCTGGGGCGCTGGAAGTCGCTGAAGAAGGATGGCAAGCCGGTGCTGATCGGCGTGGGTGGCTGCGTGGCCAGCCAGGAAGGCGAGGCCATCGTCAAGCGCGCGCCCTATGTGGATCTGGTGTTCGGGCCACAAACCCTGCATCGCCTGCCCGAGCTGATTCGCGAGCGGCGCGAGTCCGGCCTGCCCCAGGTCGACATCAGCTTTCCGGAGATCGAGAAGTTCGACCGGATGCCCGAGCCGCGGGCGGAAGGGCCGTCGGCGTACGTGTCGATCATGGAAGGCTGCAGCAAGTACTGCAGCTTCTGCGTGGTGCCCTACACCCGCGGCGAAGAGGTCAGCCGGCCGTTCGAGGACGTGCTGGTCGAAGTCGCCCAGCTCGCCGCGCAAGGCGTGCGCGAGATCCACCTGCTGGGCCAGAACGTGAATGCCTACGCGGGCATGATCAGCGGCGCAGACGGGCTGGCGGAGATCGCCGACCTCGGCCTGCTGGTGCGGACGATGGCGCAGATGGACGGTGTCGAGCGGATCCGCTTCACCACCTCGCACCCGCTGGAGTTTTCCGACTCGCTGGTGGAGGCCTACCGCGACGTCCCGGAGCTGGCCAACTACCTGCACCTGCCGGTCCAGGCCGGCAGCGACCGCGTGCTGGCGGCGATGAAACGCGGCTACACCACACTCGAGTTCAAGCAGAAGATCCGCAAGCTGCGCGCGGTGCGACCGGACATCTCGATCTCATCGGACTTCATCGTCGGCTTTCCCGGCGAGACCGAGGCCGACTTCGAGAAGACGATGAAGCTGATCGAGGACGTCGGTTTCGACCAGTCCTACTCGTTTGTCTACTCGCGTCGTCCCGGCACGCCGGCGGCGGACCTGGAGGACACCACGACCGACGCCGAAAAGCACGCGCGGTTGGCGCGCCTGCAGGCGGCGATCAACGACAACGCGCGGCGGATCAGCGAATCGATGCTCGGCAGCACCCAGCGCGTGCTGGTGGAAGGCCGATCACGCCGCGATGCCAACGAGCTGACCGGCAAGACCGAGAACATGCGCTCGGTCAACTTTGCCGGCGATCCGGCGATGATCGGCCAGTTCGTCGACATCGTGGTGACCGACGTGATGGCCAACTCCCTGCGCGGGCGGGTGGCGCTCGCCTGACCCGCTGCACGGTCCCGGTTGAACAGTCGCGGCGATTCAGTCGACCTTGCCGATGTAGACGGCCTCGCCGTCGACGTAGGTTCCCAGCACCGTCAGCTCGCGCAACTGTCGCGGATCGATCTGCAACGGATCCTGCGCCAGCACGACGAAGTCGGCGCGCTTGCCGACTTCCAGGCTGCCGATCTCGTCCTCGTCGAAACTGGCATAGGCCGCGTCCAGGGTGAATCCACGTAGCGCCTCGAAGGCGGTCAGATTCTCCTCCGGCTGCCAGCCACCGGCCGGCATGCCCTCGGCGTCGGCGCGGGTCGTGGCGCTGTACAGACCCAGGCGCGGATCCACCGACTCCACCGGGAAATCCGAGCCCAGTGCCAGGCGCGCGCCACTGTCGCGTAATTCGCGCCAGGCGTAGGCATGCTCGATCCGCTCCGGTCCCAGACGGTCCCCGGCCCAGGCCATGTCGCTGGTCGCGTGGGTGGGCTGCATCGATGCGATTACCCCCATCGCCCCCAGTCGCGGCAGGTCCGTCCCCGCCAGGACCTGCGCATGCTCGATCCGCCAGCGGTGGTCCGATCCGAGCTTGTTGCCGAGGGCGCCGGCGTAGGCATCCAGCACCGCGCGGTTGCCGCGGTCGCCGATCGCATGGGTAGCGACCTGCACGTTGCAGCGCCGGGCCTTGGCTGTGACCCTCGCCAGCTGCTGCTCCGATGCCAGCATCAGTCCGCGGTTGCCCGGGTCGTCGCTGTAGTCCGCCAGCAAGGCCGCGCCGCGACTGCCGAGGGCGCCGTCGGCGAAGACCTTGACGGCACGCATCTGCAGGCGACCGCCGGGGTGTTGATAGAGGCCGCCGCGGCAGAGTGCGTCCAGTGCCTCGCCGTCGCCATCGGCCATGGCATAGACGCGCATCGGCATCTCGCCGCGGTCGGCCAGTTGCTGGTAATGCTTCAGCGTAGACAACGACACGCCCGCATCGTGCACACCGGTCAAGCCGTGCGCGACGGCGGCTTGCATGCCCAGCGCGAGCGCCTGCGACGCCACTTCGTCCTCAAGCTCGGGCACGAGGGCGTCGATCAGCGTCATCGCCTCGTCGATGAAGATTCCGGTGGGACGGCCCTGGGCATCGCGCTCGATCCTGCCGCCATCGGGCTGCCAGTCGCCGCTCAGGTCGCGCTCGACCAGCGCCAGCGCCGCGCTGTTGGCCCAGGCGGCATGGCCGTCCACCCGGCGCAGCCAGACCGGCCGGTCGGGGAACACCGCGTCCAGATCGCCGGCCGAGGGGAACTGCTTCCCGGCCCAGCGGTTCTGGTCCCAGCCGCGTCCCAGCAGCCAGGTGCCGTGCGGCAGGTCGGCGGCGAAATCGCGCAACCTCCGCACCGCCTCATCCTTGCTGGTGGTCCCTGCAAGATCGGCGCGCATCGCGTTCAGGCCGAGTCCGGCCACGTGGCCGTGGGCGTCGATAAGGCCCGGCACGACCGTGGTCGGTCCCACATCCAGCAACGCGGCAGCTGGAAACTGTGCCTGCACGGCGTCGCGGGTGCCCAGGGCGAGGATCCGGCCGTCACCATCGAACGCCATGGCCTGCGCGCGCGGGCGGGCGACATCCATGGTGTGGATCCGGCGTGCGACCAGCACGGTGATATCGGCCGGAGCGGCGCGCGAATGCGCCGCATCGACCGCCGTCCATGGCAGCGCGCAGGCCGCCATGGCGGCGACCAACAATTTCCCCTGGATCGCGTGGATCGCCCGCATGCCCTGCCCCTCGCTGGATGAATCCGGACACTTTGCGAAAACCCGACCGCGGGTGCAAGCTGACGTGCCACGCAGGACCTTGACCCCATGGCGCCATCCACCGTTTCCGAGTTTGCGCTCGACCCTCCCGGGATCGAGCGGCTGGCCAATCTGGCCGGGCCTTTCGACGGCCACCTGCGCATGATCGAACTGCGCACCGGCGTGGAGATCGCCAATCGCGGCAACATCTTCCGCCTGACCGGGGCCAAGGCCGCCGTGCGCACGGCCGAGAAGGTGCTGCGCGAGCTCTGGCGCGAGGCCGGCGACGACACGCTCGACGAGCACGCCATCCATCTGGCCCTGTCGGGCTCGGACGCATCGCAGGTCGCCGATGCCGACGTGGAGCCGCAGGAAGTGGTGATCCGCGTCAAGCGCGGCACGATCCGCGGCCGCGGGCCCAACCAGCAGAAATACCTGCACGCCATCGCGACAAACGACATCAACTTCGGCATCGGCCCGGCCGGCACCGGCAAGACGTTCCTGGCCGTCGCCAGCGCGGTGGAGGCCTTGAACGAGTCACGCGTGCAGCGACTGGTGCTGGTGCGGCCGGCGGTCGAGGCCGGCGAGAAGCTGGGCTTCCTGCCTGGCGACCTGTCGCAGAAGGTCGATCCGTACCTGCGCCCGCTCTACGACGCGCTGTACGAAATGCTCGGCGTGGAGAAGGTGCTCAAGCTGCTGGAGCGCAACGTCATCGAGATCGCCCCGCTGGCCTACATGCGCGGGCGCACGCTCAACGATGCGTATGTGATTCTTGACGAGGCACAGAACACCACCATCGAGCAGATGAAGATGTTCCTGACCCGGATCGGCTACGGCAGCACCGCGGTGGTCACCGGCGACCTGACCCAGAACGACCTGCCCAAGCACGTGAAGTCCGGTTTGAAGGATGCTGTGGACGTGCTGCGCGAGGTGGACGAGGTGAGTTTCACGTTCTTCGAGTCGCACGACGTCGTCCGCCATCCGCTGGTCGCCCGCATCGTGAATGCCTACGAGGCCCGCGACGCGCGCGAAGCCGGCGACGCGGGCATCCCCTGAACCCGACCCTGAACCCGAGTCCATGGCGATGACACTGGGCCCTACCATTCTCGAGGTCTCCGTCAGTTACGGACTGCCGCGCCGGGGCATCCCGTCCCCGCAGAGCTTCCGGCGATGGGCGGCCGCCGCGCTGGACGGCCGCATCCGCGAGGCCGACCTGGCCATCCGCCTGGTGGACGACCGCGAGGGTCTGGCGCTCAACCGCCATTACCGGGGCAAGGACCACCCGACCAACGTGCTCAGCTTTCCCGCCGACCTGCCCAACGGGGTGACCCTGCCGTTGCTGGGGGACCTGGTGATCTGCGCCCCCGTGGTCGCCCGCGAGGCGGCCGAGCAGAACAAGCGGGTCAACGCCCACTACGCCCACCTGACCGTGCACGGCATCCTGCACCTGCTGGGCTGGGACCACGAGGACGAGCGCGAGGCCGAGTGCATGGAGCAACTGGAGCGCGAAATCCTCGCCACGCTGGACATTGCCGACCCCTATCTCACCGGCGAATAGCCGGCGCGATGACGCGGCCGCGACCATGGCATGCGCTAGACTCGCGCTGACGTCCATCCCCCGGGCGTATCCCGAATGCGAGCAATGTCCGAGGACGACAGTAGTACTTCCACCCCTGCCTCCGCGCACGAGCTGCCGGACCGCAACGACAAGCGCCGGTCCTGGTTCGAGCGCATCAGTTCCGCGTTGTCCGGCGAGCCCACCTCACGCGAGGATCTGGTCGAGCTGCTTCGCGACTGCCAGTCCGACGGGCTGATTGAAGCCGACACCCTGACGATGATGGAGGGCGCGATCGCGATCTCCGACCTCAGCGTGGGCGATGTCATGATTCCGCGCTCGCAGATGGTGATGCTGCCGGCCGACATGCCCTTCCAGACGCTGGTCGAGCAGGTGGTTGAATCGGGCCATTCGCGCTTCCCCGTGCACGGCGAGGACAAGGACCAGATCACCGGCATCCTGCTGGCCAAGGACCTGCTGCAGGGCGTGGTCGCCGACAACGGCGTGCCCAGCCTGCACGCACTGGTCCGGCCGGCGGTGCTGATTCCCGAGTCCAAACGCCTGAACATCCTGCTGCGCGAGTTCCGCCAGTCGCGCAACCACATGGCTATCGTCATCGACGAGCACGGCGGCGTGGCCGGCCTGCTGACCATCGAGGACGTGCTGGAGCAGATCGTCGGCGACATCGACGACGAGCACGACGAAGCCGAGGATCCCGACGCGCTGATATCCGCCCAGGCCGACGGGCACTTCATCGTCGACGCGCTGGCGCCGATCGAGGATTTCAACGACCACTTCGGTGCCGATTTCGACGATGACGAATACGATACCATCGGCGGGCTGGTGATCGCCGCGATCGGCCACCTGCCCGAAGCGGGCGAGGAGCTGATGCTGGGACGCTTCGTGTTCCGGGTCGCCAGCGCCGATGCGCGCCGGGTGCACACCTTCCACGTCAGCGTTCTCGGCGATGCCTGAGGCGGGCGCGCCGCCCTCGCGCTGGCTCGCACTCCTGGCGGCTCCCGCCGACCTCGTGCCGCGTCTGTTGCTGCTGGTGGCGCTGCTGCTGTGCGGGTTCACCGTCGCTGCGGCCCCGCGGATCGGCGTGGTGACGATGCAGCCCGGGGAGATCTTCTTCGAGCGCTTCGGCCACAACGCGATCCTGGTGGATGACCCGGCGAAACGCACGGCGATTTCCTACAACTTCGGCTATTTCGACCCGACCGAGCCGGACTTCATCGCCCGCTTCATCCGCGGAGACATGCGCTACCAGCTCGTCGCCCTGCCGCTGCAGGACGATCTCGCCTACTACCGCGACGTGGGCCGCGGCGTCAGCCTGCAGTGGCTCAACCTGCCCCCGGCGGATGCTGCCGAGTTGGCAGCGGCCCTGGCCGAGAATGCTCGGCCCGAGAACTCCCACTACCGCTACGACTACTTTCTCGACAACTGCTCGACCCGGGTCCGCGATGCGCTGGACCGGGCGCTCGACGGCGGGCTTGCACGGCAGATGGGCGGATCGCGCGGGGACACCTTCCGCAGCGAGGCGACCCGCCTGGCGTCGCCGGATTTGCCGATGTGGCTGGGCTTTGACCTCGGCCTTGGCCCGGCCGCCGACCAGCCATTGTCGAACTGGGGCGATGCGTTCGTACCGATGCGCCTGGCCGCCTCGCTGCGCGACGCGCACGGCGCGGACGGCGTACCGCTGGTGGCCGAAGAACGGGAACTGCTGCCGCACCGGTTGGATCCGGAGCCGGCGGAGACCCCGCGGCGTTGGTGGCTGTGGCTGCTGGCCGGCGTGATCGTCGGGGGCGCGCTCGCTTGGGCCGGGCGCGTGGCACCGCGCGCGGTTGCCGGCCTTGCCCTGCCGTTCTGGGCGCTCTCGGGCGTCATAGGCGCTTTGATGCTCTTCATATGGTTCGCCACCGCGCACCGCTTTGGATGGGCCAACTACAACCTCCTGCTGATGAGTCCGCTGGCATGGGCGCTGCTGCCGGGGGGCTGGCGCCTGACACGCGGGCGCGCACCCGGTCGCTGGTTCGACATACTGCTGCGGGCCATGCCGGTGCTGGCGACGATCGGTCTGTTCACGCACTGGCTGCAGTCGCTGCCCCAGCAGAATCTTCACTGGATCGTGCTGGTGCTGCCCCTCCACCTCGGGCTGATGCTTGGCCTGCGGACCCGTTGACCGGAAGGCCCTGCCGATGTCCGAAACCCCCGCTGCCGCGCCCTACATCGCCCTCCCCCGCAGCGTGATGAGCTGCGCGGTCTACTCGGCCGACGGTGTCCGGACCGACATTGACCTGGATTCGATCAGCGATGCACTGGCGGTCGACGACGGGAGCTTCGTCTGGGTTGGCCTGTATGAGCCGGACGGCCGCGTGCTGAACAAGCTGCAGAAGGAGTTCGGCCTGCACGACCTGGCGATCGAAGACGCCGGCAATGCGCACCAGCGACCCAAGATCGAGACCTACGGCAATTCCCTGTTCATTGCGCTGCACACCGCGCAGAACATCGAGGGGGCGCTCAACTTCGGCGAGACCCATCTGTTCGTCGGCCCGCGCTACCTGATGACGGTCCGCCACGGGGCGTCCAGCAGTTACGGCGACGCCCGCGCCCGGATGGAGCGCGAGCCCGACCTGCTCAGGCACGGCCCCTCCGCCGCGCTGTATGTGGTGCTGGACATGGTCGTGGACCGCCTGCTGCCGATCGTGGACGAGTTCGGCAACGCGCTCAATGCGCTGGAAGCCGACATCTTCGCCGATGAGTTCGACAAGAAGACGGTGCAGAAGCTCTACGACCTCAAGCGCGAACTGACCCGCCTGCGCTTGGCGGTGGCGCCGCTGCAGGACGTGTTGTCCCACCTCGCCCGCCCGCGCGCCGACCTGATCGACGAGGAGATGCGCCTGTATTTCCGCGACGTGCTGGACCACGCGGTCCGCATCAACGAGAACACCGACACCCTGCGCGAAATGCTGACCGCCGCGGTCAACGTCAACCTCGCGCTGGTCACGGTGCGCCAGGGCGAGGTGGTCAAGCGCATGGGTGCATGGGCGGCGTTGCTCGCCGTCCCCACCCTGGTGACCGGCTGGTACGGCATGAACTTCGACGTCATGCCGGAGCTGCATGGACGCTTGAGCTATCCCCTGCTCGCGGTGCTGGTCGCCGCGGGCGTGTTTTCCCTGTATCGCGCGTTCAAGCGCTCCGGCTGGCTGTAGCCGGACGGCTCAACCGGGCGCACTCAGCAAGCGCGACCCACCAGCCTGATCAGCCGGCCATGAATTGCAGGCCGATGCCGGTGATGTAGGCGAAATACGTGCCCAGCGCATACCCGACCACTGCCAGCAAGACGCCAACCGGCGCCAGTGACGGATGGAACGCGCTGGCCACCACCGGCGCCGAGGCCGCACCGCCGATATTGGCCTGCGAACCGACCGCCAGGAAGAACAGCGGCGCTCGGATCAGCTTGGCCACGCCGATCAGGAGCACGGCATGCACGGCGATCCACATCACGCCCAGCGCGAGCAGCGTGGGCCGGTCGGCGAGCGCCTTCAGGTCCATCTGCATGCCGATGGTCGCGATCAGGACGTACAGGAACACGGACCCGATCGTGGACGCGCCTGCACCCTCCAGCTGGCGGGCGCGGGTGAAGCTGAGCAGCACGCCGAAGGTCGTGGCGAACACGACGATCCAGAAGAAGCGCGAATCCAGGCTGTAGTCCTGCAGCCGCCAATCCAGCGGCAGCGAACGCACCCAGTCCACCAGTGGCGCGGCCAGGAAGTGCGACAAACCGGTGATGCCCAGCGCGATCGCGAAGATCAGCATGAAGTCCGCCATGTTCGGAATGCGGGCGTGCTCGGCCTGGTAGCTGGCGATCTGCTGCTTCAGGCTTTCGATCGCGGAGGTATCGGCGTTGACCCAGCGGTCGAATGCGTCCGCGCGCGGGGCGAGGAACAGCAGGACCGCGAGCCAGAGGTTGGCCACGATCACATCGATCGCGATGAACTGGCCAAACAGGGTCGGCTCGACCTCGAAGACCTCCTTCATCGCCGCCTGGTTGGCACCGCCGCCGATCCAGCTGCCGGCCACGGTCGTCATGCCGCGCCAGGTTTCCCCGGCGACAGTCTCCGGATGGATCAAACCCATCGCCCAGAACGAGACCCACGCCCCTATGACCACACCGGCGGTGCCGGTCAGGAACATGATCACGGCCTTGGGCCCCAGCCGCAGGATCGCGCCGATGTCCATCGCAACGCAGAACAGCACCAGCGCGCTGGGCAACAGGTAATCGCGCGCCATCGGGTACAGGCCCGAAGCCGCGCCGTCGATGAGGCCGAAGCTGTTGTAGAGCGCCGGCACCAGGTAGCAGACCAGCAGCGCCGGCACGATGTTGTAGAACTTCTTCCAGAACCCGCTCGGACGCGAGGCGGTCCAGAACACGGCCCCCAACGTGACCGCAAGCAGCCCCAGGACGACGGCGTCGTCGGTGATCAGCGCGGCGCTTGCATCAGGCATGGTGGAACTCCGGAGAAATTGCGGGCATCAAGAAACCCGGCCGCGACAACGGGCGCCGCGGCCGTCAGGCGTCGCGCTTACGGGGCCAGGTGCGTTTTCAGCCAGCCATTGACGGTGTCATGCCACTGCACCGAGTTGTGCGGCTTGAGCACCCAGTGGTTCTCGTCGGGGAAGTACAGGAACTTGGACTCGATCCCGCGCCGCTGCAGCGCGGTGAACGCACCAAGGCCCTGGCTGACCGGAATGCGGAAGTCCTGCTGTCCGTGCACGACCAGCATCGGCACCCGCCACTTGTCGACGTGGCGGCTGGGGTTGAACTTCTCATGGCTCGCGCCCTTGTCCCACGGGCTGCCGCCGTTTTCCCACTCGGTGAACCACAGCTCCTCGGTGACGAAGCCCATCATGCGGGTGTCGAACACGCCGTCGTGGTTGACCAGGCACTTCCAGGCACCCGACGCGGGCGTGTGCCAGTTGCCGGCGATCCAGTTGACCATGTAACCGCCGTAGCTGGCGCCCAGTGCACAGGCATTGGCACCGTCCAGAAACGGGTATTTCTGCTGCGCCGCCTTCCAGCCCTTCTGCAGGTCTTCCAGCGGCCGGTCACCCCAGTGCTGGCTGATCGCGTCGGTAAAGGCCTGGCCGTAGCCGGTGGATCCGTGGAAGTCGATCATGACGACCGCGTAGCCCTGCCCCGCGTACGTCTGCGGGTTCCAGCGCGTGCTCCAGCTGTTGCCGAAACTGCCCTGCGGACCCCCGTGGATCAGAAACGCGACCGGGTACTGCTTGCCCTCCTGGTAGTTCCACGGCTTGAGCACGTAGCCGTGGACCGTTTCGCGGTTCCAGCCGGGAAAGCTGAACTGCTCGAAGTCGCCGAATTTCACCCACGGCAGCATCTCGCCGGCATCCGGGGTGATCGCCCGCTCGAAGCTGCCGTCGGTGCTGCCGGTGAAGACCTGGTTGCCGCTGGTCAGGCTGTTGCGGGTGAAGGCCAGGGTGTCGCCAGCGACCTGGACCGACCCGATGCTGCCGTCGGCTGCGATGCGGGTCACGTTCCCATCGGCGACGTCCAGCGCAAACAGCGGATGCTCGCCCACGTCCTGGGCGGTGACATACAGCGTGTCGCCATCGGCCGACACCGCGATGCTGTCGGCCGACCGGTCCCACTTGGGCGCGATCTCGCGGCGCTGCCCGCTTGCCATGTCCAGCTCCATCACCGCGTAACGGTCCGCCTCGAAGCCGGGCCGCTTCATCGCGCGGTAGAACAGCTTGCTGCCGTCGGCGTTGAATACCGGGCCCGAGTCGGTGGCCGGGTTGTCGGCGGTCAGGTTGCGTGCTGCACCGCTGCCGTCGGCGCTGACCTGGTAAAGGTCGAAGTTGGTGGACCACGGCTCGGTGCGATCGGCCTTGCGCACGCTCAGCACCAGCGACTCGCCATCCGGCGCCCAGGTGTAATCGCCACTGTCGCCGAACGGCCGGGAGGGCACATTGCCGATGACGTCGCCGGCGATCGCGGTGGCCGTTGTGACGGTCCCGCGACCGGTCGGAAGATCGGCGACGAAAACGCGGTTCAGGCGCCCGTCGCTCCAGGTGTCCCAATGACGCACGAACATGCGGTCATAGACGGTGCCGGTCTCCGGGCTCGCTTCGCGCTCGTCGACGCGCTTCCTGGTGCAGGCCAGATCGCTGCCGCAATCAACGAACGCCTCGACGCTGAAGGCGACGCGCCGGCCATCGGGAGAGATCTGGAAGCTCCCCACGTCGAGCGGCACGTTGCTGAGCTGTCGCGGCTTGCCGCCCTCGGCGCCGATCGCATACAGCTGCGAGGTGCCGGACTTGGAGCTGAGGAAGTACACGCTCTTGCCGTCGGGCGCGAACACCGGGGAGTTGACGTTCCAGCCCTCCGGTGTCAGGCGTGACGGCGGCCGCAGGTCGCGGGTCAACAGGTTGCGTACCCACAGGGACGTGGACGCCTTGTTTGCGTCGTAGTCGGTGACGCTTCGCGCGAACACCACCCGGCTGCCATCGGGCGAGAGGATGGGCGAGGAAAACCGGTCAAGCGTCGCCAGGTCGCGGGGCTGCAGGCCACGATCGGCCACGTCGGCGGCAAACGCAGCGCCTGGCAATACCAGTGCCAGCAACAGCGGCAGGGCGGCGGGGACAATACGCATGGACAACTCCTGTTGTGTTCTGAAACGCCGCGACCCTCGGCGGCGACGCGTGAGGCGCGAGCAGTCAGCTGGTGGAGACGGGGGCGCGGACGCCGGTGCGGTAGAGGTACCAGCCTACGAACGCCAGCACGAGCAGGCCGATCCATTGCGCCGCCGGAACCTGGACGGCAAGCGCAAGCACGTCGGCGCGCGCCGACACCACGATCGGCACGGCGATCGCGATGCCCATCAAGGCCTCGCCGGTGATCAGCCCCGCGGCGAACAGCACACCGGGCCGGTGCACGCGGTCGCGGCCGTCATGATCGTCCGGATCGACCTTGTGGAAGCGCTCCACCGCGTAGGACAGCAGGCCGCCGAGGAAGATCGGCACCATCAGCTCCAGCGGCAGGTAGATGCCGATCGCGGCGGCCAGCACCGGCACGCGGAAGCGCGCACCGCGGGCCTTCAGCCATTCGTCGACGGCGATGATTGCCGCGCCCACGGCCACGCCAAGGCCGATCATCGTCCACGGCAGGTCGCCGCCGAACATGCCGCGGGCGACGGAAGCCATCAGGTTGGCCTGCGGGGCTGCCAGCGCGTTGGGGTGTTCCAGCGTCGGCTCGCCGATGCCATAGGCCGTGGCCAGCAGGTTGAGCACCGGCGCCATGATCAGGGCGCACGAGAACGCGCCGATGCCCAGCATCAGCTGCTGCTTCCACGGCGTCGCACCCACGATGTAACCGGCTTTCAGGTCCTGCAGGTTGTCCCCGCCCACCGCCGCGGCGCAGCACACCACCGCACCGATCATGATCGCCGCCACCGCACCCAGGGGCGCGCCGCCCACGCCGACCGGTGCCAGCCCGCTCTCGCCCAGCAGCAACACGAGCACGGCCGAGGCAAACAGGATCGTCGAGATGGTGATGCCCGACACCGGATTGTTGGACGAACCGATCAGCCCGGCCAGGTACGCCGACACCGACACGAACAGGAAGCCGGCGACGATCATGATGATCGTCATCGGGATACTCACCAGCCACTGGCCGACGATCATCTGGTACAGCGCCAGCAGCGGCAGCGTGAACAGCACCAGCGCGATCAGCATCCACTTCATCGGCAGGTCGCGCTCGGTTTCCGCCAGCGCCGGCCCGGTGCTCTTGCGGGCGGCGGCGAACCCGCTCTTGACGCCGTTGAGCAGCGACTTGCGCAGCGAAAACAGCGTCCAGATACCACCGATCAGCATCGCGCCGACCCCCAGGTAACGGATCTTGGCACCCCAGATCGCGAACGCCGCGTCGGCCGAGGACGCGTTGGTCAACGATGCCGCCAGCGCCGGGTCGGTGTTCATAAAGAACGCCTGATACAGCGGGATGGCGATGTGCCAGGAAAGAACCGCGCCCGACAGCACGACGATGCCGACGTTCAGGCCGACGATGTAGCCCACGCCCAGCAGCGCCGGCGAGAGGTTGGTGCCGATGAAAGCGGTGATCTTGGAGCTGCCCAGATAGGTGGACTGGGTCCAGGTGTCGGGAATCAAGCGCAGGCCACTGGTCGCGGAGAGCTTTACCAGCGCGCCGATGGCTCCGGAGATTGCAAGGATCCGCATGCCCGGGCCCGGGTTGTCACCGGCCTTGAGCACCTCCGCAGCTGCCTTGCCCTCGGGGAATGGCAGCGGATCCTCGACGATCATCGAGCGCCGCAGCGGTACCGAGAACAGGACGCCCAGCAGGCCACCCAAGCCGGCGATGCCCAGCACCCACCAGTACTTGAAGTCCGGCCAGTAGCCCATGATCACCAGCGCCGGGATGGTGAAGATCACGCCCGCGGCGATCGAGGAGCCCGCAGAGGCGCCGGTCTGGACGATGTTGTTTTCCAGGATGGTGCCGCCGCCGAGCAGGCGCAGCACACCCATCGAAACCACGGCCGCGGGGATTGCGGTGGCGATGGTCAGGCCGGCGAACAGCCCAAGGTAGGCGTTGGCGGCCGCCAGGATCACCGCCAGGACGATCGCCAGCACGACGGCACGAACGGTCAGCTGCGCCTGGGCAGGTACAGGTGCGGGTGTACTCATCAACGGCTCCGGGAAGAGGGCGTGGCCCGTGGAAAACGCAACCGTTCGAGGATAGCCTGAAAATCCGATCGGTCACGCGGGCGGATGGTCACGGATTGCAACCACGCCGCAACGAACCACCCGTCGTCGCGGCGCTCGCTCCCGCGTGTCAGCCGGACTTGGCAGTCGCACCACCGATGTGGCGCGACAGGAAGTCCAACAAGCGGGTGTAGTACTCACGGCGATTGGCTTCCAGGTAGAAGCCGTGACCGCGTGGCGTGTTGCTGCTCAGCGCGCCTGGCTGGGCTCCGCGTGGAGCGTCTCGACGAGCGCGCTCCGCCAGTCCGGAAGTTCGAGCTCGAATTGCGCTGCCAGGCGCGCGGTGTCGAGCACCGAGTAGGCCGGCCGGGCGGCGCGCGTGGGAAACTCCGCCGTGGTGATCGGCAGCACACGAGGTTTGCGCGTCAACAGACCGACCTCAGCGGCTTCCTCCATGATCGCCTCGGCAAATCCATGCCAACTGGTCTGACCGGTGCTCACGAGATGGAACACGCCTGAAGTGTTCTTGCCCCGCCGCAGCATGGCTGCGGTCACGTCGGCGATCAGCCATGCGGGAGTCGGTGAGCCGACCTGGTCGGCCACCACGCGCAATTCGTCCCGCTCGCTGGGCAGACGCAACATGGTGCGCAGGAAATTGCCGCCGTGCAGTCCGTAAACCCACGCGGTGCGAAGGATCAAATGCTTCGCGCCGCTGCGCTCGATCGCCTGCTCGCCTGCAAGCTTGCTCGCGCCGTAGACGCCCAGCGGAGCGGTCGGGTCGTCCTCCCGGTAGGGTCGGCGCCCCTGGCCATCGAAGACATAGTCGGTGGAGTAATGCACCAGACTTGCGCCCATGCGCGCGCAGGCCTCCGCGATGCGGGCCGGCGACTCGGCGTTGACGCGATGGGCCAGCTCCGGCTCGTCCTCGGCGCGGTCAACCGCGGTGTACGCCGCGGCGTTGACGACCACGTCGGGCGCAATACGCTCAATCAGTGCCCCGACGGTGTCCGGCTGGCCGAGGTCCAGCGCCTCGCACCGACCGCCGTCGGACAACCGGCCATCGCGGCTGGTAACGACCACCTCACCCAGCGGCGGCAATGCGCGCCTGAGCTCATGACCGACCTGGCCATTGCCCCCGATCAGCAGCAGGCGCACGGCAATCAGTCCGCGAAAACCGGCAAGCGGTCGTCGGCGACGTCTTCCAGCAGCGGCGCACCGGCGTCCTTTGGCGACAGGACCGGCGAGGCGACCGGCCAATCGATTGCCAGCCGTGGGTCGTCCCAGCGCAAGCTTGCATCCGCGTCGGGATCGTAGGTGGCAGTGCAAAGATAGGTGAATACCGCCTGCTCGCTCAGGGTCACGAACCCGTGGGCGAAGCCTTCGGGGATCCAGAAGTGACGCTTGTTGTCGCCGCTCAGGACGACCGCTGTCCAACGACCGAAGTGGGGTGAGCCGCGGCGGATGTCGACGGCGACGTCCCAGACCTCGCCCTCCACCACCGACACGTACTTGCCCTGCGGATTCGGCCATTGGTAGTGGAGTCCGCGCAGCACGTTCCTGCGCGATGAGGATGTGTTGCCCTGCACGAAGGACGGCTGCAACCCATGCTCGCGCAGCTTGCCGTGGTTGAAGGTTTCGAAGAAGGTCCCGCGATCGTCGCTGAACACCCGCGGCTCAAACACCACGCACCCCGGAAGGTCGGTCTGAATCACCTTCATTCCACGTACCCGCGATCAATCAGCGACAGGAGGTATTCGCCATAGCCGTTCTTCACCAACGGCTGGGCGAGCGCGCGCAGCTGGTCGTTGTCGATCCAGCCGTTGTGGAGGGAGATCTCCTCGGGACAGCAGACCCGCAGGCCCTGCCTCGCCTCGATGGTTTCCACGTAATTCGACGCCTCCAGCAGGGACTGGTGGGTGCCGGTGTCCAGCCAGGCATAGCCACGGCCCAGACGCTCCATGTGCAACGCATCCTCATCAAGATAGCGCTTGTTGAGGTCGGTGATTTCGAGTTCACCGCGCGCCGAGGGCTTTATCTGCGCGGCGTAATCGCTGGCGCGACCGTCGTAGAAATACAGGCCGGTAACGGCGTAGTTCGAGCGCGGCTGCTCGGGCTTTTCCTCCAGACCGACGACCTTGCCGTCGGCATCGAACTCGGCAATCCCGTAACGCTCCGGATCGCGAACCCAATAGCCGAACACCGTGGCGCCGTGCGGGCGCGCATCGGCGCGCTTCAACATCGCGGTGAGGCCCGGACCGTGGAAGATGTTGTCGCCCAGCACCAGGCAGCTGGGCTGGCCGGCGAGGAAATCGCGCCCGATCAGGAACGCCTGCGCGAGTCCGTCAGGGCTGGGTTGCACCGCGTACTCGATCTTCATCCCCCACTGCGAACCGTCACCGAGCAGGTTCTGGAACAGCGCCTGCTCGTGGGGGGTGTTGATGATCAGCACCTCCCGAATCCCGGCCAGCATCAATACGCTGAGCGGGTAATAGATCATCGGCTTGTCGAAGATCGGCAGCAGCTGCTTGCTGATCGCCTGGGTGACCGGATACAGGCGCGTGCCCGAGCCACCGGCGAGAATGATGCCCTTGCGCGCCGATGTGGTCATCACGCGACGCCACCGATGCGCTCGAGCCGGTAGCTGCCGTCCATCACCCGCTGCACCCACGGCGCGTTGTCCAGGTACCAGTCAACGGTCCGGGCCATGCCCTCATCAAAGGTGATCGCCGGCTCCCAGGCCAGTTCGCCGTGCAGCTTGCTGGCATCGATCGCGTAGCGGCGGTCATGGCCGGGGCGGTCCTGGACGTAGGTGATCAGCGATTCGCGCTTGCGGCCGTCGGCCAGCGGCCGGCGCTGGTCAAGCAGCCGGCAGATCGTCTGCACCACGACGATGTTGGTGCGTTCCGCCTCACCGCCGACGTTATAGACCTCGCCCACCCGACCTGCCTCCAGCACACGTCGGATCGCCGCGCAGTGGTCGGACACGAACAGCCAGTCGCGCACGTTGAGGCCATCGCCGTAGATCGGCAGCGGCTCGCCGGCCAGCGCCTTGGCGATGATCAGCGGGATGAGCTTTTCCGGGAACTGGTAAGGCCCGTAGTTGTTGGAGCAGTTGGTGGTGAGTACCGGCAGGCCGTAGGTGTGGTGGAACGCACGCACCAGGTGGTCGGACGCCGCCTTGGAAGCGGAGTACGGCGAGTTGGGCGCGTACGGCGTGGTTTCGGTGAACTTCCCCGTATCCCCCAGGGTGCCGTAGACCTCGTCGGTGGAGACGTGCAGGAAGCGGAAATCCGCCGCGCGCGTGCCGTCCCGCGACTTCCAGTAGTCGCGGACCCGCTCCAGCAGGTTGAGCGTGCCCACCACATTGGTCTGGACGAACTCGGCGGGGCCATCGATGGAGCGATCCACATGGCTCTCGGCGGCGAAATTGATCACCGCGTCGGGCTGGTGCTCGCGCAGCAGGCGGGCCACCAGAGTGGCGTCGCCGATGTCGCCGTGCACGAACACGTGGGACGTATCGCCATCCAGTGACGACAACGTGTCCAGATTGCCCGCGTAGGTCAGGGCGTCCAAATTGACGACCTTGATGCCGCGACCGACTGCATCGAGGACGAAATTTCCACCAATAAAACCGGCTCCGCCGGTCACCAACCACGTCGGCATGCAACGCTCCAAAAAAATCGCAATCAGGAAGACTTCTTTATCGACCGCACGCGGCGATAGCGCGGTGGCATCCTACTAACGCCCTGCAGTCGATGCACTCAAAAAAAGCGGACGCCTGCTAGAAGGGGATATCGTCGTCCGCAAAATCGTCGCCGAAGTCGTTCGATTTGGCCGGCGTGGCTTCACGGCGCGGCGCGGCGGCCTGACGGGGCGCGGGACGCGAGGTCCGCTCCTCGCGGTCGAAGTCGCGTCCACCGCCTTCCGAGGCGCCACCGCCGCCGCCCAGCATCTGCATCTCATCGGCGACGATGTCGGTGAAGTACTTCTCCACGCCGTCCTGGCCGGTGAACTTGTCGTAGCGGATTGAGCCTTCGATATAGACCTGGCGGCCCTTTTTCAGGTACTCGCCGGCGATTTCGCCCAGCTTGCCGAACAGCTTCACGCGGTGCCATTCGGTCTTCTCGATCTGCTGGCCGTCCTTGTCCTTGCGCACGCTGGTGGTCGCCAACGAGAGGGTGCAGATGGCCATGCCGCCCTGGGTGTACTTCATGTCGGGATCGTTGCCGAGATTGCCGACCAGGATCACCTTGTTGATGCCACGTGCCATGAATGCGGTCCTTTGAGGTCGCCGGCGGCGACGGGCTTGCAAGTATACCGACCCGCCGGGCTGGCACGGTCAGGCCATGCCCTTGGGCACCCTCGGATTTCCGGCCGTCTGCGAATGCCTATAATCGCCGGTCCCCCGTCGTCTGGTCACCCATGCACGTTTCCGTCCCTCAAGCAGCGAATCCCGATCTGGATGAGATCCAGGCCCTGGCCCGGGACGACATGACCGCAGTCGACGCCCTGATCCGTCGCCGCCTGGCTTCCGACGTCGTGCTGATCAACCAGGTCTCCGAATACATCATCAACGCGGGTGGCAAGCGCCTTCGCCCGATGTTGCTGCTGCTCGCCGCGGGAGCGCTCGGCCACCGTGGCCCGGACGCGCACCAGCTGGCGGCGGTGGTGGAATTCATCCACACCTCCACGCTGCTCCACGACGACGTGGTCGACGAGTCCGACCTGCGCCGCGGCCGCAGAACGGCCAACGCGGTCTGGGGCAATGCGGCGAGCGTCCTGGTCGGCGATTTCCTGTATTCGCGCAGTTTCCAGCTGATGGTCGAGCTGGGGTCGATGCATGTGCAGACGATCCTCGCCGACACCACCAACCGGATCGCGGAGGGCGAAGTGCTGCAACTGCTGCACGTGCGCAACCCCGACACCGACGAGGCGGCCTACATCCGGGTCATCGAGCGCAAGACCGCGGTGCTGTTTGCTGCCGCGACGCGCCTGGGCGCACTGCTGGCCGGCGTCGACGAGGCAACCCAGGACAAGCTGCACGATTACGGCCTGAACCTCGGTTTCGCCTTCCAGATTGCCGACGACGTGCTCGATTACGCCTCGGATGCGGAAACCCTGGGCAAGAACCTGGGTGACGACCTCGCCGAAGGCAAGGCCACGCTGCCGCTGATCCACGCCATCCGCCATAGCGACCCGGACACCGCGGCGACGCTGCGCGCAGCGATCCAGGACGGCGACGCCGGCGCCCTGCCGGTCGTGCTGGCCGCGATAAACGCCACCCGCGGGCTGGACTACAGCCGCCAGCTGGCGCGCGACTATGCGGCCCGCGCCGTGGCTGCGCTGGAAGGGCTGGACGACAACGCCCATCTGGGCGCGCTGCGCGGGTTGGCCGACTACGCGGTCAACCGCGATCATTGAGCTGGTTTTTGCAACCCGCGGTCCTGGATGCAGTCCGGGCGCTCAGGCGATTCCCAATCCGGGGATTGCGCTGATCGCGTCCGGATCGAATCCGCCCAGCTCGGCGAAATGCCGGCCGCGCGCGACGTAATCGCGATACGGACCGAAACTGGGCGCGCCAGGCGAGAGCAATAGCACGCCATCACCATCGAGCGCAGCCCGCGCCTTGCCGACGGCATCCGCAAGGCCCTCGGCTTGCAGCAGGACAAATTCGCCATCGGCGGTCAGCGGGCTTAGCAGCGCATGGATGCGCGGACCATTGGCTCCCATCGTGACCACCACCCGTGGCGCATGGTCGGTGATCGCTTTGGCAAACTCCGACCAGTCCACGCCGCGGTCGTGACCACCCAGCAGGATCGCGACGGGCCGCTCAGCGAAGCATCCCAATGCCGCCAGGCTTGCGTAGGGCGTCGTGCTGATCGAGTCGTTGACCCAGGTGAGGCCATCGCGGGTACCGATCGTCTGCAGGCGGTGCGGCAGCGGAATGAAATCTTTTGCGCGTGCCGCCAGAGCCGCCGCATCCAGGCCCATCGCATCCAGCACGGTCAGGGCTGCGCACAGGTTGCCGCGATTGTGCCGTCCCGGTAGCGGTAGCGAGGAGGTGTCCATCACCCGTGTGTCGCGGTCGAAGAGGATGTCGCCGCGGAGATGCCAGCCGGACTCGTCGCCGAACCAGCGGATCTCGCTGTCGGGCAGATCCAGGGCCACAAGCCGCGGGTCCGCCGCGTTCAGCACGGCAACGCGGGGCCGGGCCGCGGTGACCAGCTGTAGCTTGTCCGCCACGTATCGGGCTTCGCTGCCATGCCAGTCCAGGTGCTCCGGAAACACGTTCAGCACCACCCCGATATCCGGGCGCACGCCGCTGGCGGCGACATCGCCCGTCTGGTAGCTGGACAACTCGATAACCCAGCTTTTGGGAGCCTCGGCTGGCGCCACGTCCAGGAGCTCCAGCAGCGGCAGGCCGATATTACCGGCGAGTGCGGTCCGCCGGCCTGCGGCGCGCAGCAGATGGGCGAGCAAGGCCGTCGTCGTGCTCTTGCCCTTGGTCCCGGTGATGCACACCGTGTTGCGGGCCATGCCTGCCGCGTCGCCCTGCTCTGCAAACCACAGGCCGGTGCCGCCGATGAACCGCGTGCCGCGCGCGGCTGCCGCGGCCGCTTCTGCCCCGTAGGGGCTGATGCCGGGGGACTTTATGACGACGTCGAACGCCGCCAGCCGGTCCGCGGACGCGTCGACCTCGAGATTCAGGAGGATGTCACCGCAACCGCGGGCAGCCGCGACTTCATCGGACGTGCAAAACAGGGTCAATGGCAGGGTCGGCAACCGGGAGCGCACCGCGCGCCACGCGGCTTTACCTTCCCGCCCCCAGCCCCACAGCGCGACGCGCCGCCCTTCAAGCTGCGAGATGCGCACGCAGACGTTCCCACAAGGGCGCCGGGATGCGGTGCTGAGCATCGAGCACCAGCAACGGCTCAACCCCGAGGTCCGCCGATTCCAGCCGGGGGCGGATCTCCTCGGCGAAGCGCTTTACCAGCGCGTCCTCGCGCCACTCCGCACGGTCCACCAGCGCCGCCATCGCGGCACGCGACTCGATGCCCTCGCCGACACATTCAAACGGCTTGTGGTCGTGGTACTCCAGCAGCGCGTCGTAACCTGCCGTCTGCGCCGGATCGTCCAGCAGGTTGCGGCCGAAGATGCCCACCAGCCGTGCCTTGGGCATGAACGGCGCCAGCGCGAGGAACACGAAATGGCACTTGGGACACACCCCGCACCAGCGGTTGACCGGACGCTCGCCGAGGATGTGGAAATTGCGGTTGCAGCTGGAAAACCAGGCGTCGTAATGGTCGATCCGCGCAAACTGCCGGGCCACTGCCAGCTCGCTCAGTGGACGCAGCAGGGAGTAGTAATTCAGATCGGCGGCGACGTGCCGGGCGACGTAGTCGCCGAATGCGGACTCGAACGCCCAGCCCTTGGACCACTGATGGTTGACCTCGGTGGTGGTCTGGCCGTCCTCGCTGCGGATCAGGCTGCCGTAGCTGGCCGAGCGCTCGTTGGAGAACACCACCTGATCGACGCCGCGCAGCAACGCGGCCAGCACCAGAATCGCCGAGTTCACCGCGGTCACCGGAATATGCCCGTTCCACGCGCCCTGGCGGTTGAATTCAAACAGCTGCGGGGCCAGCGCGCGGCCGATATTCAGCGTCGGCAGGCCGGTGCGCTCGGCGCAGGCCTTGATCAGTTGTGAACCACCGATCCAGGTGACCGTCTGCCCGATCCCGAGCGCGCGCAATGCCTCGATGCTGACCAGCGAGTCCTTGCCGCCGCCGATGGCCACCAGCGCGTGCTCGCGCAGGCCTGCGCTTGCCGCCGACGCTGCATCTTCGGCGTCGGCCGGAAAACGGATCCGGTCGTGTAGATCGAGCCCGTTGCGGTAGGCGAACTCGCCCAGCCCGTTGAGGTAGATGGTCTCCATCAACCCGGCAGTGGCTGCATCGATCGCGTACGAGTCGATCAGGATTTTCGGCGGCACAGCAGCCTTGTAGTAGCTCACCCCTGCAACCAGGTGCAGCAGCCGGAGCGCCGGTTCCACCGCCGCGGCACGCGCGTCATCCAGCTCGAACGGGGCACCGGGGACGGTGATCGTCTCCACCAGCTCCGGACCGTCGTCGAAGGCGTACACCAGCCTCGCAGTGCCGGTAATTGGGTCAAAGTCACAGCGCACGAATCGGAATGCGTCGATCGCATCGCGCTGGAACGTCCAGTTGCTCATTCGATGATGTCCTCTGCCGGCAGGGCGCGCAGATTGTAGGTGTTGGCCATCGTCATGCCGTAGGCGCCGGTATCGGCGACCAGGATGACGTCATCCTCCGCCGTGGCGCTGGACAGCAGCCGCTTGCGGCCGAGCACGTCGCCGGTCTCGCAGATGGGGCCGACAATCTCGAACGCGGTCGTCGACGTGTCGCCGGGCCGGCTGATGTTGTGGATGCCGTGCCAGGCGTCGTACAACGCCGGACGCATCATCACGTTCATGCCGCCATCGCAGCCGATGCGGTGCACGCCGTCCTTCTCGACCACCTGGGTGACCGAGAGCAGCAGCACGCCGGCTTCGGCAACCAGGTAACGTCCGGGCTCCACCACCAGCGCGTAGCGTGGAAACGCCGCCTTGATCTCATCCAACCCGGCGCGCCAGACCGCTAGGTCAAAATCCTGCGCGTCGGGAGTGTACGGAATCGGCATGCCACCGCCGATGTCGATGGTGTCCACGTCGCCGGCCGTGTCGGCCAGCCCGGCCAGGTGCGCATACACCTCGCGCCAATGACGCGGGTCCTCGATCCCGCTGCCCAGGTGGGCGTGCAGGCCACTGATGCGGATGTCCAGCGCGTGCGCATGGGCCAGGAAGGCGTCGAAGCGGGCCAGTGGCAGGCCGAACTTGGCCGCGGCGCCGCCGGTGCGGACCTTCTCGTGGTGCCCGTCGCCCCGACCCAGATCCAGCCGCAGCCAGATCGTGCGGCCGCGGAAGACCTCCGGCCAGCGCTGCAACGCCTCGATGTTGTCCAGGGTGACGGTCACGCCCCGCGCCAGCGCCGCCTCGTACTCGCGCCGGGGCGCAAAACTGGGCGTGAACAGCACACGGGAGGCGGGCAGTTCCGGCAGAGTCGCGAACACGTGCTCCAGCTCACCCAGCGACACGCATTCCAGGCCCAGCCCCTCGTCGGTCACGGTGCGCAGGATGGCCGGATGCGGGTTCGCCTTGATGGCGAAGAAACACCGGTCGACGGCGTCCGTCGCCAGCATGTCGCGGGCCCGCTCACGAACCGTTTCCAGATGGTAGACATAGCGCGGAGTGCCGGTTTCGGCGCGGGCCAGCAGGTCCTCCCGCTGCCCTATCCACCACGGCTCGCGTCGCTGCGGGCGACCGTACTCGATCTCACGCCAGCTCGGGCCAAACACGTCGGAATCCATCACGGGCATTGCTCCACTGGCGATCAATTCCGCGTGCAGCAACGGCAGCAGGCCGTCGGCGTCCGCCTCGTCGATCACGAAAGTCAGGTTGAGGTCGTTGGAAGACTGCGAGATCAGGTGTACGCGCTCGCGTCCGAAAGTCGCCCAGACGTCGGACAGGCGGTGCAGAAGCGAGCGCATGCCCCTGCCCACCAGGGTGATGCCGGTGCACGGGGCGATCACCTTGACCCGGCACACTTTCGCCAGGTCGGTGGCTAGTGCTTCCAGCACATTGCTGGTCACCAGATTGTCGGCCGGGTCGAGCGAGATGGTGACGTTCGTCTCCGAGGAGCCGATCAGGTCGACCGACAGGCCGTGGCGTTTGAACAGCTCGAAGATGTCGGCCAGGAAGCCGACCTGCTGCCACATGCCGATGCTCTCCATCGACACCAGCACCACGCCGTCGCGGCGACTGATCGCCTTGACGCCGGGTATGGCGGCGGCCGTGGCGTCGATCCGCGTGCCCGGCAGTTCGGGGCGCGAGGTATCCAGGATCATCATCGGCACACCCGCCCGCCGGCATGGTCCGATCGAGCGCGGGTGCAGGACCTTGGCGCCGGTCGTCGCGATCTCCTGCGCTTCGGCGTAGTCCAGGCGGGTAAGCAGGCGCGCATCGGGCACCTCGCGCGGATTGGCGCTGAACATGCCCGGGACGTCGGTCCAGATCTCCACGCGCACCGCACCCAGGAGCGCACCAAAACACGCCGCCGAGGTGTCCGAGCCACCGCGACCGAACACCGCCGTGCCGCCGTCGTCGTGGCGGGCGATGAAGCCCTGGGTCAGGACGAACGCGCGGGGGTGCTGCGTGAAGCGGTCGTTGAAGCCCGGCTCGATCTCGCGTCGGGGATGCACCGAGAGCCGCAATGCCGATTCGGTGCGATTGGGCACGTGCCCGGCCTGCAGCCAGTCGCGCGCATCGCACCAGCCAAAATCCAGCCCCTGGCTGCACAGGTAGGCGGCGCCGATGCTCGAAGACAGCAGTTCTCCCTGCGCCAGCACTTCGGCCTGCCAGGCGAGGGCGCGCCCGGCGGCGCGGGGATCCCGCAGCAGACCCTCCAGCTCCGCCAGGCGCTGACCGAGCGCCTGTTCCGGATCCAGGGCAAGCTCCTCGCAGAAGACGCGATGGCGATGGGCCAGCGCGGCCACCCGCGCCACCGCATCGTCGCCGTCGCAGATGGCCTGCAACTCGTTGGTTACCCCGGACATGGCGGACACGACAACCAGCACGCGCGCGCCCTCGGCCGCGCCGCGCTCCACCGCCATGCGCCCGATCGTGTCCCAACGGTCACGCCTGGATACCGAGGTTCCACCGAACTTCAGCACCAGCCACTTCTGCCTTGCAGCCACCAATCCGATCTCCTGGTTCCAGCCGACGACCGGAAAGGGAAAAAACAACGATGTGCATCCTATCGCCTCTGCCGCGCGCGGCGTAACCGCGGCTGCAAAGAAACTGGGACCGCGGCATACCCACTAGACTCCACTGCCCGGCCGCGCCCAGCCAAGGCCGTGCAATCCAGCCCTTGTTCAACAAAGGACGCCAGCAACGATGACCCAGCGCCGCTATCTGCAACTGGATGTGTTCGCCGACCGGCCGGGCGCCGGCAATCCACTGGCCGTGGTGCTCGACACCGACGGCCTGGATGCAGCAACGATGCAGGCGATCGCCCGCTGGTCGGACCGCCCGGAGACGACCTTCGTGTTCGCGCCAGTCACCGCCGGCGCGGATTACCGCATCCGCATGTTCGCCCCCGACCGCGAGGTCCCGTTCGCGGGTCACCCCAGCATCGGCACGGCGTATGCGGTGCTGCAGGCGGGGATGGCCGGGTTGACTGACGGCCGCATCGTGCAGGAAGGCATGACGGGCCTGTTGCCGCTGCAGGTGGACGACCACGACGGCCAGCGATCCATCGCCGTGCGCACGCCGACGGCGCGGGTGGCCCAGGTCGGGCGCGCGGACGACACGACGCTGGCAGCGGCGCTGCGCGGCTTGCCCGTAGGCGGCCTGCCGCCGGCACTGATGGACGGCGGGCGGCGCTGGTGGGTGGCGGAGCTGGCCAGCGAGGCGGGATTGCGGTCGGCCACGCCGGACTGGGCTGCGATCGCGGAACTGGCTGCCAGGTCGGATTCCATGGGCGTGCTGGCCTTCGCCCGTGCAACTGGCGGCGACCACGACCTGGCGGTGCGGGCTTTCGTCGGCGCCGGCACCCAGTTCGAGGACGCCGCGTCCGGAGCCGCCAATGCCGTGCTCGCCGCCTGGCTGCGCGAGAATGATGCCCTGCCCGCTCGTGACGGGCGCTACGTGGCCAGCCAGGGACGCGAGGTGGGATTCGACGCGCGCCTGCACCTGCGCGTGGACGAGGACGGCGAGATCTGGTCGGGAGGCCGGGTCTGCCCGATCGTCAGCGGCACCATCGACTGGTAGCGCGAGCGCAACAGGGCAGGCGCATGGCACCGCGACAGGCGCTAGGATCAGCAGGCCGGCAACCCGTGTCGCCGGCGACCCTGCCGGTCCCAGGACTGGCTGACGGTCCGGTATTCGTTGAAGGAGTTTTCATGCGTACAGCCGTTGTTGTCGTGTGCCTTGCCGTGGCCCTGATCGTGGTTGCCGGCTGCTCCACCCTCAATACGTTTGGCTCCATGCTCGGCAGCCAAGTGACGTTTACCCAGCCGCAACTGCAGCGCTCGCTGGACCGGAGCTTTCCGAAGGAATACGACAAACTCGCCGGCCTGGTCACGCTGCGGCTTGACAAGCCCAGCCTGTCGATTCCCTACGACAGCAGCCGCCTTCGCTTGAGCCTGGACGCGACCGCGCTGACGGCTGCCAGCAGCCAGGCGCGACCGCTCGGACGCATCGTGGTCTCCAGCGGTCTGCGCTTTGACGGCCACACGCTCGGGCTGCACCTGCAGGATCCGAAAATCGAGGCCATCGAGAATGCGGGCAGCGCACTCAACGCCTCGTCACGGGACCTCATCAATGCCTGGCTGGCGGCATTCGCCGAGGACGAACCGATCTACCGGCTCGACCAAGATCTGGTCCAGCGACTGGTGTCGCGTCGCATCGGTGCGGCCCGGATCGACAACGGCGTGGTGACCCTGGATGTCTCGCAGTAGTTCGGTTCGCGCGTCGGGTTGAACAGGCCGGGCCTCCCAATGGACGGATTGCGCGGCGGAGAACGGATCGTTCTGGACACCAACGTCTGCCTCGACCTGTTGCTGTTCGACGATCCAGGTGTCGCCACCTTGGCGCAGGCACTGCTATCGGGCCGGCTAATCGCGGTGGCCAACGCCGACACGCGCGCGGAGTGGCGGCGCGTACTCGCCTACCCCGTGTTGCGTCTGGATCCGCGGCGCCAAGGGGAATTGATCGATTCGTTTGACGCTCTGGTTGCGGATGTCGCCGCTGCTCCCGCGGCTGCCAGATCAATGACGGCAGATCCGCCGCTGCCACGCTGCAGCGACCCCGACGACCAGAAGTTTCTCGAACTAACCCGGGACGCGGGTGCGCGCTGGTTGCTCAGCCGCGATCGCGACCTCCTCGTGCTGGCGAAACGCTGCCGGCGGCTCGGGCTCTTTTCAGTGATGACCCCGCACGCGTGGTCGAATGAATTCACCCTGCCGCTTGTGTCATAGCCGCCGCAGGGAGGTGCAGACCCGGTTCGTCCCGCTACTGCATGTACCAGCCGTGGCTGACCACGATGCTCTGCCCGGTCAGCGCCGCACTGGGGAACTCGGCCAGGAAGCGCACCGTCTGCGCGACATCCTCCACGGTGGTGAAGATGCCATCGACGGTCTGTCCCAGCATGACCCTCTTGACGACTTCCTCCTCGCTGATGCCGAGCTCTTTTGCCTGCTCGGGGATCTGCTTGTCCACCAGCGGCGTCCGCACAAATCCCGGGCAGACGACATGGCTGCGCACGCCGCGGCTGCCGCCTTCCTTGGCCAGCACGCGCGCCAGGCCGAGCAGCCCGTGCTTGGCCGTGACGTAGGGCGCCTTCAACTTCGACGCCTCGTGCGAGTGCACCGAGCCCATGTAGATCACCACGCCGCCGCGGCTTTCGCCCTGGCCGTCGTCGCGGTACATGTGCGGCAGCACCGCCTTGGTGGTCAGGAACGCCCCATCCAGATGGATCGCGAGCATCTTCTTCCAGTCCGCGAACGCGTAGCTCTCGATCGGATTGACGATCTGGATGCCCGCGTTGGATACCAGGATGTCGATCGGGCCGAGCGCCGCCACGGCCGCTTCGATGCCGGCATTGACCGCGGCCTCGTCGGTGACATCCATCGCGATGCCCATCGCGTCGCCGCCGGCATCCCGGATTTCCTCGGCCACCGCACTGGCGCCGTCCAGGTTGATGTCCGCAATCGCGACCCGCGCACCGGCACGCGACAGCTCGAACGCGATCTCCTTGCCTATGCCGCTGGCCGCGCCGGTGACAACGGCGACCTTGCCCTGGATCGAACTCATGACGGACTCCTGGAACCGCGCAAAGGGACCGTCGATCTTAACCAGTCGGTGGACGTGTCACGCGCGGCCCGGGGGTGCACCTATGTCCAATTGTGCCGGCGCCGGGCCGTCAGCTCTTGCGCTTGCCGCGCGGCTTGGACTTGGGTTGCAGGATCGTCCCGGTGCAGGTATCGGCGCCGCAGTAGCAGGCCCAGATCCGCTTCATCTTGGGCGTGTGCGCCTCGGCCAGGGTGATGCCGTAGTTGTAGACCAGTTCGTCGCCCGGCTCGATATCGCTGATCGCCTCGATGAACACGCGATCCAGGCTGCGATCCTCACCCTCGTGCTCGACCAGCAGCGCCTCGCAGTTGGGCTCGCAGCTGTGGTTGATCCAGCGCGCCACACCGCCCTTCACGTTGCCGTCGATGACGTACTCGTCGTTGAGGGTGAAAAAGAACGTGTGCCCGGACGAGGCATCGCCACTGTCGCCCGCGTCAACATCCGCATGCGTACGACGGGTGCCGGTGTATTCCACGATCCGCTCGCCCTTGGCGATCGGTGCGATGGCGAACACGCCGTTGCCGTGGATGGCGGAATGGCGGGCGATGATCTTGCGCGGCATGCGACGGTTCCAGCTGGAGACGATCCCCTATTGTGGCCCAGCGGCGGTGGCACGCCATAGCGAGTGCGACCTCGGACCGGCACCCCGCCTGCGCGTCTGAACAGGCAGATCGCCGGCCCGCTTGGAACAGCGACCAACAATCCGTACAATAACGGTACTGATTGAGGAGAACGCATGTTGCGGGTCACCAAGCTCACCGACTACGCCACCCTGGTGCTGACCACGCTGGCGGCGAACCCGTCGCAGGTGCTCAGCGCGCCGGAGCTGGCGGAGCGAGCCGGACTGGAGACCCCGACCGTCAGCAAGCTGCTCAAGCCGCTGGCCCAGGCCGGGCTGGTGGACGGCTTCCGCGGCGCCAATGGCGGCTACCGGCTGGCCCGTGCGCCCGAAGCCATCAGCTTGGTGGAAATCGTCGAGGCGATGGAAGGCCCGCTGGCGATGACCGAGTGCAGCATCCACGAAGGCAACTGCGGTATCCAGGACTCCTGCCATGTACGTGCGAATTGGCGCCACATCAACGATGTGGTCGCCGACGCGCTGCGCTCGGTCAGCCTGGCGCAGATGCTGGTTCCACCGCGTCCCGCCAGTGTCGCGGCTCCCGGTGCCAGGCGCATTGACGTGCGACTGGCCAACATCTGAACCCCGAACTCGACACACCCGTATCTGAACACAGGACAGGCAGCCAATGGCCACCCAGACAATCGACACTCCGACCGCACCGGCACGACCGCCGGGCGAGGACACCAACCGCGAGATCCACGCGCAGCTTGGACGGACCTACGAAGCCGGTTTCATCACCGACATCGAGACCACCAGCCTGCCGCCGGGCCTGAACGAGGACATCATCCGCCAGCTCTCCGCGATCAAGGAAGAGCCCGAGTGGATGACACAGTGGCGCCTGGACGCCTATCGCCACTGGTTGACGATGCCGATGCCCGACTGGGCCAAGCTCGACATCGCACCGATCGACCTGCAGGCGCTCAGCTACTACTCCGCGCCCAAGGGGCCCAAATACAAATCTCTGGACGAGGTGCCGCAGGAACTGATCGACACCTACGACAAGCTCGGCATTCCGCTGCACGAGCGCGCCAAGCTCGCCGGCGTCGCTGTGGACGTGGTGTTCGACTCGGTTTCGGTGGGCACCACGGTGCACAAGGAGCTGACCGAGAAGGGCATCATCTTCTGCTCGATGTCGGAGGCGATCAAGAACCATCCTGAGCTGGTCCGCAAATACCTGGGCACCGTGGTGCCGGTGGGTGACAACTACTTCGCCGCGCTCAACTCGGCGGTGTTCTCCGATGGCAGCTTCGTGTTCATCCCCGCGGGCGTGAAGTGCCCGATGGAGCTGAGCACCTACTTCCGCATCAACGCCGGCCATACCGGCCAGTTCGAGCGCACGCTGATCATCTGCGAGGACCGGGGCAAGGTCTCCTACCTGGAAGGCTGCACCGCGCCCATGCGCGACGAGAACCAGCTGCACGCGGCGGTGGTCGAGCTGGTCGCGCTGGAGGAGTCCGACATCAAGTACTCCACCGTGCAGAACTGGTACCCGGGCGACGAGAACGGCGTTGGCGGCATCTACAACTTCGTGACCAAGCGCGGCGAGTGCCGCGGCGCGCGCAGCCGGATCCACTGGACCCAGGTCGAAACCGGCTCGGCGATCACCTGGAAGTACCCGTCGTGCGTGCTCATCGGCGATGATTCCACCGGCGAGTTCCACTCCGTCGCCCTGACCCACCACCGCCAGCAGGCCGATACCGGCACCAAGATGATCCACATCGGCAAGCGCACCAAGTCGACGATCATCAGCAAGGGCATCAGCGCCGGCCGCGGCCAGAACACCTACCGCGGCCTGGTCAAGATGACCTCCAGCGCCGAGGGCGCGCGCAACTACACCCAGTGCGACTCGCTGTTGATCGGCAAGAAATGCGGCGCGCACACCTTCCCGTACATCGAGGTGCGCAACCCCACCGCGACCGTCGAGCACGAGGCAACCACCTCCAAGATCAGCGACGACCAGATGTTCTACTGCCGCGCGCGCGGCATCGGCGAGGAAGACGCGGTGTCGATGATCGTCGACGGCTTCTGCAAGCAGGTCTTCCGCGAGCTGCCGATGGAATTCGCCGTCGAGGCGAAGGCTTTGCTGGAAGTGAGCCTGGAAGGCGCTGTCGGCTGATTCCGACACCGCCTGCGACGGCAACCACTGCCGGACCCGACATTTTTTCCCGCCTGGCGGGACACGAGAAAACCATCATGCTGAAAATTGAAAACCTCCACGTCTCCATCGGCGACAAGGAAATCCTCAAGGGCCTGGACCTGGAGCTGCAGCCGGGCAAGGTGCACGCGATCATGGGCCCCAACGGTTCGGGCAAGTCCACGCTGGGCAACGTCATCGCCGGTCGAGAAGGCTATGACATCACCGCCGGCTCGGTGACCTTCATGGGCCAGGACCTGCTGACCATGGAGCCCGAGGAGCGTGCCGCACTGGGCGTGTTCCTGGCGTTCCAGTACCCGGTCGAGATCCCGGGCGTGAACAACACCTACTTCCTGCGCACGGCCTTGAATGCCCAACGCAAGGCGCGTGGGGAGACCGAAATCGACTCGATGCAGTTCCTCAAGCTGGTGCGCGAGAAGCTCGCCGTGCTGCACCTGAAGGACGAACTGCTGCATCGCGGCGTCAACGAGGGCTTCTCCGGCGGCGAGAAAAAGCGCAACGAGATCTTCCAGCTGGCGCTGCTGGAACCGAAGCTGGCGATCCTGGACGAGACCGATTCGGGCCTGGACATCGACGCCCTGAAGACGGTGGCCGAAGGCGTCAACGCGCTGCGCTCGCCGGACCGGATGTTCCTGGTAATCACCCACTACCAGCGGCTGCTGGACTACATCAAGCCCGACGTGGTGCACGTGCTGGCCAACGGCCGGATCGTGGAATCCGGCGGGCCGGAACTGGCGCTGCAGCTGGAAGAGCACGGCTACGAGTGGATCAAGGGGCGCATCGCCCCTGACGACGCACCGGAGGCGGTGGCCTGATGAGCGCATTGCTGGATTCGCTGGCGGCCCCTTTCGACACCCTGCCGTCGCGCGACGCCGCCGGCCTGGGCGGGGCGCGACGTGCGGCCCTCGACGCCGTGATGCGTGATGGTCTGCCCCACGCCCGTGTGGAGGCATGGAAGTACACGCCACTGCGCGCGCTTGAGCGGCGGACGTTCGAGTCTGTCGACGTGGCTCCCGCGATCGATCCCGCCCTGCTTGAGGCGATCCCCTCGCCGCGCATCGTGTTCGTCAACGGTCGCTACCACGAGGCCGGCTCCAACATCGCAGGGCTGCCCGCGGGTGTCACCCTGCAGCGCCTGTCCGAGGTGCTTGACGAAGGTGAAGCCGACGCCGCGGGTTTCATGCAGCGCAGCTACGATCGCAGCGACGAAGTGTTCGCCAGGCTCAATGCGGCGCTCGCCGCCGAGGGCGTCGTCCTGCGGGTGGGGGCCAACGAGCAGCCAGCCCAGGCGGTTCATCTGGTGTTCGTCGGCACCGGCGATGCCAGCGACCAGGCCTGGCACCTGCGTCACCTGATCGAGCTTGGCGAGGGCGCGCACCTGAACCTGGTCGAGCACCAGCTGATGGCCGGTGAGCATCGCCACTTCGCCAACTCGATCCTGCAGGTGCAACTGGACAAGGGTGCCCGCCTGTCGCACGCGCGCCTGCAGGACGAGTCGGCCGGCGCGACCCTGATCCACCGCACCGATGCCGTCGTGGGCGAGGACGCCGAGTACCGCCGCATCGACCTGGAACTGGGCGCCGGCCTGTCGCGCCACGAGCTCAACGTGGTGCTGCTGGGCGAGCGCTCGCACGTGCACGCCAACGGCGTGTTGCTGGCCGACGGCAAGCGTCATCTGGACACCCGTCTGGGGATTGATCATGCAGGGCGCGACAGCACCTGCGAACTGGTCTGGCGCGGCATCGGCTCGGGGCGCTCGCGCGTGGTCTTCCACGGTGGCATCCAGATCCGCCAGGGCGCGGATGGCAGTGACGCCATGCTCTCCAACAAGAACCTGCTGCTCAGCGAAGGCGCGGAGATCGATACCCAGCCGGTGCTGGTCATCCACGCCGACGAGGTCCAGGCCGCCCATGGCGCCACGGTGGGGCAGCTGGATCCCACCGCGATGTTCTACCTGCGCACGCGCGGCCTGCCGTCCGAGCAGGCGCGGCAGATCCTGACCGCCGCGTTCTGCCGCGAGACCCTGTCCGTGCTGGAGGACACCGGCATGCGCGATGCGGCGCTGGCCCGACTCGACCACGCGCTTGAACGGTCCATTCCGGCATGACCGCCGCGGCGTCAGGCAATGCGCCGCAGGCACCCGCGGCGCCTGCAGCCGGCCCGGGTGCGGTCGACTGGGCGAAGATCCGCGCCGACTTCCCGCTGCTGACCCGCCAGGTCCACGGCAAGCCGCTGGTGTACCTGGATTCGGCCAACACCGGTCAGAAGCCGGCGGCGGTGATCGAAGCGGTCGACGACTTCTACCGCCACCACAACGCCAACGTCAGCCGCGCAGTGCATGCGCTCGGCTCGGAGGCCACCGAGGCCTACGAGGGCGCCCGCCGCAAGCTGGCCCGCTTCCTCAACGTGCGCAGCGACGAGCTGGTGCTGTGCAGCGGGACCACCTTTGCGATCAACCTCGTCGCCTACAGTTGGGCCTTGCCTCGGCTGCAGCCGGGCGATGCCATCGTGCTCACGCGGATGGAGCACCACGCCAACATCGTGCCGTGGCAGCTGGTCGCCGAGCGCACCGGCGCCGTGCTCAAGGTCGCCAATCTGGACGAGCGCGGAGACCTGGACCTGGAGCACCTGTATTCGCTGCTCACACCCGAGGTGCAGCTGCTCGCCTTCACCCACGTCTCCAACGTGCTCGGCACGGTCAACCCGGTGCGCGAGATCTGCAGGCAGGCCCGCAAGCGCGGCATCACCACGCTCGTGGACGGCTCGCAGGCCGCGCCGCATCTGGCGCTTGATGTGGCCGCCCTGGGGTGCGACTTCTACGCCCTCACCGGCCACAAGATGGTCGGCCCAACCGGCACCGGCGTGCTGTGGGCACGCCCCGAGCACCTGAAGGCCATGCCGCCCTTCCTCGGCGGCGGCGAGATGATCCGCGAGGTCAGTTTCGAGGGCACCGTGTTCAACGATGCGCCGCACAAGTTCGAGGCGGGCACGCCCAACATTGCCGGCTTCGTGGGACTCGGCGCGGCGGTGGATTACCTGGGGGCGATCGGGATGGACAACATCGCGGCGCGCGAACAGGCGCTGCTCGATTACGCCACCGCCGCGCTGGAGAAGGTGCCGGGTGTGCGGATCTTCGGCAACGCACGCGAGAAGGCCGCGGTGATCAGCTTCCTGGTCGAAGGCGCCCACGCCCACGATCTGGCCACGCTGCTGGACCTGGAAGGCGTTGCCGTGCGCTCGGGACACCATTGCGCGCACCCGCTGATGCACCACTTCGGCGTTCCGGCCACCTGCCGGGCTTCGTTTGCGTTCTACAACACCTTCGAAGAGATTGACGCCTTCGTAGCGGCGCTGGGCAAGGTGAGAAACCTGCTGGCATGAGCACGGCCGCCCTGCACTTCCGCGCGGCGACGGCTGCCGACCTCGACGGGTTGCTGGCGCTGGTCCAGTCTGCCTACCGCGGCGAGTCGAGCCGGGCCGGTTGGACCACCGAGGCCGATCTCCTGGACGGGCAGCGCACCGACGTCGCCGACCTTCAGGCCTGCCTGGCGCGTGCCGACAGCATGCTGCTGGTGGCCGAGAGGCCGGGCGACGTCGACACCGACCCGGCCGGTATCGTCGCCTGCGCGTATATCGCTCCCGACGAGGACAACCCCTCTGAAGCCGCACAGTTCGGCATGTTCGCGGTTCGGCCGCAGTTGCAGGGCAGCGGTGTCGGCAAGGCCGTGATGGACGAGGCCGAGCGCCTCGTCCGTGACGAATGGCAGCTGCCTCTGATGCGCATGAGCGTGATCGATGTTCGCGAGGAACTGATCGGCTTCTACCAACGCCGCGGCTATCAGCGCACGGGGAGCCACAAGCCCTTTCCCTACGGCGACGAGCGCTTCGGCCTTCCCCGTCGCCCCGACCTGCGTTTCGAGATTTTGGAAAAGCGCCTGCGCACTGCGCCGGACACGGAGGAGCCCGGCAATGATTGAATGGACCCTGGTCTGCAGCACCGCCGAGCTGCTTCCCGGCGAATCCACCGTCGCCTGGGACGGCGACACGCCGATCATGGTGGTCAACTTTGATGGCACGTTCTACGCGTTTGAAGACAAGTGCTCGCATGAAGACTTCCAGCTCTCGGCCGGCCGTTTCGATGGCGAGACGGCGACCGTGGAATGCGTTCTCCACGGCGCGAAGTTCGACGTGCGCGACGGCAGCGCCCTGTGTGCGCCTGCTTACGAGCCGGTGGTGAAGTTCCCGGTCAAGGTCGAAGACGACAAGGTCTGGACCCGCGACGACCGCTGAGTCGGCGCCGCCGTTCGCCGTTCGACACACGCGCGCCACGCGGCGATCGTTCGCCGTGTTTCGTCTTTTGCTATTGCGAACGATTCTCGATTGCGTTTAACATTGCGCCGTTCCTGCAGCGGCGCCAGACCGTATTCACGATCGTCCGATCCTTCGGATCCGGTGCCATCGCGGGGCTTTCCTTCAATCAACCAGAGTGGTGATACGCCCACGCGGCCGCGTCACGCCTGGCTCCCCAAGGCACCCGAATGTCCCCGATCACCAGCCGCAAGCATCCCGTCTCACTCCGCAAACCGGGCTCCAGCCAACCTTCCAGCCTCTCGGTCTCGCTGCTGACCGGCCTGGTCCTGGCGGCGCCGCTGGCCGCATCGGCGCAGTCGACCGGTGGCCCTGCCGCCGACGCCACCGATTTCGAGACGGTCCACGTCGAGGGCAAGCGCGGCAAGGTGTATTCCTCGGGCCAACTGTCCTCGCCGAAGTTCAGCCAGCCGCTTCTGGACACCACCCAGACCATCAACGTGATCGGCAGCGACCTGTTCAATGAGCAGGGCGCGACCAACCTCACCGAAGCGCTGCGCAACAGCCCCGGCGTCGGCACTTTCTACGCGGGCGAGAACGGCAACACGACGACCGGTGATGCGATCTACCTGCGCGGTTTTGACACCTCCGGCAGCATTTTTGTCGACGGCGTGCGCGACCTGGGATCGATCTCGCGCGACGTGTTCAACATCGAACAGATCGAGGTGGCAAAGGGCCCCGCGGGCACCGACAACGGCCGCACCGCCCCGACCGGCGCGATCAACCTGGTGAGCAAGCAGGCCCACGCCCACGACCGCACCTCGGTCAGTGCGTCCTACGGCAGCGCCGACCAGAAGCGCGTCACCGCGGACTGGAACCAGACCCTGGGCGGCACGAGCGCGCTGCGCCTGAACCTGATGGCGCAGGACAGCGGCGTTCCCGGTCGCGACACGATTGAGAACAAGCGCTGGGCGGTCGCTCCATCGCTGGCTTTCGGCCTGGGTACCCCGACGCGCACCACCCTCAGCCTGTTGCACGTCAAGCAGGACAACCTGCCCGACGGCGGCGTGCCAACGATCGGTCTGCCCGGCTACAGCTCGCCCGATCCGAGCCGTCCGCAGCTCGGCGATGCCGACCCGGTCGCGTCCAGCAACTTCTACGGCACGCTGTCGGACTACGACGACGTCACCGCCGACATGGCGACGCTGCGCATCGAGCACGACCTTTCCGACGCGACGCGACTCATCAATACCACCCGCTGGGGCAGCACCAAGCAGGACTACCTGCTGACGGCGTTCATGGGTTCGGCCGCCAACCTGGTCACGCCGGACCTTGATGACCCGTCCGGCTGGACCGTGGCGCGCTCGCTGCCGACGTTCAAGAACCAGCGCAACACGATCATGACCAACCAGACCGCGCTGGCGACCCGGTTTGATGCCGGCGGCTTGCGCCACGACCTCAGCGCCGGGATGGAGCTGACCCGCGAAGAGCTCGACACCTACGGCATGCGCGCCGTGACTGGCACGGCCTGGCCGGCAGTCAACCTGTATCGACCGAACCCCGACGTGACCGGCCTGCAGTGGGAGCGCAGCGGCGCCCGCGGCGAGGGTCGCACCGACACCGTGGCGGCGTACGTGTTCGACACCATCGCGTTCAACGAGCAATGGCAGGTCAACGGCGGTGTGCGCGCCGACCGTTACAAGACGCAGTTCCAGAGCACCGTGCCCTGCGGTGGTCGTCGCGGCCCGGATTGCGGAAGCCTCGATGAAGGCTCCATCGTGCCCGGGGTGGATGCGCGCATCTCCGACACGCTGCTGAACTGGAAGCTCGGTGCGCTCTACAAGCCAGTGGCCAACGGCAGCTTCTACGCCAACTACGCGGTCGCCCAGCAACCGCCCGGCGGTGGAAGCCTGGAATTGAGCGACGCGGACCGCAGTCCCGACAACCCGGCGCTCGACCCGCAAAAAGCCCGCACTGCCGAGATCGGCACCAAGTGGAACGTCCTCGACCAGCGCCTGATGCTCACCGCCGCGCTCTACGACACCCGCATCAGCAACGAGCTCATCCGCGACCCGGTCGACCAGCAGTACTACCAGACCGGTCACAAACGGGTCCGCGGCGTGGAGCTCAGCGCCGTGGGTCAGGTGACCGATGCGTGGTCGGTGTCGACCGGTTTCACCGTGATGGACACCGACGTCCTGTCGGGTCCCGCGGTAAGCACTGACGGATCCACCGACCTGACCTACACGCCCAAGCGCGCGTTCACCGCGTGGTCGACCTACGATTTCCCCAACGGGCTGACCATCGGCGGCGGCGCGCGCTACTCCGGCGAGCTCAAGCGCGGCGTGGACGGCGCGGTGGGCACCCCGGCGTACACCAAGGACTACTGGGTCGTGGACGCCGTCGCCAGCTATGCCGTATCGCCGAATCTGGATCTGCGCCTGAACCTCTACAACCTGCTGGACAAGGACAATGTGGCCGCGATCAACAAGAGCGGCTACCGCTACACCCCCGGCACGCCGCGCTCGATGATGTTCACCGTCAACTACCACTTCTGATCGGAGCCCGCGATGCTGTTGCATGTCCCCGGCGTACTGGACGACGCGTCCCTGTCCCGGATCCGCAAGACGCTGGAAGGCGCCGCCTGGACCGATGGCCGCGAGACCGTCGGCCCCCAGGGCGCCGGGGTCAAGCGCAACCTGCAGTTGCCCGATGGCTCGCCGGTGCGACACGAGTTGGGGCAGCTCGTCACTGCCGCACTCGCCGCCAGCCCGCTGTATTTCGCCGCCGCCCTGCCCCTGCGTGCGCTGCCGCCGCGTTTCAACTGCTACCAGGGCGGCGGCACCTACGGCCTCCACGTCGACGGCGCGGTGATGACCCCGGCCGCCCCGCCGGGGCAGGTCGCCGCGACGATGCGCACCGACATCTCGTGCACGCTGTTCCTGTCCGAACCCGACGAGTACGACGGCGGCCAGCTGGTGATCCACGACACCTACGGCACGCACGAAGTGAAGCTGCCCGCCGGTGACCTGATCCTGTATCCGTCGAGCAGCCTGCACATGGTCGAGCCGGTGACGCGGGGCGCCCGGCTGGCCGCGTTTTTCTGGATCCAGAGCCTGATCCGCGACGATGCCCAGCGCCGGATGCTGTTCGAGATGGACACGGCGATCCAGTCCCTGACCGCGTCGGGCGCGGATGCCGCTGCGTTGCTGCAGCTCACCGGCGTCTATCACAACCTGCTCCGGCGCTGGGCGGAAACCTGAGCCGAGCCGACGGCTGCGCGGCCGTGAGGCGAAGGGATGGCGCTCGCCACGCCTGCAACGCTTGCAACTGAGAACCATTATCATCTACGATGGCCCTGTTCATGAAACAGCGGCGCCTTCGTTACCGCCCCACGCGCTGCAAATTTCACCACCTTTCCGCTAGCGCTCTCGCCGACAAAAGCCGGCGGCTTCGCCTTGCACGTCCTATGGGAATCCCTTCCAGATCATGACCGCGCCCCGTCCGAACCGTTCCATCTCACCCCTTGCCCATCACCGTCGTGCCGGCCTTGGACTGGCGCTGCTGCTTGCCCTGTCGTCTCCGCTCATCGCCAGTGCAGCGGCCGGAGTTGCCGGCGACGCGGCCACGGCCGGTCCCATCGATCTGGATGCGGTCGTCGTCACCGCCGCCGGCTTCGAGCAGATGGTGCGCGAGGCGCCGGCCAGCATCACCGTGCTCACCCGCGAGGAACTGGTCCAGCAGCCCATCCACAGCCTGGCAGACGCGCTGGTGAACGTGGAAGGCGTGGACATCGGGGTCGGCGTGGACAAGACCGGCGCGCCCCAGATCAGCCTGCGCGGCATGCCGTCCAGCTACACCCTGGTGCTGATCGATGGCCGCCGCCAGAACACCTCCGGCAACGTCGCGCCGAACAATTTTGGCAACACCGCGAACAACTTCATCCCGCCGATGTCGGCGATCGACCGCATCGAGGTGATCCGCGGCCCGATGTCGACCCTGTACGGATCGGATGCGATGGGCGGGGTGATCAACATCATCACCCGCAAGGTCGGCGCGGCATGGGCAGGCTCGGTCGGGTTGGAGACCACCCGTCAGGAGGATTCGTCCTTCGGCAACCTGTATGGCGCGAACTTTTTCATTGACGGTCCACTGGTTCACGACCTGCTCGGCCTGTCGCTGCGCGGGGGCTGGTTCAAGCGCGACGCCTCCGACATTGCGTATACCGACCTGGACGGCGAGGAGATCGTCCCCTGGATGGGCGCCAACCCGGTCAGCTACGACAGCCACAACGTGGGCGCGCGGCTGGCGCTGACGCCATCGGACGACCACGACCTGTGGCTGGACGTCACCAGCGGACGCCAGGAGTACGACAACAGCACCGGCCAGATGGGCACCCTGGGCGCCGGCGGATACGCCCCGAGCCTGCGCTTCAACCGCGACCAGGCCACCCTGGCGTGGGATGCGCGCTACGACTTGGGCGCACTTGAGAGCAGCCTGCAGCAAACCACCACCGAGACGATCGGGCGGCTGCTGCCGGCCGGCACGGCGGGCGCCGGCAGCCCGCGCGAGCTGGAAAACCGCAATCGCGTCTTCGACACCAAACTGGTGACCGACATCGGCAGCAACAAGCTGACCGTCGGTGGCCAGTACCTGGACGCTAGACTGGTCGACGGCGTGGCCAGCGACGCCTTCCAGTTCCACCAGTGGGCGCTGTTCGCCGAAAACGAGTGGAGCATCAACGACGCGCTGAACCTCACCGTCGGCGCGCGCCACGACGACCACAGCACCTTTGGCAGCCACCTCAGTCCGCGTGCGTACCTGGTCTGGAACGCCAACGCGAACTGGGTGGTGAAGGGCGGCTACAGCGAAGGCTACCGTTCGCCCAACATCGAGGACCTGACCGCGGGCATCAAGGGCTTCGGCGGCCAAGGCACCATCCCGCTAATCGGCACCCCGACGCTGAAGCCGGAAACCAGCGCCACCACCGAGCTGGGCGTGTATTACGCGGCCGACAACGGCTTCAGCTCCAGCCTGACCGTGTTCAACAACGATTTCAGCGACAAGATCGCCAGCGGCACGCCGGTAGCCAACTGCGCATTCGGGCTCAGCCAGGCCGCGTACAACGCCGCGGACTTCTCCGGCTCAAGCTGCGTCGACGTGGGCTGGTTTCCGCGCTCGGCGACGCTGGGCCAGACCGTCAACATCGACAAGGCCGTGACCCGCGGCGCGGAATTCGCCCTGCAGGTTCCGCTGGCCGAGGCATGGAAGCTGCAACTCAACTACACCCGCACCGACAGCGAGCAGAAAAGCGGCAGCGGCAACGGCACGCCCTTGACCAACACGCCCAGGAACCTGCTCAACGGCAGCGTGAACTGGCAGGCGACCGACGCGCTGGCCCTGTACCTGCGCGGCGAGTACCGCAGCGCGCGCTACCGGGGTGCGGGCGCCGCGCAGGACCAGCTGGGCGACTACAAGCCCTACTCCCAGTTCCACCTGGGCGGGCGCTACCGGGTGACCGACGCGATCAGCCTCAACGCGGCGGTGTACAACCTGTTCGACAAGGACTTCGTCGACTACCTGCCGTATGACGACAACGGCACCGTGGCCTACGCCAACACCCGCAGCACCAGCGAGGCCGGCAGGCGCCTGTGGCTGTCGGTGAACGTGGACTTCTGAGCCTGCGCATGACGCCGGCCGAATGATCAATTGCGACTGATTCTCATCTGCAATATGATTGCCGATCGTGCCAATCCCGGTGACCGCGACTCCATGACCGCCACTGCCACAACCACCAGCAGCGCCAGCTCCACCCGGGGCTGGTGGCTGAAGACGCTGCACCGATGGCACTGGATGAGCGCGGCCGTCAGCCTGGCGGCCTTGCTGGTGTTTTCGGCCACCGGCATCACCCTCAACCATGCTGCCCAGATCGAGGCGACCCCGCGCGTGGACACCCGCACCGACACGCTGCCGGCGAGTGTCCTGCGCAGCCTTTCGGGCGATTACACCGAGGGGGCGCCCCTGCCGGCCAGCGTCGTCGACTGGCTGGCGACGGAGATGAACGTCCTTGCCAAGGGCCGCAGCGCCGAGTGGTCCGCCGACGAAGTCTATGTCTCCCTGCCCCGCCCGGGCGGCGACGCCTGGCTGGCGATCGACCGCGCCACCGGCGAGCTGGAGTACGAACAGACCAGCCGCGGCGTCATCGCTTGGCTCAACGACCTGCACAAGGGCCGCAACACCGGCGCGGCCTGGCGCTGGTTCATCGACCTGTTCGCGGTGGCGTGCCTGCTGTTCGCCCTCACCGGCCTGTGGCTGCTGCACATGCATTCCCGCCAGCGCGGAAAAACCTGGCCGATGGTCGGCCTCGGCGTGGCGCTGCCGGCGATGCTGATCATCCTTTTCATGCATTGACACCCAGAGGTCCTGCCCGATGCCGCACCGTCTCTTCAGCAAGCCACCTGCCCGCTTGCGTGCAATCGCCACAGCCGCGCTGTTGGCGATGCTGGTCCTGCCCGCCGCGCTGCCAGCCGCCGAGCTGGACATCAGCGTCGAGATTCCCCGCCTGAACGTGTCCGAGTACCACCGCCCGTACGTGGCCATGTGGCTGGAGCGGCCTGACCACAGCGTCGCCGCCAACCTGGCGGTCTGGTACGACGTCGAGATGAAGGCGGGTGAGGGCAGCAAGTGGCTGAAGGACATGCGCCAGTGGTGGCGCCGCAGCGGACGCTCCACGCCGATGCCCGTCGATGGGGTAAGCGGCGCGACGCGCCCGGCCGGACAGCACCAGCTGCGCTTCAACGACGCAAAAGGGCCGCTGAAGGGCCTGCCGCCCGGCAAGTACGAACTGGTCATCGAGGCCGCGCGGGAAGTCGGCGGCCGCGAAGTCGTCAGCGTGCCCATCACCTGGCCCGGCTCGTCCCCGCAGCAGTTGAAGGCCAAAGGCACTTCCGAGCTGGGTCAGGTGCGCGTCTCGATCACGCCTTGAGCCTGCGCTCGCCACATCCACACCGATCCCCAAAGGAATCCGCAATGAACCTCAAGCTCATCGGCATCGCCACCGCCCTCACGCTGTGCCTGGCGCCATTGGCCGCCTCCGCGCACAAGACCTGGCTGCACCCCTCCGGCACCGTGTTTTCCGACACCGGCGCGTGGATGACCGTCGACGCGGCGGTTTCCAACGACCTGTTCTATTTCAACCACGTGCCGCTGCGCCTGGACGGCCTGCAGGTCACCGCGCCCGACGGCAGTCGCGTGGCGCCGCAGAACAGCGCGACGGGCAAGTACCGCAGCGTGTTCGATCTCGAGCTGACCCAGCAAGGCACCTACAAGCTGGCGGTGGTCAACCACGGCATGTTCGCGCAGTACCAGCTGGACGGTGAGAACAAGCGCTGGCGCGGCGCGCCTGCCGAGTTCAAGACCGGGATTCCGGCCGCCGCGACCGACGTTGAAGTGTCCGAGTCACTCGGCAGCGTCGAGACGTTCGCCACGGTGGGCTCGCCGACCAGGAGCGTGTTCAAGCCGTCTGGCAAGGGCATCGAGATGGTCCCGGTGACGCATCCGAATGACCTGTATGCAGGCGAGACGGCGACCTTCCAGCTGCTGCTCGACGGCAAGCCCGCGGCCGGGCTGGAGGTCGAGATCATCCCCGGCGCGAGCCGTTACCGCGACCAGCCCGAGGAGATCAAGGCGGTGACCGGTGCAGACGGCAACTTCCAGGTGAAGTGGCCGCACGCGGGCATGTACTGGCTGGAGACCACCAGCACCGACGAGCTGACCTCGCTCCCCGAGGCCAGCAAGCGGCGCCTGAGCTACGTCGCCACCCTTGAAGTGCTGCCGCAGTAGGCATGCGTCTCGCGACTGCCCTGTCAGCGTTGGTGCTCGCCTGCGTGGTGCCTGTGGCCGCGTGTGCAAACGCGGGGCTGGCGTCGACGGCTCCAGCGACGGCAGCGGAGACGGCGACGGTCGCGCCGTCCGCGGCCCAGTCGATGCAAAGCATGAACGGGCTGACGATGGGCACGACGTGGTCGGTGAGGCTGCAGGCCGATGCGGCGGCGGTCCCCGACCTTCAGCGCGATGTGCAGGCGCAACTCGACCTCGTGGTCGCGCAGATGAGCACCTGGGAGCCCGGTTCCGACCTGAGTCGTTTCAATCGCGCTGCCGCCGGCACCCGACAGCCGCTGCCGCCGGAAATGCGCCAGGTCATGGACGCCGCATTGGCACTGGCCCGGGACACCGGCGGCGCGTTTGATCCGACTGTCGGCGCGCTGGTCAACCTGTGGGGTTTCGGGCCGGATGGGGAACGCAGGGCGCCTGATGCCGCGTTGCTTGATCGGACCATGACACGCGTGGGCTGGCAACGCCTGAAGCTTGACGCCTCTGGCGTCATGACCCAGCCGGGCGACGCGTATGTGGATCTGTCCGGAATCGCCAAGGGCTACGCGGTCGACCAGGTCACGCGCTATCTGCTGGCGCAGGAAGTGCCGGCTTTCCTGGTGGAGGTGGGCGGCGAACTGCGCAGCCACGGCCACAAGCCCGATGGCACGCCGTGGCGGATTGCCGTGGAGCAGCCCACGCCGGCCGACTTCAACGAGCACGCAGCGGCCGCGCAAGCAGTGGTCGCGCTGGACGGCGTGGCCATGGCGACCTCGGGGGACTACCGGCATTTTCTCGCTGAGGACGGGCGGCGTTACTCGCACACCATCGACCCCCGCAATGGCCAGCCGGTCTCGCATGGCCTGGCGTCGGTATCGGTACTGCACGCCGAGTGCATGCATGCCGACGCGCTGGCGACCGCGCTTACCGTGCTCGGTCCCGCGCAGGGCTGGGACTACGCCCGCCGCCGCAAGCTTGCCGCGTTCTTCGTATGGCACGACGGGGACGGCTTCAAGACGCGCATGACTCCGCAATTCCGCGCCGCACTCTCACCGCTGTGAACAGCATTCCGACACCAACCGCATCGGCTCCCGGGTTCCCGCAACGCCCGCCAGTGACGCTCGGAGCGCTCGGCAACGGCCTGCTGATCCTCGCCCTCGCCGCACTCGCCGCTGGCTTGGCGATGTGGCAGGTCGACACCTGGACCTTCCCCGCATGGCGGACGTCGACACTGCTGGGCTCCGCAGCAGTCATTGCAGGCTATGCGGGCTTCGTGCGCCTGCTGCGCGGCCCGCACCGCCGGCCGGCCGTGTCCGCGGCCTCGGCCACAGCTTCCACAGGCGACGCCAGCGAGGCGCACTGGCTGGTGGTTCATGCCAGCCAGTTCGGGCAGGCCGAGTCCCTTGCCGCGCGAACCGCGCTATCTCTGCGACAAGCCGGACAGGCGGCGCAGCTGATCAGCATCGCGGATCTCGACCTGGCGACGCTGCGTGCAGCCGGACAGGTCCTGTTCGTCGCCAGCACCACAGGCGAAGGGGATGCGCCCGACCCGGCCTTCAACTTCATTCGTACTGCGATGGAGCCCGGCACTGCGCGCCTGGATCAGTTGCGCTACGGCGTTCTCGCTCTGGGGGACAGCGACTACCAGCACTTCTGCGCGTTTGGCCACCAGATCGATCAGTGGCTCCGTGGCGCTGGCGCCCAGCCGCTGTTTGACGTGGTGGAAGTGGACGACGGCGATCCCGGCGCCCTGCGCCACTGGCAGTACCTGTTGGGCCGGTTTTGCGGTGCCGCCGACCAGGTCGACTGGGAGCCGCCCGCCTATGCGCGCTGGTTACTGGATGAGCGTCGGCACCTCAATGCCGGCAGCCCGGGCGCGCCGGTATTCGATCTGCGCCTGTCCCCCGAAAGCCCCGGCGACCTGCGGTGGCAGGCCGGTGACGTGGCCGAAATAGGCCCGCAGAACCCCGCCGACCACGTCCGCGACTGGCTTTCCGCCTCCGGCCTCGACGGCAGTGTCCCGGTCACCGCCGGCCCGAGGAACGTGCAGCGCCGCCTGCCTCTGGCCGAACTGCTCGCGTCCAGCCGCTTGCCTTCGACCGCAGACGTACATGGCAAGGGCGCGCAGCAGGTCGCCGATGAACTCCTTCCCCTGCCCCACCGCGCCTACTCCATTGCGTCCATCCCGGCCGAAGGTTGCCTGCGCCTGCTCGTCCGCCAGACCCGTGATGAGCGGGGCGCGCTCGGCCTCGGAAGCGGCTGGCTGACGACATACGCCGAAGCTCCGGGCGCGATCCATCTGCGCATCCGCCGCAACGCCAATTTCCACGCGCCGAACGACGCGTGCCCGCTGATCCTGATCGGCAACGGCACTGGCCTGGCCGGTCTGCGTGCGCTGCTGCAGGAGCGCATCAAAGCCGGTCGACACAACAACTGGCTGCTGTTCGGCGAACGCAGCAGCGCGCACGACCTCCACTACCGCGACGACATCAAGGCGTGGCACCGAGCGGGGCAGATCGAGCGGCTGGACGTCGCGTTCTCGCGCGACGCGGCGTCCCCACGCTACGTGCAGCACCTGCTCGCCGAACGCGCCGAACTCCTCCGGAACTGGCTGCAACAGGGCGCATCGGTGTACGTATGCGGCAGCCTGAAAGGCATGGCCCCCGCAGTGGAGGACACCCTGGCGTCGATCTCAGGTGGGCCGTTATGGCACGCCATCAACGCCGAAGGCCGATACCGCCGCGACGTCTACTGATCGTCCCGGCTGGCGGAGTTAGCCGCAGTGATGCGTGCCACCAGGACATCGCCGTCGCCGTCGAGGATGAAACGTTCGCCGCTCGCGCTTGCAGGGATGGCCGGGACCTCGCAGGCGTCACCGGAGTGACGCAGGCCACTTGCGCTCGCATGAAGGACCGCCGTATCGCCCGCTGACAGCGCGGGAAGTCCGCTGCCCTCGCCGAAGCTGGCCTGTCCGGCGATCAGGTGCAGCAACCAGGTTTCTCCCGCCTCGGCAAACAGCACCATCGACCCCACCAGCGGGCGGCACCACGATTGGACGCAAGCCCGATCACGGCTCCACATCAGGTTGCACACCTGCACCGGTCCATCGCGAAGCTCGGCATGCAGCGTCCGCTCACCTTCGAATCGATACCGCCCATGCGGCGGCTCCAGCGCTTCGCGCGATCCGTCTTCGAAGCACAGTTTCACACCATTGCCCGAGAGCAAGCATATTTCTCGGTCGATGCCGGGAAAGCGGGAGAACGCCGCGTCGGCATCGATCTCCGCGATCGAGATGCGCCAGGTGAAGTCCGACTCATCGCCAGATCGGCTGACCTCATGCGTCCAGCCGAAGCCGTTGCGCCAGCGCTCGCGGCGGTAATCAGCGCAATGGATGACATGCGACTTCATCTCGGTTAGGGCCATGACGGCGGTACAGTCTGCCATCGGCGCGATTTTTCGCATGCTCAAAATAAGTGCCACCCGCGGCAGATCCCTCTGCAGCGGGTGGCGTACATCCCTGTCCAGGGCTTCCCCTGAGCGTTGGCACTCCCTGCCCACGAACCCACCTGCATCGGCATCCCGGTGCCTATGCAGATGGTTTTCCGTCAGCGTTGGGCGACCTTTCCGGCTGCCTTGCCCGATGCCGCCAGCACGATGCGGTCGCGGTTTTTCTCAATGGTCACCAGGCCGATGCCCTTGACCATCGCCAGCTGCTCCACGCTGCGGAACGCGCCGTTGGCTTCGCGGTATTCGACGATCGCCTGCGCCTTGGCCGGGCCGATGTTGGTCAGCGCCTGGGCGATTTCCGCAGCCTCGGCGGTGTTGATGTTGACCGTTTCCTGCGCCCAGGCGATGCCGGTGAGCAGCAGCGACAGCATCAGTGTTTTTGCAATCATCAGCAGTGATTTCATGTCCTGACTCCTGTGGTTGGTGAGTGCGGGGTTCCATCCCCAAGGCTGTCGCCGTGTTGGTGGATGAACTTTCGCCCAATCCCGGGCGCGCCGAAATCACCCAAGCCATCGCGCGCGGGTAAGGCAGTTCCCCGACGCGGGGTAGGGGAATTCCGACCCCGACGGCGGCGTTACAATGACCCTCCCTCCTTTTCGGGTGCTCCACATGGATGCCAACCAGATCGATTCCGCCGCCATCGACCGCTTCGTGGCCGACAAGTGGGACGACCAGATCGTCCCCCAGCTGGTGGAATACATCCGCATTCCGAACAAGTCGCCGATGTTCGATGCCGACTGGGTGGAGCACGGCTACATGGAGCAGGCCGTCACGCTGATGGAGACGTGGGCACGTGCGCAGTCGATCCCCGGGATGCAGGTCGAGGTGGTGCGGCTGGAAGGTCGTACGCCATTGATCTTCATCGAGATTCCGGCCGCCAACGGCGGCAGCGACGAGGATTGCGTGCTGCTCTACGGGCATCTGGACAAGCAGCCGGAGATGACCGGATGGGATGACGACCTCGGCCCGTGGAAACCTGTCATCAAGGGCGACCGCCTGTACGGGCGTGGCGGCGCCGACGACGGCTATGCGATCTACGGCTCGTTGACCGCGGTGATGGCGCTGCACGAGCAGAAGCTGCCGCATGCCCGCTGCGTGGTCCTGATCGAGGCCTGCGAGGAGTCCGGCAGCTACGACCTGCCGGCCTACGTGGACCACTTGGCCGAGCGGATCGGCAAGCCGTCGCTGGTCGTCTGCCTGGATTCGGGCTGTGGCAACTACGAGCAGTTGTGGTGCACGACTTCGCTGCGCGGCTTGGCCGGTGGCAACTTCATCGTCAAGGTCCTCAGCGAAGGCGTCCATTCCGGCGATGCGTCCGGCGTCGTCCCGTCCAGCTTCCGCATCCTGCGCCAGTTGCTCTCGCGACTGGAAGACGAGGACAGCGGTCGCATCATCGTCGAAGGCCTGCATGCCGAGGTCCCCGCCGAGCGTCTTGAACAGGCGCGGCAGGCGGCCGGCGTGCTGGGTACCGCGGTGTACGACAAGTTTCCCCTGCTGGAGGGCATGCAGCCGATGGACGAGGACCTGGCCGAGCTGGTGCTCAACCGGACCTGGCGCCCGGCACTGTCGCTCACCGGGATCGATGGCATGCCCTCGCTGGACTCGGCGGGGAATGTGCTGCGCCCGCACACGGCGGTGAAGTTGTCGCTGCGCCTCCCGCCGACCCTGGATGGCAAGCGCGCCGGCGAGATCCTCAAGCAGACGCTGCTCGACAATCCGCCCAACGGCGCGCATGTCGAGCTGGAACTGGAGAAGTCATCCACCGGCTGGAACGCGCCGGCGCAGTCGCCCTGGCTGACCCAGGCGATCGAAGGCGCCAGCCAGGCCTGTTTCGGCAAGCCGGCGATGTACATGGGCGAAGGCGGCTCGATCCCGTTCATGGGCATGCTGGGCGAGAAGTTCCCAGGCGCGCAGTTCATGATCACCGGCGTGCTCGGCCCGCACTCCAACGCACACGGGCCCAATGAATTCCTGCACATTCCGATGGGCAAGCGGGTCACCGCCAGCGTCGCCCACGTGATCACGCGTCACCACGAAGCCGGACAGCGCGGGGAGACCACCGGTGTGGCCGCGGCCGGCAGCGTGCAGGAACGCGGCGATCATGGCTGCTGCTGAGTGACGGGCAGCGCTCCAACGAGGGCGCTGCGCCCATCTGCGCTGTAACGGAGAACGCCATGTTCAACGGAGTACTGGGTTACGTCGCCGGCGGCGCGGTCATCGGAATCCTCGCCCGGCTTCTCAAACCCGGCCCGGACCCGATGGGCTGGATCATGACCATCGTCCTGGGCATCGTCGGCGCATTGTCCGGCAGCTGGCTTGCCACCGAGATGGGCGTCACCAGCCGACTGCTGGTGTGGGCGTTGGCCATCATCGCCGCGATGGTCCTGCTGGTGGTGCAGGACATGGTCCGCGAACGCCGCCGCTCGACGCGTCGCTGATCCACCTCGACCCCATTAACCTCATCGCCTGCCGCCATTCCCGGCGGCCATCGGAGACTGCATGAACCAGGTTGTTGCCGAGTCCAGCGAGCGCGCGGATGCGCGTCTCGACTGGGCCCGCCGCGCGTCCGGCCAGCCCACGCTGACGCTTCAGCGCGCATCGATGGACGCGGGTTTCCGCAGTTACTGGCGCAGCGCAGGACACGACGGCAAGCCCTGGATCGTGATGGACTCGCCGCCCGACAAGGAGGATGTCGCGCCGTGGCTGCGCGTTCGTGATCTGCTGGAAAGCCACGACGTGCGGGTGCCGCGTGTTCTCGCCCAGGACGAACGCACGGGCTTCGTGCTGATGGAAGACCTGGGTGGGCCGACCTATCTGCAGGTGATCACCGCCGACAATGCCGATGCCCTGTTCGATGCGGCGATCGGCGAGTTGCTGAAGCTGCAGGCGCTGCCGTGCGCCGCCGACCTGCCCGCCTACGATGACGCCCTGCTGGCGCGCGAACTGGCCTTGTTCCCTGACTGGTTCCTTGATCGCCACCTCGGCATCGAATTGTCCGCAGCCGAGCAGGTGGCGCTGGCTGAGGCCAACCGCTTCCTGGTCGATGCCGCGCTGGCCCAGCCGCAGGTATTCGTCCACCGCGATTTCATGCCGCGCAACCTGATGCCCGTGGACGCGGGACCGGCCGTGCTCGACTTCCAGGACGCGGTGCGCGGTCCGATTGCCTACGACCCGATCAGCCTGTTCAAGGATGCGTTCCTGAGCTGGCCGGAAGCGAAGGTCGATGCGTGGCTTGGCCGTTACCACGCGCGCGCGGTCGCCGCCGGCCTGCCGGTGCCGGCACTGGACCGCTTCCGTCGCGATGCGGACCTGATCGGCGTCCAGCGTCACCTGAAAATACTGGGCATCTTCGCCCGCCTCTGGCATCGCGACGGCAAGCAGCGTTACCTCGCCGACGGACCGCGCTTCATTGGTTACCTGGATGCCGTGCTGCCGCAATATCCGCAGCTCGCCGGGCTGGCCGGGATCATCGTTCGGCATGTCAAACCGGCGATCGCAGCCCGCCCGTTCCAGCCGCCGGCATGAAGGCGCTGATCCTGGCCGCCGGTCGCGGCGAGCGCATGCGGCCGCTGACCGACCGCGTGCCAAAACCATTGCTAAGCGTCGGTGGCAAGCCGTTGATCGTGTGGCACCTGGAGCGACTTGCCGGCATCGGCGTGCGCGAGGTGGTGATCAACACGAGTTGGCTGGCTGACCAGTTCGAGCCCGCGTTGGGTGACGGACGCCAGTGGAGGCTGACACTGAGCTACTCCTACGAAGGGCCGGAACCGCTGGAAACCGGCGGGGGCATGTTGCGTGCGCTCGACCTGCTGGGTCACGAGGCTCCGTTTATCGCCGTGAACGGCGATGTGTGGAGCGATTTCGACCCCGCATTGTTGCCAAGACAGCCGACGGGCGAGGCGCATCTGGTGCTGGTCGACAACCCGGCGCATAACCCGGAGGGCGACTTTTCACTGGATGGCACGGGGGTGCTGTCGATCGACGGCCCGAACCGGATGACGTTCGCCGGCATCGGCGTCTACCGGCCTTCGCTGCTGGCGGACTGGAACACCGTGATCGGAGCGCCGGACAGCGCCGTCGAGGCACGGCCGCGGTTCCCGCTGGCGCCGATCCTGCGCCATGCGATGCGCACGGGCGCAGTCACCGGAGAACACCACCGCGGCCAATGGACCGACGTCGGCACGCCGCAGCGGCTGGCCGAACTGGACGCGTCGCTCAGCCGTTGAGCATCTGACGCAGGAACGGCACCGTAATCCGTCGCTGCGCGGCCAGTGAGGCCCGGTCGAGCCGGTCCAGCAAGACGGTCAGGCCGGCCAGGTCACGCTCGACCCGCTTGAGCAGCCAGTCCAGCGCCGCGTCCTCGAGCACCCAGCCCCGCCGCCGCGCGCGCTGGCGCAACACCTCGCGGCGACCCTCGTCGTCCAGCGGGTGCAGGTTGATCCGGCTGCACTGCGACAGGCGCGAGCGCAGGTCCGGCAGCACGAGTGCCAGCTCATCGGGATTGCCACGCGCCGCATAGACGATGCGGGTACCGGCCGCGCGGGCGCGGTTGTGGACGTCGAACAGGGCGATCTCATCCTCGCGTCGGCCGGCGACCACGTCGAGTCCATCTAGCGCGAGCAGGTCGTTGCCTTCCAGCGCCTCCAGCGCATCGCGCAGGCGACCCACCGCAGCCGCCATCGGCAGGTAGGCTGCACGGCGGCCAGCCGCTTCTGCCGCGGCGCAGGTTCCCAGCAGCAGGTGGGTCTTGCCGGTGCCGGCGGGACCGGCCAGATACAACCAGTCGCTGCCCTCGCCCGTCGCCAGGGCGATCAGCTGCTCGAGCGTGCCCGCCGGCGGCCGGACAAACGTGTCCAGGCGCTGGTCGGCCGGGTAGCGCAATGCCAAGGGCAATTGCGGCACCCCCGAATCCGGCAGCGCTGCCGCGGAGACAGCTGACGCGGGCGCGGCGGGATCACGGGCATTCACTCGGCTTTTGGCTCCGACGGGAGCGGCGGTGATGGCGGCTCTTCACCAACCACGATCATCCGCGAGGGCGCTCCGGCATACAGGCGGCTGTGGGTGTAGCGCTCCTCGGCGTAGCGCAGCAGTACATTCACCACCGCCGCGCACGGCAGCGCGATCAGCATGCCCAGGAAGCCGAACAACTGGCCGCCCGCCAGCACGGCAAAGATCACCGCCACCGGATGCAGGCCGATGCGATCGCCGACCAGCTTCGGAGTCAGCCAGTAGCTTTCCACCAACTGGCCGACGCCGAACACCACCAGCACCGCCAGGAAGTGCTGCCAGTCGCCGTACTGCACCACCGCGGCGATACAACCCAGCACCAGCACTGTGGCCGGCCCGACGTAGGGCACGAAGGTCAGGATGCCGCCGATGATGCCGATCAGGATGCCCAGGTCCAGACCCACGCCCCACAGGCCGACCGCGTAGATCACCCCCAGCGCCAGCATGACCAGGAACTGGCCCCGCAGGAATCCGCTGAGCACCTCGCTGGACTGGGTTGCCAGCCGGGTGACCGTCTGCAGGTGGTCACGGGGAATGAGCGATGCCACCCGCGCGACCAGCAGGTCCCAGTCGCGCAGGGCGAAAAAGGTCACCACCGGCAGCAGGGCGATGTTGGCTGCCAGCGCGATCAGGGCAAAGCCCGAGCGCGACATGTAGCCCAGCAGGTTGCTGGCAAACCCGCCCGCGCTTTCCCAGTTGGCGCGGACCAGTTCAACCAGATGGTTGAGGTCCAGCCAGCCGGTGATTTCCATGCCGGTGCGCATCTCCACCCAGGGCATCGCGGTGCTGACGATCCATTGCTGGTAGCCGGGGATGGAGTCGATCAGGGTCATGATCTGCTCCTGGATCAGCGGCACCAGCAGCACCAGCCCGAGCACCACGAGCAGCGACATCGCGGTGAAGACCAAAAGCACCGCGGAGTTGCGCGAGCGACCGGCGCGCTCGAGCCGGTCCACCACCGGATCACCCAACCAACCCAGCAACGCGCCCAGCACGAAGGGCGAGAGCACCGGCGAGAGCAGCCAAACGATCCAGCACAGCGCCACCGCCAGCGCCGCCCATTGCAGACGGCGCAGGAAGTGGGCGATCTCGACCAGGGGATCCGGACCGGTCATCAGTGCAGCGTGTACACGGGCACGGAACCGGACGTATCGATCTGAGCGTCACCGGGCTCGGCGCCCGGCATCCCCACCGGCCCGATGGACGTGTCACGCCCGCGGTCGACCGCCGCCAGCACGCCGTCGCGCTGGACCATCAGGTTGAACCCCCGCACGCCCGACAGCAGGTCCAGGTCGAACTCCATGCGTTGCGGCGTCGCCAGTGCCGGGCGCATGCCACGCACCACGGTCAGACCCTGCAGGTAGCCCGACAGGCGCACGTAGTCATCCGCGCTGCGCAGGCCGGTGAAGGCGACCCGGTAGGTGCCCGCCGGACCGGTTTCGGGGCGCTTGGCATAGCGCTTCATCAACGCATCGGCGCTGCCGTCGGCACCGGTGGCCATCAGCTGGGTGGCACTGGGGCCGCTTTCCGACCAGCGCGACAGGACCTTGCCGTTGTCCACGAAAATCCAGTCGGCCGCCCATCCACCGCCGCTGCGGTAGAGCTTGCCGATCAGCTGCATCGGCGGGCTGTAGCGCTGCGACGCCCGCGCCACGGCTGCCGTATCGCCGCGCCAGATGGCGCCCACAACGGCTTTCTCGGCGGCGCTGCCGTTGGGCAGCCCCAGCCGGTAGCCGCGCTCGACAGCCCGATCCAGGGTGGAGCGGACGGCATCGGCGCTCTTCAGGTCCACCAGGCGAGGTCCGCTGCCATCATCGATGGCCAACCAGAGCACCGGCTTGGGGCGCGGCTGCGGCCAGACCGGCAACGCCAGCGTCAGCGCCAGGTCATCGACGGCGGCTTCGTCGAAGCGGACCACCAGCATCGTCTTGAAACTCGGCGCACCGCTGGCGGAGCGGCCCTCGTCCTGGCGGTAGTCGAAACTGCGCACGTATTTCTCGGCCTGGCGCAGCTCGGCGCCGACGCCCGGGCGCGAGGCGGCGCTGCGGTCGCCGGACAGCTTGCCCAGCACCTGCGCCAGCGCGCGCGAGAAGGCCCGGCGCCGCTCGTCGGCGCCCTGGCCCTTGACCGCCACCTCGGCGTTGTAGGCGCCTTCCGCCGTGGCACGGTCGCCCTCCACGCGCTGCGCGGACGCGCCGAAACTGGCCAGCGCGAAGACCGCCACGCACGCCCAGCTCATCCATCCGGCGACCGCCCGGGACCGTGCCTGCGAGATCGCACCGCGGCATTCGCCGTCGTTTTTCCTGCCCGTCGCATACACCATGGTGGTTCCCGTCAACTCGATGCCAGTCCGAAATGGTGCCGCACCGCCGCCGCGGCGTCCATTCGCGCGGGCCACGGGCGCGCTTGGCTGCTAAAATCGGCGGCTACCCGCGCCCTCGAGTCTGCCGTGACCGCACCGTCCACACCCTCTCCCGTCCCCATGACCTACCGCGAGGCCGGTGTCGACATCGACGCGGGCAACGAGCTGGTCGAGCGCATCAAACCCTTGGTGAAGCGCACTTTCCGCCCGGAGGTGATGGGCGGCCTGGGCGGCTTTGGCGCGCTGTTCGATCTTTCCGGCAAGTACCGCGAGCCGGTGCTGGTGTCGGGCACCGACGGCGTGGGCACGAAGCTGAAGCTCGCCCAGCAGCTCGGCCGCCACGACACGATCGGCATCGACCTGGTCGGCATGTGCGTCAACGACGTGCTGGTGCAGGGCGCCGAACCCCTCTTCTTCCTGGACTATTTCGCCACCGGCAAGCTCGACATTGAGACCACGGTTGCCGTGGTCGGCGGCATCGCACGCGGCTGCGAATTGGCCGGCTGCGCCCTGATCGGCGGCGAGACCGCCGAGATGCCGGACATGTATGCGCCGGGCGAATACGACCTGGCCGGTTTCACCGTCGGCGCGGTCGAGAAGACCGAGTTGCGCGACGGCAGCCGCGTTGCCGCGGGCGACGTATTGATCGGCATCGCGTCTTCGGGCCCTCATTCCAACGGCTATTCGCTGATCCGCCGCATCTTCGATCGCGCCGGGCGTCCGGACGATGTCGATTTTGACGGCACGTCACTGATCGATGCACTGATGGCGCCCACCGCGCTGTACGTCAAACCGGTGCTCGCGCTGCTGCGCGGCGAGCACGGCGAGGCGGTGCATGCCATGGCCCACATCACCGGCGGTGGCCTGACCGAGAACATCGTGCGCGTCGTGCCGGAAGACCTGGGCGTCCGGATCGAAGCGTCGGCCATTGTCCTGCCGCCCGTGTTCGATTGGCTGCAGCGCGAAGGCGCCGTGGCCGACGCCGAGATGTGGCGCACCTTCAACTGCGGTATCGGCTTCGTGCTGGTGGTGCCGCAGGACGCGGCGGCAGCCGTTGAATCCACCCTCGACGGCCTCGCGCTGTCGCACCGGCGGATCGGCGAAGTGGCGGTGGCCGGCGCTGACGAGCGCGTCCGGATCGGCTGATCCGACCGCTGGATGATCCGCCAATGACGTCCCCGCTGCGCATCGCGGTGCTCGCCTCCGGGCGCGGCAGCAACCTGCAGGCGATCATGGACGCGATTGCCGCCGGGACGCTGGATGCGCAGGTGGTCGGCGTGTTCTCCGACCGCCGCCGCGCTCCGGTCCTGGAGCGGGCAGAACGCGCGGGGATTCGCGCCGTCGCGGTGCAACCCAGGCGATTTCCGGATCGCCAGAGCTACGAGGCCGAACTGTTTGCGCGCATCGACGCGACCGAGCCGGATCTGATCGTCTGCGCCGGCTACATGCGCCTGCTGGGTGCTGCGACTGTGAACGCGCACGCCGGGCACATCGTCAACATCCATCCGTCCCTGCTGCCCGCCCACAAGGGTCTGCATACCCATCAGCAGGCGCTGGACGCGGGCGCCTGCGAACACGGCGCCAGCGTGCATTACGTCACCGCCGAGCTGGATGGCGGACCGGTGATCTCGCAGGCGTGCGTGCCCATCGAGCCCGGCGACGATGCGGAATCGCTGGCGGCGCGCGTCCTGCTGCGCGAGCATCCCTTGCTGGTCGCCACTCTGCGGCTGTTTGCCGCGCGGCGGGTCGAGCTGCAGGAGGCGACGGTCTTCATCGACGCGCGCCCACTCCATGCACCGATGAAGCTGGATTCAGACAACAACCTGCATCCTCGGCGCCTGACGACCATCTGAGCCATTCATCGACATGCGATCCATCCCGTCCCTCCTCCGCCGTTCCCTGCTGATTGCTCTGTTGCTGCCGGTCGCAGCGCTCGCCCAGCAAGCTGCCGCGCCCTCCACGACGCCACCGGCGCCGCTGACCGGAGCAGAAACCGACACGAGCCCGCACGTGCTCGAACCCTTCCTGGCCACCTACGCGGTGTACAAGGACGGCAAGCTGCTGGGCGAGGCAACCATGCAGCTGGTCCGCCAGCAGGCGCCGCGCTGGCGCACCGACCTGGTCATGCATGGCACGCGTGGCCTGATGGGTTTTGTCGGCCTCAACGCCGAGCAGAGCAGCGTCTTTGACGACCTGGGCGACGTGTACCGGCCTGTCACCCAGGCGACGGTCAACAAGAGCGTATTCACGCGCAAGCAGACGGTCGGCATCTACGATTGGAACTCCCGCGCGGCCAACTGGCAGGGCGATATCAAGGAAAGCCGTCGCCGTCCGGTGCCGCTGCAGGACGGCGACATGACCGGTCTGCTCATCAACCTGGCAGTGATACGCGACGCCGCCCCCGGCAAGACGCTTGACTACCGGTTTGTCGACGATGGCCGGGTACGTGACCACCGCTATGTCGTCGCCGACGAACGCGAGAGCATCACCGTCGCCGGCATGCCCTACAACGCCATGAAAGCCACCCGCAGCAAGGACAACGAAGACACCGTGATCTGGGTGGTCCGCAACGTGCCCAGCCCCATCCGCATGCTCAAACGCGAGAACGGCAAAGACGTGTACGACCTGCGTCTGGTCGAATACAAAGGAGTTGAATAGATGCTTTTCCAGACCCGCATGAAATCCACTGCACCCGCCCGGGCGCCACGTTGGCGCGTGCTCGGCGCGGCCGCCGCGTTGTTGTTGGCGACCTCCCCGGCTTGGGCGATCCAGGCCTTCACCGCCGACTACCTGGCCAGCTACAAGGGCATGCAGGCGACCGGCAAGATGACCTTGGCGCCCGTGTCGGGCGACCAATGGCGCTACACGCTGGCGATCAGCACGCCGCTGGCCAACCTCAACCAGAGCACCGTCTTCGAAGACAACAAGGGGGCTTGGCGCCCGCTGACCAGCGAGGACAGCACCCAGGTGCTGGTCAAGCGCTCCTCCAAGACCGCCAGCTACGACTGGGGCCAGGGCATCGCCACCTGGTCCGGGGATGTGAAGCCCGAGCGGTCCAAGCCGATCAAGCTGCAGGCCGGCGACATGGACGCGCTGCTGATCAACCTCGCGCTGGTCCGGGACCTGGCCGCGGGCAAGCCGCTGAAGTACCGGATGGTCGACGACGGCCGGGTCAAGCAGCTCAGCTACAAGGTCAGCGGCACCGAAACCATCACCGTCGACGGCAAGCAGGTCGAAGCGACCAAGGTCGTCAACACCGATGGCGACAAGCAGACCATCGCCTGGCTAGTGGAAGGCATGCCGATTCCGGCGCGCATCCTTCAGCGCAAGGGCGGCAAGGACGACATCGACCTGCGGGTGAAGTCGGTCAACTGATCCTGCCGCTGACCGAAGGCCCCTGCATTGCCGGGCAAAGAACCCCGCCTCAAGCGGGGTTTTTTGTGGTCAATCGCTGATGCGGCGGATCTGCGCGCCCAGGCCGGACAGCTTTTCCTCGATGTTCTCGTAGCCGCGGTCCAGATGGTAGATGCGGTCGATGACCGTCACCCCCTGCGCCACCAGCCCGGCCAGGATCAGTGACGCGGAGGCGCGCAGGTCGGTGGCCATGACCGGCGCACCGCTGAGGCGTTCCACCCCGCGCACGACGGCCATATGCCCGTCCACGCGGATGTCCGCACCCAGGCGGACCAGCTCGTTGACGTGCATGAAGCGGTTTTCAAAGATCGTCTCGTTGATCACGCCCACGCCGTCGGCCACGCAATTCATTGCCATGAACTGCGCCTGCATATCGGTGGGGAATGCCGGATGCGGCGCGGTGGTGATGTCGACCGCCCGCGGCCGCCTGCCCTGCATGTCCAGGGTGATGCGGTCACCGGAGCACTCCACCGTCGCGCCGGCCTCGACCAGCTTGTCGAGCACCGCGTCCATCGTGTCGGGGCGCGCATGGTGCGCCGTGACACGGCCGCCGGTCATCGCCGCCGCCACCAGAAACGTGCCGGTCTCGATCCGGTCGGGCACCACCGAGTGGCTGCCCCCGTGCAGGCGCTCCACGCCGTGGATAGTGATCCTGCCGGTCGCCTCGCCTTCGATCTGCGCGCCCATGGCGCGCAGGCACTCGGCCAGGTCGACGATCTCCGGTTCCATGGCCGCGTTTTCCAGGACCGTGGTGCCTTCGGCCAGCGTCGCGGCCATCATCACGTTCTCGGTCGCGCCGACGCTGATCATCTCGAACACGTGGCGCGCGCCTTTCAGCCGCGCTGCGCGTGCCTTGATAAAACCATTCTCGACCGTGATCTGCGCGCCCAGCGCCTGCAGACCCTTGATGTGCAGGTCCACCGGTCGCGAGCCGATCGCGCAACCGCCTGGCAGCGACACCTCGGCGTGGCCGTACTTGGCCAGCAGCGGCCCCAGCACCAGCACCGAGGCGCGCATGGTGCGCACCAGTTCATAGGGCGCGACCTGGCTGTGCACGGTGGTCGGGTCGACGGTGATCCCGTAGCGCTCATCGATGCTGATGCCCGCACCGATTTCCGCCAGCAGCTTCACGCTGGTCACCACGTCGTGCAGGTGCGGCACGTTGCTGATCACCACCGGCTCGTCGGCCAGCAGGGTGGCGAAGAGGATCGGCAGCACCGCATTCTTGGCCCCGGAAATGCGCACCTCGCCCTGCAGCGGCACCCCGCCCTGGACCACGATTTTCTGCATGCTCATCCCTGCCCGGCTTCGGCAGGCGTCTTGGCGTCGATGCTCAGCGCGTGGATTTCCCGGCCCATCAACTCGCCCAGCGTGGCGTAGACCAGGCGGTGGCGCGCCAGCGGCAGCTTGCCGGCAAACGCCTCGCTGATGATGGTCGCCTCGAAGTGCACGCCGTCGTCGCCGCGCACGTCCGCGCTGGCGCCGGGCAGGCCTTGTTCGATCAGGGTCTTGATGGTCTGGGGGTTCACGTGGGGATCTCGCAATCGAAGCGGCGATGCAGGCTCGCCGAAGGTGGGCTCGGGGGGAGTCGCCCGACCGGACCCATGCCCGGGTCGTGGTCGGCAATGGTTCAGCGGACCGGATACGCCAGCGCGCAATCTGCGTAAAATCAGCCGGCCTAGCCTAGCGGAAAGCCCACTGCTCCGAAATGGCCACATCTCCCGAGCCGCCCCACAATCCCGACGCTTTCGACTATGCCGCCAGCGGCCGCCGCGTTTTCGACATCGAAGCCGAGGCACTGGTCGCCGTCGCCGCCCGCCTGGACGGTGCCTTCAGCGCCGCCTGCCGCTTGATGCTGGCCGCGAGCGGCCGCGTGGTGTGCACCGGCATGGGCAAGTCGGGCCATGTCGCGCGCAAGATCGCCGCCACCCTGGCCTCCACCGGCACGCCGGCGTTCTACGTGCACCCCGGCGAGGCCGGCCATGGCGACCTGGGCATGATCACCGACGCCGATGTCGTGCTCGCGCTGTCCTATTCGGGGGAAAGCGACGAAGTGGCGATGCTGCTGCCCGGCCTCAAGCGCCAGGGCAACAAGCTGATCTCGATGACCGGTCGCGCCGGTTCCACGCTGGCCCGCGCCGCCGACGTGCACCTGGATGTCAGCGTGCCGATCGAGGCCTGCCCGCTGCACCTGGCGCCGACCTCCAGCACCACCGCCTCGCTGGCGATGGGCGATGCGCTCGCCGTCGCACTGTTGGAGGCGCGCGGCTTCACCGCCGACGACTTCGCCCGCTCCCACCCCGCCGGCGCGCTCGGGCGTCGGCTGCTGCTGCACATCGCCGACATCATGCATGTGGGCGCGGACGTCCCGCGCGTGGGCGCACAGGCCAGCGTCAGCGAGGCGCTGGTGGAGATGACCCACAAGCGCCTGGGCATGACCGCGATCGTCGACCTGGTCGATGACCGCCTGCTCGGCCTCTATACCGACGGCGACCTGCGCCGCAGCCTGGACGACGAGCAGGTCGACCTGCGCACCACGCGCATCGACGAGGTCATGACGCGCAATCCGCGCACCATCGAGCAGGGTGCGCTGGCGGTCGAAGCGGCCCGTCTGATGGAGACGCACAAGATCAGCGGATTGCTGGTCGTGGACGCGGAAGGCCGCCTGGTCGGCGCACTCAACATCCATGACCTGCTGCGGGCGCGGGTGGTATGAGCATCGCCACTGCCTTGACACCCATCGCCAGCGGCACCGCCGTGGTGGAACGCGCGCGACGCGTGCAGCTGGCCTGTTTCGACATCGACGGCACGCTGACAGACGGCCGGCTCCGGTTTGACAGCGAGGGCCGCGAGACCAAGGCCTTCCACGTCCACGACGGCCTGGGACTGGTGATGCTGCGCAAGGTCGGCATCGAGGTCGCCTTCATCACCGCCCGCGCCAGCACGATCGTGGAGCGCCGCGGCGCCGAGCTGGGGTTGACCGAAGTCCACACCGCGGTCAGCGACAAACTCGCCACGGTGCGCGCGATCGCCGCGCGCCTGGGCATCGGCCTGGACGCGGTGTCCTTCATGGGCGACGACCTGCCCGATCTGGGCGCGATGCAGCAGGTGGGATTTGCCGTGGCACCAGCCAGCGCGCATGCCTGGATCCGCGAACGCGCGCACTGGGTCACCAACGCACGTGCCGGCGAGGGCGCCGGCCGCGAGCTGTGCGACCTGTTGTTGCACGCCCACGGCAAGGTGGACGCCTTGATCAACGCCGCCGCGATGGAGAAGGGCGACCCGACCGCACGCATAACCGGACACAACGCATGAACTGGCGCATTCCGGTGGGAATTCTGTTGTTGCTGGGGGCGGTTGCCAGTGGCTGGTCACTGCTGACCCGCATGACCACCGGACCGGAGCTGCAGCCGGAAATCGGCGGGCGCCCGGACTACCTGCTCAACGATTTCCAGCTGGTCGTTCTGGACGCGACCGGCAAGGAATCCTTCACACTGCGCGCCCCGCGGCTCGCGCGTGATCCGGTGCTGGAAACCATGGATGTGACCACGCCGCGGTTCCTCATTCCGCCCAGGCAGGACGGTGGCGATGCGTGGGAAGTCACCTCCAAAACGGGCTGGATCAGTGCCGATGGCGATGAGCTGCGCCTGCGCGGTGATGTCAATGCGGTCAGCGACGGTCGCCGTTCCGACCAGGTCACTATCGAGACGCAGGAACTGAACGTATTCCCCGAGGCGGACCGCGTCGATTCGCCGGTGCAGGTCACCATCAACCGGCCGGGCTCTATACTCCGCGGCAACGGGCTGGACGTGAATCTGGCCACCAAGCAGTACACGCTCCAATCGGAGGTCAAATCCAGTTATGCCCGCTAACCACACCAAGGCGCTCGTCGGCCTGCTCATCATTCTCGTCGCCGCCGCCAGCCCGATGGCCATGGCGAAGAAATCCGACCGTCAGCAGGCGATGGACATCAGCGCCGGCAAACAGGAAGGCAGCCTGGACGACAGCACTCCAACGGTCCTGTCCGGGGGTGTGGTGATCGACCAGGGCACGCTGCACGCCGAGGCCTCCCGCGCCGACATCCGCTCCCGCGGCGGCGACATCTCGCAGGTCGTGCTGACCGGCTCCCCGGCGAAGATGTCCCAGCAGATGGACGACGGCAGCCGCATGAACGCGGTCGCCAACAAGATCGACTACAACGTCACCACCGACACCGTCGTGTTCACCGGCAAGGTCAATATCCAGCAGCCGCGCGGCACCTTGAGCGGCGAGCGCGTGGTCTACAACATGACCACCGGCCAGGTGACCAGCGGCGGCGAAGGCAACGGCCGGGTCAACATGCGCATCATGCCGCGCAACGCCGCTCCCGCAGAGAAGAAGAAAGCCGCCGGCGAAGCGGAGACCGAGTGATGCTGGTCGCCAAGGGCCTGCGCAAGTCCTATGGCTCGCGCGAGGTCGTCAGCGATTTCGGCCTGACCCTGGACGCCGGCGAGGTGGTCGGCCTGCTCGGGCCCAATGGCGCGGGCAAGACCACCTGCTTCTACATGATCGTGGGCCTGGTGCCCGCCGACGCGGGCCGGATCACGCTCGACGGCAAGGACATCACCGGCGAGCCGATGCATGCGCGGGCCAAGTTCGGCATGGGTTACCTGCCGCAGGAGCCGTCGGTCTTCCGCAAGCTCACCGTCGCCGACAACCTGCGCGTGGCATTGGAGTTGCGCGACGACCTGGACAAGGCCGGCCGCGAGCGCGAACTGGCCTCGCTGATGGAAGAGCTGCAGGTCAACCACGTCGCCACCCAGCTGGGTGCCAGCCTGTCGGGCGGCGAGCGACGGCGGGTGGAGATTGCGCGCGCGCTGGCCGGCAATCCGCGGCTGATGCTGCTGGATGAGCCGTTTGCCGGCGTCGACCCGATTTCGGTCGCCGATATCCAGCGCATCGTGCGCCACCTCAAGAACCGCGGCATCGGCGTGCTGATCACCGACCACAACGTGCGCGAGACCTTGGGCATCTGCGACCGGGCGTATATCCTCAACGCCGGCAGTGTGCTCGCGCAGGGGGCTCCGGACACGCTGCTGGCCGACCCCGACGTCCGCCGCGTCTACCTGGGCGACACGTTCCGCCTGTAGCGTTGCGTCACACGGTGAAGCGGTCCATTGCGGGCATGATGTAAGCCCGTTCCGCAGCCACAGGTGACCATGAAGCCCCAACTCCAGACCTCGCTCGGCCAGAGCCTTGTGATGACCCCGCAGTTGCAGCAGGCCATCCGCCTGCTGCAGATGTCGTCGGTCGAGCTGGAGGCGGAACTGGCGGCGGCGGTGGAGAGCAATCCCCTGCTGGACTGGACCGATCAACCCAGCGAGCCGGCGATGGCGGAAGCCGCCGGCGCGATCGATGGGTCTGGCGGCGCGCTGGCGCACGAGGGCGACACCCCTGCTCCACCCGAGGCGGACTGGGGTCCCGACGACGGCGAGGTCTGGTACCAGCGCGTCGGGCCGCTCGATCCCGACAACGACCGCGACCCCGCCGAGCAGGTCGCCGAGTCGGAGAGCCTGCAGGACTACCTGCTGTGGCAGCTGCACCTGAGCCACCTGTCGCCGCGTGACCGCCAGATCGCGGTGGTGCTGATCGAGGCGATCGACGACGCGGGCTATTTCCGCGATTCGCCCGCGTCGGTCGCCGAAACCCTCGCCCCCGAGCTCATCGTGGACGAGGCGGAGGTCGTCACCGTCCTGCACCAGATCCAGCGCTTCGACCCGATCGGCGTCGGCGCGCGCGATCTGACTGAATGCCTGAGCCTGCAACTGCAGTATCTGGAGGAATGCACGCCCGGGCGCGCGCTCGCGCTCAGCCTCGCGCGCGACCACCTGGAACGCCTGCCGAAGGTGGGCGCGGCCGGCCTGGCCGCCGAGCTGAAACTTCCCCTCGCGGAGGTCGAAACCGCCATCAGCCTGCTGCGCTCGCTGGAGCCGCGACCCGGTGCCGGCATCGGCGCGATTGCCGAAGACAGCTACGTCGCCCCTGACATCGTCATCTGGCGCCAGCACGGCATGTGGCGGGTCGCGTTGTCGGACAGCATGCGCCCGCGCATCGGCATCCACCGCGGCTACGAAAGCATGATCCGCCACGCCGACGGCGCCGACGCCAATTACCTCAAGGGCCACCTGCAGGAGGCGCGCTGGCTGCTCAAGAGCCTGGAGGCGCGTGGGGTGACGATGCTGAAGGTCGCCCGATGCCTGATCAGCCAGCAGGCCGGTTTCCTGGAGTTCGGCAACGCCGCCCTCCGCCCGCTGACCCTGCGCGAAGTCGCCGCCGAGATCGGCATGCACGAATCCACGGTCTCGCGCGCGATCGCCCGCAAGTACGCACGCACGCCGCGCGGCACGATTCCCCTGCGGGCGTTTTTCGCCTCCGGGATCGACACCGGCAGCGGCGGCGAGGCGTCGAGCGTCGCCATACAGTCGATGATCCGCGAGCTGATCCAGGCCGAGAACCCGCGCAAGCCCCTGTCGGATGCGCGCCTGGCCGAAACCCTCAAGGCCGCCGGCGTCCCGGTCGCCCGCCGCACCGTCGCCAAGTACCGCGAAGCGATGGGGATCGTGTCCTCGCAGGATCGCGTACGGATGGCCTGAACACGGCAGATTGCACGTGCCCGGGCTGGGCTATGCTGGTCTCCCGTCGCCAGGTAGAGGAGTCTTTCCATGCGGATCGAAATCTATGGCCAGCAGCTTGACGTCACCCCCGCTCTGCGCGAATACGTGGAAACCAAATTCACCCGCCTGCAGCGCCATTTCGAGCAGCCTTTCGAAGTGCGCGCGCAGCTGGGCCTGGACAAGCCCGACCATCGCGCCGAGGCCAACATCATCTGTGCCGGGCGCACGCTCCATGCCGACGCGGCAGCACCCGACATGTACTCGGCGATCGACCTGCTGGTCGACAAGCTCGACCGCCTGCTGCTCAAGCACAAGGGCAAGCAGGTGGACCAGTCGCGCCGCGCCGAAAGCCTCTCCCGAGTCGGTGAAACCGGTTAGCGAAAAATGCCCCTGATTGATTTGTTGAGCGCCGGACGCGTGGCGATCCTGTCCGGCCCGCAGGACGGTGCCGCGGTGATCGATACCGCGGCACGCCTGCTGGCACTGCGCGCAGGCGATGCGCCCATCACTGACGGGCCCGGGCCCGATGCCGACCTGATCGGTGACAGCCTGCACGCGCGCGAACGCCTGGCCAGCACCGCGATCGGCCACGGCGTCGCCATCCCGCACGGTCGCCTGGAGTCGATCACCGGCAGCCGCGGGGCCTTCCTGCGCCTGGCCGAGCCGATCGACTTCGGCGCCGCCGACGGTATCCCCGTCGACCTCATCATGGCCATGGTGGTGCCGCTGCACTCCAACATGAAACACCTGGAGCAGCTGGCCGAGCTCGCCGAGCATTTCTCCGACCCGGCATTCCGCCAGCGCCTGCGTGAGGCCGTCGATTCCGCCGCGCTGGCCCGGTGCCTGCTGGCCGCCCCGACCTGCCCCAGAGTGGCCTGAGATGCCGATGTCCAGCGCCCGCATCAGCGCCGAGGAGCTTTTCAAGCGGCAGCGCGAACGCCTGCAGCTGCGCTGGTTCGCCGGCCAGGCCGGGCGGGGACGCGTGCTCGAGGCGGTCGATACCCTGGACCGGCGCCCCTCGCTGGCCGGCTACCTCAACGCCATCTACCCCAACAAGGTGCAGATACTCGGCGCGGAGGAGCTGGCGTGGCTGGACTCGCTGGACTCGCGCCACCGCTGGGAAACGATCGAGCGGATCATCCAGTTCCGGCCCCTGGCGATGGTCCTGAGCAAGGCGCAGGACTGCCCGGCCGACCTGCTGGAGGCTGCCGAGGAGTCGATGACGCCGCTGTGGGGCTCGCCCCTGCGCGGCCATGAGCTGCTCAACCACCTGCAGTACCAGCTCGCGCGCACCCTCGCGCCGCGGGTCACGCTGCATGGCGTGTTCATGGAGATCTATTCGATCGGGGTGCTGATCACCGGCGATTCCGGCGCCGGCAAGAGCGAGCTTGCGCTGGAGCTGATCAGCCGCGGCCACCGGCTGGTCGCCGATGACGCGCCCGAGTTCACCCAGATCGCGCCGGACGTGCTGGATGGCACCTGCCCGGAGTTGCTGCAGGACCTGCTGGAGGTGCGCGGCCTGGGCGTGTTGAACATCCGCCAGATGTTTGGCGACACCGCGGTAAAGGGCAACAAGTACCTGCGCCTGATCACCCATCTGACCCGCCCCGGCGATGACCCGGCCGACACGGACGGGCTGGGACGCCTGACCGGCGACAACTCCGCGCGCCGGGTGCTGGACCTGGACGTGCCGATGACCACCCTGCCGGTGATGCCTGGGCGCAACCTGGCGGTACTGGCCGAGGCCGCCGCCCGCCTGCACACCCTGCGCATGAAGGGCATGGACCCGGCGGCCGCCTTCATCGCCCGCCACAGCAATTTCCTGGAACGCGGTAGCCCCTGATCCCATGCACAACACCGAAGACACCCATTCCTCCCCGACCACCCATGAGAAGCCGCTCTCCGACGCCGCGCTCATCATCGTCAGCGGCATGTCAGGTTCAGGCAAATCCGTCGCCCTGAAGACCTTCGAGGACCTGGGCTACTACTGCGTCGACAACCTGCCCGCCGAGCTGCTGCCGGCCTTCGTCCGCGCCGCCACTGCCAACCTCGCCGAGACCGAGACGGCCAAGCTGGCGGTGGGGATCGACGTACGCACCAGCCACCGCGACCTGGCGAGCATCCCGGGCTGGCTGGCCGAGGTCGGCAAGCTGGGCATGGATCCGCGGGTGATCTTCCTGGACACCCGCGACGACATCCTGATCAAGCGCTACGCCGACACCCGCCGTCGCCACCCGCTCAGCCACCTGGGTCTGGCGCTGGCCGACGCGATCGCGCTGGAGCGTCAGGTACTGCGGCCGCTGCGCCAGCTGGCCGACTCCCAGCTCGACACCAGCGAGCTCAACGTCCACCAGATGCGCCGGTACATCATCACCCGCTTCGCGCTGGGCGATACCAGCACGGTATCGCTGCTGTTCGAGTCCTTCGCCTACCGCCACGGCGTGCCGGCGGATGCGGATTTCGTGTTCGACGCGCGCTGCCTGCCCAATCCGCACTGGGATCCGGGCCTGCGACCGTTGTCCGGACGCGATGCGCCGGTCGCGGAGTTCTTCGCCAACCAGCCGCTGGTGAACGAGTTCGCCGACCAGGTCGGCGCGCTGCTGGAAACCTGGCTGCCGCGCCTGCACACCGACACCAGCCGCAGCTACATCACCGTCGCCTTCGGCTGCACCGGCGGGCGCCACCGCTCGGTGTACCTGGCCGAGCGCATGGCCCGGGCCGCGCGCGAACAGGGCTGGGACGAGGTCGCCGTGCACCACCGCGAAATCGACTAGCTGCCCGGACCGGCACGCCGGTTACCGGCACCTGACCGGCGTCTGTTAACTTTGTCGCATGTCTGTCGGTATTCTCCTGCTCACCCACGAAGGTATCGGCAGCGCCATCCTTGCGGTGGCGTCGGGCCTGCTCAAACCCATGCCGTTGCGGGTGGAGGTGCTGGAGGTCGGCTTCGACGGCCATCCCGATGCGGTGTTGCCGCAGGCCAGCGCGGCCCTGCGCCGGGCGGACGACGGTGACGGCGTGCTGGTGCTGACCGACATGTACGGCGCGACGCCCAGCAACCTGGGCGCTGCGCTGGCCGGCCTGGGCACCCGCGTCCACCGGGTGTCAGGACTCAGCCTGCCGATGCTGCTACGGGTGCTGAACTACGCCGAGCTGGGGCTGGACGAACTGCCGGCGGTCGCCGCCGCCGGTGCCCGCAACGGGGTTCGTCTGGACGACACATGAGTTCCCCTCCCTGCAAGCTTTTCTTGAAGACGGTTACCGGACCACTGCCATGATCGAACGCGATTTGACCGTCTCCAACCGCCTCGGCCTGCACGCGCGCGCGACCGCCAAGCTGGTCCAGCTGCTGTCGGGCTACCGATCCAGCGCGACCCTGATCGCCAAGGGTCGCGAAGTGAACGCCAAGAGCATCATGGGCGTCATGCTGCTGGCTGCCGGTCAGGGCACCCAGATCCGCCTCCGGGTGGAAGGCGAGGACGAAGCCAGGGTCGCCGACGCGGTGGCAGCGCTGTTCGAGCGCAGCTTCGACGAGGACCAGTGACCCGGCATGCGGCAGGAACTGTCCGGACTGGCGGCATCGCGTGGCAGCGCCCTGGGGCGCGCGCGGGTGCGCCTGCCGCATGTGGTCGACGTGGTCGCCGAGTACATCGATCCGGCGGACGTGGATGCCGAGCTGGCGCGCCTGCATGACGCCATCGACCGCGTCCGCACCGAGATGCACGCCATGCGCGACCGCCTCCAGGGCGCGCTGGCCCATGAGGTCGGCGAGTTCCTTGACCTGCACGCCCTGTTGCTCGATGACCCCGAGCTGCTGCACGGCCTGGACGAGTTGATCCGCACCGACCACAGCAGCGCCGACTACGCCCTGCGCCAGCAACGCGACCGCATCGCGGCGGTGTTCGCGCGCATGGACGATGACTACTTCCGCAGCCGCATGGATGACATCGACCAGGTCATCGCACGCGTCCACGCCAGCCTGCATCGGCGCCTGGATGACACCACCGGCGTGGCCGGCGAAGTCCTGGTCACCGACAACGTCGCCCCGGCCGAGCTGGCCCAGCTGCAGCAGCAGGGGGTGGTCGCCATCGTGACGTCCTCCGGCAGTGCGCTCTCGCACAGCGCGATCCTTGCGCGCAGCCTGCACCTGCCGATGGTGGTGGGCGTGCCCGGGCTGCTGCAGCGGGTCAACGACGGCGATGCGCTGATCGTGGACGGCGGCGCCGGCACCGTTGTGATCGAGCCGCGCGCGCCGGACCTGCGCACCCACCGGGCGCAGCTGCGCGCGCAATCGCGCGACCAGCGCGAACTCAACCGCCTGCGCCGCCAGCCCAACCGCAGCCGCGACGACGTCAGCATCCAGGTGCACGCCAACGCCGAATCGCGCGAGGGCGTGGCCGAGGCCCACGCATTGGGCGCGACCGGCATCGGCCTGTACCGCACCGAATTCCTGTTCCTGCGCAGCAACGACCTGCCCGAGGAACAGGAGCAGTTCCAAGCCTACCGCGATCTCGTGCTGGGCATGAGCGGTCGCCCGGTCACCATCCGCACCCTGGACCTGGGCGCGGACAAGGCCGACCGCACCGGCCTGGCCCTGCGTGATGAACCCAACCCGGCGATGGGCATGCGCGGCATCCGCCTGTCACTGGCGCGCACCGGCCTGCTGGAAACGCAGCTGCGCGCGATCCTGCGCGCCTCCGGCTACGGACCCGTGCGCATCCTGCTGCCGATGGTGACCATGCGCGAGGAAGTCCGCGCCGTGCGCGCGGAGCTGGACCGCATCGCCGCCGAGCTGCGCCGCGAGGGCCATGAGATCGCGCCGCACGTTGCGCTGGGCACGATGATCGAGGTGCCCGCCGCGGCGATCGCCCTGTCGGGCTTCATCAGCGACATCGATTTCGTCGCCATCGGCACCAACGACCTGATCCAGTATTTGCTGGCCGCCGACCGCAACAACGATGCGCTCGGCGAGCTGCACACCCTGCTCCATCCGGCCGTGCTGCGGGTGATGCGTGACGTGCTGCTGCTGGCGAAGAAGCACGCGATCCCGGCATCGGTGTGCGGCGAGATCGCCGGCGACGCGCGCTTCAGTCCGCTGTTGCTGGCGCTCGGGCTGGAGGAATTCAGCGTGCACCCCAGCAGCCTGCTGGAAGTGCGCCGGACGATCCGCTCCTGCGACGTGCACGCGCTGCGGGCCAGCGCGCCGTCATTGATGCGCGCCCGCGACCGCGCCCAGATCGAGCAGTGGATGCAGCGCCAGCTCGCCAGCTAGGTTCCGGTCACGCACCCCGACAGGCGCGGGCTGTCGCGGGCCGGTCACGCGTCAGTCGCCGGCCGTCTCCACCGCCGGCGCCGTGCAGTTGCCCGCACCGGCCTTCAATGCCGCCAGCACCATCTTCGAATCGCGGTCGACCATCACGAACAGCGTGCCGTCGCGGACCCAGTCGCCGGTCTCTTCGCTGCCGGTGGCATCGTTGCTGCGGGCAAAGACGCCCGAGCGGTCATCGCCGACCTGGACCTCGATCTTGGACGACATCGACGGTGGGACGTCCCAGCTGACCTTCGCCCGGTACGCGCCGTCGGCCGTGCATCCGGTGCCCACCTGGTTGACGGTGAACTCCACGCCCGGCTCGAAAAACGGCAGCTGCTCGGGCGTGGCTGGCGCGCTGCAGGCGGCCAGACCAACAACCAGTGCCAGGGATGTCGCAACGAAGATGGAGCGTGGGGTCATGGTGGATGTCCGGTGGTGAAAGCGGCATACCAATACCATGAAGCACCCGCGGCTGTGCAGCGCCGGCCGCAGCGCGGATAATCGGACACGACCCAGAACACTGATCGCATCCACCTCGGATGCGGCTTCCGCACAAGGAGCACGCATGGCCGAGACCGTCCGCCTGGACAAGACGTCGCACCAGTTGCGCCTGCTGGCGGACGCGCTCGACAGCGGTCGACTGGGCCCGATCCGGCGCCTGGTCAACACATTGTCTCCGGCGGAAATCGGCAACCTGCTCGAATCCCTGCCATTGGACGAGCGCGTCGTGGTGTGGGGCCTGGTCGATCCGGAAGACGACGGCGAGGTGCTGCTGCATGTCGGCGATGATGTCCGCGAAAGCCTGCTGGCCGACATGGACGCCGACGAGATCCTCGCCGCGGTCGAGGACCTGGACATCGACGACCTGGCCGATCTGGTCGGCGACCTGCCCGGCACCGTGCTGGACGAGGTGCTCAAGTCGATGGACCGCGAGCACCGCGAGCGCCTCGAGCAGGCGCTGTCCTACCCGGAGGGCACCGCGGGGCGACTGATGAACCCCGACGTGGTCACCGTGCGCGCCGACGCCACCGTGGACGTGGTGCTGCGCTTCCTGCGCCTGCGCGGCGAGCTGCCCGAGCACACCGATTACCTGTACGTGGTCAGCCGGCGCCACCAGTACCGCGGCCGCCTGGGCCTGGCCACCCTGCTGACCCACGACCCCGCCACGCCGATCAACCGGCTGCTGGACTCGGAGCAACCCGCGTTCGACGTGGAGGACTCCAACGACGAGGTCGCGCGCCAGTTCTCCGACCACGACTGGCTCAGCGCGCCGGTGGTCGACAACAACCACACCCTGCTGGGACGGATCACGATCGACGACGTGGTCGACATCATCCGCGACCGCGCCGAACACCAGGCGCTCAGCGCCGCCGGCCTGGCCGAGGACGAGGACATGTTCAGCCCCGCCCGGCGTGCGTTCCGGCGCCGGTTGGTGTGGCTGGGGGTCAACCTGTGCACCGCGTTCCTGGCCGCCGGTGTCATCGGCCAGTTCGAGGGCTCCATCGACAAGATCGTGGCGCTGGCGATCCTGATGCCGATCGTCGCGGGCATGGGAGGCAATGCCGGCACCCAGGTACTCGCGCTGATGATCCGGGCGCTGGCGCTGGACCAGATCGGCTCGTCCAACATCGGCGCACTGCTGCGCAAGGAGCTGCGCGTGGCGCTGATCAACGGCGTCTGCCTGGGCATTGGCCTGGGCCTGATCGTGCTGCTGTGGTTCCACGACCCGCTGCTGTCGGCGGTGATCGGTACCGCGCTGACCATCAACCTGCTCACCGCCGCCGCCGGCGGCGTGATGGTGCCGGTGACACTCAAGCGCATGGGCTTTGACCCCGCCCTGGCCGGTGGCGTCGTGCTGACCACCATCACCGACGTAATGGGTTTCCTGAGCTTCCTGGGCCTGGCGACGCTGGTGTTGCTGCGTTGAGCGCCGCCATCGCCCGCGCCAATGCTGAGCCGGCACCCGTGTCCGGCGGAGGCGACTGAACATGTTCTCGCGCCTGCAATGGCTGGTCCTGCAGCTCTCGCGCCAGATGTGGCTGCGGGCCACGGCGTTCTCCCTGCTGGGGGTCGTAACCGCGCTGGCGGCGATCGTGCTCAAGCGTTTCATCCCGCCGGAGGTGACGACCCAAATCGGCGCGACGGCGGTCGGCAGCCTGCTCAACATCATCGCCAGCAGCATGCTGGCGGTGACGATTTTCTCATTGAGCACGATGGTCGCGGCGTTCGCGTCCTCGACCAACAACGTCACCCCACGCGCCACGCGGTTGCTGAGCGCGGATGCAACAGCGCAGAACGCGCTGGCGACCTTCGTGGGCTCATTTCTTTTCAGCGTGGTCGGCATCATTGGGCTGCACACCGGCCTGTACGGCGACAGCGGACGGGTGATCCTGTACGCGGTGACGCTCGGCGTGCTGGTGATCATCGTGATCACCCTGCTGCGCTGGATCGACTACGTGCTCGAGCTCGGCCGGGTGGGCCCCACCAGCGAGCGGGTGGAAAAGGAAGCCACCAAGTCCATACGTGCCCGCTACAAGCTCCCCTACCTGGGCGGCGCGCCGCTGCACGAGCACAGCGATGCAACCGACAAGCCGGGAATGCCGCTGACCGCGCGCAAGATCGGCTACGTCCAGTACATCGACATGGGCGCCCTGCAGGAGCTGGCGGAAGAATCGGACCTGCACGTGGTGGTCCACCTGCTGCCCGGTGAACTCGCCGGACCGGGCAGGCCCGTCGCATCGGTCACCGGCACCCACGATGAAGAGACAATGCGCAAGCTGGCCAGGGCGTTCAACATCTCCTCGGAGCGATCTTTCGACCAGGATCCGCGGCTGGGGCTGTGCGTCATGGCGGAAATCGCCTCGCGCGCGCTGTCCGCCGCCGTCAATGACCCCGGCACCGCCATCGAGATCCTCAGCCGCGGCGCGCGCGTCCTCGCCCAATGGTCCTCGCCGTACTCCGACGAACTGGACGAGGACGAAGAAGTCCGGTTTCCCCGGATCCGCGTGCCAGGAGTGAAGCTGGACGAACTGTTCGATGACTTCTTCGTGGCCATCGCCCGCGACGGCGCCGCCACCGTGGAGGTGGCGATCCAGTTGCAGAAGGTGCTGCACATGCTGGCCACGGTGGACCAGCCGCGCTACCGGCAAGCGGCGTTGCAACAGTCACGCAGCGCCCTGGCACGCTGCGAAAACGCGCTCAGCCTGCCTGACGACATCCAGCGCGTGCGCGCCGCCGCCGCGCGGGTTGCGCAGGCGGCAGGCGGCGTGTCGGCCGTCAGCTGAGCGGTATCAATTCACGACGTCGAACTTGCCGTCCACATCGTAGATTTCTTGCGTGTGGTCGATGTTGAGCCGCTGCAACTTCCCGCTGAAGTGTCCCGCAGCGCGTTTCCCATCCTCGAAGGTCTCCATCACGATGCGCATCGGCTGCTTCTCGCCGTTGGAGGAGAACGCCATCGACGGACCCTGCTGGCGCTCGGTGCCGGCATCGGTATCAAAGTTGAAGGTGGCCTCCGTCACGCCACTCGCCTCGGTGGACTCGCCCACGCCTGCCGGCTGCGTGCCGAGGATCGCCCCGGTCAACACGTGCTTGCCATCCGTCGAGCGCAGCCGCTCGTTGGGGGACACGGTGAGGCTGAACATGCTGTCGGACAGATAGGTGCGCAGCTCCCGGCTATCGGCGGGGACCTCGAACGTCGCCGGTTCGGCAAACGCCGGTCCACTGATGGTGAAGCTGAGCCCGTCCGCCGACTTGGCGGCCGCCGGTGCGCGGTCGCTCGCGCTCCCCTCCGCAGAGGGCGCACCGGACTCCGCGCAGGCAGACAACAGCCCGAAGCAGAGCAAGATTCCCAACTTCCTCAGGACATTCTTCATCGATCCGTGCATTTCGGCTCTCCGTGTGTGGTTCCGGTCGTCGCGATCGACGCCGCTGCTGACTTGCAGTGCCCGCAGCATAGCCGCAGGCGGTCGGCATTACCCCGCCGGGGGCCCCTTGAGCTCGACCCGATTGCCTTCCGGATCAAACAGGTACTGGGACGGCCCCTGCCCCAACGCGCCGTAGCGCGACCCGAACTCGCCCAGCTCCACGCCATGCGCGCGCAGATGCGCCTCGATGGCGGCGCGGTCAAACGGCAGCGCCTGCACGCACAGGTGGTCCATGTTGTGGCCCTCCGCGCCCGGTGTCGCACCGCCCTGGCGACCCAGCTCACCGGCGACATCGACCAGGTCGATCAGCGAATCACCCGCGCGCAGCTGCAACAGTCCGATGTCGTCCTGCCGCCGCTCCACCGTGCAGCCGAGCACGTCGCAATAGAACGCCTGCATCGCGGCGATGTTGCGCACGCGCAGGACGACGTGGTCGAGGCGCTGGAGGGTGAAGGGGATGCGCATGGGGCCGCTCCTGTGGGGGAGAGTCGGAGCCTAGCGCGGATGGCGCGATGAAACCTCGCTCCCACCAACATGTCGCGGTCCTGCATGGCTTCCCCAACCCCATGGGGGGCAGACGACCCGACATTGGGCGCGCTCCGACACGCTCGCAAGATAACCATGGCATAGATAGATATCCCGCTTGACATCCCGGTGAGGCATCGCAACAATACCTCCACCCGAGACAAGATGGATATCCCGCTATGACAAACCAAGATCGGATCGATACCGCCACCCAAGCCGCCGCCAGCCTGGTGCGGGCGGTGGCAGAAGTCGGCCAGTTCCTCACCACGGGCAGCACTCAAACCCTGTCCGAGTGCGATAGCAGCTTTTTGGAGCGCGTCGCCAGCACCATGGCCGACTTCGCGTGGAACGGTAAGGCGCGCGCCCAGAACGAGCTTGAAGAAGGTTTGACTGAGCTGGCGGTCGCCGTTGAACTGCTCTCCGCAAACTTCACCCTGCCCGATGGAAGTGACTGCTTGTCGCCCGATGAAAAAGAGGCGATTCAGCGACTGTCGAACGCAGCGACCGCGCGCTGGGAGCTGGATCGCGGTGAACCCATTCGGGTTGAACAACTGGCTGCCCTCGCCGGGGTATCGGAAAAAACCGTCCGCACGGCCACCAATCCGAAGAGTGCCAATCCGCTCCCCGTCACCAAAAGCGGCTATTGGACCTTTATCGAAGCGGAGGACGCGTTGGCGTGGCTCGGCCGCCGAAAGGATTTCACCCCCACCCACCTCGGCGCCCAAGGCCCCCAGCAACCGCAGATCACCGACGCTGCCGTACTGGGGACCACCTGCCAGAACTGGCGTGAGACCGCGGATCTCTCGCTCGACCAATTGGCTCATGCGCTCCAGTGGGGTCCGGAACAAGCGCTCGCCTATAGCGGCATCGAATCGCAAGCGCCCGGCAATGTGATCGCCGAGTTTCCGCCGCAGGCGCTACAGCAACTGGCCTTGCATTTGGATCTTCCCGATCCGGCGGCATTCGCGCGCGAGGCCTATGCCGTATTGGCACTGGCGCATGCGGCCGCGCTTAGTGCTACGCAAATCAACCACCCCGCCTGACCCCATATTTTCCAAGGAGGCCATATGAACGCACTCATTCATCGCTTTCGCGACACCATTGTTGACGCTGCAAACATCGATCCACAGGCCGATCGGCTGCTGATCGAACGCCACGGTCCGCTCGCCTGCCACTACGCGCCTTTCGATCACATCAACCCCGACGCAAAGATCGTTCTATTGGGAATCACCCCCGGCGCGCAGAAGGCTCGCAACGCACTCACTGAACTGGCAACGGCGTTGCGCGCCAATAAAAGCGATGCCGACGCTCTCGAGCTGTCGAAGAAAACCGCCAGCTTTTCCGGGCCCATGCGCAACAACCTGATTGCCATGCTGGATCGCATCGGGCTGCATGCGGTGCTTGGCATCGAGAGCTGTGCCCGGTTGTTCGACACCCGGACCGACCTGGTGCACTTCACCTCCGCGTTGCGCTATCCGGTGTTTGTGAATGGCAAGGACTATTCAGGGTCGCCGTCGATCCGTACCACTCCGGCGCTGCGGGAAATGTCGCGTCGTTGGCTGGATGAAGAAGTCGCCTTGCTGAAGGACGCGTTTTGGGTGCCGCTCGGAAAAGAGCCATCCGCCGTGTTGGACGATTGCGTCGCACGCGGACAACTGGATGCACAAAGGGTATTGGCTGGCCTACCCCACCCGTCCGGCGCCAATGCCGAACGCATCTCGTATTTTCTGGGCACCAAACAGCGTGAGGCGCTTTCGACCAAGACCAACCCGGAACTGATTGATGCCGCGCTCCTGCAGCTGACACGCTCGGTGACAGCCTTTGCAACAAACGAGTCGTCCCCGGACCAGCCGCCCACCCCCACCGAGCCGGCGCAGCCACCCGTGCCCCCGCCACCGGCAACGACCCTTGCACCCAGCGCTTCGACCAGTCCACGGTCAACCGCGCCTTCATCCAAAACAGTCGCCCAGGCCGAAGCCCTGCTCGCATCCAAGCTCGGGCGCATCAAAGACGGCAGCAAGAAAGTTGCGGGGTTTCAAACATCGCTCGGCCGCCACCTGGCGATCCAGCGCGACGTCCAGTGCATCAACATCTGGACCGAGGATGTGCCATTCCTCAACGCGGTTGCCCCGTGCGAACGCTATCCTGCGCAGCGGCGACGTCACTCCAACCTCGACGCGCAAGCGCCGCGGGTCGGTAACGGGCGCGACGCACTTTTGTGGCGCGTAAGTGACACCGACCAACTTGCCGAGCTGATCGCCTGCTACGACCGGGCCTGATCTAAATTCTTCTGGTCACTCGGTGCGTCCTCTCCCGGGGCGCACCGGTTATTAGCAGCACTCGCCCAAAGATCAGCTCACACCCGCACCTCCAATACCCAAACCGGGCGTAAGTCCGCTGCGCTATAGTCGATCCAAAACGGCAGGACGATCTCAACCCGGAGGAAGCGATGCTTCGCTGGAGATATCTCAAACGCAGGCCCCTCTTGTTTCGCAGCTCGTGGGATGAGTGGGTGGCGTACTCGAACGGCGTCCGCTATTACGTCACTACGGAGGCGGATTCTTCATTCAACGCGGAAGCGAAATCGGGACCGGAATATGAATCCGTTGAGGTTCTTTTGACCGACACAAACGAGGAATCGGCGATAAAAGCATGTGAAAATCATGCCGCCTCGCATCGGCGGGAAATCGACGGCGGCAAGCTTACGAGCGCACTGTTAAATGAAGTCAGGAAACTTTCTAACGAGTACAGACGGAGCGCACGCCACCAGTATGCGACAGACGTCGATGACCGATTCATAGATGTTAGTGAGCACGTGTGGCTCCATGACCACTTCAGCGAACTTATCCAATCATCCCCAGAAGAATCCAAGGAAATCGTGGCAACGTCCTTACGGGAAATATGGATGAATTCGTCGATTAAAAGCGACGAGTGGCTCCCAACTTTCGATGACGCTCGCGCGGCCATCGAGACATTTGAACAATCATTGGGTGGACACGACGGACAGGGCGACGTTTTGGCTCGTCGCTACGAGCAACTCCTATCGAGCTTAAGCCCTCCTGACGTCGAGTTCTTTGGACCACGTCTAGACGAGATTAAAAGACGTCTAAGCAAAACGCACGATTGAGCCGCGAGTAACCGGAGCTATCTCGACACTCGTTGGAAGGGTGATCGGGTGGCTTCAACGATCGATGGCTACGCGATACGAAATCCATCACAGGCTCTCGTAATAGGCCCTCATCTTCGAAGCCATCAATCGACGTCGTTCGTCCAAGAATGATGAATAGCTACCGGCGTCCATCTCTATGACGGACGCGGGAATCGCATGCATCGCCAAGTTGTCGGAAAGCTCCTCGTTGGACGCAATATTCCCATAGCGCCGCTTCCCGCCGTTGGACTGATCCATGATCTCGCCAAAGTACTGCACGGGCGATTTATTTCCGACACCAATGTTAATTTCCGTCTGCATGTATACAAAGTTGGCAATCTGGTTGTAGTCGCCGCGCTTGAAACCGCTCTTCTTAAGGTAATCCTTGGGAAATATGTGGTGAATGTCGCCCCGCAGCTGGACCAGATCCGACACCCGGATGTCTCTGGAGAGAAAGCCCGTATCACCCGCTTTTACCTGCGACGCAATAAACGCCCAAAATATCGGACTGTTACTCGAGCTCTTGCTCAAACTCTGAACGAGCGAGACGTCCCAGAAAGCATCCGAGAGACTGCCTGCCTCGACAGTGGCCAACACCTCTGAGAAGTCTCTACTGGCGATTGCCTTGATGTCTGCCTCAAAGCGAGTCTCAAACGCACCGGAAGATCGTTCCGTCAGCACCGTCATTACGAACCAACGGCGTACGAAGCGCTCGATGTCTTCAGGACGATGCCCCATCGCGCGCAGCTTCAGAAAAACGATGTAAGCAAAGTTGATCGCATTTCGAGAACGGATCATCTGCGGGCGGATGAACCCCGCAGAGCGGATAATCATGAGAAACCGCTTGAAATTGGTCTCGTTCGACAACCTCGTGAAGCTCTTACCGAGCCGGTCGAAGGAGTCCGCAGCAATTTCTTCCTCATAGGTACGCGCTTCAAAATTCCGTCCTGACAGCAAGCTCACTAGGTCCGCCAGACGGCCTCGGTTGAATTCCGACGTGAAGGCAACGCGCATGACGTCGACGTAGCTTGGGTCGTACAGATCGTCCGTCTCATCCTTCATCCAACGGATGTTTTTGTAGTAATGGGTGTCGGTGAACTCGTCGTCATTCCGAACCACCGCCTCATGGATCTCGGGCGAGACCGCCATGTGGCAAAAGTAATCGATGGCCTTGCGCAGGTTGGGGCCTTCATACCGCGTCTCTGCCGCGATCTTCGACATCGCGAAGTCAGCCTGGCTCAAGACCACGCCCTTGGAGTTGATCCGGATGAATATTTCGGTCACCTCCTCGATGTCGAGGTCGTGCTCCAACTCGATCATCCCCACCTGACGCTTGGAGATGTTCGTCAGGTTCGTCATCGCCTGCGCGACCTTGTCAGGGTCGGCCGATGGGTTGGCACCCATATATCGTGGGTGCGCCTGCAGCAGCCCTTCGTGTCCACTGACCAGCGGCGCAATATCAGGAATCCACTGGGCGTCCCGAGCGATGGCCGGATTGGACACTTCGAACTTGTCCTCCAGCGGGTGAAACGCAATCGTGATCCGTCCCTTCTCATAGTGCTTGTTCAGCACGCGCTCGCCGAGGATGGCCGCACGCAGCGCGGTTATGCGCTGCTGGCCGTCAATCAGGATTTTCTTGCCGCTCGCGGTTTTGCCGTCCTTCGTGCGGACATCCGGGTTGCGCCACGCAATGACGTAACCGACCGGATACCCCTTGTAGAGCGAATCCATGAAGTCCCGCACCCGGGCCGCGGTCCACACGAACGGCCGCTGGATCTCCGGAATCGCGATTTCGCCACTCTTGACCCAATTGAGGAGCGACTCAACCAGGTACTGGTTGACCGAATACTTCTGCTTTTGCATGCGCTCCCCTTAGATGTCGCGTCAGGCTGCTGCCCGCTGATTGATTGAATTCACGATCTGAAAAAGCCGGTTGGCGTCTGCATCACCGAATGCGCCTTCCACACCTTCGTAGTGGATCGCGGTGAACGGTGCTTCGTACAGCTGCCCAGGGTCCATGACCCCGCTGTGGGTGAGGCGGTCAATGACCATTTCCACGAAGCGGATCTGCTGGACGGTGTAGCGGTTCTCGTCGAGGAAGTGGGCGAACGCCTCCTTGGCGGCGTTGCGATCCAGTCCCACTAGTGAGCGGATGAACACCGTAAGCGGTCGCTCGCTGCCGTAATACTTTTCGAATGCCTCGCGGCCACCGACAACCTCGGCCCCGTACACAAATCGCTCCAGCTCCTCCAGGTCGGTCGGCGTCAACGGCTTGTTGTGCCGCAGCTTGGCGATGGCGATATGGCTGTCGTTGGCGCGGATGTAGGCCTCGACCTTGCGCTTGTACTGGGCGAGGTTGATGCCGGTGCTGAAGCTGTCCAAGCCGACTTCACTGGCCTCGCCGATCTCATCGGTCAGAACCGTGTAGACGGGGGTACTGCTCTTCTGGTCCACGAACTTCACCAGATCCCGCAGCTTTCGGCGCACCGTCTCGATCATTGCCAGCGTGATGTCCTGCCAGAACGCCTCGGTCTGCAACTCCTGAATCAACGCAAGCTGCGCCTTCACTGCCGGAATGGTGTCCTTGGTTTCCAGGTCGCTCGCGATGCCAACGATCTTGTCGCGCCACGTGATGAAATCCCCGGTGGCCTTGATCAACGCCACCTGCAGGTTCACGCAGACCAGGTCGAACAGTTTCGCCGTGATGTGCTCCGGCTCCTGCTCGCTGGGCAGACCCGCAACATGTTCGCGCAACTCCACCACCGCCGTTTCATCGATCGCGTCCCACGCCGCGCGCTCGGTGAAACGCGTGACGTGCTCCAGCTCGGTACGGACGATGAAGTTGGTCAGATTCATCGCCGCCACCTCGCCATGAAGCTGATCAATGAGCGACTGCCTCAATCCGGAGGCACTCTCGTAGCCGCCGGGAATATCAGCGGCGCCGCTGGATTTCTCCTTTGCTTCGGCCGGCAGCATTGTCATCAACTCCAGCCGGCGCTTGAACAACCGTTTGCCGAGCGGCTCGGCCATCTTCGTTACTGCGCCAGCCGGGCGCTCGTTGAAGTACTCGAAGTTCTGGCAGAAGTCGAAGATGTAGAACTCGGCCTTGTCCTGCCCCGGTCCGAACAGCTCCGGCCGCAACCGGGTCCCGCGGCCGATCATCTGCAGGAACTTCACCTTCGAGCGCACCGCTTTGAAGAACACCAGGTTGACGATTTCGGGCACGTCGATGCCGGTGTCCAGCATGTCCACCGAGATCGCGATCTGCGGCAACCGGTTGACCATGCTGAAGTCGTCGATCAGGCTTTGCGCGTAGGTGACCGCATGGGTCACCACGCGCGCGAACTCACCCTTGTAATGCGGGTAATGGTGGTCAAAGCGCTGCGCAATGAACTGGGCGTGCCGCTGGTTGACCGCAAAGATGATGGTCTTGCCCAGGGTGTCCCCGCCATCGACCTTCAGCCCGTGCTCCATCAGGTGCTTGAGCATCAGGTCGACGGTGCTTTCGTTGAACAGCTGCTTGTTGACCTGCGAGGCATGCACCTCATCCGGCAGCTCGTCGTGCTCGCCCCAGTCCAGCGACTCCCAGTGCTCCTTCTCCTCGTCGCTCAGCTCGTCGTAGCGGATGCCCTCGCGCACGAACCTGATCGGGACCGAGTGCGCCTTGGGTGGGACCAGATACCCGTCACCGACCGCCTCATCCAGCCCGTAGGCATCCGTTGGTACCCCCGTTTCCAGCCCGAACAGGTGATAGGTGTCGCGATCCACCTCATCGCGTGGGGTTGCGGTCAGGCCGACCAGATAGCTGTCGAAGTACCGGAAGATCGCGCCGTACTTCTGGTAAACGCTGCGATGGGCCTCGTCGATGATGATCAGGTCGAAATGGCCGACGCCGTACTTGCGGCGGTCGCCCTGCATCTGCTCGATCAGCCCCATCATGGTCGGGTAGGTGGACAGGTAGACCCTCCCCTGCCCGTCCTTTTCGGTGACCAGATTCACCGGGCTGGAATGCGGCAGGTGCTCCTTGAACGCCTTGGCCGCCTGGTTCACCAATGCCACGCGGTCGGCCAGGAACAACACCCGCTTGACCCAGTTGCCCCGCATCAGCAGTTCAACCAGTGCAATCGACATGCGGGTCTTGCCGGTGCCGGTGGCCATGGTGAGGAGTCCCGCGCGGCGGCCGGACGCCAGTGCCTCGGTCATCGATCGGATCGCGCGGATCTGGTACCCGCGATCGGTGATCTGCCGGTTGACCTTCAGCTCGCGCAGGTCCTGCTGCAGGCTGCGGCGCTGAATCGCCAGCTCCAGCTCCTCGCGGGTATAAAAACCCTGCACTTCACGCGGCGGCGCGCGCCGGTCGTCCCACAGCCAGGTCTTGTGGCCGTTGGTGTAGAAGATCAGCGGACGCTGGCCCTTCATCTGCTCCAGACAATCGGCATACAGCTTGGCCTGCTGCCGGCCCACGTCCGGGTCGCTGAAGGTGCGCTTGGCCTCCACCACCGCCAGTGGCTTGCCGTCCCGGCCCCACAGAACGTAATCGACGAAGCCCTCGCCGTGCGCATTCGGCATGCCGGTGACCGGCACCTCCACCGCCGCGTTGCTGCCGATCTCCCAGCCGGCCTCGCGCAGCAGCACGTCGATAAAGAAGCGACGGGTGTCGGCCTCGTGGTAGTTGTGCGTATCCGGTACGGCGAGGTTGGCGGCCTTGGCTTGGGCGAGTTCCGCCCGAGTTTGCGCCAGTTTGGCATTGACCTCGGCCAGCGCGGCCTCCCGCTCGGCGAGGCTGGCCGCAGTCTCCGCAATGCTCGCCTCGCGCGCCTCGATCTGGGCGTGCTGGGCTTCGATCTCCTTGCGGAACTGCGCTTCCTGCTTCGCCAGCTCGTCGCGGGTAAAGCTGACCGCCTCGTCGGCGCGCACCAGATGCGGCACCCGCTTGTCGTCGAAGCTGGCCTCGATGCTCTTGGGGTCGCTGGCACGCGTGTAGGTACGCGCCAGCCAATACAGCACGTGGAACAGCTCGCGGACCAGCCGCACTGCATCGCCGCTGCCGATGCGACCGCTGGCATGCACGGCCTGGTTGCCGAGCTTCTGGATCACCCGCGCCTTGTCGTGGATATGCGGTGGCAACAGTTGCTCGAACGCGGGCTGGGTCAGCAGCACGCCCAGGCTGTTGTCGTACGGCATACGCAAGGTGACATCGTGCGCGTACAGCCAATGCACCGCCTGCTCCAGTGCATGGCGAGTGCGCATGCAGCAGGCACGAGGATCGGAATGGACCAGTTGCTCCGCGCCTGTTGCCGGCTCGTAGAGCGGTTTGAACTCGGGGAGGAGGAACTGGAAGTTGGTCATTGATCAACCCATAAATGAAGAAACTCAAGACCCCATAAAGATGGAATCAGGATCAAACGCGTCTCGAAGGTACGGTGTGAATCCCACCAACACGATGGACATTGCAATCATATCCCGCATGTCAATCTGGCGAATTGCACCAGCTGGATTACCCCCATGGCGGATTCCCGGGTAGTCCGACGCAAACCCGTAAATATTTCTTAGCGCTGCCTGAACCGCTCCATGCGGCCAAGAACCTATTTCAGAGCACATTCTTCCGAGCTCGCCCGCCTTCACACCAGGGCATAGCGCACCGAGCGCCTCAAGAACATTTACTTGCTTCTGTATTACCGTTTTTATTTTGCGGTCAGACATGCCCCCCTAAGGTCCCATACGGACTCTTCGAAATCAGAATAAAGCCCTCCTAAATGATCATCTTGTTTTGCCACCGCTCGGAGATCACGCATCATACTTGCAAACACTCCTGACAAGGACGGGCAGAGCCTACATGGGGCGCGCAAGTCGTACCTAATACTGTACTTCTCTACGAATGAGGACAGCAGTCTGAAATACTCAAAAGAAAGCTCGGCTCCGCCTAGATCATCGATAATCGCGTGAGCCTCTTCCAGAAACCCAACGAGCGATCGTTCGCCAAGCAACTCGCCAACTGTAACAGCCCGAAAAGCGTCGCTAGCCTGGACGGGATCATCAATAATGTCCGCCAGCAACTCAATTCTAGGCCGCTCGCGGAGGGCGTTACACAGCTCACGATAGAGTTCGCAAAAGATGTCTTCCGGGACGCCCTCCCGATTAATGAGCGGCCCCCAGATGTCGTGCCATATTTCGGACCATACCCCGATAAACTCACCGCGCATCATTGCACCCTATTTTCGAACAGCTCATTCTCCAAAGAGGCGAAGAGATAATCAATGCGCCTCAACTGTTCTCTATGGCATGCGCTGCTAGACTCAACCGCAGCAACTTTTCTGGAGAATCGCTTCTGGAGAGCGATAGGGGGGATGGGAATAGTGACTCTACTAAATGCGGACTTGTTAAGAATAGGAACGGTGGTCGCGGACGACAACGCCAGCATTTGCGGCGTGCGACAGACTAGCGCGGCCACTCCGAAGTCATCGTCGACCAAATCGTAATTCCAATCAACCGCGTTTATTTGTTGATTAAAACTACATGGAACCGGGGCTTTGGCAATCTTTCCGATGCTTCCAATACACCCTACCAATGCCGATCCAGCCCGCACAACCTTAGTGTAGGTAGCGCCTAGTTCGGTTATTGTTCGCTCAGCACGAAACATCGGACGTGAAAGATCGCCAGGCGTTACAAATGGAACATCTCCATCGAATACTCCGGTCACTGCTGTTGGCGGCGTCTTTCCTGTGTGAATATCCCCCAAGTCTGCTAAGGCAACCATGGGCCAACGCTTGGGATTCGATGTGGGCTCGCCGAACATGTCGATAAACACGGACTGCAGCAGCTGGTCGAGCTTGGCGATGGCTTCGCGGCGCTTGGCGCGCAGCGCGTCGGCCTTGTCCAGGATCGCCGCGATGCGGCGCTGCTCGGTGAGCGGTGGGACTGGGAACTTGATCGCGGTCAGCTTTGCCTTATTTAGGGTTGCACCCATCGCGGCACGATCCGCACCTTGCAGAAGGTCCACGTGTTGAAGCGCCCAATACATAAAGTCGGGGTCAACCTCGCTGCTAAGGTTTGACAAGGCTGCAATTGCCTCGTTCGTGTACATTGGAATCCGTGCCACCCCCACCTTCCCGATACTGAGCTTGTAACTAAGAAGGAGGGTTCCCGGCTTAACGATCTTCATTCTAGCGGCCCGCGCGCCTGCATCTGTCACGCATTCTTTGGTAAATTGCAGGTTGCGACCTTGATTCATGTCGGCAATCGACAGCCAAGGCAGTGTTCCACCACGCCAAAATTCTGGTTCGGCGCGAGATGGAGTTTTGCCAATCTCAAGATCACAAAGCTCGCCAAGAGCTACTGACCGCCAACTCACGACAGCATCCCCTCCAGCTCCTCCATCCCCCGCATGATCTCCGCCTCCAGCTCCTTCAGCTCGGCCAGAATCTTCAGCGGCGGGTCGTACTCCACGTGCTCGTGCACGACCTCCTTGTAGCGGTTGATCGACAGGTCGTAGTCGTTGCCGGCGATCTCCGCCTTCGGCACCAAAAAGCTCTGTTCAGTCCGCGCCCTGCCCGACTCCCCCGCACGGTTGCACCATCGCTCAAGAATGTCCGGTAGGTTGTTGGCCTCGTGCTTCTCCGCATCCAGTGCGTTGCGCTTGTCATCCAGCGAGAAGCCGTCCGCCTGCATGTCGTAGAACCAGACGTCGTCCGTACCGCCGGAGTCGGTCTTGGTGAACAGCAGGATCGCGGTGGACACACCGGCATACGGGCGGAACACGCCCGACGGCATGGACACGATGCCGTCGAGCTTCTGCTCTTCCACCAGCATCCGGCGCAGGGTCTTGTGGGCCTTACTGGAGCCGAACAGCACACCGTCTGGCACGATCACCGCCGCGCGGCCGCCGGGCTTGAGCAGGCGCAGGAACAGGGCGAGGAACAGCAGCTCGGTCTTTTTGGTTTTGACGATCGCCTGCAGGTCCTTTGCAGTGCTCTCGTAGTCCAGCGATCCCGCAAACGGTGGGTTGGCCAGGATCAGGCTGAACTGCCCGGCCACGCCGGAATGCCCCTCGCTGAGACTGTCCCGGTTCTCGATGGCTGGGTTCTCAACGCCGTGCAGCAGCATGTTCATCGAGCCGACCCGCAGCATGGTGCTGTCGAAGTCGAAGCCGTGGAAGGTGTCGCGGTTGAAGCGTCGTGCGGCCTCGGGACTGGCGTAGATCTCGTGCCCATGGTGCGCGTTGAGATACTCGCTGGCCGCCACCAGGAAGCCCGCCGTGCCGCAGGCCGGGTCGCAGATGGTGTCGGACGGCTTGGGCGCCATCATCTCGACCATCAGCTTGATGATGTGGCGCGGGGTGCGGAACTGCCCGTTCTGCCCGGCGCTGGCAATCTTGCCAAGCATGTACTCGTACAGGTCGCCCTTGGTGTCGCGGTCGTCCATGGGGATCGCGTCCAGCATGTCCACCACTTTGGCCAGCAGCGCCGGCGTGGGAATGGTGAAGCGCGCATCCTTCATGTGGGTGGCGTAGGTGGAATCCTCCGCGCCGCCACCGAGCGTCTTGATGAAGGGGAAAACCTCTTCAGCGACCGTGCGATACAGCGCCTCGGGGTCGCCCAACTGGCGGAATACCGACCAGCGCAGGTGTTGCTGGTCCGCACCGAAGATCGGGTTCTCGATCGGGCGGTTGAGGCGGTTGGCCTTCTTCTCTTTGACGGTGTGCAGCTCATCCAGACGCTTGATGAAAAGCAGGTAGGTCATCTGCTCGATGACCTCCATCGGATTGGAGATGCCGCCGCTCCAGAAGGCGTTCCAGATGCTGTCGACCTGGGATTTGATGCTACCGGTAATCATGTCGTTCCTCGGGTTTAGACGGTTGGCAGCGTGGGTTCGCTGCACCAGGCGGCGCTGAGCCACTCTCTGTTTTCGGGATGCAGGTTGGCGTTGGACCTGCGGGCCAATTGGGCGTCGATAAAGGACTCAACGCCGGTGTGTATCCCGTTGGTGACCGCGCGATCGATCTCGCACGGGACAGTGTGTATGGGTGTCAGAAGCCAATCGGCGACCTGTTGGGGATTGGCGTGCAGCGCGCCTTGGCGGTCTACCGCGATGGCATGGAACTCCTGGCGGAGGCGTAGGCCGCGCTCGTCCTGCCAGCGCAGCATCGCGGTTACCACATGGCTGAAGCCGGGCAATTCCGCCGCAGCGGTCAAGCCCTGGAAATCATAGCTGCGCGCACGCTCCATAAGTGCAGCGACGAAGGGATGGTCCAGGTCGAGCAACTCGACCGGCGTGCTTTCGGCACGCAATTCGCGGTCAAAGGTGATGCGGCCGTCCCGGCCCAGTCGGGGAAGTCCGGCAGCCGCTGGTACGTCCAACAGCCATGCGGCACCGGGGAAGCGCCGACTCTCGCCCACGTTGCCGCCCAGCAGGCGGACCATCCCGAGCACAAACGCCTGCAGGTGCAACGCGCCTACCCGGAAGCCCGAGCGCATCTCATCGGCGTCGTAGCTCACCGCGTGCTGGAACAGCTTGCGCTGCAACTCGGAGGTCTCGCGTGCGCGGCGCATGGCGTCTTCGATGTTCTCCTGGGTGCGTTGCACACCGGCCCTGCTCGCCTGTTCGAGAATTTCCTCGACGTCCAGCAGGCTCGCCAACTCACCGACGATATCGCTGACCAGATTTTCCGACGAGGTTTGATCCACCCCGGCCATGTCCGCGGCGACCTGATCCAGACGCGCGTACATATTGCTGACCACCAGGTCATCGGCCGAGTTCACGCCCTGCAGGTTGAACGCCACCACGTGGTGCTCCTGCCCATAGCGGTACAGCCGGCCGATGCGCTGGGCGAGACGCATGGGGTTCCACGGCAGGTCGTAGTTGACCAGCAAATGGCAGCGGCGATGCAGGTTGAGTCCCTCGCCACCGGCCTCGGTGGACACGAGGAACTGCCCATCACCCTCAAAGCGGGCAATCGCGGCGCGACGCTCCTCGACGTTCATCCCACCATTGATGACATCGACCTTGCTGGCGCCGTATTGCTGCTGGAGCTGCTCGACGATGTAGTCCTGGGTGCCCCGGTACTCGGTGAAGATCAGCACGCGCTCGTCAGGGTTCTCGCGGGTGATCGGCGCAATCACGCGTTCGAGGAAGGCCTGCATCTTCTGATCGTCCTCGCCAGCAGCGCGACATACCTCGATCAAGGTTTTGAGGCGCTCGGTTTCGCCCACGAAGAACTCTTCGCGCGTCTCCTGCGCTGCCACTTTGGTTTCCTCGTACTCACCGGAATAGCGCTCCTCCATGAAGCCGTCATCAAGGGTGGCTGCCAGCGCGGCTTGGGATGTCAGTCTGACCAGACGGCGCATCAAGGCAAGCTGCAATGTCCGGATCGATGAGGCAGCGAGCTTCCGGTAGACGGTCATGACAAAACCGATCGCCCCGCCGCGCCCTTTCCCCAAGTGCTCCGCCGCGCTGTATCCCAGCTTCAGATACGACCGTAACTGGGCTTCTAGTTCTACCAGCTCAGGGCTGGAGTCCACCTGCACCATACGGGAGGTCTGGCCATGGAACACGAAATTTCCGTCGATGTCGGTGACGTCGGACTTGCGATTGCGGAACACCATTTTCGACAACACGCTTGAGTCGATTCCCAGCAATGAGAACTGCGCTTTCAGCTCCGGTCGCAACAGCTCCAACAACGCCTGGAACTGGCTTTGATTGCCTTGGTGAGGTGTCGCGGTAAGCATCAGCACGTTGCGCGTGCGTTGACGCAGCGCTTCCGCCAACTCAAACCGGTCGCTCTTCTGGTACTTCATGCCGTACTGGCGGCGAGTGAGTCGGTGCGCTTCGTCAAAGATGATCAGGTCCCAAGGCTCTGCCTCCTTGAGGCGCGCGAGATGATCGTCAACTTTGACCTTGTCCAACGACGCGATTACCCGGTCGTAGAGCTTCCAATGGGTGGTGTCGCTGATGTTGAAATCGCTGCCGTAGATAAGGAAATCATCCAGGCCGAACTTGTACTTCAGATCCTCCTGCCACTGGCGAGTCAACCCAGCCGGGACCACCAGCAGCACACGTCGTGCCACGTTGCGTTGACGCAGCGCCGCAATCAACAGCCCGGCTTCGATCGTCTTTCCCAATCCCACATCATCGGCGATCAGCCAGTTGAGGTTGCCCGAACTGAGGATGTGATGAACCAGATGGATCTGATGCGGTAGCGGATCAATATCGAAGTGCGACAGCGATCCGGTGTTCTCATTCCAGAGCACCAGCGCGTGCGCAAGATTTCGCAGGCGAAGCCGCTCGGCGGCGTCGGGACCACCTTGGTCGCCGGTGCGGAAACGAAAGCGGGCGCCCTTGATGAAGCGCAGGCGCTCCCAGGGGACCCAGATCCGCGCGCCATCCTCGTGGAAATCGACGAGCACCTGGGTACGCCCCCCAAGCTGCCTGATCGAGTGCACTACCCCGTAGCCGAGCGACGTTTCAAACGATGACGCGGGCACGTGAAGCACTTCATAGCCGGGTTTAAAACCGCACTCCAAGTCCCGCAGGGGAACCACATCGCGCTGACTCTTCCCCAACCAGTTCACAGTGAGCGAAACGCCGCGTTCCGAACTGTGACTCGCCATCACGACACCCGGAGTTTTCTCCGACGTTGCTTTGGCAACAACCCACGCCCCGTTGGCCGGGATCAGGTACTCGCCCATCAAATTTGGACTCCGAAATCCAGCCCCAGCTTCTCGGTGATGTGGCTCAGGTCGTAGCCGGAGCGCAAAAGTGCTGGGAGTTCGGGCTCGATATTTCCGGTCGGCTCATCCCACCAGTCGGACGAGTAAAGACAGTGGCGTGTGCCGTCGAAGGATCGCTCGTCGGTAGGATCAAGGTTGGACTGCCAGATGCCATCGTCGACTTCGGTGTGCGTCGAGAGGCGATACCGGAAAAGGTAATCGCGGAACGTTGCCAGCTCACCGGAGCGTCGGCGCAGCTGACTCCAGACATCCTGCTCCGCGCTCAGAAAGTCTGCGATCTCCTCGATCGTCGCGTCATACCCCATGACGTCCAGCAAGCGAGCAGCCTGCAGCCACGTCAGGCGGTGACCGCCATGCCAGCCGTCGGGAGCGAGGATGTCGCTTTGGACACAATGCAGCCAAACAACGGTGATCTGAAACATCAGGTGGATCTGCTCCACCGAGTAGCCGGCACGCACCAGGGCTCTGACTTGGGTCTGGACACCCGACCAGCCGCGCTCAAGGATGATGTCGGTGAGCAGATCGAGATTCCGAACGCTCACGAGATCTTCGGTCTGCAAGAAAGCCATCGCGAGCTGGATTGCGCGCTCAGAACCCAGCACGCCACCGGGGAACTCAACAGCTCCGCCAGAGCTGTGTACGTCATCAGGCTCGGGCACTTCAAGGTGCCACGGAACCTCCGACTCTTCCCTGGTCGACCAGCCCCCCGCGAATTCGTCTACATCCTCGTCGAGCGGAAGCTCGAGTTCGGTGTTCGGCACGTCAACAAAAAAATCCAACGTCGGGTGCGCGATAGGTTCTGGGACCGCACTTGGCTCTTCCGCGGCCGGTTCGTGACTCTCTCTTGACAAGCGTCCGGTCGCCGTCGGCGGAGCATCCAGCTCAGTCACCAGGTTGGGGAATCCGGAGTCACTCACCCAACGATGATCTGAAGCCGATTCGCCCGCGCCGATCCCGAGCAACAGGAGATCGTCGTTAGTAACCCGATCGTGGTCATAATCGCGCGGCGCGCTGCCGGGCCCGAAACCCTCTACGCTCTCTACGCAAAATGGGTCTTGCACCGCAAAGTCGACCATGGATCCCCCCCGAGACCAATAAACGATACAAACGCGAGTATGCCGCTTCGGTGTCTCACGCACTAAGACGCCCGGGATGCCGAGCGGGATCCATCTCCTACACGACGCGTAGAGAAAGCCGGGGCTTTGGAAGCGGACAAGTCCTAAGACGCGCATACCCGCAGCCGCCGCCGCATCCGGCACACTTCCCACACCCCAGCCGCCGGCCTCGCCGGCACGCACGACTCACGCCACAGGGAATGCGGCGGGGCGGTGTTGGTGGGCTTGCAGGCGCGCATGGCGTGCCGGCCCCGGCGCCTCATCTCGAATGCAAAGGAGTTGCAATGAGCCAGAACCTGATCAACCTCACCCTGTCCGACGCCCAGCTGGACGCCGTGGACCAGGCCTTGACCGAGCTGGAGACGCAGTTGGTCGCCTTAGTGGCGATGAACTCCGGCCAGCGCCGCAAGCTGGCGCGCATGGGCGACAAGTCCGAGAAATTCTGCCGGCAGACCTTGAACGTGCTCAGCCAGAACCCGCAGGTCGTGCCGCCGAGCGTGAAGCTGGCGGAGGCGTTGGAGGATCTGGCCGCGCTGGACCGGCTGCGTCCGCGCATGCAGCGCCTGCAGCGTCTGGCCGAGCGCGGTGCCGACAGCGAGATCGCGCTGGGCAGCGACATCATGCGCTGCGCGCTGGACGGTTACGCCCTGCTCAAGGTCGCCGGCCGCAATCAGGGGCTGGAAGGGCTGCGCAAGGAGCTCGGTGCGCGCTTCGCCAAGAGCAGCCGCTCAAGCGAGGAGAAGCCCGAAATGGCGTAACGCGACGCTGCGAAGGAAGGCCGCCTGCGGGCGGCCTTTTTTGTGCGCCGGAAAAAACGGCATGGATGCCGAAAATTTCGCCATCGTTGTCACTCCCGGTGGCGCTCGTGCCGGTTGGCGCGGCAGTCGAGGCCCGGGCAAGGGCATCAACGCCACTCTCGGCGGCAGACGCGACGCTTGAAGGGGCAATCGCGCCATTTTGCGCGGGACCGCCCACGCATCCCACGGCAACGACGCGACTTTTTGCGGCAGCGCTACGGCGTGTTCCGCCGCACACGCCGGTCAAACCCGCGACGGCGCCGCTTCATCCGCCGCAACTGCCGCTCCCGACCCGCTGCCTGGCGCTCATCCGCCTGCCGTCGGTCCCGCCCTGCTTTCCCCTGTTCCCCGCCGACCACACACAACAAGGCCGCCAGAAGGCGGCCCTGTCGAGACCCATCAAAGCGGGTCGCATTGACCCCGCCGACTACTCGCGCATCGTCACCGGCACGCCGGGCTTCACCACATCGGCCAGGGCGGCGACGCTCCAGTTGGTCATGCGGATGCAGCCATTGGATTCGGTCTTGCCGATCTTGGCCGGCTTGGGCGTGCCGTGGATGCCGTAGTGCTCTTTGCTCAGGTCAATCCAGGTGGTGCCGACCGGGTTGTTGGGGCCCGGCGGGATCTCGGCTTTCTTGTCGGACGCCTTGGTACCGGCGATCAGCTCCGGGTCGAAGTACCACACCGGGTCGCGGGCGACGCCATTGATCTTCCAGTCGCCGATCGGCAACGGGAACTGCGCGCTGCCGGTGGTCACCGGGTAATGCCCGATCACCTTGCCCGACTCGTCCATCAGCAGCAGGGCGGAGTCGGACTTGTCGATCACCACCTTGGCCGGCGTCGGCAGTCGTGTCGCGGCCTGGATGTTGGGCACGGTAATGGTCTTGCCGGAGGCCAGCTTCACGCCGGGGTTGAGCTTGGCCAGCAGGGCCGGGCTGGAGTGGAACTGCTCGGCGACCTTCTCCTCCACCGACTCGTACGGAAGTGCGTCCACCTTGGCCATGGCGGCGTGGCCGGTCGGGGTCGGGGCAAACGGGCCGGCGACGTCCTCGGCGGTGAGCGTGTATTCGATCAGGACGGGCGCGTCGTCCTTGTCCAGCGCCTCCCAGGTGGCGGCATCCATCGTGCCGGTCGGCTTGATGTCATGCGCGCGCTGGAAGGCATCCACCGCGCGGCCCATGTTGCTGCCCACGGCGCCATCGATCTCGCCGGGGGAGAAGAACGCGCGCTCCAGCAACACCTGGGCGCGCAGCGGGCTGTCCTTGGCCAGCTCCGCGTCGGCGGGCGCGGCCGTCACCGGGGGAAGCGGCTCGGGCTCGGCGTTCTTCTCAGCGGGCAGTTTCTCGGAGGATTTCTCGTCATCCGGCGGTGGCACCCGATCGTCCGGTGCGATCGGTGCGACCGGATCGGGGTTGGCCCGATCCGCGTCCTGGACGCCGGTCATGTCGACATCGCCGGCAACGCCGGTGCTGGCCGGATCCTGGGCGGGCGCGGCATCGGAGCTCGCGGCGGCAGTGGACTCGGCCGTGGGCGTCGGGGTCTGGCTGCAGGCCGCTGACATCGCGACGGGCAGCAGCGCGACCATCAGGGCGCGGGCGAGGGTCTTGGATTGCAGGGACTGGGTCATGGAATGCCGGACTCGTTAGGGGTGCTGTGCAGCAACCTAAAGCGTCGGGCGTGAATGCAGGCTCTTGATGGGCGCTGTAACTGAACAACGCCGTTACCGCCGAGCCCGCTCACGCGCCGGCAGCAGGCAAACGGAATCCCAACCTGCCGGTTCGAGATGCATGAAACTCGCGCACGCCGAAGCAAGCGAAGCAGCGCCGAATCACTAGGGGACGTAGAATCCGCGATGTCCCATCAAGGACAAGGAGAAAACATGACAAGGATGTGGATTGTGCTTGGTGACGCCACTTCGAGCGGCGGCACCGTGATCAGCGGATCACCCTTCACCGACATCGACGGCAAGCCTGTCGCGCGAATCAACGACATGGCGACTTGCCCCACCCACAAGGGCACGTTCCCAATCGTCGATGGGGACCCGACAACCATCATCGACGGCCAGGCGGTGGCCCTGCACGGAAGCTCGATTGCGTGTGGCTGCAAGGTGCTGGCGGTGAAGCAGATGCGGGTGTTCCTGGACGATGGGGCTGGATCAGCGACCACAGCCGTCGCGCCGGACGCAGCAGCCCACGCGAATTCTGCGAAGGCGAACCATAATGGCGGACCGACTCCTGCAGCCCTCACGATTAGCGACAGTGCATTCGATGAGCAGATCCGGTTCGTCGGCCCAACCGGTTCGGCGCTTTCCAATATCGGTTATGTGCTGCAGCTGGAAGACGGGAGCAAGGTCGACGGCGTCACCGATGAGGACGGCCGAACCCGCCGCGTGACGACGTCGGCCCCGCTCGGCATCACGAAAGCGGAGCTGGTCGCCCCAACACAGGCCTCTGGCTGCTGCGGCGCTCTGGGCCTTCCGTCGCAAACCGTTGAAGTGGCAATGGCCGGCGCGCGCACCAACGCGACCGCCGTTGGATCATCCGTGCATGAGGCCGCAGCCAAAGCGGAAGACCGTGGTCTGACCAGCGGCGAGGTTGCGATGCTGCGGCAAGTATTTGGAAATTCCGTGGACTACAAGTCGGTCAAGCTTCACAACCATGGATACTGGCTGCTCTTCGGCTTTCAACCAGATAATACGGCGACTGCACCGAACGGTGATATTTACCTACCGGGCAAGCTGTTCTCAATAGACTTTTCGCTCGAATTGGATCGGGAACAGCGACTTCTCGTACATGAAATGACACACGTTTGGCAGTATCAGCTTGGCTACCCGATCAAGCGCGTTCGAGGTCCTCGTCCCAACATGACGTATGAGTATACGCTCGACAGCACTAAGCGCCTTTACGACTACAACATGGAAGCACAGGGAAATATAATTGCGGATTATTACCTCCTCAGATTTCGGCAAAACAATGACGACCTGTATGAGTCCAAGTATCGCCATAGAGCCAACCTTCTTGCACTCTATGAAGGCACATTGCGTGACTTCCTTATAACACCGGATGATTCGAACAACCTACCGCAGGTAACCAAATGAGAATCGGAGCTGTCTTCCTACCGCTACTGCTTGCTCCCGGCGTTGGCGGTTGCACTCAGCCAGCCGGCATGTATCAGGACGCAACGATCCGTATTGTAGACTCCCGCCTGTGCTTCTCCGTCGCCGATAGCAAGGAAGCACGGAAAACACCTCCAACGATCGCTGCAATTTCCGTTAGCAAGTTCGTGGATTCTAAATGGGAACGGATATGGAGTTGGATCACTCCACTGGAACCGGAAACGAGGCTACATCCGGATGATTGCATCCCATACGGATACCGGCCAGCCAATGACTCACAGCAGCAAATTTCTGAGCAACTTCGGCCAGGCGAGCGATATGGCCTATCAATCAATGCCGGAATACCGAATCCATCGCGCCGGGGCGATCGCACTCTGGGCCGTATGTATGGCCAATACTTCTGTCTGCGCGAGAACTCCGACGGATCGCAGGAAGTTCTTCTGGTTCCGGCGTTCAAGGGCGTGACACAGTGGCAACTGTGTAACGTCCCCACTGATTGACAGGCCGGCCAACCGGTAACCTCACAAAAAAGCCCCGCATCCGCGGGGCTTTTTTTCACTCAATACAACCCGGCGACTACGCCCACGGATCCTGCAGGATCATCGTGTGGTCGCGGTCCGGGCCGGTGGAGACAATCGCCAGCGGGCAGCCGGCCAGTTCCTCCAGCGAACGCAGGTAGGCGCGTGCGGCCGGCGGCAGCTTGTCCCACTCGGTGACGCCGTGGGTGCTTTCCTGCCAGCCCGGCAGCTCCAGGTACACCGGCTCGCACTCGTCCCAGCCCTGCGCGTCCAGCGGTGCGTACTCGGTCTGCTTGCCGCGGTACTGGTAGCCGATGCAGACCTTCAGCTTCTCCAGGCCGTCCAGCACGTCCAGCTTGGTGATGCACAGGCCGTTGATGCCGTTGATCGCGACGGCGCGCTTGAGCGCGACGATGTCGATCCAGCCGCAGCGGCGCGGGCGGCCGGTGGTGGCGCCGTACTCCTGGCCCTTGTCGCGCAGGGCCTGGCCGATGTCGTCGTGCAGCTCGGTCGGGAACGGGCCGCTGCCCACGCGGGTGGCGTACGCCTTGGCGATGCCCAGCACGTAGTCGACCGCGCCGGCGCCAACGCCGGTGCCAGCCAGCGCGCCGCCGATGGTGGTGTTGGACGAGGTGACGTACGGGTAGGTGCCGTGGTCGATGTCCAGCAGCGAGCCCTGCGCGCCTTCAAACAGGACGCGCTGGCCCTGCTTGCGCAGGTCGTGGAGGATGCCGGCGACGTCGGACTTCATCGGCTCGACGTAGTCGCCGAAGGCCAGCGCATCGTCCAGGGTTTTCTGGAAGTCGATCGCCTCGACGTTGAAGTACCTGGTCAGCACGAAGTTGTGGTAATCCAGCGCGCTGCGCAGCAGTTCGGCAAGCTGCTCGGGGTAATGCAGGTCGGCCACGCGGATGCCGCGACGGGCGACCTTGTCCTCGTACGCCGGGCCGATGCCGCGGCCGGTGGTGCCGATGGCCTTGCCGCCGGCGGCCTTTTCGCGGGCCTGATCCAGGGCGATGTGGTACGGCATGATCAGTGGGGTGGCCGGGCTGATCTTCAGCCGCGAGCGGACCTCGACGCCTTCGGCCTCCAGCTCGCCGATTTCCTTCTGCAGCGCGCCGGGGTGCAACACCACGCCGTTGCCGATCAGGCACAGCGCGCCTTCGCGCAGGATGCCCGAGGGGATCAGGTGCAGGACGGTTTTCTTGCCGTTGATGACCAGGGTGTGGCCGGCGTTGTGGCCGCCCTGGAAGCGCACGACCGCACCGATCTGCTCGGTCAGCAGGTCGACGATCTTGCCCTTGCCTTCATCGCCCCACTGGGCACCGAGAACGACGACTGACTGACCCATTGCATAAGCTCCTGAAGCATTTGAGGGCCAGCGCACGCCGACCCGGGCGGAGAGTTCCGCGCATAGAAAAAGCCGGGAGGTTTTCGCCCCTCCGGCTTTTGCGCATTATCCGGGTTTTCGGCGGTCTAGGCCAGCCCGGAAACGCGACCGTTTACATTAGCCGCACCAGCCACAGCGAACCCACGCCCACCGCCAGCACGACGCCGCCGATCTGGCGCAGCTGGCGGTCATCCAGCTGACGCAGCTGCTCCATCGTGCGCCGCCACCGACCGGGGGCGGCGAACAGGAACAGCCCTTCCAGCACGGCGACCAGCGACAGCGCCGACAGCAGCTCGACGGTCATGCCGTGCTCCCGTGCGGATTGCAACGGCTCAACGATCGTTGCCGAAGTACTTCAGGAAGTCGTCGTTGCGCTCCAGCATGATCACGCCCTTGCCGTCGCTGAAGGATTCGCGATAGGCCTCCAGGCTGCGCTGGAAGGCATAGAACGCCGGATCCTTGTTGGCCGCCTTGGCGTACAGCGCCGCGGCTTCCGCATCGCCCTGACCGCGCAGGCGCTGGGCGTCACGCTCGGCCTCCGCCACGATCACCGCCTGCTGCTTGTCGGCGCCGGCGCGGATCGTCTGGGCCTGCTCGGCACCCTCCGCGCGCAGGCGGCTGGCCACCTGGTGGCGCTGGGCGCGCATGCGCCGGTAGACGTCCTGGATGACCTGGCTGTCGGTCGGCAGGTCGATCTGCTTGAGGCGCAGGTCGATAATCTTCACCCCGACCGTGCTGGCGCCCTTGTTGATCGCCGCCAGCTGGCGGTCGATGATCTCGGCGCGATCGCCGGAGACCAGCTCCTTCAGCGTCCGCGAGTTGATCTCGTTGCGCAGCGAGTCCTTGATGATCGGCGCCAGGCGGTCCACGGCCAGGCTCTCGTCACCACCGGTCGCCCGGTAGAACGCGCGCACGTCCTCGATCATGCCGACGGTGAAGAAGTCGACGCTGACGTCCTTGCGCTCGGAGGTCAGGTAACGCTCGGGCTCGGCGTTGAACACCGTCAGGCGGCGATCGAACACCAGCGCGGTTTCCACCAGCGGCACCTTGAAGTGCAGGCCCGGGCCAATGCCGGTCCGGGCCACTCGGCCCAGGTTGAGCACCATGCCGACCTGGCCCTCACGGACCACGTAGGTGGAGCCCATCAGGCCCAGCAGCACCGCGACGGCGACGGCGATCCAAATGGAATGTCTCATCGGTTTACCTCCGGACGGCCAGCCGGCCGTGGGGTGCGTTCAGTGCGCGAGGGCGACGGTGCGATGGTCGAGGTGTCCGGGGACAGCATCTCGGGCGTCAGCAGCGGCGCGGAGGAGGTGTTGGTCGAGCCCGACGAGCGTGCCGAACCATCCGTCGCGCCGTCCATCGGCACGTAGATCAGCTGGCGAGAATCGCCGCCGACGACCTTGCGGTTGCCCGACAGCACTTCCTGCACGGTCTCCAGCCACAGGCGCTTGCGGGTGACTTCCGGCGCGTCCTTGTACTGGTCCACCAGCAGCGAGAAGCGGTCGGCGTCACCCTCGGCGCGCGATACGGACGCGTCGCGGTAACCCTCGGCGACGGTGCGCACGCGGGCGGCCTGGCCTCGGGCCTCCGGCACCACCTGGGCGGCGTAGGCCTCGGCCTCGCTGATCAGGCGGTCCTTGTCCTGCTGGGCGCTGTTGACGTCGTCGAAGGCCGGCTTGACCTCTTCGGGCGGTCGCGCGTTGGGCAGGTTGAGCTCGGTTACGACCAGCCCGGTGCGGTACGCGTCCAGCGAGTTCTGCAACTGCTCGCGGGCCGACACGGCCAGGGCATTACGCGCACCCAGCACGGTATCCAGCGTGGAGCGGCCGACCTGCTCGCGCACGGTGCTCAGCGCTGCCTGCTGCAGCATGGCGTTGGCGTCACGGCTGCCGAACACGTACTTCTGCGGATCGCTGACGCGGTACTGCACGTTGATCTCGACCTGGACGATGTTCTCGTCGCTGGTCAGGACCGGCACATTGGTACCGAAGGTCTTGATCTCGGTGGCGTTGATCTTGATCGCCGTCTCGAACGGCCACGGCAGCTTGAAATGCGGGCCGGGCTGCAGGATGCGGGCGAACTGGCCGAAGCGCAGGACCACGGCGCGCTGCTGCTCGTTCACCAGCAGGAAGCTGTTGAAGGCCAGCCACAGGGCAAGCACCAGCAGCACCCAGCGGCCGACGCCACCACCGCCGCCACCGCCCTGGCCCCCGAACAGGCCGCGCAGTCGATCCAGCACGTCGTCGATGCCATTGCCGCCGGGGCGGCGACGCGGCGGGCGGCCACGGCCGCTGCCGGAATTGTCACTGCCAGGGGTATTCCAGGCCATGCCTGCTCCTAAGGAAGGTGAACAGCGCCCCTTTGTCGCGGGCAGCCGATGATTCTAGGTGGGAGGGACGCCTGCCTCAAGCAAGCGCTGTCAATGGATGTCGTGGTCCGCCTCGACCGGCGGCAGCAGTGCGTGAAGGACGTCGCCGTCGGGTTGGTCGTGGAGGCGCGCGGCGTCGGCAAGGGACATTTCCACCTGCATCCGCCATCCGTCTTCGACGGATTCCTCCTCCCGCACCGCGCCCAGCTCGTGCAGCTTGGCATGCAGCTTGCCCGCACGCGAGGGCAGTTCGATCGCGCCGGTGACACGCTGCAGGTCGAGGATCTCGCCGATCACCTCCGGCAGCAGGTCCAGGCCCTGGCGCTCCTTGGCCGACACCCAGACGCGCGGGTGCCCGTCGGCAGGGCGGTCGATGCGCGGACGCCCTTGCTCGAGCTGGTCGATCTTGTTGTAGACCAGCAACTGCGGAATGTCGCCGGCGCCGATCTCGGCGAGCACCTCGTCCACCTGCGCAATGCGCTCGTCGCGCAGCGGATCGGCGGCATCGACGAGGTGCAGCAGCAGGTCGGCCTCGCGCGCTTCCGACAGCGTGGAGCGGAACGCGGCGACCAGCTCATGCGGCAGGTCGCGCACGAAACCGACGGTGTCGGCCAGCACCAGCGCATGGCCGGACAGCTCGATGCGGCGCACCGTCGGGTCCAGCGTGGCGAACAGCTGGTCGGCGGCGTAGGCATCCGCGCCGGTCAGGGCATTGAACAGCGTGGACTTGCCGGCGTTGGTGTAGCCGACCAGGGCGACCCTGGGCAGCTCGTTGCGGACCCGGGCGCGGCGCATCTGGGTGCGCTGCACCTCGACCTTGTCGAGCCGCTTCTGCAATTGCTCCAGGCGCTTCTGCAGCAGCCGGCGGTCGGTTTCCAACTGGGTCTCACCCGGGCCACGCAGGCCGATGGAACCGCCGCGCAGGCTGTCCAGATGGGTCCAGCCGCGGATGAGCCGGGTCGACATGTGCTTGAGCTGGGCAAGCTCGACCTGCAGCTTGCCCTCGTGACTGCGGGCGCGCTGGGCGAAAATGTCCAGGATCAAGCCGGTACGGTCGACCACGCGGCAGCCCAGGATGCGCTCCAGGTTGCGCTCCTGGACCGGGCTCAGGGGATAGTTGACCAGCACCAGGTCGGCTTCGGTGGCAGCCACGGCGGCCTGCACTTCCTCAAGCTTCCCGGTGCCGATCAGGATCGAGGCGTTGGGGTGGTCAATGCGGGCGTTGAGGGTGGCAACCACCGTCGCCCCGGCCGAGCGGGCGAGCTCGGTGAATTCCTCCAGCTGGTCCGGATCGACGGGACCGCCGGCATGGGGCTGGATCAGCAGCGCACTTTCACCCTTGCGGGAGCGTTCAAACAAGAGGCAGGACCTTCGTGGCGTGAGGAGTCATGCCAGATGAGATGGGTGCGCCCCCGGCAAACACAAGCCAACGACACGCCTCGACTGAACGGTCAACCCGCTGCGGCGCCCTCATCGCCTTCTGCCGCCTGGACCTGACCGCCGCTGGGGCCGACGCGGACATTGCGCGCGGGGACCACGGTGGAGATGGCGTGCTTGTAGACCATCTGGCTGACGGTGTTGCGCAGCAGCACGACGAACTGGTCGAAGGACTCGATGGTGCCCTGCAGCTTGATGCCGTTGACCAGGTACACCGAGACCGGAATGCGCTCACGGCGCAGTGCGTTCAGGAAAGGATCCTGCAAAGACTGTCCCTTGGACATCTGAATTCCCCGCTGGGTTTTTCTAGTTATGGGTGGATACGCGGTTGACGGCGTGCCCCGCCGCCGGCATTTCCCCAGCCAGCGACCCGGCGATGGTAGCGCAACGGCGGCGGCGCAAACGTGCTGCAGCTGGCGGATCAGGCCGATCGCGCCGGCGCGGCCGAGGACACTCAGGGAAGAAACAGGGCCAGCGCCTCGTCCAGGGACTGGCGTTGGCTCATCGGGTCGAACCAGCGCGCGTCCAGTTCGCCGCGCAGCCAGGTCAGCTGTCGCTTGGCCAGCTGGCGGGTCGCATGGATGCCGCGGTCACGGAAATCCGCGGCATCGCCGCGTCCGTCCAGGTACTCCCAGGCCTGCCGATAGCCGACCGCTCGCACCGCGGGCAGTTCCAGCGGCGCCGGATGGTCGCGCAGCTGTGGCAATACACGCAGCCGACCCACCTCCTCCAGAAAGCCGGCCGCCAGCATCGCGTCGAAACGCTGCTCGATGCGCTGGTGCAAAACCGCCCGGTCGCGCGGCGCAAGGACCAGCTTCAACACCCGCAGTGGCAGCCGCGGTGCCGGTGGCTCCGCCCGCCAGGACGTGATGGTGCGACCGGAGGCGCGGTACACCTCCAGCGCGCGCTGGATGCGCTGCGCATCGGTGGCGTGGATGCGCGAGGCCGCGATTGGATCCAGCGTCGCCAGCTCACGGTGCATGGCCGGCAAGCCGCGCTCGGCGATGTCGGCGGCGATTTGCGCGCGGATGGGGGCGTCGGCTTCCGGCATCGGTGACAGGCCGTGCAGCAGGGCGCGGAAATACAGCCCGGTGCCGCCGGCCAGGATCGGCACCCGGCCGCGGCCGATCACCGCGTCCAGCGCGGCGCGTGCATCGCGTGCGAACTCGGCCGCCGAGTACGGCTGCCACGGGTCGCGGATATCGATCAGGTGGTGCGGCGCGCGCGTCCGTTCTGCCGCGTCCGGCTTCGCCGCGCCGATGTCCAGGCCGCGGTAGACAAGCGCGGAGTCGACGCTGATGATCTCGCCGCCCAGGCGCTCGGCCCAGTCGAGCGCAAGCGCGGTCTTGCCTGAGGCCGTGGGCCCCATCAGGGCTATCGCGCAGGGTCGGGCGGCAATCATCGGCGGGAAAGCGGAACAGGCAATGGCGGGTCTGCAGTCATCGCGGCAGCCTACCGCAGCTGCCCGGGCTCATCGGGACGTCGACTTGTTCACAGGGCCTGTGGACAAGCATCGGCATCAAGCTGTGGACAACTCGCGGAGCGTGATGGCTGCCAAGGGGCGCAGTCATGTTGGTCACTTTTTAGCCACCTCGCGCCGGCCGCCGGTGGAAGCAGCGGATCAGTCCTCGTCGGGCCAGCGGATCGCAGCGGCGGCCGTGCGCTGTTGCGGCAGCGGCAGTGCGGCGACCGCCTCCCATACCTTCAGCACGTCCACGGTTGCGGCCACGTCATGCACCCGCAGCAGCGTGGCACCGCGCTGTGCGGCAATCAGGTGCGCCGCGACCGATCCGTGCACGCGCTCGTCCATCGCGTCGCGACCGGTCAACTCGGCGATCGAGCGTTTGCGCGACAGCCCGGCCAGCACGGGCAGGCCGATATCGGAAAAGCGCTCCAGCCCCGCCAGGAGCGTCAGGTTGTGCTGCAGGGTCTTGCCGAAGCCGAAGCCGGGATCAATGACGAGAAGCTTCTTGGCGATGCCGGCCATCTCCGCGGCGAACACCCGCTCGGCAAGGAACCGGTGCACCTCGCCGACGACATCCTCGTAGTGCGGCGCGTCCTGCATGTCGCGCGGCTGGCCCTGCATGTGCATCAGCACGACCGGCACGCGAAGCTCGGCCGCTGCCCCCAGCGCCCCGTCGCGGCGCAGCGCGCGGATGTCGTTGATCATCCCGGCACCGGCGGCCACGGCCGCGCGCATGACCTCGGGCTTGGAGGTGTCCACGCTGATCGGCAGCGCGGTCTCGGCGACCAGCCGCTCGATGACGGGAATGACGCGCCGCAGTTCCTCCTCAGCATCCACCTCCTCCGCGCCAGGACGCGTCGACTCACCCCCGACATCGAGCAGGTCGGCGCCCTCGGCGGCCAGGCGCAGGCCGTGGGCGACAGCAGCCTCCGTGCCCTGATGGGCGCCGCTCTCGGAAAACGAATCGGGGGTGACGTTGACGATGCCCATGACCCGGGCGCGGTCCAGCCTGAGCAGGCGGCCGTTGCAGTCCAGGACGGTGGCGGTATCGAACACGGGCGGGCTGCTTATAACTGCTCGGCAGGCCCACCGATCGGGCCCGGCGAGCGCGGCGTGTCCTTGGGCGGCGGCGGCAGGTTGTCGGTCTTGCCCCAGTCCGCCGGCGGGTTGGGCTTGCGCCCGGCCATGATGTCGTCGATCTGCAGGGCGTCGATGGTCTCGTACTCCAGCAACGCGTCCGCCATCGCATGCAGCTCGGTGAGGTGCTTGTGCAGGATCTCGGTCGCCCGCTGGTAGGCCTTGTCGAGGATCCCGCGCACCACCTCGTCGATCTTGCGCGCGGTGTCGTCGGAGACGCTCTTGTGCTGGGTCACCGAACGGCCCAGGAAGACCTCGTCGTCCTCCTCGCCGTAGGAGATCGGACCCATCTCGTCGCTCAGGCCCCACTTGGTGACCATGTTGCGGGCCATCTTGGTCGCCCGCTCGATGTCGTTGGACGCGCCGGTGGTGACCTTGTCGGCGCCGAAGATCAGCTCCTCGGCCACCCGGCCGCCGTACAGCGAGGCCAGCTGCGACTCGATTGCGGTGCGGTTGTAGCTGTATTTGTCGCCCTCGGGCAGGTACATGGTCACGCCCAGCGCACGGCCGCGCGGGATGATCGTCACCTTGTAGACCGGGTCGTGCTCGGGCACGACGCGACCGACGATCGCATGGCCGGCCTCGTGGTAGGCGGTGAGCTTCTTCTCGTCGTCGCTCATCGCCATCGAGCGGCGCTCGGCGCCCATCATGATCTTGTCGCGCGCCTTGTCGAAGTGGTCCATGCGGACGTCCTTCGCGTTCTCGCGGGCGGCAAACAACGCCGCCTCATTGACCAGGTTCGCCAGGTCGGCACCGCTGAAGCCCGGGGTACCGCGCGCGATGGTCATCGGCACGACGTCATCCGAAAGCGGCACCTTGCGCATGTGCACGCGCAGGATCTCCTCGCGGCCACGCACGTCCGGCAGCCCGACCACGACCTGGCGGTCGAATCGGCCCGGACGCAGCAGCGCGGGATCCAGCACGTCGGGACGGTTGGTTGCCGCGATGACGATCACGCCCTCGCCGCCCTCGAAGCCGTCCATCTCCACCAGCAGCTGGTTCAGGGTCTGCTCGCGCTCGTCATGACCGCCGCCCAGGCCGGCGCCGCGATGGCGGCCGACCGCGTCGATCTCGTCGATGAAGATGATGCACGGCGCGCTTTTCTTGGCCTGCTCGAACATGTCGCGCACGCGGCTGGCGCCGACGCCGACGAACATCTCGACGAAGTCCGAGCCGGAGATCGCGAAGAACGGCACCTTGGCCTCGCCGGCGATCGCGCGGGCGAGCAGGGTCTTACCCGTACCCGGGGGGCCGACCATCAGCACGCCGCGCGGGATCTTGCCGCCCAGCTTCTGGAAACGGGAGGGGTCGCGCAGGAACTCGACCAGCTCCCCCACCTCCTCCTTGGCCTCGTCGCAACCGGCCACGTCGGCCAGGGTCACCTTGACCTGGTCCTCGCCCTGCAACTTGGCGCGCGACTTGCCGAAGCTCATCGCGCCCTTGCCACCGCCCTGCTGCATCTGCTTCATGACAAACAGCCAGAACGCGATGATCAGCAGGATCGGCAGGAAATTGAGCAGGACCGACCAGAACGACGGGCCGCCCGGCGGCACCTGCTCGATGCCGACGTTGTGCTGCATCAGGTCGTTGACCAGGTCCTTGTCACCGGGGCTGAAGGTGGTGAACTCCGAGCCGTCCTTGCGCTTGCCGGTGATCGTCGTGCGGTCCTCGTCGATGCGCACCTTGTCGATGCGGTCGGCCTGGACCTGCTGGATGAACTGGTCATAGGCCAGCGGGCCAGCCGCGCCGGGAGTGCGTGGGCCGAACGCCTGGAACACCACCATGAGAACCACGGCGACGATCACCCAGAGCATCAGATTCTTGGCCATGTCGTTCATAGGATACGGATCACTTTTTTTGTGCGGACGGCCTGCCGCGGCAGACATCGGAGATGGGCGGCAACGCTGGGTGGACGGCGCGTCGCAAAGACCGGGTCACTTGATTTGTGCGCGTTTGCCCTGTGCCAGGGCGTAGACCTCCGGGGAGCGCTTGCGCGACGCTTCCGGCTTGCGGATTGCTACCTTGGCATAACGCCGCCGCAGTTCCCGCACGTAATCGTCGAAACCCACGCCCTGGAACAGCTTGATCAGGAACGTGCCGTCGACACGAAGGTGGTGGTCGGCAAAATCCATCGCCAGCTCCGCCAGGTACAGCGCACGCGGCATGTCGACCGCGTCCACACCACTCTTATTGGGGGCCATATCGGAGAGAACAAGGTCCACGGGTTTGTCATTCAGAGTGCGCACCAGCTCCGATAAGACCGCATCCTCCCTGAAATCGCCATGAAGGAACTCCACCCCCGCCAGGGTCGGCATCTCCAGGATGTCCAGCGCGATCACCCGCCCGCTGTCGCCCAGTGCCTGGCGGACCCATTGCGACCACCCGCCCGGCGCGGCGCCCAGATCGACGACCACCATGCCCGGCTTGAGCAGGCGGTCGCGCTTGACCAGTTCCTCCAGCTTGTAGGCGGCACGCGAGCGCAGGCCTTCCGCCCGCGCTCGTTTCACGAACGGGTCGGAGTGGTGCTCCTTGAGCCAGCGCTGGCTGCTTTTGCTGCGGGTAGCCATCAGACGAAAACCGCTGGAGGACGGGCCGGCCATGATACCCTGCGGGCCCTCCCCAACCTCATTTGCGTGCATCGATGGCAACCGTCCTGACCAGTGCCCAGACCCGCTTCCTGCGCGGCCAGGCACACGACATCAAGGCCATGATCCAGGTCGGCGGAAAAGGCATCTCCGATGCGCTGGTGGCGGAGCTCGAGCTCGCACTGGAGAACCACGAGCTGGTGAAAGTGAAGGTGGGCGCGGCCGATCGCGATGTCCGCGATGAGATGATCGAGCAACTGGTGCAGCGCACCGGCGCGGCAATGGTGCAGAAGATCGGCCACACCGTCGCGCTGTACCGCCCCAGCGAAGAAAAGCGCCACATCGTCCTGCCTCGCGCCTGAGCGCACCGCTGCTTTTTAGTCCTCATCGCGCTTGCTAGCATGGCGCGATGGAACTGACCCTGGAACGCCCGGACTACGAATTCTTCCTTCGCGCTGCCGACGGCAACATGGCGCTGGTCAATGACCGCCGCCTGACCCGGAGTTTCGTATTGACGCCCAATCACCTGTCCGAGGACTGGGGCGTGCGCGACATACACACCCTGACCCCGTCCGATCTGGACCCGCTGCTGGCGCTGGAGCCGGAAGTGGTGATCATCGGTGGCGGTGGCCAACAGGTGTTTGCGCCGGCGCAGGTGATGGCGGTCTGCCTGCGCCGCGGTATCGGCATCGAGGTGATGACCAATTCCGCTGCGGCGCGGACCTTCAGCGTCTTGGCCAGCGAGAACCGGCGCGTGGTCGCCGGCTTCGTGCTGCCGGGCTGAGCCGCGGCAGCGACGCGCACGCCGTCGACTATTTCTTCGGCAGGTACAGCAGCGGATCGACGGGCTTGCCGTTGTAGCGCACCTCGAAGTGGAGCATGTCGCGCGAGGCACCGGTACGGCCGAGCTCGGCTATCTGCTCACCCGCCTTCACCCTGGCACCCTCCTCCACCAGCCGGCTGCGGTTGTGGCCGTAGGCCGACAGCCACTGCTCGTTGTGCTTGATGATGACCAGCTCGCCGTAGCCCACCAGCCCGGAGCCGGAATAGACCACGGTGCCGTCGCCCGCCGCCTTGACCGGGGCCCCGGCGGCGCCGGCAATGTCGATGCCCTGCTTGGTCGGCTCACCGGCGACGAAGCGGCTCAGCAGCGCGCCGTCCACCGGCCAGCGCCAGGCGATGCCACTGGCCAGCGGCGCGGCGCTGGGCGCCGAAACGGCCGGAGCGCTGGCCGCCGGCGCGCGCGTGCCACCACTCGACGGTGCGCGCGGCGTGGTTGCCACGGCACCACCGGATCTTGGGTACAGCAGCAGCTGCTGTCCGGGGTAGATCGTGTAGGGCGCGCCCAGGCCGTTCCAGGCAGCCAGGTCGCGCATCGCGATGCCGTTCTCGACCGCGATCCGGTACAGCGTGTCGCCGCGCTGGACGACCCGGGTCGCACCGTATTTGGGCGTGGAGACCGGACTGCTCTCGCGGGTGACCGCGCTGGAGCACGCCGCCAGGGCCGTCGCAACCGCCCCGGCCAGGATCATGCGCGCCAGGATCGTGCGGACCAGGCTCGTGCGGATATGGGGTTGTTCGGGAGTCATCATGCTCATGCGCCTTGTTGTGTCCTCCAGATCAGCCAGGTGAATACCGCCAGCAGCAGGACCGTTGCGATCCAGCCGACCGGTTCAATGTAGCGTCGCAATGCCGCCTCCGCCCGGTGACCGCCGAGCCGGATTGCCAGCGCCAGCAGGAACACGCGCTTGCCGCGGCCAACGAACATGCTGGCGATAAACGGCAGCAACGGTACCCCGACGATGCCGGAAGCCCAGGTGAATATCTTCAAAGGAATGGGCGTGAACCCGACCAGCACCAGCACCCAGAACGCTTTCCACGGCGAGTTGGCAGCAATCTCGCGCAACGCCGACACCTCCACGTCGATCCGGTCCATCCAGCCCAGCGTGACCAGCAGCGGGCGGACCAGCTCGAAGGCGTAGTGGCCCAGCAGGTAGCCCAGCACGGCGCCGGCCAGTGAACCCATCAGGCTGAGCAGCGCAAACCAGAACGCACGCGTCGGCCGGGCCAGGCACATCGGGCCGAGCATGACCTCGGGCGGAATCGGAAACACCACCGCCTCGGCAAAGCTCAAGCCGGCCAACAGCGCCGGCGCGCGGCGGTGGGCGGCCCAGACCAGGCACCGGTCGTAGAGGGGACCAAAGAGTTTCAAGCGCAGGGATCCTTCAGTCGACCAGGCCTGACAGCAGCGGCACGAAGACAACCGAACCGATCGTCTCCTGGGTGATGCGGCCATCGGCGTCCTTGCTCAGCCGCAGCAGCGACTGCCCGGCCGAGGCGCCCACCGGCGCCACGAGCACACCGCCCGGGGCCAGTTGCGCGGTCAGCGCGTCCACCAGCGCCGGCGCGGCGGCGGTGACCAGGATGGCATCGAAGGGCGCATTTTCCGGCCAGCCGATGCGGCCGTCGTCGTGTTTGCTGCGGATGTTCATGCCCAACTGGCGAAAGCGCTTGCGCGCGGTGCGCAGCAGCTCGCCGATGCGCTCCACGGTGTGCACTTCCAGGCCGAGGGCGGCAAGAATGGCGGCCTGGTAGCCCGAGCCGGTGCCGATCTCCAGCACCTTGGATGGCTGCGCCTGCATCAGGGTTTCTGTCATCTTGGCCACCACCCAGGGCTGGGAGATGGTCTGGCCGTGGCCGATCGGCAAGGCGGTGTCGTCGTAGGCGCGGCTTTCCAGCGCCTCGTCCACGAACAGATGGCGCGGCACGTTGCGCACTGCATTGAGCACGCGCTCGTCGGCGATCCCGTTGTCGCGCAGACGATCGACCAGCCGGTCGCGCACCCGCTGCGAGGTCAGTCCGGACCCGCGATCGGTAGGCTGCAGGCGCATCCTCAGGCTCATCGTCCTGCCTCCGCGGACGAGGACTCCAGCGAGGACTCCAGCCCGCTGACCCAGTTCGCCACCTGCTCCAGCGCCTGGTAGCGCGTCAGGTCGACCTTGATCGGGGTGATCGCAATATAGCCGCTGCGCACGGAGTGGAAATCGGTGCCCGGACCGGCGTCCTGCTCGGGCCCGGCACCGCCGATCCACCACCACTGACGACCGCGCGGGTCTTCCTGCGGAATGCACGCCTCGGCGCGGTGGCGGTTGCCCAGGCGACCGACCTGGAAGCCGCGGACGTCCTCCCACGAGAGGTCGGGCACGTTGACGTTGAGGATCGTGTCGGCCGGCAGCGGGTCGGTCGCCAGGCGGGCGATGATCTCCACCGCGGCGCGCGCGGCGGTCTCGTAGTGCTGGCCGAGCTGCCCGTTGGTCACCAGCGACACGGCAACCGCCGGCAGGCCGAGAAAACGGCCCTCCATCGCGGCGGCGACCGTGCCCGAATAGATCACGTCATCGCCCAGGTTGGCGGCGTCGTTGATTCCGGACACGACGATGTCGGGCTCCGTCTCGAGCATGCCGGTGATGGCGACGTGGACGCAGTCGGTGGGTGTGCCGGCGACGCGCCAGGTGGTCTCGTCCTGCTGGATCACCCGGATCGGCATGTCCAGGGTGAGCGAGTTGCTGGCACCGGAGCGGTCCCGGTCCGGTGCGACCACCACTACTTCGTGACCGGCGGCGCGCAGTCCCTCGGCGAGGGCGCGGATGCCGGGTGAATCGACGCCGTCGTCGTTGCTGACCAGGACTCGCATGATCTCCCTTGGCGAGCGCCACGCGGGCGCAATGCAGTAGTGGCAGGGACCGGCGCAGCCGGTCGGGGGCGGATCGCAGGCGCCGGCGGTGCGGCGGCTTGGATCCCGTCAAAGCGGTCATGATAGCCGATGGCAGCCACCCTTCGCCGCACGCATGGTCGCGATCGCACCACCACGATGCCGCCTCCCCCACGGCGCGTTAGGCTAGGCGGATGGATACCGGAATGCCCCCTTGAACGGCGCCGACGACGACGATGCCGCGCTGTTCCGCAGCGCGATCGGGCCGGTTCGCAAGCTGCCCGAACGCCCCGCCCCGCCGTCCGCGCCGCGCCCGAAACCGCGCGCGAAGATGGCCGAGCGCGATGATGCCGATGCGCGCGAGGATCTCCGCCACGCGCTGGAATCCACGTTGCTGGAAGCTGACGACCCGCTGGCATGGCGCGGCGATGTCAGCCAGGAGGCATGGCAGCGCCTGCGCCGCGGCGAGATGTCGGCGCAGGAGGAGCTCGACCTGCACGGCACCGACGCAGCTACCGCCGAGGCGCTGGTGCGCGCGTTCCTGAACGATGCGCAGCGCCACGGTCTGGGCTGTGTGCGCATCATCCATGGCAAGGGTGGGCGTGGCGGTGCGGATATCGGCCGCAGCGGCGCGCCGGTACTGAAGAATCTGGTCGACCGCATGCTGCGGCAGCGCTCCAGCGTGCTGGCCTTCCATTCGCCCTTGCCCGCCCAGGGCGGCAGCGGCGCGGTGGTCGTCCTGCTGGCGCCGCGGCGTCGTTGACGCGGGTCCCGCACCGCGCGGGCTGCGGCACGATCAGGCCCCGGACTGGCCGGAGCCGTCGCGCACCTCGCCCAGCTCCGCCAGCACCACAGTGGCGTAGGTGCCCGGCGGCAGATTGAATGACAGCTCCAGTGTCGCGGCGTCCAGCCATTGCCAGCGCAGGGCCTCGGCGCGCAGGCGCAAGGATCGCCGCTCCTGCTTCAGGCCTGCCTGGTCCAGACCGGCACGCAGTTGCATCGATATGGGGTCGGCCAGCGCGCCCTGCTCCAGCTCCAGCGCATCGGCCTGGCTGCGCAGCTCGCCGCGGCCCCACAGCGGGCCGCTGGGATGGATGTCGAACGCCGACAGGCGCTGTCCGATCTCCGGAGTGAGCGGCTCGGGCCCGAACACACTGCGGCTGCCATCGAGCATCCACACCTCGCCCGTCAATGGCGTATCCCAGCAGTGCGCCTCGACCCGCGCCTGCAGCACCTGGTTGAACAGGACCGAGCGCGCGGCCGAGAGCAGCATGCTGCGCTCGTCGCGACGCACCCGGCGGCCTTCGAACATCGCCAGCGCCTTGCCCAGGTTGTTGCCATCGCGGCCAAAGCGCTGCTCGCCGAAGAAGTTCGGCACGCCGCGCCGGGCAATCTGCTGCAGGCGCGCCTCGATCGGGGCCGAATCGCCGACGACGTCGCGCAGGACGAGCACGAAGCGGTTGCCGGCCAGCGCACCGCGCGGGAGCTTTTTCGCGTGCCACGCCTGTTCCAGCACCTGCAGTCCGTCCACCTGCAACGCGGCAACGTCCGGGGCGACCTTGCGCGGCAGGTGCACGCTGAAGCGCTGGCGGGTCACCGCGTGGCGATCCTTCAGCCCGGCGTAGCCGATCGCCATGTCGTCCACGCCGGCCCACTGGGCAATGCTGCGGGCGGCGAAAGCGGTGTTCATGCCGCGCTTCTGCACCGTCAGAAGCAGGTGCTCGCCGCTGCCAGAGGGTTCAAAGCCGGCCAGTTCCTCGACGAAGAAGTCCTCCGGCGTGACGCGCATCCGGGCGGACAGCACGGGCTCGCCGTGGGCGCGCGTGTCAGCGGCGGGCGCACTGTCCTCGGGTCCGGGCGCGCTGGCGTCGCTCATCCCCGCACCAGCAGGCACACCGCCAACGCGGCAAGCCCTTCGCCGCGGCCGGTAAAGCCGAGCTGCTCGGACGTGGTCGCCTTCACGCTGACGGTATCCACAGCCACGCCCAAGTCGGCCGCCAACAGCGTGCAGATGGCCTCGACATGCGGACCCACTTTCGGGCGCTCGCAGATCACGGTGACGTCCGCGTTGCCGAGCACCCAGCCGCGCTCGGCCGCGAGCTGGCGACAGTGGCGCAGGAACGTGCGGCTGTCGGCATCCTTCCAGCGCGGATCGCTGGGCGGGAAATGGGTGCCGATGTCGCCAAGCGCGAGCGCCCCGAGCATGGCGTCGCACAGCGCATGGATGACCACGTCGCCGTCGGAGTGGGCGAGCACGCCGCGGTCATGCGGAACCCGGACCCCACCCAGCACGACGTGATCGCCGTCGCCGAATGCGTGGACGTCGTAACCCTGGCCTATGCGGATGCTCATTGATGCCGGTCCTGCTGCAACGAATACGGGGCGACATTGTCGCCTACGCCGCGTCGGGTGACTTCCGGCGCGCTCGAGTTGCGTTCGACCCGGCGGTCAGCGCTGGCGCTGCGAGAGCAGGAAATCGGCCAGGTCGCGATCGGCCGGCGTCGTGACCTTGAGGTTGTCCTCGCGCCCTTCGACCAGCCGCGGCCGCAGGCCGGCGCGCTCGACCGCCATGGCCTCGTCGGTCACCTGGACTGCGTCGGCGCGGGCCGCCAGCAAGGCATCGGTGAGCAGGCCGCGACGGAACGCCTGCGGGGTCAGTGCACGCCAGAGCGCGGCGCGCGGCTCGGTCGCGGCGATACGGCCGTCCGCGTCGCCGCGCTTGAGGGTGTCGCGGACCGGTGCGGCGAGGATTGCGCCGTGGCGGTCTTCGGACGCGGCATGCAACAGCCGCTCGAGATCGGATGGGTGCAGGTTGGGACGCGCTGCGTCGTGGACCAGTACCAGGCTGTCTTCCGGGCCGGGCGGCAGTGCCTGCAAGGCCGCCAGCACCGAATCCGCCCGCTCGCCCCCGCCCACGCAGCGCAGGACCGGCTTGCCGTGGCGGGTGGTCCAGCCCGGCCAGTGCCGATCATCGGCGGCCAGCGCCACCATCGCGCCCGCAACCTGGGGATTCGAGAGCAGCGCGTCCAGTGCGTGCACGATCAGGGGTTGTCCGGCGATCTGCAGATACTGCTTGGGCACGTCGCCGCCAAAGCGCGCACCACGACCGGCGGCGGGAAGGATTGCCCACACCGTCGGCGTGTCATGCCGGCTCACTGGGGGACCGGATCCGGATCCGCAGACGTTGCCGGATCCGGCTCGACCACGCGGTAGAAGGTCTCGCCGGGGCGGATCATGCCCAGCTCGCTGCGGGCCCGATCCTCCACCGCCGCCTCGCCGGATTTGAGGTCTTCCACTTCGGCGGACAGCGCATCGTTGCGCTGCTGCAGCCCCTCGTTCTCGCGGGCCTGCTGTTGCACGCGCTGCTCCAGCGCGGCGACCGAGTCACGGCCGCCCTCGCCGTCCCACAGGCGGTCTTGCAGGAACACCAGCAGCGCCACCAGTGCGACCAGCAATGCCACCATCCAGCGCATGCGCGGGTGTCAGCCCTGCAGCGACACGAACGCGTCGCGGCCGGCGTAGGTCGCCGCGTCGCCGAGCTGCTCCTCGATCCGCAGCAGCTGGTTGTACTTGGCGACGCGGTCGCTGCGGCACAGCGAGCCGGTCTTGATCTGGGTTGCCGTGGTCGCCACGGCGATGTCGGCGATCGTGGTGTCCTCGGTCTCGCCGGAACGATGCGATACCACCGCGGCGTAACCGGCGCGGTCGGCCATGGAAATCGCTTCCAGCGTCTCGGTCAAGGTGCCGATCTGGTTGACCTTGATCAGGATCGCGTTGGCGATGTGGCGGTCGATGCCCTGCTGGAAGATCTCCGGATTGGTCACGAACAGGTCGTCCCCGACCAGCTGGACCTTCCTGCCCAGCGCGTCGGTCAGCTGCTTCCAGCCGTCCCAGTCGTTCTCGTCCATGCCGTCCTCGATGCTGATGATCGGGTACTGCGCGCACCAGCCGGCCAGGAACTCGACGAACTGCTCCGAGGTCAGGCGCTTGCCCTCGCCGGTCAGGTGGTACTTGCCGTTCTCGTAGAACTCGCTGGAGGCAACGTCCAGGCCGAGCAGGATGTCGTCGCCGGCCTTGTAGCCCGCCTTGCCGATCGCCTCCAGGATGGTTTCCAGCGCTTCCTCGTTGCTGCGCAGGTCCGGCGCGAAGCCGCCCTCGTCGCCCACCGAGGTGCTCAGGCCGCGGCCCTTGAGCACCGACTTGAGCGCGTGGAACACCTCCGTGCCCGCGCGCAGGCTCTCGGAGAAGCTGTCAAAGCCGACCGGCAGGATCATGAACTCCTGCAGGTCGACGTTGTTGTCGGCGTGCGCGCCGCCATTGATGATGTTCATCATCGGCACCGGCAGCACGCCGCGGCGGTCACCGGCCAGGTACTTCCACAGCGGCAGGCGGCGACTGGCGGCCATCGCGTGGGCATTGGCCATCGACACCCCCAGCAACGCGTTCGCGCCCAGGCGGCCCTTGTTGCGGGTGCCGTCCAGATCGATCAGGCGCCGGTCGATGCCGCCCTGGTCGGCCGCATCCAGCCCGACCAGTGCCTTGGCGATGGTGGTGTTGACGTTCTCCACCGCGGTGCGCACGCCCTTGCCCAGGTAGCGGGTCTTGTCGCCGTCGCGCAGCTCCACGGCTTCCTTGGCGCCGGTGGACGCACCGGAGGGCACCATCGCCCGGCCAAAACTGCCATCGGCAAGGGTGATCTCGGCCTCAAGGGTCGGATTGCCGCGGCTGTCGAGGATTTCGCGGGCGTGGACTTTGGCGATTTCGGTCATGTCGGTTCTGCAGGGCTCTCAGGTTTGGGATTCAAGGAACGGGCGACGCTTGGTGACTTCATCGATGGCCATCAACGTCTCCAGCAGCGCGCGCATCTGGTCCAGCGGCCAGGCGTTGGGCCCGTCGGACAGCGCTTCGGCCGGGTTGGGATGGGTTTCCATGAAGATGCCGGAAATGCCCACCGCCATCGCGGCACGCGACAGCACCGGCACGAATTCGCGCTGGCCGCCGCTCTTGCCGCCCGCGCCGCCGGGCAACTGCACCGAATGGGTCGCATCAAACACCACCGGGCAACCGGTGTCACGCATCACGGCCAGGCTGCGCATGTCGCTGACCAGGTTGTTGTAACCAAAGCTGGCGCCGCGCTCGCAGACCATGATGTCGGTGTTGCCGGTGGCCAGCGCCTTGTCGGCCACGTGCTTCATCTCCCACGGCGACAGGAACTGGCCCTTCTTGATGTTGACCGGCTTGCCGGCGCTGGCGACCTTCTGGATGAAGTCGGTCTGCCGGCACAGGAAAGCCGGCGTCTGCAGCACGTCGACCACCGAGGCGACCTCGTCCATCGGCGTGTACTCGTGGACGTCGGTCAGCACCGGCACGCCGATCTGCTTCTTCACCTCGGCCAGCACCTTCAGGCCCTCCTCGATGCCCGGGCCACGGAAGCCGGAGATCGAGGTGCGGTTGGCCTTGTCGAAGCTGGACTTGAAGATGAAGGGAATGCCCAGCTCGTCGGTGATCTGCTTCAGGGTGCCGGCAGTGTCGAGCTGCAACTGCATCGACTCGATCACGCAGGGCCCGGCGATCAGGAAGAACGGCCGGTCCAGGCCGATATCGAAACCGCACAACTTCATTGCACTTCTCCATTCATGCAAACGGCGCCGATGCGCGGGGCGTTCATGCCTCGGCCTCGTCGAGGCGGGCGTTTGCCGTCGATTGGGCCGCCTTGTAGTCGCGCGCGGCGCGGATGAATCCGACGAACAGCGGATGCCCGTCGCGCGGCGTCGATAGGAATTCCGGATGGGCCTGGCAGGCCAGGAACCACGGGTGGACGTCTCGTGGCAGCTCGATCATCTCGACCAGCAGGTCGTCGATGGATTTGGCGCTGATGACCAGGCCGGCATCCTCGAGCTGGGTGCGGTAGCGGTTGTTGAACTCGTAGCGGTGGCGATGACGCTCGCCGACCACGTCCTTGCCGTACAGCTCGTGGGCCAGCGTGCCGGGCTTGAGCCGCTGCTCCTGCAGGCCCAGGCGCATCGTGCCGCCCAGGTCGCTGTCCTCGCTGCGGCGCTCCAGCTCGCCGCTGGCCGTGCGCCACTCGGTGATCAGGCCAACCACCGGGTGCGGGGTAGCCTTGTCGTTCTCCGTGCTGTTGGCGTTTTCCAGCCCGGCCACGTTGCGGGCGAACTCGATCACCGCCGCCTGCATGCCGTAGCAGATGCCGAAATACGGCACGCCGTTTTCGCGGGCGTAGCGGGCGCCGGCGATCTTGCCTTCAAAACCGCGGTCGCCGAATCCGCCGGGCACCAGGACACCGTCGACGCCCTCCAGCGCACTGGGGCCGCGCTTCTCGACGTCGCTGGACTCCAGCCATTTCAAACGAACCTTGGTGCGCTGGCGCAGGCCGCCGTGCTTGAGCGCTTCGGCAACCGACTTGTACGCGTCCTGATGGTCCACGTACTTGCCGATGATCGCGATGGTGACCTCGTCCTCGGGATTCTCGGCCGCGTCGACCACCGCGTCCCACTCGTGCATGTCGGCGGGTCTGGCGTCCAGCCGCAGGCGCTCGACGATCAGCTCGTCAAGACCCTGCTCCTGGAAACGCGCCGGCATGTCGTAGATGTTGTGCAGGTCCACCGCCGAGATGACCGCGCGCTCGGACACGCTGGTGAACAGCGCGATCTTGCGCCGTTCCGAATCCGGCAGCGGCTGCTCGGAGCGGCAGATCAGGATGTCTGGCTGGATGCCGATGGAGCGCAGTTCCTTCACCGAGTGCTGGGTCGGCTTGGTCTTCAGCTCGCCGGCGGCGGCAATGAACGGCACAAGGGTGAGGTGCATGAACAGCGCCTTGTCCGGCCCGCGTTCGGCGCGGATCTGGCGGATCGCCTCCAGGAAGGGCAGCGACTCGATATCGCCCACGGTGCCGCCAATCTCCACCAGGCCCACATCGAAGCCGTCGGTGGCGGCAAAAATGCCGCGCTTGATCTCGTCGGTGATATGCGGGATGACCTGCACCGTGCCGCCCAGGTAGTCGCCGCGGCGCTCCTTGCGGATGACGTTCTCGTAGATGCGACCGGTGGTGATGGAATTCTTGCGCCCCAGCCGGGTGCGCACGTAACGCTCGTAATGGCCCAGGTCCAGGTCGGTCTCGGCGCCGTCGTCGGTGACGTACACCTCGCCGTGCTGGAACGGGCTCATCGTGCCGGGGTCGACGTTGATGTAGGGGTCGAGCTTCATCATCGTCACGCGCAGGCCGCGCGCTTCGAGGATGGCCGCCAACGAGGCGGCGGCAATGCCCTTGCCAAGCGAGGACACCACGCCACCAGTGACGAAGATCAGGGGAGTCATTGTTTTGCTGCCGCTGGAAAGCGCCAGTTTACCGGCTGCATGCAATTGCTGCGACCTTTGCTGCCGCGTCGAGCACTCGCCGGCCTCGCTGGACGTGGCGGAAGGCCAACGAAAGACGCCCCGGCAAGCCGGGGCGTCGGTGACCTCATCGCATGGCGCGATCAGTTGCGCTCGTCTTCCTCTTCAGGCTCGACGGCCTGCTCCTGGGCGGCGGCTTCGGCACTGAAGTCCGCACGGTCCTGCGCGACGTCGGCGCTCTGCTCAGCAGCATTGGCCTGCTCGGCGGCAGCGGCGGCCTGCGCCTCGGCCTGCACGGCCTGGGCTTCTGCCTGGGCGGCAGCGGCCTGCGCCTGCTGGGCCTGGGCCTGGGCGTCGAGATCGGCGGACTGGGCGAACGCGGCCGGAGCGGCCATCAGGGCGGCGATCATGGTCGGCAACACAAGCTTGCGGATATTCATCTGGGTACATCTCCTTGGTGGGGTGTGCGGATGGCGACTGCCGTCCTGGATCACTGCCGCTCCCCTCAGCGACGCCGACGAACCTACCGGCGCCGACCCTGCCAAATACTGAATAACGGGACCTTTACGCGGCCCGATTTCACGCCCCGTTATGGAAGCCGCCAAGTCCGGGACCGCTTTCACCACCGCATCGTGACGGTCGTCCAATCGGCTTCCGACCTTTGCTTCCTTGACCATCCACGGTGCCGCCCGCCATTCTGGCGAGCTGACTTCTCCCGACCCAACGCGAACCGCTGCCTGATGAACAACCGCTACGACGCCGCCGACATCGAAGTCCTCTCCGGGCTGGACCCGGTCAAGCGTCGCCCCGGCATGTACACCGACACCACCCGGCCCAACCACCTGGCCCAGGAGGTCATCGACAACGCCGTGGACGAGGCGCTGGCCGGGCACGCCAGGACGATCGAGGTGGTGATGCACGCCGACGGCAGCTGCGAGGTCAGCGACGATGGACGGGGCATGCCGGTGGACATCCACCCGGAGGAAGGCGTGCCCGGGGTGGAGTTGATCCTGACCCGCCTGCACGCCGGCGGAAAGTTCAGCAACAAGAACTACACCTTCTCCGGCGGTTTGCACGGCGTGGGCGTCAGCGTGGTCAATGCCCTGTCGACGCGCCTGGATGTCACCATCAAGCGCGACGGCATCGAGCAGCGGATGGGTTTCGCCGACGGCGAGCGGGTCACCGAGCTTGAAACCCTGGGCAGCGTCGGGCGCCGCAACACCGGCACGCGCCTGCACTTCTGGCCCGATCCCAAGTACTTCGACACCCCGAAGTTCAACCTGCGCGCCCTCAAGCACTTGTTGCGCGCCAAGGCGGTGCTGTGCCCGGGCCTGACCGTGAAGCTGCTGGACGAGGCCACTGACGAGCGCCTGGAGTGGCACTACGCCGACGGCCTGAGCGACTACCTGCTCGACGAGCTGCGCGCCGACCACCCCGCGCGCGAGTTGCTTCCGCCCGAGCTGTTTGTCGGCAAGCTGGAGAAGGATTCGGAGACGGTCGACTGGGCGGTGGCCTGGGCGCCTGACGGGGAGCTGGTCCAGGAGAGCTACGTCAACCTGATCCCGACCGCGCAGCACGGCACCCACGTCAACGGTCTGCGCAGCGGCTTCACCGACGCCCTGCGCGGTTTCTGCGACGTCCGCAGCCTGCTCCCGCGCGGGGTCAAGCTGGCCCCGGAGGATGTCTGGGACCGCGTCGCCTTCGTGCTCAGCGTCAAACTGCTGGACCCGCAGTTCAGCGGCCAGACCAAGGAGCGCCTGAGCTCCCGCCAGACCGCCGGCTTCGTGGAGGCCGCCGCGCAGGACGCCTTCACCCTGTGGCTCAACCAGAACGTCGAGCTGGGCGAGCGGATCGCGCAGCTGGCGATCGAGCGGGCCAGCGCGCGCCTGAAGACCGAGAAGCAGATCACCCGCAAGAAGGTCACCCAGGGCCCGGCCCTGCCCGGCAAGCTGGCGGACTGCATCAGCCAGGACCTCTCACGCACCGAATTGTTCCTGGTCGAGGGCGACTCGGCCGGCGGCAGCGCGCGGCAGGCGCGCGACAAGGACTTCCAGGCGATCCTGCCCCTGCGCGGCAAGATCCTGAACACCTGGGAGGTCGCCTCCGGCAGCGTGCTGGCCTCGCAGGAAGTGCACGACATCGCCGTGGCGATCGGCTGCGATCCGGGCAAGGACGACCTGAGCGGGCTGCGTTACGGCAAGGTCGTGATCCTGGCGGACGCGGATTCGGACGGCCTGCACATCGCGACCTTGCTGTGCGCGCTGTTCCTGCAGCATTTCCCCGCGCTGGTGGCTGCCGGCCACGTATTCGTGGCGATGCCGCCGCTGTTCCGGGTCGACCTGGGCAAGCAGGTGTTCTACGCCCTGGACGAGGAGGAGAAGCGGATCCTGCTGGAGAAGATCGAGCGCGAGAAGGCCGAGCGCAAAAAGGGCTCGGCCGGCACGGTCAACGTCACCCGCTTCAAGGGCCTGGGCGAGATGAACCCCTCGCAGCTGCGCGAGTCGACCATCCATCCCGACACCCGCCGGCTGGTCCAGCTGACCGTGGAAGAAGGCACGCAGACCCACGCGCTGATGGACATGCTGCTGGCACGCAAGCGCGCCGGCGACCGCAAGGCCTGGCTGGAAGACAAGGGCGATCTGGCGACGCTGGAGGTCTAGGCAGGCCAGCCAATCAGCGCTGGGCGGTCATTGCCAGCGCATTCACCAGCAGATCCTCGAGCAGGCGCTGCAGGGGCGCGGCGCGCTCGGGCAGGTAGCGCGTGGAGTCCTCGTCCATGTAGCAGCGCTGGCTGATCTCCAGCTGCACCGCGTTCACGCCGTTCTCCGGAGCGCCGTAGTGGCGCGTGATGTAGCCGCCCTTGAAGCGGCCGTTGGCGACCCAGTCGTACTCACGCTGCTCGCCCAGCACCGCCTCCAGGCCGAGTTGGACCTGCGGCGAACAGCTGGCGCCATCGGCGGTGCCCAGGTTGAGGTCGGGCAGCCGGTCGGGAAACAGGTAGGGCAGATTGCTGCCGCGAATCGAGTGGCCTTCCCACAGCAGCGCCCGGCCGTGGTCCGTCACGAGCCGCTCGAGCTCTGCCTGCAGGGCGTCGTGGTAGGGCTTCCAGTAGCGCCGCACGCGCTCGGTGATCTCCGCCCGGGTCGGCGCCTCGCCCTCCACGTACACGGGCTCGCCGTTGAACCGCACGGTCGGGCAAAGGCCGGTGGTGTTCTGTCCGGGATACAGCGATACGTCATCGGCGGGACGGTTCAGGTCGACCACGTAGCGCGAGTAGCGCGGCACCAGCACCGATGCGCCCAGTTGGCGGGCGAACGCGTACAGGCGGGACACGTGCCAGTCGGTGTCCGGCGCGGTGCGCGCGCCGAGGGTCATGCGTTCGGCCAGGGCGTCAGGGATGGCGCTGCCGTCGTGCGGCAGGCTGACCAGCAACGCCGTCGTGCCGCGGTGCAGTTCAAAGGTATCCATGACCGCCGCCCGTTCTCAGTGCTGGTGGCCGCCGTCGCCGTGGACGTGGCCGTGCTCGATCTCCTCGGCCTGCGCCTCGCGCACGTCGATGATCTCGATGTTGAAGCTCAGGTCCTTGCCGGCCATCGGGTGGTTGAGGTCGACGTCGACCACGCTCATGCCGACCTTCTGCACCGTCACCGGACGCGGGCCGAACTTGGTCTGCAGGGTCACCTGCATGCCCGGGGCAAGACGGGTGCCCTTGAAGTACTTCTTCGGCACGCGCTGGATCATGCCTTCCTGGACGTCGCCGTAGGCATCGGCGGCACTCACATCGGCGGTGATCCTGTCGCCGGCCTCGTGGCCTTCCATCGCTTTTTCCAGGCCCGGGATGATGTTGCCGTGGCCCACCAGGATCACCAGCGGCTCGCGGCCTTCGGAGGTTTCGATCACATCGCTGCCCTGCTCGGCGACGGAGTAATGGAAGCTGACGACGCGGTCTTTCTCGATTTTCATGGCGGTACTCGTGGGAAGCAGGACGAAAGGCAGGTTGCCGCCAACGACAAAAGCAGGGAAGCTACATGCCGTGACGAAAGCCGCGCATTATCCCGGCATCCCCGCCCCCGCGCCAGCAGCGATCCTGCAGGCACCCTGGCGCTGGCTGCAGCTCCTTGTCCTGGCCAGCGTGCTGGCGGGTTGCGGCGGTGGCGGCAAATCGGTGCGATCCAAGGCGCCGGCTCCGGCCCCCGGTCGCGATTGGGGGAGCAACGCGCCCGTCGATCCGGGTGCCTCCAATTCGGTGTTGATGCGGGCGATCAGCCTGGTCGGCACGCCCTACCGCTACGGTGGCAACACGCCACAGTCGGGCTTTGACTGCAGCGGCCTGGTCAACTACGTCTACGACGACATGCTGCGCAAGAAGCTGCCGCGCTCGTCAAGCGCGCTGGCCGCCTACCAGGGGCAGAAGATCCAGCCACGCCAGCTCACGGCAGGCGACCTGGTCTTTTTCGGCAGCCGCGGGCAGGTAAGCCACGTCGGCATCTATGTCGGCGACGGGCGTTTCGTGCACGCTCCCAGCAGCGGTGGCACGGTCCGCCTGGATCATCTGGACGGCGCCTACTGGCGTGACCACTACACCGGCGCCAAGCGGGTGATTGAGTGAACTGAATGCGCAGTTTTCGCATTCCCTTCACACCGTTTAACGAAACTTTTACGGAATCTAAACGTCACGGCAGCGTTTGGAGTGCATGATCGCCCCGTCCTGTTTCAGTGATGACCGCGTGACGACACTCCTATCAAGCCGCCCAGCGCGCACCACAGCCACCTCCGCCCGACGTCGGCCGGCAGGTTTCTCCCTCTTCCTTGCAGCACTGCTGGCGCTTCCCGCGCTGCCGGCGCTGGCGACGCAGTCCACGGAGGCGCCCATGCCTTCGATGGCCGACATGCCGGTGATGATGCCGGATGCCATGAGCATGCCGGACCGGGCCCTGAGCCTGGCCAGCGACATCAGCGGCATGTTGGCTTCAGGCAAGGCCGCCGCCGTCGCCGAGGACTACACCCCACCCGACCACAGCGCACGCAACATCCTGCAGCGCGCGCTGACCCTGCTGGGCACCCCGTACCGCTGGGGCGGCAACACGCCCGACAAGGGCTTTGATTGCAGCGGCCTGGTCAGCTACGTGTTCCGCAATGCGATGGGCATCGACCTGCCGCGGGTGTCGCGCGAGCAGGCCAACTCCGGCGAACTCGTTGCCAGCAAGAAGGAGCTCGCCGAGGGCGACCTGGTGTTCTTCGGGCGCAAGGGCCGGATCGACCACGTCGGCATCTACGTCGGCGAAGGCCGCTTCGTGCATGCGCCGAGCACCGGCAAGGACGTGATGGTCTCCAGCCTGGAAAAGGGCTACTGGAGCGGCAAGTACATGCAGGCGCGACGACTGGCCGGCAGCTGATTCCCCGGGCAATACGCCGGGCGATACGCCGAACCGACCCGCATTTGCAGAATCAGCCGCCTCCGGGCGGCTGCTTCGTTTCCGGGTCCGCCAATTTGCGAAAACCGCGTGGGAGCGCTCAGGCGTCGTGGGCGTCGTGCGCCTGCCGGTAGCGCTCCACGGTCTGCTCGATTCCCTTGCTGAGCGCCATGACCTGCTGCGCGTACTCGGCCAGCTCGCGATCGTCCTCGCTCACCGGCTCCCAGGCAGGCACCGCGGTCGGCTCTCCCTCTACCCCATCAAGGGCGACGAACACGATCACGCAGTGAGTGCACAGGCGCGGCTCGCCGCCCATTGGGTCCCGGGCGGCGACCTCCACCGAGAAATGCATGCTGCTGGTGCCGGTGTGGACCAGCTTGGTGCGCACCGTTACAAGGTCACTGATCCGGATCGGTGCCATGAAGCGGATGCCGCCCACGGCGACGGTCACGCTGTAGGTGCCGCTCCAGCCGACCGCGGCTGCGTACCCGGCCTGATCGATCCACTTCATCACCACGCCGCCGTGCACCTTGCCACCGTAGTTCACATCAGCCGGTTCGGCGAGGAAACGCAGGGTCAGCTCGCGCTGGCTGCCGATCACGCCGCGGCCCCGCGGATAGCCACCGCTGCCGGTCGGCGCCGGGCTGGGGTCAGGCAAAATGAAACGTGCGCGTTTGCGGGCATTGGGTACTCCTCATCGGATCGATCGGCAATTATGCGCAGCTTGGCAGTGCTTGCGTTCGGGGGGTTGGCGCGGTCTTGCGGCAGTCGTGCAGTGGTGCAATCGCCGGCAGGCGGCCACAGCATGGACTTGCGCAGTTCAGTCATCGACACTGCCCCACTCCTGCCGCCAACAGATTTCACCATGCACCTGCTCCGCCCGCTTGTGCTCGCCTGCGCCGCGCTGACCTTCGGCTCTGCATTTGCCGCCGCGCCGGTCCTGCCCCAGGCGACCGGCTACCAGACCCGCGAAGCATGGCGGCAGCCGGTCACCCCGTTTCGTGTCGCCGACCACACCTGGTACATCGGCACCGAGGGTCTGAGCGCGCTGCTGGTCGTGACGCCCGAGGGTGCGGTGGTGATCGATGGCGGCGTCGCCCAGGCGGCGGACATGCTGCTGGAAAACATCGTGGCCACCGGCACCCCGATCGGGTCGGTCAAACTGATCCTGCACAGCCACGCCCACGCCGACCACGCCGGCCCACTGGCGGCGCTCAAGCGTGCCACCGGCGCGACGCTGGTCAGCAATGCGGAGTCCGCGGTGCTGCTGGCGCGCGGCGGCATCGACGATATCCACTACGACGACAGGATCCTCTTCCCGCCAGCGCAGGCCGACCGGCTGCTGCAGGACCGCGAAAGCGTCGAACTGGGCGGCACCTCGTTCACCGTCCACTTCACGCCAGCGCATACCCCCGGCTCGATGAGCTGGACCTGGACCGACACCCGCGACAGCAAGCCCTTGCAGATCGCCTACGCCGACAGCCTCAGCGCACCGGGCTACCGGTTGTTCGACAACCCACGCTTCCCGCGCATCCTGGAGGCGTACCGGCAAGGCTTCGCGACCGTTGCCAATCTGCCCTGCGACCTGCTGATCGCCCCGCATCCCGAAGGCGTGGGCTGGGCACCTGCAGCCACCGACGACCCGCAGCCCCGCCCGATGAGCTGCCGCGAGTACGCCGCCCAGGCGCAGCAGGCATTCGAGCAGGAATTGGCGAAGCAACAGGTCGCGCGCTGATGCCGTACACCCCGATTGCCGCCACCCTGGGCTACGTCCTCTCCCACGACGGGCGCGAGGTGCTGCTCATCCACCGCAACGCGCGCCCGGATGACCAGCATCTGGGCAAGTACAACGGCCTGGGCGGCAAGCTTGAAAGCGGCGAGGACATCGCCGCCGGGATGCGCCGGGAAATATTCGAGGAAGCCGGCATCCAGTGCGAGCAGGTGCAGTTGCGCGGCACCATCAACTGGCCGGGGTTCGGCAAGCAGGGCGAGGACTGGCTCGGCTTCGTGTTCCTGATCACCCGCTACAGCGGCACCGCGTTCACTGAAAACCACGAAGGCAGCCTGGAGTGGCTGCCGCTGGACCGCCTGCATGAGGTGCCGATGTGGGAGGGCGACCGCGAGTTCCTGCCGATGGTCTTCGACGACAACCCGCAGCCCTTCCACGGCGTGATGCCCTACAAGGGCGGCCGGCTGGTGTCGTGGAGCTACTCGCGGGGCTGATCGCCTTCCAGCATGCCGATATTGGTCGAGGCGCGGTTGTAGATCTCCATGTCGAGCATGCCGGTCTCACGCGCCACCAGCACCGGCACCAGCATTTGCCCGGTGACGTTGGTTGTCGTGCGCGCCATGTCCAGCACGCGGTCGATCGCCACCAGGTAGCCGATGCCTTCCAGCGGCAGGCCCGCGGCCGACAGCACCAGGGTGACCATCACGATCGCGGTGCCCGGCACGCCCGCGGTGCCGAAGCTGCCCAGCACCGAGGCCAGCATGATCACCAGGTACTGCGTGGGCTCCAGCTGCAGATCGAAGTACTGGGCCACGAACAGGCTGGTCAGGGCCGGGTAGATCGCCCCGCAGCCGTCCATCTTGATGCTCGCCCCCAGCGGCACCGCGAAAGCGGTGTAATCCTTGTCCACGCCCAGGTTGTGGGTCACCGCGCGCATCGCCGCGGGCATCGAGGCGAAGCTCGATGAACTCGCGAACGCCACCTGCATCGCCGGCGCGGCGCCACGGAAGAAGCGCAGCGGATTGAGCCCGTGACTTAGGAGCAGGCTGCCGTAGACGAACACGATATGCAGCGCGCAGGCCAGATACAGCGCGAAAACGAACATGCCCAGCGGCAGCAACTTCTCGAAGCCGTAGGCGCCCACCAGCGCGGCGATCAGGCCGAACGTTCCCAGCGGCGTCATCTCCAGTACGAAGCGGGTGATCTGGATCATCGTCTCGCTGGCCTCGCCGGCCAGTTTGCGCAGTCCGGTGGTGCGCTCGCCCAGCTTCACCAGCGCGAACCCCACCAAGCCGGCAAACACGATCACCTGGAGGATCTTGCCCTCCGCCAGCGCGGCAAACGGGTTGCCCGGGACCACGTCCAGCAGCACCTCGACCACCGACGGCACGACCCGCACCTCGTAATCGGCGGCGACGGTCAGCCCGGTCACGCCCGCGCCCGGCTGCAGCACCCAGCCGACGCCCAGCCCCACGCAGACAGCCAGCGCCGCGGTCGCGGCAAACCAGGCGAACGTGCGCCCGCCCAGCGCGGCAACGGATTTCTGCCCGTGCAGGGACGCCACCGCGTTGATCACAGCGAACAGCACCAGCGGCACCGCGATCATCCGGATCAGGGTCACGTACACCGTGCCCAGCGGGCCGAACCAGGGTTCTGCGGCCGGACCGAACAGCCAGCCGGCCAGTGCGCCAAACACAAAGCCCGCGAGCACGCGCTTCCAGAAGGGAATCGACAGCCACCAGGAAACCATCGTCATCGCATTGCCAATCAAGGGTCGAAATGCACGATAGCCGAGCGAAGCGCTGCCTGCGAACACACCAGCAAGACGAACCGGCACAGCCGGCGCAACAGTTGCGGGCCATAATGGTGCGTTCTGCAACTGCCCGTGACCCCTCCATGCACAACCACGCCCCGCTGCGAACCGCCTGCCTCGTCCTCGCCCCTGCCCTGCTGGTGGCCGCGTGCGCGACCACGTCGCCATCCATCGCGCCGGCAACGGCGCCGGTCGTCACCGAGGCCGTGAATGTGGACGTGCCACGGATCCAGCGGCCGCAGGACGAAAGCGCGCCGTGGTGGTTCCGCGATGGCGCCGCGCAGGCGGCCCAGCGCGGCGCGATGCGCGGACAGGCGAAGAACGTGATCCTGTTCGTGGGCGACGGCATGAGCCTGCCGACGGTCGCGGCCGCGCGCATCCTGGACGGCCAGCGCAAGGGTGGCGCGGGCGAGGACAATCGCCTGAGCTGGGAACATTTCCCGGCCACCGCGCTGAGCAAGACCTACAACACCGACCTGCAGACCCCCGATTCCGCAGGCACGATGAGCGCCATGGCGACCGGCGTTAAGACCCGCGCCGGCGTGATCAGCATCGGCCAGTCGCCACAGCTGGGCGACTGCAAGGGCGCGCTCGCAGCGCCGATGATCACCCTGTGGCAACTCGCCGCGGGCAGCGGCATGGCGACCGGCGTGGTCACCACCACGCGGGTCACCCACGCCACCCCGGCCGCCACCTTCACCCACTCGGCCGATCGTGGCTGGGAGTCGGATGCAGCGATGCCGGCCGAGGCGCTGGCCGCCGGCTGCGTGGACATCGCGCGCCAGTTGATCGAGACGCCCTACGGGCACGGCCCGGACGTGCTGATGGGCGGCGGCCGGACCAACTTCATGCCGGCCACCCAGACCGATCCCGAGTACCCGCAGCAATCCGGCCGCCGCGCCGATGGACGCGACCTGATCGCAAGCTGGAAGCAGCGCCACCCCTCGGGCAGCTATGTCTGGAATGCCGAGCAGTTTGCCGCCGCGCCGATCGACCAGCCGCTGCTGGGCCTGTTTGAACCCAGCCACATGCAATACGAACACGACCGCGCGGGCGATGCCGCAGGCGAACCCAGCCTGGCGGAGATGACCGCGGCGGCGATCGCCCGCCTGTCGCGCAACCCCAACGGCTTCGTGCTGCTGGTCGAAGGCGGCCGCATCGACCACGCCCATCACCAGGGCAACGCCTACCGCGCGCTCACTGACACCATCGCGATGGCCGAAGCGGTCGAGGTCGCCAACACGCTCACCTCCGCCGAGGACACCCTGATCCTGGTGACCGCCGACCATGCCCACACCCTCAGCTTTGTCGGCTACCCGGCGCGCGGCAACCCGATCCTCGACAAGGTGCACGAGCCCAAGGATGGCGAGCGCGTGCTGACCCTTGACGCCCGCGGCATGCCCTACACCACCCTGAGCTACTCCAATGGCCCGGGCTACACCGGCGCCAGCGATGCCCAGCCGGCCGGACCGAAAACCTTCCCGCACGCGGCAAAGAACTACCGGGCTGCCACCGGCCGCCCCGACCTGGCCTCGGTGGACACGACGTCACCGGACTACATGCAGGAAGCGCTGGTCCCGGCCACGTCCGAGTCACACGGCGGCGACGATGTCGGCATCTGGGCGCGCGGACCGGGCAGCAGCGCGGTGCGCGGCAGCGTGGAGCAGAACGCGATCTTCCACTTCATGCTGCAGTCCACGCCCTACCTGCGCGCCGCGGTCTGCGCAGCCGGTGCCTGCAATGCAGACGGCGTGCCGGTGGAACTGCCGGCGCAGGAACGGTTCAAGTCCCGCGCCGGCGGCTGAGCGTTCCTAGAAGGGTTTTGCCAGCACCAGCCAGACGATCGCCACCAGGACCAGCACGGGTATCTCGTTGAACCAGCGCAGCGCCCTGGACGAGGGCAACGGTCGCCCGGCCAGCATGCCTTTCAGCCAGCGCCCGCTGAAGATGTAATAGGCGAGCAGCATCGCCACCAGCAGCAGCTTGGCGTGCAACCAGCCGCTTCCCGACACCACCATGGTCGGGAAGTCCGGCAGGAACCGGTAGCCCAGCCAAAGCACGATGCCCAGAACCAGCGACAGCCCGAACATGGCGTGGCCGAAGCGGTACAGGCGCTGGCCCATCAGCCCCAGCCGCGCCCGCACTGCGGGCTCCTCGCCGGCCTCGGCCAGATTGACCAGGATGCGCGGCAGGTAGAACACCGCCGCCATCCAGGCAATCACGAAAACGAGATGGAAGGTCTTGGTCCAGAGATAGGCGTTCATGCGACGGGCGGTCCTTGTCTGACGGGTTCGCGCGCTAGGATGGCACGCCGCGCAGCGCGCGTGCGCCCCGACCCCGATGCAGCGAGTCCGATGAGCAAACACTACGACCAGGCCTATTTCGACCAGTGGTACCGCGACCCGGCAACCCGTGGCGCGGCGATCGGCGGCCCGGCGAGGCTCGCGCGCAAGGTCGCCCTCGCCGTCGCCACCGCGGAGTACCACCTTGAGCGACCGATCCGCAGCGTGCTCGACATCGGGTGCGGGGAAGGAGCGTGGCGCGCGCCGTTGTTGAAGCTGCGACCGAAACTGGACTACCTGGGTTTTGACAGCAGCGAGTACGCGGTCGGCCGCTTCGGTGCGCGCCGCAACCTGCACCTGGCCCGTTTCGGCGATTTCGAGTACCTGCGACCGTGTGGCCCGGTGGACCTGCTGGTCTGCAGCGACGTGCTGCACTACCTGCCCACGCGCGAGCTGGATCGCGGGCTGCCGGCGCTGGCGGACCTCTGTGCGGGCGTTGCGTTCCTGGAGACCTTCACCCGCAGCGACGGCATCGACGGCGATACGGTGGGATTCCAGGCGCGCCCGGAGAAGTTCTATCGCGAGCGGTTCGCCCGCATCGGCCTGCATCCGCTGGGTTCACACCTGTGGCTGGGGCCCGCGATGCGGGCCGGCCTGGCGGCGCTGGAGGCGGTCGACTGAGGATAACCGCGACGCTGATTCACGTACCAGCGCTTCGTTTCCGTTACGCTGCAACGCACCAATTTTCTGCCAAGGCTTTACATGCTGCTTTACCAGATGCACGAGTTCAACCGCGCGTGGATGGCACCGATGACCTATTGGGCCGATGCGTGCGCGAAGATTTTTGGCGGCTCCAACACGTGGCTGGGCAAGCTTCCCGGCGCCGACCAGTTCGCAGCCGCCTGCGAGCTGATGTACCGCATCGGCAAGGACTACGAGAAACCCGAGTTCGGCATCCACTCCATCGAGTTCGACGGTGTCGAGCATCCGGTGATCGAGCGCGAGATGGTGCACAAGCCGTTCTGCCGGTTGCTGCGCTTCAAGCGCTACACCGACGATGCCGGCAACCTCACCGAGATGCGCGGCCAGCCGCCCGTCCTCGTGGTCGCCCCGCTGTCGGGTCACCACAGCACGCTGCTGCGCGACACCGTGCGCACGATGCTGCGCGACCACAAGGTCTACATCACCGACTGGACCGATGCACGCATGATCCCGGTCAGCGAGGGTGAGTTCACCCTGGACGACTACATCGCCTACATCCAGGAATTCATCCGCTTCATCGGCGCCGACAACCTGCACGTGGTGAGCGTGTGCCAGCCCACGGTGCCGGTACTTGCGGCGGTTTCGCTGATGGCCTCGCGCGGCGAGCAGACCCCGCGCTCGATGGTGATGATGGGCGGGCCGATCGACCCCCGCGAGAGCCCCACCCAGGTCAACGAGCTGGCCACGCACAAGCCGCTGTCGTGGTTCAGCGAGAACCTGATCCACGAAGTCCCGCACAACTATCCGGGCCGCGGGCGTCGCGTCTATCCGGGCTTCCTCCAGCACACCGGCTTCATGGCGATGAATCCCGAGCGCCACGCTCAGTCGCACATGAAGTTCTACCAGGACGTCCTCAACGGCGACCTGGACGACGCCCAGTCGCACCGCAAGTTCTATGACGACTACAACGCGGTGCTCGACATGCCGGCGGCTTACTACCTGGACACCATCCAGACCGTGTTCCAGGACCACCTGTTGCCGCGCGGCCTGTGGGACGTCGCCGGTGAGCGCGTGGACCCGGCGGCGATCACCGGCACGGCGCTGATGACGATCGAGGGCGAACTGGATGATATTTCCGGCCAGGGCCAGACCCGCGCGGCGCACGAGCTGTGCACCGGCATCGCCGAGGCCGACCACCTGCACAGCACCATCGAGGGCGCCGGCCACTACGGCATCTTCAGCGGCCGCCGCTGGCGCGGACAGGTCTATCCGCAGCTGCGTGACTTCATCGCCAAATACGCCGACTGAGTTTACGTAGCGCGTTGCGCGACTGATTGGTGGGCGCGCGCGGCGCGCCCGGGCATTGGCCGCACAGGCCGCATTGGCTGGCGCGTGCGGATTCCGTCAGAATCGGGCGACTGCCGTATGCTTGCCCAAAAAGGAGCCGCCCTTGCCAAGCCCACGCCTGCCGTTGTCCGCCCTGCTGACGTCTACCGTGTTGTCGTCGGCCCTGCTCTCATCCGTCCTGGTGGGCGCCTGCATCGGCTTGCCAACGGCACACGCAGCCCAGGCGCAAACGCCAGCCGTCTCCGATGCTCCAATCAAGGCCCCGTCGGTCAGCGAGATCCTCGCCGCTTCACCGGACGCGGACTGGCGCACGCCCGATCCCGGCAACATCCTGTATATGGACGTGGCCGGCGGACGCGTGGTCATCGAACTGGCGCCCGGCTTCGCGCCCGAGCACGTGGCCAATATCCGCACCCTCGCCCGTGAACACTTCTGGGACGACCTGAGCATCTACCGTGCCCAGGACAACTTCGTGGTGCAGTTCGGCGATCCGGATGCCGGCGAGCTCGGCGCCCGCTCGCTGGGCGGTGCACGGACCCACCTGCCGGCGGAGTTTGAGCGCCCCGCGGCGGGGCTTGCATTCACCGCCCTCGCCGATTCCGATGGCTGGGCGCCGCAGGTCGGCTTTGTCGACGGTTTCCCTGCCGCGCAGGATCCGGCGGGTGGTAGCGCCTGGATGACGCATTGTTACGGGGCGCTCGGTGCCGGCCGTGACATGGCGGCCGATTCCAGCAATGGTGCAGAGCTTTACGTGGTCATCGGCCAATCGCCGCGCCAGCTGGATCGCAACATCACCCTGGTCGGCCGCGTCGTGCGCGGCATGGAGTTCCTGTCTGCCACCCCGCGCGGGCCGGAACCGATGGGCGTCTACGACAACCCGGCCCGACGCACCCCCATCGCGACCATCCGCCTGGCGAGCGAGCTGCCGGCCGACCAACGCGAGCGCCTGCAGTTGCTGCGGACCGACAGCGCCACGTTCGCGGCCGTCACCGAGGCCCGACGCAACCGGCGCGACGACTGGTACAAATCCAGCGCCGGCCACATCGACCTGTGCAACGTGCCGCTGCCGGTGCGCGAGATGCCGGAAGGCTGAACGCCACACCGCGCAGCCTGGATCGCAGCCGCGGATGAACGCCGTCCCCATCTGCCGCGGGCCCGTCACGTGCTTTTGCGCGTGCGCTCCCTAGCCTTGAGCGACCTTCCCCACAAGGCGCTTCCCATGCCACTGATACGCATCAGGATCACCGGCGGCGACGATGCCAGCCGTGCCATCCGCGACCTGCTAGCCAGCCTCCCCGAGATCGAGCACGTGGAGGAGATCCAGGACCTCATGCCGCACATGGACGATCCTGACTCCAGCTCCGCCGGCCTGTCCGAGGACAGCGGCCCGGGAATGCAGGTGATCGAGGTGGACGCGCCCGACGACGCGGCCGCGGAGCGCGTACGCGAGACGGTCGAAGCCCTTGCATTCAAGCTGGACGTGCTTGCCGAGTTCGAAACCGACGAGTCCGACGTCCGGGAGTAATTCCCATGGCCAACAGCACGATCATCCCGTGCCTGCAGTACCGCAACGCCCACGTCGCGATCGACTGGTTGTGTGAAGCGTTCGGATTCAGGCGCCTGTCCGTCCACGCCGACGAGCGCTACGTCCACCACGCGCAGCTGGTTCTTGAGGGCGGCATGGTGATGCTGGCTTCGGCGCGCGACGAGTTCGCCGCCAACGACCCGGTCGATCGCTGGCGGCTGCGCATGGTCCAGCCCGACCAGATCGGCGGACGCGAGACCCAGACCAGTTGCGTCGTGGTGCGCGATCCGGACGCGCATTACGCGCGCGCGATCGCCGCCGGCGCGGAAATCATCCGCGACATCGCCAACCAGGACTACGGCGGACGCGGCTACGGCTGCCTGGATATTGAAGGCCACATGTGGTGGTTTGGCAGTTACGACCCCTGGCTGTCGCTCGACGAGCCCGAGGGCGAGACCCGCGCAGCGGTTCACTAGCCCCGGCGCGCTCGCCACGGTTGGCTGCATTGCGCACAATGTGCCGCTGACTGCGGCCCGATGCGATGACCCCGACCAACAAAGCCTTCCTGCAGATCCACTTCTGCGTCCTGTTGTGGGGCTTCACGGCCATCCTCGGCAAGGTGATCACGCTCGCCGCGCTGCCTCTGGTGTGGTGGCGGATGCTGATGGTGACGGCAGCGCTGGCGCTGGTGCCGCGGGTGTGGCGCGGACTGCGCGCGATGCCCCGCCGGCTGCTGTGGGCCTACGCCGGCATCGGGGTGTTGGTATCACTGCACTGGCTGACCTTCTACGCCGCGATCAAGCTGTCCAACGCCTCCATCGGCGCGACGTGCATTGCGCTGGCCACCGTCTTCACTGCGCTGGTCGAGCCGTGGCTGGCGCGCAGCCGGTTCTCGCGGCGCGACTTCATGCTCGGCGTGGCCGTCCTGCCCGGAGTGGCCTTGGTGGTCGGCGGTGTGCCTGACGGCATGCGCATCGGCATTGTCGTCGGCGCGGTGTCGGCGTTGCTGGTGGCGCTGTTCGGTTCGCTTAACAAGCGCCTGGTCGAGCATGCCGATCCGCTGACCGTGACCGCGCTGGAACTGGGCGCGGGCACCCTGGCGCTGACGCTGCTGGCACCGGTGCTGCCGTATGTCCTGCCGGTGCTGGGCGATACCAACCTGCTCACGCTGCCCAGCGCGCGCGACATCGGCTGGCTGCTCGTGCTGGCGTTGGGCTGCACGCTGTTGCCGTTCGCGCTGTCACTGGCGGCGCTGCGCCACATGAGTGCGTTCTCGGCGCAACTGGCGGTCAACCTGGAACCGGTCTACGCCATCGCACTGGCCATCCTCCTGCTGGGCGAGCAGCACGAGCTGAGCCTGCAGTTCTACCTCGGGGTGGCGATCATCCTGATCGCGGTGTTCATCTACCCGCTGCTGGGCAAGCCGCGTCGCGGCGGGCATCCGGAGATGCTTGCCACCGCCGAGTCGAAGATCGTCGTCGACTAGCCCCGGGGTCAGATCCGCTGGATGCGGAAGCGCCGGTTCTTGATCCTGCCTTCGCGCAGGCGGGCCAGCGCCGCGTCGGCCTTGCCGCGGGCGACGGCGACATAGGAGCGCCTGGCGAACACGTCGATCTTGCCGATCGCCGACGACGGCAGGCCCGCATCTCCGGTCAGCGCGCCGACGATGTCGCCCGGTCGCAGCTTGTCGGTCTTGCCGCCGTCGATGCGCAAGGTGACCATCGCCGCCGGCACCACACCGGCGGCCTTCCCGGCAAGCGGTGTTGCGCGCACCCACTCCAGCGGCGTGCCGGTATGCAGGGCGATCATGTCGGCGCGCGACACTTCCGCGGGAGCACAAAGGCTCAGCGCCAGCCCTTCCCGGCCGGCGCGACCGGTGCGCCCGATCCGGTGCACGTAGGTGTCGGCGTCCGTCGGCAGCTCATAGTTGACCACCGCGGCCAGGTCCTCGACATCCAGCCCGCGCGCGGCGACGTCACTGGCGACCAGCACGCTGCAACTGCGGTTGGCAAAGCGCAGCAGGATCTCGTCACGATCGCGCTGCTCCATGTCGCCGTGCAGCGCCAGCGCCGTGAATCCGTAGTGGGCAAGCGAAGCCACGACCTCCTCGGTGTCACGGCGCATGTTGCAGAACACCACACACGACTCCGGGCGGAACTGCAGCAGCAGCGCCGCCAGCAGCGGCGTCTTGCGGCCCGGCTCCACTTCGTAGAACAGCTGGCGGATGCGGGTCGGGCTTTCCGACGATTCCACAGTGACCTGCAGCGGCGTGCGCAGCATCGCGCCGGCCAGGGTGCGGATCGCGTCCGGGAACGTCGCCGAGAACATCAGGCCCTGCCGATCTGCGGGCAGCTTGCCGACGATCTCGCGGATCTGGTCCTCGAAGCCCATGTCGAGCATGCGGTCCGCCTCATCCAGCACCAGCGTATGCACGCCGCGAAGATGCAGCGCCTTCTTGCGCAGCAGCTCCTGGATCCGCCCCGGCGTGCCGACCACCACCTGGGGATCGTGGGTGGCCAGCGACGCCAGCTGAGGCGCCAGCGGCATGCCGCCGCACAGCACCGACAGCTTCAGGTTGGGAATACCCAGCGCCAGCTTCCGCAGCTGCCGTCCGACCTGGTCGGCGAGCTCACGGGTCGGACAAAGCACCAGTGCCTGGGTCTGGATCCGGGTCGCATCCACCCGGCTGAGGACACCGAGTCCGAACGCCGCGGTCTTGCCGCTGCCGGTCGGCGCCTGGGCGATGACGTCGCGTCCCTCCAGGATTGCCGGCAGGGCCTGCGCCTGTACCGGAGTGAGCTGGGTATAGCCCAGTGCGTCCACACCCTGCAAAAGCTGGGCGGACAGATCGAGGCTGGCGAAGGCGTGCTGGGGGTCGTGGCTGGTCATTGCGCCATGATCGCAGGTTGCAGCGCTGCATCCGCGCTTCACGGGTCATCCCGGCTTGCGTCCCAATCAAGCCGCTGCGACCCTGACCCACCCTTCCGCAGCGACCGCCCGATGGAATCACTGGAATTCGAACTCGATGACGGCCACGAGTACGTGGAACTGAACCAGCTGCTGAAGCTGGTCGGACTGTGCGACAGCGGCGGCATCGGCAAGCAGATCGTTGCCAGCGGCGCGGTCGCCGTGGACGGGAAGGTCGAGCTGCGCAAGACCTGCAAGATACGCGCGGGCCAGGTGGTCAGCGTGGAAGGGGCCGAAGTCCGGGTGCTGCCTGCCGCCGTCTAAGCGGGCGGGGTCAACCTCGACCCCGCCAGCCGCTGCAGCCAGGCGCTAGAGGTCCGTTTCCGGCAACGTGGAATCTCCCGCCGAGACACCCTCGGAAGGCCGATCCGCCGTCGGTACCTGAACCCTGTTTTCCACGCTTCGGACACCGTCGCAGGCGGCTGCAAGGTCCTCGATCCGGTGCTTCATCCAGCGCTCGCGGACGGTGCCGGTCAGCGAAACCACCCCGCCGGACACATTGACCGAGACATCGCTGGGATCCACATGCTCGCATCGGGTGAGCCGTTCGCACACGTCTTCGGTGATGCGCTGGTCGGAGCGCGTGTAGTTTTTCGGTCCGACGCCGCGATAGCTCGCGCGCCCATAGGACGCGCTGCCCGGCGGCAGGTAATCGGAGTCGCTACCACCGGTGATGTCCCCAAACGGGGGCTGGGTGCGTCCGGGCGACGCGTAGCCGGGACTGAGGTCATCGTCCAGATAAGTGTCCGGTCCTGCCCCTGCCCCGCTGTACGACCCGCGTGCCGAGCCGTGCGGACCGGCGCGGCGATGGCTACGTCCCTCGCCCGGCTGCGGCGGCACTTCGCGGCTGGCCATGCCGTCGTAGGCGCCCGACACCTGCCTGCGCTGCATCTCCAGCCAGCGCCGCCCCATGCGGACGTATCCGGCGCCCAGGTCGGCCACATCCTGGGCCATCGATTTCAGATCATCTGCGACGTTGTTTCCACTCACGGCAGGCCTCCTTCTGGTCAACGCAGCGCCGACGGCGCCTTGCTGGAACACCATGCGCGCCACGGCATTAAGGGCGCGTGGGCAATTCGGGCCCGGCCGGCCGTCGCGGCGTCAGCTGTGGGAGGTATCGCTGCGCCGCTCCAGCGGCACGGTGACCGCCGAATCAAACTCCGACAGCGGGCTCTGCACGGGACACTGGGCGTCAGGAAAGCCGAAGCGCTCGCGCAGCTTCAAGCCGCACTCGCCCATGCTCCCCACCTGATCCCCGGCCGCCTGGCATTCGCGGTCGAAGGCGCGGAAAAAGGCGTCCTTGCGCTGGACGAAATCCGCGCCGCACCGGCGGGTCAGCTCGATGCGCTGAAGGTCGTCCTCCGCCGCGTTGCGGCCTTCCAGCCCGTACAGGTCCATCTCTTGCGCGGTCAGCAGTCTCAGGCTGCGGTTGGGCACGGTCATCATCAGGTCGGCGATGGCGAACGCCACGCCGTTGCGCTGCAGGTACTCGCGCACGTCGGCGTGGACGGCCTGCAGTTCCTCCTGCAGCTCGGCGCGCGAGGTGGCCTTCGAGCTGATCCGGATCATGCGGTGGATGCCGACCTTGCCGGCGATCATGCGCATGTCGCCTGCCGCAAGGACGAGCACACACGAACTGTGGCAAACCGCGCCTTCGCGCACCCAGATCGTCCACCGGGACGCGCCGATCATGTCGCCCGAGCGGATCGCCTCCTCGATCTGGCCGCCGGTGGAGTCGATGTCGAGAATCCGCTTGTGGATGCCCAGCGTGTCGGCGACCTCCACCGTGCGCTCGATGAGCGCGGTGAACTCGTCCGAGATCTTGCCCTGGTAGCGAAGGCGCAGCAGCCCGCCCGCGCCGCAGGGTTCCAGCGCGGCGCGGATCTGCGTGTAGTCGGGCGATCGCAGCGCGGTGCCCTCGCCGTTGGCGTAGTCGTGATCGCAGCTGAGCCACGCTTGGCCGGCTTCCAGGGCGAGCGGTCGCCAGTCGATCGCGGACCGATCAGTGGCCGCGGCGTAGGGATCGGCGGCGACCACCTCCGCGTCCGACACGGCGCCGCCGCGCGAGTCACCCCGCGTCTGGATCACTTCGCCGACGCCAACATCCGCGGCCGGCGGTTGATGGCAGGCCGAAAGCAGCAGCGCAAGGAGGATCGCGGAAATTCGCCGGGGCGAGGGCATGTGTGGGACCGCAGGGCTTATGAACGATCAGTCTAGGGGCGCGCGGGTGCCATGACTGCAACGGCGGATGAACCTGTTCTGCCACCGCGACGGATAGACTGCCGCGATGGCCTGGTTCGTCTACCTGCTGGAGTGCCGCAACGGCGCGGTTTACACCGGGATCACCACGGATATCCCGCGCCGGTTCGGCCAGCACCTTGCCGGCAAGGGTGCCCGGTACACGCGCGCCAACCCGCCCATCCGGCTGCTTGCCCAGTTTGCCTGTCCCGACCGCGGCAGCGCTAGCCGCGCGGAGTACGCCATCAAGCGCCTTCCAACGGCCGCCAAGCGCGCCTTGTGCGACGCCGGGCAGGACGCGGGCGAGCGCCTGTTCACCCGCATCGCACATCTGCATCGGTAGCGTGGGTTCCAGACGCGGCGGTGCCGGCCACTTCGGCCTGACCACCGGATTCGCTCAACGACAGGAGACCAAGCTAATGATCAAATGGGCCATCATTTTTGCCGTCATCGGCCTCATCGCAGGCGTGCTCGGCTTCGGCGGAATGGCCGGTGCCGCAATGGGCATCGCCAAGTTCCTGTTCATCGCGGCGATCGTGATCGCGGTCGTGCTGTTCCTGCTGGGAATGACCGTCTACAAAAAGGTCAGGTAGCGCGCGTTTCTCAAGCGCCCGACCAGGGTCGCTTTGGAAACGATCAAACACCCGGCGCTCCCGGGTGTTTTTTTATGGGCGCCAGGCGGCGCGCCATGGATCGCCCGCCGTAGTTTGGGCCACACTTGCCCCAATTCCGAGACCGGTCCGCCTATGAAGATTGTCGAAGTCCGCCATCCGCTGGTGCAGCACAAGCTCGGGCTGATGCGCCGCGCCGACAACAGCACCAAATCCTTCCGCGAGCTGTCGTCCGAAGTGGCGACGCTGCTGACCTACGAGGCGACGGCAGACCTGGAGACCGAGGCGGTCGAGATCCAGGGCTGGGCCGGAACATCGCTTACGGTTCGGCGGATCAAGGGTCGCAAGATCACCCTGGTGCCGATCCTGCGCGCCGGCATCGGCATGCTGCCGGGCGTGCTGGAATTGATCCCCGCCGCCAAGGTGAGCGTGGTCGGCATGGCGCGCGACGAAGAGACGCTCGGCGCTGTGGCCTACTACGAGAAGCTGGTCGGCAACATGCACGACCGCACCGCCTTGATTCTGGACCCCATGCTGGCCACCGGCGGCACATTGATCGCGACGGTCGACATGCTCAAGGCCGCCGGGGCGACTCGAATCAAGGGATTGTTCCTCGTCGCCGCGCCGGAGGGCCTGCGGGCAGCCGAAGCCGCGCACCCGGACCTGGAGATCTACACCGCGTCGATCGACGACCGTCTCAACGAGCGAGGCTACATCCTGCCGGGCCTCGGCGATGCCGGTGACAAGATCTTCGGGACCAGCGCGGACTGAACTCGCCATCGCGCACGCCGCAGACGCGCGAGCTTGCGAGGGATGAGCGCGCTGCTATTGGCGTCCCGGCCCGCATCAGACTTGATTTCGCCACCCGGACGCCCCAGCTGAAGGGCAGTCAACCGTTTTGCGCCAAGGGACAGCCACGCATGAGCACAACGACAGAAACACGCAAATTCGAAGCCGAGGTCGCCCAGGTCCTGCACCTGGTCACGCACTCGCTCTACTCGCACAAGGAGATCTTCCTGCGCGAGCTGATCTCCAACGCCTCCGACGCCTGCGACAAGCTGCGCTTCGAGGCGATCGCCAATCCCGCGCTGAATGCCGGCGAGGGCGAGCTGCACATCGACATCAGCTGGGACAAGGACGCGCGCACGATCAGCATCGCCGACAACGGCATCGGCATGAGCCGCGACGAGGTGGTCGCCAACATCGGCACCATCGCCAGCTCCGGCACGCGCCGGTTCCTGGAGGCCATGGGCAACGAGCAGAAGGCCGATGCGCGCCTGATCGGCCAGTTCGGCGTGGGCTTCTATTCCGCCTACGTGGTCGCCGACAAGGTGACCGTCCTCAGCCGCCGCGCCGACGCGCCCGCCAACGAGGGCGTGAAGTGGGAAAGCGATGGCAAGGGCGAGTACACCCTGGACACCGTCGAGCTGCCCGAGCGCGGCACCACGGTAACGCTGCACCTGAAAGCCGATGAGGACGAATTCCTTGCCGACTGGAAGCTGCGCTCGCTGATCAGCCGCTATTCGGACCACGTCGCCTTCCCGATCCGCATGCAGAAGCCCGGCAACGAGGCGGCGGATGACGAATCCGGAGAGCCGAGCAAGGACGACAGCGCCGCGCCGCAGTGGGAGACCATCAATGCCGCCTCGGCGCTGTGGACCAAGCCCCGCAGCGACATCAGCGACGAGGACTACCAGAGCTTCTACAAGTCGCTCGGCCACGACTTCAACGATGCGCTGGCCTGGACCCACAACCGCGTGGAGGGCAGCCAGAGCTTCACCACCCTGCTCTACCTGCCCTCGCAGCCGCCGTTCGACCTGATGATGGGCGGACGCGACGAGCGCAAGGGCCTGAAGCTGTACATCAAGCGCGTGTTCGTCATGGACGCCGCCGAGGAGCTGCTGCCCAACTACCTGCGCTTCGTGCGCGGCGTGATCGACGCCGACGACCTGCCGCTCAACGTCAGCCGCGAGCTGCTGCAGCAGAACCGCCAGCTGGACCGGATCAAGTCGGCCTGCGTGAAGCGCGTGCTCGACCTGATCGAGACGCTGGCCCGCGACGAGCCTGAGAAATTCGCCACCTTCTACAAGGCCTTTGGCAACACGCTCAAGGAAGGCATCGGCGAGGACCACGCCAACCGCGAGCGCATCGCCAAGCTCCTGCGTTTTGCGTCCACCAAGGGCGAGGCCGGCAAGCAGGTCGTGTCGCTGGACGACTACATCGGTCGCATGGCGACCGGCCAGGACACCATCTGGTACATCACCGCGGAGAGCCACGCCGCCGCGTTCGGCAGCCCGCAACTGGAAGCGTTCAAAGCCAAGGACATCGAAGTGCTGCTGATGTCCGACCGCATCGACGAGTGGATGCTCGGCTCGCTGACCGAGTACGACGACAGGAAGCTGCAGAACGTCGCCAAGGGCGAGCTGCCGCTGGACGAGGCGGACAAGGCGAAACAGGAAGAGGCGGCCAAGTCCGCTGAACCGCTGGTCGCCCGGCTGAAAACCCTGCTCGGTGATCGGGTCAGCGATGTCCGGGTATCGGCGCGACTGACCGACTCGCCGTCCTGCCTGGCGCTGGCCGATTTCGACATGGCCCCGCACTTCGCCCGCATGCTGCGCGAAGCCGGCCAGCAGATGCCCGAGAGCAAGCCGACCCTGGAGATCAACCCGCAGCACGAGCTGCTCAAGCGCGTCGAGGCCGAAAGCGATGATGCCAAGGCCGCCGATCTGGCGACCCTTTTGCTGGAGCAGGCCGAGATTTCCGCTGGCGCGCCGTTGCCCGATCCGGCCGCGTTCGTGCAGCGGATGAACCGGGTGTTGCTGGCGGGCTGAAGGTTGCTGTCCACCTGAAGAACCAATGCCTGAAATGCAAAGAAAATGCCCGCAGATTTGCGGGCATTTTTCCGTCTGAGGCAGGCCTATCAGTTCAGAAGGACCGGTTCCAAATGAATTTGCCCTTCTCGTACGTCATGGCGCCGAACACGTTCACGCAGGCAATTTCGGGCGCAGCACCGGATATCTGGCGATGAGGCCACGTTTTCGCGGGCTTCATACCGGAAAACTGGTAGCTCGTCATTCCAGCCGATCGACTGGAATTGTCGATCATCGCCACGCCAGCTTCCCCGACGTACAAGTGACCGCCACCCGGCGCCGACATCAGCCAGACCCCGGTCTCCGGATTCACCACACCCCATCCCCGCTGTCCCTTCACCGCATGGATGGCGCTACCGTTGGGCTCCATTACCTGGTCTATCCAACCGACGGCGCTGTTGACTAGCACTTTAGACACCCGGTTGTTTTTCACGACGTACGCATTCCCTGACACGGCCAGCACTCCGCTGTCGAGGGACTGCAGCACCATGTCCTCGACCTGACCGGGCACAACGAAGCCCAGTGGGTAGCGTGTCCCGTCCGCAACGTTGCGGACTACCGGCACCTCACCGCCCGTCTCATTCAAACCCAGGTAGTAGTACGCCCTCCCGTCACCTGTCAGCCGAAACAGGAAGCGCCCGAAACCGTCGCCCGGAACATCCTTGACAACGCTGTCCCCGACAACCGCCCCGTCTGTTCGGTTGAAAACCCGGATGCGAATGCCCGGGGCATCTCCCTCCGTGGCAACGAGTACCAGCCCAGGCTGAAAATCAACCGCGCTCAACACTCCCGCTACTTCAACGGGCTTGTGACTGGGTGAAACGAGGTAGGCCTTGCCGCCATCGCTCATCGAGACCGCCACGACCGCCCCATCGCCGTCCGGGGCCATCCAGTACTGGTCGAAATCGCTCTGCATTGGCGGGAGTTTCACCTGCCAAGCGATCCCCTTGGGTGTGGACTGAAAGACGGTTGTAGCACTCTTGGCGCGGACAACCGCGATCGTTTTGAACGGATGATCGCAACTCATCGCCACGCCGCTGGCGGAGCGTGGCAATCCAGCGTGCCCCACGACACCGGCAGTGGCTTGACATACAAGCACTCCAGCTACGGATACAGCTACGCAAAATCTACTTCTATGATTTCCGGTCATGGTACGTTCCTTGATACTCATAAACTCGGCTTCTACGGAACCGCTATGGGCAAGGCCTTCTGCCAGCTAAATTTGCCATCTCTGCTGATCATCATTCCAAACGCGCTTGTACAGGCGACCTCCCCATGGCGAGCGGAACTACTCGCGATCCGACGTACCAACCTTGGATGGACGCCTGAAAAATCGTAAACGCTCAATGCGGGTTTTCCACCGGCCAGGCTTAAGTGAGTCAAATAGCTGGAGTCAACCATCAGGTTTTGCGCCAGGCCTGGAACCACGAGCTTCCAGTCTGCAGTCCTCGGGTCAACTACTCCCCATCCGGCGCGCCCCCGCACCGCATATATCCCGCTTCCACCGGGCTCGATAATCTCATTGATCCAACCGATAGCCGGCTCGAGCCGAACCATCTCCGGGGCCCCTCCCCTCCACAGATATGCCTTTCCGCCGGCGGCGAGGATGCCACGTTTTTTCGAGAACATGACTACATCATCGACATCACCTATGCCGGCTGGAGACGTTGCGACAACCTCTCCAGTAACAACATCCCTCATTGTTACTAAACGAGCTCCCGCGTCCGTACACCAATCGAGTCGGAGCATTGCATGCGACAAAGGTTCCATTGTATGTCGGCGGAACTCGGGCTCGGGCCACAACAGCGGAGTGGGCATAACCCAGGACGAATGGACAAAGAAAAACGAGAACAAGCCGCCGCATCGCATAACCATTTGCGAACATAAGAAGTTCCTTTTCTTTCGGCGAACAAGAACCTACGTCGTCCGTGCACGCTGTTTACCCTTCCGATGGGAATTTTCCAGTTACCACGATGCTTCAGAGCTGTCAATACCTGCTGCCTCGGCCACACTACCCCGCCTCAAGCCGCTTTCAGCCCCTGATCCATCTGCTCGGCCATCGCGCGCCATTGTGGGAGCTTGTCCAGCATCCCTACCGAATGCAGGTAGCTCTCATCAACTGGGATGCCCTTGACCAGCGCCGAAGCGACATGGACCGCGCCGGTCACCCAGAAGCCGGTGGAGCGCATGCGCCGCGGACGGAACTGATGGGCGACCGCCTCGACGATCGGTGTCGGCAGGCCCCAAAGGCCCAACAGGTAGGCGCCCGCCTCGGCATACCCCGGACTGCCCGGCGCGATTTCCGGGGACGTCTCATCGGTGTCTGTGGCCAGGTGGTCGACGATCCCGGGAAGCAGAAGCCCGACTTCCGCGAGCAGTCCGGCAGTGACGGCCAGGTCCGCACTGGGTCCCGCAAGCAGTTTGCCCGCCAGACGGGAGATCGCCAGCGCGCGCGTCTGCATGCTTTCCCGATCGATCCCGGTCTCTCCCGCGGCCTGCCCGAAGGTTTCGCTGGCCAACACCAGTTGCCGCAGCGTGCCCAGCCCCAGGCGCGTGACGGCCGAGCGGATGTCGGTGATTTCCCGGCCGGCCGAGAACATCGCCGAGTTGCAAAGCCGCAGCACCTTGGCGGCAAGTGCCGGATCCTGGGAGAGCACGTAGGCGATCTCGGCCATGCTGACGTCGGGGTTGCGCATCAGGCGCACCAGTTCGATGTACATGCGCGGCGCGGGCGGAAGCGAGTCGATCCGACCGATCGTCAGCTTGAGCTCTTCGTTGTCGAGCAGCGAGCGCAGGTCGGTCACGCTCTCCACCGCGTCGACAAGCTCGCCAGCGTCAAGCGGTCTGGTCAGTACGCGATGGGCCGAGTCGAGCGCGCTCAGCGCGTCCGCGCATTGGCCGGACTCCAGCAGCAGTAGCCGCACGGTGTCCGGGCAGTCCGTGCGCAAACGCGTCAACAAGGCGGGGCTGTGCGGGTGCACCTCGGCGACGAACACGTCGGGAGACAGTGACTGGATGCGATCCGCGTCGGTGACGGGGACACATTCAATCTTCCAGTCCAATCCAAATTCACGCAGGGAGGTTTCGAGTTCCTTCGCCTGGGCGACATCCCCGCCGGAAATCACAATCAACACTGATCCTTCTCCACAATAGGTCGCGCGGTCACTCCGCCCATGCCAGATAACGGCTGCAAGCCGGGCGGCTTTAGAGCGCCATCCGGACCGCGGTCACAATGCTGAGATCCGGTTGGAGGGGTTGCCTCTGGCCATCTCCTGCGGTTCGCGCATGGGCAGCGCGCTGAGCACCTATAATTGGCGGCTTTCCGCTCTGTCGGCGCGCCCGTGCGCGCCAAGCCCATGTCCGACGCATCCAGATCCGACGTCTCCGGCAAATCCGACGTCTCCAAGCAGGCGCTGCGCCGCCGCACGTTCGCGATCATCTCGCACCCCGACGCCGGCAAGACCACGCTGACCGAAAAGCTGTTGCTGTTTGGCGGCGCGATCCAGATGGCCGGGTCGGTGAAAGGCCGCAAGGCCGCCCGCCACGCCACCTCGGACTGGATGAAGCTGGAGCAGGAGCGCGGCATCTCGGTGACCAGCTCGGTGATGCAGTTCCCCTACGACGGGCGCATCGTCAATTTGCTCGACACCCCGGGCCACGCCGACTTCGGCGAGGACACCTACCGCGTGCTGACCGCCGTGGACTCCGCGCTGATGGTGATCGACGTCGCGAAGGGCGTTGAGGAGCGCACGATCAAGCTGATGGAGGTCTGCCGGCTGCGCAACACGCCGATCATGACCTTCATCAACAAGCTCGACCGCGAAGGCAAGGAGCCCATCGAGCTGCTCGATGAGGTCGAAAGCGTGCTCGACATCCAGTGCGCGCCGGTCACGTGGCCGATCGGCATGGGCAAGCGCCTGAAGGGCGTCGTCCACCTGCTGACCGGCGAGGTGCACCTGTACGAGCCGGGGCGCAACTTCACCCGTCAGGATTCGACGATCTTCAAGTCGATCGATGATCCCGCGTTCGAGCAGCGCATCGGCGCCGCCGTGCTGGCCGAACTGCGCGACGAGCTGGAGCTGGTGCAGGGCGCCAGCCATCCGTTCGACATCGAGAAATACCTGTCGGGCGAACAGACACCGGTGTTCTTCGGCTCGGCGGTCAACAACTTTGGCGTGCAGCTGCTGCTGGACTTCTTCGTCAACAACGCGCCCGCGCCGCAGCCGCGCGAAACCACGACCCGCGATGTCGATCCGACCGAGGAGAAGCTCACCGGCTTCGTGTTCAAGATCCAGGCCAACATGGACCCGCAACACCGCGACCGGGTGGCGTTCATGCGCGTGTGTTCGGGCAAGTTCACGGCCGGCATGAAGGCCTTCCACGTGCGCACCGGCAAGGAGCTCAAGCTGGCCAATGCGTTGACCTTCATGGCCAGCGACCGCGAAATCGCCGAGACCGCCTATTCGGGCGACGTGCTGGGCATCCACAACCACGGCACGGTGTCGATCGGCGACAGCTTCAGCGAAGGCGAGTCGATCACCTTCACCGGCATCCCCAACTTCGCGCCCGAGCTGTTCCGGCGCGCGCGCCTGCGCGACCCGCTCAAGCTCAAGCAGCTGCAGAAGGGGCTGGCCCAGCTCAGCGAGGAAGGCGCGACCCAGTTCTTCCGCCCGCTGATGAGCAACGACCTGATCCTGGGCGCGGTCGGGGTGTTGCAGTTCGAGGTCGTCGCCTACCGGCTGAAGGCCGAGTACGGCGTGGATGCGATTTTCGAGCCGGTCAGCATCTCCACCACGCGCTGGATCCGCTGCGCCAGCGAACGCAAGCTGGAGGAGTTCCGCGACAAGAACGCCAGCCACCTCGCGCTCGACGCCGCCGACCAGCTGGTCTATCTGGCGCCGACCCGGGTCAACCTGCAGCTGGCGCAGGAGCGCGCCCCGGACGTGGAGTTCCTGGCGACCCGCGAGCAGGCCCACACCTGATCGCATCGGCGCTCGGGCCCCGACCGCGGATCGGGGCCTGAACCGGCGGCGACGCCATTTCACCGGCGTTTTACCGTGGGATGCGGATGGTTGGGCCATCCCACGCTACCCGACCTTGTCGATGCCCGATTCCCCGCGTTCCACCCCGCCCCATTCAAAGCCGGGCCCAAGAGGTGCACCCGGCTCGGACGAATGGTGGCAGCTGCCCCGACGTCACCCGTGGTGGACCGCACTTGCGGTGGTCGTGCTTGGCCTGATCGTGCTGGTCGCGCTGTGGGACTGGAACTGGTTCAAGGGGCCGGTCGAGCGCCAGGTGGAGAACCGCACCGGACGCGAGTTCCGGATCAAGGGCGATCTCGACGTCGACCTGGGCTGGACGCCGACAATCCGTGCCAATGACGTGCACTTCGCCAACGCCAAGTGGGCGCGCGATCCCGAGATGGCCAGCGCCGAGCAGCTGGAGCTGTCAATCGACCTGCTGCGCCTCTTGCGGGGCAAGGTGCGCATACCCCACTTGCGCCTGGCGCAACCGCACGTCTCGCTGGAAGCCAACCCGGAAGGCGGCGGCAACTGGCAGCTGCGCAACAGCGGCGGCGGCGACAGCAATCTCGAGTTTCGGCGGGTATGGATTTCCCGTGGCGAGCTGGTGTTCCTCGACGAGGCGGACAAGACCGACATCAAGGTGGACGTGACCAGCGCGGCGGCCAAGGAAATCGGCGACGCACCACCGATCCAGGTGAAGGGCGGCGGCCAGTGGCGCGGCAACGAATTCACCGTGGAAGGCACCGCGGAGTCGCCGCTGGAACTGCGCGATGTCGAGTCGCCCTACCAGATCGACGCGCGCGCCCAGGCCGGCGCGACCAAGGCCCACGCGCGCGGGACGCTGCTGGATCCCCTGCGCATGCGTGATTTCGACCTCCAGCTCAACCTGGCAGGCAAAAACCTGGACGACCTCTATCCGCTGATCGGGGTCGCCTTGCCCCCCACCCCGCCCTACACCCTGGAGGGCCGGCTGACCCGCGACATCCAGGGATCCAGCACCACCTGGCACTACGACAAGTTCAGCGGAACCGTGGGCGACAGCGACCTTGCCGGCAGCGCAGCCTTCACCACCGGCGGTGATCGCCCCCTGCTGAAGGCCGATCTGCATTCCAAGCGGCTCGACTTCGACGACCTGGCCGGGTTGGTCGGCGGCGCGCCCCAAACCGGTGCCGGAGAAACCAGCAACCCGGAGCTGACAGCGAAAGCCGCGGAGATGAAAGCCCGCCAGCGCGTGCTGCCCGACACCCCCTACAAGCTGGAAAAGATGCGCGCGATGGATGCCGACGTCAGCCTGAAGGCCGACCGCATCAACGCACCCTCGCTGCCGCTGGAGCACATGAACACGCACCTTTCGCTGAAGGCCGGGCTGCTGGTGCTCGATCCTTTTGACTTCGGCGTCGCTGGCGGCAAGATTGCATCCAACGTGCGGATGGACGCGCGCAAAGACGCCATACAGACGCGGGCCAGGATGCAGGCCAGCGGGCTGGACCTGTCGCAATTGCTGCCGCAGGTCGAACTGGTGCAGAACGCTATCGGCAAGCTGTCAGGGCACGTCGACCTGACCGGTCAAGGCAACTCGATTGCCGCGATGCTCGGCAGCAGCGACGGACAGGTCGATGTGGGCATGGGCCGGGGCCAGATCAGCAACATCCTGATGGAGATGGCCGGCATCGACATCGCCGAGATCATCAAGTTCAAGCTGAAGGGCGATCGCCTGATCCCCCTCCGCTGCGCCTTCGGTGATTTCAAAGTCGCCAATGGCGTCATGACGGCCAATGCATTGGCCTTCGACACCACCGACACGATCCTGATCGGTGAGGGCACCATCAACCTCAAGGACGAACAGCTCGATCTGCGGATCCGTCCACGGCCCAAGGACCGCTCCATCCTGGCGTTCCGCTCCCCGTTGCTGGTGGACGGCACGTTCAAGAACCCCTCCGTGCGTCCGGACCTGAAAAGCGTCGGCCTGCGCGGCGCCATTGCCTTGGCACTGGGCAGCATCTCGCCGCCGGCGGCGCTGCTGGCAACGCTGGAACTGGGTCCGGGGGAGGATTCGGGTTGCGGTGGGCAGTACGCCAAGTAGGCGTCCGCCCCGCCGATGATCAGCTCTCGATGTAGCGCTGCAGCTGCACCAGTTCCTGCTGCTGGTCCTCGATCACTGCCTTCACCAGGTCACCGATGGATACCACCCCCATCACCTTGCCGTCGGCCATCACCGGCAGGTGGCGGATGCGCTGGTCGGTCACCAGCGCCATGCAGTGCTCGGCGGTGTCTTCCAGACCGACGGTGTGCATGTCGGTGGTCATCACCTCGGAGACCGCCGTGGTCTTGGAAGAGCGGCCCTGCAGGATGATCTTGCGGGCGTAGTCACGCTCCGAGATGATCCCGGCCAGCCGTCCGTTGTCGAGAACCAGCAGCGCTCCCACCCGCTTCTCCGCCATCAGGCGAATCGCATCGATCATCGGTGCATCCGGGGCGATCGAATAGACCTCAGGGGACTTGGCTTCCAGCAGATGCCTTACGTTGCGCATGGCGCTCTCCTTGTGTATCGGGTATCCGATCCGAGCATACCCCCGCCGCCGGCTGCCAGGCATCCACCAGGTAGAGCGGGCGCTGCTTGGACTCCTCGTACAGTCGCCCGAGGTACTCCCCGATCAGCCCCAGCGCGATCAGCTGCACGCCGCCCAGGAACAGGATCACCGCCATCATGGTCGGCCACCCTTGCACCGCGTCACCCCACAGCAACGCCTTGCCGATCACCCAGCAGCCATAGCCGAAGGCTAGCAGCGCGGTCGCCATGCCCAGGTAGGTCGCCAGCCGCAGCGGCGCGGTGGAGAAACTGGTGATGCCTTCGAGGGCCAGGTTCCACAAGCGCCAGAAGTTGAACTTGGTCTCCCCGGCCGCACGCGGACCCCGCTGGTAGGGCAGTGCAACGCGATTGAAGCCCACCCAGCCGAACAGACCCTTCATGAAGCGGTGGCGTTCGCGCATCTGCGCCAGTGCGGCCAGCGCACGTGGCGACAGCAGGCGGAAGTCGCCGGTGTCGGCGGGAATCGGCGTTTTCGACAGGCGCCCCATCACCCGGTAGAACGCGTGCGCGGTGGCGCGCTTCCACCAGCCCTCGCCCTCGCGCACCAGCCGGGTGCCGTGCACGTCGTCGAACCCCGCCAGCCAGTGGGCGACGAACTGCGACGCGAGTTCGGGTGGGTCCTGGCCATCGGCGTCCAGGATCAACGCGGCGCCGTGCACCACCCGGTCCAGTCCGGCGGTCAGGGCGAGCTCCTTGCCGAAGTTACGCGACAGGCGCAGCAGGGAGACGCGCGGGTCCTGCGCCGCCAGCGCCTGCATCACGGCCCAGGTCGCGTCGCTGCTGCCGTCATCCACGTAGAGGATGCCGCCACCGATGCCGTGCTCCATGCTCACCGCGTCCAGGGCGGCGGCAAGCCGTGGCTGCAGCAGCGGCAGACTGGCGGCCTCGTTGAACGCGGCCACCACGAGGGTGAGGTGGTTGTCGGGCGCGTCGGCAGGCTTCATCGCGGCATGGTAGCCGAGCACCCATGAGTGCCGCGCGGACCGCCCGCGAATGCGGCGGCTGCCGAGGCCCCTACTCGAACTGCTCGAGGTAGGACGGACCGCCGATCTGGCGCATCTGGCGCTGGATCTGCGTCGTCCGGCGCTGGACGTACGGGCCCGGTCTTTCCACGCTGTAGCGCTTGGGACTGGGCAACACCGCCGCCAGCCGCGCCGATTCGGCGGCCGTCAACTGGCTCGCATCCTTGCGGAAGTAACGTTGCGCCGCGGCCTGCGCGCCGTACACGCCGTCCCCGAACTCGGCAATGTTGACGTAGACCTCGATGATCCGCGACTTCGGCCACATCAACTCCACCAGCGCGGTGTACCAGACCTCCAGTCCCTTGCGGACCCAACTGCGCCCGCTCCACAGGAAGAGGTTCTTCGCGGTCTGCTGGCTGATGGTGCTGGCGCCGCGCAAGCGGCCACCTTCTTCATGGCGCTCGCGCGCCTTGCGGATCGCTTCCAGATCAAAACCGTGGTGCTCTGCAAAGCGCTGGTCCTCGGAGGCCACCACCGCCAGCGGGAGGTTGGACGATATCTGCCCGCGGTCGCGCCATTGATAGGCGAGGCGGAAGTCGCTCTCTCCCCGGGTCCATGCCGAAACCTGCCGGGCGACCATGAACGCGCTGGTGGGTGGGTCCACGAACCGCAGCGTGCCGACCTGGACAATGCTGGCCACCAACAGCACCAGTGGGACCGCGACCACCCATCGCCACCAGCGACGTCTGCGCGGCCCGGCGCCGGGCAGTTGCATGCGCGGCTCGTGCCGCTCTGGATCGTGCCGCTTTGGGGCATCCTGTTCTGGCCCGTGCTCTCGTCGGCCATGCTCATCCGGCCCGTCTTGCGCCCTGCCCATCGCGTCCCCATCTTGACTGGTCAACCCGTCTTCGCCGGCATTATCGACCAACCGCCGGCCACGCGAGCATTTCATGCCACAAGCACACACCCCACAACCCGCATCCGACGGATCCGACGACCGGCTCACCCGATTCATGATCGACCGCGCGGGCGTGCGCGGCGTGCACGTGCAGCTGCGGCATACCTGGCAGCACATACGCCAGCTCATGACCGATGTCGGCAACCAGGCGCCCGGTGCGGTGGAACTGCTGGGCGAGGCGACGGCGGCGGCGTCCCTGTTTACCGGCCACGTCAAGATCGACGGCCGCCTGTCGGTGCAACTGCGCAGCAGCGGCCTGTTGCGGACCTTGTTTGTCGAGTGCACGTCTGCCGGCACCCTGCGCGGCATCGTGCGTCTTGATCCGGAGCACGTTGACGCGGGCGAGAAGGCTGTTTCCGGCAATCTGCGCGACCTCGGCGACGATACCGTCCTGGCAATCACCATCGAGAACCCCTCGGTCGGTGGCCGCGACCCGGTGCGCTACCAGGGCCTGGTGGCGCTGGACGCCGCCGATACCCTGGGCGAGGCGTTCGAAGGCTACTTTCGTCAGTCCGAGCAATTGCCTACCCGTCTTCTGCTGGCCGGGGATGACGAGCATGTGGCCGGCCTGATGCTGCAGAAGCTGCCCGGGGACGAAGGCGATGAGGACGGCTGGAATCGCGCCGGCGCGCTGTTTGACACGCTCGGTCGCGATGAGCTCCTGCAGACGCCGGTCGCGGATCTGCTCAACCGGCTGTTCCACGACGACGGCGTGCAGCTCCTGGGCGACCGCGCACTCGGGTTCGCGTGCTCATGTTCGGCTGAAAGGGTAGAGTCGATGCTGGTGTCGCTGGGGAGCGAGGAGGCACTGGCCGCGGCGGAGGATGGCGATGCGCAGATCCGCTGCGAGTTCTGCGGGGAGCGATACGAGTTCACCCGCGAACGCATCCAGGATCTGCTGGACGTCGCGGCACAACAGGTTCCAGCTCCCGAGCGCTTGCAATAAGCGGGAATTCACGCCACGTTGATTGTTAAAGAAACATAAACACCGTAGTATCGATGCTCCAGTACGGGGGAACTCATCCGGGCAAGCCGGGTCAAATCTGTGTCATGAAAAGCCGCCTCTTCCAACTGTCGCTGACCCTGCTCCTCGCCTGCGGCGTGGTGACAGGCGCCCATGCGCAGTCTCCGAAGAAGGTCAAGCGTGCGGACCCGACCGTTTTGCCGGTCTGGAACAACACCAGCGGCAAGCTGGAAGCACTGCTCCTGCTGGAACCCACCGGCACCCCTTCCTCCGGGGCGCGGTGGCGTGTCGGCAGCACCACCCTTGACGCCGCATTCGGCCTTCAGGGCAGCAATACGCTGGGTCTGGTCTGCGACCGCAGCAGCGGGCTCGCGGGCACCATCGGCAACCTGGCCAATCACTGCCTGCTGGCGGCGATGGATAACGAGCGCCACGAACGACTGGCCGCCGGGACGAGTATCGGTACCCGGTCTACCCGCTTCGGCGTGTCGGTGGGCAAGAGCCGCGACACGTTGCCGGCGTGGTTGAATCCCGGCCACGCCGCCAACCAGGTCAACCAGAACACGCTCACGGTCTACGGCAAGCAGAACATCGGCAGCGAGGCCACGGTCTCCATCGGTGGTACCTGGGCGCGGGCACGCCTGATTCCCGCGGGCGATGCGCCCGCCGCCCTGGCCGATCGCTGGAGCAGCCGCACCCTGACCGTCGGCGCCGGTTACGGCGACTTCGATGCCAATATCATTGGCCGCGTGGTGGATACCCCCACCCAACCCGGCGGTTGGGAAGGGCTGGGAATCGGCCTGACCTGGCGCACTCCCTGGAGCGGCAGCCTGACCGTCGGCGCCGAGAAAATCACCCGGGGCAGCAATCCGTTCGCGGCAAACGCGGACGCTGACGAGGGCACCGTGCCCTACGTCCGTTACGAGCAGGATCTGTAACACTCGATCCACAGGCCTGCCGCAGCTCACGCGGCCCGCGCCCTGCCTTATATCCCCTGATGCGCCCGCTTGGCGTTATGCGCAGCACGCGCCCGCACCCCTTCGTTTGACCCACGCGTCTGCCGGCCACTGGCCAAGCAGGCCGCATGCATTTGCGCGGGGAGAAAACGCTGCACCCATGGAACGACGGGCCTCCCATCGGTTTCTTGCACACACATTTGCAAAGAAATCCATACTTTTTTGTTAAAAAGACTTTAAATCGTCTCAAGGCATGGCTAGGATGTCCCTACCTTGCCGAACGTGCTCTTTCATTCGTCGCTTTCGGCCGGGATCCTTGGCATTGCACCAAGTCCAACCTGGAGAGAGGCGCACATGACTTACATGACCACTCAGCTCCGCGACGCGATCAGATTGGCGCTCGTGGCAGGCGCAACAAGCTTGGCTGGCACGGGCGCGGCACTCGCGCAGGACGTACCGCCCGATTCCAGTCCCACCACCCTCGACCGCGTTGAAGTCACCGGCTCGCGCATCCGCTCGGTGGATGCGGAAACCTCGCAACCGGTCTTAGTACTGGACCGTCAGGCGATCGAGAAGCAGGGTGTGACCTCGGTTGCAGAAGTCCTCAACCGCATATCCGCCGCGGGCCCGTCGCTCAACCGCACGTTCAACAACGGCGGTGACGGTTCCTCCAACATCTCCCTGCGCAACCTGGGCGCGTCCCGCACGCTGGTGCTCGTGGACGGCCGGCGCTGGGTCTCGGCCCTGGACGGCACGGTCGATCTGAACACCATCCCTTCTGCGATCGTGGAGCGCATCGAGGTGCTGAAGGACGGCGCCTCATCGATCTATGGTTCCGACGCGATTGCCGGCGTCATCAACATCATCACCCGCGACAACTTCGAGGGCGCCGAATTCCGCACCCACATCGGCCAGTACAGCCAGGGCGATGGCGATCGCAAGACCATCGAGGCGACGCTGGGGGCGAACGGCGAGCGCGGCAACGTGGTGATGAGCCTGTCGCGCGTCGAGGAAGGCGCGGTCATGGCCGGTGATCGCGAACAGTCGGCCGTGCCGGTGTTCGGATTCGGCGCCAACGCATCGGATTTCTTCAGCGGCTACTCCTCAAACGGCAAGATCTGGAACAACGCGCCGATCGTGGACACCGACCCGGACGCGGATGACTACAACCCCTACGGAATCGGCAGCTACCGGATCATCCCGCCTGGCGCCATCGGCATCGGCCCCGATGGCCAGCAGCGCTACGCGTACGGCCAGACCGTGCCGTGGAGCCGCGCCTACGCGTACAACTACGCCAAGGACAACTACCTGCTGACGCCGCAGACCCGTACCGCGATGTACGTCAAGGGGCGGTTCGACCTGACCGACCACATCGCCTTCCGCGGTGAAGGGCTCTACAACGAGCGCCGGTCGGAACAGCAGCTGGCCGGGTATCCGCTCAACGGCGGTGAGGGGGTTTTCGGAAACGATGCCGGCATGAGCCCGGACAGCTACTTCAACCCCTACAACCCCGCGTACGGTGGGGACGGGCGCACGGTGGAGTGGAGCCATCGGCTCACCGAGCAGCCGCGCGTCTACCAGCAGAACGTGAAGACGTACCACGTGTACGCGGGCTTTGAGGGCAACTTCGACTTCGCCGATCGTTACTTCAACTGGGATATCGGCTATGCCTTCAACAAGTCGGACCAGATGGACACGCAGATTGGCGATGCCAACATGCTCAACGTTCGCGCAGGCGTGGGCCCGTCGTTCCTGGACACCGATGGGGTGGTGAAATGCGGAACCCCCGGCAATGCAATCGCGGGCTGCGTACCTTTCAATCCGCTCTCCCCGGCCGGCGGGGTAACCCAGGAAATGCTGGACTACATCCTGTTTACCGCGCAGGACACGTTCCAGAACAAGAGCGAGAGCTTTACCGCCAATCTGGCCGGCGACATCGTTGATCTGCCCGCCGGAACAATGGGCTTCGCGCTGGGCATAGAGTCCCGCAAGGAAAGCGGCTTTGACCGCCCCGATGCATTCGTTGCCGCCGGTTACACTTCGGGCAACGGGCGCAAGCCAACCTCCGGCTCCTACGATCTGAACGAGATTTTCGGAGAGGTCCTGATCCCGATCCTTGCCGACGTACCCGGCGCACGGCTCCTGGAGGTCAGCCTGGCATCGCGGTACTCCGACTACAGCAACTTCGGCGACACCACCAACAGCAAGTTTGGCTTCAAGTGGAAACCGTTCGAGGATCTGCTGGTGCGCGGCAACTGGGCGGAAGGCTTCCGCGCCCCGCCTATCCAGACCCTGTTCCGCGGCTTGGCCGACAGCTATGAAAGCTTCGGTGACATCTGTTCGGCAGACTATGGCGGCCGCACCCCGACCATCGCCGCCAACTGCCTTGCCTCCGGAGTGCCGGCCAACTTCATCCAGCGCACCAACTCGGGCGATGGCTATTTCGGCCAGACGATCTTCCCGTTCTCCTTCGGCGGCAATCCCGATGCCGGTCCGGAAACATCGACCTCCAAGACGCTCGGCCTGGTGTACAGCCCGTCCTACGTACAGGGCCTGGAAATCAAGCTGGACTGGTGGAACGTGGAGATCGAGGACGCGCTCTCCACGCCGACCGTGGCCTACATCCTCGACCAGTGCTACGCCAACGGCGACCAGGCGTATTGCGCACTGTTCTCCCGCCGCCCGTCCGATTTCCAGATCGACTACATGCTGCTGGGCCCGCAGAACCTCAGCCGCATCAACGCCGAGGGCTACGATCTCGACCTGCAGTACCGGACCAGCGACACGGGGTATGGGAGGTTTTCCGCCGGGCTGAGTGCGTCATACATGTCCAAGTGGGAATCCCAGTTCACCCAGGATTCGGATGTCGAGACCGCGGTCGGTCGGTACTTCGACCGTGACCCGCAGTGGCGCCTGCGTGGAAACGCCACCCTTGACTGGACCAACGGCAACTTGGGCGTCACCTGGATCAGCCGCTACTTCTCCCACCTCGTCGAGGACTGCCCCTTCCCCGGGGATGGCGTGTGCTCGGATGACACCCGCCGCGACGCCGACGGACTGGCCGCGCGCAACAAGCTGGGCGCGACCACGTACCACGACATCCAGGCGCGCTACGAGCTGCCGTGGGACGGAACCGTCAAGCTGGGCGTGAACAACATCTTCAAGAAGCGCGCGCCCACCTCGTTCCAGACGTTCGCCAACTCGTTCGATCCGCAGTACGACATCCCGGACTCCCAGTACCTGTACATGGAGTACGTGCAGCGCTTCTGATCAGAACATCGGTCACGGGTGTGTAACAGGCGGCCCCGGATACGGGGCCGTTTTACATGGCGTATTGATGGCGCATCGCCTGGCAGTAAAACCCCGGCGATGCCGGGGTTTCCTTTCCTTGCACTGCCGCGCGCGCCCAGCCCGGTCTGCGCTACTCCTGCAGCTGTGCCGCGATGCGCTGCTGCTCGCCCTTCAACGCCTGCGGCATGCGCGGTCCGTACTCTTCCAGGTACTCGCCGATGCTCGCGAATTCCTGCTGCCAACCGGCGCGCTCGAAGCCGAAGAGCTTCTCCATCGCCTCCGTGCTCAGCTCGACGCCCTCCAGATTCAGGTCGGACGCGGTCGGCAGGTTGCCGATCGGTGTTTCCACTGCGCCGGCCGTGCCGTTCACCCGGCCGATCATCCATTCGAGCACCCGCAGGTTCTCGCCAAAGCCCGGCCACAGGAAGTCGCCCTGCTCGCCGCGACGGAACCAGTTCACGTGGAAGACCTTGGGCAGCTGGTTGCGACCATTGTCAAAGTCCAGCCAGTGGCTGAAATAGTCGGCGAAGTTGTAGCCACAGAAGGGCTTCATCGCCATCGGATCACGGCGCATGACGCCCACCGCTCCGGTGGCTGCCGCCGTCGTCTCCGAGCCCATCGCCGCGCCGATCAGCACGCCGTGCGTCCAGTCGCGGGCTTCGAATACCAGCGGCACCAGAGAGGGCCGGCGTCCTCCGAACACGATCGCGGAAATCGGCACGCCGACCGGGTTTTCACTCTCCTGCGAATAGCTGGGGCACTGGCGGGCGGACACGGTGAAGCGCGAGTTGGGATGCGCTGCCGGACGCTTGGCCGCATCGTAGGGCTCGCCTCGCCAATCGGTGACCGGCTCGCCTTCGTCCAGGCCCTCCCACCACGGCTGGTTGTCGGCGGTGAGGCCGACGTTGGTGAAAATGGTGTTGGACTGGATCGACGCCAATGCGTTGGGATTGGACTTCTTCGACGTCCCCGGCGCGACGCCGAAGAAGCCCGCTTCCGGGTTGATCGCGTACAGGCGGCCGTCACTGCCGGGGCGCATCCAGCAGATGTCATCGCCCACGGTGGTGACCTTCCAGCCGTCCTTGAGATAACCCTCGGGCGGTATCAGCATTGCCAGGTTGGTCTTGCCGCAGGCTGAGGGAAACGCGGCGGCAATGTAGTGGGTTTCGCCCTGCGGATTCTCCAGTCCGAGGATCAGCATGTGCTCGGCCAGCCAGCCTTCGGAGCGGGCCTGGTGGCTGGCGATGCGCAGCGCGTGGCACTTCTTGCCCAGCAAGGCATTGCCGCCGTAGCCCGAGCCGTAGGACTTGATCTCCAGCTCTTCGGGGAAGTGCATGATGAAGCGCCGATCCGGGTCCAGCTCGCCGGTGGAGTGCAGGCCCTTGACGAAGTTCCCCTCGCGCTCGATCCGCGCCAGCGCCGGCGCGCCCATGCGGGTCATGATGCGCATGTTGGCGACCACGTAGCGACTGTCGGTGATCTCCACCCCGCAACGCGACAGCGGCGAGTCGATCGGCCCCATGCAGTAAGGGATCACGTACATCGTGCGGCCGCGCATGCAGCCCTGGAACAGCGCATCCATCTTGGCGTGGCCGTCGGCGGGCGCCATCCAGTGGTTGTTCGGACCGGCGTCGTCGCGGTCGCTGGTGCACACGAAAGTCAGGTGCTCCACCCGAGCCACGTCCTCGGGGTCGGAGCGATGCAGCCAGCTGCCCGGATGGGTCTGTTCGTTGAGCTTGATCAGCGTGCCGTCGGCCTGCATGGCCGCGGTCAGCGCCTCATTCTCGGCATCGCTGCCATCACACCAGTGGACCGCGTCGGGCTGGGTGAGCGCGGCCACCCGCGCTACCCACTGGTTGAGTGAATCGAGCGAGCTTCCCGCGAGCGCGGACATGTCGGTGAAAGAAGCGGTCACGGGCAATGTCTCCAACAGTTGGTTCGACTCCACCATCAGTTCGTCGGTGGGATCAGCGTCGTCATCATGTGTTCGACGTAGTTGTCGAACTCGTCGTGTTGCATCCGCGTCTGCTTAAGCTGCAGGTTCAGCTGCAGAAATCCGACATACGCCGAATAGGCCAGGCGGGCACGGTTGCGGGCATCGTCGCGGCCGAGTCCGGCTTGGCGAAACGACGCGGTAAGGTAGTCCAGCCGGCGCTCGGAAACGCGGCCGATAACGGGTTGCACGGCGGGATGATCCAGCGCCTTGAGCAGTTCGGAATAGATGATGTGGGTCTTGTACTCGCGGGCCACCATCGAGAACAGGGCGCGTAGCCGTTCGCGCGGGTCGGCGACCGCTTCCAGCTGGCCGAACACCGTCTCCTCTTCCATTCGCTCCCACAACTCCAGCGCGGCGACGAGCAATGCGTCACGCGAAGGGAAATGCCAGTAAAAGCTGCCCTTGGTGACGCCGAGGCGGCGGGCAAGTGGTTCCACCGCCACCGCCGACACGCCCTGCTCGGCGATGAGGTCGAGCGCGGCCTCGGCCCAGCCCGTCGCGCTGAGACGCGCGGCTCGGGCGGGAGCGGGCTTGGTTCCGGAAGCTGCTGGGGTCGTGGCCATAGGGGGGCGAGTGTAGCAACCGTACGCCAGCGACGGGAGCCGTATGCGGGCCGGAAGCATCCGCAGCGCGCCGCAGTTGACACAAGCGCCAAACGAGCTCCATACTCGAGCGTATGTTAATGGACGCGTCGCCCTTCGAAACGTTCGTTTTTTAAGCTGACCTGCACCCAACCGTCGCACCGCAGCTGGAGCGTCATCATGAGCATCGCCCTTCCCTTCATCGTTTTCCTGCTGGTGGCCGGGATTGCTGCCTACCATCGCTTGCGGCTCCCTGTCTGGGTCGCATTGACGGCCGCCGCACTGGTGGCCTGCGCACTGCTGGGCGCCAGCATTGCCGCCGTCACGGTGGTCGCCCTGATCACCGCATTGATTGCGGTGCCGTTGCTGGCCCCGGCGATCCGCCTGCCCTACATCACCAAGCCGCTGCTGGGCTTCTACACCAGGATCCTGCCGCCGCTGAGCGAGACCGAGCGCGTCGCGCTGGAAGCCGGCACGGTGGGTTTCGAAGGTGAGCTGTTCTCCGGTCGCCCGGACTGGGACGTGCTGCTCGGCCAGCCCGCGCCCGTCCTGACCGCGGAGGAGCAGGCGTTCCTGGACGGGCCGTGCGAAGAGCTGTGTGCGATGACCAACGATTGGGACATCACCCACGTGCGCGCCGACCTGCCGCCGGAGATGTGGGAGTTCATCAAGAAGAACCGCTTCTTCGGGATGATCGTGCCCAAGGAATACGGTGGGCTCGGATTCTCCGCGCTGGCCAACCACAAGGTCATCCAGAAGCTGGCCTCGATCTCCTCGGTGGTGAGCTCGACGGTGGGCGTGCCCAACTCGCTGGGACCGGCCGAGCTGATCATGCATTACGGCACCGAGGAGCAGAAGGACCACTACCTGCCGCGCCTCGCGGACGGCCGGGAGGTTCCGTGTTTTGCCCTGACCGGTCCGTGGGCGGGTTCGGATGCGACCTCCATCCCCGACTTCGGCATCGTCTGCATGGGCGAGTGGAACGGCGCCAACGTGGTCGGCGTCAAGCTGACCTTCGACAAGCGCTACATCACCCTGGCGCCGGTCGCGACGCTGATCGGCATGGCCTTCCGCATGTATGACCCGGACGGCATCCTGGGCGACACCCGCGACATCGGCATCAGCCTGGCGCTGCTGCCACGCGACACCGACGGGGTCAACGTGGGCCGGCGGCACTTCCCGCTCAACAGCCCTTTCCAGAACGGCCCGCTGGACGGACGCGAAGTGTTCATCCCCCTGAGCCAATTGATCGGCGGCGAAGCGCAGGCCGGCAAGGGCTGGCAGATGCTGGTCGAGGTGCTGTCGATCGGGCGCTCGATCACCCTGCCCTCCACCGCCAGCGGCGGCGGCAAGATGGGCGCCGTGGTGACAGGTGCCTACGCACGGATTCGCAAGCAGTTCGGGCTGTCGATCGGGCGCTTTGAAGGCGTGCAGGAAGCGCTGGCGCGGATCGCCGGCAACGCCTACACGATCAGCGCGCTGTCGGAATCCACCGCTGCGGCGGTGGCGCGCGGTGAAAACCCCGCCGTGCCATCGACCATCGCCAAGTACCACTGCACCGAGATGGGCCGCCAGATCGCCCAGGACGCGATGGATATCCACGGCGGCAAGGGCATCATTTTGGGGCCGAAGAACTACCTCGGTCGCTCATGGCAGGCAGCGCCAATCGCGATCACCGTCGAGGGCGCCAACATCATGACGCGCTCGCTGATGATCTTCGGCCAGGGCGCGATCCTGTGCCACCCGTGGGTGCTCAAGGAGATGAAGGCCGCGATGATGCCGGAGGGTCCGGAGCAGGTCCGCGAGTTCGACCGCAACCTGTTCGGCCACATCGGCTTTGCGATCTCCAACGCGGTTCGCTCGCTGTGGTTCGGCCTCACCGGCGCCACCGTCGGCAAGGCGCCCGGGGACGCGTACACCCGCCGCTACTACCGCAAGCTCAACCGCTACTCGGCCGCGCTGGCCCTGTGCGCCGACACCTCGATGCTGCTGTTGGGCGGCAAGCTGAAATTCAAGGAGTCGCTGTCGGGGCGTCTGGGCGACGTGCTCAGCCAGCTGTACATCGCCAGTGCCTTGCTCAAGCGCTACGAGGATCAGGCCCGCCCGGAGGCCGACCAGCCGCTGCTGGCGTGGTCGATCCTCAATGCGGTGCACAAGATCGAACTGGCGCTGTCGGACGCGCTGCGCAACTTCCCGGTGCGTCCGGTTGGCTGGCTGCTGTGGGCGCTGATCTTCCCGCTCGGACGCCGCGCGACCCCGCCCGGTGACCGCCTCAGCCGTCGCGCCGCCTCCCTCCTGATGGTGCCCAACGAGGCCCGCGACCGCATGGGCGAAGGCATCTACCTCACCCCGACCGAGCACAATCCGGCCGGCCGGATCAACAGTTTCCTGGCCGCAGTGGTGCTGGCAGAACCGGTGGAGCGCAAGTTCCTCAAGGCGATGAAGAACAGCCACATCGAAGCGCTCACCTTCCCGGAGCAACTGGACGAGGGTGTACGCGAGGGCTGGATCACTGCCGACGAACGCGGCCAGTTGCAGGCGCTGCGCGAGATGACCATCGAAACCATCAGCGTCGACGACTTCGACACCGAGGAGTTGCGCTCGGCAGGTTATAAGGCGGAGCCGGAGTTCGAGTTGCTGGATGCGCGTGAGCACGCCATTTCCTGACGCTCGCGCCGGCAATGTACCGAAAACGGCGGGCTTCGTGGCCCGCCGTTTTTTGTTGCATGGTTCCCGATTCCGCCCTGTCTACTCGGCGGCGGGAAAGAACGGCAGCGACCACCATGTGTCCGGCCCGTCGGCGTACATCTGGAGCTTGACCGTCCGGCCATCGTCCTCAAGGCGGAGTTCGCGGTTGCCGCGTCGGTGCTGCTGCCAGTAGGCCGTCAGCTGGGGCTCAAGCGGCTCATCCGTCCTGGCATTGCTGCGCAGCCACAGCAGCGCACCCATCAACTCCAGTCGCGCAGCGTGATCCTGCGCCTTCCACTGGTAGTTGTAGTAGGCCGGAAATGCGATATCGGCGAGGATGCAGCCGGTCGGGTTGGCGACGCATTCGAGACGCCAGAGACTTTGGCGGTTTTGTCCAGGGTCCACTCGGACATCGCTGACCAGGTTATTGGCGGTCGCGTCTGAGCACGCCCATGAGTGGCCGTCAGCGAGGATCGCCAAGCTCTTTTCCGGGTCCCAGGTGAGCGCGGGGAGGAGATTCGGGATTCGCGACGGCGCCGTGGAGGAATCGACAGCCAGCTCGCGGATGTGGTGGGTGGAAACGACGAATTCGCCGCGCATCGCCTCGCACAAAGACGCGTCCGCGACCGTCGGGGCGGCGAATGCCGTCGCGCACGATGTCGGCAGCTCGTGGGTCGGGCCGACCTCACCCAGCATCCCTGCCAGCAACCGGATGTACCGATCGGTGTAGGCATCGGCAACACGGCGAATGAGCGGCGCGTCCGAGTTGGCACCCAGGCGTCGCCAGGTCTGCACGCCGTTGCAAGCGCCAGCCAGCGCCCCATCCACATCCCCGTTGGCGAATTGCCACGCGACCCGGGTGAGCTCGTAACCTGCCGGCTGCAGCGGCGGCAGCATCGCATGCGACGGGGCGGATGGCGGGCTGCGGTAATACCCATAGTCCTGCAGGGCCGCAACGCGGTCCAGCAACCCGCGATGCCTCGCAATCAGCCCCTCGTAGGCGCCCAGGTCCGCACGAACCCTGGCCAGGCAATCGATATCGCCACCGTTGCAGAACAGCTGCGCGTCTTCGCGGGACGGTCGCTGCTGTTCAAAACCGGTCAACGCCGCGCGTTGGGATTCGACAACGAGCCCATCGCCCGCCGGTGTCACCGTCTCGCTTGATTGCGCAATATCGGCTTCCGCAACCGCTTGAAGCTGCTCGCGCGGCACCTCGTAGTTGAGAAGCCAGATCGCCGGAAAGGCATTTTCGCCGGGCGGCAACGGCGCGCGGTCCTGCATCAGTGCCAGCGCCGCGGTTTGCGTCGCGGACGGGCCGCGGTAACGCGATACCAGCCAGAGCACAACGGTAGTTGCCACAACGGCGAGCAGTATCCACGCCGCCCATTTCAGTACTCGTCTCACCTGTGATCGCTCCTTGACCGGAATTTACATGGCGCCCCGCAAGAGAGTGCCTGACCAATCTCCCAGGCACCACGGTCCAGCGATTTCACGCGCCCGGAACCCTTCGTGTCGTTGTGCGATGAAGCTATGGGGCCGGCGGGATCTGAAGTCCGCGCTGCACGGCGGGGCGCGCCAGACCGCGTTCCAGCCAGTCCTGCACATGAGTGAAGTCAGCGTACCCCGTAAGCTCTCCGGCGCCGTAGAAATCGGCCAGGCTGTTGACCCATCCCAGCGTGGCGATATCGGCGATCGTGTACTCCTCACCCACCAGCCACGTCCGACCCTCCAGCTGGGTATCCAGCACGCCCAACAGGCGCCTGGATTCGGCAACGTAGCGCTTCAATGGACGCGGATCCTCGATGTCCTTGCCGGCGAATTTCTTGAAGTAGCCGAGCTGGCCGAACATCGGGCCGATCGACCCGACCTGGAAAAACACCCACTGGATCGTCTGCCAGCGCAGCGCGGGATCGGCAGGCAGAAAGCGACCGCTCTTCTGCGCCAGGTACATCAGGATGGCGCCGGACTCGAACAGGCCAAGTGGTTTGCCGCCTGGACCGTCAGGGTCGATGATTGCGGGGATCTTGCCGTTGGGATTGAGCGAGAGGAATTCGGGCGTGTGGCTCTGGCCGGTGGTGATGTCGACCAGGTGGACCTCGTAGTCCAGCCCGGTCTCTTCCAGCATGATCGAGGCCTTGACCCCGTTGGGCGTCGGCATGGAATAGAGCTGGATCCGCTCGGGATGGCGCGCCGGCCAGCGCGTCGTGATCGGGAAGTCGGATAGCTCTGCCATGGCGCCGTCGCCTCGAGTCAAGGGGTAGATGATGGTAACCCTGGCGCGCCGGGCAACACGGGCACCCGTCTAGTCGGCGCCGTCCTCCAGCATGCGCAGCTCGCGTTGCGGCAGCGGCCGGGTGATTCCGTGCGCCTTGAATGCCCGCCAGATCGCCAGGTTGATGTCCGAGCGGACGTTGTTGATCCCCAGCTCCGGCGATGTGACCCAGACGCGCAGATCGAGGTCGATGCCGTTTTCGCCGAAACCCAGCAGGCGCGCCACCGGCGCAGGGTCGGTGAGAACGCGATCCTGCCCGTTGGCCGACTCCTCCAGCAGTTTCATCGCCAGTTCCGGATCATCGGCATAGCTGATCTGGATCGGCAGTTTCAGCCGGATGCTCTCGCCGCCGTAGCTCCAGTTGATCACCGGGTTGATGATCAGGTTCTCGTTGGGCATCAGCGTGTCCACGCCGTCGCGGTCGCGGATCACGATGTAGCGCGAGCGCAATTCGTGGACCCAGCCGTAGCGGGTGCCCGACTGGTCCTCCACCGTGATCACGTTGCCAGGCTTGATCGAGCCGTCCACCAGCAGGATGAAGCCGGAGATGAAGTTGCTGACGATCCGCTGCAGGCCGAGCCCGATGCCCAGACCCAGCGTGCCACCGATGACGGCCAATGCCGCCAGGTTGACCCCCAGCACCTGCAACGCGACCACGGTGCCGAAGATCAGCAGCAGCAGCTTGATCACCTTGTTGATGCCCACCTGCGCGCTGGGCGACAGGTGCTGTGAATCGCGCACCTTGCGTTCCAGCAGGCGCGAGATCCAGAGGCTCAGCACCATCACCAGCGCCGCGACCGCCACCGCGCGCAGCACCAGCAAGGCCGACACGCGCGTGGTTCCGACCGTTATCGCCGCCGAGTCCAACGCTGCCAGCACATTGGGAAGCCAGTTGATCAGGTGCAGCGCGACGCCGACCCAGACCACCGCGACGATGAAATTCTCCGAGGCGGACAGCAGCGAGCCCGGCTTCAGTGCGCCCGACAGCAGGTACACCGCCAGCCGCACCAGAAGCAACGCAAACGACAGGCTGAGCGCAACCCACAGCAAGGCGTGGCGCAGCTCCAGCTGCTTGAACACCCCCCACTCGACCACCAGCACGAGCGAGAGCGCGGCCGGGAACGCCAGGCGCCGGCTGGCTGCCAGGGCGACCAGCCCGGCACGCGTGTGATCCCCGGTCTTCAGGTAGCCACGCAACCAGGCGTCATAGCGCCGGTCCACCGCCCAGGCCAGCACCATCGCAGCGACGACCGCCAGCGCCTGCCACCAAAGCCCGGGGTGCGACAGGGCGTCGATCCAGATCGGGATGTGCTTGTTCAACCAGTCACTCATCGGCGCATCTGGTGCAACGGAGGTCCGCCGAGCATACAAGCTGACCAATCCAGGTCCCGTCATCCCGCTGCGGGGGACGGGCCCTTTGACAGCTACAGCGCACGGAAGTGCGTCGCGTGGTTCGCGTGTAAAATTGCCGGTTTTCCGCGACGTATGATGGCCAAGGCACTTCAACGGACTCCGCTCCAAGGCCCGGCGTTCATTCGCCTGCTGGCGGGTCTCACCAGCGCAGCGCCCGCCGCGAGCAGCACATCCCTTTCCGAGCGTCTCAGCGAATGGCTGGACTGGACCCGTGCCGTGGCGCTGTCCAGGGCGCTGGACGGCCGCCTGTCGGCCCACGAGCTCGCCCCGAGCGCTTCCGGCAACGATTTTCACGAGGAATGCGAACGGGTTCGGGCGGTCCTGGTCGCGCGCATCCATGCGATGACCGAGCCCGTGCCCGGGCCGGCGGCTCCGCGGAGCGCCTCGGTCGTCACCAAGGATGAGCCGGCTCTCGAATTCGGCCCGCTCCGTGATCGTTACCGCGACCTGCAACAGTCGATGCAGGCAGAAGTCGGGCGGCTGCGCGGGCATCTGCGTGACATGCTCGCGTCCGGATCCGCCGACATGGCGCGTCTGGCCGAGGTGGACGCGGTGATGGAACTGACCCTGACCCCACGCGAGCACGCACTGCTCGGGTCGGTTCCGGCGTTGCTGGGGCAGCACTTTGAACGCCTGCGAGACGCCGCCGTGGAGTCACGCGACCCGCTCCTCCCATCGACCCAGGCTCCGGAAGACGCTGCGTGGCTGGGTCGCTTCCGCCAGGACATGGGCGACGTCCTTCTGGCCGAGCTCGACATCCGTTTTCAACCCGTCGAAGGGCTGCTGTCCGCCCTTCGCAACCAATAGCTGGATCACATGCACAAAAACGCGCTTTACGTCGTCATCTTCCTGGTGGGCCTGATCGCCGTTGCGTGGATTGGCGCAGGCTACATCGGCTCCAACCTGCCCGCGCTCGCGGTCACCGCGGTGATCGGCGCGTTCTACGTCGCCGGCGCGCTGGAGCTGCATCGCTACCGACAGGCGACCGTCACATTGATGACTGCCACGGACGATGCGGCCGCCGCGTTGTCCGACCTGTCCGGCTGGCTGCAGCGGTTGCACCACAGCCTGCGCAATGCCGTACGCCTGCGCGTGGAAGGCGAGCGCGTCGCGCTGCCGGCACCGGCGCTGACCCCGTACCTGGTGGGTCTGCTGGTGCTGCTCGGCATGCTCGGCACCCTGCTGGGGATGATGGCGACACTGCGCGGCACCGGACTGGCGCTGGCGGGAGCGACCGATCTGGAGGCCATCCGCGGGTCGTTGGGCGCTCCGGTCAGCGGCTTGGCGTTTGCCTTCGGCACCTCGATCGCGGGTGTTGCAGCCTCCTCGATGCTGGGGCTGCTGTCAGCGCTGTGCCGCCGCGAGCGGGTCCATGCGGTGCAGCAGCTCGACCTGCAACTGGCCGGCACGCTGCGTCCCTACTCGCACGCCCACCAGCGCGAGGAGGCGTTCCGCCTGCTGCAACAGCAAACAGGCCTGATGCCGACGCTGATCGAGCGCCTGGACACCTTGAGTGCCAACCTGCAGCAGTTGCAGCAATCCAGCGGCGAGCGCCTGTCGGCCAGTCAGGACGAGTTCCACAGCCGCGTCGATGCCCACCACGCGCGCTTGGCGGCAAATCTCGAGCAGTCGCTCAAAGCCGGCTTCGAGGAAAATGCCCGCAGCATCGGCGCCGTGCTGTCGCCGATGATGGAAAGCACGATGGCAAACCTCGCGCAGGAAAATGCCGCGCTGCAGGCGTCGGTCACCGACGCGGTGCAGCGGCAACTGGACGGTGTTTCCACCAGCCTGCAGACCGCAACCTCGGCAGCCGCCGACACATGGCAGAACGCCGCTGCCGGTCAGCAACGTGCCAACGACGGCCTTGTGCACGCGCTGCAGGGTTCGCTGGAGCAGTTCACGGCCGCGTTTGAGCAACAGACGAGCGCCCTGCTGCAGACTGTTTCCGCGCATCTGGACCTGAGCGCCGAGCGCAGCGCCGACGCCTGGGACACGGCGCTGTCGCGCCAGCAAGAGCTCAACGAGCAGCTCGCGGCGAGCAACCAGCAGGCCATGGCGTCGGCCGCTGCGACCTACGACGAGCGTGCAGCGGCGCTGATCGAGGCAATGCGCAAGGCCCACGACGACTCCCAGGCAGCGCTGCAATCCCGTGACCAGCAGCGCCTGGCGCAGTGGTCACATGCGCTCTCCGCTGTGAACGACAGCCTGGAGAACCGTTGGCGCGAAAGCAGCGAGGATGCGGCAAACCGGCAGAAGGACATCTGCGACACCCTCGGCCGCACGGCTGCACAGATGGCCGAGCAGGCGCAGGCGCAGGCGCAGGAGACGATTGCCGAAGTGGCGCGCCTGATGCAGACCGCCGCCGAGGCGCCGCGGGCGGCCGCCGAGGTCATCGCCGAACTTCGCCAGAGCATTTCCGACGGCCTCGTGCGCGACAACGCCATGCTCGCGGAGCGCAACCAGCTGCTGGCGACCCTGGAAACCCTGCTGGACGCCGTCAACCACGCCTCGACCGAGCAGCGCACGTCGGTGGATGCGCTGGTCAGCACCTCGGCCGATCTGCTGGAACGCGTCGGCACCCGTTTCAGCGAGCAGGTCGACGCCCAGAACGGCACGCTCGGTGCCGCTGCCGCGCAGGTCAGTGGCGGCGCGGTGGAAGTTGCGAGCCTGGCCGAGGTGCTGGGCGCGGTGGTCGAGCAATTCGGCTCCGCAACCGACACGCTGGGCGGGCGCCTGGAGCAGATCGAGGCGGCACTGGAAACCTCATTGGCCCGCAGCGACGAGCAACTGGCCTATTACGTGGCGCAGGCGCGGGAGGTGATCGACCTGAGCATGCTCTCGCAGAAGCAGATCATCGGTGAACTTCAGCAACTCGCGGGCACGCCAGGCACGCCCGCCCACGGCAAGACCCCGACATGAGCGACGAGATCGAGCTCGAATCCGAATCCACTGCAACGACGTGGGCGGCTTTCGGCGACCTGATGTCGGTGCTGCTCGGTGCGTTCGTGCTCATCCTGGCCGGCGTGATCGCGATGCAGGTCCAGCTGTCCAACCAGCTCGACGAGACCGTCAGGCAACGCGAGTCCGAGGCCGCCCGGCTGAAGACGCTGGAGCAGGCCCTGGCCGGTCCGCTCGCCGGCGGCCGCGTGACGGTGATCAACGGCCGCATAGGCATCAGTGGCAGCGTCCTGTTCGCGCTGAATTCGGACCGCCTGCAGCCGGAGGGGCGCGACCTGCTGCAGAGCCTGGCTGCACCGCTCTCGGAGTACCTGCAATCGCGCGACGAGCTGCTCATGGTCAGCGGCTTCACCGACGACCGCCCGGTGCTGGACAGCAACATGCGCTTCGCCGACAACCTGGACCTGTCCGCGGCGCGCGCAATGACGGTTACCCGTGGCCTGATTGCCGCCGGCGTGCCGTCGCGATCGGTGTTTGCCGCCGCGTTCGGCGCGGAGCAGCCGGTGAGCTCCAACGAGGACGAAGCCGGGCGGTCGAAGAACCGGCGCGTGGAAATTGCGCCGATCCCGAAGCCTAAAACCGACGCGGCCACGGATGCCGACTGAGGCTGCCCCGCTGGGCGCGCGACTTGACGCCCCGCGCGAGGAGCGCACACCGCGCACCAACCGTGTGCGCGAAGCGCTGATCTCCGCACTCCAGCGACGCCTGGACCACGCAGACGCAGCCCTTGCACCACTGGTTCAGGCCCGGCTTGAGGAACTCATGCAGTCCCGGGCGACCGAGGTCGCTGCCCCGCCGGCGACACACGCGGGCTCGCCGACCAACGCAGACCGTTCGCAACGCACCCTGCTCGGGCTGTCCGAGTACATCCAGGCAAACAAACGGGCGGTCCACTCCGCCACCTCCACAGACAGGGAAAGCACCACGGTGTCACCCACGGTCGTGCTGGAAGAATTCCGCCAGCTCTGGGACCGCATCCGCACAGAAAGCCAGTTGCGCGCGGCACTGGCGCCGATCCCCGATGACGCAGGCCCGCTCCATTCCAGTGCCCTGCTCCACCGCGCGATGCGGCTGATGGCCGACACCTCGCCCGGCTACCTGCAGCACTTCCTCGCCTATGCCGATGCACTGACCTGGATGGAGCGCCTGCAACCGGTCGGCCTGCTCGACGCCCCCGCCGGCAACCCGGGTGCGGGGGCGTCGGCGAAACCGCGTACACGCAAGCGCGCGAACGCGAAGCAACCCGTAACAAAACCACCCATCGGTAAAGTGCCAGGCGACGCGTAAGGGTTTCCCCCAATGGCGGCTGGGGGAGTGCGAACGCTAGATTCAGCGGAGCAATGCCCCGCTCACTTTCCAGCGTGCCGCCATGTCGCTCACTCCCAGCCTGAATCTCCCGTCGCCCGCGCAACCCTGGGGCAGCTTCCTGCGCGGATTGCCTTGCCCGCTGCGGCCCGACAGCGGCGATGGTGCGCGGCTGCACAAGCGCATCCTCGCGGCAGACCCGGCCGAGGTGAGCTTCGATCTGGACAAGGCGTCGGTGCGCACCCAGGACGTCAGGGAAAGCGGCGCCAACACCACCTACACGACCACCGCCGACATGACGATCGCAGCGCCCGACGGCAGCAGTACGAGCGTCCCGGTGCGCTACGAAGTGACGCTACGCAACGAAAACGCGACGCCCGAACAGATGCGCGCGGTGAATCCGTTTGATCCCGCCACGATTCCCGACCGGACACGGATCGAAATCCACGGCAAGGACTACGCCGGCACCGCGCTGGAGCCCGCTTTCAGCACGCTGGCCAAGGCCAACGGCCTGGAGTCCATCAGCGACCTGCGCCTGTCGCTGGAGATGCTCGACAAGGGCAAGCTGCGGGTCATGAGCGGATCGGAGCGGCTGTTTGACGCCCCGCGCGACGGCGGTCCCTCGTCCTACCCTGCCGACCGCCAGGACTTCACCCGCCACACGACCCTGCTCGCCGATCCAACGGGCAGCGAGCTGGGCGGCTACTCGCGCATGCTGTTGACCGGCAAGGTCCCCGACTCGACGGTGGTACTCGCCGAGACGGTCAACGGCAACGAGATCCACGGCACCGTGACCGAGGCCGGATCGGGCGAGGTCAACGACATCACCTGGACGCTGGACGCTGAAGGACGTCCGGCCTCCGCCGAAGCCACCCTGACCTGGGAGCCCAGCAGCAAGGGACGGGCGTCCGACCGGATCGAGGTCAACGCGCAGAGCGGCTTCCGCAAGGACAACGACATGAAGGGTACGCCGGACGACGTGGGGCACATCATCGCCTACCGCTTCGCCAACGGACACGGCTCGGTCAACATGTTTCCGCAGTTCGGCCTGTTCAACCGCGGTGCCTACGCGCGTCTTGAGCAGGAATGGGGCGACTGGCTGGCCAAGGGCATGGAGGTGTCGATCGAGGTGGAACTCGTCGGCGGCACGTCCCAGCGTCCCGACGAGGTCCACGTGGACTACAAGGTCATCGATCCCGACAGCGGCGCGGTGGTCTACGACCCGTCACTGATCGCTTTCGCCAACGCCGATGGCCAGGCCTTTGACGCCATCGCCGGTGCCGGCATGGACGAGATGATCGACAGGGCGACGGCCTGAGGCCAGACTTGCGCGCATCTCTGAACGGGTATCCGCATGGACAGGAATGAACTGATTGCCAGGCTCGGCCAGCTGCTGGTGGCGGACCCGGCGGTCTCGGACGGTCTTTGGGACGGCTATGCGCTGATCGCGCGGTACGGCGACGGTGCGCTGGCACGGCGCCTCAGCGGCTTCCGCTACCACGACGGCGCTGCCGCCGAGGCCGCGACGCCCCGCGACCCCGCCATCGGCGAGACGTTCGACGCGTTGCGCACTGCGACCCTCGTGCCCGGCAAGGCGCCGTGGGACGCCTGCGTACTGCGGATCCGCCGCGACACCGGCAAGATCAAGGTCGACTTCGAATACGACGAGCCCGAGCAATGGGATATCACGCCGGATACGCTGGCCACCGTCGCGGAGCGTGCGCGCCCGACGTAAGTCGCGCGTTCGTCCGCGAGCCAGGCGCCTCCGTAACCGGCGCCGGCCTCTCTCACCACGCGACCCGGGCGGGCCAAAGCTCCACACAAGCCGTCGACGCACTACAGCATCGGCAGGTCCAAGCCCTTCGCCCTCGCGCACTCCTTGGCGATCTCATACCCCGCATCCGCGTGCCGCATGACGCCGGTCGCGGGGTCGTTCCACAGGACGCGGGCGATGCGTTTGTCAGCCGCCTCGCTGCCGTCGCAGACGATCACCACGCCGGAGTGTTGCGAGTAGCCCATGCCCACGCCGCCGCCGTGGTGCAGTGACACCCAGGTCGCGCCGCCGGCCACGTTGAGCATCGCGTTGAGCAGCGGCCAGTCGGACACCGCGTCGCTGCCGTCGCACATCGATTCGGTCTCGCGGTTGGGCGAGGCAACCGAGCCGCTGTCCAGATGGTCGCGACCGATCACCACCGGCGCCTTCAGCTCACCGTTGCGGACCATTTCGTTGAACGCCAGGCCCAGCTTGTCGCGCAGGCCCAGGCCGACCCAGCAGATGCGCGCCGGCAGGCCCTGGAACTCGATGCGCTCGCGCGCCATGTCCAGCCAAGTGTGCAGGTGGGCGTCGTCGGGAATCAGTTCCTTGACCTTGGCGTCGGTCCGGTAGATGTCCTCCGGGTCGCCGCTCAGCGCCACCCAGCGGAACGGGCCGATACCCTTGCAGAACAGCGGGCGCACGTAGGCGGGGACGAAACCGGGGAAGTCGAAGGCGTTGGTGCAGCCGTCGTTGAACGCCATCTGGCGGATGTTGTTGCCGTAGTCGAAGGTCGGGATGCCCTGCGCATGGAAGGCCAGCATCGCCTCGACGTGCTTTCGCATCGAATGCATCGCGGCATCGCGGATGCGGCCGGGAGAATCGCGCTGCCCCTCCTGCCACTCCTCCACGGTCAGCCCGATCGGCAGGTAGCCGTGCACCGGGTCGTGCGCGCTGGTCTGGTCGGTGACCGCGTCGGGGCGCACGCCGCGACGCACCAGTTCGGGCAGGATCACCGCCGCATTGCCCAGCAGCGCGATGGACTTGGCTTCGCCGGCCCTGGTGTATCGGTCGATCCGGGCCAGGGCGTCGTCCAGGTCGGTGGCCTGCTCATCGACGTAGCGGGTGCGCAGGCGCATGTCGATGCGGCTCTGCTGGCACTCGATGTTGAGGCTGCACGCGCCGGCCAGGCTGGCGGCCAACGGTTGGGCGCCGCCCATGCCGCCCAGCCCGGCGGTGAGGATCCAGCGGCCCTTGAGGCTGCCGCCGTAATGCTGGCGCCCCATTTCCACGAAGGTCTCGTAAGTGCCCTGCACGATCCCCTGGCTGCCGATGTAGATCCAACTGCCCGCGGTCATCTGGCCGTACATCATCAGGCCCTTGCGATCGAGCTCGTTGAAGTGCTCCCAGGTCGCCCAGTGCGGCACCAGGTTGGAGTTGGCGATCAGCACCCGCGGCGCATCCGCGTGGGTCCTGAAGACACCGACCGGCTTGCCCGACTGCACCAGTAGCGTCTGGTCGTCGTCCAGCGTCTTGAGCGTCGCGATGATCGCGTCATAGCTCTCCCAGTCGCGGGCGGCGCGGCCGATGCCGCCGTATACCACCAGGCTGGTCGGGTCCTCGGCAACCTCCACGTCCAGATTGTTCTGCAGCATCCGGAACGCAGCCTCGGTCAGCCAGGACCTGCAGGTGAGCTGGCTGCCACGCGGGGAGCGGATGACGCGGTCGGGATCGGTGCGCGCGTGGGTCACGGGACTGGACATGACAAACCCTGTCGGTAATCGATAGGACCGGGATTATCGCATCGCCTCCCGCTGCGGGTCTCCAGCGCCAGGAAACACGGACTTCCGGCACGCACGACCGCGACATGCAGACGCTAGGATGGGGTGATGCATCCATTCAAATTCGCGGGCCGGTCCGCACTGACGACATTCTTCGCGCTGGTCCTGCTGGCCTGCACATCCCTCCCCCACGACGACGCCGGGGTTGCCGCAACGCCACCGCCGCAGGTGCTGCTGGTGTCGCTGGACGGTTTCCGGCCGGACTACCTGGAGCTGGGCATCACGCCGAACCTGGAACGCATCAGCGAGCACGGCGTGCAGGCGGAATGGATGACGCCGTCCTATCCCAGCCTGACCTTCCCCAACCACTTCACCATCGTGACCGGCAAGCGGCCCGACAATCACGGCATCGTCCACAACTCGATGCACGACCCGGCGCTGGGCAAGTTCAGCCTGGGGAATCGCGAGGCCGTGTCGGACGGACGCTGGTGGGACAGCGAGCCGATCTGGGTCACCGTGGAAAAGGCCGGACTGCGCGCGGGCACGATGTTCTGGCCCGGTTCGGAGGCAGCCATTGGCGGCGTCCAGGCCAGCCACTGGAAGACCTTCGATGCGGAAATGCCGATGGCCGATCGCGTCGACACGGTGCTCGCCTGGCTGGCCGAACCCGAAGCCACCCGCCCGCGTTTCAGCACCCTCTACTTCGAGGCGGTCGACAGCGCGGCGCACGCCAACGGGCCGGATTCCGAGGAGGCGCACGCGGCGATCCGCGACGTCGATGCCGCGATGGGCCGCCTGCTGGACGGGATCGATGCGCTTGGGCTGGCAAGGGAACTCAACGTGGTGGTGGTGTCCGACCACGGCATGGCCACCGTCCCACCGGACCAGTTCGTGGTAATCGAGGACATGGTCGATCCGGCGGATGCCGAATTCGTGACCGCCGGCCAGTCCGTGGGTTTCACGCCGCGCCCCGGTCGCCGCGCCGCCGCCGAGTCGCAACTGCTGGGCGCGCACGAGAACTACGACTGCTGGCGCAAGGACGAACTGCCCCAGCGCTGGCAATACGGCGCGCACCCGCGCGTGCCACCGATCATCTGCCAGATGCACGAAGGCTACGACGCCCTCCGCCGCGCCTGGCTGGAGACGCGCTCCAAAACGGATGACCGCGGCTCGCACGGCTTCGATCCCGCCCTGCCTTCGATGCGGGCGATCTTCCTGGCCCGCGGACCGGCATTCCGCGAAAACGCCCGCGTGCCGGCATTCGACAACATCGACGTCTATCCTTTGCTGATGGCGATACTGGACGTCGAGCCGGCGGCCAACGACGGCGGCGACGGCGCGATGGAATCCCTCAAACCCGGCGCAGGCAGGGGGGCCGGCGCACCCTGATGAGGCCCTGACATGATCGTGTTCACCACCATCGACAGCCCCGTGGGACCGCTACTGCTCGCAGCGGATGCGGACGGGCTGCGCCTGATCGAATTCAGCCAACCGCGCCATCCCGTGAAACGCAGCGCCGAATGGCTGGAGGGAACGCTCCCGGTCCTGGACGCGACCCGAACGCAACTGGACGAATACTTTGCAGGTCGGCGCACGGGTTTCGACCTGCCGCTATCCCCGCAGGGAACCTTGTTCCAGCGCGATATCTGGGCGGCATTGGCGCAGATTCCCTATGGCCAGACCGTCAGCTACGGCGCGGTCGCGACACGCGTCGGCCATGCCGGCGCGATGCGTGCGATTGGCGCTGCGGTGGGTCGCAACCCTGTCCCGATCGTGGTGCCTTGCCACCGGGTGATGGGCGCCGATGGCAGCATGACCGGCTTCTCGGGAGGGCTTCCGGTCAAGCGCCAGCTTCTGGTGCTGGAAGGCGCCCTGCCCGCATAAGTCTTGCCCGCATAAAAAAACCCAGGCGCGGGGCCACCGAGCCTGGGTCAAAGAGGGTTGTTGCCCCGATACCGCCTCAAGCCTTGTTGCGGTGAGTCCAAGCTACAGCGCGATAACGTAAGTCACTGTTAAGAAACGCGTTAATAAATCGCTATTACATTCCGCTCTGGTCCAGCGGACCTTCCGCCGGGATGATCTCGCGCAGATACTGCTTGCCGCCTTCTCGCGTCTTGCGGCGCTCGGCCAGGGTCATGCATTTGTTGATGGGCAGTTTGCTGCCCGTGGGACGCTCGCGCCGGCAGATCACCCGACTGTCTTCCTCAGCTTTAGCGAGGATTTGGTTGAGCTCTTCCTGCCGATTGAATACATCCACCCGGGGCAGAGGCGGCAGCGCGGCGATGGACCCGCTGCGATCAATGATCGCCTTGATCTCGGCCATCAACGTCAGCGCCCGGCTGCGCTGGTCGGGAGTGATCTCCTCATACGTGTTGCTGTTGTCGAGCTGATGGATGATCGCCTTCTCGTAGACACTGAAGTCCTCGATCGTCTCGATATCGAGCGGTTGCGGCGCGCTGATGTCGGAGGCAAGCACCGGCGCGGCAAACAACGCGATCAGCAGCGGCAGCGCCAAGCGGGCGCCAAATGGAACCGGACTATTCATTGGTGGTTTCCCTGTTTGAGTTGCGCTGCCCACGGCTTGCGGTCGGCAACAGTTACCCAATGTTCATCAGATTCATTTGACGGTCAAGGGCTTGGCCACCCTGGTTTTTGCCTTTTGCGCCTGGTGCATGAGCGTTGCGTACCGGATGATCTCGGCCGCCACGTCCACGCCGCTCGCGCTCTCGATGCCCTCCAGGCCGGGCGAGGCGTTCACTTCCAGCACCAGCGGGCCGCGGTGGGAGCGGACCAGGTCGACCCCGGCGACGCCCAGCCCCAGTACCCGCGCCGCACGGACCGCAGCCTCCTGCTCGGCGCGGCTGGCCTTGGCGGACTCCGCGCTGCCACCGCGGTGCAGGTTGGAGCGGAAATCCCCGATCGGTGCCTGCCGCTTCATCGCCGCGACCACCTTGTTGCCGACCACGAAGCAGCGCAGGTCGGCGCCGTTGGCCTCCGGTATGAACTCCTGCACCAGGAACTGCGCATACAGCCCGCGCAGCGCCTCGATCACGCCGCGCGAGGCGGACAGCTTCTCGGTCAGCATCACCCCGGCGCCCTGGGTGCCTTCGTTGAGCTTGATCACGTGCGGCGGCGGCCCGAGCATTTCCAGCAGGTCGACGGTGTCGTCGGGGTTGTCGCCAAACACCGTCACCGGCATGCCGATGCCGCGCGCGGCCAGCATCTGGTGGCTGCGCAGCTTGTCGCGCGCGCGCAGGATCGCATCGGAGGAGTTGATGCTGAGGGTGCCCATCAGCTCGAACTGGCGCAGCACCGCCGTGCCGTATCGGGTAACGGAGGTGCCAATACGGGGGATGACGACCTGGTAGCCGGAGATCGGCCGGCTCTTGTAGCGCATGGCAAAGCCGGTGCTGGAGATGTGCATGTAACAGCGCAGCGGATCCAGGGTGCGCACGGTGTGGCCCTGGGCACGCGCCGCCTCCACCAGCCGCCGGGTGGAATACAGCTTGGAGTTGCGGGTGAGGATGGCGAGTTTCATGGGTGGCGTGCCGGTAATGAAGTGCTGGAAGCGTCCGGTGCGAGAGAGACCCGGCGCCCGTGGAGGAACGACCGTGCCGGATCGACCGTGAAGACGCGGGCCATGGCGGTCCGACCCAGCAGCATAGGGAACAGCATGCGCCGGCGATCGGTCAGGTTGATGTCGATCTCGCGCTCGATGCCCCCCAGGCGCAGCGAGGTACGGATGAAGGCGCGGCGGGTGCGATGGCCGCCAGAGTCGGTTACGTCGCGCTCGTCTGCCAGCACCGCCGCGACCTCGACCGCGCCGGAGCCGTTGGCACCCGGCGTCACCCGGAAACCGACCCACGGTTGGCCGTTCTCGAAGAATCGCCACTGGGCATCAACGTGCAGCGCCGAGGTCCGCGCGCCGCTGTCCACCTTCGCCCGGATCCCGTCCAGGCCCAGGCCCGGCAGGTCCACCCATTCGCGCCAACCCAGCACCACCGGCAGTGTCATACCCGTTCTCCGCTCCAACGCCGATCCAGTTGACGATCCAATAAAAACGGCGGCCCCGTCCATCAGGACCGGGCCGCCGCGTATGTGGAGCGGGTGAAGGGAATCGAACCCTCGTCAGTTGCTTGGGAAGCAACAGCTCTACCATTGAGCTACACCCGCGTACTGCAAAGTTTAATGCGTTTGCCGCCGCGCGGGGAGTCGCGGATCAGAAGTTTCCGCCGAGCGTCGCAAACACCGTGGTGTTGCTGCCGCCGCTCTGGCCGGCGGTCAGGCTGGTGCCCAGGTTCGTCTCCAGGCCCATCAACCGCGTGCGCGCGCCCAGAGTGAGGGTGCCGTAGGTGTCGTCGAAGGCCACGCCGGGCACCGCGAAGGGCGCCGCGCCTGGCATCGACTGCAGCCGCGCAAAGGCTTCGCGCGGCACGTCCTCGAACTCGCGGTCCACGGTCAGCCGCGCATACGGCTGAAGCTGCTCGCTGGCGGCGTAGCGCATCTGCCAACCGGCGGTGCCGATCAACGAGTCGAACCTGTGCTCCGGGTAGGCCAGCGAAGTCGAGAGCTGTGAATCACTTTCGGCAAACCCGTCGATCTGGATCTTCTGTGCGAGCACGCCGACCACGGGGCCGTGGCGCAAGGCGCCGTCGCCGAACTCGAAGCCGGCGTTCAACCCCGCGGTGACATTGCTGCCGTCCACGTCCGCGCGATGGATACGGGTGGACCGGCCCAGGTTGACCTGTCGCTTGATATCCATGCCCAACTGGCTGTAGCTCAGCTGGCCGTTGACCCAGGCACCGGTCGGGGACGCCCAGCCAATGTAGCCGCCGAGGGTCGCTTCGCTCTGGTTGAAGCTGCCGCCGCTGCGGCCCCAGTCCTGACTGGCCTTGCCGTAGCCGCCGAAGGCGCCCAACGTCATGCCGTTGCTGTGCCAGTCGATGCCGACCGTCAGCGCGGGAACGGCACCGTCGTACATGTCGCCATGGTCGTAGCGCTGGAAGTCGCCGCGCACGTCCGCCCACCAGCGCTTGCCGTCGGTCATCGTGGTGCCGCTGGCCTGCGCCGCGACCCGGTCCGCGCGCGCGCGGCCCGTGACCGCCGCCGAATGGGTCAACACCGCCATCTGCCGCGGCGCGTCCAGGATCGATGTGGCGTAGTCGGCGATCACCTCGTGCGCCGCGCCGGAGGGATGCACGCCATCGGCGAAGGCGTAGCTGGTTGCCGCATCCGGCGTGACGTAGGTGCCCGGCTGGCAGGTCACCGACTGCGCGGTGATCTGCGGCTGGCAGGCGGTACCGGTGATGTTGGTGAAACCGAAGTCGGCCGGGTTGGCGGCGACTTCCTGGAACAGATGGAACATGTCGAGTGGAATCACGCGCAGGCCGCTGGCGGCCAGGCCCCCGTACAGCGCGTCGTTGTAGGCGCGCGCGAGCTGGGTCAACTGGCCCTGCGCCACCGGGCCCTGCGCCCGCGCCGACGGGGTCAGCCCCAGGTCGGGAATGCTCGGTACCAGCACGTAGCGGGCTCCGGCGGCCTGCAACGCACCGATCGCGCCGACCTGCGCGGTGACCGCGGAACCGATCGTCGCCTGTACCGGTGCGCCTTGGGCGACGGCGAACAGGTCGTTGTTGCCGCCCCACACGGTGTACAGCGCGTTGGCATCCGCCACGCCGCCGGTCGCAGCCAGATAGGTGTTCACCTGGGTGGTCATGGACGGGGTGAAACCCAGCGCGCCGACCGCATCCTGGCCGGATCGGGCGCCGCCCACGGCGTAGTTGCTGCCGCCCTGGTTGGCCGCGTTCGCGTCCGTGCCGTAGGCGTCGGCCAGGTACTCGGACCACACCAGCCACGGGTTGGTGGTGAACTTGCCCAGGATCCCCGCCTGCGGTCCGACCGCGCCCACCAGCACCGGCCGGAAGTGGCCTGAGTCGGTCAGGCTGTCGCCGAAGAAGATCGTCTGCGAATACGGCTGGGTGTAGTTGGCCGGCGCGGCGGACTGGGCGAGCGCGGGGGCGGCCGCCAGCGCGAGCGCCACGGCGAGAACGGAACGAAGGGGTTTCATCGGCAAGCTCCTGCAACTGATGATCAAAAGGATCCAGGGAGAGCGGCATCCCGTCACCACCCGCAAGTTGGACGGGTGGCGGCGATCTCCGCCGGGCCCGGCAAGGATACATCGGCCCACGCGGCGATCCGCGTTCAGCGCGACGCTGGCCACGCGCCCCCGCGCACACGACAATGCGCGGATGAAGATCACCTCCAACGGCAAGCCCTTCACCGTCAGCGAGGGGCACCGTCAGATCCGCAGCTTCGTATTGCGCCAGGGACGGTTCACGCCGGCTCAGCAGCGCGCGTTCGACGAGCAATGGTCGCGCTTCGGGATCGACTACAGCGGCCAGCCGCGTGACTACGACGAGCTCTTCGGACGCAGTGCGCCGCGCGTGCTCGAGATAGGCTTCGGCAACGGCGAGGCACTGCGCTTCGCGGCCGAGCACGACCCGGCACGCGACCTGATCGGCATTGAGGTGCATGCTCCGGGCGTCGGCCGGCTGTTGAGGGCCCTCGCGGCCGCCGACGCGCCCAACGTGCGGCTTTACCACCATGACGCGGTCGAGGTGCTGACCCACGAGGTCGCCGACGGCAGCCTGGACGAGGTACGCATCTACTTCCCCGATCCATGGCACAAGAAGCGCCACAACAAGCGCCGCCTGCTGCAGGCACCCTTCGCCGAACTGCTGGTGCGCAAGCTGGCGCCGGACGGGCGCTTGCACCTCGCCACGGATTGGCACGACTATGCCGAGCAGATGTGGGACGTGCTCGACGCCACCGCCGGCATCGCCAACCGCGCCGGCAAGCGTAGTTCGGTGGAGCGGCCAGCGTGGCGCCCACAAACGCACTTCGAGACCCGCGGCCAGAAACTCGGCCACGGCGTCTGGGACCTCATTTACGATCGCTGCTGATGGATCGCTGACCCGACAGGCCAACCCCCAACGTGTTCGACCAGGGCATCGACAGCGCGCTGACACTCACCACCGACATGAAACTGGTGCTCGCGCTGGTGGTGTTCACCATGGTGATGTTTGTCTTCGAGCGCATCCGCGCCGACGTGGTCGCCCTGGTGGTGCTGGTGATGCTGGGCCTGTCGGGACTGGTTGCGCCGGAGGAGATCTTCAACGGCTTCTCGTCCAACGCGGTGATGAGCATCATTGCCACGATGATCCTGGGCGCCGGACTGGACCGCACCGGCGCGCTCAACCGCCTGGCGTCCTGGCTGCTGCGGCGCGCGCACGGCATGGAGGAGCGGTTGGTGATGCTGACCGGCGCCGTCGCCGGCATCAACTCCTCGGTAATGCAGAACCCGGCCGTGATGGCGCTCTATCTGCCGGTGGCCTCGCGGCTGTCCTCGCGCACCGGACTCACGCTGCCGCGGCTGCTGCTGCCGCTGGCGACCGCCATCGTGATGGGCGGATCGCTGACCATGGTCGGTACCTCGCCGCTGATCCTGCTCAACGATCTGCTGCTGGCCGCCAACAGCAACCTGCCCTCGGGCGCGGCGACGCTGGTGCCGCTGCAGATGTTCGCCACCTTCCCGATCGGCGTGGCGATGCTCGCCGTGTGCCTGCTGTACTTCCGTTTCTACGGCAACAAGCGGCTGCACGAAGGCGGCGGCAAGGGCGCGACGCCGGCGCGCACCCAGAGCTATTTCGCCAACACCTACGGCATCGAGGGCGATGTCTATGAACTGACCGTCAGCGCGGACAGCCCGCTGGTCGGGATGCCGCTGGGCGAGGCGGAAAGCCTGCACGACGCGCCGCTGATCCTGGCCATCAAGACCCGCGACGACGCCCGGGTGTCGCCGTCGGCGGATGCACGCATCTGGGTGGGCAGCGTGCTTGGCGCGATGGGTCCGAAGCAGCAGGTCGCCGATTTTGCCCAGAACCAGATGCTGCGGATGAGCTCGCGGCTGCGCGTGTTCGGCGACCTGTTCAATCCGAGCCGCGCCGGCATCTCCGAGGCGGTGGTGCCGCCAACCTCGAAGTTCATCGGCAAGACCGCGCGCGACCTGCACCTGCGCAAATCCCTCGGCCTGAGCCTGCTGGCGGTGAACCGCGACAAGAAGGTGCTGCGCGACGACGTCCGCAACCTGCCGCTGCGCGCCGGCGACATGCTGGTGCTGCACAGCATCTGGACCAACCTGGCCGACGCCGCCAGGGGCAAGGACATCGTGGTCGTGACCGACTACCCCAAGGGCGAGCAGCGCCCGCACAAGCTCAAGATCGCGCTGGGCATCTTTGCGGTGGCGATGTTGCTGGCGCTGTCATCGCGGCTGCCGGTGTCGGTGGCCCTGATGACCGGCGTGGCCGGCATGCTGCTGGCCGGGGTGATCCACATCGACGAGGCCTACGCGGCGATCAGCTGGAAAACCGTGTTCCTGATGGCCTGCCTGATTCCGCTGGGCTGGGCGATGGACTCAAGCGGCGCGGCCGCCTGGGTGGCCGGCCACAGCATTGAGCGGCTGCCCGACGGCACCCCGACGTGGGTCCTGCAACTGCTGCTGGGCCTGCTGACGACGGCGTTCTCGCTGGTCATCGGCCATGTCGGGGCGGCGATCGTGATGGTGCCGCTGGGCATCAACCTGGCACTGGCGGCGGGCGGCAACCCGACCGCGTTCGCGCTGATCATCGCGTTGTCGGCGTCCAACAACTTCATGACCGCCTCCAACCCGGTGATCTCGATGGTCACCGGTCCGGCGGGTTACACCAGCAAGGAACTGTGGCGGGTCGGCGGTCCGCTGTCGCTGATCTACACGATGATCGCGGTGCTGATGGTCAACCTGCTGTTCTGACCCAGACCGCGCCGTCGCGCACTTCCACCTCGACGCTGCGCAGGGACTCGCCGCGGCACGGACCGGCCACGCACTCGCCGCTCTGCAGCTCGAAGCTGGCGCCATGGGCGGCGCATACCAGCATTCCGTCCTTGCTCTTGAGGAACTCCCCGGGCGCCCAGTTCAACTGGCGGCCGGCGTGCGGGCAGACGTTGACCCAGGCGCGCACGTCGTTGCCGTCGCGGTACAGCACCAGCGGCTCCATGTCGCCGTGCAGGTCGGCGGCTGCGTCCGCGAAGCCCCCGTCGGGGATACGGTCCAGGTGGATCAGTGCAGCGTTGGTCATTCGTCTGGCCCTGTGCATGCGAAGCCGGCGGACACCGTCCTGATTAACGAAGCCGTGACAAACCCGGCGATCCCAACCGGGATAATCAGGGGTCCCGCCCACGGCCGCATTGTGCCACGATCCCCCAGATGACCACTCAAAGCTTCCGTTTCAACCCGCAGTTCTTCCAGTCCCGCATGCGTGCCGCCTTCGAGCCGCGCACGCCGCGAAACGGCGTCCTGCGTTTCCTGATGAGGGCGCTGGGGCTCGGCGTCCTGGTGGCGCTGGTGGTGCTGGGCGCCGTCGTCGGTGTCACCCTGCTCGCCGTGGGGCAGTGTATCGCGTGCTGCGCGGGCGCGGTCCTGCGGTCATCAGCACCGGCCCGCGCGCCGATCCGAACGTGATGGAAGGCGAGTTCCGCGTCGTCGACAAAACCCCGCTCCCGCGCTGATCATGGTTGACGTCATACCGCCGCAGCCGCCGGTCCGCGTCCGCGTGGGCACTACGGGTGATACGTTCTTCCCGGTTCGACGTATCTATTGCGTGGGACGCAACTTTGCCGACCACGCCCGGGAGATGGGCGCGGACGCGCCCGCGTCAGCCGCCGATCGCGGGCGACCGGTGCTGTTCTGCAAGCCGGTTGATGCGCTGGTTACCGATGGCGTGGTGCCCTACCCGCGTGGCACCTCCGAGCTGCATCACGAACTGGAGTTGGTCGTCGCCATCGGCCAGGACGCACCCCCGGGGATCGTTGACGTGGCGGATGCGCACTCGCTGGTGTTCGGCTACGCCGTCGGTCTGGACCTGACACGCCGCGACCTGCAGGCGGCGGCCAAGGCGAAAGGCCTGCCGTGGGACACCGGCAAGGCGTTCGACAGCTCCGCGCCGATCAGCCACCTCGTTCCCGCGGCCGAGGTTGCGGACCTGGACGCCAAAACCCTGACCCTGAGGGTGAACGACTCGGTTCGCCAGCACGGCGCGCTGGTGGATCTGATCTGGGACGTGCCGGAGATACTGCACGAGCTCTCGCGCCTGTTCGCGCTGCGCGCGGGCGACCTGGTGTACATGGGCACCCCTGCCGGCGTGGGGCCGCTGCAACCCGGCGACCGCTTCGTTGCCAGCCTGGACGGCGTGATCGAGCTCACTGGCCAGGTGACCGTCGGCGATTCGGGTCTATAGTCGACCCATTCCACCCTTCGATCAGGAGCAGCCGATGAGCATGATCAGCGAGTTCAAGGAATTCATCGCCCGGGGCAATGTGGTCGACCTGGCGATTGCGGTCGTCATCGGCGCGTCCTTCGGCAAGATCGTCACCGCGCTGGTCGACGGCATCATCATGCCGGTTGTCGGAATGGCGATGGGCGGAGTCGATTTCTCGCAGCTGTTCGTATCGCTGGACGGCAACGATTACGCCAACCTCGCCCTGGCCCAGGAGGCTGCCGCCCCGGTCATCACCTACGGCGCCTTCATCCAGACGATCATCGATTTCCTGCTGATTGCGCTGGTGATCTTCCTGATGCTGCGCGGCTACAACAGGCTGCGCCACACCGCGCCGCCCGCGGAAGAAGCCGCTGCGGAGCCAAGCGAGGAAGTGGTCCTGCTGCGCGAGATCCGCGATTCGCTCAGGCGCTGATTTGACCTCAGCGGCGCTGCGGCGGGCCGCGTGACTTGCGGCACAAAGCAATCAAGCCACGCGCTGCTAAGCTCGTGGCTTCCTTGTTTTCCGGATTTACGCATGCGCATGATGCCGTTGCTGCTCACCCTGGCCATCGGTTCACTGACCGGCGTGACCGCCGCCCAGGACGCTCCGAAGACGGTCATCCCGGAGACCGCCCTCAGCACTGCACCCGCGTTGCGGCAGACGGCCCTGGACAGCGAGCTCGGCTTCCGCATCACCGAATCACTGACGACCGAGGTCGGTCCCCGCCTGGCCGGCAGTGAGGCGGACGCGCGCGCGGTGGCCTGGGCGAAAGCGAAATTCGCCGAACTGGGCTATGACAGGGTCTGGACCGAGCCGGTCACCTTCCCCAAATGGGAACGACGCAGCGAAAGCGCGCGCGTCGTTGGCCGCAATGCGCAGCCGCTGGTACTCACCGCGCTTGGCGGCAGCCCGGGTGGCACCGTCGAAGCCCAAGTGGTGCGCTTTGACGATCTGGCGGCGTTGGAAGCCGTCAAACCCGGCTCGCTCGCCGGCAAGATCGCCTTCATCGACCAGACGATGGAGCGCAGCCGGGACGGCAGCGGTTACGGCATCGGTTCGCGCGTGCGCAGCCGCGGTCCGTCGGCCGCAATCCGCGCCGGGGCATCGGCTTATCTGATGCGCTCGGCAGGCACGGATTCCCAGCGCATGCCGCATACCGGCATCACCCGTTTCGACGAAGGGCTGACGCCCATTCCGTCCGCCGCGCTGTCGCTGCCCGACGCCGACCAGCTCAGCCGCCTGCTGGCACTGGGCCAGCCGATCACCGTCAAGGTCGCACTCGACTGCGGCTGGAACGGCGAGGCCACCTCACACAACGTGATCGGGGAGATGACCGGCAGCAGCCTGCCCGATGAAGTGGTGCTGATCGGCGGCCACCTGGACTCGTGGGACGCGGGCACCGGCGCGATCGACGACGCGTCCGGCGTCGGCATCACCATGGCCGCCGGCAAGCTGATCGGCGACCTGAAGCAGCGCCCTGCGCGGAGCATCCGGGTAATCGCCTTCGCCAACGAAGAACAGGGACTGCACGGCGGCTACGCCTATGCAAAGGCGCACGCCGACAGGATCAGCAATCACCTGATCGCGGCGGAAAGCGATTTCGGCGCCGGCCGCATCTATGCATTCGACACGTCGGCACCCGCGCATGCGAAGGCGGCCGCCGCCCAGATCGCCAAGGCGCTCGCGCCGCTGGGGATCGAATACAAGCCTGGCGAGGGCGGCCCGGGTCCGGACATCAGCCCGTTTGCACGTGACGGCGTGGCGTGGGCCAACCTGATGCAGGACGGCACTGACTATTTCGACTACCACCACACGCCCAACGACACCCTCGACAAGATCGACCTCGAAGCGCTGGCGCAGAACGTCGCCGCGTATGCGGTGTTCGCCTACCTGGCCGCCTCGGCCGAGGGCGACTTCGGCAGCGCGGCGAAGGCGGCGGACAGCGAAGACTAGAAGGACATGTTCAGCCGTTACGATGACTTCGGCTATGTCTCATTGGACCCGGTCACCGGCATCCATCGCCTGGGTGGCAATGGCCCCAGCCTGACCACGGCATTGGCAGCCGCGAGCGCGACCCGGCGCCGGGTGGCGCTGCTGCACATCGATGTCGACATGTTGCGGTCGATCAACGCCAACATGGGCGACGACGTCGGCGACAAGGTCCTCTCCGCAGCGGCGCAGCGGCTGCGCAAGATCATTCCCCAGGATGGCTGGATCTGGCGCCTGGGCAGCGACGAGTTCATTGCGGCGATCGGCTACCGCGAGGGCGAACTCGACGGCAGCGGACTTGCCGACCGGATCCGCGACGACTTCCGCGTCCCGCTTTCCATTCCGCCCTACACGCTGTCGATCACCTTCTCGATCGGCGTGGCGATTTTTCCGGACCACGCCGGCAATGCCGCTGCGCTGCTCGCCAGTGCCGAACAGGCACTGCTGCGGGTCAAGGAAGAGGGACTCGACAACGTCGGCTTGTATACGCACGCGCCACCCGCTCGCGCCGATCCCACCGATGGCTTTGCCGAGCGCTTCGTGGAAGCGATGGAGAGCGACCAGCTGCGACTGTTCTATCAGCCGCTGATCAGCGCCGACGACGGCGGATTGTGCGGCTTCAGCGCATTGCTGCGCTGGCAGACGCCCGACCAGGGAACGCTGCTCCCGCATCCGTTCCTGGAAATGGTGGAACGCGTCGGCCTGTCGGCCAAGCTGGGCTGGTGGTCGGTGGAGGCGGCGGCGCACCAGCTGGCCCAGTGGCGGCTGCAGGGCCTGGATTACCTGAACGTTTCGGTCCAGGTCACCGAGCAGCTGCTGGCAGAGCGCGATTGCGTGGACCGGATCGGAGAACTGATCTACCGCCACGGATTGCCGGCCAAGGCGCTCGAGCTGGAAATCCCGGAAAGCGCGATGGCGCTCGACGTGCGTGAGGTCGCCACCAACCTGGCCAGCCTGCGCGAGCTGGGCGCGACGTTGACCGTACGCGACTTCGGCCTGGGCGGCTTGAGTCTCTCATCGCTGGCGCAGTACCCACTGGACCGCCTCAAGATTGACCGCAGCTTCATCCGCAACGTCGCCATCGACGCGCGCAGTGCAGCCGTTGTTCGCGGCATCATCGCGATGGGTCACAGCCTGGGCATGAAGGTCACCGCCAAGGGCGTGGAAAGCGAATCGGAACTGGGCTTCCTGCGGCGCAACCACTGTGATTTCTTCCAGGGCTACCTGTTTGGCATGCCGGCGCCGGCCGATGATCTGTACGACCTTATCCGGCGAAGGTTCCCCCGCCCGGGTGCATTCGCCACCACCCGGCCCGAGCGCACCCTGCTCCTGCTGGACGATGAAGAGAACGTGCTGCGGTCACTGGTTCGCCTGTTCCGCAGGGACGGCTACCGCATCCTGACGGCCAACGGCGTCCGCGAAGCCTTCGACCTGCTCGCCAGCAATCCGGTGCAGGTGATCCTGTCCGATCAGCGCATGCCCGACATGAGCGGAACCGAGTTCCTGACGCGGGTGCGCGAGCTCTATCCCGACACGGTCCGCCTGGTGCTGTCGGGGTACACCGACCTGGCCGCGATCACCGATGCGATCAACCGCGGCTCGATCTACCGTTTTCTCACCAAGCCCTGGAACGATGAGGAATTGCGCGGCCACATCCAGGCGGCGTTTCGCGCGCACGAGGAAAAATCCCGCGATGTGATCCGCTAGCCTTCCGTGAGCGGGTGGTTGACCGGCTGGGTGTCGGGCTGGTTGACCGGCAGCACGACGCGGAACGTGCTTCCCGTGCCCAGGCGGCTGGACACCTCGATGCGCCCATGGTGCTTGGCCATGATGCTGTAGCACAGCGCCAGCCCCAGCCCGGTCCCGTGCCCGATGGGCTTGGTGGTATAGAACGGCTCGAAGATGCGCTGGACCACCTCTCGCGGCATCCCGCACCCGCTGTCGCTGATGCTGATCCACGCCTCGCCGTCATCGGCGCCGGTCGCCAGGGCGATCGTGCCCCGATCCTGGATGGACTGGCCCGCGTTGATCAGCAGGTTCATCAGTACCTGGTTGATCTCCGAGGCGTGGCATTCCACCAGTGGCAGTGCGCTGTAGTGCTTTTCCACGCGCACTTTGTACTTGAGATCGTTCCAGACGATATTGAGCGTGGACTCCAGGCCCTTTTCCAGATCCGACGGCCGCATGGGCTCGTCGGGCCCGATGCGCGAGAAATCCTTGAGGTCCTGGACAATCTTTGTCACGCGTTCTATGCCTTCCCGTGACTCCTCCAGCAACTGCGGCAGATCGCCGGTGATGAAGTCGATATCGAGGCGCTCGCGCTTGGCGTCCAACGCGGCCCGGGTGACGGTGTCCCCGCTCCCCGCCACCGTGTCGGCATAGTCGGCCATCATGGCGAACAGCGCGCTGACGTAATCCTGCAGCGTGGCGAGGTTGGACTGGATGTAGCCGACCGGGTTGTTGATCTCGTGCGCCACGCCCGCGGCAAGCTGGCCGATGGAAGCCATCTTCTCCGACTGCAGCAGCTGTTGCTGGGTGCCGGCGAGCCGCTGATAGGTGAACTCCAGCTCGTCGTGCCGGCACTGCAACTCCCTCTCGCGCGTTGATCGGGAAGTCACATCGGCAAACGTCGCAAACCGCTCGCGCCCGCCGCCCTGGGCTGCGAACAGCTTGATCTCCACCACCGCCGACGTGGGATCAGCGACGACCTCGCCCTGCCAGCGACCGTCCTTTGCGGCGGTTTCCCACGCCCCATCGGGGATCAGGTTGAGCAGCCGCTCCATCCCCAGCGATTCGCCCGGCGGCACTTCCGGCTGCAATTGGCTTGCGAGATGCTCCGCCGCAGGGTTGGCGTAAAAGCCGGTCGAGCCGGCTTCGAAAAGAACGAACGCGCTATCGGTCAGGGAGAGCACTGCGAGCAGGTCGCGGCTCCATTGATGTTCGCCGCGGGCTTGCGCTTCGTGGTTCATCCGACTCCGAGAATGCGCACCTGGGGGCGGGTGCTGGACTGTCCTCCCGCATCGTACACGCCTGCCGATTCGACGCGGCCCAGATGCCTGAGCGCCCAGCTGACCTCGCGCCGGCGCCGCGTCAGCAACACGCTGTTGGCGCGGTTGAAGTCGGCCAATGCAAGCACGCGCGCGGACATCCCATCGTTCAGTTGGCGCGATTCGAGCTGGCGCAGAGCCACAAGTTTGGCCTGCGTGGAACCCAGCAGAGCGTCGACGTCGTGGTCCAGGAGCGCTTGCCGCTCCGCATCAAGCGCCTGCTCGAGCGCGTCCAGCGAGGACACCAGTGAAGGCTCCGGCGCCGGCATGTTCATTTCTGCAGGGCTTCCTCGAAGGCCAGCATGCGATCGGCGATCTTGTGCGCATCGATCCGGTAGCTGCCGTCGGCAATGGCCGCCCGCACTTCATTGACGCGGGCGACGTCAATGCCCGGCGGTGCGGTTCCCAATGAGCGCTCCAGTGCCTGCAGTCCGGCCGCCTCGCCGGTCAATCGCAGACTGTCGGGGGCTGCGGCAGCCGCCACCGGTTCGGATCGGTCTCCGCCCGCGCGAATACGCGCGGCTGTCGGCGAGGCCCGGTCCGTCGCGTGGGCTGACGGCGGCGTACTCCCGCTTATATGGTTGGACATCACGCGCTCCTGATTGCTCGGTCACTGTCGGTTACGGCCCGTGCGAGGGGAACTTTAGGGCGGAAGGCCGTCGCGTTCAGCTTCCGACTTCCACCGTCCCCTCTCCGATCAAGCGACCGCGCACTATACGCCTGGAGCCCAGGTTCTCCACCGATACCGTGTCGCCGGGTGCTGCGCGGCCGAGGGAGCGGCCCGCCATCCGCACCTCGATCCCACCGGCGCGCGATACCAGGATCACCGGATCGCCGCGTTGCAACAACGGGCCCGTCGAGAGAACGTTATCGCCAAGCGCGGCGCCCGACGCCAGTCCCTGCGTTGCGGTCATGCCGATCACGGTGGAAGGCTCGGCATAGGCGGCACCGCCGTGGACTCTTTGCCGGCGCACCTCGACGTCGTCGGCAGTGATCGTCGTTCCCGCGGAGACGGGCCGGGTAAGCACGACGACCTGGGCTTCGCGCACCACCCTGACCGGCACAAAGAGCCTCCAGCCGGGTGCGTCCGTGCAACGCACCTCGACCGTTCGTGGTCCCGTCGGCGTCGCCTGCAGGGGGGCGGCGCACGGTTGCAGGCGCAGCGCGGAGTCGACCATGGCGCGGGAGCGTGTGCCCGACAAGCCCAGGGCCTCCAGCGCCGCGCCGCGGATGACCTGTATGTCCACGACTTCTGTGGCCGCACGCGCCGCCGAGGCACTGCTCAACACGACGAGGGTTATCAGGATCAGCAATAGGACGCGCACGTTGCTCCTCACGGCAGTGGCTGGATCGACACGGCAGGCGCAGCGGAATGCTGGTCTGCACGCGTCGCATGGTTAAGAGAAGCAATTCGCATGCCACCCGCTGCCGTGTCAGCCACGAGCACTGGCACTCGATGCCGAAGGTCAGGGCTCAAGATTTGACCCGGAGCGCCGAAAACGCTGCATGACCCATCAATTACTGGACCGGATCGACCAACGCACCCGTCTGGCGGGACACAACCGGCTTGCGCTGTTGCTGTTCCGGCTGGGACCGCGTCAGCTTTTTGGCGTCAACGTCTTCAAGGTCCAGGAAGTCATCCCCCGCCCGCCCCTGTTTACCTTGCCGCAGCTGCCGGCCGCCTTCAGCGGGGCGGCCGACATCCGCGGCCGCACGGTGCCGGTGCTGGACCTGGCGCGGGCCATTGGCCATGACACGGAGGGCACCGCGGACCCGGGGTATCTGGTGGTTACCGAATTCAATCGCAGCGTGCAGGGCTTCCTGGTGGCGGGGGTCGACCGCATCGTCAACATCGCGGTGGAGGACATCCAGCCGCCGCCCGATATGGGTGGCGAGGGCAACTACCTGACCGGTGTGACCCGGCACCAGGGAGAGTTGATCCAGCTGATCGACGTGGAAAGCGTGCTCGCCGAGTCGTCGCCGCGCAAAAGCGATGTCGGCAGCATCGTGCCCCTGCAGCCGGCTGCCGGCTCGCCGCAGGAAGTGCTGGTCGTCGACGACTCCCGGGTTGCGCGCAACCAGATCCGCTCGGTCCTGGAGCAGCTTGGCTTGCCTGCGACCCTGCTTTCCGACGGCCGCCAGGCACTGGAGCATCTGCAGCAACTGGCCGAGAGTGGCCAAGCGCCGCACCTGCGTTACGCGATGGTGATCTCCGATATCGAGATGCCCGCGATGGACGGCTACACGCTGACGACGGAAATCCGGCGCGACCCGATGCTGCGTGGACTGTACGTCCTGCTGCATACCTCGCTGTCGGGGGTGTTCAACCACGCGATGGTCGAGCGCGTGGGCGCGGACGATTTCGTGCCCAAATACTCCGAGAGCGAACTGGCCCAACGCATCGTCGAGCGTATGAACACCCTGCAAAGGGACAGCTGACGCCTGTCGTGGCGGGCTTGTGGCACGCGCCTTGCTTGAGTTCGGGTGAACCCGCACTCCGGAAGGCGCAATGTCTGATTTCCTTGGTATCCACGGCACCGCACTTGCCCTGCGCGAGCAGCGCCTGCAGTTGCTCGCCTCCAACCTGGCAAACGCGGACACTCCCGGGTTCCAGGCCCAGGACATGGACTTCAGCCGCGCGCTGAGTGCGGCACTGCAACCCGGTGTGGGGGCAGGCGATCCCATCGCCCAGGCGGCGCAGGGCGCCCGGTACGCGCCTGCATCCAGCCAGCCCAGCATGGACGGAAACACGGTGGACGGTGAGCGCGCCAAGGCGGCTTTCGCCCAGGCGTCGCTGGAATACCGGGCGTCGTTGTCCTTCGTCGAGTCCAAGGTGCGCGGGATGTTGACCGCGATCACCGGGCAATAAGGGGCAATCGTCATGGGCAACCTTCCAATATTCGACGTCGCCGGCTCGGCGATGAACGCGCAGTCGGTGCGTTTGAGCACCGTGGCCAGCAACCTGGCCAATGCGGACTCGGTGTCGGGCGACCCGGATGCGGTGTACCGCCCGCTGCATCCGGTGTTTTCCTCCGAAGCGGTCGCCGGCAAGCCCGAACTGGCCGGCGTGCAGGTCAAGGATGTCACCCGGTCCGACGCCGCGCCGATCCGCCGCTACGACCCGGGGCATCCGCTGGCGGACGAGGGCGGCTACGTCTATGCGCCCGACATCGATCCGGTCGCCCAGATGGTCGACATGATCTCCGCTTCCCGCAGCTACCAGGCCAACGTGGAGGTGTTCAACACCGCCAAGGAACTGGCCATGGCGACTTTGAACCTGGGCAAGTAGCCCACCCCGCACTGAAGAGACGAAGCCATGACCAGCATCCCCGCCACCGGCAAAGAGAACCCTTACGGCTCGCTCGGTTTGGCGCCACAGGCCAAGGACCGCAGCACCTCGCTGGGCCAGGCCGACTTCCTGCGCCTGATGACCGAGCAGCTCAAGAACCAGGACCCGCTCAAGCCGCTGGACAACAACCAGTTCCTCGGCCAGCTGGCGCAGTTCTCCACCGTGCAGGGCATCGACGACATGCAGTCTGCGATGGGCTCGATGGCCAGCGTGATGGAGTCCGATCAGACGCTGCGAGCAGCCAGCCTGGTCGGGCGTGAGGCGCTGGTCGCGGCCGACACGGTTCAGCTGGCGGCCGGGGCAGCCACCCGAGGAGAGATCGTCGCGACCTCTGCGGGGACCATCCAGATCGAGATCGTCGACAGCGCCGGCGCGATCGTGCGTCGCACCAGCGTCGAGGCCGGCGCGGCCGGCAATGTCCCGTGGCAGTGGGACGGCCGCAACGATGACGGCGAGCCCATCGCGGCGGGCACGTACTCCATGCGCGCGACCGCCGGAACAGGCAAGGACGCGCAAGCACTCGACCTGCGCCTGGCCGCGAAGGTCGACAGCGTTTCCATCGAGCCGACCGGGCTCGTCCTCAACCTTTCGGGTCTGGGCAGCCACGCGCTGTCCTCGATCCGTCGTGTCGGCTGACCGCCGCCTCCCACCGCCCCTCCAGGAGCACACCGCATGAGTTTCCGCATCTCGCTCAGTGGCATGAACGCGGCCACGTCCGACCTCAACGTCACCTCCAACAACATCGCCAACTCCAACACCCTCGGCTTCAAGCAATCGCGGGCCGAATTCGCCGATGTGTTTCCCGTTTCCGCCTACGGCCTGTCGCGAAACGCCATCGGCGCGGGCGTCAAGCTGGCCCAGGTCGCCCAGCAGTTCGACCAGGGCAATGTGGAGTTCAGCGGCAAGGCGCTCGACCTGGCGATCAGCGGCCAGGGCTTTTTCACAATGTCCAACAACGGCGCCACCGTGTACTCGCGCGCCGGCAACTTCGGTGCCGACAGCGATGGTTTCGTGGTCAATCCGGCCGGCCACCGCCTGCAGGTATTCCCGCCCAGCGCCAGCGGTACGGGCTTTGATACCGGAAAGCTGGGCGACCTGCAGCTGGCGGTCGGCGATGCGCCTCCCCAGGCGACCGGCAGGGTCGACATCGGCACCAACCTCTCGGCCGAGGCCAAGCCGCCGGCAGTCACGCCGTTCGACGCCAATGACCCGGAGAGCTACACCCACACCACGTCGCTGACAGTCTACGACTCGCTGGGTGCGGCACATACGCAATCGATGCATTTCGTGAAGACCGCCAACCCCAACGAGTGGCAGATCCACACCTCCATCGACGGCACCGTGGCCGGCGCGCCGACGACCCTGCAGTACTCCGACACCGGTGCACTGCTCTCGCCCAGTCCGGGCCGCTTTCCGATGCCTGCCCACGATCCGGGCAACGGCGCCGCGCCGATGGCCGTCACCCTGGACCTTGGCAACTCCACCCAGTACGGCAACAAGTTCGGGGTATCGGCGCTGGTCCAGGACGGCCACGCGACCGGCCGTCTGACCGGCATCGAGGTATCCGCCGAAGGCATCGTCAACGCCCGCTACACCAACGGCGTATCCACTCCGCTGGGGCAGGTGGCCTTGACCAACTTCGCCAACCCGCAGGGCCTGCAGTCGCTGGGCGACAACGCTTGGGCGGAGACCGCCGAATCGGGCGATCCGCGCGTGGGTACCGCCGGCTCGTCGGCGTTCGGGATGGTCCAGGGCGGAGCGCTGGAAGCGTCCAACGTCGACCTGACCGAGCAACTGGTCAACATGATCACTGCGCAGCGCAACTTCCAGGCAAACGCGCAGATGATCTCCACCCAGGACCAGATCACCCAGACCGTGATCAACATCCGCTGATGGCCGATAGCCGGAGGCTCGCGCGATGATCGACAAGGCCATGTACGTGGCGATGACCGGCGCCAGCGCCACCTTGCGCGCGCAGGGCGCGGTCTCGCACAACCTCGCCAACGCCAACACGGTCGGTTTCCAGGCCACGCTTGCCGGCACCGTGGCCCGTCCGGTGGAGGGCGAGGGACACGACTCCCGAATCGCGGCGACCTACAGCACGCTCGGCGTCAGCGACACCGCCGGCGCCATCAACGCCACCGGCAACGCGCTGGACGTGGCGATGAACGGGGATCGCTGGCTGGCCGTGCAATCGCCCGGCGGACAGGTGGCCTACACCCGCGCCGGCAACCTGCAACTCAGCCAGAACGGCCTGCTGACCACCGCGGCCGGCCTGTCCGTACTCGACCAGAACGGCGCGCCGATCGCGATACCGCCGCATGAGTCGATGCTGATCGGCAACGACGGCACGATTTCCGTGGTTCCGCTGGGCCAACCCGCCAACACCATGGCCGAAGTCGGGCGCCTGCAGATCGCAGCCGCACGCACCGCGGACCTGGAGCGCGGCGATGACGGCCTGATGCACCTGCCCGCGGGGAGCGAGCCGCTGCCACCGGCGGCCGGCGCCGTGCTGACCTCCGGCGCGCTGGAACAAAGCAACGTCGACAGCACGTCGATGCTCGTTTCCATGATCCAGCTTTCGCGCCAGTTCGAGATGCAGGTACGCGTCTTGCAGAGTGGCGATGACAACGCCAAGGCCAGCAACTCGCTGCTCTCGGCGCGCTGATTTTATTTAGACCCGCTCGGCTGATGCAGCCGATCCACCCCATTATCCGCGGAGGATTTCCCCATGACCCAGGCACTCTGGATCGCCAAGACCGGCCTCGACGCGCAGCAGACGCGCATGGCGGTGATCTCCAACAACCTCGCCAACACCAACACCACGGGTTTCAAGCGCGACCGCGCCAGCTTCGAGGACCTGCTGTACCAGAACGTCCGCCAGGCTGGCGGTGCGTCGTCCGAGCAGACCCAGTTGCCGACCGGCCTGTCGACCGGCACCGGCGTGCGCGTGGCCGCGACCGACAAGCAGTTCACCCAGGGCAACCTGTCGCAGACCGGCAATGCACTGGATGTCGCGATCAACGGTCGCGGGTTCTTCGAGGTGCTGATGCCCGACGGCAGTCCCGCCTACACGCGCGACGGCAGTTTCCAGATCAACTCGCAGGGCGAGCTGGTCACCAATGCCGGCTATCCGGTGCAGCCTGGCCTGCAACTTCCGGAAGGGGCGCAGAGCGTGACCATCGCCGGCGACGGCACCATCACCGTGCAGATCGCCGGGCAGCCCGAGGGCGTGCAGGTCGGCGCGCTGATTGTTTCCGACTTCATCAACCCCGCTGGCCTGCAGGCCAAGGGCGGCAACCTGTACGTGGAAACCGGCGCCAGTGGTCCCGCCCAGCAGGGTGCGCCGGGCGAAAACGGCGCCGGCCTGCTGGTGCAGGGCGCGCTGGAAGGCAGCAACGTCAACGTGGTCGAGGAGCTGGTGTCGATGATCGAGACCCAGCGCGCCTATGAGACCAACGCCAAGGCGATTTCCACCACCGACCAGATGCTCGGCTTCCTCAACCAGAACCTGTGACGGACATGAACACTCTCTCCTTCACGGCGGCGATCGGCGCGCTGTCGCTGCTGCTCCTGGCCGGCTGCGCAAGCATCGTCGGCGACGTGCGGCCGTTCGCCGATGTCGCGCCGCTGGCTCCGCTGGACGCCGCCCACGTGCAGACGGCCGCTGTGCCGACGCCCGGCGCGGCGGGCTACGAACAGCAGGGCAGCGGCTCGATCTACGGCAGCCAGGCCGGCGGCGGTGGCCATCGCTTGCGGCTGTTCCAGGACAACAAGGCGCGCGAGGTCGGCGACCTGTTGACGGTCGTCCTGGTCGAACGGACGTCCTCCACCTCGCGGGCAAAAACGGCCGTATCCAAGAAGTCCGGCCTCAGCATGGGCGCGCCGGTCATCGCCGGGGTGCCGGTCAGCTACAAGGGCAATGCGATCCTGCAGGCGGAGATCGATGCGGGCCGGGACTTCAGCGGCTCCGGCGATTCCACCCAGAGCAACCGCCTGGACGGCGAGGTCACCGTCAGCGTGGTCAAGGACCTGGGCAACGGCAACCTGCTGGTCAGCGGGCAGAAGCAGGTGCGCCTGAACCAGGGCGACGAGCTGGTCCAGGTTCAAGGGATCGTGCGCACGGCCGATATCGGACCCGACAACCGCATTACGTCCGATCGGGTCGGCAACGCGCAGATCGTCTATGGCGGGCGCGGCACCTTGGCGCGCTCCAATGCAATGGGCTGGCTTGGCCGGTTCTTCAATTCCGCTGCCTTCCCGTACTGAGGAGCACGACATGCGTGCATCAACCCGCCTTCGCTCCATCGCCGTTACCGCGGTGCTCGCGCTGTTCATCGCCGGACCGGCGAGCGCGGAGCGCATCAAGGACCTCGCCCAGGTGGCCGGGGTTCGCGGCAATGCGCTGGTCGGCTACGGCCTGGTGGTCGGCCTGGACGGCAGCGGCGACCGCACCAGCCAGACCCAGTTCACCGTGCAGAGCCTGAAGACCATGCTCGACCAGCTCGGCGTGACCCTGCCGCCGGGCGTGAACCCGCAGCTCAAGAACGTCGCCGCGGTAGCGATCCACGCCGAGTTGCCGCCCTACGCCAAGCCCGGCCAGTCCATCGACGTCACCGTGTCCTCGATCGGCAACGCCGGTTCCTTGCGCGGGGGCAGCCTGTTGATGGCGCCGCTCAAGGGCGCCGATGGCCAGGTGTACGCGATCGCCCAAGGCAGCCTGATGGTCAGCGGTTTTGGCGCATCGGGCCGCGACGGATCACGGATTTCGGTCAACGCGCCCAACGGCGGGCGCATCCCCAACGGCGCGACGGTCGAGCGCGCCGTCGCCGGGGGCGCGTCCGCCTCCGACACCATCACCCTGAACCTGCACGAGTTCGACTTCACCACGGCCTCGCGCATCGTCACCGCGGTCAACAACGCGTTCGGCCCGGGACTTGCGCGGGCGGTGGATGGGGTGACCATCGAGATCGCCGCGCCCGGCAACGACCGGATCGGCTTCCTCGCCCAGCTGGAGGCACTGGACATCAGCCCGGGCGCGTCGGCGGCCAAGGTCATCGTCAATGCGCGCACCGGGACGGTGGTCATGGGCGGCCACGTCAGCGTGCTGCCGGCGGCCGTCTCGCATGGCTCGCTGACGGTATCGATCATGGAAAGCGCGCAGATCAGCCAGCCGGCGCCGTTCGGCAACGGCGTCACCGCGGTCGTGCCCCAGTCCACCATCGAGATCAGCGAAGAAGGCAACCGCATGTTTCTGCTGGAAGGCAAATCCCTGCAGGCGATAGTGAACGCGGTGAACGCGGTCGGCGCAGCTCCCGGCGATATCGTCGCCATCCTTGAGGCGCTCAAACGGGTTGGCGCACTGCGCGCCGAGCTGGAGGTGATCTGATGAGCTGCTTCGATACCTGCGGCAAGGCACACGAATTGCACTGACCTCCGCATGCGCCTGCCTTCCGCCACCGCCCTCTCCCTGCAGCCCGCCGACGCCTCGCGCGAACGGTTGCAGACGGCTGCGCGTGAGCTGGAATCGCAGTTCGCCCAGATGATGCTGAAGTCGATGCGCAGCGCCAGCCTGGGCGACCCCTTGTTGGGCGACAACACGATGTACCGCGACATGTACGACCAGCAGCTCGCCAAGGAGATGACCAAGGGGCGCGGCCTGGGCCTGGCACCGATGATCGAGCAGCAGCTGTCGCGCAGCCTGCCGGCGGCATCACCTGCAACCAATGTGGCCATTGACCTGGACCGGTCCATCGGCACGGTCATGCGACCGGGGCCGATCGCCCTGATGCAGAACCTGCCACTGCCGATGGCGCTGGATGCCGGCGGCGCGGGTGTTGGCGCCTTGGGACTCGCGCCCAGTCGCTCCGGCGTGTCGCTGCCCGCCGTCGCGCCGCAGCCGCTCCCTGTGCCGGAAACGCCGGAGGTCGCGGAAGTGGGCACCAATCCCGGCGCCAAGCTCGATTGCAGCAGCCCGGAAGCCTTCGTCCGGTCCATCTGGCCGCAGGCCAAGGAAACCGCGCGCGAGCTGGGCGTCTCGGCCAAGGCGCTGGTCGCCCAGGCCGCGCTGGAAACCGGCTGGGGCCGGCGGCTGGTGGGTGGCGACAAGTCGCACAACCTGTTCGGCATCAAATCCACGGGCAGTTGGCGCGGCGCGCGTGTGGAGTCGGCAACCCACGAATTCGTCGACGGCAAACGCCAGAACCAGCGCGCCCATTTCCGCGCCTACGACTCGGTCCAGCAGAGCTTCGCGGACTACGCAAAGCTCATGCGCAACGAGCGCTACTCCGGCGCGATCGCCGCAGGCGAGGATCCTGTGCGCTTCGCGTCGGCGCTGCAAAAAGCCGGCTACGCCACCGATCCGTCCTACGCCGCCAAAATCTCGGCGATCGCGAACGGCCCCACCCTCCAGCGCGCACTGGGCGCCCTGGAACTCTCAGGTGAGCGCGCGTACGCCGCGCTCCCACGCACCACGCCGCGAGGCTGATCATGAGCGGACTGCTCTCCACCGGAAGCTCGGCACTGCTGGCATTCCAGCGCGCGCTGAACACCGTCGGCCACAACGTCGCCAACGCCTCCACGCCCGGCTACAGCCGCCAGCGCGTGGACCTGGCGGCGCGACCGGGACAGAGCACGACCGCCGGCTACATCGGCGCCGGCGTGGACGTCGCCGGACTGCAGCGGCTCGCGGACGGACTGGTATTCGGCCGCCAGACCGACAGCAGTGCGGAGATCGGCCGACTCGGCCAGCTGTCTTCGATGGCCACCCGCCTGGACAAACTGGTGTCCGATCCCGCCAGCGGTCTGGCGGCGCCCTGGTCGGCGTTCTTCACCGCCGCGGAAGGGCTCAGCGCGGAACCGACTTCCGCCTCCGCCCGCAACGCGCTGCTTGCGGCGGGCAATCAACTGTCCACGCGCTGGAGCAGCCTGGACAGCCAGATGGCGACCCAGGAAACCGAGGTCAACCAGCGCATCAAGGCCCAGGTCGCGACGGCCAACCAGCTGGCCAGCGAAATCGCCCTGCTGAACCGCGACATCTCGACCGCCGGCAGCAGCAACTCCCCGGACCTGGTCGACCAGCGCGCGCTGCGCATCGACCAGCTTGCCAACCTGGTCGGTGCGCACACCGTCGCCCAGGATGACGGCTCGCTCAACGTGTTCACCACCGGTGGGCAGCCGCTGGTCCTCGGCGCACGCACGATGGCGCTGGGAACGGTTGCGGATCCCTACAACGCGGATCGTCTGCAGCTCTCGCTGCAAACCAGCAACGGCGGCTCGGTACCGCTGTCGGCGTCCACCGTGTCCGGGGAAGTCGGCGGCCTGCTGGAGTTCCGCAGCCGCGTCCTCGATCCCGCGCGCGCCGAACTGGGCCGGCTGGCCACGACGTTCGCGGAGACATTCAACGCCACCCAGCGCGCCGGCGTGGATTACAAAGGCGCACCCGGCGCGGACTTCTTCTCCATCCCGTCACCGCGGATCGACCGCCACGCCGGCAACACCGGGACCGCCACCTTCGCGGCCAGCGTCGGCGACGTAGGAGCGTTGAAGGGCCACGACCTGACGCTGCGTTTTGACGGCGGCAGCTGGGGCGCAACCCGCAGCGACACTGGCGAAGCGGTCGCGATCACCGGCAGTGGCACCGCCGCCGATCCGCTCAAGGTGGGCGGGGTGGAACTGGTGATGGGCGGCACGCCGGCCAACGGTGACCGTTTCTCGCTGCGCCCCACCTCGGGCGCCGCCGGCGGCCTCAAGGTCGCACTGACCGATCCGACCGGCATCGCCGCCGCCGCGCCGCTGGAAATCAGCGCCGACAGCAGCAACGTCGGCAGCGCCAAGGCCGGCGCCAGCAAGATCACCGATGCGGCCGCGTTCGCAGGTTTCGCCGGGGCGTCGATCGAGTTCATCGACGCCGGCCAGTACACCATCGACGGCGCCGGCCCGTTCGCCTATACCGCCGGCACCCCGATCGCAGGCAACGGCTGGTCGCTGAAGCTCGATGGCACACCCGCCGCCGGCGACCAGTTCACCCTGGCACGCACCCCACCGCGCTCATCAGACAACGCCAACGCACTCGGGCTGGCCGCGACCGACAAGCAGGACCTCCTCAACGGCGGCACCCTCAGCCTCACCAACGGGCTGAGCCAGCTGACCGGCAAGACCGGCGGCGAGGCCCGCCACTCGGCGCTGAACCTGGAAGCGCAGGCCGCGATCCATGGGCAGGTCATTACCGAGCGCGAGTCAGTGTCCGGCGTGAACCTCGACGAGGAGGCCACCGATCTGCTGCGTTACCAGCAGGCCTATCAGGCCGCCGCCCAGGTCATCGCCACCGCCGACAGCATGTTCCAGTCCCTGCTCAGCGCGGTTCGCCGCTGATATGGCCGACGCCGCATCCATGAGGTCGACACGATGAGAATCTCCACCGCCGGCATGTACGCGCAAGGCCTGCAGAGCATGCTCCAGCGCCAGTCCGAGATGGTCCGCACGCACGAGCAGATGACCAGCACCCGGTTGTACTCCCACGCCGGCCAGAATCCGGCCGCCGCATCCACTGCGCAGGGGCTGGACCACGCGCTCGCCGCACTGGACAGCTACAAGACCAGCGCCGGCCACGTGGATCGCAGGCTGAATCTGCAGGAGCACGCGCTCACCAGCGCGAACGACCGTGTCGGCCGCGCGCGCGACCTCATCGTGCAGGCCAATACCCCGACGCTGTCGGCCGATGACCGCAAGACCATCGCGACCGAACTGCGCCACCTGCGCGCGGAAATGATCTCGATCGCCAACAGCAACGACGGCTCCGGACGCGCGCTGTTCGCTGGCACCCGCGACGGCGTCGTGCCGTTCGCCGACAACGGCGGCACCGTTGTGTACTCCGGCAACGACGGCCAGAACAGCGTGGTCGTGGCCCCAGGTTTGAATCTTGCCGACGCCGACCCCGGCAGTGCGCTGTTCATGCGCATGCCGACCGGGGACGGCATCGTGCGTGGCAGCGTGGGCGCGGCCAACACCGGCACTGGCATGCTGCAGTCGGCCAGCGTCACCGACCACGGCGCGTGGAACGGCAGCGGCATCACGGTGGAGTTCACCGCGGCCGACAGCTACCGGGTGCTCGACGGCAGCGGTACCGAAGTCGCCACCGGGAGCTGGGCAAAAGGCCAGACCATCAGCGCCGGAGGTGTGCAGTTGAAGCTCGATGGGAGCCCCGAAACGGGCGATAGCTTCAGCGTGCAACGCGCCCCTGAGGCCGACATTTTCGCCACCCTTAAATCTCTTGCCGATGCACTTGAAGCGCCCGGCGACTCTCCCGCTGACGCAGCCCGCCGCACCAACGCACTCAATGCCGGACTGGGCGACCTGACCAGCGCGCAAGAGCACTTGATCGGCGCACGCGCGAGCACCGGCGCACGCCTGTCCGCGCTGGATGCTGCCGCGGAAAGTCGTATCGCCACCGGCCTCTCACTGGAGACGACGCTGTCAGGACTGCGCGACGTCAACTACGCCGAGGCTGCGTCCAAGTTCACCATGCAGCTCACCGCCCTTGAGGCCGCACAACAAGTGACCTTGCGCATCCAGGGTCTCTCGCTGTTCAACAAAATCGGCTGAATTGCAAGTTTTTTCCTAAAGCTTCTCCGGCGCTTGCCGTTACCTTTCTCAGCAGCGGACAACACCCAAACGGGACGCCCCTGCGAGCTAACCGGCGGACCGCCGGCATCCCTTTCAGGAGACCAAAACAATGTCTGTCATCAATACCAACGTGATGTCGCTGAACGCCCAGCGCAACCTCAACACCAACAGCGCGGACCTCGGCACCACCATCCAGCGCCTGTCCTCGGGCCTGCGCATCAACAGCGCCAAGGACGACGCCGCCGGCCTCGCGATTTCGGAGCGCTTCACCACCCAGATCCGCGGCATGGACCAGGCCGCCCGCAACGCCAACGACGGCATCTCGCTGGCGCAGACCGCCGAAGGCGCGCTGGGCGAGATCGGCAACAACCTGCAGCGCATCCGTGAGCTGGCCGTGCAGTCCCGCAACGCCACCAACTCGGACGACGACCGCGCCGCGCTGCAGAAGGAAGTCGAGCAGCTGAAGTCGGAAATCGACCGCGTCGCCGACACCACCAACTTCAACGGCACCAAGCTGCTGAACGGCGATTTCAAGGCCGCAGCATTCCAGGTCGGTGCCGACCAGGGCCAGACCATCACCGTCGACAAGATCACCGATGCGAATATCGAATCGCTGGGCACCTACCAGTCGGTCGTATATGCCGGTGCAGCAGCACCGACTACGTTTAACCCGGTCGCTGCAGGTGCGTTGACGATCAACGGCACCGACCTGGGTGACATTGCCACGGGTACCAATGCGCAGGGGCAAGGCGCCAACATCGCCGCCGCCGTTAATGCCCAGTCCGGCAAAACCGGCGTTACCGCGAGCGCGCACGCCACGTCCGGCTTGGTTACCCTGACCTCCGCGAACGGCGACGACATCATCGTCGGCGGTACGGCGGTTCCGGCGGATACGGGTTTGACTGCCGGCACGTACACCAAGACGAGCCACGGTGTCGACAACGTCGGCTTCAAGGACCTCGACATCTCGACCATCGAAGGTGCCGACAAGGCAATGCTGGCGATGGACGCCGCGCTGAAGGACGTCAACTCCGCCCGCGCCGACCTGGGTGCGATCCAGAACCGTTTCTCCTCGGTGGTTACCAACCTGCAGACCAACTCGGAGAACCTGTCCGCGTCGCGTAGCCGCATTGTCGACGCGGACTACGCCAAGGAAACCGCCAACCTGAGCCGCAGCCAGATCCTGGCCCAGGCCGGTACCGCGATGCTGGCCCAGGCCAACCAGGTGCCGCAGAACGTGCTCAGCCTGCTGCGTTAATCGCTCCTCCCCTGGGAGCACCCGACCGGTCAGTGGCTTTGCCACTGATCGGTTTTTCTTTTTGGCGACCGCGAGGCGCTCACAGGGCTCGAATGCGTCAACGCTTGGGCGATTGGGCTAAAGCTTGCCCACACGGTGCCGTTATCAACATGGCAGGGACAGTGCGCGGAACGCGCCGGCAAACCACCGGAACACTTCTTGCTTGATGCCGTTGGATCAACCGGACTCGCCGGCCAGATCGCTCCAAGGAGAGAAACGTGGCAACCATTTCCAATCCCGGTTTTTCCTCCGGCCTCAGCGGGCTGATCCCGCAGCTGGTTGCGGCCGAGCGCGCTCCCGGCGATGCGCGCTTCAACCGGATTGAAAGCGTCGCCACCGCGCAGATTTCCGCGTTCGGCAAAGTGACCGCCGGCCTGTCGGGCCTGCAGGGCGCGCTGGCGAAATTCGAGGGCGTGGGCGCGTCGCTGGGCCGCAAGGTCAGCGTCGGCACGGATGCGGGCTTCACCGCCACGGCCAATACCAAGGCCGCACTGGGCAACTACCAGATCTCGGTCGAGAGCCTGGCGACCACCCACAAGCTGCAGTCCGCGGCACTCGCGAAAGACGCAGCGGGCAAAGACGCCCAGCTGGGCCACGGCAGCCTGTCGATCACGGTCGGCGACGGCGAGGCGATCGAGGTGGAAATTGCCGAAGGCAAGGGTTCACTGGCGGAAATCCGTGACGCCATCAACGCCAAGGCCGGCGGCAAGGAAGTCACCGCAACCCTGGTGCGCGGCGACAGCGGCGACGTGCTGGTACTGGCATCGACCAAAACCGGCACCGACGGCCGGATGCAGATCAGCACGAGCGGCGGCGATGGCGGCCTGGAGGCCCTGGCCTCCAGTGGCGGCACGATGACCGTCGCCGATGCCGGCAACGATGCGCGTGTCCTGATTGACGGTATTAGCCGCACCAGCAGCAGCAACCGCCTGGACGAGGCGATCGACGGCATCACCATCGATCTCACCAAGGCAAAACCGGGCGAGAACTCCTCGCTGTCGCTGACCTCCGATGCGAGTCCGCTGAAGGCGAGCATGCTGAGCTTCATCAGCGCCTACAACACCGCGCTGAGCGCCCTGCGCACCCAGAGCGCATCGGGCGGGGAGAGCAGTTCGGGCGCGCCTTTGAGTGGCGATTCGGCGCCGCGCTCCATCACCCAGAGCCTGCGCGGCGCGATCAGCGCCAACTACGCGCAACTGGCGGAGCTTGGGCTGAAAACCGGCGTGGACGGGTCACTGAGCCTGGATGGCAGCAAGTTCGACACCGCCATCGCCGCCGACCCGGAGGCCGTGCAACGACTGCTCGGTGACGAGGGCGCACTGCAGAAGCCGATGGCCGCCGCGCTCAAGTCCTTGCTGGGCGACGACGGCATGATCAAAGGCCGCACCGATGCGCTCAACTCGCGGCTGAAATCGCTCAAAACGGAACGCGAGAGGTTCGACCGCCGCATCAGCGATGTCCAAGCCCGCTACACCCGCCAGTTCACCGCCCTGGACATGATGGTGTCGCAGATGCAGAGCACCAGCAGCTTCCTCACCCAACAACTGAGCCAGATCACTCAGCTCAAACAATCCTGAGACCACCATGCACAGCGCCCGCAGCTACGCCAACCAGTACCGCCAGACAAGCGTCAACAGCGCGGTGCTGGACGCCAGTCCGCACCAGCTGATTTCGCTGATGCTCGCGGGAGCCCGTGAACGCGCCCGGCTCGCCATCGCATGCCTGGAACGCGACGACCTGCCGCGCAAATCGCAGGCGATCAGCGAAGCCAGCGCGATCATCGGCGGTCTCAACGGTGCACTGGACATGGCGGCGGGCGGCGAGATCGCCGACGGCCTGCAGGCGTTGTACGACTACGCACAACGTCGCCTGCTGGAGGCCAACATCGACAACGATCGCGCACCGCTGGAGGAGATCGACGGCCTGTTGGGCGACATCGAATCGGCGTGGTGCGCCATTGCGCCCGGAACACACCAAGGGCAGCCGGCTGTCCGCCCGTGACCGGAATGAGCACTCCAATGCTCCCGACCGCTGCCATCCGGGAGGCGATGGAAGCAGACCAACTGGACGTCGCGATGGAGCTGATCGCGCACCATGAGCGGGATGTGCGCGCGGCGCTGGCTGCACCCTCCACGGCTGACCGTTCCGCCTGGCTGGGGCTGCTCGCCGAGCAGAACGCCCTTCTGGCGCATCTCAAGTTTGCCCGTGCCCAGGCCGCCGAAGCCCTGCAGCGCTTGAAATCCAATCACGACAGCGTCCGGGCGTACCGGGAGACACGATGAACGCCGACAACGCCCGCGCGCTGGTCTTTGGTGACACGCTGGCATGCGAGGAAATCCGCCCGGCGACCTTCCTGCCCGGCGAACCGGACGCGAATGCCCAGCGCGTGGCCTGCCTGCGCAGCGACGCACTCCTGCGGGCGATCGCGGTGGTCGAGGACAGCCGCAACGAGGACGGTGAGGAGCGCAGCCCGCAGGACTCGGCCATGCAGAGGGTGGAAGCCAAGCTCGATCTGCTGACCGCGCTGATGGCGACGCTGGTCAACAACCAGGAGACCGGCGACCCGGCACGCGAATTCCGCTGGTCGGCGCTGGGCGTCTGCCTGGCAGTCGGCGGTGGCGCAGCCGCCGCCTCGTCACCGGGCACGCAGGGGATGTTCCGGGTGCAGCCCTGCGACTGGCTGCCTGAAACCCTCCAGCTGCCCGCCAGCGTCCTGGCCAGCGTTGCTGACGCGCACGGCCATCACCTGTGGCTGCGCTTCCTGTCGCTGCCGCCGGCGCTGACGGCGTCGCTGGAGCGCCACCTGTTCCGCGTCCATCGCCGCGCAATTGCGGAGTCGCGTCGCGCGCGTTGATGCAGTAATCCGCGTCCTCGCCGATCCAGGTGCCCACACCCTTGGGTACTGGCGCGGACCGGTTAATGCCGGCGCCGGAAACCCGTCATTTGAAGGTCCTGCCCGTTCGCGGACCGCATTCGTGCAGGTGAAATGACCTGGGTCACGGATCCGGTAGACTCCTTCATGCATGATCCGTACCACGTGACACCCGGAAACCGGACAGGGCACGGCACATGACGGATTTCGGGGGAAAGTCGTGAAACAAGCTGCTCGCGCGCAACTCGCGCAATCCATCAATCTCACGCCGCAACTGTTGCAGTCCATCCGGCTGCTCCAGCTGACGTCGCCGCAGCTGGAGCAGGAACTGCTGCAGGCGTTGGCGCTGAACCCGATGCTGGAGCAGGACGAGAGCGACGAAGCCGGCGAGACGGATATCGACGCGGGCGAGTGCCAGAGCGACGACGCAGCGCTGGAAGCCGCCGCCTGGGACGAGCTTCCCGAGCCGATGCACGGCTCCACCAACCCCCCCGGCGGGAGCGGCGCCGACGACGACGGCATCGCCCGCATCGCCGATGGCAGTTCGTCGGACCCTCGCGTGCGGCTGTTGCAGGAGCTCGCGCTCGAGTGGGATCCGGATGCTCTGCCGCTGGCCCAGTGGTGGCTGGATCACTGCGATGACCGCGGCTATCTGGAGCAGCCCGTGCGCGAGCTGATCGCACAGGGCGCGCGTGCCCTGGCGGTGGCCAAGGCGGAGATGCGTCTGAGCCGTCTCCGCCTGTTGCACGGTCCCTGGCCGGGCATGGCCGCAGCGGACGCGTCGGAATGTCTTCGTGCGCAGTTGCGCGCGCAACGCTCGCACTTGCGGGCCACGGACACCGATGAGGTCGCTACCTTCCAGCTGGCCGAGCGTATCCTGGACGGGCATATCGCCCTGTTGGCGGCCAATGAGGTCGGCGCACTCGCCAAGACGGTGCGCGCCGATGTGGCGACGGTCGAACGCGCGATCGGCCTCATTCGAGCGCTGAGCCCGAGCGCCGTTGAGGAACCTGCCGATGACACTGGGGGTTACATCATTCCCGACGTGGTGGTGCGGTTCATCGGTGGCGACTGGCGCGTGGCCCTGAACGGACGCGCCGCCCCGCGCGTACGGGTTGCCGCGCACTGCGAACGCGCCCTGGCAGACGCGCCGGGCGACCAGTCCGTCCTGCGCGGGCTTCTGGATGAAGCCCGCTGGCTGGTGCGCGGCGTCGCGATGCGCAACGAGACGCTGTTGCGGACGGCGCAGGTACTGGTGGAGCGGCAGCGCGGTTTCCTGGAGCGCGGCGAGGAGGCCATCGCGCCCTTGACCTTGCGCGAAGTCGCCGACACGATCGCGATGCACGAATCCACCGTATCGCGCATCACCACGGGCAAATACATCCAGACCCCGCGCGGCACTTTCGAGCTCAAGCGCCTGTTCGCGGTGCGTCTGGAAGGCGCTGCGGTCTCGGGCGCCGCCGTCAAGGCGATGGTCAAGCGCCTGATCGATGCAGAGCCACCCCATGCGCCATTGGCCGACGACACGATCGCCGGGCTTCTGGAACGACGGGGTGTTCGCATTGCCCGTCGTACCGTAGCCAAATACCGTGACCAGCTATCCATCGGCCCCGCCCGCTCACGCCAGCGACCGGCCCCGACTCCCTTCGCCGGCTGACCCGGAGTAGTCCCAGATGCGCAATCTCAACGTCCTGCTTGTCGATGACCACGAAGGCTTCATCAATGCCGCGGTGCGCCACCTGCGCCGGCTCCAGTGGGTGACTGTGATCGGTTCGGCCGCCAACGGTATCGAGGCGATTGCCCGCTGCGAGGCGCTCCATCCGGATGCCGTCCTGATGGACCTCGCGATGCCCGAGATGGGCGGGCTGCAGGCCACCCGCCTGATCAAGGCCCAGGACAACCCGCCCTATGTGGTGATTGCCAGCCACTTTGACGACACCGAACACCGCGAGCACGCCCAGCGCGCGGGTGCGGATGCCTTCGTCAGCAAACTGTCCTACATCCACGATGTGGTGCCGCTGCTGGAAACGCTGGCGGGCACGCTGGGCATCGAGCCGGCGCTGCGGGTGTCGTCATGAGCGAGTCGCGCATCCTCGTACTCGACAGCAACATGGAGCGTGCCGAGCGCGTCGCCACGTTGCTGGAGTTCATGGATTTCACGCCGCGGCTTGCAGAACCCGCTGACATCGATATCAAGCGCTCGCGGCCGGGCGACTGGGTGGCGATCGTGGTGGGTGATGTGTCGACCGACCCGGCGTGGCCCGCGCTGGTGCAGTGGATCGCGGCCCAGCCGCTGCATCCGCCGCTGATGGTCCTCAGCGGGACGGGCGATGATGCGCCGTGGCGCTCGTCGCTGCATCCCGAAACGCTGTGGCCGCTGGACTACCCCGTCCGTCGCGCGCAACTGCAGGAGGCGCTGCGTCGCGCCAGCCTGAAACGCATCCACCAGGACGAGGAGCGCGAGCATTCCACCAGCGGGCCCACCGGCCGCAGCCCGGCGACGCTGCGCCTGACCCGGATGATCGATCAGGTCGCACCGTTCGACACCACGGTGTTGATCCTGGGCGAATCGGGCACCGGCAAGGAGGTGGCTGCGCGCACCGTGCACGCGCGCTCGCGTCGGCACGACCGCCCCTTCGTGGCGATGAACTGCGGCGCCATCCCGGCCGAGCTGCTGGAAAGCGAGCTGTTCGGGCATGAGAAAGGTGCGTTTACCGGGGCGCTGACGCAGCGCAAGGGCCGCTTCGAGATGGCCGACGGCGGCACCCTGCTGCTGGACGAGATCGGCGACATGAGCATGCCGATGCAGGTGAAGCTGCTGCGGGTCCTGCAGGAACGGACGTTCGAGCGCGTCGGCGGCAACCAGACCATCCAGTGCGATGTGCGTGTGATCGCGGCGACCCACCGAAACCTGGAATCGCATATCGCCGAAGGAAAGTTCCGCGAGGACCTGTTCTACCGGCTCAACGTGTTCCCGATCGAGATGCCTGCCCTGCGCGAGCGCAGTGATGACCTCCCCGACCTGATCTCGGCGATCACCCGCCAGCTGGCGGAAGCCGGCCGCGGCAAGGTCACCCTCAGCGAGGGCGCGGTCGACGTGCTGCGCCGGTACGCATGGCCGGGCAACGTGCGCGAGCTGAGCAATCTGCTGGAGCGTCTGGCGGTCCTGCATCCGGCCGAAACCGTCCGCGCCAGCGACCTGCCGGCGCGATACCGTGCGGGCCTGGCCGAGCTGCCCGAGGAACCGGCCCCACTCTCAACGCCGGTCGATGCAGAGGACGGCGCCGCCGAGCTCAGTCATCCCGCCTCGGCGGTGTCGCCGCGGGCCACCCTGCCTGCCGAGGGCATGGACCTGCGCTCGCACATCGCCGATGTCGAGCTGGAACTGATCCGCGCCGCGCTGGAGCAGGCCGACGGCGTTGTCGCCCACGCGGCGCCGCTGCTGGGCCTGCGCCGGACCACGCTGGTGGAAAAACTGCGGAAGTACGGTATCGAGCGCTGACCGGAACCCGCCGCGTCGGGTTCCCGGCACGCGCATGGCACACCCCTTGCATCGACAGGCGCATTGACCAGACGGCCTGAAGTTCCGCATGAGCGATGCGATTTCCTCGATTCTTTCCCAGATCCGCGCGCACCAGTCGCAGGCCGGCGGACGCATGGGCGACGCGCCGGCCAGCAATGCCATCAATCCGGGCGCGATCAGCCCCGGCGGCATCGGCGCGTCCGAGGGACTGAAGGGACCCGGATTCTCTGAAACCCTGAACAACGCGATCGACAACGTCAGTCGCGCCCAGAACCATGCAGGCCAGCTGCAGCAGGCCTTTGAAATGGGCGATCCACGTGCCGACCTGGCGCGGGTCATGGTGGCGATGCAGCAGTCCACGGTGGCGTTCCGCGCCACCGTGGAGGTCCGCAACCGCATGGTCCAGGCGTACCAGGACGTGATGAACATGCCGATATGAGCCACTTCCCGAGCACGCGCCAATGAGCGTCATTCCCTTGCCGAAGAATCCCTTGGCCGGCCTGCGCGACATCGGTCCGCTGCAGGACATTCCGGTGGTCCGCCAGATGGGCACCTTCGCGCTCGTCGCCGTGGCGATCGCGATCGGCCTGTGGCTGTTCTTCTGGACCCAGCGGCCCGACTACGTGCCGGTGTTCGCCGGTCTGGACGCCAAGTCCACCAGCGAGGCGTCCGACCTGCTGCGCAGCGCGCGCATCCCGTTCCGCATCGACCCGGCCAGCGGCGCGCTCGCGGTGCCGACCGACCAGAGCGGCCAGGCCAAACTGGCGCTCGCGTCGGCGGGACTGCCGGCCAACAACGGCGGCGGCTTCGAGTCGCTGCAGGGTGACCAGGGTTTCGGCACCAGCCAGTTTGTCGAGAACGCGCGCTACCAGCACGCGCTGGAGACCGAGCTGGCCCGCACCATCGCCAACCTGCGCCCGGTGCTGGAAGCGCGAGTTCACCTGGCGATCCCGAAGCCGAGCGCGTTCACCCGCCAGAAGGAACCGGCCAGCGCCTCGGTCGTCCTGCATCTGCGCAATGGCAGCGTGCTGGAGGCCGGCCAGGTCAGCGCGATCGTGCACCTGGTGTCCAACAGCATTCCGCAGCTGCCGCTGGAAAGCATCACCGTCGTCGACCAGTTCGGCCGCATGCTCTCGCAATCCGATCCGGACAGCGATTCGGCGATCGGTGCGAAGCGCTTTGAACAGCAGCAACGCCAGGAAGCGCTCTACGTGCAGCGCATCCAGGAACTGCTCGCGCCGATGACCGGTCCGGGGCGGGTCAGCGCCCAGGTGAGCGTCGACATGGACTTCGCCCAGACCGAGCAGGCCCGCGAGGTCTACGGTCCCGAGGCGGCCATCGTGCGCAGCGAGCAGATCTCCGAGTCCGGGGACCTTGGCGCAGCCCAGCCGCCGCAAGGGGTTCCCGGCAGCGCAAGCAATACGCCCGATCCCGTCGCGGCCGCTCCCGCCGCCGGGGCACCCGATCCCGCGGCGGCGGCGGCGGCGGCGCCGCCGCCACCGTCCACCAACGGCGCGCGCACGGCGGTACGCAACTACGAAATCGACCGCACCCTGACCCACACCCGCCAGGCGCCCGGCCGGATCACCCGGGTGACCGCGGCGGTCCTGGTGGACAACGTCCCGGGCGCGCCGTCGGCCGACGGCAAGATCGTCAGCCGCGAACTCACCGCGGTCGAGCTGGAGCGCATCCAGTCACTCGTGCAGCAGGCGGTGGGCTTCGACGCCCAGCGCGGCGACATGGTCACCGTGGTCAATGCACCGTTTGCGCGCGAGACGATCGACGAACCGGGCGGTCCGCCCGCTTGGGAAAACCCGCGCCTGCGCGAGCTGCTGCGCATCGCCCTGGGCGGCCTGGCCGTGCTGGCGCTGATCTTCACCGTGTTGCGCCCTGCCCTGCGCCAGCTGATGGGACCGGTCAAGCCGCAGGTCGCCGTGGCGACCGTGATCGAGGAGGACGAAGTGCCGGTCGCGCTGTCGGCGCCTCGGGCCGCCCCACGGCCGGCCGAGGACCCCAATGCCCCGCTGCTGGACTTTGACGAGAAGCTGCAGGTGGCGCGCACCGCTGTCAGCAACGACCCGAAACGGGTCGCCAACGTGATCCGCAACTGGGTGGAAGTCGATGGTTGAGTCCAAGGAACCGCTGTCCGGCGTCCAGCGCGCGGCGGTCGTGCTGCTGTCCCTTGGCGAGGCGCAGGCGGCCGAGGTCCTCAAGCACATGGGGGCCAAGGAAGTGCAGAAGCTCGGCATGGCCATGGCATCGGTGGGTGGCGTGTCGCGCACCACCGTGGGTGCGGTGTTCGACGAGTTTGTCGAAACGCTGGCGCAACCCAGCGCGCTGGGCGCCGGCGCCGACGAGTACATCCGCGCCGTGCTGACCCAGGCACTGGGCGAGGAGCGCGCCGGCAGCCTGATCGACCGCATTTTGGCCGGACGCAACACCTCCGGCCTGGACACGCTGAAGTGGATGGAGCCGCGCGCGATCTCCGAGCTGGTGCGCAACGAGCACCCGCAGATCATCGCCATCGTCATGGCCCACCTGGACGAGGACCAGGCCGCCGAGGTGCTCAAGTGCCTGACCCCGCGCGTGCGCGCCGAGGTCCTGCTCCGCCTGGCGACGCTGGATGGCATCCCGCCCAACGCGCTCAATGAGCTCAACGACGTGATGGCGCGCCAGTTTGCCGGCAGCCAGAACATCAAGTCCTCCTCGATCGGCGGTGTGCGCGTGGCCGCCAACATCCTCAACTTCATGGACAGCGGCCAGGACGAGACGATCCTGGAGAACATCGGCCAGATCGACGAGGCGCTTAGCGTGCAGATCCGCGAGCTCATGTTCGTGTTCGACAACCTGGTCGACCTGGATGACCGCACGATCCAGACCGTGCTGCGCGAGATATCACCCGACAAGCTGGCACTGGCGTTGCGCGGAGCAGACCAGAAGGTCCGCGCCAAGATCACCACCAACATGTCCCAGCGCGCCGCGGAAATCCTGATCGAGGACATGGAGGCCCGTGGCCCGGTGCGCCTGGCCGAGGTCGAGGCCGCGCAGAAGGAGATTCTCGCCGAGGTCCGCAAGATGGCCGACAGCGGCACCATCCAGCTGTCGGCCAAGACCGAAGCATTCGTATGATTGCCCTGGCCGACAGCATGCAGGCGGTCCGGTGGCTTGCGCCGGATCTGGATACCGTCACGGCGTCCAGCGGGATGCCCGATGTCCACGAGCCGGTGCCCGCGCTGCCCAGCGTTGAGGAGCTGCAGGCACTGGAGGCGGCCGCGCGCGAGGAAGGCTACGCCAGCGGCCACGCGGCCGGCCATGCCGCGGGGCTGGCCAGCGGACAATCCGAGGTGCGCAGGATGATTGCGCAGATGGAAGGCATCCTGGACGGCTTCACCCGCCCGCTGGCCCGGCTGGACGATGAAGTGGCCGATGCGCTGGGCGAACTGGCAGTGCGCATTGCCGGCAACCTGCTGGGCCGCACCTACCAGGCCGACCCCACCCTGCTCGCCGATCTGGTCCGCGAGGCGCTGGATGCGGTGGGCACCAGCTCGCGCGAGATCGAACTGCGCCTGCATCCCGACGATCTGGGCGTGCTGGCGCCGCATCTGGCGGGGTTGAGCGGCGTGCGCCTGACCGATGACACCACGCTGGCCCGCGGCGAGCTGCGGCTGCACAGCGAGAGCGTGCGCATCGACGGCACCCTGGCCTCGCGTCTGCAGGCCTGCCTGGATGCCGCCAGGGAAGCCGACGCAAACCGGGGCGACGCGCCATGAGCCGCATCGCCGCCGAACAATGGGAAGAGATGCGCAACCTGCGCCTGTCGGCGCGGCTGGGCGCGATCGACCCGCAGCCGCCGTCCCTCGGACTGGCGCGCGAGGGCGTGCTGCGGCGTGCCGTCGGGCTGACCCTGGAGGCGTCCGGATGCAGCGCACCGCTGGGGTCGCGTTGCCGCGTGGAAACCTCGGGCGGGCGCTGGGTGGATGCGGAAGTGGTCGGCTTTTCCGGCGACCGCACCTTCCTGATGCCCACCGCTGATCTGGCCGGGCTGCTGCCAAACGCTCGCGTGGTGACTACCCGCCAACGCGGCGAAGTGGCGGTTGGCGAAGGATTGCTGGGGCGCGTGATCGACAGCGACGGCGTGCCCCTGGACGGCCGCGGACCCTTGCGCCCGGAAAGCTGGGTCGGCCTGGGCGGTCAGATCATCAATCCACTGACGCGCGAGCCGATCACCCGATCGCTGGATGTCGGCGTGCGCGCGATCAACGCGCTGCTGCCGATCGGGCGCGGCCAGCGCATCGGCCTGTTCGCCGGCTCGGGTGTCGGCAAGTCGACCCTGCTCGGCATGATGACGCGCTACACCGCCGCGGACGTGATCGTGGTCGGTCTTGTCGGCGAGCGCGGCCGCGAGGTGCGCGACTTCGTGGAGGCGACGCTGGGCGAGGAAGGCATGCGCCGCGCCGTGGTGGTGGCTGCACCGGCCGATCGCCCGCCGCTGGCCCGCCTGCACGGCGCCTTGCGAGCCACCGCAATCGCGGAGTGGTACCGCGACCAGGGCCTGCATGTGCTGTTGCTGATGGACTCGCTGACTCGTTTCGCCCAGGCCCAACGCGAGATCGGCCTCTCTGTGGGCGAGCCGCCGACCACCCGTGGCTATCCGCCTTCGGTGTTCGCCAAGCTGCCGCAACTGGTGGAACGGGCCGGCAACGGCGCCGACGGGCGCGGCTCGATCACCGCGTTCTATACCGTCCTCACCGAGGGCGATGACCAGCAGGAACCCATCGCCGACGCCGCCCGCGCGATCCTTGACGGCCACATCGTGCTGACGCGCCGCATCGCCGACGCCGGCCAGTACCCGGCCATCGACGTGGAGGTGTCGGTCAGCCGGGTGATGCAGGACATCACCGACCCGGCGTGGCGCGAGCGCATCCGCAAGCTGCGCCGGCTGCTGGCCGCCTACTCCGCCCAGCGCGACCTGATCGCCATCGGCGCCTACCAGCGCGGCAGCGATCCGGCCGTCGACGAGGCCCTTGCCCGCTGGCCGGCGATCCAGGCGTTTCTCGGCCAGGACGTGGCCGAGGGCGCCGATGTGGATGCAAGCCGCGCGGCGCTGGCCCGACTGCTTGACGACACCTCCGACATTCCCCGCTCCACCAACCCTGCCGTGCAGGAGGCATGACCCCGATGCGATCGCAACGATTGGATCCCCTGTTGAAAGTAAAGCAGCGCCAGCAGGACGATGTCGCCCGCGACGTCGCCGCGCGGGACCGCGCCGTCAGCGAGCAGGAAGCACGCCTGGAGGCGCTGCGTCGCTACGCCCTCGAATACGCCACCCCGGGAGGATCGGCCGTCACCAGCCCGGCGCTGCTCGCCAACCGCCTGGCGTTCCGCGAGCGCCTGGACGTGGCGATCGCCCAGCAAAGCCGCGTCGTCACCGACACGCGCCAGCAGAGCGAGGTGGAACGCGCCCGCTTGCTGCTGGCAAGCCGGGAGACCCACGTGTTGGAGAAACTCTCGGCCAGCTACCGGGCGGAGGAATCGCGCAAGGACGAGCAGCGCAGCCAGCGCGAACTGGACGATCTGGGCGCGCGACGCTCCTTGAACGCCGTGCGTAGTCGCGATCCCGAGCCGCAAACATGATGGCGGGAGGCGTCGGTGGTGGCGGACCGGCGGGCGGTGCGCCCGTGCGGCCCGCGACGCCAGAAGCGAATGCGTCGCAGCAACTCCCCCCCGGCGACGACCCGCAAGGGACGTTTGCCGGTTTGCTCGCCGGCTCCGGTTCCACGTCCGCAACCGCGCAAAGTGCCGCCACCGGAGGTGGAGGCGATTCGTCCTCCAAACCCGGGTCACGGGACGACGACCCCACCGACGAAGACCTTGCCGAAGACCTGCCCGAGCAGATCCTGAATCTGCTCGGAGGCAACGCGTGGCCTCCCGTCCCACCACCCGCTGGCGGCGACGCTGACGATGGGGATGGCGCTGGCGACCTGCTCTCGACCGCAGGCAATCTCGACGCCACCCAAACCGGCAACCGTGCGGCCGCCACGTTGCTCGGCGCTGGCGCGCCGGGGCCAGCTCCGCTTGGCAACGGCGCGTTCGCTTCACCGGCGATCGCTGCCGGCGCGCTCCCCGTCCCGACCATCGGAACGGTCGACGGCGCGGATGCGGCGGGCGACATTTCCACCAGCGCTGGCGCGGCAATGCCGCTGGCTGCTGCCGCCGGCTCGTCGGAATCGGAAACCGTGGATCCGGTGGAGTTTGTCCTTCCGGGGCAAGCTTCTGTCATCACCGGGCCCGGCCAGAAGGCAACAACACCATTGCCCGGCGCGCCGATCCCGATGCCGACCGATCCCGACGCCGGCTTTGACGACGGCTTCGGCGCCCGTATCGGCTGGATGGCGGAACAGCGACTGGGGCATGCGCAATTGCGGATCAGCCCGGACCACCTGGGACCCATCGACGTGCGTTTGCAGCTGGACGGCACGCGCGTCACCGCCGAATTCGCGTCTGCCAGTGCCGAGGTCCGCCAGGCGCTGGAAGCCAGCGTCGGCCGCCTTCGCGATTTGCTCGACCAGCACGGCCTGCAGCTCGCCCAGGCCGATGTCGGCGGGGGCCAAGGCGGGAACTCCGGCAGGTCGAGCGCTGCCGCCGCTGACGACCTCGGCACCGACGCCATTGACGGCATGCCAGTCCGCGGCGCGACAACGGCACCGATCCCGCTCCGCCGGGGCTTGCTGGACGAGTACGCCTGATCGGCACCTCGACGCGCGTCGGGCGCGTCAAACCTCTGCCACCATCGGCCTCCGCGCTGGCGTCAATTCCCCGTCGCGGTGTGGCACTGAAGTTGCGGCACGCGGCTTGCACTGATCCGGTATCCCCATGCCAGCCGGAGTTTACGAGTGCCTGCCAAGACCCAATCCACGTCCAGCAAGATGCCCTGGATCATCGTCGCCGTGCTGGTCATTGGCATGGCAGCGGGCGGAGGCTGGCTCTGGTACTCCAAGGCAACCGCCGCTGAGCCGACCGGCGACGGGTCCACGCCTCCGACCACCGAGCGCAAGCCGGCGATCTACTTCGCGCTGGAGCCCTCCTTTGTCGTCAACCTGATCGATACCGATTCGGTCCGCTATCTGCAGACCGACGTGCAGTTGATGACCCGCGACGACGCCACCGCAAAGGCGCTGGAATCCCACGCACCGGCGGTGCGCAACCGCCTGCTGCTGCTGTTTGGCCAGCACTCGGCCGAGCAGCTGGCTCTGCGCAGCGCCAAGGAGCGCCTGCAGGACAAGTCCCGCGACGAGGTGCGCGCCCTGCTGGAGTCCGAAGGCGCGCCGAGCAAGGTCGACGCCGTGTACTTCACCAGCTTCGTGACGCAGTAGGAGCCGGCAATGAGCATGGACCTGCTTTCGCAAGAGGAAATCGACGCCCTGCTGCACGGCGTGGACAGCGGCGCGGTGGACGTGGAGGACGCTCCGCCGGAAGCCAACGAGGCCCGCAGCTACGACTTCGCAAGCCAGGACCGCATCGTCCGTGGACGCCTGCCGACGCTGGAGATGATCAACGAGCGCTTCGCCCGGACCTGGCGGATCGGCCTGTTCAACCTTTTGCGGCGCTCCGCTGACCTGTCCGTGCGTGGCGTCGACCTGATGCGCTTTGGCGAGTACATGCACTCGCTGCAGGTCCCCAACAACCTCAACATGGTGAAGATGAAACCGCTGCGCGGTACCGCGCTGGTGGTGTTCGAGCCGCGGCTGGTCTTCACCGTGGTCGACAACTTTTTCGGCGGCAACGGCAAGTACCACACGCGCATCGAGGGTCGCGAGTTCACCCCGACCGAGATGCGCGTGATCCAGCTGCTGCTCAAGCAGACCTTCGCCGACCTGGTGGAGGCGTGGGCACCGGTGATGCCGGTGGAGTTCGAGTACCTCAACTCCGAGGTCAACCCGCACTTTGCCAACATCATCAGCCCGCGCGAGTACATCGTGGTCAGCCGCTTCCACGTCGAACTGGAGGGCGGCGGCGGCGAGTTCCACGTGTCCATTCCGTATTCGATGCTCGAGCCGATCCGCGAGCAACTCGACGCCGGCGTGCAAAGCGACCGCGGCGAGCGCGACGAGAGCTGGACCCGCGCGATGCGCGAGCAGTTGCAGGACGCGCAGGTCGAGCTGAGCAGCTCGCTGGCGCAGCGCCAGATCACCCTGCGCCAGCTGAGCCAGCTCAAGGTCGGTGACGTCATCCCGATCGACCTGCCCGGTTCGGTGGTCCTGAACGTCGAGCAGACGCCGCTGTTCTCCGGCGAGTTCGGCACCCACAACGGTCGCAACGCCATCAAGGTCACCAGCGTGCATGCCGCGCGCACCCTTCCCACTTTCGAAAGCCTGACAACGCCATGAATCCAGCCGAAAACACCGCCCTCGAGAACGACACGCCCCGTGCCGCCTTCGATTCACTGACCGCTGACGCCGGAGCCGCAGCGGCCGACCTCAACCTGGACGTGATCCTGGACGTCTCGGTGTCGCTGTCGCTGGAAGTCGGGCGCACCCGGATCCCCATCCGCAACCTGCTGCAGCTCAACCAGGGCTCGGTGGTGGAGCTGGAGCGCGGCGCCGGTGAGCCGCTGGACGTGTTCGTCAATGGCACGCTCATCGCCCAGGGCGAAGTGGTCGTGGTCAATGACCGTTTCGGCGTGCGCCTGACCGACGTGGTCAGCCCGGCCGAACGCATCAAGCGGCTGCGATGAACACCGAGCTCGCCGGCCCGACTGCCAGCACGCCGCCGGACACCCATGGCGACATCAGCGGCGTTGCATTGCACGCGGCCGAATCCGGCGCCGACGGGGTCGCGGCACCCGGTGATGCATCGGCAGATGCAGCGGACAGCTTTGCAGGCGTGTCGGTAACAGTGGACACGACCGGCGGCACCGCCTGGATGCCCGCATCGGCCGGCCGCACAGCCAGCGTTCCCGTCGCCCCGGCGCCGGTGTTCGCGCCCGCGTCCAGCGGTGCCGGCGCAGTCGGCGGCGGCGTGATGGCACTGATGCTGGTGGTTGGACTGATCCTGGCGCTGGCGTGGCTGGCCAAGCGGATGCCCGGTGTCGGCGCAACGACCGCCAGCAATCCAGCCTTGCGTGTAGTCGGGTCCCTCGCGCTCGGACCGCGCGAGCGCGTGGTGGTTGTTGAAGTCGGACAGACGCAATTGCTGCTCAGCGTCGGCGCCGGCGGCACCCGCACCCTGCACACGCTGGAAGAGCCGCTGCCTGCCGCCGCCACCACGCCCTCCCCTTTCGCGAGCCTGCTCGCCCAACACTTCGGAAAGAAGTCGTGAACCGCATCGTCAACCGGGGGATTTCCCTGGACCACTCCACCCGTCGATCCGGAATGGGACGCCTGCTGTTCGGGTTCCTGTTGCTGGCGCTGGCGCTCATGCTGATGCCGGATGCGCTCGCGCAGGGGGTGCCCTCACCGGCCGGCCCGTCGACCGCTCCCGCCCTGCCCAACCTCAACGTCGGCAACATCGGCGGCGAACCGGTCAGCATGCCGCTGCAGGTATTGCTGCTGATGACAGGCATCACCCTGCTGCCGGCCGCGCTGCTGGGGCTGACCGCGTTCACCCGGATCATCATCGTGCTCGGCCTGCTCCGGCAGGCGCTGGGCACCGGCCAGACCCCAGGGAACCAGGTCCTGCTGGCGCTGGCGCTGTTCCTCACCGCGATGATCATGATGCCGGTCTTCGACCAGGCCTGGACCGCGGGGATCTCGCCCTACCTCAACGACCAGATGGACTTCCGCTCGGCATGGACCGCCTCGATTGAACCGTTCCGCGGTTTCATGCTGGCGCAGGTGCGCGAGAACGACCTGATGACCTTCGCCGGACTGTCCAACAGCGGGCCGTACGCGGCAGCCTCGGACGTGCCGTTCGGCGTGCTGGCCGCGTCCTTCCTCACCAGCGAGCTGAAGACAGCCTTCGAGATCGCGTTCCTGGTCTATATCCCGTTCGTGATCATCGACCTGGTGGTTGCCAGTGTGCTGATGTCGATGGGCATGATGATGCTCTCGCCGATGCTGATCTCCGCGCCGTTCAAGATCCTGCTGTTCGTGCTCGTGGACGGCTGGGTGCTCGTGGTCGGCTCGCTGGCCGCCAGCTTCAACGGGGTCTGAGGCGATGACCCCGGAAACCGCCATCACCGAAATCGGCCGCGGCCTGCAGATGGCACTGATGATGGGCGCGCCGCCCTTGCTGGCGGTGCTGGTGGTCGGCGTCGTGGTTGGCATCATCCAGGCCGCGACGCAGATCAACGAGCAGACCATCGCGTTTGTGATGAAGGCGATCGCGCTGGCGACCACGCTGGCGCTGACAGGCCACTTCCTGCTGGGCAAGATGGTCGCCTTCACGACCGACCTGTTCCAGCGCATCCCGCACATGATCGGCTAGCGCGACGCGCTCGAGATGGATCCGGTTACCGCCACGACCGTCGACGGGCTCAACCTGTTCGGCATGCTCGGCCAGGTGCTGTGGTACCTGCTGCGGATCGGGGCTGCGCTGCAGGCGCTGCCGATGATCGGCGGGCGCGGCATGCCGATGCGTGCGCGCCTGATCATCGCCATCGCGCTGTCCGCGGCGATCTCCACCGTGATGCCGGCCGCGCCGGTCGCGGCGGTGGATGCAACCACGGTGCTGACGGTAGTGCGCGAGATGGCGGTCGGCTTGTCGATCGGGCTGGTGCTGCGGCTCGCGTTCGAGGCGGGGCAACTGGCCGGCGAGCTGATCAGCCAGGGCATGGCGCTGTCGTTCGCGACCCTGGCCGATCCGTTGAGCGGGGCCTCCTCGACCGTGCTGTCGCAGTGGTTCTTCCTGATTTTCGGCCTGTTGTTCTTCACCCTTGACGGCCACCTGGCGCTGGTCGGCCTGCTCGCCGACAGTTACCAGGCCCTGCCGATCGGCTCGCCCCTGCTGGATGTGGGCGAATTCCTGCGTGCCCTGCCGACCTTCTTCTCCAGTTGCCTGCGCGCGGGGCTGCTGCTGGCGTTGCCGGTGATGATGGCCCTGCTCGCCTCCAACCTCGCCTTCGGCGTGCTCTCGCGCGCTGCGGCCGCGCTCAACCCCATCGCCATCGGCCTGCCGGTCTCGCTGCTGGTCGGAATGACCCTGATGGGCTTGCTGGCACGGGAACTGCAGGTGCCCGTGCAGCGACTGTTCGAGGATGCCTTCCTCGCGGCGCGCGCGCTGACCGGCTGACCGCTTCCAAGGTGCGGCCCGCAGCCGATCACCACGGAAGCGAACGATGTCCGGCGACCAGGAAGACCGTACCGAACAACCCACCGAGAAGCGCAAGCGCGAAGCGCGGGAGAAGGGCGATGTGCCGCGCTCGCGCGAGCTGGCCAATGTCTCGGTGCTGGGCGTCACCGCCGTGGCGCTGATGGTGCTCGCGCCCGGCATCGGCCGGGATGCCCAGGCCTGGCTGGGCGGCGCGCTCACTGTGGATCCGACCATCCTGGGCAAGCCCGACCGCTTGCTGACCCACGCGGTGATGCTGGTCGTGACCCTGGTACTGCCGATCCTGCCGATCCTGGCCGCGTCGCTGGCGGCCTGCCTGATCGCCCCGGCCCTGATGAGCGGCATCCGCTTCTCCGGCAAGTCGTTGAAAGTCGATGTCAAACGGCTCAACCCGGCGTCCGGGCTCAAGCGCATCTATGGCAAGGAAGGGTTCGCCGAACTGCTGCGTTCGCTGATGCGCGTCGTGCTGGTGGTCGGGACCGGCGCCCTGGTCATCACCGGGGCCATCGACGACATATTGGCGATGCCGCGGATGGCGCTGGACGTCGCCATCAATACCGGTCTGCACACCGCCATGACCGCGCTGCTGGCGATGGCCGGATCGCTGGCGCTGATCGCCGCCATCGACGTGCCCTGGCAGCGCCACCAGCACAACGCCAAGTTGAAGATGACCAAGCAGGAAGTCCGCGACGAGATGAAGCAGACCGAGGGCAACCCCGAGATCAAGGCTCGCGTGCGCCAGGTCGCCCGCCAGCTGTCGCAGCGCCAGACGATGGAAGCAGTGCCCACAGCGGACGTGATCGTCATGAACCCGACCCACTACGCGGTCGCGCTGAAGTACGACGCCGACAAGATGCGCGCGCCGCGGGTGGTCGCCAAGGGCGTGGACGAGACCGCGCTGATGATCCGCGACGTGGCCGAAAAACACCGGATCAGCGTCATCGAGGCGCCGCCGCTGGCACGCGCCTTGTATAGGCAGGCCAAGGTCGATCAGGAGATCCCCGTGAAGCTTTACGCCGCCGTCGCCCAGGTGCTGTCCTACGTCTACCAGCTCAAACGCTGGCATCCGGCGCAGGGGCCGCTGCCGTCGCTGGACCTGCCCGATGTGGGCCCCGATGGCGCCATCGACGCCGAGCCGACAGGCGTGGCTGACGGAAACCCGGCGCCGTGAGCGCGCAACCCGCCCCGACGAATTTCGGCCAGATGGCGCGCTCGCTGCGCAACGGCGCCGCCGCGCCGGTGGTGGTGCTGGCGATGCTGGCGATGGTGGTGGTGCCGCTGTCACCGCTGGTGCTGGATGCGCTGTTCACGATCAATATCGCGCTGTCGCTGGTCGTCCTGCTGGCGGTGGTGTACGTCAAGCGCCCGCTGGAATTCTCGGTGTTCCCGTCGGTGCTGCTGATGGTCACTCTGTTGCGGCTGGCACTGAACGTTGCTTCCACGCGTGTGGTCCTGCTGCACGGACACGAAGGCTCGGGCGCGGCCGGCAACGTGATCGAGTCCTTCGGCAACTTCGTCATCGGTGGCAGCTACGCGGTCGGCATCATCGTTTTCGCGATCCTGACCATCGTCAACTTCATCGTGGTCACCAAGGGTTCCGGCCGCATCGCCGAGGTGTCGGCGCGCTTCATCCTGGACGCAATGCCCGGCAAGCAGATGGCGATCGATGCCGACCTCAACGCCGGCCTGCTGAGCCGCGAGGACGCCAAGGCCCGGCGCCAGGAAGTCGCCGAGGAGGCGGACTTCTACGGTTCGATGGACGGCGCCAGCAAGTTCGTGCGCGGCGATGCGATCGCCGGCCTGCTGATCCTGGTGATCAACCTCATCGGCGGGATCCTGATCGGGGTCCTCCAGCACGGCATGCCGTTTTCCACGGCGGCGGAGGTGTACGCACTGCTGACCATCGGCGACGGCCTGGTCGCGCAGTTGCCGGCGCTGCTGGTGTCGACGGCGGTGGCCATGCTGGTGACCCGTGCGACACGCGAGCAGGACATGGGTCCGGCGGTGTCCAAGCAGGTGTTCGGGCACAAGCGCGCGCTGATCGTGGCGGCCCTGTTGCTGGGACTGATCGGCGTGGTCCCGGGGATGCCCAACCTGCCCTTCCTGGTCCTGTCCGCGACGATCGGCTACGCGGCCTGGCAACTGCACAAGCGCGAGCTGGCAGCGGATGCATCGCCCTCCGGGGATGACGCTGCAGTTGCCGGCGCGGGGGGTGCGCAGCAGGCTATGGCCGAGTTGAGCTGGGACGAGGTCCGCCCGGTGGAACCGCTCGGGCTTGAGGTGGGCTACAAGCTGATCGCCCTGGTCGACAAGACCCAGGGCGGCGAGCTGCTGGCACGATTGAAGGGCATCCGCCGCAAGCTGACCCAGGACCTGGGCTTCCTGATCCCCGCCGTGCACGTCCGCGACAACCTGGAGCTGGCGCCGGGTCAGTACCGGATCCTCGTCCACGGCGTGCCGATGGCCAGCGGCGAGCTGCACCCCGACCGCGACCTCGCGCTGGATCCGGGCCAGGTGTTCGGCCCGCTGGACGGCATTCCCGGCAAGGACCCGGCGTTCGGACTGGACGCGGTGTGGATCCCGCCGTCTCAGCGCGCGCATGCCGAATCGCTGGGCTACACGGTGGTGGACGCATCCACCGTGGTCGCCACCCACCTCTCCCACGTCGTGCGCGAGCGCGCCTCCGAGCTGCTCGGCCATGACGAGGTGCAGCAGTTGCTGGCAAGTGTCGGCAAGGTGACACCCAAGCTCGTCGAGGATTTGACGCCCAAGCTGCTGCCGTTGTCGGTGGTGGTGCGCGTACTGCAATCGCTGTTGCTGGAGAAGGTGCCACTGCGACAGATGCGTCAGATCGTCGAGGCGCTGCTGGAGCACGGCGCGCACACGCAGGATCCGGCGACGCTCACCGCCGCGGTGCGCAATGCACTGGGACGTTTCATCGTCCAGGAATTGAACGGCCTCAAGCCCGAGCTCCCCGTCTACACCCTCGACCCGGCTCTGGAACGGGTTTTGCAGGAGTCAGTCAGCGGCGCAGGTAGCGCGCTGGAACCGGGATTGGCCGAGCGATTGCACCAGAACCTCAGCGATTGCGTCAGCCAGCAGGAAGGGCGCGGTGAACCGGCGGTGCTGCTGGTACCGGGTGGCATCCGGGCAACCATCGCCCGCCTGGTGCGCCACAGCGTACCGGCACTGTCGGTACTGGCCTACAGCGAAGTGCCCGAAGACAAGCGTTTGCGGTTGGTGGGGTCGATCGGCTGAAGAGCCGGACTTTGGAATAACGGGATCAGGGAAACACCGTCATGAGAATCAAGCGTTTCATCGCCGCCGACATGCGCACTGCCTTGGGCATGGTCCGCGCCGAGCACGGTCCCGAGGCCGTGATCCTCTCCACCCGGCCCACCGCGGATGGCATCGAAGTGGTCGCCGCCACCGACTACGACGAGGCCCTGGTGAACCAGGCGCTGCGGGCGGCCACGCCCGGCCTGGCTCCGGCCGGCGAAGGCGTGTCGGCTGCCGGGTACCTGATCAAGGAAGCGCCGGTGGTCACCGACCCTCCCGCTGAAATCCCGGCAGCTGCCAGTAACGACGCCCCACCGCGCGACAGCTTCGCCCGCCGTGCGCGCGCCGTGTTCGGCATCGGCGACGCTGCGGCGCCTGCAGCGAGCCGAAAGGCGGGCGCCGATGCGACCCTGGCCGAGCTGACCGCAGGTTTCCCGACCGCCGCCGCCGTTACGCCGACCGCCCCCAGCGCCGCTGCCCGCCCGCTCGCACCGGCACCGGCGCACTTCCAGGCCATGATGGCGGCGATGGTGGACACCGCGAACGCGGCATCGGTGGTTGCCGATAGCCCGCGGTACGCCGCACCCGAGCCCACTGTGGCGCCGACGAAGATTGCCGCGACTCAGGGTGCCGCTGCCCACGCGCCGCGACCGTCCGAGCACGCTGAACCCGCGTCGGCCGGGTTCGCCCCACCGGCCGCCGCCGGGATCGCCGCAGAGCCCGCGCCGTCATCGCCGGATCACCCGACTCCGCCCGCGGACGAGGCGGTGCCTGCTGTAGCCGTCGCTGCTGCCACGAAAGCCCTCGGCCCCGACGCCGCTCCGGCGTCGGAACCAGCGACTGCCACGCCCGTGCTGCAGGCGGTGCCGGACCCCGATCCGGACATCTCCGCCATGCGCGAGGAACTGACCTCGATGCGGCGGATGATCGAGCGCGAGATGGGCCAGTTCACCACCGAGCGGTTGCGGGGCTCACCGGCGCGCGCAGCCGCCTACGACATCCTGCTGGGCTACGGCTGCGACGAGTCGCTCGCCCAGTCCGTGGTCGCCAAGCTCAACCCCGCGCTGCCGCCGGACCAGGTACGCGCACCCATGCTCGCCGAGCTGGCGCGGATGCTCACCGTGCTGCGCAGCGAACCGATCGACGAGGGTGGCGTGATCGCCCTGATCGGCCCGACCGGCGCGGGCAAGACCACCACGGTGGCCAAGCTGGCCGCCCGTTTCGCCGCCCGCCACCGCGCCCGCGACGTCGCCCTGGTCACCACCGATACGGAACGCCTGGGCGCGATCGAGCAACTGCATGCGCACGGTCGTCGGATGGGCATCACGGTGTGCGAAGCGCGCGGCGCGGAAAGCCTCACCCAGACGCTGGAACAGCTGCAGGACTACCCGCTCGTGCTGGTGGATACGGCCGGCTACGGAAGCCGCGACCGCGCCCTGCTGGGGCAGATCACCTGGCTGCGGGCAACGCGCCAGCTGCGCAGCCTGCTGGTGATGCCGGCCAACGCCCATCCGCACGACCTCAATGAGCTGGTCCGCCGCTACCGCATCGCCAGCCCGGAAGCCGTGGTGCTGACCAAGACCGACGAGACCGGACGCCTCGGCGCGGCCCTGTCGGTGGCCGTGCGCAATGGCCTCAGCCTGGCGTACACGACCCACGGGCAACTGGTTCCGGGCGACCTGCAGGCGGCCAACGCATCCAATCTCGTCCTCCAGCTGGAGAAACTCCGACGTGCGGCCGATAACCCCTTTGTCACCGAGGACGAACATGCCAACGCCTGACCTCCATTGCGCCGTCGACCTGGCGAGCCCCCCGGCCGCCGCACCGGTTCCGCCGGTGCGCGTCATCGCCGTTGCCAGCGGCAAGGGCGGGGTCGGCAAGACGAGCGTGTCGGTCAACCTGGCCATGGCGATGGTCAATGCCGGCCAGCGCACGCTGTTGCTGGACACCGACCTGAGCCTGGCCAACGTGGACGTCATGCTCGGCCTGTCGCCACGCTTCACGCTCGCCGACGTGTTCGCCGGTCGCTGCGAGCTCCAGGACACCTTGCTGGAGGGCCCGGGCGGATTGCTGGTCGTCCCGGCCGCGTCGGGCAAGCGCCACATGACCGAGCTGTTGCCCCAACAGCACGTCGGCCTGGTGCACGCCTTCAGCCAGCTCGACATCCCGGTCGACACGATGGTCATCGACAGCGCGGCGGGCATTGCCGACGGGGTGCTGACCTTCTGCCAGGCGGCCCAGGACGTGATCGTGGTGGTCTGTGACGAGCCCGCCTCGGTGACGGACGCCTACGCGCTCATCAAGGTGCTCAACCGCGACCGCGGTGTCAGCCGCATCCAGGTGCTCGCCAACCAGGTGCAGAGCGCGGCGGAAGGCCGGCAGTTGTTCGGAAAGCTCGAGCGGGTCGCGTCCCGTTTCCTGGACGTCACCCTCAACTACCTGGGCGCCATTCCGCGTGACGAGTGGCTGCGCCGGGCGATCCAGCGCCAGGAATCGGTCATGGAGGCGTTCCCGTCCAGCCCGTCGGCCGTGGCGTTTCGCGACATCGCCCGCCGGGCCAGCCAATGGCAGTCCCCACCGGGTCCACGCGGCCACGTGGAGTTCTACATGGAGCGCCTGATCACGCCTACCCGGAGTGCCGTCGCATGAGCCTTGCCGCAGCCGCCTATCGCGCTTCCATGCCGCGCCACGATGCTGCCGAAGTGGTCGAGCGCCACGGCGAACTGGTGCGCCGGATCGCCCACCACCTGGCCGCGCGCCTGCCCTCCAGCGTCGAGGTCGATGACCTCATCCAGGCCGGCATGCTCGGCCTTCTGGATGCCGCCCGCAATTTCCAGGACGACCAGGGCGCGGCCTTCGAGACGTACGCCTCGATCCGCATCCGTGGCTCGATGATCGATGAGATCCGGCGTGGCGATTGGGTGCCGCGCTCGGTGCACCGCCGCTACCGCAATGTCGTTGCCGCCACGCGACGCGTCGAGCAGCTCACCGGTCGCTCGGCCACGACCCAGGAGGTCGCCGCCCAGCTGGAGGTCAGCCTGGAGGACTACCACCGGATGCTGGAGGAGGCCTCGCGTGGGCAGCTGATCAGCCTGGACGCACACACCGAGGAATACGACGGCGAGCCCCGCGTTGCGGCAAGCGGGGCCACCCCGGCCAGCGCGTTCGACTACAGCGAGTTCCGCGAATCGCTGGGCGGCGCCATCGGCGAACTGCCCGAGCGCGAACAGCTGGTGCTCTCGCTGTACTACGAGCAGGAGCTGAACATGCGCGAGATCGGCGCGGTGCTGTCGGTCAGCGAATCGCGCGTCTGCCAGATCCACGGCCAGGCGATGCTCCGGCTGCGCGCACGCCTGGGTGACTGGCGCGAGACCGCGCTGGACGCCGACGACTGATCCAGAAACCGCCTGCCACCCGGGGCCACCGCCCCTTGCACACGTCAACCAACGAGTACCCATGAACAAGAACATCCGCATCCTGATCGTCGACGACTTTTCCACGATGCGTCGCATCGTCAAGAACCTGCTCAACGACCTCGGGTTCACCAACACCACCGAGGCCGACGACGGCACCACCGCGCTGGTCGAGCTGAACAAGGCCAGCTTCGACCTGGTGATCACCGACTGGAACATGCCCGGGATGCCCGGCATCGACCTGCTGCGCGCCATCCGCGCCAATCCGGCAATGGCGAAGACCCCCGTGCTGATGGTGACCGCCGAGGCCAAGCGGGAGCAGATCATCGAAGCCGCGCAGGCAGGGGTGAACGGCTACGTCATCAAGCCCTTCACCGCTGCGACTCTGGGCGACAAGCTGGGCAAGGTCTTTGAGCGCGTGGGAGCCAGTGCGTGACCGACCACGACCGCGAGGTGATCATCCAGCGCCTGCACGCAGCACTGTGGGCGCTGGAAAACGATGACCATGCCGGCTGGCGCGCCAACGTCGATGCGCTGATCGAGTGGCGCACGCAGCCCTTCGTGCAGGGGCTGGCGCGCCTGGCGCGCGAGTTGGAACAGGCCCTGGGCGAGCCCGGCGGGAACCCGCCGACCGCGGCATCGCTTCCCGATGCCTGTGCGCGCCTGGAGCATGTGGTCACCCTGACCGAGCAGGCCAGCATGCGCTCGCTCGACCTGGTCGACGAGTGCGGGGAGCTGCTTCGCCAGTTGCCCATATCGGGTGATGCGGCCGCCGGCGAGGCCGTTGCGGGCATCCGCTCGCGGCTTTCCGAGCTTACCGCCGCGCAGGGCTATCAGGACCTCACCGGTCAGATCATCCTGCGCGTGGTTGCGCTGGTACGTGCGGTCCACATCGGACTGGGCGAGGTGACCGCCGAAGCGGACCGCCCGCTGCAGATCTGCAACCGCGGTTTCGGCCCCGCGGTGCGCGGCGTGGATCCCGAACCGGTCAGCCAGGACGATGCCAACTCGCTGTTGACGTCGCTGGGCCTGTAGGAACGTGGACGTGGCCTCGGACATTTGCGCCGACTTCCTGATGGAGGCGCGCGAGATCGTCGACCAGCTCGGCGAGCAGATGGTCGCGCTGGAGCACGCACCCAACGACCGGGAATGCCTGAACACGGTGTTCCGCGGTTTCCACACCATCAAGGGCGGCGCGGGATTCCTGGATTTCCCCGGCATGGTCGCGGTCTGCCACGCGGTGGAAGACCGCTTCGATCTGGCACGCAACGGCGCGACGCCGATGGACTCGACCGCCTTCGACGGTGCGCAACAGGCACTGGACCTGCTGGTGGACATGCTGGACTGCATCGCCGCCGGTGATGCGCTGCCCGATCCGCCCGCCGCACTCATCGACAGCATGCGCGTGCAGGCGGCTCCGATCGCGGGAGAGCCGCTGACTGCGGCCGCCGGGGCAGGCGATGACCTGGACGATCTGGATTTCGAGGCGTTGCTGGACAGCCTGCACGGCAGCGGTGGCATCCCCGGCATCACGGCGACCGCGGGAGGTCCCAGCGGACACGAACCGCCGGCGCCGCCGACGCCGTCGCCGACGCCCGCGATCACTCCATCTCCCCCGGCGCCAGCGCCGGCCGCGCCTGCGAACCCGCGCAAGGCGCAGGCGGCTGCCGCGCACGATGAGCCGACCGTCCGCGTGGACGTGCGGCGCCTGGACGCCATGGTCAACCTGGTCGGCGAACTGGTGCTCGCGCGCAACCGGCTCAAGACCCTGCGCCCGCGCCTGCACGACGAGGAGCTGGATCGGGCGGTCGGGGCGCTGGATGGCGCCACCTCGCGCCTGCAATCGGCGGTGATGATGGCGCGCATGCAGCCGGTGGGACGCGTGTTCGCGCGCTTCCCCAAGCTGGCCCGGGATGTGGCCCGGCAACTCCAGAAAAACGTCGAACTAGTCGTCGTCGGCGCGGAAACCGAGCTGGACCGAAACCTGGTGGAAGCCTTGGCCGATCCGCTGGTGCACCTGGTGCGCAATGCGATCGACCACGGCATCGAATCACCGCAGACCCGGCGCGAGACCGGCAAGCCCGAACAGGGACAGGTCCGCCTGTCCGCGCAGCAGGAAGGTGACCACGTCGTCATCGAGGTGCGCGATGACGGCGCCGGGATCGATCCGGACCGGATCCGCGACATAGCGGTACGCAAGGGACTGATCGACGCCGATGCCGCCGCGCGGCTGCCGTCCGATGAGTGCCTGCAACTGCTCTTCCTGCCGGGCTTTTCGACCCGCGCGGAAGTCAGTGACCTCTCCGGCCGCGGGGTGGGCATGGACGTGGTGCAGTCGCGCATCCGCGAACTGTCGGGCCAGGTCCAGATCCAGTCCGAGCCCGGCCACGGCTCGCGGTTCGTGATCCGGGTGCCGCTGACCCTGGCGATCCTGCCCACGCTGCTGGTGGAGATCGAGGCGGACGTCTACGCCTTGCCGCTGGTGCGCGTGGTGGAGGTGCTCGCGCACCTGCCCGGCACGCCCATGTCGATCGACGGCCAGGACGTGATCGACCTGCGCCGCGAACCCCTGCCCTTGCTGGACATGCGCCAGTGGCTGGGACTGGCGAGCGCGCCGCTGGCGCTGGGCGAGCGCACGGTGGTCGTACTGCAGACCGGCGAGCAGCGTTTCTGCCTCGCGGTGGACCGCGTGCGCGGCCGCGAGGAAGTGGTAATCAAGGCGCTTCCGCGCACCGTTCGCGGGCTGCCCGGCTACGCCGGCGCGAGCCTGATCGGCGACGGGCGCATGTCCTTGATCCTGGACGTCGATGCGCTGTACCAGACCGGCGTGCGTGGCTCGCGCCGACTCAAGCAATCCCTGTCGTGACCGTTAACTGAAGCCATGGACAAACTCAGCGTCATAGGCACCGTACTCGCCCTGGTCGCACTCATCGGCGGCAGCATCCTGAAGGGTGCCGGTCTTGCCGGTCTGTGGTCGCCGGCGGCGTTCGTGGTGGTGATCGTCGGCACCATGGCGGCCATCTTGGTGCAGACGCCGATGGAGACCTTCATGCGGGCGATGAAGATCGTGCGCTGGGTGTTCCGTCCGCCCTCGCACGACCGGCCCGCGCTGATCGCGAAGATCGTGGAGTGGAGCACCACTGCCCGACGCCAGGGACTGCTGGGACTGGAGCCGGAGGTCGCAGTCCAGGACGACGCGTTCGTGCGCAAGGGCTTGCAGATGGTGGTCGACGGCCTGGAGCCCGAGTCTATCCGGCAGATGCTGGAAATCGAGTTGCACGGTCAGTCGCAACGCGACCTGGCCGCGGCCAAGGTGTTTGAAGGCATGGGCATCTACGCCCCAACCCTGGGCATCGTCGGCGCGGTGCTGGGTTTGATCGCGGTCATGAAGAACCTGGCCGACCCGAGCAAGCTCGGCTCCGGCATCGCCGCGGCTTTCACCGCGACCATCTATGGCATCGGCACCGCCAACCTCGCGCTGTTGCCGGCAGCGAGCAAGTTGAAGGGCCTGATCAACCAGCAGGCGGAAGAGCGCGAGATGGTGATCGAGGGCCTGATCGCGATTGCCCAGGGCGAGAACCCGCGCAACATCGAAACCCGCCTGAACGGCTTCGTGCACTGACATGGCCAGGCGCGTCCAGCACGAGGAGCACCAGAACCACGAGGCGTGGGCGATTCCCTACGCCGACCTGATGACCCTGTTGCTCGCGTTTTTCGTGGTGATGTACGCGATCTCCTCGCTCAACGAGGGCAAGTACCGCGTGCTGGCCGACTCGCTGTCGTCCGCCTTTGGCGGGCCGCCACGCACCATCAGCCCCATCCAGCTGGGCAAGACCCAGCTGCGCGGCTCGGCCTTTGACCGTCCGTCCATCCAGACCGCCGCCTCCAAGGCCGGTCCGGCGGCGGCGACGCCGATCAACTCGCCGCGCATGTTGCAGGTGCTGGACATGCCCACCTTTGGCCATCCCCAACGCAGCACCGAGGCGTCCCCGGCAGCGGCTGCGGCCATCCTGGAGATCGAGAACCGCAACCAGGGCGAGCTGCACCAGCTCGGCCAACGTATCCAGGAGGCACTAGCGGAACTGGTGCAGAAGAAACTGGTGACGGTGCGCCGCGGACCGGCCTTCCTTGAGGTGGAGATCCAGAGCGACATCCTGTTTGCCAGCGGGGTGGCAAAGCCGAGCCCGGTCGCGGTGGAGACGGTCCGCAAGCTGGCCGTCATCCTGCGCGACGAGCCCAACGCGGTTCGGGTGGAAGGCTATACCGACGACATGCCGATCGCGACCGCCCGCTTCCCGTCCAATTGGGAGCTGTCCGCTGCCCGCGCCGGCAGCGTCGTCCACGAGATGATCGCGGCCGGCGTGCAGGCGGCGCGGCTGGCGATCGTCGGCTACGGCGAGCACCAGCCCGTGGGCGACAACGCGACCTTCGAAGGGCGCAACGCGAACCGGCGCGTGTTGCTGGTGATCCTCGCATCGCCGCAGGGTCCCGACGCGATCACCGCGCCATTGCCACCGGCCGTGGCTGCGACCGACGTGCGTGCTGGCAGCGCGAGCGCCGTGGCACAGGGTGCGCGCGCGACCGCAACGGCGCCAGAGCGTGCCCCATCCAACTCCGGAGCCGGCTGACATGCAGATCTGGGCGATTGCCAACCAGAAAGGTGGCGTGGGCAAAACCACCACCTCGCTGTGCCTGGCGCGCGGCCTGGCCGTCATGGGCCACCGCGTGCTGCTGATGGATCTGGACCCGCACGCCTCGCTGACACGCGCCTTCGGCATTCCCGCCGATCCTGCCCCGGCCGGGACCCACGACGTGTTCTCCAATACGAGCGTGGAGTTGACGACACTGTCGCGCCAAACCGAGATCGACGGCCTGCTGATGGTCGCCGCGCAACCGGCCCTGGCAACACTGGAGCGCCGTGGCGCAACCCAGCCCGGGCTCGGGCTATCGCTGAGCCGTGCACTGCATACGGCGCAGGACCATTACGACTACGCGCTGCTGGACTGCCCGCCAACGCTGGGCCTGCTGATGGTGAATGCCCTGGCAGCGGCGGACCGGTTGATCGTGCCCACCCAGACCGATCCGCTGGCGATGCACGGGCTGACCGACATGCTGCGCACCGCCGACATGGTCGAGCGCTCGCGTCGGCGCCCGCTACCCCGCCATATCCTTCCCACGCTCTACGACCGGCGCACGCGGGCCGGCGTGAACACGCTGGACCAGTTGCACGAGCGCTTCAGGGGAGTGGTCTGGCCCAAGGCCGTTCCAATGGACACGCGCTTGCGTGATGCCATGGCCTTGACCACGGCCACTGCGCCCACCGGGCGTGGCGCGGATGCCTACCACAGCGCTTTGAACTGGCTGCTCAATGCCATTCCCGCACAGCAGAAAGCGGCATGAACGCCCAGACGGTCGACGACTACCTCGATGAGCTGCTCGCCTCGCCGATGTGCGACGCGGTGGCCCCGGCCGACGCCGCGGAAAAGCCGACAGCGACCGTCTTTCATCGTGCGGACACGGTCGAGCCGGTCCTGCGCGACCTGCCTGCCCCCGCACCACTTCCCACAAAGCAGGCGTCGCCACCCGCGCCGGCTGCCGCGCCCGCCAGCACAAAGCAGGACGAACATCCCGCAGCCCGCCCGGCCTCAAACGCGTCCGGCAACCGCTGGCTCCGTGCCGCGCTGGGCAAGGACCGTTACGCGTTCGAACTGTTGCGCGTGCAGGAAGTCGTGCGCGTCAGCCCGATCATCGCGCTGCGCGGTACGGCCGCCGCCATGCTGGGATTGATGAACCTGCGCGGCCGGGTGGTACCGGTGTTCGATCTCGCGCGCTGGCTCGGGACCGGCAAGGTCGAGCCCGACGAACATGCCCGCATCATCGTCGTGGAGCGTAATGACGAGCTGATCGGAGTGCTGGTGTCCGCCGTCGACGACGTGGTGACCCTGTCGCGCGAGCACATCGAGCCGCCGCTGGCCGGAACCGACGCCGGCGGCATGGTGGGCATCGCACGGATGGGCGCGCTGCCGACTGTTCTGCTGGACGCCGACGTCCTGTTCAATTGACGGCACCGCCCGAACGGCACCACGCGCTCGCACCACGCGCTCGCACCGCCCTAAAGCTTCCCCATACGGTGCCGTTAAAGCTCTTGACCGTTTCGGCAGCCATCCTGATGAATGAACTATCGCTACAGCCTGACCTGGGCATCGAGCACGTCGCCGACCTGCGTTCCTCGCTGGCAACGCAGTTCGAAAATGCCGAACCCGTCGTCCTGACCGGCGACCGGGTCGCGCGCGTCCATACCGCCGGGTTGCAGCTCCTGCACGCGTTCGTCCGCGACCGCGCCCTGGCGGGACGCATCACCACCATCACCCTGCCCTCTGCGGCCCTGATCGACGCCGCGAATGTGCTGGCATTGGCCGAAGGCCTGGGCCTGGCATCGCAACCCGCCGGATTTGACGGACCAGAGAACAACGGAGATTCCGTATGAGCGCCAATTTGTTGATCGTCGACGACTCCACCTCCATGCGGCAGATGGTCGCCTTCGCGCTGTCGTCGGGCGGCTACACCGTGCGCGAGGCGGAGGACGGGCAGGCGGCGCTGGAAATCGCCCGCACCACGCGCTTTGACGCGGTGGTCACCGACGTCAACATGCCGCGGATGGATGGCATCGAGCTGATCCGTCAGCTGCGCCAGCTGCCCGACTACAAGTTCACGCCGCTGCTGATGTTGACCACCGAATCGGGTGGCGACAAGAAACAGGAAGGTCGATCCGCCGGCGCGACCGGCTGGCTGGTCAAGCCGTTCGACCCTGAGCAACTGCTCGCAACAATCCGCAAGGTCCTCGCCTGACACCATGGACATCACCCAGTTCCACGCTGCGTTTTTCGAGGAAAGCCGGGAAGGACTGCAGGCCATGGAAGCAGGCTTGCTGCGCCTGGAAAGCGACCTGGACGCAGACACCGGCAGCGCGACGGATGCGGGTGACACGATCAACACGATCTTCCGCGCAGCGCACTCGATCAAGGGCGGCGCGGCGACCTTCGGCTTTGGCAACGTCACCGACCTGACCCACCTGCTGGAGACGCTTCTTGACGAGGCACGCGCGGGCCACCGCCGGCTTGACCCCGGCGCGATCGACGCGCTGCTCGAATCGGTGGACGTGTTGCGCGGTCTGCTGGCCGTCGCCGAGCACGGCGGCGAAGTCGACCGGCCGGCGATGGAGCGTGCCCACGCCGGGCTGAACCGCCTGCTCGCGGTCAATGCCCCCGATGCGGCCAGCGTCGTCACTGAAGCGGATGTCGGCGATGACCCCGGCCACTGGCGCATCGGCTTTCGTCCGGACACCTCGTTGTTCATGACCGGCAACGATCCGCTGCGCATCCTGCGCGAGCTGGCCAGTCATGGCGAACTGGCGACCACTTGCGTCGATGAGCGCTTGCCCGCCTTCGACGTGCTCGACCCCTTCGAGGCCCACCTGGCCTGGGACCTGATGCTTCCCGGCAGCGTCCCGCGCGCCGCGATCGATGAGGCGTTCGCCTGGGTGGAGGATCAATGCGAGCTGTCCATCCAGGCCGTCCAAGCCGCGGCGCCAACGGCCGTGCAGGACACCGCGGGCTCAGCGAGCGCCGACGATGGGCCGTCGACTTCCGCCAATGGCCTGCCTGCATCGACGCGCGGCGCGAACGCGGACGCCGACAGCTCGATCCGTGTCGCGGTCGCCAAGGTGGACGCACTGATCAACCTGGTCGGCGAGCTGGTCATCACCCAGGCGATGCTGCGACAGCGCTCCGAGCATCTGGACCCGGTCGCCAACGAGACGCTGCTGACCGGCCTGGGGCAGCTGGACCGCAACACCCGCGACCTGCAGGAGGCGGTGATGAGCGTGCGCATGCTGCCGGTGGAGTTCGCTTTCAGCCGCTTCCCGCGCATGGTCCGCGACCTGGCCTCGCGGCTGGACAAGAAGGTCCGCCTGCGCACATTCGGCGAGGCGACCGAGCTGGACAAGGGCATGATCGAGAAGATCGTCGACCCGCTCGTCCACCTGATGCGCAATGCGATCGACCATGGTTTGGAGTCGGCCGCCGAACGTCGCGCCGCGGGCAAGGACGAGACCGGCACGATCACCATGAACGCCTCGCACCAGGGCGGCCACATCATGATCGAGGTCAGCGACGACGGCCGCGGCATGGATCGCGATCGCATCATGCAAAAGGCGGTCGAGCGCAACCTGCCGCTGCCGGAAAATCCGACCGACGCGCAGATCTGGGACCTGGTGTTCCATCCCGGATTTTCCACCGCCGACGCGTTGTCCGACCTGTCGGGCCGCGGCGTCGGCATGGACGTGGTCAAGAGCAACATCCTGGCGCTGGGCGGACAGGTCGAGATCCGCAGCGAGCGCAAGCTTGGCACCACGGTATCGATCCGCCTGCCGCTGACACTCGCGATCCTGGACGGCATGTCGGTCGCGGTCGGCGACGAGGTCTTCATCCTCCCGCTCAACATGGTCATCGAGTCGCTGCAGCCGCAGGCGCACGAAATCCGCACCATTGCCGGCGACACCCGGGTCCTGCATGTACGCGACGACTACCTGCCGCTGATCAACCTGCGCCAGCAGTACCGTCTGCCCGCCGACACCGTCACCGCCACCGCGCCGATTGCGGTCGTGGTCGAAAGCGGCGGCCGCCGCCTGGCGCTGGAAGTGGACGAACTGCTCGGCCAACAGCAGGTGGTCGTGAAGAACCTGGAAACCAACTACCGCCGCATCCCCGGCATCTCCGGCGCGACCATCCTGGGTGACGGGCGCGTCGCGCTGATCATCGACGCCGGCGGTATCGCCACGGCCACGCCGTTGTCCGCCGCCGCCTGAGCCCGCCCCAATCCACCGCCACCACCGATCGCCGCAAGGACACAACACGATGACCAGCCCCACGCTCCTCGCCCCCCGCGCCATGCCCTCGCAACAGGGCACGGATGTCGATACCGACAGCAAAGAGTTCCTCACCTTTGCGCTGGGCGAGGAAGAATACGGCGTCGACATCCTCAAGGTGCAGGAGATCCGCGGCTACGACGCGGTGACGCGGCTTCCTGATGCACCCGACTACATCAAGGGGGTGATCAACCTGCGCGGGACGATCGTTCCGGTAATCGACATGCGCCTCAAGTTCAATCTGGCCAATGCCGACTACACCGCGGTGACGGTGATGATCGTCCTGAATGTCTCCGACCGCATCGTTGGAATCGTCGTGGACAGCGTTTCCGACGTCATCCGGCTGGCCAGCGAGCAGATCCGCGTGGTGCCCGAGCTGGGCGCGACGATTGACCGCCAGTTCCTGACCGGCATCGGCACGCTGGACGAGCGGATGCTGATCCTGCTCGACATCGAGCGCCTGATGACGAGCACGGAGATGGGCCTGGTGGCCGCTGCCACTGCTCTGCAATAGGGCGCGATCGGGACAGCGTTGCTGCCGATTCCAAAACCAATAAAAAACGCGCCGGGTGGCGCGTTTTTTATTGGGGGCGTCGGTGTCCAGGCAAAGCCCGGCGCTCGCCAGACCTCAGAGATTGAAGTCCAGACGCACCTTGCCGCGGCCGCCGCCCGGCGCGAAGGTCCACTGCTTGACCGCGCTCACCGCGGCAGTCTCGAACGTGCGTGCAGGACGCGCATTGACGACCGAGACGCTTTCCACGTTGCCGCCGGCGCCCACGGTGAATTCCACCTCGACGAAACCTTCCGTCCGGCTGCGGGCCGCATCCGCCGGGTAGGTCGGCTCAACGCGCTTGATCGGGCTGAGCGCCTGGGACTGCGCCGGGAACGCGAAGGCCAATGCGAGCGCAGCAATGGCAAGGGTGTGATAACGGGACATGGGGAACTCCTGGAGGTGGGAAAAGCCGCGTGGAATTGGCTCGGCGTCTTGCAGACACCGGAGGCGGGAACGAATGCTCCTGCCTGCACTTCCCCACATCGGCCGCGACCGGTGTTTCTTTAGCGGCACGCCCGGTTCCATCCCCTTCCTAAAGTTTCTGTTCAGGCAGCCGTTGTCCCGGGGGTCGACCCGCAAGATCCACTACCCGAGGCCTCCGATGTCCACTCGTCATACCCCTACCCTGCTGGAACGTGCATTGGCCCCGTCCATGCGGCTTATGGCGCGCCTGCGCTTCCACCAGAAGGCGCTGGTCATCGGTGCCGCGTTCATGCTCACCTGCGGCCTGCTGGCCGGGATCCTGGTGGTTCGCACGACCGTCGAGATCGGTGCAGTGAAACAGCAGCGCGCAACGGGGGAAGGCCTCGCGCATCTGCAACGCTCGATGCTGGCGATGCAGAGCCATCGGCAGATGAGCACGCGGATTTCAGCCAAGGACGAGGTGCCGTCGCAGGAACTCGCTGCGGCGGCAGGCACCGCCGCCAGCCAGCTCGATGCCGCCGCACGTTGGTCCGGGCAGGAGATCAACGATGCCGACGTCGCCAACGCGTTCAAGCAGGCGCAGGAGGGCTGGCGCCGGGTCAGCGCAGGCGAGGCCGGAGGCGACGTCACCCAGTCGACGATCCAGCAGGTACGCGACCTGATGGGCCTGGTCGCAGAGCGCACGGGCCTGGCGCACTCCCAGGAGCCGACGGTGCTCTACATGGGCCGTGCCGCCAGCGAATGGCTGCCGACACTGGCCGAGTACACGTCGCAACAGGGCGAAGTGGGCCTCCGCGTGCTTGGCGAAGGCGCGATCTGGGTCGATGACCGCACCGGCCTGGCGGTTTCGCGGACGATGCAGGACTTCCTGCGCAGCCGGATCGAGCTGGAATTCAACAACGCCACGCAGCGCATGCCGGTATTGGCCGAGATTGCCGGCAAGCCGGTCCAGAGCGCGCTGGAGGCCATGGGCAAGCAGAACACCGCCATCGCGACCCACATCCTCGACGCCGACACCCCGGAGCTGCCGGTGGCCACGATGGCCGCGCGCGAGCACGCCACCCACTTGGCCATGGCCGCCGCAATGCTCGGGTCGATCAACGCCCTGGATGCCGCCGCTGCCGCGCAGATCGCCAGCATGACGCGCTCGGCCGTGCTCACCGGCGCGCTGGTCCTGCTGATGCTGCTGGTGGCCGCCTACCTGTTCCTCGGCTTCAGCCGCAGCACCCGCAACTCCCTGGTCCGGATCCAGCAGGCGACGGAATCAATCGCTGCGGGCGAGTTCCCCGAGCGTGTCAGCGTGGACAGCCAGGACGAGCTTCGCGACATCGGCCGCAGCCTGGAGCGCGCGGTCGGCAGCCTGCGCACGTTCGCCGGCGCACAGCGCGAGGTATACGAAGCCCACCAGGCCGGCAACATCGAGGAGCGACTGGACGCCGACGCATTCCCCGGCGCGTTCGGCCAGATGGCCGAGGAGATCAACACCCTGGTCGCCTCGCACATCGACATCACCCGCAAGACCATCGACATGGTCGCGGCGTATGCACGCGGCGACCTGTCCGGCGACATCGAGCGCTTCCCGGGCACCAAGGCCGAGGTGACCGCCGCGGTGGATGCGGTGAAGGCCAATACCCAGGCGGTCACCGCCGAGATCAAGATGCTGGTGGATGCCGCGGTTGCCGGTGACTTCAGCCAGCGCGGCGACGCTGAGCGGTTCCAGTTCGTCTACCGCGACATGATCGTGGGCCTCAACGAACTGATGGGCAGCGCGGACCGCGGTCTGAGCGAGGTCGGCGAGTTGCTTGCCTCGATGGCCCAGGGCGACCTGACCCAGCACGCAGACACCAACCTGCCCGGACAGTTCGGCCGGCTGGCGAATGACGCCAACGACACCGTGCAACACCTGGCCCGGATCGTTGGCCAGATCCGGGAAGGCAGCGATACGATCAGCGCGGCGGCCAGCGAAATTGCCGCCGGCAACAACGACCTGTCGCATCGCACCGAGCAGCAGGCCGCATCGCTGGAGGAGACCGCCTCGTCCATGGAGGAGCTCACCTCCACCGTGCGCCAGAACGCCGAGAACGCCCGCCAGGCCAACCAGCTGGCGATCGGCGCGGCCGAGGTGGCCGGTGTCGGTGGCGAAGTGGTCGGCCGCGTGGTCACCACGATGACCGGCATCAATGAATCGTCGCGCAAGATCGTCGAGATCATCAGCGTGATCGACGGCATCGCGTTCCAGACCAACATCCTGGCGCTGAACGCGGCGGTCGAGGCCGCGCGCGCCGGCGAACAGGGCCGCGGTTTCGCGGTGGTCGCCTCCGAGGTGCGCTCGCTGGCACAGCGCTCGGCGGCGGCGGCGAAGGAGATCAAGACCCTCATCGACGACTCCGTCAGCAAGGTCGAGAACGGCAGCGCCCTCGTCGGCCAGGCCGGCAAGACCATGGACGAAATCGTCAACAGCGTGCAGCGGGTCACCGCGATCATCGCCGACATCTCCGCAGCCTCGCAGGAGCAGAGCACCGGGATCGAGCAGGTCAACCAGGTCATCAACCACATGGACGAGGGGACGCAGCGGAACGCCGCGCTGGTGGAAGAAGCAACCGCCGCGGCGCGGTCCCTGGAGCAGCAGTCCGACCAGCTGGTGCAGACGGTGGCCGCGTTCCGGCTCGAAGCGCAGGCCGACCCGACCAGCCACCGGGCACCACGCGGCGTTCTGCAGCCCGTCAGCGCACCCAAAGCGGCGGCTGCCAACACCGCTCAATCGCTATCCGTGAGGGGATCAGCGCCCGCTGTGCAAAGCCGGCCGCGTCCAATGAGGGCCACGCCAGCGGCCGTTGCTGGAAATGACCAGCACTGGGAAGAGTTCTGAGACCGATGCGCACGCGCCGGGCCTGACCCGGCGCGGCGAGATGCAACAACACCAACGGCGCCTTGATGGGCGCCGTTTTGCTTTCGACGACCCCGACGTCCGTGAATGAATCCCTACCGCGATTGCGCCAGATCGCTCAAGTTCGTTGACACGCATCCGTTACAGGACTTGACCGATCGAGGGCGTTCGAGCCCGCTTCGCTGTCGACGCTTCCGCTGACTCCCGTGGAGCTGTGGAGTCGCCGTGACAAGAGCCGATCGCATCGCACGATTCGCCACCTTCCGCTGCAAGCGTTGTTCACTACCGGCCCCCGTCTGCAAGCGCCCCTGCCCCAACCTTCAGTCTTCGGAGTTGCCATGTTCCAAAACCTCAAAATCGGCAGGCGCCTCACCATCGGTTTTGCCGCCTTGACCGTCCTGCTGATTGTCCTGGGCGCATTTGCGGCCCAGCGAATGGGCAGCGTCCAAAAGACCGTGCAGGAAATCACCGGACAGTCGGTACCGGCCATCCGCGACATGGGCAAGCTGGCGACGATGCTGGCCGAATACCGGGTCAGCGAGCGCGGGCTGGTTGCCAGCTATCAGGACGCAAGCAAGGCCGCCGAGTACAGCGCCGAGCTGGAGGACGGTGCCAGGGACTTCTCCGAGCTGGCGCATCGGTTGGAGCCCACCATCATCGGCGCGCAGGAGCAGCAGCTCTTTGACGACGTGCTGGGCAAGGCAGAGCGCTATTTCGACAACAGCCGCCAGTTGGTCGAGGCGCTGGCCGTCGGTGATTTCTCGCCAGCCGAGCGCGCCGGGGATCTGCGCCAGGCCACCGCGGATGCGGTTGGCGTCCTGCTCGACTACAACATCCAGGATCTGGATAAGGCGGTCGCCGCCCAGCAGGCCGCCTACAAGCTCAACCTCACCGCAATCACTGTGTTGCTGCTGGTGGCAGTGCTGATCGCGGGCGTGTTCGCGTTCTTCACCACGCGCTCGATCGTGAGGCCTTTGAACGATGTGCTGGGTGTGGCCAATGCCGTCTCGCAAGGCGACCTGGAGCACACCATTGCCCACGCCGACCAGAGCGAAATCGGCCAGCTTGCGCGGGCGATGCGCGGCATGGTGGTTACGCTGCGAGGATTCGCGGACGCCCAGAGCGAAATGGCCAGGCAGCACGATTTGGGCGCGATCGACCATCGCATGGCGGCTGACCAGTTTCCCGGTGCCTACGGGCGCATGGCTGGCGACATCAACGAGCTGGTCAACGCGCATATCGCGGTGAAGATGCGCGCGGTCGCCATCGTCGGCGATTACGCTCGCGGCGATCTGTCGGAGGATATGGAGCGGCTGCCGGGCCAGAAAGCACAGGTCACCGCAGCCGTGGACGCGGTCAAGGCCAGTACGCAGGCGGTCACCGCCGAAATCAAGATGTTGGTCGATGCCGCCGTCGCGGGCGACTTCAGCCGGCGCGGCGACGCGGAGCGCTTCGAGTTCGTCTACCGCGATGCCATCGAAGGCCTCAACTCATTGATGGCAACGGCCGATCAGGGCCTGAACGGAATCGGCGCGCTGCTCCTGGCCGTGGCGGAAGGGGACCTCCATCAGCGCGCCGATGAGTCGCTGCCGGGGCACTTTGGCCGGCTCGCGTCCGATGCCAATCTCACCGTCGAGAAACTCTCGGAAATCGTCGGCCAGATCCGCCAGGGCAGCGATGCCATCAGCTCCGCCGCCAGCCAGATCGCCGCGGGCAACGATGACCTCTCACGCCGTACGGAGCAGCAGGCCGCATCGCTGGAGGAGACGGCGTCCTCGATGGAGGAGCTGACCTCCACCGTGCGCCAGAACGCCGAGAATGCGCGCCAGGCGAACCAGCTCGCACTCGGTGCGGCCGAAGTGGCCGGCGTCGGCGGCGAAGTGGTCGGCCGCGTCGTCACCACCATGACCGGCATCAACGAGTCCTCGCGCAAGATCGTCGAGATCATCAGCGTGATCGACGGCATCGCGTTCCAGACCAACATCCTGGCGCTGAATGCCGCGGTCGAAGCCGCACGCGCCGGCGAGCAGGGCCGCGGTTTTGCCGTGGTCGCATCGGAGGTGCGTTCGCTGGCGCAGCGCTCCGCCGCCGCGGCAAAGGAAATCAAGACGCTCATCGACGACTCCGTCAGCAAGGTCGAGGACGGCAGCGTCCTGGTCGACCAGGCTGGCAAGACCATGAATGAGATCGTCCGCAGCGTGCAGCGCGTGACCGCGATCATTGCCGACATCTCGGCTGCCTCGCAGGAGCAGAGCACGGGGATCGAGCAGGTCAACCAGGTGATCACCCACATGGACGAGGGCACCCAGCAAAACGCGGCCCTGGTGGAAGAAGCCACCGCCGCCGCCCGCTCGCTGGAGCAGCAGTCGGGGCAACTGGTGCAGACGGTTGCGGCGTTCCGCCTCGACGTCGACCCGTACCATCAGCGCCTGCCCGCCGCGTCCATCGGGCCCATCCACGAGTTGACCGGCGCCATCAGGACTTCGGGCAGATCGGCATCGGCACAGCCCGAACTGGGATCCGCGCGTGGCATGCGGGTGCCGCCGAAGGCCGCCGCGGGCAACGACCAGCACTGGGAGGAGTTTTAGCCTCCTGCTTCTTCAGCCCCGCCAACGGCGCCCTTTCGGCGCCGTTTCTGACTGCCTGTATGCAGCAAAGCGATCCAGGCCGCGGCCGAAGCGTTCTGACGGCGGTTTGCCGTCCACCACCGGCCAGGTTGCTCAAGACCTCCACCGCGGAGCCGATAAGAAGGAGGACCCCGGCCATCCACGCGCCGACTTTCCCCAACCGCCCTGCCGGCGGCGAACGCGGATCCCACGCCGCGGAGTGCCCATGCGAAACAACCTGCCCGTTACCGGTGTTGAGATCGTGCTTGACGACGACGCCACGCTGGTTTCCTACACCGACCCCGACGGCACGATCCTCAAGGTGAATCGCGAGCTGGTCCGCGTCAGTGGATTCAGCGAAGCCGAGCTCGTGGGCCAGCCCCACAACATCGTCCGGCATCCGGACATGCCGCGCGAGGCGTTTGCGGACCTGTGGAAGACCCTCAAGGCCGGTCGCCCATGGGTGGGCGTGATCAAGAACCGAAGCAAGTGCGGTGCGCACTACTGGGTGCAGGCCAACGTCACCCCGATCCACGAGCACGGCCGGCTGAGCGGCTACATGTCGGTCCGGCGCAAGGCGAGCCGGGCCGCGATCAGCGCCGTGGAGCCCGCCTACGCGGCGCTGCGCCAGGGACGTGCGCAAGGACTGCGCGTCCACGCCGGCGTCGTCGGCAAGCGCGACTGGATGCGCGCGCTCAATCCGCTCTGGCGCCTGTCCCTGCGCCAACGCCTGATGCTGGCGGCTGTCGGGATACTCGGCTTGGGCATGGGACTGGCGACGATGGCCGCAGCCGGAACCCCGCCGCGGCTGATCCTCTCCGTCGCGGCACTGGCGGGCGGCTTCGGCATCTACAGCGGGTGGTGGCTGTCGCGCGACGTGGTCGACCGGCTGGAAGAAGCGAACGCGCAACTCCGGAGCATCGCCGAGGGCAATTACACCCGGCTCATCGCCATCGCCCGCAACGATGAAATCGGCCAGGTGCTGCAGGGGATCAAGTCCATGCAGATCCGGCTGGGCTTCGAGGTGCAGCAGCAGCAGCGCGAGCAGCGGGCCGGTGCGCGGATCCGCAATGCGCTGGATTTCGCCCATACCAATATCCTGGTCGCCAACCAGGACCTGATCGTCGTCTACGCCAACAGCGGCATGACCGACTTGATTGGCGCCTCGGCACAGGACATCCGCCACAGGCTGCCGGGGTTCGAACTTTCGCGGTTGCTGGGGAGCGACATCGGCGCCCTGCTTCAGGACCCGGCGAAACCCGAGCATGATCTGTCGCGGCTGGGGAACGGCTTCGTGCGGCGGATGCAACTGGGCACGCGCACCATCGATGTGACCGTTACTCCCGTGCGTGATGCCGGCGGCGCACAGATCGGTCTGGTCAGCGAATGGCAGGACCGCACGGTGGAGCTGGAGATGCAAAGCGAGGTCGCGCAGGTGCTGCAGGCGGCAGCGGCCGGTGACTTCAGCGGGCGCATCACTACCCAGGACAAGCAGGGCTTTCTCCTGCTGCTGGCGGAAAGCATCGGCCAGTTGCTGAGCTCGACCAGTGCCAGTCTCGATGAGATGCAATCGGTGCTGCACGCCGTGGCCGAGGGTGACCTGAGCCGTCGCATCGACACGGACATGCGCGGCATTTTCGGGGAGATCAAGCACAGCACCAACCGGACCGTGGACCAGATCGCCGCGACCGTCGGCGCGATCCAGAGCGGCGCCGACGCCATCGATGCGGCTGCCTCGGAAATCACGGCCGGCAACCAGGAGCTGGCCGAGCGCACGGAACACCAGGCCGCCTCATTACAGGAGACGGCATCCTCGATGGAGGAGCTCACCTCCACCGTGCACCAGAACGCCGAGAACGCCCGCCAGGCCAACCAGCTGACCATCAACGCCGCCCAGGTCGCCGGCCAGGGCGGCCAGGTCGTTGGCCAGGTGGTTGCCACCATGAGTGGCATCAGCGCGTCATCGAGGCGGATCGTCGACATCATCGGCGTCATCGACGGCATCGCGTTCCAGACCAACATCCTGGCGCTGAACGCCGCGGTCGAATCCGCGCGTGCAGGTGAGCAGGGCCGCGGGTTTGCGGTGGTGGCCTCCGAAGTGCGCTCGCTTGCGCAGCGCTCCGCCACGGCCGCGCGCGAGATCAAGTCGCTGATCGACGACTCCGTGGCGAAGGTGGACAGCGGAAGCCAGCTGGTCGAACAGGCCGGGCGGACCATGCAGGACATCGTCAGCAGCGTGGAGCAGGTGGCCGGGCTGGTCGCGGACATCAGCCTTGCGTCCCAGGAGCAGTCCAGCGGCATCGACCTGATCAACCAGATGTTCACCCAGGTCGATGCCGGCACGCAGCAGAACGCGTCGCTGGTGGATGCAGCTACCGCATCCGCCCGCAGTCTGGAGCATCAGTCCGGAGAACTGGTCAGGACCGCCGCGGCATTCCGCCTCGGCCAGGAATCCATACGGATGGCACGACATGGCTGACGCGACAGCCATCGACCGCCGGACCCCGCCGGCAAACCGCGAGTTCGTGTTCGACGAGCGCGACTTCCGCCGCGTCGCCCGCCTGATCCACGCACGCGCGGGCATCGCCCTCAGTCCGCACAAGCGCGACATGGTGTACAGCCGTCTGGCGCGGCGCGTCCGTGCGTGCGGGATGCAACGCTTCGACGAGTACCTGGACGCCCTGGAAGCCGACGACGGCGCGGAGTGGGAGCAGTTCACCAACGCGCTGACGACCAACCTGACGTCCTTCTTCCGCGAGTCCCACCACTTCGACATGCTTTCGGAGCATCTGCTCGCCGCGCACGCGGCGCGCAGGGATCTGCGGGCGCCACTGACCATCTGGTGCTGCGCCGCATCCACCGGCGAGGAGCCGTATTCGATCGCCATCGCCGCCTGCGAGGCGTTCGGAACCCTCGCCCCGCCGGTGCGGATCCTGGCAACCGACATCGACACCCGCGTGCTCGAGACCGCCGCGCTGGGCAGGTATTCGATCGATCGCATTGACGGGGTGTCGCCGCAGCGCCGCCAGGCCTATTTCCAGTCCGGCAGCGGCCCCAACGCCGGCTTGTGCCGCGTCCGGCCGGAGCTGCAGGCGCTGGTCAGCTTCCGCCCGCTCAACCTGCTCGATGACGACTATGGCTTGCGCGGAGGTTTCTGCGCGGTGTTCTGCCGCAACGTGATGATCTACTTCGACAAGCCCACCCAGTACCACGTCCTTTCCCGCATCGCGCCGCTGCTGGGGCCGGGCGCCCTGATGTTCGCCGGCCATTCCGAGAGCTTCACCCATGCGCAGGACCTGGTGACTTCGTGCGGGCGCACCACCTATCGCGCGACGCATCCGACGGCGACACCATGAAACCGTTCGAACGGGAAAGCTCGCCCTTGCGCGGCGCGATCACCGAGCCGGGCAGCTATTACGACAAGGCCCTGCAGACCCACGCGGTACGCCTGATGCCTGCCGAGTTCCGGGTCAGCAGCGAACCGCTGGCCCTGGTGACGCTGCTGGGATCCTGCGTGGCAGCGTGCATCTACGACCCGGTGGTGGGCGTGGGGGGCATGAACCACTTCATGCTGCCGGGCGCATCGGGCAACACCCGCAACGACATTGCCGACGGCGACATGAGCGCCCGCTACGGGGCGCACGCGATGGAGCTGGTCATCAACGACCTGCTCAAGCGCGGCGCCAGCCGCGGCAGGCTCCTGGCCAAGGTATTCGGCGGCGGCAACGTGCTCAGTGGCTTCCAGAACGATCCCATCGGTACCCGCAACGCGCGATTCGTCCTGCAATACCTGGTGGCCGAACGCATACCGGTCGTCGCGCAGGACCTGGGCGACACGCAGCCGCGAAAGGTGTGCTTCTTCGTGCAGACCGGCCGCACCCTGGTCCGGCGCTTGCCCTCGACCCGCGACGACGACATCGTCCGCGCCGAGCGCGCCTACTACGGCGACCTCAACCGCGCGCCCGTGGCTGGCAGCGTGGAGTTGTTCTGATGGTTCTCGCGTCCGCTCCGCCATTGCCTCCCTCCGACGGGCAGCGCGTGCGGGTGTTGGTGATCGACGATTCGGCCTTCATGCGCCGGCTGATGTCGGACCTGCTTTCGGCCGATCCGCTGATCGAGGTGGTCGGCACCGCCGCGGACCCCTTCATCGCCCGCACCAAGATCAAGCGGCTCTCCCCCGACGTCCTCACCCTGGACGTGGAGATGCCACGCATGGACGGGCTGAGCTTCCTGCAGAACCTCATGCGGCTTCGCCCGATGCCGGTGGTGATGGTCTCGACGCTGACCGCGAAGGGCGCCGAGGTCACCCTGGATGCACTCGCCGCCGGCGCCGTGGACTGCATCGGCAAGCCGCAAACCGATCTGGGCGGCGGGCTGGCAGCCTACGGGGACGCGTTGCGCGAGAAAGTACGTCACGCCGCCAGAACCCGCATCGGCAACCTCGTGAGCGCTCGACCGGCCCCGCTGCCTGCAGCAGCGCATCGCCACCCCAACCTGCAGCTGATCGCGATCGGCGCATCCACGGGCGGAACCAACGCGATCCTGGATGTCCTGTCCGTCCTGCCCGCCGACGCTCCCCCGATCGTGATCGCCCAGCACATCCCTGCCGCATTCAGCGCGGCCTTTGCCGCACGCCTCCATCAGCACAGCGCGGTGACCGTTGTTCACGCCGAGACGAGCCAGCCCTTGCGGCCGGGACACGCCTACGTCGCGCCCGGCGGCGTGCACCTGCGGGTTACCCGGCGCGGCGCGTCCTGGCACTGCAGCGTCAGTGACGACGCCCAGGTCAACGGTCATCGCCCCAGCGTCGACGTGCTGTTCGAGTCGGTCGCCAACCATGTCGGTTCCGGCGCAGCTGCGGCGTTGCTGACGGGCATGGGCAGCGACGGTGCACGGGGCTTGCTCGCGCTCAGAAACGCGGGCGCCTACACCCTCGCGCAGGATCAGCACACCAGCATCGTGTGGGGCATGCCCGGAGCGGCCGTCGCCCTTGGCGCCGCCGTGCAGGTGGCGCCATTGAACGAAGTGGCCACCCGTCTACTGGGTCGCGGAAACCTGCGTTGAGCGCCGTTTCCCGGGGCGCTGGCACTGCCGGCGCTAAAGCTCTTCACCTCGCCGCCGTTATCTGTCATTGACCGCCCCCAAGAAGAGAGCAGCAATGGATTCCCGTGTAGTCATTCGACTGGCCCCGCCGCTGGTACTGACCGTGCTTCTGCTGTGTGCGCAGCTGTTCGACTGGCCGCTTGCCGCCAAGCTGGGCATCACCGTGGCCACCGCCGCCGCCTGGCTCGTGTTCGCCTGGGTGCAGAACCAGGGAACCCCGGCACGGGTGCTGCACGAGCAGACACGCCTGTTGCAGGACCTGCGCAACTTCATCAGCGCCGAGGTCAACGGCTCACGGACCGAGATCGACCGCACCCGCGAGCTGATCCGTGATTCGGTCGGCAAGCTCGGTGGCAGCTTCGAGGCGGTCAATCGCAAGTCCCGCCAGCAGAGCGAGATCGTCACCCGCATCATCGACCGCACCGGCGATGACGGCGGCATGGACGTGCACCAGTTCGCCCTGCAGGCCAGCCAGAAGATGGAGCAGCTGGTGGAAGCCCTGGAAGAGGTCAGCGGCCAGAGCGGCAATACCGTCACCCATATCGACGCCATGGCCGAGCACCTGGACGGCATCTTCGCCCTGCTGGAAGACGTCAAGTCGATTGCCGACCAGACCAACCTGCTCGCGCTGAATGCCGCGATCGAGGCGGCCCGGGCGGGCGAGGCCGGGCGCGGGTTCGCCGTGGTCGCCGACGAGGTCCGCAACCTGTCGGAGCGCTCCACCACCTTCAACGAGCAGATCCGCAAGCTGGCCCACAGCTCCAAGGACGCGATCGCCAAGGTCCGCGACACGGTCAGCCAGATGGCATCGCGCGACCTGGACCGCTCGCGCGGCGCACGCGCCGAAGCCGCCGGCATGCTGGAGCGCGTGGACGGCATGAACCGCGGCCTGGGCAATGGCATGCGCGAGATCGCCGAATGCGGCCAGGCCATCGACAGCTCGGTCGCCGAGGCGGTGCGTTCGCTGCAGTTCGAAGACATCGTCACCCAGGCGCTGGGGGCGGCCACCCTCCATCTGGACCGCCTCAACAACATCAACCAGGAAGCCACCCAGTTGCAGGAACTGTTGCACCGTCGCCACAGCGACAGCGACGTGCAGGCGGCGCTAAAGCAGCTGATGCAGCGGGTCAGCCAGATGCGCGGGGAATGGGAGCGCCCGCCGCACAAGCCGGTGATGCAGCAGTCAATGGACGCCGGCAGCGTCGAGCTGTTCTGAACTAGTGCTGCTGCCGCCAAGCCGCCAGCAGCACTGCGGTAGCCGCGGCAACGTTGAGGCTCTCCACCGCGCCGCTGCCGGGGATCGACAGCCGCAGGTCGCACGCATCGGCCAAGCGGCGGTCCATGCCCTCGCCTTCGGCGCCGAGCACGTACACCAGTCGCTCCGGCAGGGATGTCGCAAACAGGTCGCTGCCGCCTGAGACCAGAGTGGCAGCCAAGCCAAAGCCCGCCGAGCGCAGCGTTGACGCGGCAGTCGCAGGATCCGGCAGTCTCACCAGCGTCACCGCCTCGGCGCCGCCCTCGGCGACGCGGGCAGCAGCCCCGGACAACGCCAGCGGTGAATGCTCCGGCAGCAGCACCGCACCGATGCCGAAATGCGCCGCCGAGCGCAGGATAGCGCCGAAGTTGTGCGGATTGCCGACGCCGTCCAGCCACACCGCGCACCCCGGACCGCCGGGCAGCGCGTCCAGCCAGTCGGCGAGCGCCACCGGCTCGGCACGCAGCACATCGGCGACGACGCCTTCGTGGTGCGAGCTGGCGGCGAGCTTCTTGAGGTCCTCGTCTTCCACCACGCGATAGCCGATGCGGTTCGCCGCACACCACTTCAACAGCGGCTGCAGCGTCGGAATCCTCGCCTGGGTCAGGTAGACCTTGCGGATCGCCTCAGGACGGCGCTCGAAGACCGCGCGGACCGCGTTCAAGCCATGCAGGCGCAACTCCCGCACCGGGCGATTGGCAGCATGCCAGCCACCGGCAGGCGCATCGGCGCCGGGGCCTTCCGGCGCGGTGGCCGTTGGAGCCTCCTCACGCGCCGACCGTCCGTACCGATTCGACGCTTTCGGCCCGCGATGGCCAGGCGCGGGCGCATCGCCGCGCGGCTTGCCCGATCCGCCGCCACGCCCCCGTCCGCCCCACGGATCAACCGTCATCGGATGATCCCGGTCTTGACCGCGCCGGCGAGCTGCGGGTCCTCCGCGTTGAGGTCTTCCAGGCCGTTGGCGCGGCGCTCCCAGAACTCGGCGTGGCGGATCCCCAGCGCCACCGGATCGAAGGTGTACGCGCTGACGCCGGCCTTGTGCTGCGCCTCGTAGTCACGCAGTGACGCGAGCGCCGGCTTCTGCAGCCACAGGATCGCCAGGATGTTCAGCCAGGCCATCAGGCCCACGCCGATGTCGCCCAGGGTCCAGCTCATGCCGGCGGTGCGCACGCAGCCGAAGGTGACCGCCACCAGGATCGCGATGCGCAGGGTGAAGATCAGCCACGGGCGATGGATCTTCCGGTTTATGTAGGCGATGTTGGTCTCGGCCATGTAGTAGTAGGCGATGATCGTGGTGAAGGCGAAAAACAGCAGTGCCAGCGCCACGAAGGCCGAACCGTAGCCGGGCAGGATCGACTCCACTGCGTTCTGCGCGAACGCCGGTCCGGGCTCGATGCCGGGCAGCGCCTCTTTGAGCATCGTGCCGCCCTTGCCGACCACGTTGTACATGCCGGTCGACAGGATCATGAACGCCGTCGCCGAGCACACCAGCAGCGTGTCGACGTACACCGAGAACGCCTGCACGTAGCCCTGCTGCGCCGGATGCTCGACCTCGGCCGCAGCGGCGGCATGTGGGCTGGTGCCCTGCCCGGCCTCGTTGGAGTAGATGCCGCGCTTCACGCCCCACTCGATCGCCAGCCCGAGCATGGCGCCGAAGCCGGCCTCCATGCCGAACGCGCCCTTGATGATCAACGAGAACATCGCCGGTACCTGCTCGAAGTTCAGCAGCATGATCACCAGCGCGACCAGCATGTAGGCCAGCGCCATGAACGGCACGACGATCTCGGCAAAGCGCGCGATGCGCTTCACGCCGCCAAAAATGATGAAGCCCAGGCCGACCACCAGGAAGGCGGCGGTCACTTCCGGGGTCACGTCCCACGCCGTGGTCATGCTGGAGGCGATCCCGTTGGCCTGCACGCCGGGCAGCAGGAAGCCGGTGGCGACGATGGTCACCGCGGCGAACATCCACGCGTACCACTTCTGCCCGGTGCCCTTCTCGATGAAGTACGCCGGACCGCCGCGGTACTTTCCCTTGGGATCCTTCTCCTTGTAGATCTGCGCCAGGGTGGATTCCACGTACGCGGTGGACGCGCCCAGGAACGCCATCACCCACATCCAGAACACCGCGCCCGGTCCGCCGAAGGCGATGGCCGTGGCCACGCCGGCGATGTTGCCGATACCGACCCGGCCCGACAGCGACATCGCCAGCGCCTGGAACGAGGACACGCCCGCCTCGGAGCTCTTGTTGTTGAGCATCAGCCGGATCATTTCCGGCAACCCGCGCACCTGCATGAAGCGCGTGCGGATGGAGAAGTAGAGGCCCGCGCCCAGGCACAGGGCGATCAGCGCCTTGCTCCACAGGATGTCGTTGAGCTGGTTGATCAGGTCTTCCACGTGCGGTATCCCCCGGGCCTTGGTCAGCCGCCTGTGGTCGGCGACAAGAGTGGAACCTTAACCGTATTCCGCCGTCGCGATAAACCCCGGTCCCATCGACCGGGGTTGCTGCGCGTCAGGCGTGGCCGCCGACTTCGGGCGTCTTCGCCGCCAGCGCATCCAGCTCGTTGGACACCGCATGCGGCGAGCGCGTGAACGGCGCCAGCACGACGTAGAACGCCGGCACCACGAACAGCGACAGCAGCGTGGACAGCGACACGCCAAACATGATCACCACGCCGATGGTCGCCCGGCTGGCCGAGCCGGGCCCGCCGGCCAGCACCAGCGGCAACGCGCCGACGGCCGTGGCGATGGAGGTCATCAGGATGGGCCGCAGGCGCACGCCGGCCGACTCGATGATCGCCTCGGTGATGGTCCGCCCCGAGTCGCGTAGCTGGTTGGCGAACTCGACGATCAGGATGCCGTTCTTCGCCGCCAGTCCGACCAGCATGACGATGCCGATCTGGCTGAACAGATTGAGCGTGCCGCCCGTTACTGCCAGGCCGACCAGCGCGCCCAGCACCGCCAGGGGCACCGTCAGCATGATCACGAAGGGATGGATGAAGCTCTCGAACTGCGCGGCCAGCACCAGGAACACCACCAGCAGCGCCAGCGCGAAGGTCAGCAGCACCGCGCCGCCGGCCTTCTGGTACTCCCGCGATTCGCCCTTCCAGGCAACCTGCGCATAGTCCGGCAGCGTGGTCGCCACCGTCTGGTTGAGGAACTCCAGCGCCTCGCCCATCGTGTAGCCCGGCGCCAGACCGGCGGTGATGGTGATCGCCCGCATGCGGTCGAAGCGGTTCAGGCTGCCCGCCTCGGCCAGTTCGGACAGGGTCACCAAGTTGGACAGCGGCACCAGCGCGCCGTCCTTGCCGCGCACCTCGATCGCCGACAGGTCGGCAGGCGAAGCGCGACCATCGCGTCCGGCCTGGACCAGCACGTCGTACTCCTCGCCGTCCTGGACGAAGGTGGTCACGCGGCGACTCCCCATCATCGTCTCCAGCGCATGGCCGATGGCCGACACGCTGACGCCCAGGTCGGACGCGCGCTTGCGGTCGATCTCCACGCGCATCTGCGGGCGGGTTTCCTTGTAGTCCGAATCCACCGAGAACAGGCCGGGGTTGGCCTCCATCTTCTCCATCATCACGTCGCGCCACTGCGCGATCTCGGCGTACTCCGGGCCGCCCAGGACGAGCTGGATCGGCTGGCCGCGGCTGCCGACCAGGCCGCCGCCCACGCGCGGCTGTGCCTGCACGCCGGTCAGCTTGCCCAGGTCGGCGCGCAGCGAATCGGCCACCTCGGCCGTGCTCATGTCGCGCTGGTCCCAGTCCTGCAGGAACACGATCACGTTGGCGGTGTGCATCTCCTCGGTCGCACCCCAGCCACCGGGCGCGCGGCTGTTGTAGCGGCGGATCGCCTTGTCCTCACCGGTGTGCGCAGCGACCACCGCCTCGACCTGCTCCAGCTGGCCGACGGTGTAGTCAAAGCCCGCGCCCTCCGGGCCCATGATCGAGACGAAGAACGAGCCGCGGTCCTCGGCCGGCGCCAGCTCCGACGGCACCAGCTTGATCAGGCCATAGCTCAGCGCCAGCGCACCGAGCATCAGGCCTCCGACCAGCCAGCGCTTGCCAACGTGGCGGCCCAGCCAGCCCTGGTAGGCCCCGCTGAGGCGGGTCAGCTGGCGGTTGCTCCAGCGGTGGATCGGGTTGGAACGCTCGTCGCTGCGCGCACGCACCAGCTTGGAGGACATCATCGGGGTCAGCGTCAGGGCGACGAACGCCGACAGCGCCACCGCGCCGGCCAGGGCCACCGACAACTCGCGGAACAGCCGGCCGGTATTGCCTTCCATGAAGCCCACCGGCAGGAACACCGCGACCAGCACGGTCGTGGTTGCGATCACCGCGAAGGCCACCTGCTTGGTCCCGCGCACCGCCGCGACCAGCGGCGGCTCACCGAGGTCGGCGCGGCGCTGGATGTTCTCCAGCACAACGATCGCATCGTCCACCACCAGCCCGATCGAGAGCACCAGCGCCAGCAGGGTCAGCAGGTTGATCGAGTACCCGAACAGGTACAGCGGGATGAAGGCCGCGATCAGGCACACGGGCACCGTGACCGCCGGGATCAGCGCGGCGCGGAAACTGCCCAGGAACAGCCAGATCACCAGCAGGACCAGCGCCATCGCCTCCAGCAGCGTGTGGTAGACGCGCCGGATCGACTCGTCGATGAACACCGTGGAGTCGTAGGCGACGAAGATGTCGGTGCCTTCGGGCAGGGTTTTCTGGATCTCGATGGCTTCCGCGCGCGCCGCGCGGGTCACGTCCAGCGCGTTGGCGGTCGAGGTCTTGACCACGCCCAGGCCGACGTTGGGCTGGCCGTTGCTCTTGTAATAGGCGCGGCGCTCGGCCGAGGCCAGCTCGACTTGGGCGACATCGCCGATGCGCACCACGTAGCCGTCGCTGCCCTCGCGGATCGGAATCTCGGCAAAGTCGGAAGGCTTCTCGTACTGGCGCGCCACGCGCAGGGTGAAGTCGCGGGTTTCCGACTCGATCCGGCCCGCCGGCAGCTCGACGTTCTCGGCCCGCAGCGCCGCTTCGATGTCGGTGGCGGTGATGCCGCGCGCGGCCATCGCCGAGCTGTCCAGCCAGATCCGCATCGCATAGCGCTGGCGCCCGCCGATCTGGACCTGGGAGACGCCGTCCAAACTCGACAGCCGGTCGACGATGTAGCGCTCCGCGTAGTCCGACAGCTGCAGCGCGTCCATCGTGGTGGAGCTCATGTTGAGCCAGATCAGCGTGTCCGAATCGCTGTCGGCCTTGCGCACCTGGGGCGCGTCGGCCTCGTCGGGCAGTCGGCTGGCGACGCTGCTGATCGCGTCGCGCACGTCGTTGGCGGCCGCCTCGATGTCGCGCTCCAAGGTGAACTCCAGGGTGACCGAGGAGCGCCCGTTGACGCTGCGCGACTGGATCGTCTCCACGCCCTCGATGCCCGACAGGGCGTCTTCCAGCGCCTGGGTGATCCGCGTCTCCACCACCGCCGCCGAGGCGCCGGGATAGTTCACGTTGACCGAGACGATCGGCGGATCGATCGCCGGCAGCTCGCGAAGGGTGAGGCGCGAGAACGTCATCACCCCGATCACCATCAACAGCAGGCTCATCACCGTGGCAAACACCGGCCGGCGAATGGCCAGATCGGAGATGCTCATTTGCCTTCCACCGCCGTGGCGGAGCCGGCGCGGTCACCACCGATGGGCCCGATGGTGGAGCCTTCGATTTCGGCCGCTCCGGGAGCTTCCTCGACGACGGGGGCATCCTGCGCCGGCACCGGGACCTCGCCGGTTGCCGTCACCTCGACCTTGGCGCCAACGCGCAGTTTGCCGGTGCCGTCGACCACCACCTCGTCGCCGGGCTCCAGGCCGCTGACCACCTCGGCCATGCCCTGGCGGCGGTTGCCGACCAGCACGTCGGCGCGTTCGACGGTGCTGTCGGCGCGGACGCGATACACAAAGGACGTGTTGCCCAGCTGGACGACCGCGATCTCCGGAACCAGCAGCGCCTGGCGTTGCGGGCGCACCAGCGTCACCTGCATCAGCATGCCCGGACGCAGCATGCGGCTGTCATTGGGGAACTCGCCGCGCACTGTCACCGCACGGGTGGACGGGTCCACCCGCGAGTCCACGAGCTGGACCACGCCGTCGAAGGTCTCGCCCGGCCACGACGCGCTGGTCGCGTGCAGGACCTGCCCGGCCTCCAAGTGTGCCAATGCCGGCTCGGGCACCGGGAAGTCGACGTAGACCCGCTGGGTGTCGTCCAGGGTGGCGATCGCGGTACCGGGGGTGACCAGCGCACCGGGACTGACCTGGCGCAGCCCAAGCACGCCGGCGAACGGCGCACGTATCTGGCGGTCCGACAGCTGGGCGCGGATCTGGTCGACCCGTGCCATCGCGGCGTCGCGGACGGCACGCTGGGTCTCCAGGGTCGCGCGGGCCACCAGTTGCTGCTCGCCCAGCTTGGCCATGCGGCGGTACAGCTGGTCCGCCTCGGCGGCACTGGCCTGCGCCTCGGCGAGCGCGGATTGCTGCTGGTTGCCGCTCAGGGTGACCAGCGGTGCGCCAGCCTGGACCAGGTCGCCACTGTCGAAATGGACATCGCGGACGGTTTCGGTGACCTTGGCGGTGATCGTCACTGACTCGCGCGCCTTCACCGTCCCCAGCGCCTGCACGGTATCGTTCCACTGCTGCATGCGCACCTGCTGGGTGGTCACCGGCACCGCCGAGACGCCGCTCGGGCGCGCCGCCTCCTTCCCGCAGGACGCCAGCGCCAGGGCAAGCAGGAGCGCGCAGATCACGTGGGGTCCGATGGGAATTCGCATGCTGTCTCGTTGTTGGATCAAAAGTGGGGTAAGGGGGAGGCTGCGGCGGCCACGCGCAGGCAGACCGACAAGTCTAGTGAGCCCGGTCAACGCGCGCGTGGGCCATTGGTTGACCACCGCCCGGCCAAGCAGCCGAACAGGCAAAGCCCTGCAATGCAGCGTTTCATCCGTTCACGGGGACTTTCGCGTGGCCTGGCGCACACTGGGGCGTCAGTCACAGGGAACCGGAGCAATGCTCCGCGGAAGGTAACGCCGATGATCCACGACAGCATCCTCGACACCATCGGCCGTACGCCGATCGTACGCCTGCACCGGCTCGCGCCTGCGGGCATCGAACTCTACGCCAAGATCGAGTCCTTCAATCCGGGCGGTTCCGTGAAGGACCGCCTGGCGCTGGCGATCATCCGCGACGCGGAGACGCGCGGTCTGATCAAACCCGGCGATACGGTGGTCGAGGCCACCTCGGGCAATACCGGCGTCGCCCTGGCGATGGTCTGCGCGGCGCGTGGCTACAAGTTCGTCGCCGTGATGACGGAAACCTTCTCGGTGGAACGGCGCAAGCTGATGCGGGCCTACGGCGCCAAGGTCATCCTGACCCCGGCCGCCGAGCGCGGCACCGGCATGGTGCGCAAGGCCGCAGAACTGGCCAAGGAGCGCGGCTGGTTCCTCGCCAGCCAGTTCGCCAACCCCGCCAATCCCGCCTGGCACCGCCAGACGACCGCCGCCGAGATCCTGCAGGACTTCGCCGGTCGACGGCTGGACGCGTTTGTCAGCGGCTGGGGCACCGGCGGCACCCTGACCGGTGTCGGCGAGGTGCTCAAGTGCGCCCGCCCGGAGGTCCGCATCGTCGCCTGCGAGCCGGCCGGCGCCTCGATGATGGCCGGTGATCCGTGGCAGCCGCACAAGATCCAGGGCTGGACGCCCGACTTCCTGCCCGAGGTACTGAACCAGCACATCGCCGACGAGATCCTGCCGGTGGACGACGTCGTGGGCCGCGACACGGCGCGCCGGTTGGCGCAGGAAGAAGGCGTGTTCGTCGGCATTTCCGCCGGCGCCACCGTCGCCGCGGCGCTGGACGTCGGGCGCAGGGCCGAGGAAGGCGCGGTGATCCTGGCGATGCTGCCCGACACCGGCGAGCGCTACCTGAGCACCTTCCTGATGGAGGACATCAACGAAGGCTCCGATGACGAGTGGCTGGCGGCCGGCCTGCCGTGAGCCCGCCCTCCTGCTGATCGCTCTCCGTGGCGATGGAAACAACAACGCCGGCAGATGCCGGCGTTGTCGACTCAGCGTTGGCGACCCTCGGCCACCGCGTGCTGGACCGTCAGATCAGGCTTTCCACTCGCCCAGCGCGGCCAGACCGTTGGCGCGGGCGCGCTCGAACACCATCTCCTGCGCCTTGCCGATGTTGCCACTGATGTCCTTGGCCCAGATCGCCAGCGCCGCGGACTGCATGGCGCGGCCGTAGGAGAACGACAGCGGCCACGGGTTCGGGCCGGCGAGGTTCATCGCGTTGAGGTGCGCGGTGGCGTCCTCGTCGGACTGGCCGCCGGACAGGAACACGATGCCCGGCAGCGTCGCCGGCACGGTGGACTTCAGGCAGCGCAGGGTCTCGGCGGCCACTTCCTCGACCGACGCGGTATCGCTGCAGGTCGAACCCGGCAGGACCATCGAGGCCTTCAGGATGGTGCCTTCCAGCATCACGTTGTGCTCGTACAGCGAGCCGAACAGCGAGCGCAGGGTGACCTCGGTGACGTCGTAGCAGGTGTCGATGTCGTGGTTGCCGTCCATGATCACTTCCGGCTCCACCATCGGCACCAGGCCCTGCTCCTGGCACAGCGCGGCATAGCGCGCCAGCGCGTGGGAGTTGGCCTCGATGCAGGTGCCCGACGGGATGTCGTCGCTGATGTTGATCACCGCGCGCCACTTGGCGAAGCGGGCCCCCAGCTTGTAGTACTCCTCCAGGCGGGCGCGCAGGCCGTCCAGCCCCTCGGTCACCACCTCGCCCGGGAAGCCGGCCAGGGCGTGGGTGCCCTTGTCGACCTTGATGCCGGGGATGATGCCGTTGTCCATCATCACCTTGGCGAACGGCACGCCGTCCCTGGTGGACTGGCGCAGGGTCTCGTCGAACAGGATCGCGCCGGAGATGTGCTGGCCCAGGTTCGGCGTGGTCAGCAGCATCTCGCGGTAGGCGCGGCGGTTTTCCTCGGTGCACTCGACACCGACGCCGTCGAAACGCTTCTGGATGGTGCCGGTGGACTCGTCAATCGCGATGATGCCCTTGCCCGGGGCGACCATTGCCTGGGCGATGTCGGCAAGCTGTTCGATGCTCATGGAATTCCTGCAGAAGTGACGGGGTTAGCCCGTTAGTATAGGCCACGCCCGCCTGCAAAGGCCATTGCGAAACAGTGGCTTAGGTGCCTCCTACAGGTCACCCAGGCCCTCGGAACTGCCGGCATCGCCCACCAGCACCAGACGCAAGGTGTTGGTCGCGCCCTCATGTTCCATGTGGTCGCCGCTGGTGAAGATGACCCGCTCGCCGACGGCCAGCTGGTCCGCGTCGAACAGCCGGTGCACGCCGTTGCGGACGGCGTCGCGGGTGTCCATGCCGCGGCTGTCGAATTCCATCGGGATCACGCCGCGCATCAGGGCCATCTTGCGGCGGGTGCCCGGGTGCCGCGAGAGGCCGAAGATCGGTACCGGCGAGCGGAACCGGGACAGGAACCCCGCGGTGCCCCCGGATTCGGTGATCGCGACAATGGCGCGCACCCCGATGTGCTCGGAGACGAACATCGCCGCCATCGCGATGGCCTGGTCGGCGCGCTGCAGGTTGCGCGGCGCGGCCTCGAAGTCGGTGTCGTGGTCGAACTGGCGCTCCGCGCCCAGGCAGATCCGCGCCAGCGCTTCGACCGCGCGCACTGGATAGCGGCCCGCCGCGGACTCCGCCGACAGCATCACCGCATCGGTGCCATCGATGACGGCGTTGGCGACATCCAGCACCTCGGCCCGCGTCGGGATGGGACTTTCCACCATCGACTGCAGCATCTGGGTGGCGGTGATCACCACCCGGTGCCGGGCCAGCGACTCGCGGATGATCTTCTTCTGCAAACCGGGCAGTTCGGCATCGCCGATCTCCACGCCCAGGTCGCCGCGGGCCACCATCACCACGTCGCTGGCATCGATGATGTCGCCCAGGTTCTCGATTGCTTCGGCGCGCTCGATCTTGGCCACCAGGTAGGCATCGCTGCCGGCGGCGCGGGCAAGCCGACGGGCCTGGTGCATGTCCTCGGCGGTGCGGCAGAACGAGACCGCGATGAAGTCCGCGTCCATCTGCGCGGCGATCTTGATCAGCTCCGCGTCGTGCTCGGTGAGCGCGCCCAGTGACAGTCCGCCGCCCTGCTTGTTCAGCCCTTTACGGTCCGAGAGCTCGCCGTCGTTGAGCACCTGGGTGGCGATGCGCTGGCCGTCGACCGAAGTCACCCGCAACTGCATCATGCCGTCGTCCAGCAGCAGCACGTCGCCGGGGGCGACATCGCCCGGCAGGCCAAGGTAGCTGACGCCCACTTCCTGGTCGGTTCCCGGCGCGGCGTCCTCGCGGGCGACCAGGTCGAACCGCTCGCCGGCAATCAGCTGGACCTTGCCCTGGGCGAAATGGCCGATGCGGATTTTCGGGCCGGGCAGGTCGACCAGGATGCCGACTTCCCGCCCCAGGCGCTGCCCGGCGGCCCGCACCGCGTCGGCGCGGGCGTGGTGGGAATCGGGATCGCCGTGGGAGAAGTTCAGCCGGACCACGTCCACGCCCGCGGCGATGAGCGAGTCCAGCACGCCGGGCACGTCGGTGGCGGGGCCGAGGGTGGCGAGGATCTTGGTACGTCGCAGCAGCGCGGCCATGGAGTCGATTCCCTGCGTGGTCAAGCCGGGAACGCTAGCACGATTGGAAAGCGCTCCAGCGGCGCGGCGGTGGTCGCGTCAGCGGCGCGCCTGCAGGGCGCTGACGGCCGGCAACGCCTTGCCTTCCAGGAACTCCAGGAACGCGCCGCCACCGGTGGAGATGTAATCCACCCGGTCGGCGATGCCGTACTTGTCAACCGCGGCCAGGGTGTCGCCGCCCCCGGCGATGGAGAACGCGGCACTGCCGGCAATCGCCTCGGCCAGCGTCTGCGTGCCCCGGCTGAAGGCCTCGAACTCGAACACGCCCACCGGGCCGTTCCAGACCACGGTGCCGGCTTTGGCGATCATCGCCGCGTAGCGCGCGGCGGTGTCCGGCCCGATGTCGAGGATCATGTCGTCGGCGCCGACCGCGTCCACCGGCTTCACCGTGGCCGGGGCGTCGGCCGCAAAGTCCGGTGCAACCACGACGTCGCTGGGCAGCGGAATGTCCGCGCCGCGCGCCTTGGCGTCGTCGATGATCTGGCGGGCGGTGTCCAGCAGGTCCAGCTCCACCAGCGACTTGCCCACCCCGTGGCCCATCGCGGCGATGAAGGTGTTGGCGATGCCGCCGCCGACGATCAGCTGGTCGACCTTGCCAACCAGCGAGGAAAGCAGTTCCAGCTTGGTGCTGACCTTGGATCCGGCGACGATGGCCAGCAACGGCCGCGCGGGTTCGTGCAGGGCCTTGCCCAGCGCGTCCAGCTCGGCCATCAGCAATGGGCCACCGGCGGCGACCTTGGCCTGGCGGATCACGCCATGGGTGGATGCCTGCGCGCGATGGGCGGTACCGAACGCGTCCATCACGAACACATCGCACAGCGCGGCATAGCGCTTGGCGAGCGCCTCGTCGTCGGCCTTTTCGCCGACGTTCATGCGGCAGTTTTCCAGCAGCACCAGCTGGCCGGGTGCGACCTCGACGCCGTCCAGCCAGTCCTTGACCAGCGGCACCTCGATGCCCAGCAACTGCGACAGCCGCGCCGCCGCCGGCGCCAGCGAATCGGCCTCGCTCCACTGGCCCTCGGTCGGACGCCCGCGGTGGGACATCACCATTACCGCCGCGCCCTTCTCCAGCGCCAGGCGCAGGGTGGGTAGCGCCGCGGTGATGCGCTGGTCGGAGGTGATCGCACCGTTGTCATCGATCGGCACGTTGAGGTCCTCGCGGATCAGCACGCGCTTGCCGGCAAGGTCGAGGTCGGACATACGGAGGATGGACACGGAAGACTCCTGGCGCGATGGCCGGCTGGCGAAGGACGGCATTGTCGCGGGCCGGGGCGGGGATTGGAAGCGTGCGCAGATCGAATGATCCGCGTGCAAACCCCACATGTCGTGTTGACGGATCCGGCCGCCCCCACTATGTTGTGTCCGTCGGTGCCGGCCTCGCGGTTGGCTTAAAACGGGAAGCCGGTGGGAATCCGGCGCTGCCCCGCAGCGGTAATTGGAAACGAACGTCGTCATTGCACTGGGGCGCCCTGCCCTGGGAAGCGGCGACCAGTAGGTGGAAAGCCGGTCACGGCCATCCGCGTCCAGAGCCCGAAGACCTGCCGACAGCCGCGCGAAGCACACCGCGCGGTGACCGGCCTGCGAGTCTTCGGGGGAAGACGGCCGGTGTCGCCACACGTCCACGCGGCGGGTGGGCGCGCGTCGGATCGACGCCGCACGACACCGCGATCTCCTCACGAAAACCCGATGCCCGCGGGGGCATGGCCGCGCCGTCCGACGCCGCCTGTCCGCGGTGCCGGTGTCGTGGACTGCTTCCGCGCGTCGACCTTCGAGGGAGGGGCGACGACCGTGCGCCCTGCACCGGAGCTGTTCGATGACCCAGCCAGACCTCGCCACCGCACCCGCCGATTTCAACGCCGACGTGGAGCCCACCGCCGCCCAGCCGGACGCCTCACCGGGCTTCTCGCTCACCCCGCCCGCCACCGCGATGAGCATGCACGTGACCAAGCGCAACGGCGGTCGCGAGCCGGTGGACCTGAACAAGATCGTGCGCGCGGTTGCGCGCTGCAGCCAGGATCTCTACGCGGTCGACCCGATGCGCGTGGCCACCCGCACCATCTCCGGGCTGTACGACGGCGCGACCACGTCGGAGCTGGACGAACTGTCGATCCGCACCGCCGCTCTGCTCACCGCCGAGGAGCCCGAGTACGGCCGCCTCGCCGCGCGCCTGCTCGCCGGCGTGATCGAGAAGGAGGTCGCGGCGATCGACATCAACGCGTTCTCGCAGTCGGTCCAGCGCGGCTTCGACCTGGGCCTGATCAACCAGCGCCTGATGGACTTCGTGCAGGCCAACGCGCGCAAGCTCAACGACGCGATCGACAACGGCCTCAACGCGCGGTTCGACTATTTCGGCATGCGCACCGTCTATGACCGCTACCTTCTGCGTCACCCCACGGCGCGCACGGTGATCGAGACGCCGCAGCAGTTCTTCCTGCGCATCGCATGCGCCCTGAGCGAGGACGTGGCCGACGCGCTGGCGCTGTACCGGCGCATGGCCCAGCTGGATTACATCCCCAGCTCGCCGACTCTGTTCAACGCCGGCACCACCCACGAGCAGCTCTCCAGCTGCTTCCTGCTGGACTCGCCGGAGGATTCGCTGGAGGCGATCTACCGCCGCTACATGGACGTGGCCAAGCTGAGCAAGTTCAGCGGCGGGATCGGCCTGTCGTACAGCCGGGTGCGCTCGCGTGGCTCGCTGATCCGATCCACCAACGGCCTCAGCAACGGCATCGTGCCGTGGCTGAAAACGCTGGACGCCTCGGTGGCGGCGGTCAACCAGGGCGGCAAGCGCAAGGGCGCGGCCTGCGTGTATCTGGAGCCGTGGCACGCCGACGTGGAGGAGTTCCTGGAGCTGCGCGACAACACCGGCGAGGATGCCCGGCGCACCCACAACCTCAACCTGGCCAACTGGATCCCGGACGAGTTCATGCGCCGGGTCGAGGCCGACGCAATGTGGTCGCTGTTCGATCCGGCCGTGCTGGCGCGCCACGGCACCCAGCTGACCGACCTGTTCGGCGAGGCCTTCGATCAGGCCTATCGCGTCGCCGAAGCGGCCGGGCTGGCGACGCGACAGGTCAAGGCACGCGACCTGTACACCCGCATGATCCGCACGCTGGCCCAGACCGGCAACGGCTGGATGAACTTCAAGGACAAGTCCAACCGCGCGTGCAACCAGACCCTGCGCGAGGGCAACGTGGTGCATCTGTCCAACCTGTGCACCGAGATCCTGGAGGTCACTTCGCAGGACGAGACGGCGGTCTGCAACCTGGGCTCGATCAACCTGGCCCACCACGTCGAGGACGGCAGCGTCGGCGACCTGGCCCGGTTCGACTTCGACAAGCTCGCCGAAACCGTGCGACTGGCCGTGCGCCAGCTCGACCGCGTGATCGACCTGAACTTCTACCCCATCGACACCGCCCGCCACGCGAACCTGAAGTGGCGCCCGGTCGGTCTGGGGGCGATGGGCCTGCAGGACGTGTTCTTCAAGCTGCGCCTGCCGTTTGATTCCGAGCCGGCCCGCGCGCTCTCGCAGCGCATCGCCGAGGAGATCTATTTCCACGCCCTGTCCGCCTCCTGCGAACTGGCCGTGGAGCAGGCCCCGCACCCGTCCTTCGCCGACACCCGCGCGTCGCTCGGCGAGCTGCAGTTCGACGCCTGGAACGTCGCGCCGTCCGATCCCGCGCGCTGGGACGAGCTGCGCGCGCGCATCCGCGAGCACGGCCTGCGCAACTCATTGCTGATCGCCATCGCGCCGACGGCGACGATCGCCTCGATCGCTGGCTGCTACGAATGCATCGAGCCGCAGGTGTCCAACCTGTTCAAGCGCGAAACGCTGTCGGGCGACTTCCTGGTGATCAACAAATACCTTGTCGAGGAGCTCAAGACGCTGGGCCTGTGGACGGCAGAGCTGCGCGACGCGGTGAAGATGGCCGACGGCTCGATCCAGGGCATCACAGCGATCCCGGACACACTGCGCCAGGTCTACCGCACCGCCTGGGAGCTGCCGATGCGCTCGCTGATCGACATGGCCGCCGACCGCGGCGCCTTCATCGACCAGAGCCAGTCGCTGAACCTGTTTATCGAGAGCCCGAACATCGGCCAGCTGGCGTCGATGTACATGTACGCGTGGAAGCAGGGTCTGAAGACGACCTACTACCTGCGCTCGCGGCCTGCGACCCGGATCGCCAAGTCCACCGTCAGCGCCCCGGCGCCCGCCGCCGCCCCGACGCCCGACGCCGACGCGATCGCCTGCTCACTGGAAAACCCCGAGAGCTGCGAGTCCTGCCAGTAGGCCCCGCCGCAACCCCCGCATCTGCAAGGAATACGCATGACCACCCAACACCTGCTCCACCCCGGCTTCGACCTCACCCTGCGCCCAATGCGCTACCCGCAGTTCTACGCGATGTACCGCGATGCGATCCGCAACACCTGGACGGTGGAGGAAATCGACTTCTCGCTGGACGTCAACGACCTGCGCGGCAAGCTCGGACCGGCCGAGCGCCACCTGGTCGAGCGCCTGGTCGCGTTCTTCGCGACCGGCGATTCGATCGTCGCCAACAACCTGGTGCTCAACCTCTACCAGCACATCAACGCGCCCGAAGCGCGCATGTACCTTTCACGCCAGCTGTATGAGGAGGCGCTGCACGTGCAGTTCTACCTCACCCTGCTGGACACCTACCTGCCCGACGACAAGGCCCGCACGCAGGCGTTCGCCGCGGTGGAAAACATTCCCTCGATCCGCGCCAAGGCCGAGTTCTGCTTCAAGTGGATCGACTCCATCCAGGACCTCAAGCGCATCGAGACGCGTGCGCAGCGGCGCCAGTTCCTGCTCAACCTGATCTGCTTCGCCGCCTGCATCGAGGGCCTGTTCTTCTTCGGCGCCTTCGCCTACGTCTACTACCTGCGCTCGCGCGGACTGCTGCACGGCCTGGCCTCGGGCACCAACTGGGTGTTCCGCGACGAGAGCTGCCATATGGCGTTCGCCTTCGAGGTCATCCGCACCGTCCGCAAGGAGGAGCCCGACCTGTTCGATGAGGCCCTGCAGGACGAGGTGGTTCAGATGCTCACCGAGGCGGTGGAGTGCGAGATGCAGTTCGCCTGCGACACCCTGTCGGGCGGCGTGGCCGGGCTGTCGCTGAAGGACATGCGCCAGTACCTGGAATACTGCGCCGACCAGCGCCTGGGCCAGCTGGGCATGCCGCGCCATTTCGGCGCGAGCAATCCGTTCGGTTTCATGGACCTGCAGGACGTGCAGGAAGTGACCAACTTCTTCGAGCGTCGCGTGTCGGCCTACCAGGTCGGCGTGGAAGGCGAAGTCGCCTTTGACGCCGCATTTTGAACGCGATGACTGACGGGACGATGCCCGCGACCGAAGCGCGGATGACCGAGATCGTCTTCCCCGACCACACCAATCACCTCGGCACCCTGTTTGGCGGGCAGGCGTTGGCGTGGATGGACAAGGCCGCGTTCATCGCCGCCTCCCGCTACGCCCGCTGCACCGTGGTGACCGCACGCTCGGAGCAGGTCGACTTTCATACCGCGGTCAACCAGGGCGCGCTGGTGCAACTGGTCGCGCGGATCGTGGCAACCGGCCGCACGTCACTGCAGGTCGAGGTGGAAATGCACAGCGAGGACCTGCACTCGGGCGAGGCGCTGCTGGCAACCCGGGGACGCTTCACGATGGTCGCCCTGAACGCCGCCGGCCAACCGACGCCCGTGCCGGCACTGCTGCCGCCCACGAGCGGGGCTGATGCATCCAGCTGCCGGGACGCGTGATCACAGCGCGCAGCGCTGCTCGCGACCCGGCGATGCCAGCCATCGCCGGAACCGCTCAAGCGCCGACGATCGGCAGCTCCAGCGATCGCACGCCTTCCTGCAGGCCCAGACCGTACTTCAGGCTGCGGCCGATGCGTTTGGCGTACTCGTGGACCAGCGCGGCGTGTTCGGCGTCGAGGACTTCATCCGCGGTTTCGCGCCACAGCGCCAGCCACTCGTCGAAATGGCCGGCGTGGATGGCGTGGCCGCGGTGCTGCGCCATCGGATTGCCACGGTAGCTGCGCGTGCCCAGCGCGACGGAGGACCAGAACGAGGTCAGCAGTTCCTTGTGTGCCGGCCAATCGTCGACGGCGGCGTTGAAGACCGGCCCCAGCGTGGGATGCACCTGGATCCTGTCGTAGAACCGATCGACCAGGTCGGCCAGCTGCTGCTCGGTAAGTTGGGTGGTTTCGCGTGACATGAGCGGTATCTGGACCCTGAAACGAAAAAGGGCGACCGCCAGGGCCGCCCTTGTTACAGATGGTGGCTTACTTGGCCAGAGTCAAGGTGCCCTTCATCAGCGCGGCGTGGCCCGGGAAGGAGCAGAAGTAGGTGTAATCCTCTCCCGCCTTCAGCTTGGCTACCGGGATCGTGACGGTGGTCGATTCGCCGCCGCCGATCAGCTTGCTGGCCGCGATCACGCGGGTATCGCCGGCCTTGACGTAGTCGGCGTCGGCGCCGGCCTTCATGCCGTCGGCGTTGATCGCATTGACGTCGGCGGGCTTGCTGAGCACGAAGTTGTGGCCCATTGCGGCCTTGGGCAGCTTGCCCACGTGCTTCAGGGTGACCTTGAACTCCTTGCACGACGCGGGCACCGTCAGGCTCTTGGTGGTGAACTGCATCGCATCGGTGCTGTCGACCGTGGCAGCGCAGTCGGCGGCCGTCGCCGGCAGGGCGAACGCGCCGGCCACGGCGAACAGGGCAACAGCGGAAAGCTTGCGGATCATCGGTACTGACTCCATATGGTGGGGTGATGGCGGCCATTGTCCGCACCGCCGCACTCCGGCGCCTTGATCCAGGTCAGGGGCAGCGAAGTTGGATCCGCGAGACAATGGCGCTGCCGCAAGCAATACGATTGGAATCCGCATGACCCACGTCGTCACTGAAAACTGCATCAACTGCAAGCACACCGACTGTGTCGAGGTGTGCCCGGTCGACTGCTTCCACGAGGGACCCAACTTCCTGGTGATCGATCCGGAGGAGTGCATCGACTGCACCCTGTGCGTCGACGAATGCCCGGTCGGCGCGATCTATCCCGAGGACGACGTGCCGCTCGGGCAGGAGCACTTCCTGGCCATCAACGCCGAGCTGGCACCGCTGTGGCCGGTGATCGACCGCAAGAAAGAGCCGCTGGAGGATGCCGAGAAATGGGATGGCGTCCCCGACAAGCTCCCGCTGCTGAAGCGCGAGTGGTAGTCGACAAAAGGCGCTGCATCCCGCCCCATCGCGCCGGACTTTCAGTACAGGTGTCTGCGCGCAGCGTTCCGCAGGCATAAAAAAGCCGGGCGCGATGCCCGGCTTTTTCGACGCAGACGGCTATGGCGCGGATTACTTCGCCACCACCTTGACCATCTCCAGGCACTTGTTGGAGTAGCCCCATTCGTTGTCGTACCAGGCCACCAGCTTGACGAAGGTGTCGTCCAGCGCGATGCCGGCGCCGGCATCGAAGATCGAGGTGCGGGTATCGCCCCGGAAATCGGTCGCCACGACCATGTCGGTGGTGTAGCCCAGGATGCCCTTGAGCGCGCCTTCGGACTGCGACTTCATCTCCGCGCAGATCTCCTCGTAGCTCGCGCCCTTCTCCAGCTCGACGGTGAGGTCGACCACGGACACGTCGGAGGTCGGCACGCGGAAGCTCATGCCGGTCAGCTTCTTGTTGAGCTCGGGAATCACCACGCCGACCGCCTTGGCCGCACCCGTGGAGGACGGGATGATGTTCTCCAGGATGCCGCGGCCGCCGCGCCAGTCCTTGTTGGACGGGCCGTCGACGACCTTCTGGCTCGCGGTCGCCGCGTGCACGGTGGTCATCAGGCCGCGCTTGATGCCCCACTTGTCGTTGAGCACCTTGGCCACCGGCGCCAGGCAGTTGGTGGTGCACGAGGCGTTGGAAACGATCGCCTCGCCCTTGTAGGTCTTGTCGTTGACGCCGAAGACGAACATCGGGGTGTCGTCCTTGGACGGCGCCGACAGGATGACCTTCTTTGCGCCCGCGTCGATGTGCTTCTGCGCGCTTTCCTTGGTCAGGAACAGGCCGGTGGACTCGATCACCACGTCCACGTCGACCTCGCCCCACTTCAGGTTGGCCGGATCGCGCTCCTGGGTCAGGCGGATCTGCTTGCCGTTGACGATGATGTTGTCGCCGTCGACCTTGACGTCGCCCTTGAAGCGGCCATGCACAGAGTCGTACTGCAGCATGTAGGCCAGGTAATCCGGCTCCAGCAGGTCGTTGATCGCGACCACTTCGATGTCGTCGCCGAAATTCTCAATCGCCGAACGCAGGACGTTGCGTCCGATACGGCCAAAACCGTTGATACCAACCTTGATCGCCATTGCAGGGCTCCTGACGGGCACATGAGGGAATAAAGCCCCCCATTTTAGCCCATCCGCGCCGGACCCGGCCGGCAGCGGCGCGCGCGGCAACTGCGCAGGCGAGTCGGAGAATTCCTGCGCATGCGGGCCGTCGTCGCGCGGCGAGGCCTTTCTGCTGCGCTGCAGCTATCCTGTCGCCATGAATCCATGCATCGCTTTCCGCACTATCCGATACGGCATCCTCGCGCTCGCCCTTCTTCTTCCCGCGGTGGCCGCCGCGTGGGGCCCGCAAGGCCATCGCCTGGTCGCCGAGCTGGCCTGGGAACAACTCACCCCGCAGGCGCAGGCGCGGATCACGCCGCTGCTGCTCGGCGAGCCCGAACCCACCCTGCCCGGCATCGCCAACTGGGCCGACCGCCTGCGCGCGTCCGACCCGGACCTGGGACGGCGCAGCTCGGCCTGGCATTACGTCAACATCGGCGGCGACCAGTGTGTCTATGTGGCGCCGCGCGACTGCCCCGAGGGCAATTGCGTGGTCGCAGCGATCCCGGCCCAGGCCGCGCTGCTGGCGGACGAGAGCCTGCCGTCGGCCACCCGGACGCAGGCACTGAAGTTCCTGGTGCACTTCGTCGGCGACATCCACCAGCCACTGCACGCCGGCCACGCCGAAGACAAGGGCGGCAACACCTACCAGGTCAATCTCGACGGCAAGGGCAGCAACCTGCACCAGCTGTGGGACAGCGGCCTGCTGGGCACGAACCGGCTCAATGACGTCCAGTATCTCGAGCGGCTGCGCGCGATGCCCGTGGCTTCGCCGACCGCGCTACCGGCGACCGGTCCGCTCGCCCTGCGCGCCGCGACCTGGGCCGAGCAGTCCTGCGCGATCGTCGTCAAACCGGGGTTCTATCCGAAGGACCGCAAGATCAGTGACGACTACGTGCGGTCCTGGCTACCCGTGGCCGAGACGCAACTGCGCCTGGGTGGCGCGCGCCTGGCCGTCGTGCTCAACGCGATCTTTGATCCGGCGCCACCGGTGGGGCGGCCGGGCGAGGCTCCGCAGGCGGACTAGGCCAGACGAGTCAGCAGGTGGCGTCGGCCTCGCAGGTTTCCGCGCGGGTAGTTTCGATCACTTCGCGCACGCGCGGCTCCAGGCTGGCCAGTCCTGCGCTGCGGCCAAAGGCTACGGCCTGCTCCGCGTCGACACCGCTCTCCAGCTCACCCAGCGCCAGCAATGCCCCGACCCGGTTGCCTGACGCACAGTGGACCAGCACTGGACCGGGCGCCTCGTTTATCAGGCGCCGCAGTTCGATGGCGTTGGCCATGCTGATGTCGCTGGCGCCGGCGACCGGAAGCCGGTGATAGGCCATGCCGGCGGCGGCGACCTCGGTCGCCTCGTCGCGTTCGCCCATCTCGGCCGCCGGCCGCAGGTTGATCACCGTGGTGACGCCGTCCTCGGCGGCTGCCCGCCACGCCGTGTCCTCCGGTTGGCCTGCGGTGTAGAGGCCGGGCCGCGGCTGGTGCAGGCCGGAAATCGCCGCCTCCAGTGACCGCACCTCGGGTGTCGCGTCCGTGGAAACCGCGTCGTTCGGATCCGCAGTGGTGTCGCCCGCATTCGCGGACGCCTGGACCGGTCCCGCAGCGTCCGCCGCGTCGACACGATCGCCGTAGCCGCAGGCGGTCAGCGATAGCGCCGTCAGCACGGCGATGGTGACGGAACGGAACGCCACGGCATTGCAAAACGGCTGCTTCATTTCAATTCGTCCTCGCTGAACATCGGTCGATGATGGCCCCATCGCCGCCATCTGTCCCGTCTGCGCGACAGGCTTCACGCCGGCAGGTGCTGCCGCGTCCAACGCACGATGTCAGCCGCCGACATTGCCCCGGCCTGCCGCGCCAGCTCACGGCCGCCCTTGAACAAGGCCAGGGTGGGGATGCTGCGGATGGCGTACCGCTGGGCCAGGGTGGGCTCGCTCTGGGTGTCGACCTTGGCCAGGCGCACGTGCGGCTCCAGCTCGGCGGCGGCGAGCTCGAACTGCGGCGCCATCACCTTGCAGGGGCCGCACCACGGCGCCCAGAAATCGACCAGCACGGGGAGGCCGCCGCGACTGATGTGGGCGGTGAAATGATCCACTCCCAGACTCACCGGCTTGCCGTCAAACAGCGGCTTCTGGCAGCGACCACACGACGGCGCCTCGGCCAGTCGAGCGTTCGGCACCCGGTTGGGTGAATGGCAATGGGGGCAAACGACCAGCACCGGCCCGGGTGCATTGTCGGTGGTTGAAGAAATCATGCGTGGTCCTCCTTTCGCCGCTGCCACGGCAGCAGGTGCTGTAGAGCAATGAAATCACTACCGGCGTGAGCACGGCGCCGCAACACATTAGCCTTTACTTATATTAGCGTCAAGTGATATGGTGGCGCTCCCGCCCCGTGGAAAACTGCCATGCACCTGACCGCCAACCAGCTTGTGGAAGAAGCCCGCAAGCAGATCCGTGAAGTCGCACCAGGCGATCTGGCCGCCCTTCGGGGCAGCGCGGTGCTGATCGACGTCCGTGAACCGGCCGAATACCAGACCGGCCACATCGCCGATGCCATCAATATTCCGCGCGGGGTGCTCGAATTTCAGGTCGACGCCCACCCCGCCGTCGCCAATGCCAGCGACCCGGCGCTGTCCTCCAAGTCCTGCCCGATCGTGGTGTATTGCCGGACCGGCGGCCGCGCCGCGTTGTCGGCAGTGAGCCTGCAGCGCATGGGTTTCACCGACGTGCGCTCGATCAGCGGGGGCATCACCGGATGGACCGACGCCGGCCTTCCGGTGACGACGCGTTGAGTCAGCAGTCGATGCGCGCGGCACGAATGCCCGAGGCTACCGAGTCCATGGCCGCGATCGATCCGGACGCCATGCGCAGCCACGCAGGCGACGCGGTGCGGCTGTTGAAGGCCCTCGGCAACGAGAACCGCCTGATGCTGCTGTGCATGCTGGTTGCCGGCGAGCAATCGGTCAGCGAGCTCAACAACCAGCTCGACCTCAGCCAGTCGGCGTTGTCGCAACACCTCGCGCTTCTGCGCGCGGACGGGCTGGTGCGCACCCGTCGTGACGCGCAAACCATCTATTACTCGCTCAGCGACGGCCCCGCACGGCAGATCATCGACACCCTGCACGGGATCTTCTGCGCCGTGGACGCCGCCCCAAACGGAGAGAGCCGATGACTTCCAAGCCACAGGTGGAACCGCTTTTCCACGAGTCGACCGGCACCTGGACCTACGTCGTCCATGAGGGCCGCGATGCGGTGGTGATTGATCCGGTGCTCGACTACGAGCAGCGCTCGGGCCGGATCCGGACCGATTCAGCGCGCGACGTGCTCGAGTTCATTGCCGCCAACGATCTGCGCGTGCATTTCATCCTGGAGACCCATGCCCACGCGGACCACCTGAGTTCGGCCGCGTTCCTGCGCGCCCGGCTGGACGTTCCCGTCGCCATCGGCAGCGGCATCGCCTCGGTGCAGGATCACTTCTCGTCCGTGTTCGCGATGGACCGCGCCGACCCGGCGCTGACGGGCGCGTTCGATCGGTTGCTCGCCGACGGCGAGGTGTTCAGCGCCGGCGCGCTGTCGATCGAGGTGATGGCGACGCCCGGACACACCGCCGACAGCCTGAGCTATCGCATCGGCGACAACGTGTTCGTCGGCGATACGCTGTTTGCACCCGACTTGGGCACCGCGCGCTGCGATTTTCCCGGCGGCAGCATCGATCAGCTGTACGCGTCCATCACCCGCCTGCACGCGCTGCCGGGAGACACCGTCATGTGGCTGTGCCACGACTACCCGCCGGAAGGACGCGAGCGGCGTGCCAGCGTCACCGTGGAGGAATCGCGCCGCGACAACCGCCTGCTTTCAGCGGACACCTCGCTGGAGGCGTTCCGCAGGGTCCGCGCCGAACGGGACGCCGGCCTCGCCGCGCCCAAGCTGCTGTATCCCTCGCTGCAGGTAAATATCCGCGGCGGCCGCCTGCCCCCGGCAGGTGCCGGCGGTCGCCGTCATCTGTGCACCCCATTGCAGCTGGAACCGCCTGCCGACGGGTTGTAGTCGGCACTCAACGCTCCCGCGAAGGCTGGTGCACGTGCCTAGCGCCGGTCAGCCGATGGGGTCTGCAGGCGGGGCAGGAGGCGAAGGTGGTGCGGGAGGCGCAGCGGGTGCAGGAGGCGCTGGCCCTGCGCCCGGGCCAGCCGCGGGCGCAGGCGGAGCTTTTGGCGCCGCCGGGGGTGCCGGCGGTGCCGGCGGATCCGGCTCGAACGAGACCGGCACCCGGACCTTGCCCGCGACCGGCTTGCCGTCCTGCATCGGCGGGTTGAGGGTCCAGTTGCGCGCGGCGTCGATCGCTGCCTGATCAAACACGCCGGCCGGCTGCGAGCTTTCCACCTCGACCGCGGAAACTTTTCCCCGCGCGTCGAGCTGGAGGAGCAGCACCACCTTGCCGCCGATCCCCTGCTCCGCCGCGCCCGCCGGATAGCGTGGTGGCGGCATCCTCCCGCCAGGACGGATATCGCCAATGGTCTGCGAACCCCCCGGCTGCGCGGCCCAGGCGCCGACGCCCATGGCCAGGGTGAGCGCGGTGACCGCGACGGTGCCGGCGATCCAGCGGGGCAGTCCAACAACGGGTTGCTTGAGCATCTCGATTCTCTCCTTGAGTGGATGGCTGTAGCCCCAGTGGCATCCCAGCGGCAGGGGCTGACCGGCCAGCTGGGTCTTCAACATCGCCTCGCCATAGGCGCGGCGCGATTGCGGGTATCGGGCCATCACGCGCTGATCGCAGGCCAGCTGCTGGTCGTGGCGGAAATGCACCGCCGCAACGTGCACCAGCGGGTTGAACCAGAACAGGCAGCGCAGGCCGGCGGCAAACGCGTTGACCTGCAGATCGCCGCGACGGATGTGGGTGGACTCGTGGGCACGCATCAACTCGCGTTGCTCGTCGTTGTAGCGTTGGTCGAAGTCCAGCGGCACCACGATCCTTGGCCGCCACAGGCCCATCGCCGCCGGCAGGCCCTCGGCCACGCTCGCCTGCCGGGTACCGTCGGCGCGCTCGTGCACGTGGCCCAGCGCACGGTGAAAGCGCCGTTGCTGGAGGGCAAAGTGCACCGCCATCGCGGCCACGCCGGCGATCCAGATCGCAAGCAGGAGTTCTGCCGGGTCGACGGGAGATGGCGATGCGGGGGCTGCCGTTGCGGCAGTCGGAAGCGCGGCCAGAGCGCCGATCCAGTGCGGTTGCAGCGAGAATCCCGCCAGGGGCGCGAGGACTGCGACCAAAGACGCGGGCACCGCGAGCCAGGCGGCATAGGCACTGGCGGCGCCGAATCCCCGCCGCAGCGGGCGGCGCAGGAGCCACACCAGAGCGATCGCGACGCTGGAGGCGAGCGCGGCGCGGCCCAGCAGCATCGCGAACTCAGCGGCGCTCATCGTCGATCTCCGCCAGCAGTTCACGAAGCTGCGAGACGTCCTCGGCAGTGAGCTTGCGGTGGGCGCTGAAGTGAGCCACCAGCGGCGCGATGCGGCCATCGAACAGGCGGTCAAGCAATCCCGAGCTTTCCGTGTTCACCCAGTCGGCGCGCTGCAGCACCGGCGAGTAGAGGTACCGCCGGCCCTCCTTGCTCGCGCTGATCGCGCCCTTGTTGAGCAGGCGGTTGAGCAGGGTCTTGATGGTCGCCTCCTGCCAGTCCTGGCTGGGGCTCAGGGCGGCGACCACGTCCTCGGCCGCCAGCGGCTGCTGCTGCCAGAGGACTTCCATGACGACCGATTCGGCTTCGCTGATCTGCATTGTTTACGCCCGTAATCTTTTCTCCAGATTACGAATGTAAACGATGACGTCAAGCGGAATTTTGAACCCGCCACGCAGCCAATGCGGCAATGCCCGACCGGGCATTGCACCGGGCGCCTCCGGGTCCCGGACGCGCCCGGTCGCGGGAAGCGCTCAGCCCAGCGCGCGCGCCGCCCGAACGACGTGGTCGACGGTGAATCCGAAGTGCGGGAACAGCTTGTCCGCCGGTGCACTCGCGCCGAAGGTGTCGATGCCGATCACCGCGCCATCCAGGCCGACATACTTGGCCCAGAAGTCCGTTACCCCGGCCTCGATCGCCACGCGCTTGCGGCAGCCGCGCGGCAGCACCGATTCGCGGTACTCCTCGTCCTGGCGGTCGAAGACGTCGGTGGAGGGCATGGACACCACGCGCACCGCGTCGCCCAGTTCCTCGGCCGCCTTCATCGCCAGGCCGACTTCCGAACCGGTCGCGATCAGGATCAGCTCCGGGTCGGCGCCGCCGTCGCGCAGCACGTAACCGCCGCGGGCAATGTCGCCCAGCTGGGCGTTGTCGCGCGGCTGGTGGTCCAGGTTCTGACGCGAGAACACCAGGCAGCTGGGACCGTCAACCCGCTCGATCGCCGCCTTCCAGGCGACCGCGGATTCCACCGCATCGCAGGGGCGCCAGACATCGTTGTTGGGGATGTAACGCAGGCTGGCCAGGTGCTCGATCGGCTGGTGGGTCGGGCCGTCCTCGCCCAGACCAATGGAGTCATGGGTGTAGACGTGGATGGCGCGCGCGCCCATCAGCGCGCTCATGCGCACCGCGTTGCGCGCATAGTCGCTGAACACCAGGAAGGTCGCGTCGTACGGAATGAAGCCGCCGTGCACGCTAAGGCCGTTGCTGATCGCGGTCATCGCGAACTCGCGCACACCGTAATAGATGTAGTTGGCGTCGCGGTCATCGCCGGTGACCGACTTGCTGCCGCTCCACAGGGTCAGGTTGGAACCGGCCAGATCCGCTGAACCACCGACCAGCTCGGGCAGGTGCGGCGCGAACGCCTCGATCGCGTTCTGCGATGCCTTGCGCGAAGCGATCACCGGGCCGTCGGCCTGCAGCTTGGCGATGAACGCATCGGCGGCCTCGGCGAAATCGTCGGGCAGTTCGCCGTGCGAGCGGCGGACCAGCTCCGCGGCCTCGAGGGGGAAACGGGTCGCGTAGTGGTCGAAGGCCTCGTTCCACTGATCCTCGCGGAACCTGCCGACTCCGCCCACGCGCCAACCCTCGTAGATCTCGTCCGGAATCTCGAACGCGCCGTGCCCCCAGCCCAGCGCCTTGCGGGTGGCGACGATTTCATCCGCGCCCAGCGGCGAGCCGTGGCTGGACTCGCTGCCGGCCTTCTTCGGCGAGCCATAACCAATCGTGGTCCGGCAGCACAGCAGGGTGGGCTTGTCGCTGCTCAACAGCGCCTCATCGATCGCGCGCTTGATCGCGTCCGCATCGTGGCCGTCGACGCCGCGCACCACGTTCCAGCCGTACGCCTCGAAGCGCGCCGGCGTGTCGTCGGTGAACCAGCCGGCGGTGTCGCCGTCGATGCTGATGTGGTTGTCGTCCCAGAACGCGACCAGCTTGTTCAGCCCCCAGGTGCCGGCGAGCGATGCGGCCTCGTGCGAGATGCCCTCCATCAGGCAGCCATCGCCCATGAAGACCCAGGTGCGGTGGTCGACGATGGCGTGCTCGGGCCGGTTGAAGCGCTGCGCGAGCAGCTTCTCGGCCAGCGCCATGCCGACCGCGTTGGCCAGGCCCTGGCCCAGCGGACCGGTGGTCGTTTCCACGCCCGGGGTCATGAAGTTTTCCGGATGGCCCGGCGTGCGCGATTCGAGCTGGCGGAACTGCTTCAGGTCCTCGATCGAGAGGTCATAGCCCGACAGGTGCAGCAGCGCGTACTGCAGCATCGAGCCGTGGCCGTTGGACAGCACGAAGCGGTCGCGGTTGAACCAGCCCGGGTTGGCCGGGTTGTGGCTCAGGTAGTCGTTCCAGAGCACCTCGGCGATGTCGGCCATGCCCATCGGCATGCCCGGATGGCCGGAGTTGGCCGCCTGGACGGCGTCGATGGCGAGGAAACGGATGGCGTTGGCAAGGTCGCGGCGGCTGGGCGTGGGCATGGCGGATCCAGGAATGGGGGGCGGCCCTTGCAGACTCGCTGCAGGGCAGTCGCCCATTGTCGCCGGTTCCGCGCGCGCGGCCAAACGCGCCCTCACTCGGGCAGTTCGACGTGGGCCCTGCCCGCCTCGCTGTGTGAAATCACCACGGTGCCGACCAGATCGCCGGTGACGTTGACGCAGGTCCGGCACATGTCGAGGAAGCGGTCGACTCCCAGGATCAGCCCCAGCCCTTCAGGGGGAATCCCGAACATCACCAGGATCATCGCGATGACCGGAAGCGAACCGCCCGGCACGCCGGCGGCGCCGACCCCACCGAGCACGCACATCAGCACGATCAGGACCTGCTGGCCCAGGCTGAGGTCGATCAGGAAAAACTGCGCCAGGAACAGCACCGTCACGCCTTCGAACAGGGCCGTGCCGTTCATGTTGGCGGTCGCGCCCAGCGTGCAGACGAACCGGCCGATCCGCCGCGGCGTTGCCAGCTCCTCCTCGGCCACGCGCAGGGTGGTCGGCAGGGTCGCGCTGGAGGACGAGGTCGAGAACGCGGTCAACATCGCCAGTTGGGCGCGACGGAAGAAGAACAGCGGCGACATGCCGCCCACGAAGCGCAGCAGCAGCGGGAACACGACCACCATGTGCAGCGCCATCGCGCCGGCCGCCACCAGCACGTACATCGCCAGCGGCTTGAGCGCGGTAAGCCCGACCTTCGCCGCCAGGCTGAACATCAGCGCGAAAACCGCGTAGGGCGCGGTCCGGATCACCCAGTCGATCAGTTTCAGGCTGATCTCGTAGGTGCCCTGCACGGTGCCGACAAACGCGTTGACGCCCGGCGTGCGCATCACCGTCGCGGCGATACCGAACATCAGCGCGAAGAACATCACCGAGATCAGCTCGCCGTCGGCGGCCGCCTGCACCGGGTTGCGGGGCACGATGTTGAGCAGGATGTCGATGCCCGACAGCGACTCGCGGTGGGTCATGATCGCCGCGCTGGCCTCGGATTCGCGCGCCATCAGCGCCTCGCCGACCTCGCGTGACATGCCCGCGCCCGGCTGGAACACGTTGACCATCAGCATGCCGATGGCGACGGCGATCGCGGTGACCACCAGGATGTAGAGCAGCGTCTTCAGGCCGATCCGGCCCAGCGACTCGGGATCGCCGATCTCCACCACGCCCAGCACCAGTGCGGAGAAGATCAACGGGATCACCAGCATGAACAGCAATCGCAGGAACAGCTGGCCGACGGGGTCGGTGACGTAGCGCATGAATACGTCAGCGCCCGGCACCTGGGCCGAGTACACCAGCAGCCCCAGCAGCAGGCCGGACGCGAAGCCGATCGCCATCTTCCAGTGCAGCGGCATGCGGGTCCGCGGCGCGGTGTCAGGCGTGGAATCGGTCATCAGTGCACTCCCCGGTGGCAGCGGCCGAGCGTAACAAACCCGCGCTCGCCGAGGCCTGCCTCAGCGCGGTGGATACAGCGGCGGCAGCAACTCCGTGGGGGTCGTCGCGCCGCCCTGGCTGTCGCGCCATTGCGGACCGCGCGCGAAGGCCGATCGCAGCTGCTGTCGCGCATCGACCCCGTCGCCGTCTCCCCAGCGTGCGCGCTGCATGGCCCCCACTGCCTCGCGTTGGGCCGGATCGGCAAGCCGGGCACGCGCCTCGTCGATGTCGGCCGCAGGCGGTCGCGCCAGCGCGCACAGCCGCGTGGCGACCTCGTCGAAGTCGCCGTGATCCAGCGACCTGGCGAAGCCGGCCAGGTCCGCGGGTGCCAACTTTTCGCCCCGCACAACCGGAGCGGCAACCGCGCCGGCGGCAGCGCCGGACGTGGTCGCCGGCACGCGGTGCAGCCCCCACAACAGCGTCAGCAGCCAGGCCAGGCCGAAGCCCACGGTGGCGATGAGCCACGGCTGGTGATTCACGGGGCCGCCCTGCGCCGCACCGGCTCCAATGTCAGGGCCAGTGCGGTCGGCGGTTGCAACACTTGGTGCGTTTGAGATCGCCGTAGCGGACCCGCTGCTGGACGCTGCGGCCACTTCAAGGGCGAGCGCCGGCAGCTCGGCGGTACGCGCCTGTCCGGCCACGGCATCCCACCAGGCCATCTGTGGACCGGGAATACGCAGCGCCCCTGGCTGCGCGGGCACCAGCGCGAACTGCCGGCGCAGGGTGACCTGGGGTCGACCATCGACCCAGCGCTCTTCGGTCTGCACCGGCTCGGGGAACACCTGCGCGCCGGCAACCTCCGGCAGTCGCAGTTCCGGCAACTGCGACGCGCTTGCGCCGTCAACCACCGCCTCCACGGTGAGCGTGGCCGCCGCACCGGCCTCGGCACTCTGCGGCGTCGCCAGATAGCGCAATTCCAGACCCTGCAGCGGCAGCCAGGGTTGCGGCGCCTGGGCCGGAATCGGTTTCACGCTCAGGGTCATGGCGGGCGCCTTCGCCTGCAGGCTGTCGCCGCGCCCCATCAGGTCATCGAAGAACCCGCTCACGCCGCGGCCGCGGAAGATCGCGCCGGGCACCTCCACCGGGCCGCTGCGGTCAGGAACCAGCAGGTAGTGGCGCTCGACCACGCTGTAATCGCGGCCGCCGATCTGGCGGTCAAAGCGCAGGTCCTCGCCGACCTGGGTCAGCGAGACGCCCTGCGGTGCGGGCTGGTCGAGCTGGCCCGACACCAGCGGCACCGCCGAATACAGCCGCACCGTCCAGCCAACCGCCTGCTGTACGTAGGGCGAGGCGTCGTCTGGCTCGCTTTCCAGGAAGACGTCGGCGCCCGCCTGCGACGGGGTGGCCGCACTTGCGGGCGCCACCGTCAGCGGCAGCGGATTGGTCTTCTCGCCACCCACCGCGATCCCGGGAATCGTCAACAGGCCCTCGCGCCGCGGCTGCAGCGCAACGGCATACAGGGTGCGGCTGGTGACCTTGCCACCGCCCAGTTCCACCTGGCGACGACTGGTGTGGCCACCGATCGCGAAATCCGCCTGCAGCGGCGCGTAGTCCGGCGCGGTGCCGGTGTCGGTCTCGATATTGAGCGTCGTTGTCTCGCCCATCGCGATGTGGTCGCGGTCCAGCCACGCCCGGGTCCTGGCGCTCGCGTCCAGGCTGACCAGCAACAACAGGCAGGCGAGCGTCTGCAGGATTCCTCGGGCCATGGGCTTCATCAATCGGTGTTCCCTTCGCGCTGGCGGCGCTCGTATTCGATCCGGAACTTGCGCCGCAGCAGGCCGCCGGGATCATCGGGTATCCGCCGCAGCCAGGCCTCGTTGGCAACGCGCCGTTCGCGCTCATCGGCACTTTCGGGCGTCGCATCGGCAGCGGCGCCGCCGTCGGTTTCGGCGTTATCCGCCGCGCTTTCGAGCGCTTCACGCATGCGCTCGCGCTGCGCCGCATCGGCGGCCGCCTGGGCCTCGGCGTCGGCGGCTTCGGGCTCGTTGTCCGTCCCGTTCTGGGCGTCGCTGCCTGGACGGGAAGACTTGTCCTGCTCGTCCTGCGCCGCCGGCGTATCCCCGCCGCGACCGTCGCCGGCATCCTTGTCATTGTCCTGGTCCGTCGCCGGGTCTTTCTTCTGACTGTCGGCATCGGACGAAGGGTCGCTGTTGCCGGAGCCCGCATCGTCGTCGCCCTTGGGCTCCCCGGACTCTCCCGAAGACGACTTCGGGCCCGGCGGCGGCTTGCGCTTCATCGCCGCTTCCACCGCCCGCCGGTTGGCGATCGCGTCCTCCATGGTCGGCGCCGCCTTCAGCGCCTCGTCATACGCGGCGATGGCGTCGGCGTACCTGCCCTGGCGGGCAAGGGCGTTGCCGCGGTTGTAGTGCGCGTCCGCGCCGTCGACATCGGCGTAGATCTTCGCCGCCGCTTCGAACTTGCCGCGCCGGTAGGCCGCTTCCGCGTCCTGCATGGTGCGATGCGCGCGCTGGTCCGGCCGTTGCCACAGGTCCGCCGCAAATGCGTCGCGACCCGGCAGCCAGAGGCACACCACCAGCAGCAGGACGGGCGCGCCGCGACGGAACGCGAGCAGCGCCAGCAGCATCAGGGGCAACAGCAACCAGTAGCCGTCGTCCTGGCGGGTGGTGACCGAAGTGCCCGACTCCGCACCGTCTGCAGCGCCGGTGCCATGGCGGGAATCCAGTACGCCGAGCGTCGCGAGATCGTCGTTGCTTTCCGCTAGCGCGGCGTAGCGGCCGCCGCCCGCCGCCGCGAGGTCCTGCAAGGACGCATCATCGCGGCGCGCGACATCGATCGCGCCGCCGGCGGTGCGATACGGCGCTCCCTCCGCCGTCCCCAGCCCCAGGGCCGATACCGTGTAGCCACGCGCCTTTGCCTTGGCGGCTTCCGCCCGTGCCGCCGGAGTCGCGTGATCGCTCAACAGCAGGATCGTACCGTCCTGGTAGCCGGCCTGGGCCAGCAACTGCGCCGAGCGGGCGATCGCCCGGTCCGGCCGCTGGCCATCAACCGGCATGACATCGGGGTCCAGCGCATCCAGGAACAGGGCGACGTTGGCGGTGTCGGCGGTCAGCGGCGCCACCGTGAACGCCTCGCCCGCCCAGGCGACCAGGCCAACCTGCCCGCCTTGGCGACCGGCCAGCAAACTGGCCAGCTTCACCCGCACCCGTGCAATCCGCGAGGGCGGCGTGTCCGCAGCCAGGCTCGCGCTGGACAGGTCGACCGCGACCACCAGCGGCGCGTCCTGCGTCCACAGCGGTTGCTGGACCTCGCGCAGGCTGGGACCGGCCAGGGCCACAACGGCGAGGCTGAACGCCAACGCGGCAATCACCGGCGCGAGCCAGCGACGCGAGGCCGGGCCGGGCTTGAGCAGATGCGGCAACAGATGGGCGTCCACCGCCTGCGTCCAGATGCTGGCGCGGGTGCGGCGGCGCTGCCACCACCACGCCAGCACCGGCAGCAGCGCCAGCGCCCACAGCCAGTCGGGCCGCAGCCACTGCAGTTGCGCGAGCGCGGACATCACCATGGCCTCCGGCGCGGCGCGGCGAAGCCGAGCAGGCCCAAGCCGAGCGCCGCGATCACCACGACCTCCGGCGCGGCGCGACGAAGCCGAGCAGGCCCAAGCCGAGCGCCGCGCCCAGGGGCCAATGGTAGCGTTCGATCCGCGGCCTCACCGCCTCGCCGGGTTGCCGGATCGGCTCGAGCCGATCGATTTCGGCGTAGATGCCTGCCAGCTGCGCGGTGTCGCGGGCCCGGAAAAACCGCCCGCCGGTGCTTTCCGCGATCTGCGTGAGCGTTGCCTCGTCGACCTCGTCCTCCCCGGCGGGAACCGGCAGCTGGAACCCGAACACCGACATCGCGCCGTCACCCCCAAAGGCGACGGTGTAGACACGCACGCCAGCGTCGCTCCCGAGCTCCGCGGCCTTCAGCGGTTCCAGCATCCCCGCGTTGTTGACGCCGTCGGTGAGCAGGATCAGCACGTGCTCGCCGGACTCGCGATCGTCTGCGCCGCTGACCAGACGCTTTACCGCCAGGCCGATGCCGTCGCCGATCGCGGTTTCCCGACCGGCCAGTCCGACCACGCTGTCGCCGAGCTGTTGGCGTACCGTCGCCAGATCCAGCGTCGGTGGCGCCAGCACATACGCGCGCTGGCCAAACACCAGCAAGCCCACCCGATCGCCTTCGCGGTGGTCGAGGAAGTCCGACAGCACCGCCTTCGCCGCCGTCAGCCGGTCCACCCGGCGCCCGCCGAGCATCATGTCGGGCTCGCTCATGCTGCCGGAGAGATCCAGCGCGACCATCATCTCGCGCCCCGATTGCGGCGGCATGACCGCCTCGCCGACCTGTTGCGGTCGCGCCGCCGCCAGGCACAGCAACACCCATGCGGCCCATGCCAGCCACGCGCCAGCGTTGCGGCCGCTGCCAGCCACGGTCGCAGCCAGACCTGCCAGGCGATCACCGAAGGGCACCGCCAGGGCCGGCGCCGAACTCCGCCGGGCCGGCAGCACCCGGCGCGCCAGCCAGGGCAGCGGCAGGGCCAGCAGCAACCACGGCCACGCGAAACCATCAAGCCAAACGCCCACGGTATTCGCCAGCAGGCCGCTCATCGGCCCAACATCCACTGCTGGAACCGCGCGCGCGCCAGCGAGCGCAGCGCTGCGACATCGGCCGGGTCGACCTTCCGCCGAAACGCACCCTCCAGCAGCAGGCGACCGGGCTCACCGGCGAACCGGCCTTCCGCCTCGTTGGCCCGGCGTTTGCGCCGCGCACTGCCGGTCGGGCGATTGAGAAATGCCAGCCATGCATCGCCCTGCAGGCGGTCCGCTTCCGGATCGATGCGGCGCGCGGCACGGCGCAGAAGCTGGGAGATCGCCGCCACTTCGGCGGTCGGGGTTGCCGCCTCATCCAGGGCATTGTCGAAGATCGCAGCGATCTGCCTCCGGCGCCGCGTGCGTCTCCAGCGGAGCGCGATGACGATGCCCAGCACGAGCAGGAGAGCACCGGCCAACAGCCACCATCCCGGCGCCGGTGGCCAGAACGGCGGCGCCGGCGGCTGATGGATATCGCGCAGCAGCAGTGTCGGATCCTGCATCACGCCACCAGCGCGGGGCGTCGGTCCTGCAAGGCGAGCCAGGATTCGCTGGTGGCATCGCTGGACAGGACGTGGACCCGCACGCCGCGGGTCGGCAGCGTCTTCAGCGCTGTCTGCACCGGGGCGGAGAACTCGGCGTCCCAGCGCTGCCGCGCCGCATCGCCGGCCAGATCGACCTCGACCCGATGGCCGCCTGTCTCGAACGGCAGGACCGCAGGCGGGGGATCTGCTTCAAGCGTATCGGTCAACAGCAGCAGGACGACCTCCTGGTGGCGCGCCAGCGCGGTCCAGCGCGACGCGGGCATGGCCGCGACACTGGCGGGATCGGCCAGCACCAGCACCCGCGAACCCGGACGGAGCACCCGCTGGGCATGGTCCAGGGCGACCGCCAGGCCCTTGTCGTCATCGGGCGGTGCGGCATACCAACGCGCCAGCGCCTCGATCACCCGCAGCGCGCCACGGGCGCCGCCGGCAGGGGAAACCGGCGGCTCGATCGTGGAACCGCGCAGCGCGGCGACCCGGTCGCCGTCCCGTATTGCCGCCCATGCCGCGATGGCGCCGGCGCGCGCGGCCTGCACCGACTTGAAGCGCACCCGGGTACCGAAATACAGGTTGGCCGCAGTGTCGGCGACGATCAGGCTCAAGCGCTCGCGCTCGGCCTGGTAGAGCTTGGTGTGGGCACGCCCGGTGCGGGCGGTGACCCGCCAGTCGATGTGGCGGGCGTCGTCGCCCGCGGCGTATTCACGCGACTCGGCGTACTCCATGCCACGGCCCCGCATCGGGGAAATCGCCTGGCCGCCGCCGTGGCTGCCCCGGCGCGGCGTCCGGCGCCCGGTCACTGCGGCGCGCAGTGCCACAAGTTCCTCGATCGCGGGGATGACCCCATCGCTCACGGCAACGGCACCTTCGCAATGAGTTCGGCGACCAGGCGGTCTCCGTCCCAGCCCTCGGCGGTCGCTTCGTAACTGGGCAACACGCGATGGCGCAGCACGTCCGGCGCCACATCGCGCACGTCGTCGGGGGTGACAAAATCCCGCCCCAACAGCCAGGCGCGCGCACGCGCGCAGCGCTCCAGGGCGATGGATCCGCGGGGGCTCGCGCCCCACTCGATCCGCCGCGCGAGCGCGGCGTCGTAGCTGCTGGCGTCGCGCGAGGCCAGCACCAGTTCCACCAGATAACGCTCCACCATGGGCGCGACGTGCAGTTCGAGCACCTCGGCGCGCGCCGCGAAAACGTCTTCCAATGGCAGCTTTTTCAATGCCGGCTCGGTGTGGGTCAGCGCCCGCCGCGCCTGGTTGCGTGCCAGCTCCAGAATGCGCGTTTCGGCGTCCACGTCGGGATAGCCGATCCGCACGTGCATCAGGAAACGGTCCAGCTGCGCCTCGGGCAGGGGGAAGGTTCCCTCCTGCTCGATCGGGTTCTGGGTCGCCATCACCAGGAACAGGTCCGGCAGCGGATAGGTCGCCCGCCCCACCGTCACCTGGCGCTCGCCCATCGCCTCCAGCAGCGCCGACTGGACCTTGGCCGGCGCGCGGTTGATCTCGTCGGCCAGCAGGATCGGGTGGAATACGGGGCCGGGCATGAACTCGAAGCGACCGTCCTGCGGCCGCCAGATCTCGGTGCCGGTGAGGTCGGAGGGCAGCAGGTCCGGCGTGAACTGCACACGGGCGAACTGCGCGTCCAGCCGCGATGCCAGCGCCCGGATCGCAGTGGTCTTGGCCAGGCCGGGCGCGCCTTCCACCAGCAGGTGGCCATCGGCGAGCAGTGCAATCAGCAGCCGTTCCACCAGCCGCGACTGGCCGATGATCTGTTCCGACAGCGCGCCGCGCAGGTCGTCAAACGCGGCCTGCAGCCGGCCTGGCGCGGCATGTTCGGCGGGCTCGGCGGCAGGAGCGAAATGGTCGGTCACATGGTCCATCAACAATCCCGGTTGCGGCCCCGGTTGCGGGCCTCGCGCAAGTTTGACCCAAGTGGGCGTGACGGGTTCAACGCGTTGCCGTCGACGTTCAGCGTCCACCAAAAAAAACGGAGCCCGAAGGCTCCGTTTTCCGTTCCACCGCCGGATCAGTTGCGGTGGTTGCGCTGCGACACTTCCAGCACCTTGGGGGTGACGAAGATCAGCAGCTCCGCCTTCTCCTTCTGGCGACCCTTCTTCTTGAACAGGTTGCCAAGGAAGGGGATGTCGCCCAGGAAGGGCACCTTGCTCGCGTCTTCGCGGTCGCGGAACTCGTACACGCCGCCGACCACGACGGTCTGGCCGTCTTCCACCAGCACCGCGGTGTTGACTTCGCGGGTGCTGATCTGGGGCACGTCGCCGATACCGGTCTTGACGAAGCCCTCGATCTCGTCCTTCTTGACGTTGAGGTTGAGGAACACGCGGCCGTCGTTGGTGATGGTCGGGGTGACCTTCATTTCCAGCACGACTTCCTTGAACTGGACGCTCGGGGTCGCCACACCACCCGCCGTCGCCGGCTGGATGGTCACGTAACCCACTTCCTGGCCCTGCTTGATGACCGCTTCACGCTGGTTGCTGGTGACGATGCGCGGGTTGGAGATCACCTCACCACGGCCCTGGGTCTGCATCGCCGACAACTCGATGTCGAGCAGGTACCCGGCATTGAGGATCGACAGCGCAACCGCGCCGGCGGGGTTGGCGACGGCCAGGTTGCTCATCAACCCGCGAGTGATTGTGGTTGCGGCGCTGGAATCATTGACCGAATTGAGGTTTTCCTTGTTCGCCTCCAGATTGCCGCTGAAGCCGACATTGTCCTTGGTGCCACTGACCCCAAACCGTGCTCCCAACTCACGCGAGAAGCTCTCCGTGGCCACCACGACGCGCGCCTCGATCACCACCTGGTCGACCGGACGGTCGATCACGGCGATAAGTTCCTTCATCTCGGCGACCTTCTTCGGCGTGTCGCTGACCATCAGGGTATTGGTGCGATCGTCCGCCACCAGACGGCCACGCGGGGACAGGAAACCGGTGTCGGTGTTGCTGCCCGAACCACCACCGCTGCCGCCACCGCCACCGCCCGAACCGCCCACGCCCTTGGCCTCGGTCAGCGCCGTGTAGATCTGGCCGGCGTTGTGGTAGTTGATCTGGATGTACTCGGTGACCAGCTCGACGCGGTTGGACATGGCGATCCGCGCGTCTTCACGGGCCTGCTCATGCTGGGCCAGCTCGGCCTGCGGAGCGACCCAGACCACGTTGCCGCTGCGGCGCTTGTCCAGACCCTTGGCCTGCAACACGATGTCCAGCGCCTGGTCCCACGGCACGTTGATCAGGCGCAGGGTGACGTTGCCCTGCACGGTGTCTGCGGCAACGATGTTGAGGTTGGATTCCTCGGCGACCAGCTGCAGCACGGTGCGCACGGGGACGTCCTGGAAGTTGAACGTGACCGGACGGCCACCGTAGACCTTGGTCTCCGTCGTCGCCATGCCCGTGGTTGCGCCCATCGCCGGCGCACGGCTCGACTTGGCCGCCGTGGCCACCTCGGCGCGCGGCACGATCTCGACCACGTAGTCCTTGCCGGTCTGGTAGGCCATCGACTCGAACGGACCGCCGGTGTTGAGTACCAGGGTGGTGCCACCGCCGCTGCTGCGCGCTTCGATGTTGTCCACCGGAGTGGCGAAGTCGGACACGTTCAGCGGTCGCTGCAGGTTCGCCGGCAGCGAGGCGTTGGCCACGTTAATGACCACCGAGTTGCCCTGGCTGCGCATGTCCGGCGCAGCACCTTCACCGGTGAAGCTCAGGATCAGGCGACCCGCGCCCCCGTCGCCCCGCTTGAAGTCGATATTGGACACCGACACGGTTCCCGGCACCTGTTTGGCGGGATCCGGGCTGGAGGCCGGGGCGACGTGCGCACCGGTCACCTGACCCGGTTCGGCGCCCACCGGTCCGGCGGCATGGACGCCGCTGACGGCGGCCATCGCCCCCAGCAGCAGGCCCAAACCTGTATTGCGGAGCACCATGGGGCGCTGCGCACGTGGCGATCGTATGGCTTTGTAAACGGTCATCGTGCTAATTCCCCAATCCTTATTGATCTTCCAAGGTGAGCGACGCCGGACGTTCCAGCCAGCCCCCCGCACCGTCCGACACCAGTTCCACCAACTCGATGCGGTCCTCGAACACGCCGGTTACCCGGCCGTCGCTCTGACCCATGTACTCACCCCGGGTCACTTTGTAGGTCACCTTGTCGGGCGCCATCACCAGGGCCACGGTTCCACCGCCGCGGCCCAGCGTTCCGACCATGTCCAGCGAATCCAGCGGGAACTGCTCCAGCGGCACCTTGCGCCGGTCCGAGTCCGGCCGCGGGCCGCCGCCGTTGTCGCGGTCAGTGAATGCATTGCTGAAAGGATCCCGCAGGCCGTGCGCGGCATATTCGAAGGTTTCGAACTGCTGCATGATCGGCAAGGGATCCAGCGGTGGCGCCGGTCGCGTCTTGACGTCGGCGACCCAGCCTTCCAGGTTCGGCGCGTCGCCGTAGGTGCTGGTCACGCCGCGGGTGCAGCCGGCCACGGCCACCAGGGCCACGGCCACCAGCAACAGGCGTGGCGCTCCCGCACGGCGGCGGATGGTCGAGTTGCCCATCATTTTGCCCCCTTCTTTTCAGCATCCGCGGCAGCGCTTTGCTCCGCCATTTCTTCCTCGTCCAGGTAGCGGTAGGTCTTCACCGTTCCGGCCAGTTCCAGCGGCGAGTTGGCGGTGATGCCGGTCTCTTTCGCTGCGCCGCGCGGCTTCAGCGAGATGTCGTGCATCGTCATGATCACCACCCGTGGCAGCGAGGCCACGCCGCTGACGAAGCCACCGAACTGGTGATACGAGCCGACCATGCGCAGGGAGATGGGCTTCTCGGCGTAGAACTCCTTGGGCTGCTCGGGACCGGGCTGGAACAGCTCGTTGGTAATACCGGTCGCCAGTGCGGTCTGCGAGATGTCCACGATCAGGTCGGGCATCTCGGTCTTGCTTGGCAACTGGCGCAGCATCTGCTGCAGCTGCTGCTCCATCTCGGCCAGCTGCAGCTTCAGCGGCTCCAGGTTGGACGCCCTGCCCTGCTTGGTTTCGAAGGTGCTGCGCAACTCGGTTTCGGTCCGCTCCAGGCTCTCCAGGGTGTCGCGCTTGTCACGCACGAACAGCCACCAGCTGAGGCCCACGATCAGCAGGACCAGGATCACGCACAGGCCGACCTTGGCCTGTTGCGGCCAGCCGCCGATGTTGTTGAAGTCCAGTTCCTTGATATTGATTTTCTTGCTCACGACGCGGCTCCACTCTCAGGGGCATCGACCGGTTCGGCGGCGTCATCGCTGGCCTCGTCCGCGGGTGCGGCAAGGTCGGCAGCGTCTTCGCCGCGAGCGGCGTCGCTCAGCGGGGTGATCGTCGCGGCCGCCGGGACCGCGACGCCGTCGACGGGGGGCTCGGCCTGGGCGATCGGCGCGTCGGCAACACCATCGCCGTCCTCGTCACTGGGCGCGCTGGGGTTGGCCAGCTTGACCTGCAACTTGAACTCGTACGGCAGACCCTGTTCGAAGCCCTTGGCCTCGATGATCGACAGCTCGGGTCGGGTCATCCAGCCCGAACCCTCCAGGTTGCGCATGTAGGTACTGACGCGTGCATTGGACTGCGAGCGCCCTTCCAGGGTGAGCGTCTCGTTGTCCTGTTTGATCGAGGTCAGCACGACCCCGTCAGGGATGGTGCGCACCAGCGAATCGAACAGATGGACCATCTGCGAACGGTTGGCCTGCAGCTCCTCGATCACTTCCTTGCGCGCCAGCAGCTGGGACTTCTTGCGGTCCAGCTCGTCGATCTCCTCGATCTTCTTGTCGACCTCGGCGATCTGCGCCTTGAGGTAATCGTTGCGCTCGGTCTGGCCCTCGATCTGGGCGTTGTGATACCAGATGATCAGGAACGAGAGCACGACGGCGCCCAGCGCCGACAGCGCCAGCAGCATCATGGTGTCCTTCTGGCGCTGCTTGCGGCGCTCGGCGCGCCACGGAAGAAGGTTGATCCGTGCCATCAGTCGAAACTCCTCAATGCCAGGCCGCACGCGATCATCAACGCCGGAGCGTCCTGCGCCAGCGCGTGCGCCTGCACCCGCGGCCCCAGCGTCATGTGGGCGAGCGGGTTGGCGACCATCGTCGGCACGCCCAGTTGCTCCTCGACCAGTGGCGCGATGCCGGCGATGGCCGCGCAACCGCCGGCCAACACGATCTGGTCGACGCGGTTGTGCTCGCTGCCGGCATAGAAGAACTGCAACAGGCGGCTGACCTGCTGCACCAGGGCCTCCTTGAACGGATCCAGGGTCTCCGTCTCGTAGGTCTCCGGCAGTCCGCCCTGGCGCTTCGCCAGACCGGCTTCCTCATAGCTCAGGCCATAACGGCGCATGATCTCGTCGGTCAGCTGTTTGCCGCCGAAGACCTGCTCGCGGCTGTAGATGCTGCGGCCCTGGCGGATGACGTTGAGCGTGGTCATCGTCGCGCCGGCGTCGATCAGCGCCACCAGCCCGTCGCGCGGGATGGGCAGCTGATCGACAATCAGGGCGAACGCGTTCTCGATCGCGAACGCTTCCACGTCCATGACCTGGGGGATGAGCCCCCCAAGCTCGAGCACGGAGGCACGGACCTCGACGTTCTCCGAGCGCGAGGCGGCCAGCAGCACCTGCACCGACTCCGGGCTGCCGGGCATCGGCCCGAGCACTTCGAAGTCGAGGTTCACTTCCTCGATCGGGTACGGCACGTAGTTGACCGCTTCCAGCTCGACCTGGGCTTCCAGATCATCGCCGTCCAGCTCGGCCGGCATCGGGATCACCTTGGTGATCACCGCCGATCCGGAGACGGCTGCTGCGGCGTGTTTGGCGCGGGTGCCCGAGCGCGCCATGGCGCGCTTGATCGCCTCGCCAACCGCCTCGGGTTCCACGATGTTCATCTCCACCACCGCGTTGGGCGGCAACGGTTCCACCGCGTAGTGCTCCACGCGATACCGGTTGCCTGCCCGCGACAGCTGCAGAAGCTTGACCGCAGTCGAACTGATATCCACGCCGACGAGTGCCGACTGGCTCTTCTTGATGACGCCCAAAGTTATCTCCCCTTGCCATCAGATGCTGTACGCACCGCTTGTGGCCGACCCTTAGATAACGGACTTTTCACAAGCCCGCAAGCACTTCCATCCCCAACTGCCCACCAGTGCCCGTTTCTGTCGCAAATGGGCTTGCCCCGGTCCGCAGTATTCCAGACCTGCGCCGCATTGTCTTGAGGCGCAGCAGCCGCAGGATGCTCCTCTATACTTGCCGATTGCCGAAACCGTCATCCGGACTCACTCGATGCTTCTTCGCTTCCGACGTTTCCTGCGCTGGGCCGTGCTGGCGGCAATGGGCCTTGCGGTCCTGGGCGTGCTCGCACTGGCGACCGTCTACTACCTGATCTCGCCCAAGCTGCCCGACGTGGAATCGCTGCACAACGTCGAGCTGCAGGAGCCGATGTACGTGTACGCGCGCGATGGCCGCCTGATGGCGGTGTTCGGCGAGACCCGGCGCTACCCGGTCGATATCGCCGATGTGCCCGAGCACCTGAAGCAGGCGTTCATCGCGATCGAGGACAGCCGCTTCTACGAACACAACGGCGTTGACTACCGGGGCGTCGCGCGCGCCGTGTGGCTGCTGGCCACCACCGATGACAAGCGCGTCCCCGGCGGCTCGACGATCACCCAGCAGGTCGCGCGCCAGTTCTTCCTGAGCTCGGAGTACAGCTACACGCGCAAGATCGCCGAGATGATGCTCGCCTGGCGCATGGAAAACGAGCTGTCCAAGGACGAGATCCTCGAGCTGTACCTCAACAAGAGTTTCTTCGGCAACCGCGCGTACGGCGTGGCGGCGGCGGCGGAGTTCTATTACGGCAAGAAGCTCGACGAACTGGACCTGGACGAGATTGCCTCGCTGGCCGGCATTCCCAAGTTCCCGTCCAGCGGCAATCCCCTCAGCAATCCGGACCGCGCGAAGATCCGGCGCGACTACACCCTGCAGCGCATGGCCGAACTGGGCTTCATCAGCGCTGCCGATGCCGCGTCGGCGCGCGCCGTGGCCATGCATGCCAGCCCGCACGAGCCGCCGCTGCAGATGTACTCGCCGTACGTGGCCGAGATGGTGCGGCAGGAGATGATCGCCCGCTACGGCGCCGAAGCGCTGACCCGCGGCTACCACGTCATCACCACCATCGACCCGCAGATGCAGGCCGCGGCCAACCAGGCGGTCCGCGACGGGCTGGTGATCTACGACAAGCGCCACGGCTGGCACGGCGTGGAGCAGCACTTCGATCTGGCCGAGGACGAAGACGTGGCGACGGTGCATGCGCGGCTGCGCACGGTCCCGGTGCAGTCGGACATGCTTCCCGCGATCGTCCTGTCCACGGCCGGCAACGGCGCGAGCGTGGTCCTGCCCAGCGGACGCGAAGTCACGCTGGAGAAGGGCCAGGGCTGGGGCGGGCGCACGCCCGCGCAGCTGCTCAAGCGCGGCGACCTGGTCCGGGTACACCGGGTCGCAACGCCGGCGAAGGACGCCGACGCGGATGCGGCGGAACCGGAACTGCCGAAATACGAGTTGACCCAGCTTCCGCGCGCGGAAGCGGCGCTGGTGTCGCTGGAAGCCGACACCGGCGCATTGCGCGCACTGTCGGGCGGCTTCAGCTTTGCCGGCAGCAAGTTCAACCGCGCCACCCAGGCGCGGCGCCAGCCGGGCTCCAGCTTCAAGCCGTTCCTCTACGCCGCCGCACTGGAGCAGGGCTTCAACCCCGCATCGGTGGTGCTGGACGCGCCGGTGGTGTTCAAGGACCGGCGCGGACGCGAGTGGCGCCCGCAGAACGACGACGGCCGCTTCTCCGGACCCATGCGCTTGCGCGAGGCCCTGGTGCGCTCGCGCAACCTGGTCTCGGTGCGCCTGCTGGACACCATCGGCGTCAACTACGCGCGCAAGTACATCAGTCACTTCGGCTTCGAGGAGGCGAGCCTGCCACCCAACCTGTCGATGTCGCTGGGCACCGCTTCATTGACCCCGCTGTCGGTCGCGCGCGGTTATGCGGCGTTTGCCAACGGCGGCTTCCTGGTCGAGCCGTGGTTCATCGAAGAGGTCCGCGATCGCGACGGCGCGGTGGTGTTCCAGGAGAACCCGGCCACCGCCTGCCGCAGCTGTCGCGGCACGGATGCGGCATCGGCGGCGCCGGTCTCGGCGGTCGTGGGCGGATTCAATCTGGGGCCTGCCACCGCGGCCCCGGTCGAGAGCGCACCTGAGGCGGAAAAAGAACCAGCAGCGCCTCCGCGCGAGGACATGATCGTCGCCCCACGGGCCATTGATGGCCGCGTCGCCTACCAGATGGTCTCGATGATGCGCGACGTCGTCCAGCGCGGAACCGGCGTGCGCGCCAAGGTACTGGGTCGCGAGGACGTGGGCGGCAAGACCGGGTCCACCAACGAGCATCGCGACGCGTGGTTCTCGGGATTTGGCGGCGAGCTTGCGACGACCGTCTGGGTCGGCCGCGACAACTTCAAGCCGCTTGGACGTGGCGAGTACGGCGGCGCGGCGGCACTGCCGATCTGGATCGACTTCATGCGCGCGGCGCTGGAGGATCGTCCCGTCAGTCCCAACACTCCGCCCGATGGCATGGTGCAGGTGCAGGTCGCGGCCAACGGCACGCTGATCCCCGGCGGAAGCGGCGGCCTGACCGAGTGGGTGAAGGTCGAGGACCTGGAGCGCATGCAAACCGACACCGCGTACTATGACGAGTCAAACGAGCCCGCTGAGGAAACCTTCGACATCTTCTGACGCACCGCGCGTCGCAACGGGAGGCAGACCGTGTCAAAGCGCCCCCTGAAAACCGCCCGCTCCGGCCGCCGCGAATCGCACTCGCGCATTCGCGACGGCGTCGCCCGCGAAGCGGCACGGCTGATCAGCACCGGCGAGGCCGGCAACTACCCGCAGGCCCGGCGCAAGGCCTCCGAGCGACTGGGCGTGATGGACAGGACCCTGCTGCCGGCAAATGAGGACATCGCGCAGGCGCTGCAGGACTACCAGCGCCTGTTCCGGCCGGACACTGCGGCGTTGTCGCGGCGCTACCGCGAGGCGGCGCTGGAAGCCATGGAGTTCCTCGCCCCCTTCCAGCCAAGACTGACCGGACCGGTGCTGGAGGGCACCGCCGATGCGCAGAGCGTGGTCACCCTGCACCTGCACGACGATGACGCCGACGCGGTCGCCCACCACCTGCAGCAGCACGACATCCCTGCCGACGCCGATCGGGTCCGGTTACGGCTGGACGCGCACCGCGAGGACACCTTTCCGGTCTGGCGGTTCTTCGCCGGCGATGTCGCCTTCGAGCTGGTCGGCCTGGCATCGCTGCAGGTCCGTCAGGCGCCATGGGCGCGCGGTGACGACCAGCCGATGCGCCGCGCCAGCGCGGCCCAGTTGCGGCGCCTGCTGCAGGATCCCGACGTGGCGCCGGACACAGCTGCGGGCAGCTCACCGCACGCATGAAAAACCCCGCTCGGGGCGGGGTTTTCATTGACAGCGTGAAGTCAGCGGGCGGCCGGTAAACCGGTCAGCGCTTGTCCACGCCGACGTAGTCACGGTTGGCCGGACCGGTGTAGATCTGCCGCGGACGACCGATCTTGTTCTCCGGATCGTCCTGCTGCTCCAGCCAGTGCGCGACCCAGCCGGCGGTGCGTGCGATGGCGAACATCACGGTGAACATCTCCACCGGGATACCCAGCGCCTTGTAGATGATGCCGGAGTAGAAGTCGACGTTGGGGTACAGCTTGCGCTCGACGAAGTAATCGTCCTGCAGCGCCGCCTCTTCCAGCTTCATCGCCACGTCCAGCAGCGGGTCGTTGATGCCGAGCTCGCCGAGCACCTCGTGGGTCATCTTGCGCACCAGGGCGGCGCGCGGATCGTAGTTCTTGTAGACGCGGTGGCCAAAACCCATCAGGCGGAAGCCCGAATCACGGTCCTTGGCGCGGTCCACCGCCGACTGCACGTTCTCGGGGCGGCCGATCTCGGTGAGCATCTTCAGCACCGCCTCGTTGGCACCGCCGTGCGCGGGGCCCCACAGCGCGGCAACGCCAGCGGCGACGCACGCGTAGGGGTTCGCGCCGGTGGAACCGACCAGGCGCACGGTCGAGGTGGACGCGTTCTGCTCGTGGTCGGCGTGCAGGATGAACAGCAGGTCCATCGCCTTGGCCGCGATCGGGTTGAGCTCCAGCGGCTCGCTCGGCACCTCGTAGAGCATGTGCAGGAAGCGGGTCGTGTACTCAAGGTTGTTGCGCGGATGGTTCAGCGGCCAGCCGACCGAATGGCGGTAGCAGGCGGCCGCGATCGTCGGCACCTTGGCGATCAGGCGGATGGCGGCCAGGCGGCGCTGCGCCGGATCCTCCAGGTCGAGTTCATTGTGGTAGAAGCTCGCCATCGAGCCGAGCATGCCGACCAGCATCGCCATCGGATGGGCGTCATGGCGGAAGCCGCCCAGGAAGCCGGTAAAGGCCTCATGGATCATCGTGTGGTGGGTGACGTCGTGCTCGAAAGCGGCGAACCCGGCCTTGTCGGGCAGCTCGCCGTTGATCAGCAGGTAGGCCACTTCGAGGAAATTGGACTTCTCGGCGAGCTGCTCGATCGGGTAGCCGCGATACAGCAGCACGCCTTCGTCGCCATCGATGTAGGTGATGGCCGACTTGCAGCTGGCGGTGGCGGTGAAGCCGGGGTCGTAGGTGAAGCAACCGGTGGCGCGCGGCACCTTGGCGATATCGATGCACGGAGCGCCCAGGGTCGGGTGCTGGACCGGCAGCTCGACGGTCTTGCCGCCAACGGAGAGAGTGGCCTGATCGGCTGAGGCGTTCAGGCTGGACGACGAATCGGACACAAAATGCTCCTGCTGTCTGCACGTTCGCGCACGGCGCGAAACGGGAGGGGGACAAAGGATCGCAACCAATGGCGAACACCCAATTATCGCACAATGCCCTACCGCATGGACGCGGCAGCGGTCGCCACGGGTGGCCCAATGCGTTGCGCAGGCGTCGCTGAAAGCAACAACGGCCGCCTCTCGGCAGCCGTTGTCATAACCCGTATATACAGCGCGTTGCGCCGCCGATGCTTACTTGGCGTAGCGCTTGCGGAACCTGTCCACGCGGCCACCGGTATCCATGATCTTGTGCTTGCCCGTATAGAACGGGTGCGAGGCCGACGAGATGTCGATCTTGATCAGCGGGTACTCGTTGCCGTCTTCCCACTTCACCGACTCCTTGCTGCCAAGGGTCGAGCGGGTCAGGAACTGGAAATCGCTGGTCACGTCCTGGAACACGACTTCGCGGTATTCGGGATGGATGCCGGCTTTCATTGGCACTCACCAATCTATGCGGAAGGAAGCTGACAATAATAGCGGGCTTTGCATGGACGGTGCAAGTCGCGCGGCTCAGGTCGCGGCCAGGGCAGCCTGCACGCGCCGCTGGAAGCGGGGTCGGTCGTAGCGCAACAGGATCGACGCGTTGCCGCCTGCGTCGGACTGCTCAACGCGCCAGTCCACCACCGTCGCCCCGCGGGTGTGGCGCCCTTCCGTCTCCACCACCAGCACACGCCGGGCGACATCGAGCGCGCCTTCGGGCTTCAGTGCGTGGGCCATCGCGAGCGCGTCGGCGGCGTACCAGTCATCGCCGCGCCGATCGGCGGACCACTCCCGGGTCTTGCGCGAGATCGCGTCGAAGAATTTCGCGCGCGGGCTGTCGGTGGCGAGCCACTGCAGCACCTCGCCGTGCGGGAGCCCGTGGGAAATCGTCGCCTCCCAGTCGACCAGTTCGAAGTGCGGGAACGCGGAGAGCACGATATGCGCTGCCTCCGGATCGAAGCCGATGTTGAACTCGGCGTGTGCGGTCATGTTGCCGTGGCCGGTGACCGCCCCGCCCATCACCACCAGCCGGCCGATCCGCGACGGCAGGCTCGGGTCGAGCTTGAGCGCCACCGCCAGGTTCGTCAGCGGGCCGAGCGCGACCAGCAGCAGTTGGCCCGCGTACTGGTGCGACAGGCGCAGGATTGCCAACGCCGCATGTTCGGATTCGGCCTGGCGCTGTGAGGGCGCGTGGCCGACATCGCCCAGGCCGTCCTGGCCGTGCACATACGCCGCGTCCACTGCTGCGTGCAGCAGGGGCGATGCGCAACCGGCAAACACCGGGACATCGACGCCCACCACGTCGCAGATCTTCAGCGCGTTGGCGACGGTGTGCGCCAGGCCGACGTTGCCGGCAGCGATCGTCAGGCCGATGACCTCGTGCCGCGGATCGTTGAAGGCCATCAGCAGGGCGAGGGCGTCATCCACGCCGGGATCGGTGTCGATGAGCAGGGGGATGCGTTGGTCAGTCATGGTGTGGCTTGGTTTTCCTTGATGGGTTCGCGCGCTGCCGCTTGGTAGCCGCCAAAACTGCCGGCGGCGCCGGGAAACACCACCGGGCTCTCGGCGCCGTCGGTGGACACGGCGGCAACGCCGAAGAAGTAGTTGTCGATGACGACGTTGCTGAGGGTGTACTGGGAGACGTTGCCGACGTAGCGGCTGTGGCTCCACTGGGGCTCGGTGGTGAGCCGCCAGTACACTTTGTAGCCGGCCAGGTCGGGCGCCTGTGCAGCCGGGACGGGCGACCAGCGCAGGGTGGTATCCGCAGTTACCGCGCCCTCGATCTCGATATCCGCCGGCGGTGGTGGCGCGCCGGCCAGCCCGGCCAGCGTCACCGCATTGAGCGCCGTCAGCTTGGCGGCGTAGGCGAAGTCGACGCCGTCGATGGTATCGCCGTAGACCACCCCGTCCTCGGTGCGCAGATCCTGGTGCTGGCGATGGTAGTGCTCGTTGGTTTCCATCACCCGCACGGCCGGTGCGCCGATGTCGTTGAACGGGCGATGGTGACCGCCGCGGCCGAAGCGGTCCAGCCGGTAGACCATCATCACGTCCAGGTTGGGCACGTAGAGGTCGGCCATCCGGTCGATGTAGCGGGCCAGGTTGCGCGAGGGCGAGTCCACCTCGCCGCCGGTGAAGCGGCGCGCGGTGGCCTGCTCCGGGGTCTCATTGAAACGCGTGCCCTCGGCGAACACCCGCGCGGTCGTGTTGTCGATTATGCCGTTGATTCCGGCGATGTTGCCGATCATGTCGTTGTTGAGGACCGCCTCGATCCGCCAGCCGTTGTCGATCGCGTGCCGGGCAAGGATCTTGCCGCCGAACAGGCCCTGCTCCTCGCCGGCGAGCGCGGCGTAGACGATCGAGCCGGCAAACCGATGCTTCGACAGCACCCGCGCCGCCTCCAGGATGCCGGCGACACCCGATGCGTTGTCGTTGGCGCCCGGAGCGTCGGAGGTCGCGTCCATCACGTCCGATACGCGCGAATCAATATCGCCGCTCATGATGACGTAGCGGCCCGGGTCGCTGCTGCCCCGTTGGATCGCGATGACGTTGACGATCTCGACCGGATCGGGGACGCGTTTCTCGCCGGAGACCACTTCGCTGACGTAGCGCACCTCCAGGCAACCGCCGCACTGGGCCGAGATGCGCTCGAACTCGGCCTTGATCCAGCGCCGCGCCGCACCGATGCCCCGCGTGTCGGACGTCGTATCAGACAGGGTGTGGCGGGTGCCGAACCCCACCAGGGTGCGGATGTCGGCCTCGATGCGCTGCGCGGAGGGTGCGGTGCCGATCTGTTCCAGCTCGGGCTGGGTGGCCGGTGGTACTGGCGCGGCCGCGAGCGCGGACAGCGGCAGGCACAGCAGCAGGGCAGACATCAGCTTGGACCGCATGCGTGGATCTCCGGGACAGGCGTGCTCAGGACTGGGCGGCGCCGACTGGCAGCGTCGCGGGCCGATCACCATAACGCTGAATCCGCGTCGCGGCACCGGGGATCATGCGCCGGCATAGCGCACGGCGGTACCGATCCAGCGCGCCACGATGCGTTCGGCGAGCTCGGGCGAATCGCGCAGCAACCGCTCGGCCAGCTCATGCACCTGCGGCAGCAGGTCGGCGTCGCGCGCGAGGTCGGCGAGGCGGAATTCGGCAAGGCCGGTCTGGCGGGTGCCCAGCAGCTCGCCGGGGCCGCGCAGCTCAAGGTCCTTCTCCGCGATCAGGAAACCGTCGTTGGTCGCGCGCATGGTTTCCAGGCGCTGCCGGGCCAGCATCGACAGCGGCGAGCGGTACATCAGCACGCAGCTGGAGGCCTCGCTGCCGCGCCCCACCCGACCGCGCAACTGGTGCAACTGGGCCAGGCCGAGGCGCTCGGCGTTCTCGATGATCATCAGCGAGGCATTGGGAACGTCCACGCCGACCTCGATCACGGTCGTTGCCACCAGCAGGTCGATGCGCCCGGCCTTGAAGGCGGCCATCGTCGCCTGCTTCTCGGCGGCCTTCATGCGCCCGTGGACCAGGCCGACCCGCAGTTCCGGGAGTCCGGCCGCCAGCGTCTCGAACGTGGTCTGCGCGGCCTGCGCCTCGATCTTCATCACCGCGCCGGGCTTGGCGTCGTCGTCGGGCTCGTCGATCAGGGTGCACACCCAGTAGGCCTGCCGACCCTGCGCGCAGGCGGCGCGGATGCGCTCCACCAGTTCGGGCCGCCGCTCGCTGGCCAGCACCGCCGTCTGCACCGGCGTCCGGCCGGGCGGGAGTTCATCGATCGACGACACGTCCAGGTCTGCATAGGCCGACATCGCCAGGGTGCGCGGGATCGGCGTGGCGGTCATGACCAGCTGGTGCGGCACGGTGCCTGCATCGCCGCCGGCCGCCCCGCCCTTGTCGCGCAGCGCCAGTCGCTGATGAACGCCGAAGCGGTGCTGCTCGTCGATGATCGCCAGTGCCAGATCATGGAAGACGACGCTCTCCTGCATCACGGCGTGGGTACCGACCACCACCCGGGCGGCACCCGAAGCGACGTCCGCCAAAGCCTGTTGCCGCGCCTTGCCGGTGACCTTGCCGGCCAGCCACGCCAACGGAACGTCCAGCGGCTCGAGCCACTCGCGCAGGTTGACAAGGTGCTGCTCGGCGAGCAGCTCGGTGGGCGCCATCAGGGCCACCTGGCGACCGCTGGCGACCGCCACCAGGGCGGCCAGCGCGGCGACGACGGTCTTGCCCGAGCCCACATCGCCCTGCACCAGGCGCAGCATCGGCGAGGGCCGGGCCAGATCGGCGCATATCTCGGCAAAGACGCGCTGCTGGGCACCGGTCAACCGGTACGGCAGTTGTCCCAGCAACTTGCCAGCGAGTCTCTGGTCCGCCAGGGTCGGCGCGCGATGGGCCTGCTGGGCGATCCGCTGCCGGCGCAGGCTGAGGTGGTGGGCCAGCAGTTCTTCCAGCGCCAGCCGGCGCTGGGCCGGATGGGTGCCGGCCAGCAAGGCGCTGACATCGGCTTCGCGCGGGGGGCGATGCACGGTCAACAGCGCTTCGCGCAGCGGCGGCAGATCGGCGGCGTCGGCGAGCAGCTCCAGCGTCGCGCTGTCGGGCAGCCGGTCCAAGGCCAGGCCGATCAAGCGGCGCAGGGTGACCGGACCGATGCCTTCGACGGTCGGATACACGGGATCGAGCGCATCGCCCAGCGCGTCCCCGCCCGAGACTTCAAGGACCTGGTAGCTGGGATGCACGATCTCCAGGCCCTGCTGGCCCGGGCGCGGCGTCCCGTAGCAGCGCAGCGGCGCGCCGACCGCGAACTGCGCCACCTGCGCGGCGCGGAAGTGGAAAAACCGCAACACCAGTCCGGATCCGGAACCATCGGTGATCGCAACGCGCAGCACCGGGCGGCCGCGGAAGCCACGCTCGACGGCCACCACCCGGCCCTCGACCTGCGCCGCCACGCCCGGTCGCAGGTCGCGGATCGGGGTCAGGCGGGTGCGGTCCTCGTATTGCCGCGGCAACTGGAACCACAGGTCCTGCAGCGTATGCAGATCGCGGGCGGCGAGCTTCTCGGCCATCCGCGGTCCGCAGCCGGCCAACGCGGTCAGCGGGGTCTCGCCCGCCCCCGCCAGTGCCGGAGGTCGACGGGCGGTTCTAGCCAAGGACGAGGATCGCGTCGACCTCGAATGCCGCGCCCTTGGGAAGGCCGGAGACCTCGATGGTCGAGCGCGCCGGGTACGGGGCCTGGAAGTACTCGGCCATCACCGCATTGACCGCGGCAAATTCGCCCAGGTCGGTGAGGTAGAGGCCGAGCCGGGCGACCTGCGACAGCGATCCGCCGGCCGCTCCGCAGACGGCCTTGAGGTTGTCGAACGACTGGCGCGCTTGCGCGGCGACGTCGCCGTCGACGAGTTCGCCGGTCGCCGGGTCCAGCGGGATCTGGCCGGACAGGAACACGGTCTGGCCCATGCGCACGGCCTGGGAATAGGGACCAATCGCCGCGGGTGCGTGGTCGGTATGGATCGGGGTGCGGGACATGCAGGCTCCAGAATCACGGGGGACAGCCGGCATTGTAGAAGCGCCGGCTCAGATGCGCTGCACGCCGAGCACCACGCTGAGCCGGCGCACCTTGCGGATCACGTTGGCCAGGTGGCGCCGGTCCTTCACCTCGATCGAGAACCGCAACACCGCAACGTTGATGTCGCGCTCCAGGTATTCCACCCGGTCGATGTTGGATTTGGCGTCGGCGATGGCGGCCGCGACCTGCGCCAGCGCGCCGGGGCGGTTGTCGACCTCGATGCGCAGCGCCGCGCTGAAATCGCCGCTGACCGTGTGGTCCCAGCCGATCGAGACCCAGCGGTCCGGCGACTTGCGGTACTCGGCGACGTTGGGGCATTCCTTGCGGTGCACCACGATGCCCTTGCCGGCGGTGTGGTAGCCCATGATGTCGTCGCCGGGCAGCGGCATGCAGCAATTGGCGAAGCTGATCACGCCGCGCTCGCTGCCGGTGATGAGGATTTTCTCCTGGGTCAGCGCGGTGTGCGCCGGCGCCGGCGCGGCGTCCTCCCCCGGTGATCGGGCCAGTGCGTAGGCGACCTGGCTGGGCATCTTGTTGCCCAGCGCGATATCGGCCAGCAGGGCTTCCAGGCGCGGGTGGCGGCCCTCGTGCAGATAGGCGTCCAGGCGCGCAGCCGACACCCGCTCCAGCGAACTGCCCAGCGCCTCCAGTGCCCGATCCAGCATCCGATGCCCCAGCTGGACCGCATCCTCGTGCCCCATCTGCTTGAGCTGGTGGCGGATCGCGGTGCGCGCCTTGCTGGAAACGACGTACTCCAGCCACTGCGGCTTGGGCGTGGACGACTTGGCGGTGATGATCTCCACCCGCTCGCCGTTGGACAGCCGCGTGCGCAGCGGCACCAGCTTGCCGTCCACCCGCGCCGCGACGGCGGTGTTGCCCACGTCGGTGTGGACCGCGTAGGCGAAATCCAAGGCGATGGCGTTGCGCGGCAACGACAGGATGTCGCCCTTGGGCGAGAACAGGTAGACCTCGTCGGGAAACAGGTCGATCTTGACGTTTTCCAGGAATTCCAGCGACGAGCCGGTCGCGTGCTGGGACTCCACCAGCCCGCTGATCCAGTTGTAGGCGCGGTTCTGGGCACTGTTGGGGGCCTGCCCGCCTTCCTTGTAGGTCCAGTGCGCGGCCACGCCCTTCTCGGCGACCAGGTCCATCTCCTCGGTGCGCAACTGGACCTCGATCGGCGCGCCATACGGCCCGAACAGCACCGTGTGCAGGGATTGATAACCGTTGGCCTTGGGGATGGCGATGAAGTCGCGGAACCGCGCATCCAGCGGCTTGTACACCGAATGGACCACGCCCAGCGCGTGATAGCAGTCGGCCACCGTGCGCAGCACGATCCGGTAGCCGAACACATCCATCACCTGGGCGAAGCTCTTCGCTTCGGCGCGCATCTTGGTGTAGATGCTCCACGGTGATTTCACCCGGCTGATCAGGCGGTGCGGTATCTGCTCCCGGGTCAGGCGCTGGGCCAGGTTGGCCTCGATCTGCACCAGTGCTTCGCGGCGGACCATCGGCGCGGCGCGGATGCGTTTTTCCAGCACCGCGTGGCGGTACGGATGCAGGGCCCGGAACCCCAGGTCCTGCAGTTCGCTCTTGATCTGGTTCATGCCCAGGCGCTGGGCGATCGGCGCGTAGATCTCCAGCGTCTCGCGGGCGATGCGCTGGCGCGACTGCGGATCCTTCGCGCCCAGGGTGCGCATGTTGTGCAGGCGGTCGGCCAGCTTGATCAGGATGACGCGCAGGTCGCGCGACATCGCCAGCAGCATCTTGCGGAAGCTCTCCGCATTGGCCTCTTGGCGGTCGCGGAACTGCAGCTTGTCCAGCTTGGTCACGCCATCCACCAGCTCGGCCACCGTGGGACCGAACTGCGAGGCGATGTCGTCCCAGCCCAGCGCGGTGTCCTCGATGGTGTCGTGCAGGATCGCCGCCAGCAGCGTTTCCACGTCCAGGCCCTGCTCGGCGAGGATCCGCGCCACCGCCACGGGATGGGTGATGTAGGGCTCGCCGGAGCTGCGCATCTGCCCGGAATGCGCGGCGGCACCGACGACCCAGGCCTGGCGCAGCTGCGCACGCTGTGCATCGTCGAGGTACGCGGCCGCCCGCTCCAGCTCCAGCATGTACGCGGGAAGGGTCGCAGGATCCACGACCTGCAGGTCGGCGGTGCTGCAGACAGGCTCGAAAGAAGTCATTCAGGCAATTTACGCGTCGGACGGAGTGAAGCGCAACGCGGGCTTGCCCGCACCGGCACGGCCGCGCGAGCAGTGCCCAGCGGCGCGGCCACGCCGGTGCGCAGCGCGACTGAAGGAGCAGAAACACAAACGGCCCCGCCAGGGCGGAGCCGTTGCTGGAGGGTCGGCAAGCAGGCCGGCCCGACGCTGGCCTCAGTCGTCGCCCTTGGCCAGGTCCTCGTCGGTGACCACTTCGGCCGCAGCCCACTCCAGCGCCTCGCGCTCCTTGCGCTCGCGCTCGGACTTGTCGACCGCGTCGATAAAGTCGGAGTCGATCACGCGGGCGGCGATCTCGCGCAGGGCGAGCACGGTCGGCTTGTCATTGCCCTCGCTGTTGTCGAGCTTGGGCTCGACGCCGTTGGCCAGCTGGCGCGCGCGCTTGGCGGCCATCATGACGAGTTCGAAGCGGTTATCGACCACTTCCAGGCAGTCTTCTACGGTAATGCGGGCCATGGGGCTCCTGGCGGCCGGCGGGCCGTCATGCAGATGCAAAGGGGACGGGATTGTAACGATTCGCCGTGCCACAAGCAAGTTGTCGCTTGGGAATCAATCAGTTAGCCGGCCCCGGTCAGTTGGCGGGCCTACGGGTCATTGGCCAGCAGCGCGGTGATCAATTTCCCGTGGCGGGCGACCTGGGCCTCGCGGCGCAGCCGGCTGGCGGTGAAGATCGCGCACATCTCATCGACCGCGGTGTCGAAGTGCTCGTTGACGATGACGTAATCGAATTCCGCGTAATGCGACATCTCCTCGCGCGCCGCGGCAAGCCTGCGCGCGATCACCTCCTCGCTGTCCTGGCCGCGGTTGCGCATGCGCTCCTCCAGCGCGGCGCGTGACGGCGGCAGGATGAAAACACTGACCGCGCCGCGCAGCTTGTTGCGCACCTGGCGAGCGCCCTGCCAGTCGATCTCCAGCAGCACGTCCTTGCCGCTGGCCAGTTGCGGCTCCACCGACTGGCGGGCGGTGCCCTTCCAGTCGCCGTGGACACGCGCGTGCTCGAACAGGTCGCCGGCCTCGACCATGCGCTCGAACGTCGCCTCGTCGACGAAATGGTAGTGCTCGCCGTTGACCTCGCGCGGCCGCTCGGGGCGCGAGGTGAACGAGATCGACAGGCGGATGTTCGTATCACGCGCCAGCACCGCGTTGACGATGCTGGACTTGCCCGCGCCCGACGGCGCGGCAACGATAAACAGGGTTCCGCGCATGCTCATCGGCTGCTGGCCCTCAAGGGATGGCGGTTATTCAATGTTCTGGATCTGTTCGCGGACCTGATCGATCAGGACCTTCAGTTCGACCGCGGCGGTGGAACTGCGCGCGTCGACGGACTTGGAGCCCAGCGTGTTCGCCTCGCGGTTGAACTCCTGCAGCAGGAAGTCCAGGCGCCGGCCGACGGCCTGGCTCAAGCCGAGCACCCGTCGTGCTTCTATGACGTGCGAATCGAGCCGGTCGAGTTCCTCGTCCACGTCGAGCTTCTGCAACCACATCACCAGTTCCTGTTCCAGCCGGCCCGGGTCGACCGGCTGGGCCAGCTCGGCCAGGCGATTCTCCAGCTTGGTGCGCTGGCCCTGGCGGATCTCCGGCATCAACGCGCGCACCTGCACCGCGATGGCCTCGATCGCATCCACCCGCTCGGCGATGCCGGCCGCCAGCTTGCTGCCTTCGCGCTCGCGCGCGGCGATGAACTCGTCGACCACGTCATCCACCAGCGCCAGGGCCTCGGCCTGCAACGCGGCGCCATCCACCGCCGGCGCCTGCAGCACGCCGGGAAACTGCAGCAGCTGGGTGAAATCCACCCGCAGGCCGGGGAATGGCGACGACAGCTGGAGTGCCAACTCGGACAGCTCGCGCAGCCGGGCCGGGTCGGTGTGCAGGCCGCCCTCGCCCTCGGGTGAGCGCAGGCGCAGGCTGATGTCGAGCTTGCCGCGGCTGATCCGGGCGGCAATGCGCTCGCGCAGGACCGGCTCCAGCGAGCGCAGGTCATCGTGCAGGCGCATGCCGATCTCGAGGAAGCGGTGGTTGACCGAGCGCAGTTCGCAACCCAGCGTGCCCCAGGGAGTGACGCGTTCGCCGTTGGCGAAGGCGGTCATGCTGCGGATCATTGGCGGTGCCTTGTGGTGATGTGGAAGTGGATGCCGAAGGGGGCACTCCGGGGTGAATGGTAAACTCGCCGCCCCCAAACCCCCTAACTTCCAACGGCAAGCACAGCATGTCAGCAAGCGGTACGAACGAATTCTCACGGCCCAGCGGCCGCGCTCCGGACCAGCTGCGCGAGGTCCGCATCGAACGCGCGTTCACCCGCCACGCCGAAGGATCGGTGCTGATCAGCTTCGGCGATACCCGGGTGCTGTGCACCGCCAGCGTGGAGAACCGCGTGCCCGGCTTCCTGCGCGGCAAGGGCGAGGGCTGGGTTACCGCCGAGTACGGCATGCTGCCGCGCGCGACCAACACCCGCAACGACCGCGAGGCGGCCCGCGGCAAGCAGGGCGGACGTACGCTGGAAATCCAGCGGCTGATCGGCCGTTCGCTGCGCGCCTGCGTGGACCGCAAGATGCTCGGCGAGCGCACCATCACCCTGGACTGCGATGTCCTGCAGGCCGACGGCGGCACCCGCACGGCGGCCATCACCGGCGCCTACGTCGCGCTGGTGGATGCGGTGCACTGGATGACCAAGCGTGGCGACATCAAGCCAAAATCCGGACGCAGCGCGATATTCGGCGCGGTCGCAGCGGTCTCGGTCGGCATCTATCGCGGCGTGCCGGTGCTTGACCTGGACTACGCCGAGGACAGCGATTGCGATACCGACATGAACGTGGTGATGAACGACGGCGGCGGCTTCATCGAGGTGCAGGGCACGGCGGAGGGCCATGCCTTCCGCGCCGAGGAATTGGCCGCGATGACCTCGCTGGCGGCGCGCGGGGTAACTGAATTGGTCGGGATGCAGCGTGAAGCGCTCGGACGGTGAGCGAGCGGGACTGCGGTCAGCGCCGATGCCGGGCATGACCGCGCTGTCGCGAGTCGTCTTGGCCAGCGGCAACGCCGGCAAGCTGGCCGAGTTCAATCGCCTGTTTGCCGAGGCCGGGATCGAGTTCGTGGCCCAGGGCGATCTGGGCGTCGAAGATATCGAGGAGACCGGCCTGAGCTTCGTCGAAAACGCGTTGTTGAAGGCGCGCCATGCGGCGCGGGTCACCGGCTTGCCGGCACTCGCGGATGACTCCGGGCTGTGCGTGGACGCCCTCGGCGGCGCGCCGGGACTGTACTCGGCGCGCTATGCCGGCGAGCCCGGCAATGCAGCCCGTAACATCGACAAGTTGCTGCAGGCGCTGGAAGGCCTGCCCGTGGGTCAGCGCGGCGCGCACTTCCATTGCACGCTGGTCCTGTTGCGCCACGACACGGATCCGGCCCCGGTGATCGCGCAGGGCGACTGGCCCGGGCGCATCCTGGACCGTCCCCGCGGCAGCGGCGGGTTCGGCTACGACCCGGTGTTCATGGACGATACGCACGGCGTCTCCGCGGCCGAGCTGGAACCATCAGTGAAGAACGCGTGCAGTCACCGCGGCCGCGCCCTGCGCGAGCTGCAACGGCAACTGGCTGCGATCTAGCGGTTTTCCCGGCGCCGGCCCGGTCGGTGGGACAATGGGCGCATGAGCCTGTCGCCGTCCACGCTGTCCCCGCCGCCGTTGTCGCTGTACGTCCACATTCCGTGGTGCGTACGCAAGTGTCCGTATTGCGATTTCAATTCCCACCAGGGCCGCGGCGAGCTTCCCTTCGCGGCCTATGTCGACGCCCTGCTGGCCGACCTGGATCTCGACCTGCCGCTGGTGTGGGGCCGCACCGTGCAAACGGTGTTCTTTGGTGGCGGCACACCGAGCCTGATGCCCGGCGAGCTGATTGACCGTTTCCTGCAGGGCGCCAGCTCGCGGCTGCGTTTCGCGCCCGGTTGCGAGATCACCCTGGAAACCAATCCCGGTACCGTCGAGCACGGCAGCTTCAAGGCTTATTGCGACGCCGGCATCAACCGCCTGAGCTTCGGCGTGCAGAGTTTTGACGACGGCTGCCTGCAACGTCTGGGACGGATCCATGACAGCTCTGAAGCCACCGCGGCAATAAAACTGGCGCAGGACGCAGGATTCGACAACATCAACCTGGACCTGATGTACGCCCTGCCCGGCCAGAACCTGGCGATGGCGGAAAGCGACCTTGAGCAGGCGTTCGCACTGCAGCCCACGCACATGAGCCACTACCAGCTGACCCTGGAGCCCAATACGGTGTTCGCCGCGCGCCCACCGTCCGGCCTGCCCGATGAGGACGGCAGCTGGGACATCCAGGAGCACTGCCAGGCGATGCTCGCCGACGCCGGCTACCGCCAGTACGAGGTCAGCGCCTACGCACGGCCGGGACGCGAGTGCGTGCACAACCTGAACTACTGGAAATACGGCGACTACCTGGGGATCGGTGCCGGCGCGCACGGCAAGATCACCTCCGGCCACGACCAGTCGATCCTGCGTCGCTGGAAGCTCAAGCACCCTGCCGCCTATCTGGAGGCCGCCGACAGCGAGCGCGGCATTGGTGGCGACGAGCTCATCGCGACGGAGCGCCGGCCGTTCGAGTTCATGCTCAATGCCCTGCGCCTGGTCGACGGCTTCAGCCTGACCGGATTCGAAGCCAGCACCGGCGTCCCGCGCAGCGCGATCCAGGCGCAGCTGCAAGAGGCGGTGCAGAAGCAGTGGCTGCTCGTCGATGGCGACGCCGTCCGTCCGACGGCCCTGGGGCGGCGCTTCACCAACGACGTCGTCGAGCTGTTCCTGACCGGTTGACGGGGCATCTTGACCGGACGCGACCGCCGGCACGCGTCCCGCGCGCACTGGGTCACAGTTTCTCCACCTGCCCGCTGCTGATACGCTCTGCGAAATTGCGTCCCGGAGCGCCACCTGCACATGTCGTCCCTTGATCCAACGCTGAGGCCTCCGCGCCCGGCGGCGGCCTCAACTGCGTTCCCACTGCGTGTTCGAGTGCTACTGAGCCAGTTGCAGTCCCTTGTCGCCGAGGAGCTGACGCGCGAGCTTGCGCGACTGTTGGAGACGATCGAACGCGACCTCCACCTGCAGGCATCCCAGGCGCGCGGCGCGGCGGCCCAGTCCGAATGGCTGAGCGCGGTGGAGGCACTGCGCGCAAACCGCGACAGACTGCTCGCCGACTTCTCCGCCGATGTCTCCGCCGCGGTGGCCAACCTGCAGGCGCCTTCCGGCGCTCATTCGGAGCCGGAGGGCGCGGCCACGGCCGACAGCCTGCGCCTGGTCAAGCACACGGAAATCGCGGAGATCAACGCACTCACCGCGATATCGCGGCGTCATGAGGCACGCGCGCGCCTGCCGATGCTGCTGCTTTGCCATCGCATGGCAGTGCTCGGCGGGCGTCCGGCGTTCGCCGCGACGGACCTGCCAGTGGGGCCGCGCGCCGTGGGCACGATGGTGGCGCGGGTGGCGGCATCCATCTCGGGCGAAGTGGAAACGCGGCTGCACCTGTACAAACTGTTCGACCGCCAGATGATGACCGGCTATCCGTCGCTGGTGGAAGCGATGAACACGCTGCTGGACAAGGCCAACGTGCTGCCCGGCCTGGAGTTTGTGCCCACCCGCGTCCGCCGTGACAACGGAGCCCGGCGTGCCGGACCGCCGACGCCGGAAAGCGCGCCGGAAACCACGCTCGAGGAAGGCGCGAGACCGACGACAGCGAATGCAGACAACGATCCCGACCGCACGACCGGTACCGGCAATCCGTCGCCAGGCGCGTTCCAGCAGGTAAGCGGTCGATTCGATGAGGATCGGTCCCACCGGCATCAGCCGACCTTTGGCACCGTCGACACCGCCAGTGAAATGCAGGCCCTTGCCGAGCTCCAGGAGTTGCTGGCGGCAGCACGGCCGGGCGTCGCGCTCGGCAGCGCCGCCACGACGGACATCCTCGCCACGGACGAGCTGGATGCCTCGCTGGGCGAGTTGCAGTCCGCCGAAGGGGCGACGGCCCCCTGCAATCCGGCGCAGGTACGGCATGAGCTGCTTGAACACCATCGGCAGGCGCGCGGACGCGTTGCCCACCTTGCCGCGCACGATGAGGAAACCTTCGAGCTGTTCGGTCTGCTCTACAGCGAGGTCGGTCGTCAGCTGCGCCAGGGCAGCCGGGCCGCCGCGCAGCTGGAGCGGCTGCAGGTTCCGCTGCTCCGCGTTGCCCTGCAGGACCGCGGCTTCTTCGTGCGTAAGCAGCACCCGGCGCGGCAATTGCTGGAGTCCATCGCCGAGGCGGGCTCGCAGTGGCTGGAGGACAGCGAGTCGGCCTCCGACGCGCGCCTGGATGACCTGCTGCATGAGACGGTCAGCCATGTCGTCGACCACTACGACGGTGAGGCGGAAGTGTTCGCCGCCGCGCAGGAAACGCTCGCCGCCCAGCTGGAAGCGCTGGAGCGCAAGGCCGAGGCGGCCCAGCGCCGGCAGATCGAAGCGGCCCGCGGTCGCGACAAGCTGGAGCGCGCGAAACAGCAGGCGGCGTCGGCGATCAAGGACGCGATCGGCGACGCCGCGGTTCCGCGGTTCCTGGCCACCCTGCTGGAGCAGGCGTGGACCGATGTCCTCAGCCTGGTCCTGTTGCGCCATGGCGAGGACTCGCCGGAATGGCGCGACCATGTGGAGGCGACCTCCCGCATCATCGCCGCCAACCGTGGCGAGCCGGCACCCGAAGCGCTGCAACCGCGGGTCACCGAGGCGCTCGGCCTGGTCGGCTATCAGGGCGATGAGGCGGGCGCGATCGCCGGACGCCTGCTGGCCGCCGACGACGATGCAGACGACCCGGCTTCGCGCACCGAGCTGGCGTTGAAGCTGAAGGCGCGCGCACGCCTGGGCGCCAACGAGATTCCTCCGCTGCCCGCGCTCGAGCCACGCAGCGCGCGCGAGGAAGAATGCTTCGGCCATCTGCGCAGCGTGGCGTTCGGCACGACCATCGAATTCACGATCAACCGCAACGGCGACAGCGTGCGCCAGCGACTGGCATGGTTCAGTCCCACCACCGGGCGGGTGCTGCTGCTCAACCACAGGGGGCAGCGTATCGAGGACCAGCGGGGCCGGGAGACACTGGACCAGATCGCCCGGCTGATCTCCAGCGGCGAGGCGAGGATCGTTCCCGCCGACGATCACTCCAGCCTGGTTGATCGTGCATGGCAGTCGGCGCTGGCGAGGCTGCGCAGCTTCGGCCGCAGCTCATCCAACAACGGGGTGACGAAATGAGCGCTTCACCGCCACGGCCGGCCGAGCGCGGTCCGGGCGCCGGTGCCGCGACGGGCAGCGACGCCCGCCGTCGTCGGCGTCGCCCGGTCTCGGGCATCGTCGAGGTCATCGACAGCATGAGCGAGCGCGTCATTGGACAGCTAGGCAACGTCTCGGAAACCGGGATGCTGCTGCTGGCCAGCACGCCGCTGGTGGAGGACGCCCTTTACCAGGTGCGCTTCACGCTTGCAGGCAGCCAACCGTCAGGCGGCGCGGCTCCCACCGGCGGCGGCCAGGTCGAGGTCGGTGTCCATCTGCTCTGGCAGGAGGACGCAGGTGCCGCCGGCAAATCCTGGGCGGGCTTCCGCTTCATCAACCTGCCCGAGCCCGGTCGCCAGCGCCTGCGCGACTGGCTGGCCAGTTCGCCCTGACCGGCCGTCTCCACTGCGTCTGCCGGGTGCGGCGGCGCGGCATCATCCCGTTCGGCGACTGACCGCCGCTGTGCCAAGGCGGCGAATCAGTCAGACTTGTCGGACTCCCCCAAAGAGGATCGACATGGCAATTTCCGAGCTTGCGCAGGCCTATCCGCAGCACGTGGCAGAACTCGTGCGCCGCAGCACGATCGCCCTGGAGCGCGGCGGCTTCGACCACCTCGTGGTACCCAGCGGCACGGTGCACTACCAGGTGTTCGACGACCGCGACTATCCCTACGCGGTGAATCCCCAGTTCAAGGCGTGGGCCCCGCTGACCCGCAGCCCGGGCAGCTGGCTGGTGTTCACCCCCGGCAACAAACCCAAGCTGGTGTATCTGCAGCCCTTCGACTACTGGCACGTGGTCCCGCAGACACCGTCGGGCTACTGGGTCGAGCAGTTCGACATCGTGATCATCCGCAAACCCGAAGAGGCGCTGCAGCACCTGCCCGCCAACGCTGCGCGCTGCGCGATCCTCGGCGAGGCCGCCAGCGCGCTGGGCGACTACCTGCCCGACAACCCGGCGGCGGTCGTCAACTATCTGGAGTACCACCGCGCCTTCAAGACCGACTACGAGATCGGCACGATGCGCGAGGCGACGCGGATCGGCGTGCGCGCCCACCGGGCGGCCGAGGCGGCCTTCCGCAGCGGTGCCAGCGAGTTCGACATCCACATGGCGTACTGCATTGCCGCTTGCCAGGACGCCAACGAGCTGCCGTACCACAACATCGTCGCCCTCAACGAGCACGCCGCGGTACTCCATTACACGGAACTGGCGACCACGCCGCCGGAGGAGATCCGCAGCTTCCTGATCGACGCCGGCGGCAGCTTCGGCGGCTACGCCAGTGACATCACGCGCACCTACGCGGCCGATCGCGACAGCGAGTTCCAGGCACTGATCGACGCGGTCGACGTCGCCCAGCGGCAGATGTGCGATGAAGTCCGCGCCGGTTTCGACTACCGCGAACTGCACCTGGGCGCGCACCTCAAGCTCGCCGGCGTACTCAAGGACTTCGGGCTGATCGACATGTCGCCCGAGGCGGCGCTGGAGACCGGCGTCAGCAACGCCTTCTTCCCCCACGGCATCGGCCACGGCATCGGCCTGCAGGTGCATGACGTCGCCGGCTTCGCCGAATCCGACGCCGGCGGCGTGATCCCGCGTCCGGACGGGCAACCGTTCCTGCGCAGCACGCGGACGCTGGAGCCGGGCATGGTAATGACCATCGAACCGGGCGTTTACATCATCGACATGCTGCTCGACGAGATCCGCAACGGCGAGCAGGCCGGATCGCTCAACTGGGACCGGATCGACGAGTTCCGCCCGTTTGGCGGCGTGCGGATCGAGGACGACGTGGTCTGCACCGATGGCGCCCCGATCAACCTGACCCGGAATGAGTTCACCGCGCAGGGCGGATAAGCGGCGCGGAGCGGCGAGGCCCTCGGGCGGAGTTCAACCCTCCGCCATGAAGGCCTCAATCTCGTCCGCGCTGCGCGCCAGCTTGCACGTCAGGACCTTGTGCCCGGTCCGGGTCACGGCGACATCGTCTTCGGTGCGGATGCCGATTCCCCGCCAGCGCGGCGCGACGCTGGTGTCGTCAGCACGCACGTAAAGCCCCGGCTCGATGGTGAACACCATGCCGGGCTCGAGCAGGCGCGATTCGCCCTCGATGCGGTAGTCGCCCACGTCGTGCACGTCCAGGCCGATCCAGTGGCCGGTCTTGTGCGGGAAGAAGCGCCGGCAGCTGCCTTCGGCCAGGTTCTGCTCCAGCGTCCCCTTCAGCAGACCCAGGCTCAGCAGCCCCTCGGTCAACACCTCGGTCGCGGCCAGGTGGCCGGCTTCGTAGGGCATGCCCGGCAGCGCCCCGGCGAGCGCAGCGGCATGGGCAGCGCCAACCAGGTCATGCAACAGGCGTTGCTCCTTGCTGAAGCGGCCACTGACGGGGAATGTGCGGGTGATGTCGGCGGCGTAGCCGCGGTATTCCGCGCCCGCGTCGATCAGCACCAGGTCGCCGTCGTTGACCGGCCCGTTGTTCGCCACGTAATGCAGCACGCACGCGTTGGCGCCCGCGCCGACGATGCTGCTGTAGGCCGGCACGGCGTCGTTGGCGCGGAACACCCGCTCCAGCTCGGCCTGCAATTCGTACTCGAACATGCCGGAGCGGATCGCGCGCATCGCCGCCTGATGCGCGGCGACGGTGATATCGGCGGAGCGCTGCATCATCCGCAGCTCGTCGCGATCCTTGAACAGGCGCAACTCATCCAGCACGTGGCCCAGCTCGAGGAACTCGTGCGGCGGCTTGTTGCCCATCTTCATCATCGCGCGCACGCGGTTCACCCAGCCGATCAGCTTGAGGTCGAACTCCGCATCGCGGCCGAAGTGGTAATACACCCGCGAGCGCCCTTCCAGCAGGCTGGGCAGGATGTCGTCCAGGTCGGTGATCGGGTACGCGTCATCCAGGCCGAACGCATCCACCGCACCCTCAGGACCGAATCGCGGACCGTCCCAGGCCTCGCGGTCCGGGTCGCGCTCGCGGCAGAACAGGATGCACTCGCCGTGGGCGCGTCCTGGCACCAGCACCAGCACTGCCTCGGGCTCGGGAAAACCGGTGAGGTAAAGCAGGTCGGAGTCCTGCCGGTAGGGATAGTGGGTGTCGCGGTTGCGGATCCGCTCCAGCGCTGCCGGCAGGATCAGGATCGAGTCGTCGCCGGCGACTCCCATCAGCTGACGGCGGCGTCGCGCATAGGCTGCCGGCGGCATGGAGAGGGCTGCGCCCAACTCAGTTCAACCTTTGCCGGTGCTGCGCGCCGAGCACGCAATCGCCGTGCAGCAGCAGGACCGCCACGCGCACGAACTCCTCGATCTCGACCAGCGCCGCTTCGTCCTCTTCATCGCCGTCGTCCTGGGCCTGTGCACCGGCCAGCTTGGCCAGATCAGCCAGGGCTTCAAGACTTTCCGCCGACAGCGGCGGTTGCGCGCCCGCCGCCAGACCGAAGCCGCCCAGGAATCCGCGACACCAGTCAAACACGGCGCCGCTGCGCTCGGCCAGGGACGCATCCGCATCGGGCAGCAGCAGTTCGAAATCGAAACTGCGGTCCGCCAGCTGGGCCGCGGATGCGGTGCGCAGCTCGTCCAGCGCACTGCCCGTCTCGGGCATGGCGATGTCATCGTCGGCCATTACCCTGGCCAGCCAGTCGGCCTGCGCGCTGCCGCCACCGGCGAGCCAGCCACACAGCGAGCCGTGCAATTCGGATGCGCCGGTGGGCAGCGACAGACGCCCCATCTGCGCGTCCACGGCGGAAATGGTTGGCAATCCGGAGATCGGTTCGCTCGACATGAACAGGCACCAGGATGAGGCGCCCCAGTTTATCAAGGCGCACGGCGACGAGCTTGTTCCGTCCCTACGCGCATGCCTACACTGGGCTCGATTGATCCCGGAGCGATGCTGAAGTGCTGCCGCAAGTGCCCGCCAGCGCCACACTTTCCAGCCGCTCGCGTGCGGTCGCCGGTGCGCGCCCAAGCGCTGACCTGCGCACCGGCCTTCGCTTGCAAATGGGCCTGCTGCTGGGCGTTCTCCTGATCATGACCGCTCCGTGCACCCGTGCGGGCGCGCCCGGTGGCCCCGACCCCTCCCTGCCCTTCAGCAGCGACGCCCCGGGGATGGCAAGCACGGCGCGCAACGATCTGCATGCGCAGCCGGCAGCGTCGTCCACCCGTACCCAATCGGTCGCCCGCAGCAGCCAGACGACCGTGATTCCGACGCCCGCCCCCGGCCTCGCTGCAGGCCTGTGGCGCAGTCCGCTGGGTCTGAGCGTCATCGCCCTGCTGGTACTGATCACCGGGGTCGCACTGGTGGGCTACGTCCGGCTGCGCGGACGCGAAACCCGACTCTGGGCAAACCGAATCCGCGAGCGCGACGAGCGGCTGATGCTGGCGCTGTGGGCGTCGGGCGAGGAGTTCTGGGACTACGACCTCAGTGCCGAGGAGCTGCACCACACGCGCGTAACCACCAATCCCCAGGACGAGCCCGAGCTGAAGGTGGAGCGCTACCGGCTGGACGAACTCACGATCCACGGCGATGACCTGGCGCAGGTGCAGGAAGCGCTGCGCCAGCATCTGCGCGGCACCACGCCGGTGTTTGCCAGCGAGTACCGCACCCGGCGCGCCGAGGAAAGCAGCTGGTGCTGGGTCCGCGCTCGCGGCCGCGTCGTGGAATGGGGGCCGGACGGACGGCCTTTGCGTGTTGCCGGCACCGTGCGCACGGTCACCGAGAAGCGCAGCGCGGAACACGAACGGCGGGTTGCGACCGAAGTGCTTCGCAACATGGACGAGGCGGTAGCCGTTTTCGATCGCGACTTTCAATTCATTTCCGTCAACCCCGCCTTTACCCGCATCACCGGGCACGAGCCGGACGACGTGCTCGACCGCTCCACCAGTGTTCTCGACAGCAGTCGCCAGGACATCGAGTATCACCGGCGGCTTCGCCACGACCTGCTGCGCGACGGCCGCTGGTCGGGCGAGTTGTGGATGCGGCGCCGCAACGGCGACGAGTTCCTGTGCCTGCTGCGGATCAGCTCGGTGGGCGAACGCGACGGACGGCGCAGCCACTACATCGCGGTGCTGAGCGACATCACCGAGAAGAAGCGCGCCGAGCAGGAGCTCCGCTACCTGGCCAACTACGACCCGCTGACCGGCTTGCCCAACCGGACATTGCTACTGGAGCGCATCGCCGCTGCGATCGTCCGCGCCCGCGCCGCGCAAAGCAGGATCGGCGTGTTGTTCATCGACCTGGACCGGTTCAAGGACATCAATGACTCGCTCGGGCACGGCGTCGGTGACCTGATCCTGCGCGCGGTCGCCACCCGCCTGCACGCCTTCGCCGGACCGCACCAGACGGCAGCCCGACTGAGCGGCGACGAATTCATGCTGGTCCTGGAAAATGTCGAGACTGACGCACAGATCAGCGACGCCACGCAGCGCCTGATCGCCGCATTCGAGGCGCCGGTGACCTACGGCGACCGGCAGGAAGCCATCATCTCGCCGTCCATCGGGGTCAGCGTCTACCCCGACGACGCCCGCATCGCCAGCGAGCTGATCCGCCATGCCGACACGGCGATGTACCGGGCCAAGGCGGTCGGACGGCGGACCTCGATGCGCTACGACGCAGCCATGGACCTCGACGTGCAGCGCCGCGCCACGCTGTCGGCCGCGTTGCGCACCGTGCTGGATCGCAATGAATTGTCGATGGTGTATCAGCCGCGGCTCTCGCTGAACGGCGGCCACATCGCCGGGGTCGAGGCATTGCTGCGCTGGCACAGTCCCGAACACGGGCAGATCCACCCCACCCAGTTCATTCCGCTGACCGAAGAGAACGGAATGATCCTGGAGATTGGCCAATGGGCGCTTCGGGAGGCCTGCCGCGCCCTCGCCACCTGGCGTTCGGCCGGACTGATGGACATCCCCATCGCGGTGAACGTCTCTTCGCTGCAACTGCTGCGTGGCGATTTCCCGCAGGTGGTGGAGCGCGTGCTGGCGCAAACGGGCATCCCGGCCAACCGCCTTGAGCTGGAGCTCACCGAAAGCGTGCTGATGGACAACCCGGCGGAATCCTCGGTCTCCCTGCAGCAGTTCCGGCGCCTGGGCGTCAACCTCGCCATCGATGATTTCGGCACCGGCTATTCGTCACTGTCCTACCTCAAACGACTGCCCATCACGATGCTGAAAATCGACAAGGAGTTCATTGACGACCTCCCCCGGGACACCGACGACGCCGCGATTACCACCACCATCATTGCCATGGGGCACTCGCTGGGCCTGACCGTGGTGGCGGAAGGCGTGGAGACCGCGTCCCAGGCGCAATGGCTGCGCGACCACCGCTGCGACGAGATCCAGGGCTACTGGCTTGCCGAGCCGATGCCGGCCGAGTCGATTGCACAGTTCGTGCAGGCGCGCTCCTGGGCAGAGACGACTGCTTCCTGAGCGTCGGCCGCTCTCGCTCCTTGACCGCCTGTCGAGCGCTGCCTATCGTGCGTTGATGGATCGCGCCGAATTGCTCAACGAGATGCAAGCCCTGCTCGATCGAATGGATCTGCTGGCCGAACGCATGCGCCGTCTCCAGGACGAGAACCGCAGCCTGCGCCAGCAACAGGAAACACTCTCCGCCGAACGCGCCGCCCTGCTCGCCAAAAACGAACAGGCGAGGTCGCGCGTGGAAGGCATGATCGTCCGCCTCAAGTCGCTGGAGCAACACACATGAGCAGCGCCCAACCGGTCAACATCCGGCTGCTCGACCGCGAATACACGGTGGGCTGCCTGCCAGAAGAGCGCGACAGCCTGCTCGCGGCCGCGCGCATGCTGGACGGCAAGATGCGTGAGATCCGTGGCGGCAACCGCATGGCCGCCCTTGATCGGGTCGCGGTGCTGGCGGCGCTGAACCTTGCGCACGACCTGGAGCAGCTGCGGATGGAGAGCGACCAGCGCGAGAAAACGCTATCGCGCAGCGTCGGCGAGCTCAACCGCAAGCTGGACGGGCTCTTCAACGACCCTGCCGCCTGAACAACGCCCGCTTCGCGGTGGGCCGTTGCCGCTCTGCCGCGCTATACTTGCTCCTCGTCCTCTGCTGTGGACGACAGCGTGCGCAAACATTCGCCTTGGCCCTTAATTGCGACCGCGGGGATGCAACGGAAGTCCGGAGTGCAAGTCCGCCCTGGTAGCGGAAAGCCCGAAGGCCCACAAGCGTTCCCACTTGAACCCCGGGTTCAAGGTCGTTTCGCGCGCATCGTCATCGGCGGAGGATCTCTTTTTCGGCAACGGACCCGTCCTGTGTCCATTGGCCTGCTTCCAATTGGCAAGTTTACAATTGGCAAGAAGGCCTGCCGACGGTGCTGGTGAAGACCGTTCCAGCAGCTCGATCGCGCATGGGTCCGGTGCCCGCATCAAACGGATTTCTGCAGGATGACCGATGAATTCGCGGCCCGTCGTCGCCAACTGCGCGACCGGCTTCGGCAGCAGCGCCGCAATCTGGCGCCCGCGCTACGCGTCGCCGCCGCCGACGCGCTGGCCGCCAACCTGCTCGCGCTCCCTTTCGCGCCGCAGTCCGGGTACGTCGCCGGCTACTGGGCGATGGACGGCGAAATCGCTCTGCACGCATGGCAACTCCAGCTACCCGGCCAGTGCATCTACTGCCTTCCGGTGCTTGACGGGGAACACCTCGGCTTCGCGCCCTGGCGCCCGGGCGACCCTCTGGTAACCAACCGCTACGGCATTCCCGAGCCCGATGTTTCGCGAGGCGGCCTCCTGCGTCCGCAGGCAATGGCGCTTGTCGTCGTTCCGTTGGTTGCGTTCGACCTGCATGGGGCCCGGCTCGGCATGGGAGCAGGCTGGTACGATCGCAGCTTCGCGTTCCGCAAGAACGAAGGTCCCGCACCGTGGTTGGTCGGGGCGGCGTTCCAATTGCAGCAACAGGACGCCATCGCCACCGCCGCCTGGGACGTGCCGCTTGACGCGGTGTGCACGGAAACGGCAACGCGAACCTTCAACCACCGTGGCGATCCTGACGAGACGGACCCACACCGGAGTCACCGATGAGCAAACGACGTCGTTACTGGCTCATGAAGTCCGAGCCGGACGCCTTCTCCATTGATGACCTTGAACGCGTCGGCACCGAACCATGGGACGGCGTGCGCAACTACCAGGCACGGAACTTCATGCGTGACGGGATGAAGGTCGGCGATGGTGTCCTGTTCTACCACTCCAACACCAAGGTTCCGGGTATTGCGGGCATCGCAAGCGTTGCCAGCACCGCATACCCCGATGAAAGCCAGTTCGACCCGGACTCGCACTATTACGACCCCAAGGCGACGCGGGAAGAGCCTCGCTGGCAACTGGTCGACATCCGCTTCGAACGCAAACTCCGCCGGGTCATCCCGCTGGAGGAGATCAAGGCACACGCCGAAGAGCTGGGAGAGGAATTTGCGCTGATCCGCAGGGGCAACCGCCTCTCCGTCTTCCCTGTCGCGTCCGACCAGTACGAATTCCTCCTCTCCCTCGAGTAAGCAGCAATGACTTCAGCCAAACGGCTCGCCGCAGAAAAGGCCATCGAGTACGTCGAAGCGGGCTCCATCATCGGGGTCGGCACCGGCTCGACCGTCGCCCACTTCATCGAAGCACTCGGCCGCATGAGGGACCGCATCAAGGGGGCGGTATCGAGCTCCGAACAGAGCTCCGAGCTGCTGCGATCCGCAGGGATCGAGATCCACGACCTCAACGCGACGGGCCCGCTCGCGCTGTACGTCGACGGAGCTGATGAGTGCGACCCGCACAAAAGACTCATCAAGGGCGGCGGCGGCGCCCTCACCCGCGAGAAGATCATCGCCGAAGCCAGCGCGAGGTTTGTCTGCATCGTCGACCCCAGCAAGCAGGTCGATGTGCTCGGCAGGTTTCCGCTCCCGGTCGAGGTTATCCCGATGGCGCGCAGTCTGGTCGCCAGGGAAATACTCGCCATGACACGGGCCCAGCCTGTGTGGCGCCAGGACGCCAACGAGCGCGGCGTGGTTACCGACAACGGCAACCTGATTCTCGACATCCACGGAATGTCGATCACCGACCCGGTCGCGCTTGAGAGCGCCCTCAACCAGATACCCGGCGTGGTCGCGGTAGGACTCTTCGCGCGGCGCCCTGCAGACATCGTGATTGTCGGTGGCGAGCCGCCCCAAATCCTCTGAGTTTCAGCAAGCGATAGAGATGGCGCCCAGCAACCCTGCTACGGCGCCTTTCTTTTGCCTGTACGTAATGCGCCGCTTGAGCCGCATAGCATTCGTCTGGTTCATCGGCCTGGCGTGCGTGATCACCCTGCTGGCACAAGCTGCCCTGGCGGTGGCGTAACCGCGCGCGCGCGTTCCGCACGAGTTCCGCCTGAGTTCCGCCCAGGTTTGGCGCACCGCCTGAGTTTCGCGCCCAAAGAAAAACGCCGGACCCTTGCGGGATCCGGCGTTTGGTGTAAATGCCCAGCGATGACCTACTCTTGCATGGCTTAAGCCACACTACCATCGGCGCGTGTGCGTTTCACTTCCGAGTTCGGGATGGGATCGGGTGGTGCCACACAGCTATTGTCACTGGGCAAGGGGGTGAAGCAGCGCACGGGTGCGCCAGCTTGCATAGGGTGGGACGTAGCGAGTGAGTGTTTTGGTCTGGAATGTCGTCGACGTATCGTCGAGTCCAAGGCCACTTGAGGTTATATGGTCAAGCCACACGGATCATTAGTACAGGTTAGCTCAATACATTGCTGTACTTACACACCCTGCCTATCAACCACCTGGTCTTGATGGTTCCTTCAGGGGAGTCAAGCTCCCGGGAGATCTCATCTTGAGGCGCGCTTCCCGCTTAGATGCTTTCAGCGGTTATCGCTTCCGAACATAGCTACCCGGCAATGCCACTGGCGTGACAACCGGAACACCAGAGGTTCGTCCACTCCGGTCCTCTCGTACTAGGAGCAGCCCCTCTCAAATCTCCAACGCCCATGGCAGATAGGGACCGAACTGTCTCACGACGTTCTGAACCCAGCTCGCGTACCACTTTAAATGGCGAACAGCCATACCCTTGGGACCGACTACAGCCCCAGGATGTGATGAGCCGACATCGAGGTGCCAAACACCGCCGTCGATATGAACTCTTGGGCGGTATCAGCCTGTTATCCCCGGAGTACCTTTTATCCGTTGAGCGATGGCCCTTCCATACAGAACCACCGGATCACTAAGTCCTAGTTTCCTACCTGCTTGATCCGTCGATCTTGCAGTCAAGCACGCTTATGCCTTTGCACACAGTGCGCGATGTCCGACCGCGCTGAGCGTACCTTCGAGCTCCTCCGTTACACTTTGGGAGGAGACCGCCCCAGTCAAACTACCCACCATACACGGTCCCCGATCCGGATAACGGACCTAGGTTAGAACGTCAAGCACGTCAGGGTGGTATTTCAAGGTTGGCTCCACCAAGACTAGCGTCCTGGTTTCACAGCCTCCCACCTATCCTACACAGACGAACTCAACGTTCAGTGTAAAGCTATAGTAAAGGTTCACGGGGTCTTTCCGTCTTGCCACGGGAACGCTGCATCTTCACAGCGATTTCAATTTCACTGAGTCTCGGGTGGAGACAGCGCCGCCATCGTTACGCCATTCGTGCAGGTCGGAACTTACCCGACAAGGAATTTCGCTACCTTAGGACCGTTATAGTTACGGCCGCCGTTTACTGGGGCTTCGATCAAGAGCTTCGCCTTGCGGCTGACCCCATCAATTAACCTTCCAGCACCGGGCAGGCGTCACACCCTATACGTCCACTTTCGTGTTTGCAGAGTGCTGTGTTTTTGATAAACAGTCGCAGCGGCCTGGTTACTGCGACCCCCGACAGCTATAGCTCGCATGAGCCACCATCAGGGGTGCACCTTCTCCCGAAGTTACGGTGCCATGTTGCCTAGTTCCTTCACCCGAGTTCTCTCAAGCGCCTGAGAATTCTCATCCTGCCCACCTGTGTCGGTTTACGGTACGGTCTGCGTAAGCTGAAGCTTAGGAGCTTTTCCTGGAAGCGTGGTATCGGTAACTTCGTCCTAATGGACTGGTCTCGCTGCTCGGCGTTAATGACCCCCCGGATTTGCCTAAGGGATCCGCCTACCTGCTTTCCCCGGGACAACCAACGCCCGGTATACCTAACCTTCTCCGTCCCTCCATCGCACTTACGCGAGGTGCAGGAATATTAACCTGCTTCCCATCGACTACGCATTTCTGCCTCGCCTTAGGGGCCGACTCACCCTGCGTTGATTAACATTGCGCAAGGAAACCTTGGGCTTTCGGCGTGCGGGTTTTTCACCCGCATTATCGTTACTCATGTCAGCATTCGCACTTCCGATACCTCCAGCAGACTTCTCAATCCACCTTCAACGGCTTACGGAACGCTCCTCTACCGCGCATACAAAGTATGCACCCCAAGCTTCGGTTCAATGCTTAGCCCCGTTAAATCTTCCGCGCAGACCGACTCGACCAGTGAGCTATTACGCTTTCTTTAAAGGATGGCTGCTTCTAAGCCAACCTCCTGGCTGTCTGTGCCTTTCCACATCGTTTTCCACTCAGCACTGATTGGGGACCTTAGCTGTGGGTCTGGGTTGTTTCCCTTTTCACGACGGACGTTAGCACCCGCCGTGTGTCTCCCGGATAGTACGTGCTGGTATTCGGAGTTTGCCATGGGTTGGTAAGTCGCAATGACCCCCTAGCCATAACAGTGCTCTACCCCCAGCAGTATTCGTCCGAGGCGCTACCTAAATAGCTTTCGAGGAGAACCAGCTATCTCCGGGTTCGATTAGCTTTTCACTCCTAATCACACCTCATCCCCTACCTTTGCAACGGGAGTGGGTTCGGGCCTCCAGTACCTGTTACGGTACCTTCACCCTGGGCATGACTAGATCACCCGGTTTCGGGTCTACAGCCCGCGACTATGCGCCCTATTCAGACTCGGTTTCCCTTCGCCTCCCCTATACGGTTAAGCTTGCCACGAACTGTAAGTCGCTGACCCATTATACAAAA